>RJVL01000003.1 GCA_003755025.1 Diaphorobacter nitroreducens | reverse complement strand
ATCTGTTCGTCCGTGTACCTGCTCTTGCGCATCGCGCTTCCTCTCGGTTGCGCGGATTCTCTATTGCCTTGGTACGGGTGGCGGGTTGCAGGTCAATTGCGCACGCAAAATGGATGGGGTAATCCCATCTCGGACGGATTCGATTCCCATCGCCCGCTCCAGCATTCCGGCAAGGCGTGCTGCAACGCGGCCTTCCGGCTGCTCTCCCCTCCCCCACTTTCCCACACGCTAATCCGTCAGCGGGCGCAGTTTCAGCCGGCTGTCAAACTGCCGCGTCTCTCCGCTGAGGGGATCGGTAAAGGCAAGCGTGCGCGCCAGCAGTTGCAGCGGGTTGGAATAGTCCCCTTCCGGCGGGTCGTTCACCTCCGGGTAGAACGCATCGCCGCGCAGCGGCAGGCCCAGCGCGGCCATGTGTACGCGCAATTGGTGGCGCTTTCCGGTGATGGGCTGCAGCCGGTAGCGCGCCCAGGGTGCCGCAACCTCCAACACGTCGATGTGCGTGCGCGCGTTGGGCGTGCCGGGCACTTCGTGCATGCGAAAAAAATGGCCGCTTTCCTCCAGCCGGCTTTCATGGATGCACGGCAGCGGCAGGTCGGCACGCCACGGTGCAACGGCCTCATAGACCTTGTGCACCCGTCTGTCGCGAAAAAGGGCCTGATAGGTGCCGCGCGTTGCCCGCTGCACGGAAAACAGCACCAGGCCTGCCGTGTCGCGGTCGATGCGGTGCACGGGGGACAACTCGCTCAGGCCCAGCCGGCGCTTCAAGCGCACCAGCAGGGTTTGCTGCAGGTAGCGGCCCGCGGGCACCACGGGCAGAAAGTGGGGTTTGTCGGCCACAAGGATGTGCGCATCCTGGTAGAGCACGGTTTCGTGGAACGGCAGCTCGGGCTCGGGCGGCAGTTCGCGATAGTAGTAGTAGCGTACGCCCGGCGTGAACGCGCTGCGCTCCGTGGCGGCCGCGCCGAACTCGTCCACCACTTCGTTCGCGCGCAGGCGGCGCAGCCAGTCCTCGCGCGACACGGCGGGCAAGCGCTGCGCGAGGAAGTCCACCAGAAGCCCCTGCCCCGCCGAGGGCAGAACCACGCAACTGGGGTTGACGCCGTCGCGCATGGGCAGGACCCGGGGATCGTGGCTGTTGTGCATGGGGCCGCGATTGTAGGGGCCCCAGGCTCCCGCTCCATGCAACAATACTATTTTTTTGATAGCTATCAGCGCTTGATGGTAAAGCGCTAGAGGCTATTTTGTCTTGGGTTGCAAACCGACGCTCACGACGCGCGATCCACGCCGTCCAACGCCTCGTCGATGGCTTGCTTGATCCGTGCGAGTGTGTGCAGGTCTCCCTCCGATCCTTCCACGGGCGCCCAGCGTATGGCGTCCATATGGGCTATCGCGTGTTGCGAGATGGCCGCCACGCTGACCTGGACCGGCGTGCCGGCAGCGACGTGCGTGGCCTCAGGAATAGGAATGCGGATCAGGAAGCCGCGATAACCCTCTTCCAGGACCTGGGGCAGCGTAGGCGTTGCATCCATCGCGGGGGGCTCCGGTGTCATGCGACCGCGGGCTTGCTCTCGCCCGATGCGATGGCCGCCAGGCCGCGCACCGCGGCATCGCGCGAGGTCCAGTGGTCATGCGGCAGGGGCAGCGTGCGTCCATCCACCTGGGCATGGGCGTAAAAGTAGCGGCGGCCATCCGGCGCCAGGCACAGCATGCCGGAATAGGTCACGCTGTCGGCCACGCCGAAGATCGTTTCCTGGGTGAGTGCGTCGGTCGTTTGCATGAGGAGCGCCTCGGTGTAAGTGAATGCAATGGCGCCATTCTTGAAGCAACAGCTGTGGTTCAACGTAGGCCAAAGGCGCATGCACGCCCCGGCGCCGTCCTATGGGTGGGCTGTAGGACAAGCCCGGCAATCGCCGTACGCACGGCCCAGCGCGAGGATGTTCGCACTAGCATGGCTTCAAACACCACTCCGCGCCCTGAGGCAAGGCACACCCGTTTGGCCAGCTTGCGGCGCCTTTGCCATGCCCCCTGAGAACACGCCCACCGCCGCCTCCCTCCCCCGCCGTTCCACGCGCCAGCGGGTGCTGCGATGGACGCTGGGCACGTTAGGCGCAGTGGTGGCGGCCCTGGCGCTGTTCATCGTGGTGCTGGTGAATTGGGACTGGAACCGCGCCAAACCCTGGGTGAACGACAAGGTGAGCGAGGCCACGGGGCGCACCTTCTCCATTGATGGCGATTTGTCGGCGGAGTGGCACTGGCCCCAACCGCTGGAAGAAGGCTGGCGCCGTTGGGTACCCGGTGTGACCGTGCGTGCCCAGCAGCTCTCCCTGAGCAACCCGGAGGGCTTTGAGGTGCCGGAAGCGCCGGTCAAGGGCACGGACCAACTGCCCGCCCTTCCCCCGCGCCCCGAGCCAGCCGCACCCGCAGGTGATGCCGACGCGCGCACGGCGGCAGCAGCGCCTGCGTCTGCGGGTTCGGCGGCGTCCGACGCCGCGCGCGCCGTCGCGCTGGAGGCGGGGGATACCCAAGCGAATGCTCCGGCACGCCCGCCCACGGGCATGGGCACCATCGCCAGCGCCAGCGCCACATTGCGCCTGTTGCCGCTGCTGTCCCGCACGCTGCTGCTGGACACGGTCGTACTGACGGCGCCCGACATCGTGCTGGCGCGCCGGCAGGACGGGCGCAACAACTGGACCTTCACGCGCTCCCATGCCCGAGAAAGCACTGCTGAGGACAACCCTTGGGATCTGCGCTTGAACCAGCTCGTCGTGCGCGGCGGCTGGTTGGGCTATGCCGATGGCCTGAAGGATTTGGCGCTGCGTGCCCGCATCGACACCCTGCCCACTGGTGCACCGCAGGCCGAAGGCAAGTACGGCATGAAGATCGCGCTGCAGGGCACCTACCGCAAGGCGCGCATCGCCGGAGAAGGATTGGCAGGACCGGTGCTGTCGCTGCGCCAGCAGGCCGCGCGGTATCCGCTGCGCTTTTCCGCACGCTCGGGCAGCGTGCAGACGCGGGTGGAAGGCGTGCTCAACAATCCCGCCAAGCTTTCGGGCATGGATCTGCAGGTGTTCGTGAAGGCGCCCAGCATGGCGGACCTGTATGAACTGACCGGCCTGGTGCTGCCCAACACGCCGCCGTTCCAGGTCGAGGGGCGCCTGCTCGGCAACCTGGCACCGGCCAAAGCGGTGTGGGAATACCGCGACTTCAACGGCACCGTGGGCAGCAGCGACCTGCACGGCAGCCTGACCTACACAGGCGGCGAGCCCCGTCCCAAGCTGCAGGGCCATATGACGTCCAAGCAACTGCGCCTGGCGGATCTGGGCCCGGTCCTGGGCGCGCCCAGCGGCGTGCGCGCACAGGAGAAAGGCACCTCGCGCCGCCCCGGCAAGGTGCTGCCCGATGCCCGCTTCGCCACCGACCGCTGGGGCGCCATGGATCTGGACCTGGCATTTGCCGGGCAGAAGGTGGTGCGCCCCGACAGCCTGCCGCTGGACAACCTGAGCGTGCGCGCGGTGCTGGAAGACCGCCAGCTGCGCCTGACACCGCTGCGCTTTGGCGTGGCCCACGGTCGCATCGACTCCAACGTGCTGCTGGACAGCCGCACCGATCCGCTGCAGGTGCAGTTGCAGGGCTCAGTCCAGGGCCTGCAGCTGTCGGCTCTCTTTCCCAAGGTGGAGCGCATGCAAAAGAGCCTGGGGCGGCTGGACGGCGCTCTGGCGCTGACCGGCCAGGGGCAATCGGTGGCGCGCATGCTGAGCACCAGTGGGGGCGAAATGCGGCTGTACATCCGCGACGGCACGCTGAGCAAGGAATTGCTGGATCTGGCGGCGCTCAACCTGGGCAGCGTCATCGTCTCCAAACTGTTCGGCGACGACAAGGAGGTCAAGCTGCGCTGCGCCGTGGCCAACCTGGACGTACAAGGTGGGGTGGCCAGCACGCGCACCGTCAAGCTCAACACCGAGGAGGCCATCGTCGAAGCCAAGGGCACGGTGGACCTCGGCGACGAACTGCTCAACCTGCGCATCACGCCCGATTCGCTGAAGTGGAAATTCTTTTCGCTGCGCACGCCGTTGTATGTGCGCGGCACCTTCGCAGATCCGCAGGTGGGGGTAGAACCCGGGCCGCTGCTGCTGCGCGCGGGGGCGGCGGTGGCTGCCGCCCTCACGGCGCCCGCGGCGCTGGCGCTGCTGCCGATTACCGTGCCCGCCGCCGAGGACGACGCGCACTGCGCTGCACTTTTGGCCAAGGCCGGCGCGGCACCGGCATCTGCGCCGGCCAAGCCCGCCTCGCGCGCTCAACGTTAAAGCAGCCCACAAGGCTCGCCAATACAGCGCTAACAGCTATTGTTTTAATAGTTTTCTGGGTGTGCGGCCTGGGGGCACGCACTGGTCGTGCTCACTGCACGGCCGGAACCGTGAGTTGCACACACAGACCACGGCCTTCTTGCGGCAGCAGCTCCAGCCAGCCCGCCACCGCCGCCGCACGCGAGCGCATGCTGTCAATGCCGCGTCCCAGACTGTGGCACGCGGGCTCGCCGCTCGGCAGCCCTGCGCCGTTGTCTGCCACCTGCAACTGCCATGCCCTGCCCTGCAGCGTTTGCACGGAGTGCAGGCGGATCACGAGCGCCGTGGCGTCCGCATGCTGCAGCACATTGCTCACGGCTTCCTGGACGATGGCGGCTATCTCCCGCGCCACCTTTCCTCCTGGCAGGGCCAGTTCATCGTGTGGCGCAATCTCCCAGTGCAGCGCGATGCCGCGCCGGTCCAGCGCAGGCTGGATGCGGTGGCGCAGCCGCGCGAGCCGGTCCGCCAGGGAATCGTCCTCGCCGTCCATCGAATCCACCAACAGGCGCAGGTCCAGCAGGCACAACTCCAGCGACTGCATCAGCGTCCCGTGTTCGGGGTCTCGCTCGTCCACCAGGGCGATCGCGTTGACAAGTTGGGACCCCACCTGGTCGTGGAGGTTGCGCGCGATGCGTTCGCGCTCGCGCTTCACGTCAGGGCTGGGCCGGATGCTGCGCCGTGGGCGCCACTGCAGTGCGCGCGGCAACTGCACGATCAGCAAGATGCCCAGCACTACCAGAGCCCCCAGGCCCAGCAGCTTCCAGCGCAACTGCGCCTGCAGACTCAGTTGCTCCGCAGAGGCCAGCAGCAGGGTATCAACGGACATGGCAAGCAACCAGACAGCAACGCAGGCGATTGCAAAGGCCGGCGGACGGGTGCGAAACATGGAAATCTCCCTCATCCCTGCAGCAGGTGCGACGGACGTTTTTGCGCCCAGGCGGCTCTTCTTTCAGAACAGCCCGCGCAGTGACGCGAAGCGCACGGCCTGCGCCCGCGTGCGCACCTGCAGCTTGCGGTAGATGTTCTTGATGTGCGTGTTCACGGTCAGGCTGCTGATGAACAGCCGGTTGCCGATCTCGGCGCTGGTGTAACCGCTGGCCACCATGCGCAGCACTTCTTTCTCGCGCTGGGACAGGCGCTCGGTTTCCTGCTCCACGCGCCGCTGGGCGTGCGGGGCGGCGGCGCCGCTCGGGTCAAACCGCTGCAGCAGGCGACGCGCAAGGTTGGGGGTGATGGAAGCACCGCCGTTGGCCACCTGCAGTACCGCCTGGGGATAGCTGCCGAACCATGAGTTCTTGACGAGATAGCCCGTGGCACCCAGCTCGAAGGCATGCAGCACCTGCTCATCGTTCTGCATGATGGAGATGACGATGGCCTCGGCCGTGGGGCGCACCGACTTCATGTAGTCGATCAACATGAAGCCCTCGCCATCACCGAGGTTCAGGTCCACGAGCATCACATCGAACTCATGCTGCTTGATGGCCTTGCGGCCCTCGCGCACGCTGGTGGCCTGCGCTACCAGCAGCGTACGCTGGTCGCTCATCAGCTCTTGCGCGATGACGCGCCGCATGTGCGCATCGTCATCCACCAGCAAAACGCGCACGGGCTTTTCCAGTTGCCCCGCCAGAAAGTCCGGCCAGATGGAGGGCGGATTCTGGTGCATGGCGAATTGGCCTGGGGTGACAGACGTCCCCCGCGGAGCGGCCATTGCACCAGGAGGATCGTTGACGGGCAGCATAAAGAAGTCTCCAGACGGGGGCGCCTGTTGGCGGCCCCTCAGCGTTTGCACACCGTAACCACGGAAAGATCATCCCAACGCTTTGGGTGCTTTCCTCACAGGAAAACAAATTACACCGAAACATCCGGAGATATTCGTAATTTCTTCGTGAGTTACCTGACTCACATTTTGAAACTAACGCAGATAAGGGATAAACCTCGCTCAAGCACATTAATGGGAAATTTTCCCTGCGAAAGAATATGCAGGGCGTGCTAGCCTTTTTTGCAGTCCCGCCCGGTCCGGCCCTCACTGGCAATAAACACATCCCATCCGCAGCGATTCGGTTGTTACCGAATGACACTACCTGAGAAACACCCCTGCGCCGGTCCTTTTCAGCGCCTCTCTTGGTCCTCTTTCCTCTCTGACGCACGCATTTCCACTGCTTTCAGAGCGCCCCCTTCTTCGGCTACCCGCGATGGGAGATGGATGCCGGAGGCCCCCCTGCGGAAACTGGAGCCAGACAAAAAGACGGGCGGCCTCCGGCATTCCTCCTCGGGTCGGGCGCGGTCTTTCTTCTTGTCGATGTAGCCGTGACACCGGTCATAACCCAAGCCACCGGAGGGCGCGGTCTTTTTGACACGTTATAGGAGAGACAGTCATGAAAGTTCTTGCATTTTTTGCGTTGAGTGCCGTCGCGACTGCTGCCATGGCAGTGCAACCGCCCAGCACCATCACCCTGAATGGGCCGTCCGTGCAAATGACCAACTCGGTCGGCACCGCCATCTCCAATACGTCCGGCGCACACAACGAGGCATTGCAAAACATTGCCTCCAACGCCGGCCCCGTGCAGGTCTTTGCTGGGGGCTCGTCTACACAGACCGCCAATTTGGGCCTGGGTGCCGTGACCAACGAAGCCAAGGGTGACGACGCCCTTGCCCGCCAGAACCTCGCCAGCAACAACGGCAAGGTGGAAATTCGCGCTGCTTCCAACCAGACGGTGAACAGCCTGGGTGCCGTGCTGAGCAACCTGGCTGACGGCAGCGATGCACACGCCACCCAGAACGTCGCCTCCAACTACGGGCATGTGGTGGTAGCGGCAGCTTCCACCCAGACGGCCAATTTCATCGGTGGCAGCGCAGTCAACCAGGCCAAGGGCTCGCACTCGTTCGCGGTGCAGAACATCTCCTCCAATGACGCTTGCGCCGAGGATCCCTGCCCCGGCGGCAACTGCTATCGCCCCAACTGGTGAGTCCGCGAGCGCCGGGCCTACTGAAGGCCTGGCGCTTTTTGTGCAGGTTGCTTGAGGAGATTCGCCATGCTCAGTCGCGCAACACGCTTCCTGGCGCCCGCCACGGCAGCCCTGGCCTTCTGCGCCACGGTGCCCGCCTGGGCCGCGCCAGGTGAAGACCCGGTGGTGCTGGACAAGAAGGTCAATGTGCAGATGCAGCCGTTGCCTTCTGCGCCGCGCTCCGGCTACATCAACCACGACACCGGCCTGCCCGCCTGGCAGCAGGCGCGCCTGACCCGTTACGTGGCCAAGGCGTTCTCTGGCGACACCACGGGCATCGTGACCGAAAAGGACGTCGTCAACGCGGTGAACACGCAAGGCTCCAAGGTCGTGTGCTCGCAATCCGTGGGCAGCAACTTCGGCACCGCGGCCTCGGGTGGCACCGGCAAGCCCGGCGCCGACCAGGTGGTGGTGCTGCGAGGGGATCTGGTCAATATCTGCTGGTGATGGCCACCAGCGTGCGGGCGCGGCCGGGCATGCGCCGCGCGCCTGCTCGGCCGCGCCAGAGGGTTGGATAACGCGAAGACGAGAGGGCTTTGCCATGAACACCGCAACCACACTTCCCCGCGGTCCCGGCCGCAACGGCGCCCCACGCCGTGGCGCTGCCTGGCTGATGCTGGCGGGTGCTCTACTGCTCAGCGCCTGCACAACGCCGCTAGACCCTCGCAAGGACGCATCGCTGCAGCAGGCGGCTTATACGACGGACCGCCCCGTCGTGCGCCCGACGCGCTCGGTCTCCAGCTTCTCGGATTCGCTGATGTGCATGGACCACATGTTGCGCGCCGCGCAGGTGCCCACCACGCTCATCACCAGCAAGCAGGTCATCGACTATTCCAGCCGCGTGCCCGTTGCTGCCAAAGACATGATCATCACCTCCCTGTCGCAGATGTCGCGGCTGTCCAACGCCTTCCGCTACGTGGACTACGAAGTCGACATCGTCCGCCAGGATACGGTGCAGAACCTCACCACCATCTTGCTCAACAACAACCTCATGCAACTGCAGCGCCCCGCGCTGTACGTGTCGGGTGCCATTGCGTTCGTGGACCAGAACGTGGCCACCAACCGCTTCGACGCCGGCACCTCCGCCAGCCGGCTGGACACAGGCTACAGCCGCAACCGCTCGGCCACCGTGATCGGGCTGGAGATGCACCTGGGGGACTTTCGCACGCGCACGCTGATTCCCGGACTGGACTCAGCCAATGAGGTGGTGATCGGCAGCGGCAGCCAGGGCCTGGACGTGGCCGGGCGCATCGGCAGCTACGGCGTCAACTTCAACGTGGGGCGCGACTACGCGCTGGGCGCCGGCGGCGCCATGCGCACGCTGATTGACCTGGCCACCATCGAGCTCGTGGGCAAGTGGGCACGCGTGCCCTACTGGCAGTGCCTGACGCTGGAACAAACGCATCCCGATTTTCAGCGCCAGATGCGCGACTGGTTCGACGAAAGCGGCGGCGTAGGCCAGGCCACGCTGGTGCAGAACTCGCTGATCGCCCAGGGCTACCTGCAGGCGGGCACCGACCTGCTGGCGCTGGACTCGCCTGCGCTGCGCACCGCGCTCACGCAGTTCCAGATCGACAGCCTGCTGGTGCCCACTGGCGTGCTGGACTTCTCCACCTACGAGCGCGCGATGCGCCACTTCGTGACGTTGGCACCCGACGGCTCCCTGCAACGGGTGGGCTGGGGCCCGTCGGGCCCCACCGGCAGCATGGCCGAGAACAAAGGGGATTCCACGCCCGTGCGCACCTCGGGCCTCGTGCTCACCTCCACCACGCCCCCGCCACGGCGCATCGACATGCAGATCGAGAATGCGCTGCCCCCGGGCATGGAGCCCACTTTCGAAGTCGGCGAGCAGGTGTTCGTGTCGGCCACCGTGTCGCGCACCTCACACATGTACTGCTACTTTGCCGACCCCTCGGGCAACGTCATGCGACTCACGCCCAACCAGGTCACGCCGCATTCGCTGGTGGCGGCGAACCAGGCGCTGCGACTGCCCGACTGGCTGGTGCCCAACCCGGCCTTCATCATGGACGCGAGCCGCCCTGGCACCGAGCGCGTGGCCTGCTTTGCCGCCGAAACCGACGTGCTGCCCCGGCTGCCCGCGCCACTGCAAGGCGCAGGGCTGGTCAACATTCCCGGCTACCGCACCATCGAGGACATCGACAAGGCCTTCCAGCAGGGCGTGGGCACCAGTGGCTACGTGAAGTCCGAGGTGTACTGGAAGACCCAGCCCAAGAAAACCCAGCCCGCGGCGGCCGCACCTGCCGCCCCGCAGCCCGCCAAGCGCTGAGGGCGCGGCCCGCCCCACCTCGCCAGGACGCCGCCATGACGCCCCTGCTCCGCCCTTTCGCGCCCCGGGCCGGTGCCACCCTGCCGCCCGGCGGCAGACGACTGGCCCTGCCGGCCGTGCTGCTCCTGGCGTGCACGCTGCTGGCTCCGGCCCAAGCGCGCATCGAAGCGCTGCCGCAGCCCGCCATCCAGCCCAGCCAGGGCGGCGGCGACTTCACGCCGCCGGCGGTGCAGCCCGCGGCCCCGCTGATCGAGCCATCTGGTTCCTCCAGCGTGCCGCGCATCCAGCCCTCCGGCCAACCCCAGGCCGAACCGTTGCGCCTGCCCCAGCCCGAGGACGAGGCCACCATGGCGCAGTTGCGCCGGTTGCGCGCCACGGCCCTGGCGCCAGCGCGCAAGGGCAGCGCAGCGGAAAAGGCCGCCGCGCGCAGCGCCTGGGTCCTGGGCCTGCTGTACCTGCACGGCGAGCGCGTGCCCCTGGACCGCACGCAGGCGCGGTACTGGTTCGAGCGCGCCCGCGCGCTGGGTGAGCCCCACGCCAGCGCCGGCCTGGCCTGGTGCGAAATCGATGGCTGCGTGGGCCCGCCGCAACCTGCGGCCGCGCGCCCGTGGATCGCCCAGTTGCGTGCGGTGGACGCGCCGCTGGCGCTGCTGCTGGAATGGTGGGCGCAGGAGCGCCTGGCCCCGCTGCCGCTTTCCGCCGCAGCACCGCGCGCGCCAGATGCCCCCCCGCAGGAGAACGGACACGCAGCCCTGCTGCAGCGCGCCGCCCAGGCCGGCAGTGCCCAGGCGCTCAACGAACTGGGCCTGCGTCAGATCGCCGCAGCGCGCCTGCCCGATGCGCTGGCACAGTTCCGCGCGGCGGCGCCGCGCTCGCCCGCGGCAGCCTCCAATGCCCGGCTGCTGGCCAGCCGCATGGAGCAGACCATCAGCGCACAGCCCGCCCCGCACACGGCCGACGAATGGCTGGCGCAGGCGCGCCGCTACCACCGCGGCGACGGCGTGCCGTCCAATTACACCGAAGCCATCCGCCTGTACCAGATCGCCGCCGCCAGCGGCAGCCGACCCGCCAAGCGCATGCTGGAGCTGATCTACTCGCGCCCCGCGCCCGACGGCACGATCGATGTGGCCTGGATGCGCCAGCTCTCGACCATGGAGCTGTCGCCCGAGGGTTCGGTGCTCACCCTGCAGCCGCCGCCCACGCCGCAGCTGTTCGTGCGCGACCCCACGCCGCTGTACGCGCTGATTCCACAGGAATGGCGCTCGGGCCGGCCCGTGGGGCCACGCTGACTATCGTTTTGATAGCTGTCAGCGCTTGTCACATAAGCGCCAGAGCCTTATTTCTCTTGAAACTCAATGGAAGTCGCGGCTGCCGTCCAGCGCCTGCGCCAGGCGGCCCAGTAGCGGCGTGAGGTCTTTGAACCGCTCGCCCACCAGGTGGCGCACGGCCGTGTCCGCGCCCGGTGCGCGGGCGCACTGCCACACGCCCTCCACCGCTAGCAGGCGCGAGCGCAGCAGCGCGCTGCGCCAGCGCTCCAGCCGCGCGGGCCACACGATCACATTGACCGAGCCGGTCTCGTCCTCCAGCGTGACGAACATCGTGCCGTTGGCCGAGCCCGGCCGCTGGCGCACGGTGACGATGCCGCAGGCACGCACGCGCCGCCCATGGGGCGCCGATTGCAACTGCTGCGCCGTGGCCAGCCGCCAGCGCTGCAGCTTCTCGCGCAGCAGCGCCAGGGGGTGGCGCCGCAGCGTCAGGCCCGTGGCGGCGTAGTCCCACAAGATGTCTTCGCCCTCTGGTGCGGCGGGCAACTGCAGGGCGGCCTCATGCACGGGCGCGTCCTGTAGCAGCGGCGGAGCGCGCAGCTGGGCCGCGGCGTCCCACATCTGCTGGCGCCGGTGGCCCGCCAGCGCGCGCAGCGCATCAGCCGCGGCCAGGGCCTGCAGATCCTGCCGGTCCAGCCGCGCGCGCAGGGCCAGGTCTTCGGTGCTGGCGAAGGGGCCGCTGCCGCGCGCCTGCACCAGCCGCTCGGCCGCCGCGCCCAGCCCCGCCACCAGCCGCAGGCCCAGGCGCACGGCCGGCTGCGCCAAGGACACGCCGGCAACGGGCGCCAGGGGCTCCTCCAGCGTGCAGTCCACGTCGCTCGTCGCCACGTCGATGGGCAGCACGCGCACGCCATGGCGGCGCGCGTCCTGCACCAGTTGCGCCGGTGTGTAAAAGCCCAGCGGCTGCGCATTGAGCAGCGCGGCCAGGAAGCACGCGGGCTCGTGCCGCTTGAGCCAGCTGCTGGCGTAGGCCAACAGCGCAAAGCTGTAGGCATGGCTTTCGGGAAAGCCGTATTCGCCAAAGCCCAGGATCTGCTGGAACAGCCGGTCGGCAAATTCCGGCGGGTAGCCGTTCGCCAACAGACCGTCCTTGAAGGGCTTCTCGAAGCGGTGCACCTCGCCCTTGCGCCGCCAGGCGGCCATGGAGCGGCGCAGCTCGTCGGCCTGGCCCGCGCTGAAGCCCGCGCCGTCGATGGCGATCTGCATCACCTGTTCCTGGAAGATGGGCACGCCCAGCGTGCGCCGCAGGGCGTTGCCGAGCCTCGGGTATTCAATGGGGAACGGCTCCTCGCGCTTCGTGCGCTGCCACTGGCGCCGGCGCTCGCGCGCCTGCAGGTAGGGGTGCACCATGCCGCCCTGGATGGGCCCGGGCCGCACGATCGCCACCTGCACCACCAGGTCGTAGAACTCGCGCGGCTGCAGGCGCGGCAGCATGCTCATCTGCGCGCGGCTCTCGATCTGGAACACGCCCACGGTGTCAGCGCGGCAGACCATGTCGTAAGTGGCCGGGTCCTCGGGCGGGATGTCGGCCAGGTCCCATGATTCGCCCCGCAGCGCGGCACGCATTTCCAGGCAGCGGCGCAGCGCGCTGAGCATGCCCAGCGCCAGCACGTCCACTTTCAAGAGGCCCATGGCGTCCAGATCGTCCTTGTCCCACTGGATGATGGAGCGCCCGTCCATGGCGGCCGGCTCCACGGGCACCAGGCGTGTGAGCTTGCCCTCGGTGAGCACGAAGCCGCCCACGTGCTGGCTCAGGTGGCGCGGAAAGCCGCGCAACTGGCGCGCCAGTTGCAGCCACAGCGCGGCCGTGTGCGCGCCCAGCGGCTCGCCCAGGCGCTCGGCCAGCGCCAGCAGGTGCTCCGTGGCCAGCACGTCGTCGAACCAGTGGTGCTCCTTGGCGAACGCATCTACCAGCGCCGGCGCCACACCCAGGGCCTTGCCCACGTCGCGCAGGGCGCTGCGCGTGCGGTAGCTGATGACCACCGCGGTGATCGCGGAGCGCTCGCGCCCGTACTTGTCGTAGATGTACTGGATGACGGTCTCGCGCCGGTCGTGCTCGAAGTCCACGTCGATGTCGGGCGGCTCGCTGCGTTCGCGGCTGATGAAACGCTCGAACAGCAGGCGCGTCTTCTGCGGGTCCACCGCCGTGATGCCCAGGCAATAACACACCGCCGAGTTGGCCGCCGAGCCCCGCCCCTGGCACAGAATGCCCTGGCTGCGCGCATAGCGCACGATGTCGTGCACCGTGAGGAAGTACATCTCGTACCCGCACTCGGCGATCAGCGCCAGCTCCTTCTCGACCTGCGTCACCACCGCTTCTGGCACGCCATCGGGGTAACGGACACGCGCGCCCTCCCAGGTGAGGCAGGCCAGCGTCTGGCTTGCCGTCATGCCGGGCTGCACGGTCTCCAGCGGGTAGCGGTACTTGATCTCGTTCAGGCTGAAGGTGCAGCGCGCCGCCACCTGCAGCGTGGCCGCCAGCAGCGCGGGCGGGTACAGGCCCGCCAGCCGGCTGCGCGGGCGCAGGCGCTTCTCGGCATGCGGCTGCAGAGCGAAGCCGCACGCGGCCACGCTGCGGCCCAGGCGCACGGCGGTCAGTACGTCCTGCAGCGGCTTGGCCGCGCGCGAGTGCATGTGCACGTCACCCGCGGCCACCAACGGCAGGCCCAACTGCGCGCCGGCCTGCGTGAGCGTGCGCAGCCACAGGCCGTCGTCCGGTGCGGTGTGCAGCTCTACCGCCAGCCAGCAGTTAGAGCCAAATAGGCCTCTAACGCTTTCTAGACAAGCGCTGACAGCTATTAAATCAGAAGCATCGACAAACGCCTCGCGCCGCGGCGCCAGCAGCACCTCGCAGCCCTGCAGCAGCGCCCAGGGCGACTGGGCATCCACGCGGTAGCCGCCCTTGCCGGCACGCTGGCGCGCGGCGGTGATGAATTCGCACAGGTCGCCCCAGCCCTGCACGTCGCGCGCCAGTGCCACGATGCGCACGTCGCCCCAGCAGAACTCGCTGCCCACGATGAGCGGCAGGCCCAGCGCCTGCGCCGCGCCATGGGCGCGCACCACGCCGGCGACGGAGCATTCGTCGGTCAGCGCCAGGGCGCTGTAGCCCAGTTTGTGCGCGCGCTGCACCAGTTCCTGCGGGTGCGAGGCGCCGCGCTGAAAGCTGAAGTTGCTCAACGCGTGCAGCTCTGCGTAGGCGGGCAGCGTCATCCGTACACCCCCTGCAAGAACCAGCCGCCCGTCGCCCGGTCGCGGAAGATCCAGACGGTGCCCGCCACCACGTTGTGGGCGATGAAATAGTCGCGCCGCACCAGGGCCGAGCCACCATCCTGCGCGCCATTGTGTGCACTGACCTGCACATCGCTCTCGTCGTCGTTCAGATCCGCTGCGGCCTCCCACCAGCCGGTTTCCACGCGCTGCGGCCCGTCCAGCAAGCGCAGCGGCTGGCCGTGCAGGCAAGGCCGGCTGCCGCGCAGGGCCAGCGGCCGCGCAGGCCGCACGAGCCAGGGCGGAAGCAAGGGCGCGAGGGTGCAGTCCTGTGCGGGCGCCGGCGGCGCGGCGCGGGCCGCCAGGGCCGGGTGCCACTGTTGCATGCATTCGGGACGGTGGTCTGCCTGGGACCGCGGCACCCGCAGACTGTCCGCGCCCAGGCGGGCCGAGAGGCGCTCGACGAACTGGTGCCAGGGCTCGCCCTGCCCCGCCTCCGCGTCGCCTGGCTGGGGCGGCAGCAGGTCCGCGCTGGCCTGTGGCATGGGCGCGGTTTGCAGGCTGCGCAGCGCCAGCCGGCTCACGGGCGCGGCCAGGCGCTGGTGCGCCAGGCGCTCGGCCAGCAGGCGGCGCAGGTGTGCCATGCCCTGCAGCGGCTCGGCCGTGCGCAGCGTGAGGCTCTGCCAGGGGGGCAGGTCCACGCCGTCGATGCGGCGCAGGTCATGGCGCCAGGCCAGCTCCAGCGCCTGCACGCCCTGGTGGCGCGCGCGCAGCCAGCCCTGCAGTGCATCCAGCAGGCGCTGGCCGGCCCACAGCAGCGCGGGGGCCGATTCGGCCAGCGCGGGCAGTTCGAGCTCCAGCGCGAACTGCTCGGGCAGCGTGATCCAGTCCAGGCCATGCGGTGCGTCGCCCCATGCGCGGTCCAGCGCCGCCAGGGGTTCGGCGCCGAAGCGCCGCGCCACCCCGGCGCGCGGCAGCGCACGCACGGCGCCCCAGGTGCGGCAGCCCAGCTGCTGCAGCGCCTGGGCATGCGGGCGCAGCGCCGAGAGGGTGGCAACCGGCAGATCGTGCGGCAGCCGCCGCGGCACGGGCCGGCCCTGGCGCTGCAGGCGCAGCAGGGCCAGGGCTTGCAGCGCCGTGGGCGCACTGGCCCAGAGAGACCCGCCCTCCAGGGTTTCGGGCCCGGGGGGCGCGTGGTCACGCAGCAGGCTTTGCAGAGCGGCGCGCCCGCCCCACAGGCGTTCGGTACCGCTCACCTCCAGCAGCAGCGCTTCGTCCACAAGGGCCACGCGCGGCGTGAAGCGCAGCGCCCACCAGCCCTGCGCGGCAGGCGGCAGACCGATCACGGACCCGGTGGCGGGCCCGGTCGTGGCCTCAATGGGTGGCAAGTGCCAGGCAAGCCAATGCATCCTCCACCTCCTGCGGTGTGTGGCCCCCCATGCCCCAGGCGGCCGCCTGCACCTGGCGGCGCCATTGGGCCTGTGCCTGCAGCGCCGCGGCCAGTACCGGCGTGCGTGCGGGCAGTGCCACGGGCTGCGCCAGCGGCGGGCCGCGCCGCTTGACGACATGGACGTGCAGCTCCTCGCCCTGCGGTTGCAGCCACAGGCGCAGCGGCGCGGGCGATGCCTGCGCGCGCGAGCGCTCGGGACGCATCACCCACAGCAGCTGGCGGTGCTGCGCGGCCGCCAGCTGCAGCCGCCGCAGCACGGCGGCAGGCACCTGTGGCAGCCAGGCCAGCACGGCGCGCACGTCGCGGCAACGCAGCGCCTGCTCGCAAGCCCATGCCGCGGCCATGTCCGCACGCGGGCTGGGCGGGTGAATGCAGCACAGCCGGTCGGCGGCAACCCCCAGGGGTTGCAGCGCCGGCAGGAAGGGCTCCAGCGGCGGCGTGACCAGTACCGCGCGTCCCGGGCCTTGCGCCAGGTGCGCGGCCAGGGCCGGCATCACCAGGGTCCACTCGGGATGGGCCTGGGGAGGCAGCAGCAACTCGCTCATGCACCCCAACGGCCACCCCCCACCGGGCAGTTGCGCATCCAGCGGCGCATGGCCCGTGGCCAGCGCCGGCTGCGGCGCGTGCGCCCAGGCATCGCCCTGCCAGACGCCGGGCAGCGCGTTCAGGGAAGAGGAAAGAAAAGCCGCCATGCGAACCGCCGATGAATACTGTTCAAATATACAGTAATCATCGGCGGTTGGTGGCTCCAACCCGGCCGGCGTCAGGGCCTAGCGTCTGATCCGGCGGTGCGTCAGGGAGCGAATTTCAGCGCTGCGCCAAGCGCACTGCACAGGCATCGCGCCACTGCACGACCGCACGGTCGCCCGCCTGCGGGCTGTGCTCCAGCGTGAGCCAGCGGCTGTGGGTGGCGTCCACGATGCCCTGCAGCTGCCACAGGGCTTCCCGCCCCAACAGAGCCAGTTCGGCCAAGCCTTGTTCATCGCCCTGCAGGTATTGCAGGGCCTCTGCCTGCTGCTGGGGATGGGAGCCGGCCTCGAACAGGGTTTTTTGCAGCGCGGAAAGCCGCTGCTCCACGAAGGCGCAGGCCTCGGATTCCGCCGCCTCTGGCGGCAGCCCGGCGCGGCGGGTGTCCCAGTCGCCGAAGGCCGTGGACAGCTGTTCAATGAGCCGCTCCACATCTGCCGGCGTGACCTGTACATCGGTCTGCACGGCGCGTATCTGCAGCACGGGCAGCAGACAGGCGATGAGCGCTGCGGGGAACTTGCGGTGGTTCAGGCGCAGCGTGAGCGACAGGCGCTGGGCCGCGGCCTCGTTGGCGTATTTCTCGAAGAAGGCGGCCACCACCTCGGCCACCATCAGGATCTGCCCCATGAGCGAGATCTGGTCTCCCTGCAGGCCGCGCGGATAACCGCTGCCATCCATGCATTCATGGTGTTCCAGCACGGCCTGCTCCACCACGCGCGGGAACATGTTCTGCCCCCGGATGATCAACATGGCCGTGATGGGGTGCGCCATGAGCTGCTGGCGCCCGACGGCCGTCATCTTGTTGGCCGGGTCGTGCCAGACGGGGTCCATGTGCAGCACGCCGATGTCGTGCAGCAGCGCCGCCGTCGCCAGAGGCACGCATTCGCGGTCGCTCCAGCCGCTCTTGATGCCCAGGTACACGGCCGCCAGCATCATGCGCACGCTGTGCTCGAACAGCACCGGATGCTGCTCGCGCATGACGGTGAGCTTGAAGGCCAGGGACGGCGGCAGCAGCAAGGCGCGCACGGGCGCGAGCAGCTTCTCGGCGGTCATGCCCTCCAGCGTGTGCACCAGCAGATAGGCCAGCGTGTCGTGCTCGCACTGCGACGCGGCCAGTTGCACGATGGACTGCACGCTGACCATGTCGTCCATGGCCAGATGCTCGTCGATGCTGCCGCGCAGCTTGTGCTTGACCAAGCGGTCGTAGAGCCGGCTGTCCACGCGCGCGCCCTTGTCTACCAGCTTGATGCCCCGGTCGGTGTAAAGCGCTTCCTGCGTGACCACGGTGCGGCGATCGGCCATGTCGGTGATGGCACGCAGGTAATGGCTGTCTCCGTCGGCAAAAGCCGCCGGGCTGAGGTCGGGTGCGTTCATGCGCAGACGAAATGTTAAAAAATGTCACGCGCACTATACGGCGCTTTGCCTTGCGCAAAAAGACAAAAAAGCCGGGTGATCCCACCCGGCCCGTAGTTTTGGCCCCGCGCCCCCGCCGTGCATGCGCATGGCGGCCTGGCGGATGCCTGTCCTCAGCGCAGCAGCGGCACGCCGGTCTTGGACTGGATGTCCTCGAAGCTCACACCCGGCGCCAACTCCACCAGTTTCAGGCCTTCGGGGGTGACGTCCATCACGCCCAGGTCGGTGATGATGCGGTCCACCACGCCCACGCCCGTCAGCGGCAGCGTGCAGGCCGGCAGGATCTTCAGGTCGGTGGTGCCGTCCTTCTTGCGCGCCACATGCTCCATGAGCACGATCACGCGCTTGACACCGGCCACCAGGTCCATGGCGCCGCCCATGCCCTTGACCATCTTGCCGGGGATCATCCAGTTGGCCAGGTCGCCCTTCTCGCTGACCTGCATGGCGCCCAGGATGGACAGGTTGATCTTGCCGCCGCGGATCATCGCGAACGACTGGTCCGAACTGAAGATGGACGAACCGGGGATGGTGGTGACGGTCTGCTTGCCGGCGTTGATGAGGTCGGCATCCACCTTGTCCTCGGTGGGAAAGGCACCGATGCCCAGCATGCCGTTCTCCGACTGCAGCCACACCTCTTTGTCGCCGGTGAAGTTGGCCACCAGCGTGGGAATGCCTATCCCTAAGTTGACGTAAAAGCCGTCTTCGAGTTCTTGCGCGGCGCGGGCCGCCATCTGGTCTTGGGTCCACGGCATGGTTCAGGCTCCTGCTTTCTCGGTGATGGTGCGCTTCTCGATGCGCTTCTCGGGGTTCGGGTTGTGCACGATGCGGTGCACGTAGATGCCGGGAAGGTGGATCTGGTCGGGGTCCAGCGCGCCGGTCTCCACCACCTCCTCCACCTCGACGATGCACAGCTTGCCCGCCATGGCGGCGGCCGGGTTGAAGTTGCGTGCCGTCAGGCGGAACTGCAGATTGCCCGACTTGTCGGCCCGCTGGGCCTTGACCAGCGAAACCTGCGGCACCAGCGAGCGTTCCATCACGTAGGTCTCGCCGTCGAACTCGCGCAGCTCCTTGCCCTCGGCCACGATGGTGCCCACGCCGGTTTTGGTGAAGAAGGCCGGGATGCCCGCGCCGCCGGCGCGCAGCTTCTCGGCCAGCGTGCCCTGCGGGGTGAACTCCAGCTCCAGCTCGCCCGCGAGGTACTGGCGCTCGAACTCCTTGTTCTCGCCCACGTAGGAGCTGATCATCTTCTTGATCTGGCGCGTCTCCAGCAGCTTGCCCAAGCCGAAGCCGTCAACGCCCGCGTTGTTGGAAATCACCGTGAGGTCCTTCACGCCGCTGGCCTGCAGCGCATCGATCAAGGCCTCTGGAATGCCGCACAGGCCGAAACCGCCAACGGCCATCAGCTGGCCATCGGCCACGACGCCCTTGAGCGCTTCGGCCGCCGAGGGGTAAAGCTTGTTCACTACAGTCTCCTGGTTTGCTGGGTGGATGCGCTACGATACTACGTAGTTTTCTAAGTAGTTTTCCCTAAAGACTTGCACCACTATGAATGTTGCCGACTACCGCCTGGCCTTCGAGATGGCACCCGTGGGCCTGGTGATTTCGCGCAACCGCACCATGGTGGATTGCAACCGCCATGTGTGCGAGATGTTCGGCGCCTCGCGCGAACTGCTCATCGGCCAGTCGTTCCAGATCCTCTACCCCAGCCCGGACGAATATGAGCGGCTGGGCGCACGCATGGCGCCCATCCTGAACGCACGCGGCCACTATGCCGACAACCGCATCATGAAGCGCGCCAACGGCGAAACCTTCTGGTGCCACGTGTCCGGTCGCGCGCTGGATCGCAACGATCCGCACGCCTCGGGCATCTGGAGCTTCGAGGACCTGAGCGCGCAGCGCCCTGTGCGCGCCGAGTTGACGGCGCGCGAACGCGAGGTGGCCGCGCGGCTGCTGGACGGCATGACCTCCAAGGAGATCGGCCGCGCGCTGGACATCAGCCACCGCACGGTGGAAATCTACCGCGCGCGGCTCATGCGCAAGTACGGCGCGTCCACGGCCGCGGACCTGGTGCAGAAGCTGCTGGCGGGATAAGTCATCAAAAAAGTGAGCTGCTGGCGCTTGCTAATCAAGCAGTTCAAGGCGTTTATTGCCTGAGATCCAATCGCAGCAAGCGCTGCCAGCTATGGTTTTTGAAGCCGCCGTCGCGCCGGTCAGTGCAGTTTGAGCCGCCCCGACACGCGTTGCTGCAGCAGCCGCGCCAGCGCCAGCACCGCCGTCTTGCCCAGGCCCAGGATGGCGCGGTGGTGCATCAGGTGCAGCGACATGTACATCCACTTGGCGATCAGCCCTTCCACGAAGAAGTTGCGCCCCGCCAGGCCGCCCATCAGGTTGCCCACGCCCTTGTTCTCACCCAGCGACACGAGTGAGCCGAAGTCGCGATAGACGAAGGGCTCCGCCACCTCGCGCTCGCGCAGCAGCGCCAGCAGCACGCGCGCCAGGTAGTCGGCCTGCTGGTGCGCGGCCTGCGCGCGTGCCGGGACCATGCGGCCACCGTCCCACACGCAGGCCGCGCAGTCGCCCAGGGCCAGCACGTCAGGGGCCGAGGTGCGCAGCCGCTCGTCCACCACGAACTGGTTGAGCCGGTTCACTTCCAGGCCCAGCGCGGCGTTGGCGTCCGCGGCCTTGATGCCCGCGGCCCAGACCATCATCTCGGCCGCGATCTCTCCGGCCGAGGTGACCAGCACGCCCGGGCGCAGCTCCAGCACACGTGTGCCCGTCATCACCCGCACCTGCTTGCGGCGCAGGGCCACGGCGGCCTGGGCAGAGATGCGCTCGGGCAGGCCGCCCAGAATGCGGTCGCCCGCCTCCACCAGCGTCACGTCCAGCCGAAAACGCTGGCTGCTGCCCAGGCTCTCCAGCAGCTCTGCATGGGCTTCCAGCAGCTCGGCAGACAGCTCCACCCCCGTGGCGCCCGCGCCTACGATGGCGATGGACAGCGCGCGCTTGTCCGTGAACGATGCCCGCGCGCAGGCGCTCAGCCAGTCGGCATGAAAGCGCTGTGCATCGCGCACGTTTTCCAGCAGATAGGCGTGTTCGATGCCCGGCGTGCCAAAGGCGTTGGAGCCGCTGCCCAGCGCCAGCACCAGGCGCGTGAAGCTCAGCGTGCGCGCGGGCACCACCTCCTCGCCATGTGCATTGCGCTGAGGGGCCAGGGCGATGGTCTTGCGCGCGGCGTCCAGCCCGGCCAGTTCGCCCATGGTGAAGCTGAAATGGTTGCGCCGCGCGAGCACGGGGTACGACAGACCCTCCTGATGGGCGTCCAGCGTCCCGGCCGCGACTTCGTGCAGCGTGGGCTTCCAGATGTGGAACGCAAAGCGGTCCACCAGCAGCACCCGCTCACGCCCCTGTCGCGGCCCCAGCGCGCGGCCCAGGCGTGCAGCCAGTTCCAGGCCGCCGGCCCCACCCCCCACGATCACGATGTCGTAATGCATGTCAAACCTTCTTCCAGGTTACCGCTCTACAGTGTAGGCAAGCCTGCGTCTATTGCCGCGTTGCGGAAATTCAATGGGTTTGGGCTTGCCGTTTAAATAGATGAAAACAATAATTCTTCAAAACAAATAGTTCACATCTATTTAACCCGCAGCAATCCAGAAAGGAGCTCTTCCATGACCCATCGCCTCACTACCGCCGCCGGCGCACCCGTGGCCAATAACCAGGATTCGCTGACCGCGGGCCCGCGCGGCCCCATGCTCCTGCAAGACCTATGGCACCTGGAAAAGCTCGCCCACTTCCACCGCGAGGTGATCCCTGAGCGGCGCATGCACGCCAAGGGCTCGGGCGCCTTCGGCACTTTCACGGTGACCGGCGACATCACCCGCTACACCCGCGCCAAGGTGTTCTCGGCGATCGGCAAGCAGACCGAGCTGTTCGCGCGCTTTTCCACGGTGGCTGGCGAGCGCGGCGCGGCCGACGCCGAGCGTGACATCCGCGGCTTCGCCGTGAAGATGTACACCGAGGAAGGCAACTGGGACTTGGTGGGCAACAACACGCCGGTGTTCTTCTTCCGCGACCCGCTCAAGTTCCCCGACCTGAACAAGGCCGTCAAGCGCGACCCCTACACCAACATGCGCAGCGCCGAGAGCAACTGGGACTTCTGGACCGGCCTGCCCGAGGCGCTGCACCAGATCACCATCGTGATGAGCGACCGCGGCATTCCGCGCGGCTACCGCCACATGCACGGCTTTGGCTCGCACACCTACAGCCTCATCAACCAGGCCGGCGAGCGCCACTACGTGAAGTTCCACTGGGTCTGCCAGCAGGGCATCGAGAACCTGTCCGACCAGGAGGCCGCCGCCGTGGTCGCCCATGACCGCGAAAGCAGCCAGCGCGACCTGCTGCAAGCCATCGACCGCGGCGACTTTCCGAAGTGGAAGCTGTGCGTGCAGATCATGACCGAGGACGAGGCGCAGACCTACCGCTTCCACCCCTTCGACCTGACCAAGGTGTGGAGCAAGAAGGACTTCCCGCTGATCGAGGTCGGCGTGATGGAGCTCAACCGTAACCCCGACAACTACTACGCCGACGTGGAGCAGGCCTCGTTCGCGCCCAGCAACCTGGTGCCTGGCATCGGCCCGTCGCCCGACCGCATGCTGCAGTCGCGCCTGTTCTCGTACGCCGACGCCGCGCGCTACCGCCTGGGTGTGAACCACCACCAGATCCCGGTGAACGCCGCGCGCTGCCCGGTCAATATCTACCACCGCGACGGCGCCATGCGTGTGGACGGCAATGCCGGACGCACCATTGCGTACGAACCCAACACCCAGGGTGCGTGGCAGGAGCAGCCCGCGTACGCCGAACCGGTGGAAAAGCTCTACGGTGACGCCAGCCGCTGGAACTACCGCGAGGACGACGATGACTACTTCACCCAGCCCGGCGACCTGTTCCGCCTGATGACGCCGGAGAAGCAGCGCCTGCTGTGCGAGAACACCGCGCGCAACATCAACGGGGTGTCGCAGCACATCATTGACCGCCACATCGCGCACTGCACCCAGGCCGACCCGGCCTACGGCGCCGGCGTGAAGGCTGCCCTCGAAGCCGTGCGCGCCGGCACGCTGTAATAAGCACCGCCGCCGCCCTGCTCAGGCCCGCACCCGGGCCAAGCATCAAAATACCGCCCAGCCCTTACCTGACAAGCGCTGGGCGCTTCTGTTTTTGACAACCCCGATGCCCTCCTGCACCCATCTGGCCCGCCGGCTCGTATGCCACCGCTGCCAGCGCCCCGCCGCAGCCTGCATCTGCGCCGCCGTGCGGCCCGTGGCGCACCAAGTGCAGGTACTGATCCTCATGCACCCGCTGGAGCAGCACCAGGCCAAGGGCACGGCACGGCTGCTGCACCTGTGCCTGCCGGGCAGCCGCATCGTGGTGGGCGAGGCGTTCGACCACGCTGCCTTGGTGCAGGAAATAAACGCCCCCTGGGTTGATGGCGACCGGCAGGCACCGCGCCGCGCAGTGCTGTTGTACCCGCCCACGCCGCTCGACCCGCAGCACCCCATGCTGCCCCCGCCGCCGCTGTCGACCGACTGGCTGGCAGTGCCCGAACGGCTGCGCCTGGTGGTGCTGGACGGTACCTGGCGCAAGAGCCGCAGGATGCTGTGGGCCAACCCTGCGTTGCAGGCCCTGCCGCGCCTGGCCCTGCAGCAGGTACCGCCCACGCGTTACGCCGTGCGCAAGGCGCACGCGCCGCACCAGCTCAGCACGCTGGAGGCCGCGCAGTGCGCACTGCGGCAACTGGAACCCGCCAACCCGCACATCGCCGCACTGGGCCAGGCCATGGATGCATTGATGGCACTGCTGCGCTCGCGCGATGGCGCGGCACGCTCGGCTATGCTCGGACCAGACCTTTCATAAAAAATCAGGAGACACCCATGGCCGAACGCTATCCCTTCCCCGACCTGAACACATTGCCCGAGGACATCCGCGCCCGCATCCTGGAGGTGCAGGAAAAGGCCGGGTTCATCCCCAACGTGTTCCTGGCGTTCGCCCGCCGCCCGGCCGAATGGCGCGCGTTCTTCGCCTACCACGATGCGCTGATGCTGAAGGAAGAAGGCAGCCTCACCAAGGGCGAGCGCGAGATGATCGTCACCACCACCAGCGCCGCCAACCAGTGCCTGTACTGCGTGGTGGCACACGGGGCCATCCTGCGCATCTACGAGAAGAAGCCGCTGGTGGCCGACCAGGTAGCGGTGAACCACCGCAAGGCCGACATTCCGCCGCGCCAGAAGGCCATGCTCGACTTTGCCATGAAGGTCTGCCAGCGCGCGCACGAGATCGAGGACGCCGACTTCGAGGCGCTGTACCCCCACGGCTTTGACGATGAAGACATCTGGGACATCGCGGCCATCACCGCGTTCTTCGGCCTGTCCAACCGCATGGCCAGCTTTGCCGGCATGCAGCCCAATCCCGAGTTCTACCTGATGGGCCGTCTGCCGCGCGAGAAGAAGGCCTGAGCGTCAAAATGCTCTTAAAACAATAGCTGCTAGCGCTTTATAGATAAGCGCTGGTGGCTGTTTTTATTTGGATGCCAACACGGCGCTCCGGCAGCCGCTGAAGGCATCCAGCGGGCGCTGGTAGGAAGGCGACTGCACGTCCAGCAGGCCCAGCACGGTGTGGTAGAGGTTGTCGTGCGTCAACGGCGCATCGCCGCTGGCGCGCAGGCAGTCGGCCGCCAACCCGTCACGGCGCAGGAAGGAGGTGTCCATCCACGCCACCATGGGCACGTGCTTTTGCATGTCGGGCGCCACGCCGTAGGGCATGCCGTGCAGGAACAACCCGTACTCGCCCAGCGACTCGCCATGGTCGCTCAGGTACAGCAGAGCCGTGTCGTACTTGGCGCTCTGGCCACGCAGCCAGTCGATGGTCTTGCCCAGGAAGGCGTCCGTTGCGGCGATGGAGTTGTCGTAGGCGTTCACCAGTTCACCGTGGGCGCAGTCGGCCAGCACTTCCGTGCGGCATTCGGGCATGAAGCGCTTGCCTGCATCGGCCGAGCGCTTGTAGTAGGCCGGCCCATGGCTGCCCATCTGGTGCAGCACCAGCAGCACGCCGCGCTCGCGCTGCGCCGCGGGCAAGGCGGCCAGGCGCGCATCCAGGTTGTGCAGCATGGCCTCGTCGCGGCATTCGCCGCCATCGCACAACTGCTTGCGCGCCTCTGCATCCAGGCCTTCGGCGGCAGATGCGTGCGGCACGCGGTCGCACACGCCCTTGCAGCCGGACTGGTTGTCCAGCCACAGCACGCCCATACCCGCGGCTTGCGCCACGTCCAGCAGGTTCTCGTAGTCGTTGTCACGCGATTCAAATGCACTCTTGCCCAGTGGCGAAAACATGCAAGGCAGCGACGCCAGCGTGCTGGTGCCGCACGAGCGCACTTCGCGCCAGCTCATCACGTTGCGTTTGGTCAGTTCCGGCGTGGTGTCGCGGCCATAGCCGTTGATGCCGAAATGGTCCGCGCGCGCCGTCTCGCCCACCACCAGCACGAACAGCGTGGGCCGCGCCCCGGCCGCATAGCTGGCGCCCAGCGCGGCGCCCTGGGTCATCGGCACCAGCGTGCGGTTGCGTGCGAACACCGGTCGCAGGGCCGACACGGAGGTGGAGTACAGGCTGGCCAAGGGGTTCATCAGGTAGCGCAGGTGCGGGTGGTTGCGCATCAGCGGCGCCAAGTCCCGCGACATGGCCGCCACCGTGCCGGCGGCCAGGCCCAGCGCCAGCACCAGCAGTGCCAGGTTGCGGCCCACCTGGCGCAGCGGCCGCATGGCGGGAATACGCATACGCAGCAACCACCAGGAGGGAAGCGCCGCGACGGCCAGCACCGCAGCCAGCATGCGCACGCTCAGCAGATCGGCCACCTCGCGCGCATCCGTCTGCAGCACGTTGGCGGCCATGCTGGGGTCCATGACCACGCTGTAGGTCAGCATGTAGTACTGCGACAGCGCGGCCACCATGACCACCAGCCACCACAGCAGCTTCATGCCGCGCGTCCAGGCGGTGAATGCCAGAATGGCCACCGTGCCGCACGCCGTCAGCACGGCCAAGGCAGCCGCTGAACGCAGGTACAGGCTGGGCGCGCCGCCAATGCGCGTGATTTGCAGCCACAGCGGCCAGTTGGCCGCCAGTACCAGGTACAGCGACAGGCGCACCACCACCTGCTGCGCCGACAGCGGGGTGGTCATCCAGCCATCCAGCCGGCGTAATGCACCACGCAAGAAGCCTTCGTCGGCAGGGCTGGAAAATGACACAAGCGGCACGGAGGCCGAGGAGGGAGAGGCAATGGAGGCGCGCGAAGACATGCCGCCATCGTGGAACCTGCCACTGAAGCCAAGCTGAAGACGCCGCTCAGGCTTCGTTCAGCTTTGTATCTGCCGCTACTCCCAGGCGCACGTGCAGCTGCGCCAGACTTTCCCACGCAAGGCCCACGGTCCAGCAGGACCAGGCGGACCACAGTGTGTGGCTCATGAAATGTGCACCGCGCATCTGCTGCGCCCAGCCCAGTGCCAGCCCGGCCATCAGAGCGCCGGGCAGCCAGAGGCGCGCTACGTTCGGCGCCGCGCGGCGCAGTACGAACCAGCCCGCTACAAAGCCAAACGCGGCCGAGGCATGCCCTGCAGGGAAGCAGTGCCCCGGCCCCAGGTCGCGCACGCCCCACACCCAGTGCGAGACGTACTGCGCCACCCCGCCGAACTCGGCCAGATCCCAGGGACAGCTGGTGGTGTTCAGGCGCTTGAACACCGAAACCGCCAGCATCGCACCGATGACGGACAGCACCAGTTGCGCGCGCTGCGCCGGCGCCATGACGCGCAGGAATCCCCAGGGCCGCCACACCCCCACCGCCAGTGCGGCCAGCAGCGCACCGCTGGCATAGCGCGGACCCTCATGCGTCAGCAGGGCAAAGGTATGGTGGTCACGCCAGGCAAAGCCCTGCGCCCCCCCAAACAGGCGGGCCAATGGCAGATCCAGGCCCGAAGCGTCCCACAAGACGAGCAACAGGAAAAGCAACAACGTCACCGCATACAGGCGGCGCAAATTCCAGAAGGGCATGGCAAGGCTGGCGGCACAACAACCGCCGTGGGCAGAAAACGGCACCCCGTCAGGCTACGCCCGCGGCCTGAATGCACCATGAACACCAGACCGCCCGCACAGCGCCCTACACTTTCGGCCTCACCCACCTTAGAGAAATTTGCATGCGCGTGCTGCTGGTAGAAGACGACGAAGCCCTGTCCGAGGCCGTGTGCGGCTATCTGCGCGCCAAGGCCTTCGTGGTCGATGCCGTTCCCAGCTTGGCGCAGGCCGGCGCCGCCCTGCGCGCGGCCCAGTACGCCGCGGTACTGCTGGACCTGCACCTGGCCGACGGGGATGGCCTGAGCCTGCTGCCGCAGATCCGTGCCCTCAAGGACCGGCCCATCGTCATCGTGCTGACGGCGCGCGACCAGGTCAGCGACCGCATCGCCGGCCTGGACGCGGGAGCGGACGACTACCTCGTCAAGCCCTACGACCCCGGTGAACTGCTGGCCCGCCTGCGTGCGGTGGAGCGCCGCCGCAACGCCGCCTATGTACCGGTATTGGCGCTGGGCGACCTGCAGATCGACCTGTCGCGCGAGCAGGTGCGCCGCGCCGGGGTGCCGATCGCGCTCACGCAGAAGGAATGGGCGCTGCTGCGCGTGATGGCAACCCGCCCCGAGCGCATCCACACGCGCGAAAGCCTGCAGGACGCGCTGTATGGCTTTGACGACGAGGCCGATAGCAACACGCTGGAGGTGTTCATCAGCCGGCTGCGGCGCAAGCTGGGGCGCGAACACATCGAGACCCTGCGCGGGTTGGGCTACCGCCTCGTGCACCGTCCTGACGAAGGCTTAACGGCATGAGGACACACCTGCGCGGGCCATTGCGCACGCAGACCCTTGCGGGGCGACTGACGCGCAGCCTGATCCTCTGGGTGGGCGGCGTGTGGCTGCTGTGCGTGCTGGGCGTGGTGTGGTACACGGACCGCGAGATCAGTTACAACTTCGACAACGAATTGGTCGAGGTCTCACACCGTTTCTTCGATATTGCCCTGGACCACCTGGACGCGGCCGGCCCGCGCGACGCGACCGAGGGGCCGCTGGTCCTGCCCTCTCCGGGATCGTTTGCCGATGCCGACCTGCTCTACCAGATCGTCGCGCCCGACACGCGCGTGCTGGCGCGGTCGGCCGAGGCCCAGCCCGAGCAGTTCGACGTACCGCTGGCGCCGGGCTTCGAGAACACGCACGGATGGCGTGTCTACACCCTGTCGCACCCCACTCGCCCTCTCTTCATGCAGGTGGCCGACCCGCTGCACGAGCGGCGCGAGGCGGTGAACCGCACCCTGGTCGGCCTGGGCATCGTCATGGTGGCCATGCTGCCCCTGCTGGCGCTGCTGCTGCGGCGCATCGCGCGGCGCGAATTGCAGGTGCTGGACGCTCTCACGCACGAGATCAGCCTGCGCGACGGGCAGCAGCTCACCCCGATCGCCCTGCCCGGCCTGCCGCGCGAACTGCGCAGCGTGGAAGACCATGTAAACCGGTTGCTGGACCGCCTGTCCCGCGCGTTGGACGTGGAACGCGCCCTGGCCGCCAACGCTGCGCACGAACTGCGCACGCCGCTCACCGCGGCCCGCCTGCGGTTACAGACGGCACTGGAACATGGCCTGCACCGTGACGACGTGCAGGCCGCCATCGCCGCACTGCAAACGCTGAGCCGCCGCACCGAAAAGCTGCTGCAGCTGTCGCGCGCCGAGTCCAGTGCTCCCTATACCCGGGAGCCCGTGGACCTGGCCCAACTGGCCACCACGGTGGCGCAGGAGTTTTGGCAGGATGATCGCGCCGCCGACCGGCTGGATCTGGTAACCGCTTACGAAGGGCCCGCTCCCGTAGCGCGGGGCGACTTCGACGCGCTGGCCATTGCCCTGCGCAACCTGCTGGAGAACGCACTGAGCTATGCCGGCGACAGCGCGGTGGAACTCATCGTGGGCCCTGGCTGCGCTATCGCCGTGCGCGACCACGGCCCGGGTGTGAGCAGCGACCGCCTGCAGACCCTGCAGCAGCGCCATGTGCGCCAGAGCGCGGACCGCACGGGGTATGGACTGGGTCTGTCCATCGTCGCGACCATTGCGGCCAAGCACGATGCCCAGCTACAACTCACGTCACCCCTGGCTGGCGAGGCTGGCGGGTTCGAGGCGCGGCTGTTGCTGACGCCCAGGTAAGCCAGCCGTTGCCCTTACGCCAGCGCCAGGCCCCGGGGGCCCGGCGGGGTGTGCGGTGGTATCCAGGATCAGGCCTGCGGTGCCGGCAACGCGACTGCCGAGGAATCAACGCGAAAGACCCCTACGGCCTGGGCCACTTGCGCCGCCTGGCCCTGCAGCGATTGCGTCGCAGCGGTGGCCTCTTCGACGAGCGCGGCATTCTGCTGCGTCGCCTGGTCCATGTGCGCCACCGCGATATTCACCTGCTCGATGCCCGAGCTCTGTTCACGGCTTGCCGCACTGATTTCGCCCACCAGAGCGCTCACCTGGTCAACGCTGCGAATGATGTCCTGGATGGATGTGCCGGCCTTCGCCACGAGTTGGTTACCCGCCTCGACGGTATCGACCGAACGTCCGATCAAGTCCTTGATCTCCTTCGCCGCTTCGGACGAACGGCCGGCCAATGAGCGCACCTCGGAGGCCACCACGGCAAACCCCCGCCCCTGCTCGCCGGCCCGTGCCGCTTCGACCGCCGCGTTGAGCGCAAGGATGTTGGTCTGGAAGGCAATGGAGTCGATCACGCCAATGATGTCCACGATCTTGCGCGACGACGCGTCGATGGCGCGCATGGTCTGCATCACATCGTCCATCACCTGGCCGCCTTGCTGGGCCTGCTCTGCCGCCGTGCGCGCCAGCTGGTTGGCTTGATGGGCGTTGTCGGCGTTCTGACGCACCGTCGACGTCAGCTCTTCCAGGGAAGCTGCCGTTTCCTCCAGCGAACTGGCTTGCTGTTCCGTGCGCCGGGACAGGTCCAGGTTGCCTGCGGCAATCTCTGCCGACGCGCCCGCAATGCTGTCGGCGCCCTGGCGCACCTCGCCTACGATGGTACGCAAACGGTCGGTCATGGCTTGCAGCGCTTGCAACAGCTGGGCACCTTCGTCCCGGCCGCTGGAGTGCACGGCATGCGTGAGGTCTCCTGCGGCGACCACCTGCGTTGCTTGGACAGCGCGGGCCAACGGCGCAGTGATGCTGTGGGTAAGGATCCAGGCCACACCGATGCCCGCCACCAGGACCACCAGCCCGATGCCGCCCATCAGCCAGGAGCTTGCGGTAGCGCTGCTGTCGATGTCTTGCCCGGTGCGATCGATACTGGCCCGCTGGAAGTCGCGCAGCGCCGCCAGGCTTTCCAGATAGCCACGGGAGGCAGGAACGAACTGGCGCTCGAACAAGGTGGTCACCTGCTCTGCCTGCCCGCCCTTCTTGGCGGCGATGATGGCGTCGCGGGCCTGGATGTATGCCTGACGGTGTCCACTGAGAGTGTCAAAGAGGGCTTGCTCTTCGCTGCCGGAAATGAGCTTGACGAACTGGGCCTGCCGTTCGTTGGTTTCCTTGCTCGACGCGGCGTTCTCTGCGGCGAACAACTCCGTCAGCGAGTCGTCGCTGCTGCGCGCGACAGCAGTGGCACGCTGGATGCTGGCGCGAATCACTCCGTACCAGTCGGTCACCAGCCGTTCCTTCTGGAGCGGCACAGAAAGGATTTGCCGCGTGCTCCCGGCCACCTCCTGCAACTGCCACACCCCCACTGTGAGCATGAGCACCGCAAACAGGATGAGCAGGCCAAACCCAGCCGTCAGGCGGGTGCCGATACGAAAGTTTTCCATGTGTACCTCGGAACGTGAACGGCTGACTTACCGTCCGTGAAGCAAACACGAGAAGGAAAAACCGCCAAATGTAAATAAGTGTGACTTTATTCGGAAGTGGCTGGTAACAAGCATCTCCCGCGGAATGCCCCTGCTCTAGCTAAGTGTTTACCCTAGTGTCCCGTCCAATTTTCGCCAGGTTGCCACACCACAGCGCTGGCCGTCGCGGTGCCAGACTCGGGTTTTGCCGTGGCCTTCACTTTCACATAACGAAAGTGCTGCCAAATTACGGAATGCGGGATTCGAAAAAGCGGGCATCGCTTGCCGTTTTTCAGTTCGTTCCCCCATAAAGCGAAGGTACGCGAACGCCCCGTTTGCGCTTGTGCACTGCACAAAATGAAGTGTCTGGACGGCACAGCGAGAAGTGAACGACCGTGCGATTCCTGTGCGACGGCCTGAATACAATCGGTCACCACACAGGGCCATCGCTCCCACAGGCCGGCACCCTGCCTTTTTCCACTATCGAAGCAGAAGAGACACCCATGACGAACGACGAAATTCTGAGCACCTACGGTCCCCGGGAAGCCATGGAATATGACGTGGTGATCGTCGGCGGCGGCCCCGGCGGGCTTGCCACCGCCATCCGCCTGAAGCAACTGGCGGCCGAGAAGGGCCAGGACGTTTCCGTCGTCGTGCTCGAAAAAGGCTCCGAGCCGGGCGCGCACATCCTGTCCGGCGCCATCATGGACCCGAAGGCATTGACCGAACTGATCCCCGACTGGAAGGCCAAGGGCGCGCCGCTGAACCAGCCCGTGACCGACGACGCCATGGTGTTCCTGGGCGAGAAGTCCTCCCTGCGCACGCCCAATTTCCTGCTGCCGCAGTGCTTTCAGAACCACGGCAATTACATCGTCAGCCTGGGCAACGTGGTGCGCTGGCTGGCCGAACAGGCGGAAGGCCTGGGCGTGGAGATTTTCCCCGGCTTTGCCGCCGCTGAAGTGCTCTACAACGAAGACGGCTCCGTCAAGGGCGTGGCCACCGGCAACATGGGGGTGGGCAAGGACGGCGAGCCCACGAGCGAATTTCAGCTGGGCATGGAATTGCATGCCAAGTACACCATCTTTGCCGAGGGTGCGCGTGGTCATCTGGGCAAGCAGGTCATCGCCCGCTACAAGCTGGATGCGGAGAGCGACCCCCAGACCTACGGCATCGGCATCAAGGAGTTGTGGGAGATCGACCCCCAGCGCCACCAGCCCGGCTTCGTGCTGCACACCGCCGGTTGGCCCATGGACAACAGCACCTACGGTGGCGCCTTCCTCTACCACCTGGAGGACAACAAGGTCACGCTGGGCTTCATCACCGGCCTGGACTACAGCAACCCCTACCTGAGCCCGTTCGAGGAATTCCAGCGCTGGAAGACCCACCCCAACATCCGCTGGTACCTGGAGGGCGACGAGGCCAAGGGCATCAAGCCCGCCAAGCGCCTGGGCTACGGCGCACGCGCCATCACGGCCGGCGGCCTGATGAGCCTGCCCAAGTTCGTGTTCCCGGGCGGCGCGCTGGTGGGCTGCGAGGCGGGCTTCCTGAACGTGAGCCGCATCAAGGGCAGCCATGCCGCCATCAAGACCGGCATGCTGGCCGCCGAGGCGGCATATGACGCCATTCAAAATGGCCGCCAGCATGATGAGCTCTCGGCCTATCCCAAGGCCTTCGAGGGCAGCTGGCTCTACACCGAACTGAACAAGGCACGCAACTTCAAGGCCTGGTTCAAGAAGGGCCTGGTCACGGCCACGGTGATGAACGGCATCGAGCAGTTCGTGCTCAAGGGCCACATTCCATGGACGCTGCACCGCGACAAGCCCGACCACGCCTACCTGAAGCCCGCGGCCGAGTGCAAGCCCATCGTGTATCCCAAGCCGGACGGCAAGCTGACCTTCGACCGCCTGTCCAGCGTGTTCATCAGCAACACCAACCACGCCGAGGACCAGCCCGCGCATCTGACGCTCAAGGACGCCAGCGTGCCGGTGAATGTGAACCTGGCCAAGTACGCCGGCCCCGAGGCGCGCTACTGCCCGGCCGGCGTATATGAGTTCGTGCCGGACGAAGCCAAGGGCGGCAGCGCACAACGCCTGCAAATCAACGCCCAGAACTGCGTGCACTGCAAGACCTGCGACATCAAGGACCCGACGCAGAACATCGTCTGGGTCACGCCGGAAGGCGGCGGCGGTCCGAACTATTCGGGCATGTAACCAAGGGGCTGCTGCGCAATGCTATATTTTTAATAGCTGTTAGCGCTTGACTGAAAAGCCGTGGAGGCACTTTTGACACCAAAGTGCTGCAGCGCCCGTTCCGTCCACGGACGGCAGGCAAACGGTAGACTCCCCACAAGGCCGCGCGTGGTTCCTGCGCCGGCCTGGTACTACAAACACAGGAAAACACCGCACGTTCAATTGGAGAGTGAACCGTTATGAAGAGTTTGTCTTGGGCGCCCCTGGGCGCTATCGCCCTGGCCGCAGCCGCCCTCGCGCCCGTGGCGCATGCGCAGCAAAAGTCCGTTGCCGTGACCGCCATCGTGGAGCACCCCGCCCTGGACTCGATCCGCGACGGCGTGAAGGCCCAGTTGCAGGCCGCCGGCTTTGAAGAGGGCAAGAACCTCAAGTGGCAATACCAGAGCGCCCAGGGCAACACGGGCACTGCCGCGCAGATCGCGCGCAAGTTCGTGGGTGACAAGCCTGACGCCATCGTCGCCATCGCCACGCCCTCTGCCCAGGCCGTAGTGGCTGCCACCAAGACCGTGCCTGTGGTGTTCTCTGCCGTGACGGATCCCGTGGCCGCCAAGCTGGTGAAGAACTGGGAACCCTCCAAGACCAACGTGACCGGCGTGTCCGACATGCTGGCGCTGGACAAGCAGATGGACCTGGTCAAGCAGGTCGTGCCCGGCGCCAAGCGCGTGGGCATGGTCTACAACCCGGGCGAGGCCAACTCCGTCGTCGTGGTCAAGGAACTCAAGCAACTGTTGCCCAAGATGGGCATGACGCTGGTGGAGGCTTCTGCCCCGCGCTCGGTGGACGTGAGCAGCGCCGCGCGCAGCCTGGTGGGCAAGGTGGACGTGATCTACACCAACACGGACAACAACGTCGTCTCGGCCTACGAGTCGCTGGTGAAGGTCGGCCAGGAGGCCAAGGTGCCGCTGGTGGCATCCGACACCGACAGCGTCAAGCGCGGCGCCATCGCCGCCCTGGGCATCAACTACCGCGACCTGGGCGAACAGACCGGCCGCATGGTGGTGCGCCTGCTCAAGGGCGAAAAGCCCGGCGACATCAAGCCTGAAGTCAGCACGAAGATGGAACTGTTCGTGAACCCCGGCGCCGCCGAGAAGCAGGGCGTGAAGCTCTCCGACGCGCTGGTGAAATCCGCCACGCAAGTGGTCCAATAAACCTTCGCGCCAAGGCCGGGCCGCCGCGGCAGCCCGGGCCACTGGCACCCCACGCAGGAGCCATGGCGCCATGGCTCCTGCTTTGTTTTCTATCCGCCACTGTCCATGTCACTCTTTTCCCTGCTGGGTGCCGTCGAGATCGGCCTGATCTTCAGCCTGGTCGCGCTGGGCGTCTTCATCTCGTTCCGGCTGCTGCGCTTTCCCGACCTGACGGTGGACGGCAGCTTCCCGCTGGGCGGCGCGGTCTGCGCCATCCTCATTTCCACCGGCCATAACCCCTACGTGGCCACGGTGGCCGCCACCGCGGCGGGGGCTGTTGCCGGCCTGGTCACGGGCTGGCTGAACGTGCGCCTGAAGATCATGGACCTGCTGGCGTCCATTCTGATGATGATCGCGCTGTACTCCATCAACCTGCGCATCATGGGCGGCCCCAACGTACCGCTGATCAACGACGAGACGCTGTTCACCTTGCTGCAGCCGCCGGGCCTGGACGACTACTGGTCGCGCCCAATGATCCTGCTGGTGATCGTGATCGCGGCCAAGCTGTTCATGGACTGGTTCTTCGCCACCGAACGCGGCTTGGCCATCCGAGCCACCGGCTCTAACGCGCGCATGGCCCGCGCGCAGGGCATCAACACCGGCGCCATGGTGCTGCTGGGCATGGCCGTATCCAACGCGCTGGTGGCACTGGCGGGCGCGCTGTTCGCGCAGACGCAGGGCGGCTCGGACATTTCCATGGGCATCGGCACCATCGTCATCGGCCTGGCCGCCGTGATCGTGGGCGAGAGCATCCTGCCCTCGCGCCGCCTGGTGCTGGCCACGCTGGCCGTGATCATTGGCGCCATCGTGTACCGCTTCTTCATCGCGCTGGCGCTCAACAGCGACTTCATCGGCCTGAAGGCGCAGGACCTCAACCTGGTGACTGCCGTGCTGGTCACCATCGCCCTCGTGATTCCGCAGCTCAAGCGCAAGCTGGCCGCACGCGGCCGCTGAAAGGAAGGCTCTCCCCATGCTGAGCGCACAAGACCTCTTCATCACCTTCAACCCCGGCACGCCCATCGAGACGCGCGCGCTGCGCGGCATGTCGCTGGACATCCCGGCGGGTCAGTTCGTCACCGTCATCGGCTCCAACGGGGCAGGCAAATCCACCTTCCTGAATGCCATCTCGGGCGACCTGTCGGTGGACACCGGCCGCATCGCCATCGACAACCAGGACGTGACGCGCCAGCCCGTGTGGGAGCGCGCCCGCCGCGTGGCGCGCGTGTTCCAGGACCCCATGGCCGGCACCTGCGAAGACCTCACCATCGAGGAGAACATGGCCCTGGCCCAGCAGCGCGGCACGCGTCGCGGCCTGCGCGGCGCCGTCAAGCAGTCTGAACGCGCCATGTTTCGCGAACGCCTGGCCACGCTGGGCCTGGGCCTGGAGAATCGCCTCACCGACCGCATCGGTTTGCTGTCGGGCGGCCAGCGCCAGGCCGTGAGCCTGCTCATGGCGGCATTGCAGCCCTCGCGCATCCTGCTGCTGGACGAGCACACCGCCGCGCTGGACCCACGCACGGCCGATTTCGTGCTGCAGCTCACGGCCCGCATCGTGGCCGAGAACCAGCTCACCACCATGATGGTCACGCACAGCATGCGCCAGGCGCTGGACGTAGGCCAGCGCACCGTCATGCTGCACCAGGGGCAGGTGGTGCTGGACGTCTCGGGCGACGAACGCGCGCGTATGGACGTGCCCGACCTGCTGCAGATGTTCGAGAAGGTGCGCGGCGAGAAGCTGGCCGACGACGCGCTGCTGCTCGGCTGATGCTTCTCTATTAATAGCTACTAGCGCGTTTCAGGAAAGCGCTAGAGGGCAATTTCGCTTCAAATACGGGAAGCGTGCGCCGCGCGGTAGTCACCGCTTCGCGCGGAGATTTTTGGGCGAAAAGCCGTAGAGCCGGCGAAAGGCGGTGGAGAAATTCGCAGGGCTGCGGTAGCCCGCCAAGTCCGCCGCCTGCGCCACGGTGATGCCCTGTGCCGTGATGGCATCGGCCGCCCTGCGCAAGCGGCCTTCGCGCAAGTGTTCGAAGATGGGCTTGCCGAATGCCTGGCGGAACTGCGTTTGCAGGGTGCTGGCGTTGCAGCCCATGTGCCGCGCGATTGCGCCCATGGTGAGGGAGTCAGCGGCGCCGCTGTCGAGCCAGTCGCGCAGATGGCATGCCCGCTGGTACGCGGTTGGCCGCAATCCGGCTGCCTCGCATGCGGCGGCGGAATTGGCGGGCGCGACCCACTGCGCCAGCGCCTCGATGACCAGTTCGAGCGTCAGGCACTCCTGCTGCAGCCCGCTGAGCGGCCCGTCCTGCAACTGGCCCTCTGCCAACAACTGCTCGGCAACGTACACCGCCCTGGACGAAGGCGCCCACGCCGTCATGGACAGGTGGGGCAGCGCGTTCAGGTGGCCCAGCCCCGCCTTGTCCAGCCAGTGCGGCGTCAGCGTGAGAACCAGCATGCGCTCGCGCGACGGCGCGCGGCAGCGGTGCTCGTACGGCGCCGGCCCGCGCAGTGCCACCACGGCCGCCCGGGCACCCCCGCCTGGGGGCACCGCCACCGGCAGGGCCAGGGGGCCGATGCGCAGCCTGCCGCCGCCCTGCAGCTTGAACACGATCTTGATCCCGCTCTTGGTCAGCGGGAAGCGGCTGGTCAAGCCACGCAGGTACGCGATGTCCGTGCGGTGCAGGAAGAACCCGGCGCGCAGTTCGGCCAGGGACAGCGTGCCGTTGAACACGGAACCGCCGACGGCCTGCTCGGGCCCGCTCAGAGCCCCACCGTGCGCCAGCCGGTCCAGCAGCAGGGCCGTCATTTCCCCCGCCTGGGGCTCGGCCTGCCGGCGATTCACGATCGAGGCAAAGGTTTTTGTCGCGGCAAACATATTCCCTGTCAGCGCAAAAGAAGAAGAACGGAGCTGTCCCGATACTACACGCTAGTTGATAACCATTCTCAATCTCAGCGGTCTCGCCACACCTACCAGGCGCTCCCTCTTCCATGTTCGTGAAACACCCTTGCCCCTACCCCTTGCTTCTGGCCCTGCCCGGCCTGTTCTCGGCCTCTCTCGCGCTGGCGCAGGAGCCCACACTCGCCACTGTCAGCGTGCAGGAAAAACTCGTGTCCGACGTGACCACCACCGTCACCAGCGAAGCTGTGCAGACCCACGCGGCGCGCAGCCTGGGTGAGATGCTGCGCGACGAGCCCGCCGTGTCGGTGGGTGGCGGTGCGGCCATCGCACAAAAACTCTACATCCGGGGCGTGGAGGATTCCATGCTCAACACCACGCTGGACGGCGCGGCGCAGAGCGGCCGGGCGTTCCACCACCAGTCCCGCCTGCTGATCGACCCGGAACTCATCCACAGCGTGGAGATTGACCGCGGAGCCACACCCGCGAGTGCCGGGCCGGGGGCCCTGGCAGGCTCCATCCGCATGACCACCAAGGATGGCCGGCAGCTTCTGCGCGACGGCCAGACCTTTGGCGCCAGCGTGCGCGGCGGCGTGGCATCCAACGACGGGCACCGCTGGGGCGCGGCGCTGTACGGCCTGGCGGGCGAGAGCGTGGACTTTCTGGTGTCCGCCAACCGTGACGACAACGATGATTACCAGGCGGGCGACGGCATCCGGCAGACGCACAGCGGCTCCAAGCAAAGCAGCGGGCTGGGCAAGCTCAACTGGCGCATCGCCGCCGGCCACCGCCTCACGCTGGGCTATCAGGCCGTGCAGGACGAGGGTTCGCGCTACCTGCGCCCCAACTTCTGGCAGGGCCAGGGAAATTCGCTCATGCCCCAGAAGACCACGCGTGACACGCTCACCGTCACCTACCGCTATGACGGCACGCGCACCCTTCCGGCCATGGAGTTAGGACTGTTCTCCGACACGATGAAGGTCACGCGCATCACGACGGCCGCGCAGCCGCAGTTCAACAAGCCGCTGGGTCATCAGTTCGGCGAAGAGATCGCCTCCAGCGGGCTGAACCTGAAAGCCGCCACCCGCGTGGCGGACGCCACCGTGCGCTACGGACTGAACATCCATCGCTTCGAGATGAACGCCGTCCATGCCCGCCCGCCCGCCGCATCCACCAGCAACGGGCGCGAAGAAAGCAGCGTGAAGGGACTGTTCGCCGAAGGCAGCATCCCACTGGGCGACCAGTTCCTCCTGGGGGCGGGCGCGCGCTACGACTGGTACGGCTACACCGACAACCACGCGCAGCGTATCTCCAGCCGCGGCTTGAGCCCCAACATGTCTCTGACCTGGATGGCGACCGACGCGCTGAGCGTGCGCGCGTCCGCAGGCACCGCCCTGCGCGGCGCGGGACTCAAGGAGGCGTTCTATGTGGACAACACCCGCTGGCGGAACGACCCCGGACTGCAGCCAGAAAAGGCCCGCAACGTCGAGCTGGGCGTGAACTACAACGAGGGCCCGTGGAGCGCTAAAGCCACCGTGTTCCGCCAGCAGATCCGCAACTTCATCTCCACCACCACCGGCGCAACCTGGGCCGTGGCCAACGTAGGTACGATGAAGTCCTCAGGCTACGAGGTCGGTGTGGCATGGAATCGCAGCGTGTGGCGCAGCGGTCTTGCTGTGGCCAGCGCCAAGCCCCAGCTCAACGGCTACGACCTGGGCGACGAGGCCTACGGGCTGGGCGTGTCCACCGGCCGCAGTTGGAACCTGAACCTGGGCTACCGCATCCCCACGTGGAACCTGGACCTGGAATGGTTTGGGCGCTTCGTGGAATCCAAGACCTCGACCGAATATCTGATTTCCGAAAGCCGCACCGCCACCAAGCACAAGCCCGGCTTTGGCGTGCACGACGTCTACGTCAACTGGCTGCCCTACGGCAACGACCGCTTGCGCGTGACCTTCGGCGCGCGCAACCTGCTCAACAAGTTCTACTACGACCAGGGTAGCTACGCCTACTACGTGAGTACCGCTGGCGCCATCAGTGGCCGGGGCTTCGCCGAGCCGGGCCGCAACGTACGCCTGGACGTGACGTGGAAGTTCTGACGGCCAATCGCCGCGAGAAGTGTTAACCCGGGAACAGGGGCAGGTCCGCCTTCTTGAGCGTGCGCAACACGAAGCTCGAGCGGCTGTGGCGTATACCCTTGATCCTGTAAAGCTTCTCGCGCAGCAGGCGCTCGTAGTCGCGCGTGTCTTTGACCACCACGCGCAGCAGGTAATCGTAGTCGCCAGAGACCAGGTGCGCCTCCACCACTTCCGGGATGCTGGCAAGCATCTCGCCGAACTTTTCCAGCGTGTTGTCCGAATGGCTGTCCAGCGTCACCTGCACCAGCACCGTGTCGCCCAGGTCCAGCGCCAGCGGGTTCAGGCGCACGGTATAGCCTTCGATCACGCCGGCCTCCTCCATCTTCTTGATGCGGCCCCAGCACGGCGAGGGGCTCAGGCCGACGGCGGCGCCGATCTCTTGCAGGCTGGCGCGTGCATTGCCTTGCAGGACGGAGAGAATTTTTCTGTCTAGGCGATCCATGTGCTGCATTATTCGTGAAACCTAGATACTGCAGAAAATTTTTCTTCAATGTAGGTTTTTATAGAGAAATTCAGCAAATTCATCCACAACCCGCGGCGCATACTTCTTCTCCATCAAGGCGCTCTTACCGGGGCGCACGACATTGACGAGACCCCGCCCGGTTACCGCTGGGCGGGGACTTGGCAAGACGGGTCAAGGCGGCCTTCTCAAGTCCCCGCGCAAACCCCTATGACCTGCGTCATGTTGCATTGCCATAATTTTTCGGCAGCACCCGCAGATTCACAGGAGACAACATGCAGCTGACCAAACTTGCGCTGGGCCTGGGCTTGGCACTGGGCATGGCCGCAACGGCCTTGGCACAAACCACAATGCGCATCAGCATCTCGACGGCGCAGAACTCCCACCAGGGCGTCGCCATCGACACGTTTGCCAAGGAGGTCGAAAAGCGCACCGGCGGGCGCTACAAGGTGCAGACCTTCTACAACGGCGCGCTGGGCGGCGAGCGCGAATCCATCGAAGCGGTGCAGTTGGGCACGCAGGAGTTGGCCTTCAGCTCCACCGGTCCCGTGCCCAACTTCGTGCCCGAGACCAAGATCCTGGACGTGCCCTTCCTGTTCCGTGACAAGGCCCACGCCCGCGCCGTGCTTGACGGCCCGATCGGCCAGGACCTGCTGACCAAATTCGATGCCAAGGGCTTCAAGGCGCTGGCCTGGGCGGAGAATGGCTTTCGCCACATGACCAACAGCAAGCGCGACGTGAAGACGCCCGAGGACTTGAAGGGCCTGAAGATGCGCACCATGGAGAACCCGGTGCACATCGCCGCGTACAAGGGTTTCGGCATCATCACCACGCCCATGGCCTTCCCCGAAGTGTTCACTGCCCTGCAACAAGGCACGGTGGACGGCCAGGAAAACCCCCTGCCCGTCATCATCTCGGCCAAGTTCGACCAAGTACAAAAGCACCTCTCGCTGACGGGTCACGTGTACTCGCCCTGCCTCTTCGTGATGAACAAGGCGGTGTTCGACAAGCTCTCCCCTGCGGACAAGCAGGCCTTCATCGACGCCGCCAAGGAGGGCACCAAGGCCAACCGCGCTCGCGTGGACGAGGACGACGCCAAGGGCGTGGCCGACCTGCGCGCCAAGGGCATGACGGTGATCGACGATCTGGACAAGTCCAAGTTTGTCGCCGCGCTCGCGCCCGTGAACGCGCAGTTCGAGAAAGAGTTCGGCAAGGCCAACCTCGACAAGATCCGCAACTACAAGTGACGCTCACTTTTCAGTAGCTGCTACCGCCCGTGGATCATGCGCCACGGGCGTTTTTATTCATATTTTCGTGAGTGCGCATGAAAACCTTCTTCCTCTCCTGCGAGCGCTGGAGCACCGCCGTCGCCATGTGGGGCGCCTGCGCCATGCTGGCGCTGGCCTCGGCGCTCGGCATGTTCCAGATCCTGATGCGTTTCGTTTTCGAAGAGCCGGCCGAGTGGACCGAGGTGCTGATCCGCTTCAGCCTGATCTGGATGGTGTTCCTGGCGATTCCCATGGCATTCCGGCAGGGCGCCATGGTCAGCGTCGACGTGCTCTACCGCTGGAGCCCGCGCCCGCTGCGCCGCGTGCTGGACTGGGTGGTGTGCCTGGCAGCGCTGGCGCTCATCGCCGTGATCATCTGGTGGGGGTGGGACTACGCGCGCCGCGGCGGCGTGCAGTCGATGGCAGGGCTGGAGTCGGTTTCCATGTTCTGGGCCTATCTGGCCATGCCCGTGGGTGGGCTGTTCAGCATCCTCGGCATCGTGGGCAATCTGATCGACCCGCAGCGCCATGAACTGGAGACTGCCCAATGAGCGCCGCGCAGAGCCACCTCAAGCAAGCGAGCGACCCCCACGGGGGGCGACGAGTACATGAAATGACGCGCGTGGGGGCCCTATGACCACGGTCATGATCTCCACCATGGTGCTGTGCTTCGCGCTCACCATCTCCGTGGCCGTCTCCATCGGGCTGGCCTCCATCCTGGGCATCCAAGTGGCGAACGCCAACATGCTGATCTCCGTGAAGGAGATGTTCGCCTCCATCAACAAGTTTCCGCTCGCAGCCATTCCGTTCTTCATCCTGGCGGGCAACCTCATGGAGACCGGCGGTATTTCGCGCCGGCTCGTGGAGTTTGCCAAGAGCATCGTGGGCGGCGTGCAGGGCGGCCTGCCCATGACCTGCGTGCTCACCTGCATGATCTTCGCGGCCGTCTCAGGGTCATCGGTGGCGACCACGTTCGCCATCGGCGCCATCCTGATTCCTGCGCTCATCAAGCATGGCTACCCCACCAGCTACGCGGCCGCGCTGCAAGCCACCAGTGCCGAGCTGGGTGTGATCATCCCGCCGTCCATCCCCATGATCCTGTACGGTGTGGCGGCCGAGGTGTCGATTGGCGAGCTGTTCATCGCCGGCTTCGGCCCCGGCATCCTCATCAGCGGTGCGCTGATGTTGTTCGTCTGGGCGTATTGCAAGTACAAGGGCTGGGGCAAGCATGACGGCGACGGGCGCATGCCCTTCGGCCGCGCGCTGCTGCAGGCGGGCTGGGCACTGCTGATGCCGGTCATCATCCTGGGCGGCATCTACGGCGGCGTGTTCACGCCTACCGAGGCCTCTGCCGTGGCCGTGTTCTACGCGCTGGTGGTGGGCATGCTGATCTACCGCGAGATCCGCGTCGCGGACCTGTTCGCCATCCTGCGCAAGTCGGCCATCTCGTCGGCAGTGATCATGTTCATCATTGCCAATGCGGGCCTGTTTGCCTTCCTCATCACGCGCGCTGGCGTGCCGGACGCCATCGGCCGCTGGCTGCAGGAGGTGCTGCAGTCGCCCGCGCTGTTCCTGCTGGGCGTGAATGCCGCGCTGTTCGTGATCGGCATGTTCATCGAGACCAGCGCCGCCATCATCGTGCTGGCGCCGATCCTGGCGCCGGTGGCCCAGCACTTCGGCGTGGACCCGGTGCACTTCGGGCTGATCATGGTGGTGAACCTGGCGCTGGGCATGATCACGCCGCCCTTTGGCGTGAACCTGTTCGCGGCATGCACGGTGGCGCGCATCTCTCTGGATCGCATCGTCGCCCACCTGCTGCCGTTCGTGGGCGTGGTCCTGCTGTGCCTCCTGGTCATCACCTACGTGCCATCGCTTTCGCTGGCCCTGCGTGATCTCGTGTACGCAAAATAGATAGAATTCGTCCCGTCAGGAGAGAGTCTGCGCCCATCAGGGCCAGGCCGCCGAAGGCGCAGGCAGCAGCCGAACGCTCAGGCAAAAGGACTGGCGACACGCCCGCAGGGATGCGGGTGTTTCCCTTGCTGGAGAGAGGCCGCAGCAGCATGCGGCCCACCGAAGGAGCAAGCCCCGTGACATGCCATGCAGGCGGGGTGAATCTCTCAGGTAAAGCGGACAGCGGGGCAAATCGGCGATCGAGAGATCGCTCCACCATTTGCCTTCGCCCATTGCCATGTCCGCCATGTCCGACCTGCTCACCACTCCCCTCAACGCCCTGCACATCGAACTGGGCGCCCGCATGGTGCCCTTCGCCGGCTACTCCATGCCCGTGCAATACCCCATGGGCCTAATGGCCGAGCACCACCACACGCGCACGGCGGCCGGCCTGTTTGACGTGTCGCACATGGGGCAGCTCAAGCTGGTCGGCCCTGACGCCGCAGCCGCGTTCGAGACGCTGATGCCCGTGGACGTGGTCGACCTGCCCGTAGGCAAGCAGCGCTACGGCCTGCTGCTCAATGACGAGGGCGGCATCATCGACGACCTCATGTTCTTCCGCATGGCGCAGGACGAGCTCTTCGTAATCGTCAACGGCGCCTGCAAGGTGGGCGACATTGCCCACATCCAGGCGCGCATCGGCCAACGCTGCCAGGTGATTCCCATGCCCGACCAGGCCCTGCTCGCGCTGCAGGGCCCACAGGCGGCTGCGGTGCTCGCGCGTCTGGCACCAGGCGTGGACAAACTGGTGTTCATGACCGGCGGGCATTGCGACATCGCCGGGGCGCAGTGCTTCGTGACGCGCAGCGGCTACACCGGAGAGGACGGCTTCGAGATCTCGGTGCCCGCCGCGCAGGCCGAGGCCCTGGCGCGCACGCTGCTGGCCCAGCCCGAGGTCAAGCCCATCGGCCTGGGTGCACGCAATTCGCTGCGCCTGGAAGCCGGCTTGTGTCTGTATGGCAACGACATCGACACCACCACCACCCCGCCCGAAGCCGGCCTGAACTGGGCCATCCAGAAGGTGCGCCGTACAGGCGGCGCGCGCGCTGGCGGTTTTCCTGGTGCCGACAAGGTGCTGGCCCAGATCGACAGCCCGGCCACTCTCACGCGCAAGCGCGTGGGCCTGGTGGCGCTGGAGCGCGTGCCCGTGCGTGAGCACACCGAGTTGCAAAACGAGTCGGGCGAGCGCATCGGCGAAGTCACCAGCGGCCTGCTGGCCCCCACTGCCGACAAGCCCATCGCCCTGGCCTACGTAATGCCCGCCCATGCCGCCCCCGGCACCCGTGTGAACGCCATGGTGCGCGGCAAGGCCGTGCCCATGGAAGTGGCTGCCACGCCCTTTGTTCCCACACGCTACTACCGCGGCTGAATTCACCACGGCGAACTGCCACCGCGCCCAGGTCAGCCCGGCTACAGTGCGGGCTGACCACTCTCAAACCTTTTCCTTCCACCTCTTCTTCCCGGAGCCCCTCATGAGCATCCAGTTTTCCAAAGACCATGAATGGATCAACGCAGCCGACCCGGCCGCGGCCGTCGTCGGCATCACCGTCCACGCGCAGGATGCGTTGGGCGATGTGGTGTTCGTGGACCTGCCCGCGGTGGGCACCACCTTTGCCCAGGGCGACGTGGCCGGTGTGGTCGAGTCCGTCAAGGCCGCTGCCGATGTCTACATGCCCGTGTCCGGCGAAATCGTCGAGGTCAACGAGGCCCTGCGCGCCGACCCGTCCCTGGCCAACTCGGACCCGCTGGGCGCGGGCTGGTTCTTCAAGGTCAAGCTCAGCGACGCCGGCCAGCTCGCCGGCCTGATGGACGAAACGGCCTATACCGCCTTCGCCCAGAACGCCTGATGCACCCGCGGCGCCGTGCACACGGCGCCGCCGCACCGCCCCATCGCTCTTGAGACTGGTCCCTCGCCATGCAGATGCCCTCCCCCCTGCCCCTGGCGGCGCTCGAAAACGCCGCTGAATTCCTGCCCCGCCACATTGGCATCGACGCCGCCGACGAAGCACACATGCTGTCGGTGATCGGCGAGGCTTCGCGCCGCGCGCTCATTGATTCCATCGTGCCGCGCTCCATCGCGCGCCAGCGCCCCATGGACCTGCCCGCGCCGGCCACCGAGGCCGCAGCGCTGGCTGAACTCCAGGCCATTGCGTCGAAGAACCGCATCCTCAAGAGCTTCATCGGCCAGGGCTACTACGGCACGCACACGCCGGGCGTCATCCTGCGCAACGTGCTGGAAAACCCTGCCTGGTACACGGCCTACACGCCCTACCAGGCCGAGATCTCCCAGGGCCGCATGGAGGCGCTGCTCAACTTCCAGACCATGGTGTGCGACCTCACGGCCATGCCCATCGCCAACGCCTCCATGCTCGACGAGGCGACCGCTGCCGCCGAGGCCATGACGCTGGCTAAGCGCTCGGTCAAGTCCAAGAGCGACGTCTTCATCGTGGCCGGCGATGCGCACCCGCAGACCATCGAAGTCATCCAGACCCGCGCCGCCCCCATCGGCATCACCGTGGTGGTGGCCAATTCCCAGGAGGAATGGCAGGCGGCCCTGGCCGGCGACTTCTTCGCCGCCCTCATCCAGTACCCTGCCAGCAGCGGCTGGGTGCAGGACTGGCAGGCCGACGTGGACGCCATCCACGCCAAACAGGCCGCCGCCATCTTCGCTACCGACCTGCTGGCGCTCACGCTGCTCAAGGCCCCCGGCGAGTGGGACGCCGACATCGTGGTGGGCTCCACCCAGCGCTTTGGCATGCCCATGGGCGCCGGCGGACCGCACGCCGCCTTCATGGCCTGCCGCGACGAATTCAAGCGCAGCCTGCCCGGCCGCCTGGTGGGCGTGAGCGTGGACGTGCACGGCAAGCCCGCCTACCGCCTGGCGCTGCAAACGCGCGAGCAGCACATCCGCCGCGAGAAGGCCACGAGCAACATCTGCACGGCCCAGGTGCTGCCGGCCGTGATCGCCAGCATGTACGCCGTGTACCACGGCCCCGAGGGCCTCACGCGCATCGCCCGCCGCGTGGCGCGCTTCACCGCCATCCTGAGCCGCGGCCTGGCGCAGCTGGGGTTCACCAGCCGCCACCATGGCTCGGCCTTCGACACACTCAGCCTGCACACCAAGGATGCTACGGATTCAATAGCTGCTCGCGCAGTCCAGATGGGCGCAAACCTGCGAAAAGCCTGGAATAAATACCTGTGCATCTCGCTGGACGAGACCACCACCCGCGCCGATATCGAGCTGCTGTGGAAGATCTTTGCGCGGGACGGCCAGCAACTGCCCACCATCGAGGCGATGGACGCGGCCGGCGCACCGGCGCTGTTCCCCGACGCTCTGGCGCGCACCAGCCGCTTCATGACGCACCCGGTGTTCAATACCCACCATTCCGAAACCGGCATGCTGCGCTACATCCGCCAGCTGTCCGACAAGGACCTGGCGCTGGACCGCACCATGATCCCGCTGGGCTCGTGCACCATGAAGCTCAACGCCACCAGCGAGATGATCCCCATCACCTGGCCCGAGTTCGCCAACGTGCACCCGTTCGCCCCGGCCGACCAGCTCGAAGGCTACCGCCTGCTCGACGAGCAACTGCGCGCCTGGCTGTGCCAGGCCACGGGCTACGCCGGCATCAGCCTGCAGCCCAACGCAGGCAGCCAGGGCGAATACGCCGGCCTGCTGGCCATCAAGGCCTACCACGCGGCGCAGGGGCACGCCCACCGCAACATCTGCCTGATCCCCAGTAGCGCGCACGGCACCAACCCCGCCAGCGCCCAGATGGTGGGCATGCAGGTCGTGGTGACCAAGTGCGATGAAAACGGCAACGTCGACATGGCGGACCTGCAAGCCCAATGCGAGAAGCACAGCGCCAACCTCGCCTGCGTGATGATCACCTACCCCAGCACGCATGGCGTGTTCGAGACCCAGGTGAAGGCCTTGTGCGAGCTGGTGCATCGCCACGGCGGGCGCGTGTATGTGGACGGCGCCAACATGAACGCCCTGGTCGGCGTGGCCGCGCCGGGCGAGTTCGGCGGTGACGTGAGCCACCTGAACCTGCACAAGACCTTCTGCATCCCCCACGGCGGCGGCGGCCCCGGCGTGGGCCCGGTGTGCGTGGTGGAGGACCTCGTGCCCTACCTGCCCGGCCATGCCACGGGCGGCATTGCTTCCAAAACAGGAGCTGTCAGCGCAGCTCCCTTGGGCAATGCAGCCGTTTTACCCATCAGCTGGATGTACATCCGCATGATGGGTGCCGACGGTCTGCAGGCCGCGACCGAGACAGCGATCTTGAGCGCCAACTACATCAGCGCGCGCCTGAAGGACCACTATCCCACGCTGTACGCTTCCGCCAACGGCCATGTGGCGCACGAGTGCATCCTGGACCTGCGCCAGTTGAAGGACACCAGCGGCGTGATGGCCGAGGACGTGGCCAAGCGCCTGATCGACTACGGCTTTCACGCACCCACGCTGTCGTTCCCCGTGCCCAACACGCTGATGGTGGAGCCCACCGAGAGCGAGACGCTGTTTGAGCTGGACCGCTTCATCGACGCGATGATCGCCATCCGGCGCGAGATCCGCCAGATCGAGGCCGGCACCTGGCCGCAGGACGACAACCCTCTCAAGAACGCGCCCCACACGGCCGAGTGCCTGCTGGCAGCCGACTGGCAGCACCCCTACCCGCGCGATGCGGCAGCCTATCCCGTTGCCGCCCTGCGCCAGAACAAGTACTGGAGCCCCGTGGGCCGTGTGGACAACGTCTACGGCGACCGCAACCTGTTCTGCAGCTGTGTTCCGGTGAGCGAACTGGGCTGACGGCCTTCTCCGCACAGGCATTCACAAAGGCCCTACCATCGGGCCTTTGTTGCTTCTGAACATTTGACCCATGCGCCCCCTTCTCGCACTGCTCGCATCGCTTGCCCTCGCCTCCGCAGCCCAGGCGCAGGCCCCTGCCGTCACCACCGGCAGCGGCCTGGTCTATGAATCGCTCAAGGACGGCAGCGGTGAATCACCCAAGGCCACCGACACCGTCAAGGTGCACTACCGCGGCACCGTCCCCGACGGCAAGGAGTTCGACAGCTCCTACAAGCGCGGCGAGCCGACCGAGTTCCCGCTGAACCGCGTCATCCCCTGCTGGACCGAAGGCGTGCAGCGCATGAAGCCGGGCGGTAAGGCCAAGCTGACCTGCCCGCCGGCGATTGCGTATGGCGCGCGCGGCGCGGGCGGCGTGATTCCGCCCAACGCCACGCTGAATTTCGAGATCGAGCTGCTGTCGGTGCGCCGCTGAACGAGGCAGCGGCACCGGCCTGTAGGGCACCAGGCAGACGCGTACACTGGCAGGCCTGCGGATTGCCCGATTCCCATGAGCCGCCCCGACCTGTCCCTGCTGTTTCCCGCCGCGGAGCCTGCCTCGTCCCCCCCTGAGCAGCCGGAGCGCCGCGGCCCTCAACGGGCCAGCGGCGACGTGGCCGAGCTGATTGCGCAGCTGCGCGCCTCACAGGCCGAGCTGGAGGCGCAAAACCAGGTGCTGCGCTACAGCCAGGCCGCGGCCGAAAGCGCTTCCGAGCGATTCGAGGCCCTGTTTTCCAGCGTGCCGCTGTCGCTTATGGTGGTGGACGAGCATGACATGGTGGTCCAGGCCAACTCCATGGCACAGCGCTCGTTCCAACCGCGCGAGACGGACCGTCCCCTGACGGCACTGATGCCCTTCGTGAGCGACAGCCACGCGCCGCGTGTGCGCGAGGCCTTCGACCAGGCGCGGGCCATGGGCACGGCCGAGGCCACGGAGGTTGTGTTCCACATCAGCGAGGGCCGCCATATCACTGGCGACCTGCACATCGCGCGCATCGAGTCGCGCTCCGAGCAGGACGCGCCGCTCACGCAGTTTCTGTGCGCCGTGATCGACCAGGGGCCGCTGCTGGCCGAACGCCAGGCCCTGCAGCGCAGCGCACAGGAGCTGCAGGAGCGCAACGTGCAACTGCACACCAGCGAGCGCCGGCTGGAAGCGGTGATCAACTCCGCGCTCGACGCGATCATCTGCGTGGACCAGCACGAGCGCATCACCGTGTTCAACCCCACGGCGGCGATGCTGTTCCAGTGCGCCACCAGCGACGCGCTGGGCAGCCCGTTGAGCCGCTTTCTGCCCGAGGCCCAGCAGGTGCTGGCGTTCGCGCAACTGACCACGCAGGCGGCTCTGGGGGAGATGACGGCGCTCACGGCATCAGGCCGCGAGCTGGCGGTGGAGATCAGCGTGTCGTTCGAGCGCCATGCGGAAGGCGAGACCACCACCGTGTTTGCCCGCGACCTTACGGCCCGTAAGCGCGAAGAAGCCCGCCGCAACGCGCTGGAGGGACAGCTGCGCGAGTCGCACAAGATGCAGGCCGTCGGCACCATGGCCGGCGGTATCGCGCACGACTTCAACAACATCCTGCATGCGATCCTGGGCAACGTGGAGCTGGCCAAAGCCGATTGCCCGCCCGGCACGCCGATGTACGAAAGCCTGCTGGAAATCGACAAGGCCGGCCGGCGCGCCCGCGACCTGGTGCGGCAGATCCTCACCTTCAGCCGCAACGAGCCGCCCAAGCGTGCCGCCGTCACCCTGGCAGAGGTGGTGCACGACACCGAACGGCTGCTGAGGGTCACGCTGCCGCCCGAGATCGAGCTGACCGTGCATGTCCCCCCCGACCTGCCCCCCGTATTGGCGGATGCCACGCAGGTGGAGCAAGCGGTGCTGAACCTGTGCACCAACGCCGTGCACGCCATCGGCAGCCGCCGTGGCCGCATTCGCGTGGATGCTGCGCTGATCCAGCCCGACCAGCGCATGCGCGAGAGCCTGGGCCTGAGTGCGGGCGACTACGTGGCCGTGCGCGTGCATGACAACGGCCCGGGCATGGACGCCGGCACCCAGTCGCGCATCTTCGAACCCTTCTTCACCACCAAGCCCGTGGGCCAGGGCACCGGCCTGGGACTGGCGGTGGTGCACGGCGTGATGCGCACCCACGGTGGTGGCGTGGATGTGCACAGCGCACCCGGCGAGGGCAGCCGCTTCACGCTGTACTTTCCCGTGGCATCGGACGCCATGATGGCCGCCCTGTCGGACGTTCCCGCGCCGGCCGCGCCCGCCAGTCCGCCCGCGGTGGCGCCGGCAACAGACCGCCTGCTGCACGTGATGTACGTGGACGACGACGAGGCGCTGGTCTTTCTGGTGCAGCGCCTGCTGCGCCTCCGCGGCTACGAGGTCAGCGGTTTCACCGACCCGCACCAAGCCACAGACGCCCTGCAGGCCCACCCCGAGCGCTACGACCTGCTGGTGACGGACTACAACATGCCGGGCTACTCGGGCCTGGATCTTGTGCGCGCAGCCCGCACCATCCGCAGCGACCTGCCAGTGGCCCTGGCCTCCGGCTATGTGACGGCGGAAATCGAACAGGCCGCGCTGGCCGAAGGCGCACGCGCGCTGATCCACAAGCCCAATGACGTGGAAGAGCTGTGCGCGACCGTGGACCGGCTGGCCCATGGCGGTTGAGTTGACAGCACCGCAGGCCGTACAGACGGCGGGGGCGCATGCACCTTTGCAGGGTATGCCGGCCAGCCCATCAGAGGGCGTCCGCAGCGTGCACGTGGACGACACGCTGCTGGTGCTGGACAAGCCCTCGGGATTGCTGTGCGTGCCCGGACGGGGCCCCGACAAACAGGATGCCTTGAGTACGCGCGCCCAGGCGCTGTGGCCCGACGCGCTCATCGTGCACCGGCTGGACCAGCCCACGTCGGGACTGGTGCTCATGGCGCGGGGCGCCGCGATGCAGCGGGCCCTCAGCCACAGCTTCGCCCAGCGGCTGGTGCACAAGCGCTACCGCGCCGTGGTGGCGGGCCGCATGCCGCCGCCCGACCCTGCGCACGCGGACGGCTGGGGCGAGATCGCGCTGCCCATCGCGGCGGACTGGGAACGCCGTCCGCTGCGCGTGGTGGATGCCACGCACGGCCAGCCCAGCCTCACGCGTTGGCGCGTGCTGGCGCACGACGCCGCCCGCGACACTACCTCCGTGGAGCTGGAACCCGTCACCGGTCGCACGCACCAGCTGCGCGTGCACCTGGCGGCACTGGGCCACCCCATCCTGGGCGACCAGCTCTATGCCGATGCGTCGGTACAAGCCCGCGCACCGCGCCTGTTGCTGCACGCATGCGTGCTGGAGTTCGCGCACCCGCTGCAGGGTGGCTGGTGCGCGTTTGCCTCGGCACCGCCGTTTTGATCGCCGCGTGCGTGGCCGTTACCATGCCCGCATGACGCAACACCTCTACATCCTCACCGGCGGCTCGCGCGGCATGGGCCTGGCCATGGCACACCAGTTGCTGAAACCCGGCAACACGCTGATCAGCCTGGCGCGCAGCACCTCTGCGCCGTTGTCCACGGCCGTGCCGCAGGGCGCGACGCTGGAGCAATGGAGCGTGGACCTGGCCCAGCCTGCGCAGGCCGCTCAACGCCTGCGCGAATGGCTGGCCACGCAGCCTGCCAGCCGGTACGCGAGCGCCACGCTGATCAACAACGCCGGCGTGATCCCGCGCATCGCGCCGCTGTCGGCATGCACCGGCCCGCAGGACATGGCCGAGCTGTCCAACGCGCTGCGCGTGGGTCTGGAGGCGCCGATGCTGCTGACGGCCGCCTTCCTGGGCGCGACCGAAGGCTGGGCTGCACCGCCCCACTCCGTGGCGCGCAGGGTGCTGAACATCTCTTCGGGGCTGGGGCGTCGCGCCATGGCGTCCCAGTCCGGCTACTGCGCGGCCAAGGCCGGCATGGACCATTTCACGCGGTGCCTGGCGCTGGACGAAGCCGCCAAGCCCCACGGCGCCAAGGTATGCTCGCTGGCTCCCGGTGTGATCGACACCGACATGCAGGTCCAGCTGCGCGGCGCCAACCCGGCCGACTTTCCGGATGTGCAGAACTTCGCCGCCCTCAAGACGGGCGGCATGCTCACCTCGCCAGACGCCGCGGCTGCCCGCGTGCTCGCCTGGCTGCAGCGTACAGACTTCGGCGCCAACCCCGTGGCCGACGTGCGCGAGGCCTGATGCCGTGCCCCGGCGCAGTGCAACCATTACTATGCATTTTGTAGCTGCTAGCGCTTATCCAATAAGCGCTAGAGCCTGACTTGATTCAAAACCATTACAGGAGAAAACCATGTCCCGTGACGTCGTCGTAGTCAGTGCCGTGCGCACCGCCATTGGCACCTTTGGCGGTAGCCTGAAGGACGTTCCGCCCACCGAGCTGGGCGCGCTCGTGGTGCGCGCGTCGCTGGCTCGCGCGCAAGTGGACGGCAAGGACGTCGGCCATGTGGTGTTTGGCCACGTGGTGAACACCGAGCCCAAGGACATGTACCTCTCGCGCGTGGCGGCCATCCAGGGCGGCTGCGCCGAGGGCACGCCCGCGTTCAACGTGAACCGCCTGTGCGGCTCGGGCTTGCAGGCCATCGTGTCGGCCGCACAGACCATCCAGCTGGGCGATGCCGACGTGGCCATCGGCGGCGGCGCGGAGGTGATGAGCCGCGCACCCTACGCGAGCCTCGCCAGCCGCTGGGGCGCGCGCATGGGCGACTTCAAGATGATCGACATGATGATCGGCGCCCTGCACGACCCCTTCCACAACATCCACATGGGCGTGACGGCCGAGAACATCGCCGCCAAGTGGGGCATCACGCGCGAAGACCAGGACCGCCTGGCCGTGGAGAGCCACAACCGTGCCGAGCGTGCCACGGCAGCGGGCTACTTCAAGGACCAGATCGTCCCGGTCACCCTCAAGAGCAAGAAGGGCGAGGTGCAATACGCCACCGACGAGCACTTCCGCGCCGGCGCGACACTGGACGACATGGCCAAGCTCAAGCCCGTGTTTGCGAAGGACAACGGCACGGTGACGGCGGGCAATGCCTCGGGCATCAACGATGCGGCTGCCGCCGTGGTGCTGATGGATGCCAAGGCAGCGCAGGCCCGCGGCGCAAAGCCTTTGGCGCGCTTGGTGGCCTACGCCCATGCGGGCGTGGACCCGAAGTACATGGGCATCGGCCCTGTGCCCGCGACGCAGTTGGCGCTCAAGAAGGCAGGCCTCACGGTCAACGACCTGGACGTGATCGAGGCCAACGAGGCCTTTGCCGCGCAGGCCTGCGCCGTCACGCGCGACCTGGGCCTGGACCCGGCCAAGGTCAACCCCAACGGGTCGGGCATTTCGCTGGGCCATCCCATCGGCGCCACCGGTGCGCTGATCACCGTGAAGGCACTGCACGAACTGCAGCGCATCCAGGGCCGGTACGCGCTGGTGACCATGTGCATCGGCGGTGGACAAGGCATCGCGGCCATTTTCGAGCGCCTCTGACACGCCCCGCCATCGCCGATGGCGATGGCATGCGCGCGCTTCGGCACAGTGCGGCCCACGATGGCTGGGCCATCATCCAGGCGGGCGCGCGCCAGATGCGCCATGTTCTATACCAGGTTCTCCAGGAGACTTTTTCCCATGCTTCGTCGACACATCCTTTCTCTTGCCACCCTCGCCTGTGCATTGGGCGCTGTGCCCGCCCATGCCCAGACCAGTGCACCCGCTGCCGGCGCCTATCCCGCCAAGCCCATCCGTTTGATCGTGCCCTTCCCGCCCGGCGGCGGCACCGACATCCTGGCCCGCCTGGTCGCCGCCAAGCTGACGGAAGCCAACAAATGGACCGTGGTGGCCGACAACAAGCCGGGTGCTGGCGGCACCATCGGCATTACCGAGGCGGTGAAGGCCGCTCCCACAGGCTATGACATCGTCATGGGCCAAAAGGACAATCTGGTCATCGGCCCCTGGCTGTACAAGAACCTGCCGTGGGACCCCACCAAGGACCTGACGGCCGTGGCCCACGTGGCGTACACGCCCGTGGTCATCGCCACGAGTGTCAACTCCAAGTACAAATCTTTGGCCGACGTGGTGGCGGCCGCCAAGGCCGCGCCGGGCACCGTCACCTATGGCTCGCCCGGCAACGGCACCTCCATTCACTTGGCGGGCGACCTGTTCGAGAAAGCTGCCGGCATCAAGCTGAGCCACGTGCCCTACAAAGGCTCCAACCCGGCACTCATGGATGCGTTGGCGGGCAATGTGGAACTGCTGGTTTCGTCGCTGCCCTCGGCCATGGGTCAGATCAAGGCGGGCAAGCTGCGCCCGTTGGCGGTCACCTCGGCCAAGCGCAGTTCGTCGCTGCCCGACGTGCCCACGGTGGCCGAGTCCGGCTTCAAGGGCTTTGACGTGAGCACCTGGTACGGCGTGCTGGCGCCGGCAGGCACGCCGCCAGCCGTGGTGAACACGCTCAACGCGGAAGTCAACAAGCTGCTCGCCACCGCGGACATGAAGGCTGCCATCCAAGCGCAAGGCGCAGAGCCGCAGGCCATGTCGCCGGAACAGTTCTCGACCCTGCTCAAGAACGAATACGTGCAGTGGAAGGGTATCGTGGAAGCCTCGGGTGCACGGATTGAATAACCCGTGCTCGCAGCGCCCCGTTCCGTGACCGAGGCGCGAAAAGACAACGGCTCGCGTTGCGAGCCGTTTTCATGTGTGGCGACGTACGCCCCGGGTCAATCCCGCACGACCAGCACCGGCACGTGGGCCACGCCCAGCACGCGCTGTGTGACGCTGCCCAACACCAATTTTTCCAGCCCGCGGCGACCGTGCGATCCCATCACGATGAGGTCCGCGCCCGTGCTCTCGACGGCGCGCTGGATGCCGTCGTGGATCGCATGCCCCTCGCCTACCATGGTGTTGACGCTGGCGACGCCTGCCTGGGTGACAGCGGCCTTGGCGGCGTCCAGGGCCGTGTTCGCCTCGGCCGTCGCGGCACTGAGGTATTGCGCCTGGCCGTAGGCGAAATCGGCGCCCACCCCCGTGAAGGGATAAGGGTCGATCACGTACAGCGCCGTCACGGCGCTGCCGAAGGTCTTGGCCAGCGCTGCCGCCTTGGCCACGGCCTTCATGGACGTCTCCGAGCCATCGACGGGAATCAGAATGTGCTTGAACATGGAACCTCCTTTTGGTTAGGGTGGCAGGCCTGGAAGGCCCGCAACAACAACGAGTGTGATGCGTACGCGGCCTCCAAGGCTTGATTCGCATCAATTATTGGGACGCATCCCCTTGAAAGCCACCGCCCCGGCAGGTAACCACCAGGGTATCGCGCCAGCCGCCATCTTCGGTGGGCTGGATGGGTGTGGTTTCATGGATCATGCGCGCATCGTCCAGCAGCATGACGGACCAGGGCTCGCTCAAGGTAAACCGCTGTCCATTCGGGCCCGTGGCTTCGAAGATGCGGGTCTCTCCACCCTTGATGCCCTGCCGGCTTACCAGGAACACCGCCACCAGGTCCACGCCGTCGCGGTGCGCGCCTTCGGGTGTCGGACGGCCGATGCCGCCCTCGGTGTCAATGCGGAACTGATGTGCTTCGATGTAGCAGGGTTGAGACGGCTGCCCGCACATCGCTTGCGAGAGGCCCGCAGCCGCCTGCATGAGTTGCCGCCACACCGGTCGAGCCACCGTTTCGTCACGCATGGGCGCAAACCAGCGCTGCAGCCCTCCGTGCAGCGCGTTGTACTCCACCGGCTGCCAGTGCGCGCGGTGCGGTGCTTGTTTCACGGCGGGGCCCTCGACAATGAAGCAGGAGTGGCGCCGCCTGCGGTACCGTCCTCCGTCCTTGAGGTAGTCATCCGGGGGCAGATCCGACCAGTCGGCCGCCAGGGCCTGCAAATCGTTCAAGGCACATCCCACCCATGTCGCTGTGTCCCGGGGTTGCAGCACCGCATAACCCCGGTCACGCAACTGCGCGACGACCTGTGAGGGCGGTGTATAGGGAGGGGAGAACGTCACATGTGCCATAGGCACACAAGCTTAAGGCAACACCGCCGAGCACACGCAGTGTTGGCTCGAAAACTTCGGGAGGGAAATGCCTCCCTCGAAAAGCCTGGACCCTCATCGTGCTGCGGCCATCAGATGCCAGGCTTCACGCCTGCCTCAGCGATCACCGCGCCCGTGGCCTCGGCCGTTGCCGTTGCCTTTTCCATTCCCACGGCCGCGATGGTCATCATCCCGGTCGCGGCCGTTCCAGTGGCCGCGGCCATCGTCAAACGAACGGCCATCGAACCGGTCGCGGTCATCGCGGAATTTGCCGGGCCGGCGCGGGGGCTCCTTCACGAAATACACGGGTTGACCGCAAGCAGAGTAGCGCGCGCAGTGCTTGGACCAGTTCTTGGCATGGCCCGGCGGCACATACATATAGATGGGCGAACGGGGAACATACACCGCGGGAGGTGCGATCACCACCGGCTGCGGGTACAGCAGCGCAGGCGCGCTGTTGCCGATATCCACGCGGCCGTAGACGCCGGGAGCGATTTGCCCGCCCACCGTGGCGTTGATGTAGGTCTGGGCTGCCACGCCACCGGCGGAGGCTGCCACGGCCAAGGCCATAGCCAAACCGCGGGCCAGTTGGAGGGTTGAGGAGAGGGCGTGAGGCTCGCGGTTTTTCATGGTGATTGCTGATGCCGAAAACAAACTGGTGGAATGCACGGCCATTTGTAACTGCACAAATGGGAAAAAGGCGCAGATACTCTCTGAAAAATGTAAGCAATAGCGTATTCGCCACGGTAATGCGCCTGGTGCCCATCGGTGGAACTACGCTGCACAGGTTTTCTTATCAGCGACAATGATCCATTGAGACCGGCAATGCGCTCCTTTGGAACCATTGCAGAGAAACAAAGCTGCGCCACTGTGTGCGCAGTAAGTGGACAAGATGAACATCGTAATACTCGACGATTACCAGGACGCCGTGCGCAAGCTGCATTGCGCGGCACGGTTGGACCCCTACTCCGCAAAGGTCTACACGAACACCGTCAAGGGGCTGGGGCAGCTATCGGTGCGCTTGCGGGACGCAGATGTCATCGTGCTGATCCGCGACCGCACGCAGATCACGCGCCAACTGGTGGACAAGCTGCCGCGCCTGAAGTTGATTGCCCAGACCGGCCGCGTGGGCGCGCACATTGACCTTGCCGCCTGCACCGAGCGGGGAATCGCCGTCGCTGAAGGCGTGAGTTCCCCCGTTGCGCCAGCGGAACTCACATGGGCTCTCATCATGGCCGCCATGCGCCGCCTTCCCCAGTACATCGCCAATCTCAAGCATGGCGCATGGCAACAGTCGGGCCTGCGCGCCGCATCCATGCCGCCTAACTTCGGGGTGGGCAATGTCCTGCGTGGCAAGACGCTGGGCATCTGGGGCTACGGCAGGATCGGGCAGATCGTGGCAGGTTATGGGCGCGCTTTTGGGATGAACGTGCGCGTGTGGGGGCGGGAAGCCTCACGGGTCCAGGCACTGAGCGACGGCCTGCAGGTAGCGGCCACACGGGCAGAGTTTTTCTCCCAATGCGATGTGGTTTCACTGCATGTGCGTTTGACCGAGGAAACGCAGGGCATGATCACGCTAGAGGACCTGTCGTGCATGCGGCCGACGTCCCTTCTCGTCAATACGTCACGTGCCGAGCTCATTGAGCCTGACGCCCTGATCGCCGCATTGAACAGAGGCCGCCCGGGCATGGCTGCTGTGGATGTATTTGAAAGCGAGCCCATTTTGCAAGGCCACGCGCTGTTGCGGCTTGAGAACTGTATTTGTACACCGCACATCGGCTACGTCGAACAAGACAGTTACGAGCTCTATTTCGGAGCCGCCTTTGACAATGTGGTGAACTACATCAAAGGCACGCCCTCGAATATCGTCAACCCCGGCGCGCTACAGGTCCGACGCTGAACGGTTGCTGATATCAAGAGAAAGGGCTCCCCAAGGAGCCCTTTTTTACGAGATCCGCACTCAAGGCGAGGCGGAACAGGTCGATCAGTTCAACGGCGTCTTCTTGCCTTCCTTGTAGGTGTACAGCGTAATGGCCGGGTTCTTCATTTCGCCATTGGGTTCAAACGCAATGTTCGCGGTCACGCCCTTGTAGTTGGACTTGAGCAGCTCGGGGATATACACCTTCGGGTCCCAGGAGCCGGCGCGCTTCATAGCGTCCACCAGCAGCATGGTCGCGTCATACGTGTACGGGCTGTAGACCTGGAACTGGTTGGGGTACTTGGCGTCGTATTTGGCCTTCCAGGCCGTGCCGCCAGGCATCTTGGCCAGGGATGCGCCACCCTCTGCGCAAATCACGTTAGCCAGCGTCTTGGCGCCTGCCGCCAGCTTGGCAATTTCCGTGGTGCATACGCCATCCCCACCGAAATACTTCGTGTTGGCCAGGCCCAATTGCTCCATCTGGCGCAACATGGGACCCGCCTGAGGATCCATGCCGCCGAAGAAGATCGCATCGGGGTTCTTGGCCTTGATGGCCGTCAAAATAGCCATGAAGTCCGTCGCCTTGTCCGTGGTGAACTGTTCGTCCACAACCTTCATGCCTTTCTCGGCTGCCACGCGCTTAAACACGTTGGCAACGCCCTGGCCATAAGCGGTGCGGTCATCCACGATGGCCACGGTCTTCAGCTTCAGGGTTTCCGCCGCGTAAGCTGCCAGTCCAGCACCCAGAGCGTTGTCGTTCGCAATGATGCGGAAGGTGGTTTTGTAGCCGGGGCGCGTCAGGTTGGGGTTGGTTGCGGCGCCAGTGACGTGGGGGATCCCGCAGTCGTTGTAGACCTTGGAGGCAGGGATCGTGGTGCCCGAGTTCAGGTGCCCGACCACCCCCGCGACCTTCGCATCGCACAACTTCTGTGCGGCCGCCGTGCCTTGCTTGGGATCAGCGGCATCGTCCTCCGCCACCAATTCCAGCTTCACCTTCTTGCCACCGATCGTGACGCCCTGGGCGTTCAGCTCTTCAATGGCCATGCGAGCGCCGTTTTCGTTGTCCTTGCCGTAGTGCGCCTGGGCGCCGGAGACCGGTGCCACGTGGCCAATCTTCACCACCTCTTGAGCAGCGGCCACACCGGCAACCGCTGCGATCGCAGCAGCCACGGTCATTTTCAACTTCAGTTGCATATGGATCTCCAATTAAGAAAAGCGCTGGAAATATTGTTGTGAACCAACGCGGAGAAACATATCGCAATTTATGTTCCACATCACTAGGGAACACAAGGAGGTTCTGCGAAACGACACAGGGAAATACCCTGACGCAGCATCAATGGCCGCTGCGCTCGCCTGCCAGTTCCTCGGCCACGGCTTCGTAGACGGCCTGCCGCACTACCGATTCCACTTCCTCTCGCAGACGAGGCACCATGGACCGTGTCTGCTCCTGTACCACCACTGCGATCGCCTCGCGCAAACGTTGGTCGAGCACGACATCCACGCGCTGCATCACGCGATGCACCACGTACTCCTCAAACCCGTAGGGCAGCCCTGCAGGCAGCGGCGCAACCGGCGCGGGAACTGCGAGGGGCGGTGGTGAATGCGGAGCCGCTGGCAAAGGCACAGAGAGCGACGCAGCGGTGGTCGCAGGCCGTGTCACCGGAGGCGACGGACGCGCCGAGCTCCCTTCGGCTTCGGGCATCTGCACCACGTCGGTGAGCGTGGGCACGAATCTGGGAGGTTTCTTGGTGGGTGTTGTCATCCCGCGCTTTCCTTGAGTACCAGATCGTGGCGAACGATGTCATACCCCAGCGCGGCATAGCCGCGCCAGCGCTCCCGCGCGCGCTTCCGATCATCCTCATCCGCCTGGCTGACCACCTCCACGACCCGAGCGTACTGCGCAAATCCCTCGGGCAAGACATTTCCCAGGTTGACCAGCACGTCCCGATTCGGACTGGTACGAGGGTCTTGCACCAACACGGTGGAAGAGGCACGCAGAATTTCCTCGTCGGCGTCTCCCAGGCAATGGCCGACGAAATCCGAAGGCGCCAACGCCCAGAGCTGGCGATCCAGCCGCAGCAAGGTGTCTGCATCACCCGTGACCGTCACCCGCGCATCCTGCCGGGTGGCTTTTCGCACCAGGCGACAGACATACGCCAGTTTGTCGGGTGCATTGAAGTGGAATGCCACCTGTGTCATGCGGGCACCTTCAACGACATGGCCCTCAAGCCACCGACTTGCGACTGCGCGTCTTTTGCTTGGGTTTCACGGTACTCACCGTCGCCCGCTCCAGCAGATAGTGCACCAGCAGTCCCACAGGCCGGCCGGTGGCGCCCTTGGCGGCACCGCCCTTCCAAGCCGTCCCGGCAATGTCCAGGTGTGCCCACGGCGTGTCCCCGACGAAGCGCTGCAGGAACTTCGCGGCGGTGATCGAACCACCTGCCCGGCCTGCCACATTGGCCATGTCGGCAAAATTGCTCTTGAGCCCTTCTGCGTACTCATCATCCAAGGGCATACGCCAGCAGGGGTCAAGCGCGGCATCGCCTGCCGATAGGAGTTGTGCCGCCAACAGGTCATCGGAGGCAAACAGTCCGCTGCGCAAGCCACCAAGCGCCACCACACAAGCGCCTGTCAATGTGGCAATGTCCACCACGGCGGCTGGCTTGAAGCGTGCCGCGTAGGTCAGCGCGTCGCACAGGACCAAACGCCCTTCTGCGTCTGTGTTGAGGATTTCGATGGTCTGGCCGCTCATGCTCGTCACGACATCACCCGGCTTGACCGCTTTGCCATCGGGCATGTTTTCGCACGCGGGAATGAGCCCCACCACGTTGATCGCCGGCCGGAGTTCCGCCAGCGCCCGGAACACGCCCAGGACGCTCGCCGCCCCGCCCATGTCGAACTTCATCTCGTCCATCTCCGCCGCGGGCTTCAGCGAGATCCCCCCGGTGTCGAACGTGATGCCCTTGCCCACCAGCACCACGGGAGCCTGCGTGCGGGCCGCGCCGTTGTAGCGCAATTCCACCAGGCGAAGCGGCTGGTCGGACCCTTGAGCCACCGCCAGAAACGCCCCCATGCCCAGCTTGGCCACCTCGGTAGGGCCCAGCACCTGGCACTGGACGCCGGGGTATTTCGCAAGCGTCTTGGCGGCATTGGCCACCAGCGTGGGGGTCGCATGGTTGGCAGGGCGATTGGCCCACTCGCGCGCAAACTCTACACCGGCCGCCACGGCCGTGGCCGTGGCGAACTCCGGCTGCGCCGCACCCGCATCGGGCACGCCCAGGGTGACACGCAGCAAGGCACGCGGCTCAGCCTTGGTCTTGGTGGCCGTGTAGACATAGCTCCCATCGGCCACCGCACGCACCGCAGCGCCGATGGCGCCCCGCTGGGCCGAGGTTCCAAACACCAGTGCCACGCGCTTGACCGACGGCAACTTGAACGAGGGGGCTAAGGCTTGCATGGCCTGGCGCACCGCATGTGCATCGGCCGCACCGCACCCCAGCAGCACAACCCGACGCGCCGCAACACCGGCGGGGGCGTAGCACTGCAGGAGCTTGCCCGGTTTCACCTCCAGATCGCCTTGCTTGAGCGCATGCGCAACCATGGTCGACAGAACGTCGCTGCCCGGCAGGAAGCCTTCAGGCACCAACACCACCAGCAGGTCGCATTTGTGCGCAGCAGCGGCAGCCAGCGAAAGCGTCTTCAGTTCGAAGTTCATAATCAGCGTTTTCCTTCGAGCCAATGTTATTCGATTCATCCATTCGCAAGGAGCTGGCCCGCACCTTCGGCGCGACCCTGGTGGTTCTGGTCACCGTCGTGATGACCATGATGCTGATCCGTACGCTAGGCCAGGCATCCCGGGGCAGCGTGAACCCTTCCGACGTGATGCTGGTCATGGGTTTCACGGTGCTGGGACAACTGCCCACCATCCTCAGCCTGAGCCTGTTCGTCACCGTGGTGGGGGCGCTGTCGCGCATGTACCGCGACAGCGAGATGGTCATCTGGTTTTCGGCAGGGCGCGGACTGATGAGCCTGCTGGCACCGCTGTTCCGGTTTTCCTGGCCCGTCATGCTGACCATCGCCGCGCTGTCGCTCGTGGTCTGGCCCTGGGCCAACCGGCAGATCCAGGAGCTCAAGACGCAATACGAGCAGCGCAGCGACGTGGACCGTATCGCGCCCGGGGAATTCCAGGAATCCTCCAATGGGTCACGCGTGTTCTTCATTGACAAGGACGCACCGGATGCCAACTCGGCCAGCAACGTTTTCATTGCCACCAACGAACCCAACCGCGAGACGGTCACCTCCGCGCAAAGCGCGCGCCTGGAGATCCGCAATGGCGAACGCATGGCGCTGTTGAGCAACGGGCAGCGGCTGGAGACGCTGCGGGACAAGCCGGGCCTGCGCGTCAGTGAATTTGCCGAGTACGGCACGCTTGTGGGTGGCGGATCGCAGAACGACCCCGAGGCGGCCTCCATCAAGACCCGCGACACCTGGGAGCTGGTCAGCGACCCGCAGCCGCGCCACCAGGCGGAGCTGGGCTGGCGCATCGGCATGGCGCTGGCCGCACTGAATTTCGTCGTCCTGGGCCTGGCGGTGGCCGTCGTCAACCCGCGCGCGGGGCGCAGCACCAGCCTGGTGTTCGCACTGTTCGCCTTTGTCGTGTACTACAACCTCATGACCGTTGGACAGACATGGATCGGCGTGGGCCGGCTGGGCTTGCTACCGTTCATGCTGATGCTGCACGGCGGTACCCTGGCCCTGGGCCTGCTGCTGCTGGCCGCGCGCCACAACCACTGGTCGCTGCGCAGCCTGCTGGGCAGGAGGACGGCATGAAAACCATCCGCCGCTTCATCTACCGCGAAGTCGTCGTGGGTGTGGCCTTCGTCACCCTCGCCTTCCTCGCGCTGTTCTTCTTCTTCGACATGGTGGACGAACTGCGCTGGGTGGGCCGCGCGGGCGCCAATGGCTACCAGCTCTCGCACGCGCTGCTGTTCGTGGCGCTGAGCCTGCCGCAGCACCTCTACGAACTACTGCCCATCACCGTGCTGATCGGCACCATCTTCGTGATGGCACGGCTGGCGCAGAGTTCGGAGTTCACCATCATGCGCACCAGTGGGCTGGGACCCTGGCGGGCGCTGAGCACGCTGCTGATGCTCGGCTGCGCGTTCGTCATGGTCACAGTCATCGTCGGGGACTACATTGCCCCGGCGAGCGAAAAAGCGGCCTCCCTCGTGAAAGCCCGCCGGCTGGGCCAGATCAGCACTGGCGCCACGGGCGCATGGCTGAAGGAGCGCCAGGGCGACCATTCGATCGCAGTGAATGTGCGTGCCGTGGACCCCAATGGCGCCATGCGCGGCGTGCGGGTGTTCGAGTTCGATGCGCGCGGACGCGTCGCCGCCACCATCCAGGCGGAACAGGCCACCTTCGACGACGCCCGCGATGCGTGGAATCTGCAGCAGGTCCAGCGCACCCTTTTCGAGGCCGAGGCCGATGGCGGCATGCGCGTGTCGCGCCTGCAAGAGCCCACGTTGCGTTGGCCCACGCGCATCAGCCCCGACATGGTGGCCGCGTCGCTGCTCAAGCCGGACAAGATGGCGACGATCGAACTGTTCCGCTTCGTACGCCACCTAGAGGCGAACGGCCAGTCGGCACAGCGCTACGAGATCGAGTTCTGGCGCAAGGTCTTCTACCCCTTGAGCTGCCTGGTGATGGTAGTGCTCTCCCTGCCCTTCGCCTACCTGCATTTCCGCTCGGGGGGCATTGCGGGCTATGTGTTCGGCGGGGTGATGGCGGGCATCAGCTTCTTCCTGCTGAACAATGTGTTCGGCTTCGCGGGCAATCTGCAGAACTGGTCGCCCTGGCTGACCGCGGCCGCGCCGGGCCTGATCTATTCCGTGCTTTCTCTGGCAGCGTTTGGATGGCTGGTATTGAGGCGCTAGACCCACTGCAGTAGACCCATGACGAACCCTAGTACCAACGGCATCGTGCTGTTCGCACACGGCTCCCGCGACCCCCTGTGGCGCCTGCCCATGGAGGCGGTGCTCGCGCGCATGCGCGCCGAGCAACCCGCGCTGGAAGTGCGCTGCGCCTACCTGGAGCTGTGCGCGCCCGACCTGCCTTCAACGGTTGCCGCAATGGCGGCGCAGGGCATCACCCAGGTGGGCATCGTGCCCATGTTTCTCGGCACCGGGCGGCATGCGCGCGAAGATCTCCCCCGCATGGTCGAGGAGTTGTCCCAGGCGTTTCCACAGATGCGCCTGCACCTCAGCCCTCCCATCGGCGAGGACGAACGCATGACGGCCCTGATGGCGCGCATTGCCGCCGAAGCATTGGTGCCGTAACGATATCTGCGCCTTTCGCGCCCGCCGTTTAGATTGATGCAGCATAATGATGCGACTTCTTAGCCGCATTTCAATATGAATCTGCACCAGTTTCGCTTCGTTCAAGAGGCGGCGCGCCGCAACCTCAACCTCACCGAGGCCGCCAAGGCACTGCACACCTCGCAGCCGGGGGTATCCAAGGCGATCATCGAGCTGGAGGACGAGTTGGGCGTGGACATCTTCGCGCGCCACGGCAAGCGGCTCAAGCGCGTGACCGAGCCCGGTCAGCACGTGCTCAAGAGCATCGAACTCATCATGCGCGAGGTGGGCAACCTCAAACGCATCGGCGAGCAGTACAGCGCCCAGGACAGCGGCACCCTCGCCATTGCCACCACCCACACCCAGGCGCGTTATGTGCTGCCCGTACCGGTGGCCAAGCTGCGCGAGGCGTATCCCAAGGTCAACATCAGCCTGCACCAGGCCACGCCGCACGAGGTGGCGCGCATGGTGATCGACGAAGTGGCCGAGATCGGCATGGCCACGGAGTCGCTGGCGGAGTATCCCGACCTCGTCACCTTGCCCTGCTACGAGTGGCAGCACGTCCTGGTGCTGCCACCCAGCCATCCGCTGGCGCAAAAGGAGCGCGTGGGGCTGGAGGACATCGCGCACGAGTCGCTCATCACCTACCACCCCTCATTCACCGGGCGCGGCAAGATCGACCAGGCCTTCGCCACCCGCAAGCTGCAGCCGCGCATCGTGCTGGAGGCCATCGACTCCGACGTGATCAAGACCTATGTGCGCCTGGGGCTGGGCATCGGCATCGTGGCGGAGATGGCCATGCGCGACGACCCGTTGGGCGACCTCGTCGTGCGCCCCGTCGGCCATCTGTTCGGTCAGAGCGTGGCGCGCGTGGCTTTCAAGCGCGGCGCCTACCTGCGCAACTTCGTCTACAAGTTCGCCGAGCTGCTGAGCGACCGCCTGAGCCGCGACCTGATCGCCCGCGCCATGACCGGGCACGTCAACGACTATGAGCTGTGATGCGCCCTGAGCCGCTTTAAGGCTTCCCGCATGGGGACGACGCCAGCGGCCTGGGCAAGCCCGCCCCAAGACCCGTGTTCGCAAAGCATGCGGCCGTCGGAACGCCACGCGTTGCGCCAGTTTTGAATGAGTGACACCCAATGACCACGCCCCACTTTCCCAGCCGCCTGCCCAACGTGGGCACCACCATCTTCACCGTGATGTCCGCGCTGGCGGCCGAACACCAGGCCGTGAACCTCGGCCAGGGCTTTCCTGACTTCCACTGCGACCCGCAGCTGATCGACGCCGTCACGCGCGCCATGCAGGCCGGCCACAACCAGTACCCTCCCATGGCCGGCGTGCCCGCGCTGCGGCAGGCCGTTGCTTCAAAAATTGAAGCACTTCACGCTCGCCAGTATTGCCCCAACGCCGAAATCACCATCACGGCCGGGGCGACCCAAGCCATTCTCACCGCCATCCTCGCCTGCGTGCAGCCAGGCGACGAGGTGATCGTGCTGGAGCCCTGCTACGACAGTTACGTGCCCAACATCGCACTGGCCGGCGGCGTCGTGGTCCGGGTGCCGCTCACGCCGGGCAGCTTCCGCCCTGACTTTGCCAAGATCGCGGCGGCCATCACGCCGCGCACGCGTCTGTTGATCATCAACACGCCGCACAACCCCAGCGCCACCGTGTGGACGGCCGACGACATGCGCACGCTGGAGGAACTGCTGGCCCCCACGGACGTGCTCCTGATCAGCGACGAGGTGTACGAGCACATGGTCTTCGACGGCGCCGAGCACCAGAGCGCCGCGCGCTTCGCGGGCCTCGCGGAACGCGCCTTCATCGTCTCCAGCTTCGGCAAAACCTTCCACGTCACGGGTTGGAAGGTGGGCACGGTGGCTGCCCCCGCCGCCATGACGGCGGAGTTCCGCAAGGTGCACCAGTTCAATGTGTTCACCGTGAACACACCCATGCAGTACGGCCTCGCGGACTATTTGCAGAACCCCGCGCCTTACCTGCAGCTGCCGGCCTTCTACCAGGCCAAGCGCGACCTGTTCCGCCAGGGGCTGGAGGGCTCGCGACTCAAGCTGCTGCCCAGCACCGGCAGCTACTTCCAGTGCGTGGACATCTCGGCCGTGAGCGACCTGAACGAAGCGGACTTCTGCCAGTGGCTCACGCGCGAGATCGGCGTGGCCGCCATTCCCCTGTCGGCCTTCTATGGCGACGGCTTCGACCAGCGCGTGGTGCGCTTTTGCTTCGCCAAGAAGGACGAAACGCTGCGTGCGGCCATCGAACGCCTGCGCACGCTTTAAGCCAAAACAGGCTCCCGCGCTTATCCAGCAAGCGCTAGCAGCTCATCATTTAGTAGCACCCAGGAGCATTGCCTCCTGGCGCACGCAATCGACGGCGAGCGACGTGGCGCATGGCGCGGGCCTGCACCTGTGACACCCCGTGTGGCACACAGGTGCCGCGGAAAGTCGCGCCACTGCGCCGCGCAGCCGAGCAAGCCAGGGAGCAGTACGGCGGATGCCACCATTGCCCGCCCACCACCGCCGGAAGACCACCGGCGCACGAGTAGGGTCCGCGTTCACCTCGACTTTTCTGTCTCCGACCGTCACGTGCGACAGACGTGGCGCACCCTGGCTCGCGACGTTGGTATGTTTTTGATAGCTGCTAGCGCCCGTCCCACAAGCGCCAGAGGCCAATTTGACCTCAACTCACAACAGCACGATGTCGTACTGCGCCTGGCCCATGGCGCTTTCGGCCTGCAGGGAGATCGGCTTGCCAATGAAGTCCGACAGGCCCGCCAGGTGCTGGCTCTCCTCGTCCAGGAACAGCTCCACCACGCGCGGGGACGCCACCACGCGGAACTCGCGCGGATTGAACTGGCGCGCCTCGCGCAGCACCTCGCGCAGGATGTCGTAACACACACTGCGCGCGGTCTTCACCTGGCCCGCGCCCTGGCACGTGGGGCACGGCTCGCACAGCATGTGCGCTAGCGATTCGCGCGTGCGCTTGCGCGTCATCTCCACCAGGCCCAGCTGTGAAAAACCGCCCACCATGGTCTTGACCCGGTCGCGCGCGAGCTGCTTGCGGAACTCCGCCAACACCGCGGCCTGGTGGTCCTCGCGCAGCATGTCGATGAAGTCGGCAATGACGATGCCGCCCAGGTTGCGCAGGCGCAGTTGCCGCGCGATGGCGCCCGCGGCCTCCAGGTTGGTCTTGAAGATGGTGTCGTCGAAGTTGCGCGCGCCCACGTAGCCGCCGGTGTTCACGTCGATGGTGGTCAGCGCCTCGGTCTGGTCCACGATGAGGTAGCCGCCCGACTTGAGCTGCACGCGCCGGCCCAGCGCCAGGGCGATCTCCTCGTCGATGGAATACAGATCGAAGATGGGGCGCTCGCCCTTGTACAGCTGCAGCTTGGCGGCGGCCGCAGGCATGAATTCATTGCCGAACGCCTTCAGTGCCACGAACTGCTCGCGCGAATCGATGCGGATGCTCTGCGTTTGCTCGCCCGCCAGGTCGCGCAGCACACGCTGCAGCAGGCTCAGGTCCTGGTACAGCAGTGAGGTGGGCGGATGCGTCAGCGCTGCCTGCCGGATGCCTGCCCAGGTCTTGCGCAGGTAGGCGATGTCTTCGGCCAGCTCTTCGTCGCTGGCGTCCTCACCATTGGTGCGCAAAATGAAGCCGCCACCGTTGCCCGATACCTGGTCATCCACCAGCTTTTGCAACCGCGTGCGCAAGGCGTCGCGCTCGGCCTGGGGAATCTTCTGCGACACGCCCACATGGTCGTCCTGCGGCAGGAAGACCAGCAGCCGCCCGGCGATGCTGATCTGCGTGGACAGGCGTGCGCCCTTGCTGCCGATGGGGTCCTTGATGACCTGCACCATGAGCGCCTGGCCCTCGAAGACCTGCTTCTCGATGGGCACGGGCGGTTCGTTCTTGCGCGCGAACATCGGCGCCTCGCCGCCTTCCTGGCGGTGCCACACGTCCGCCACATGCAGAAAGGCCGCACGTTCCAGCCCGATGTCGATGAAGGCCGATTGCATGCCCGGCAGCACGCGCGAGACCTTGCCCAGGTACACGTTGCCGACCAGGCCCCGCTCCAGCGTGCGCTCCACGTGCAGTTCCTGCACGGCGCCGTTTTCGACCACGGCCACGCGCGTTTCCTGCGGCGACCAGTTGATGAGGATGTCTTGTTGCATGGGCTTTTGCCAGATGAGGCGCCCATGATGCCTCAGAACCAGCGCTGCCCGCCGCCCTACCGGCGGCCGGCGCCCGTCACACCATCGTCGCCAGCATGCCCTGCATGAGTTGCGGCTGCAGCGCCACCACGTCGCCCACGATGATGAGCGCAGGGGGACGCACGCGGTGCTGCTGCGCCAGCGCGGGCAGGTCCTGCAGCGTGCCGGTGATGCAGCGCTGCCCGGGCAGAGAGGCTTGCTCCACCAGCGCTGCGGGCGTGCTGTCCGGCAGGCCGTGGCGCACCAGTTCGCGGCAGATGATCGGCAGCGTGCCCATTCCCATGTAGATCACCACGGTCTGGCGCGGGCGCGCCAGCGCCTCCCAGTCCAGCGCCACTTCGTTGTCGCCGCGCAGGTGGCCGGTGGCAAACACCAGGGTCGCGGAGTGGTCACGGTGCGTGAGCGGGATGCCGGCGCAGGCGCCCGCACCCTGCGCGGCCGTGATGCCCGGCACCACGTCGAACGCGATACCGGCCTCGGCCAGCGCCTGCACCTCTTCGCCGCCACGGCCGAAGATGAAGCCATCGCCGCCCTTCAGGCGCACCAGGCTACGCCCGCTGCGCGCCAGGCGCACCATGAGGTCAATGATCGATTCCTGCGGCAGCGTGTGGTGCGAGGACTGCTTGCCCACGTAGATCAGGTCGGCATCCTCGGCCACGTAGCGCAGCACCTCCTTGCCGACCAGGTGGTCGTAGAGCACCAGGCGCGCGCCGCGCAGGGCCTTGACGGCGCGCAGCGTGAGCAACTCAGGGTCGCCCGGGCCTGCGCCCACCAGCGTCACGTGTCCAGGCTTCGGGGGCTGTCCGGACTCTCCTGCTGCGGGTGCCACGGTGAACCAGCGCGCATCTTCAATGAAGCTCATATGGGCCTCTCCTTTGCGGATCATGGGGTGGCTCCATTGTTCAAAGGCTGCACCGTTTGCGTCCTTGAACCAGTTCAAGGACAGCGGCAACACCCGCTGCGACGATGCTCCCACTCGCATGAAGAGGGGATGGACAGCGACCTCGCGAGAGTGGCCGTGGCAGCCGCCAGGGCCCACCCAAGCGCTGATCCGTGACGCAGAGGACCCACAATGACAGCAAAGAGGATCGCCAGGCTGGTCGCATTAGCGGCCGCCACCCTGGTGTCTGCCACCGCTATGGCGCAGGACGCCAAGCCAGTCTCGGAGGCCGAGAAAAACTACCAGGCAGGCGGATCGCCGCTGGCGGAAGTGCCCATGTACCAGAGCACGAACCCCAAGGCACCCAAGATGACGCAGGCCGAGTTCGACCGCGCACGCCAGATTTACTTCGAGCGTTGCGCGGGCTGCCACGGCGTGCTGCGCAAGGGCGCCACGGGCAAGCCGCTCACACCGGACGTGACCCTGCCCAAGGGCACGGACTACCTCAAGGTCTTCATCGCCTACGGCTCGCCTGCCGGCATGCCCAACTGGCAGACGTCCGGCGAATTCGACGAGGCGACCGTGGACCTGATGGCCCGCTACATTCAGCAGGACCCTCCCACACCGCCCGAGTGGAGTCTGGCCGACGCCAAGAACACCTGGAAGGTCATCGTGCCCCCAGACCAGCGTCCCAAGAAGAAGATGAACAAGTACAACTTGGACAACATCTTCTCCACCACGCTGCGCGACACGGGCGAAGTGGCGCTGATCGACGGCGACACCAAGCAGATCATCAACATCGTCAAGACCGGCTACGCGGTGCACATCTCGCGCATGTCGGCTTCGGGGCGTTATCTGTTCGTGATCGGCCGCGATGCCAAGATCAACATGATCGACCTGTGGATGGAAAAGCCCGACAACGTGGCTGAAATCCGCGTGGGCCTGGAAGCACGCTCGGTGGACACCTCCAAGTTCAAGGGCTATGAGGACAAGCTGGCGATCGCCGGTGCATACTGGCCTCCCCAGTACACCATCATGGACGGCAACACCCTGGAGCCCCTGAAGATCGTGTCCACCCGCGGCATGGTCGTCGGCACGCAGGAATACCACCCCGAGCCGCGCGTGGCTTCCATCGTGGCATCGCACTACAAGCCCGAGTTCCTGGTGAACGTGAAGGAAACCGGCAAGACGATGATGGTGGACTACTCCAACCTGAATGCGCTGAAGACCACCGAGATCGGCTCGGCCCCCTTCCTGCATGACGGTGGCTGGGATGCATCCAAGCGCTACTTCATGGTGGCTGCCAACAACAGCAACAAGATTGCTGCGATCGACGCCAAGGACGGCAAGCTGGCCGGCCTGACCGAAGTGGGCAAGATCCCCCACCCCGGCCGCGGCGCCAACTTCACGCACCCCAAGTACGGTCCGGTGTGGGCCACGGGTCACCTGGGCGACGAGACCATCTCGCTGATCGGCACCGACCCGCAGAAGAACAAGCAATACGCCTTCAAGGAAGTGGCCAAGCTCAAGGGCCCGGGCGGCGGAGCGCTGTTCATCAAGACCCATCCCAAGTCCAAGCACCTGTGGTCCGACGCACCGCTGAATCCTGATCCCAAGGTTTCGCAAGCCGTGGTGGTGTTCGACATCAACAACCTGGACAAGGGCTACGTCACGCTGCCGATCGCCGAATGGGCAGGCTTGCCCGATGACGGTGGCGCCAAGCGCGTGACCCAGCCTGAGTACAACAAGGCAGGTGACGAAGTGTGGTTCGCCGTGTGGTCGGCCAAGGACAAGCAAAGTGCGCTGGTCGTCGTGGACGACAAGACGCTCAAGCTGAAGTCCGTGATCAAGGACCCGCGCCTGATCACGCCGACCGGCCACTTCAACGTGTACAACACCCAGCACGACGTCTATTGACGCACTTCGAAGGCCAGCCATGTCACGCACCGCGTTCCTGTCCCTGGCCCTGGCATTGGCCGCTTCTGCGGCCGGCGCACAGGGCACGCCCGACCCTGACCGAGCCGCCCAGCTCGTGCGCATGGTGCGGCAGGACTGCGGTTCGTGCCATGGCATGCGCCTGACGGGCGGCCTGGGTCCCGCGCTCACCCGCGAGGCCCTGGCCGGCAAGCCGCCCGAGTATTTGGCTGCCGTCATCACCCACGGCATCCCCGGTACACCCATGCCGCCCTGGAGCGCCATGCTGCAGGGAAGCGAGGCCCTGTGGATCGCCGAACAGCTGGCCAATGGGTTCCCCGAAGAAAACAGGAGGTCCGCCCCATGAAACGGCGTGCCCTGCTCTCCCTTACCGCCAGTGCACCCCTGATTGCCACGGGCTGTGCGGCTCCCTCTTCCACCACCTCCACATCCACCGCTTCTGCAGCCACGCTGCAGGGCACGGGCGATCTGGGCGTGGTCATCGAGCGCGCCAAGGGCGCACTCACCCTGATCAACACCAGCCGGCGCGAAGCCGTGGGCCGCGTTACCGGCCTGGGCGACCTGTCGCACGCCTCGGTGGTGTTCTCGCGTGACGAGCGCTTTGCCTACGTCTTCGGCCGCGACGGCGGCCTGACCCAGGTAGACCTGCTCACCCAGCACATCACGGGCCGCGTGATGCAGGCCGGCAACTCCATCGGTGGCGCCATCAGCGCCGACGGCAGCCTGGTCGTGGCGCAGAACTACACGCCCGGCGGCGTCAAGGTCTTCGACGCCGCCACCCTTGAGTTGCTGGCCGACCTTCCCGCCCACACGGCCAGTGGCGAACGCTCGCGCGTCGTCGGCCTGGCCGACCTGCCGCAGCGCCGGTTCATCTACAGCCTGTTCGACGCGAACGCCATCTGCATCGCCGACTGCTCCAACCCCCGAAAGCCGCAGGTCACCACTATCCCCAACATCGGCCGCCAGCCCTACGACGCACTGGTCTCGCCCAACGGACGCCACTACATCGCCGGCCTGTTCGGTGAAGACGGCCTGGCCATGGTGGACCTCTGGGACAACCCGCCGCGCGTGCGCCGCATCCTCGCAGGCTACGGCCGCGGCCAGCAACCGCTGCCGGTGTACAAAATGCCCCATCTGCGCGGCTGGGCCATCGCGGGAGGCCATGCCTATCTGCCGGCCATTGGCCGCCATGAGGTGCTGGTTGTCGACACCGCCACCTGGGCCGAGGTCGGCCGCATTCCGGTCGCGGGCCAGCCGGTGTTCGTGATGGCGCGGCCCGACGGACGTCAGGTGTGGGTCAACTTCTCTGTGCCAGACTACAACCGCGTGCAGGTCATCGACACACCGAGCCAGCGCGTGGTGCAGACGCTGGAGCCCGGCAAGGCCGTGCTGCACATGGAATTCACGCCGCGCGGCGAATCGGTCTGGATCAGCTGCCGTGACGACAACCGCGTTCAGGTCTACGACACGCACACCTTGCAGTCCCAAGCCAGGCTGGACGTGGACGCCCCCAGCGGCATCTTCTTCACTGCCCGCGCACAGCGCATGGGGTTCTAAGCCATGCCGAGCAGCCAGAACGCAACCCACCTCGCGCTGCTCAACCACTGGCAGCGTGGCTTTCCCCTGTGCGCCGAACCCTTCGCGGCCATCGGCCATAGCCTGGGGATGGATGCCGAGGCCGTGCTCAGCGGCTACGCACGGTTGTGGCAGGCGGGCGCGCTCAGCCGCATCGGCGCAGTGTTTGCGCCGGGCGCGGGGGGCGCCTCCCTGCTGGCCGCCATGGCCGTGCCCCCCGAGCGGCTCGACGACGTGGCCGCCACGGTGTCGGGCCACCCGGGCGTCAACCACAACTACGAGCGCGAGCACACCACCAACCTCTGGTTCGTGGCCACCGGCCATGACGCGGACCAGGTGGAGCGCCTGCTCCAGTCCATCGAGCACACCACCGGCCTGCCCGTGCAGCGCCTGCCCATGCTGCGCCCCTACCGCATCGACACCGCCTTCGACCTGGAGAGGACTTCCGCAGGTGTGGGGGACGGTGTCGGCACCACGGGCCCCACGGGCCGCGCACGCACCCCCCTGGCACCCGAAGACTGGCCCCTGGCCGCGCTGGCCGAGCAGGGCCTGCCGCTGACCGAGCGGCCCTATGACGTATGGGCCGACCAGCTCCACAGCAGCACGCCCGCCGTGCTGGCCACCATTGCCCGCTGGCAGGACGAAGGGCTGCTCAGCCGCTTCGGCGTGGTGGTGCGTCACCATGAACTGGGCTACACAGCGAATGCCATGGCCGTGTTCGACGTGCCGGACGACCACGTGGACACCCACGGCATGGCCCTGGCCCATGCGCACGGCGTAACGCTGGCGTACCGCCGTGCGCGCACGCCAGACTGGCGCTACAACCTGTACTGCATGGTGCATGGGCGCGACCGCGCAGCGGTGCATACCCAGCTGGCGCAGGCCGTGGCCCAGGCGGGCCTGGCCACTTGCCCCAGCGCCGTGCTGTTTTCGTTACGGCGCTTCAAACAGACGGGTGCGCGGCGGTTTGCCCACCATGCGCCCCATGCCATTCCCGAACCCATGCAGGAGGCCGTCGATGCTCTCCCCTGAAGACGCTCGGCTGATCGACCACCTGCACGGCGGCTTTCCGCTGGTGGACCACCCTTTCGCCGCCGTCGCCGCCGACATCGGCTGGACCGAGGAGCAGGTCATCGAACGCCTGCACCGCCTGCTCGCCCAGGGGGTGCTCACGCGCTTCGGCCCGCTGTTCCAGATCGAACGCGCAGGCGGCCAATTCGTCCTCGCGGCCATGGCTGTGCCCGAGGATCGTTTTGACGCCGTGTGCGCTGCCGTCAATGCCTTCACCGAGGTGGCGCACAACTACCGCCGCGAGCATGCGCTGAACATGTGGTTCGTGGTGGCGGCCGAGTCCCCCGCGCTGGCGCGCGAGACCCTGGCACGCATCGAAGCCGCGACTGGCCTGCCGGTCTACGCCTTTCCCAAGGAAGAAGAGTATTTCGTGGAGTTGCGCCTGCCGCCCCTGCCGGCGCAGTCCACCGGAGAAAACCATGGCGCTTGATGCCTTCGACCGTGCGCTGATCGCCGCCACGCAGGGCGGGCTGCCGCTGGTGGCGCGCCCCTACGAAGCCGTGGGCGCCATGCTGGGCGTGCCCGGCGAGCAGGTGCGCGAGCGCCTGGCCCGGATGATCGACGAGGGCCTGGTGCGCCGCATCGGCGCGGTGCCCAACCATTACCGCCTGGGCTACACGGCCAACGGCATGAGCGTGTGGGACGTGGACGATACCCAGGTCGCCGCGCTGGGCCGCCAAGTCGCCGCGCTGCCGGGCGTGAGCCACTGCTACCGCCGCCCGCGCCACCTGCCCCACTGGCCCTACAACCTGTTTGCCATGCTGCATGGCCCCAGCCGCGCGCATGTCGAGCAACAGGCCGAGCAGATTGCCGGCCTGCTGGGCGATGCCTGCCGCGCCCACGACATCCTGTATTCCACGGCCATCCTCAAGAAGACCGGCCTGCGCCTCAAGGAAGACTGACCATGTTTCGCATCAGCCAGTACCTGCGTGAACTCGCCCAGGCCCAAGCCACCGGAACCTACCCCACTTCGCGCGAACGGCACGCGCGCGGCCCCGTGGTCATCTGGAACCTGATCCGGCGCTGCAACCTCACCTGCAAGCACTGCTACGCGCTCTCGGCCGACCACGACTACGCTGGAGAGCTGTCGTTGCAAGAGGTATACACCGTCATGGACGACCTCAAGGCCTTCGGCGTGCCTGCGCTCATCCTCTCGGGCGGCGAGCCACTGCTGCGCCCCGACCTCTTCGAGATCGCGGCGCGCGCGCGTGACCTGGGCTTCTACACCGGCCTTTCGACCAACGGCACGCTGATCGACGCGCCCATGGCCGCGCGCATCGCGGGCGCAGGCTTCGACTACGTGGGCATCAGCCTGGATGGCCTGAAGCCCACGCACGACAAGTTCCGCCGTCTGGACGGTGCGTTCGACCGCAGCCTGGCCGCCATCCGCCACCTGGCCACGCACAATGTCAAGGTGGGCCTGCGCTTCACCATGACAGCGCTGAATGCACACGATCTGCCCGCATTGCTGCAGCTCATGAAGGACGAGGGCGCCAACAAGTTCTACTTCTCGCACCTGAACTACGCGGGGCGTGGCAACATCCACCGCGACAAGGACGCGCACCATCAGGCCACACGCCAGGCCATGGACCTGCTGTTCAACCACGCCTGGGCCGACGCCCAGGCCGGCAGCCTGGACGACTACGTGAGCGGCAACAACGATGCCGACGGCCCCTATTTACTGCAATGGGCGCGCGAGCACCTGCCGCAATGGGAAGACGCCTTGCGCCAGCGCCTGGTGGCCTGGGGCGGCAATGCCAGCGGCCAGATGGTGGCCAATATCGACAACCTGGGCCATGTGCACCCCGACACCATGTGGTGGCACCACGACCTGGGCAGCGTGCGCGAACGCCCCTTCTCGCAGATCTGGAACGACACCAGCGACCCGCTCATGGCGGGGCTCAAGCAGCACCCGCGCCCTGTCCAGGGCCGCTGCGCCGGTTGCCAATACCTCTCGATCTGCAATGGCAACACCCGCGTGCGCGCACAGCAGCTCACGGGCAACCCCTGGTTCGAAGACCCCGGCTGCTACCTCACCGATGCCGAAGTGGGCGCCTCCAGCACGCCCTTCGAGTTCCCCGCCAAGCATGAGCGCCGTCGCACGATCGAGATTGCCCATGCGTAAACTAGAAACACATTTCCCTGAGCGGCTACGCCGCTTCCCCCTTCTCTGCGCTATCGCGAAAAAGGTGGACACCGCCGCGGCGAAGCGGCCCTTGCGCGGCGCCCGCTGGTCTGGGCCGAGCCGGTATCTGGCGGCCTTGGGTCTGTTCTGGCTCACGGGCCTGCACGCCCAAACCACCGAAGCCCTCCAGCCCAACGCCCCCGCCCTGTACCAGCAGCACTGCGCTGTATGCCACGGCGCGCAGCGCACCGGCATCATGGGCCCCGCGCTGCTGCCCGAGAGCCTGGAGCGCGTACGCCCCGCCGAGGTGTTGCGCGTCATCCAGCAAGGGCGCCCCGCCACCCAGATGCCCGGGTTCTCCGAGCAGTTGGGCGACGCGGAGATTCGCGCCCTGGCCGCGTGGGTACGTACCCCCGTGGTGCCCGCGCCGCGCTGGGGCGAGGACGATATCCGGGCGTCACGCACGTTCACGCCCGTGCCCGACGATGAGCCCGCCAAGCCGAAGTGGAACGCAGACCCGATGAACCTCTTCCTCGTCGTGGAAGGAGGCGACCACCATGTCTCGCTGCTCGACGGCGACCGCTTCGAGGTCATCACGCGCTTTGCCAGCCGCTATGCGCTGCATGGCGGTCCCAAGTTCACGCCGGACGGGCGCTACGTGTTCTTCGGTTCGCGCGACGGCTGGATCACCAAATACGACCTGTGGCGCCTGCGCGTGGTGGCCGAGGTGCGCGCGGGCCTGAACATGCGCAACGTGGCCGTGAGCGGCGACGGGCGCTGGGTGATGGCCGCCAACTACCTGCCCCACACGCTGGCGCTGTTCGATGCCGATCTGAACCTCGTGCAGACATACGCCGCAGCCACGCTCGACGGCAAGGCGAGTTCACGCGTTTCGGCCGTGTACGACGCCACGCCGCGCAAGAGCTTTGTGGTGGCGCTCAAGGACATCCCCGAGCTCTGGGAAATCTCGTACGACCGGAACGCGGCCCCCATCTACGATGGTCTGGTGCACGACTACAAGATGGGAGAGGCCATCGCCAAACCTGGCTACCTGGGCGTGCGGCGCACCCCCCTGAGCGAGCCGCTGGACGACTTCTTCTTCGACCAGTCCTACCGCCACGTACTCGGCGCCACGCGCCCGCGCAGTGGCGCCGACGAACGCGCAAGCGCGCAGGTCGTAAACCTGGACATCCGGCGCAAGGTGGCCGATCTGCCCATCGCCGGCATGCCGCACCTGGGCTCGGGCATCACCTTCGCCTGGGGCGACACCACTGTGCTGGCCAGCCCCAACCTGGGCGGCGGGGCCGTGGACGTCATCGACATGCAGACCTGGAAGACGGTACGCACCATCGCCACGCCCGGCCCGGGTTTCTTCATGCGCAGCCATGAGGACACGCCCTACGCCTGGACCGACTCCATGATGAGCCCCACGGCCAAGGACACTCTGACCATCATCGACAAGCGCACGCTGCAGCCGGTGGCCCAGGTGCGCGAGCCCGGCAAGACGCTGGCGCACATCGAGTTCACCCGCGATGGCCGCTACGCCCTCGCCAGTGTCTGGGAAATGGACGGCGCCCTGGTGGTCTACGACGCCGCCACCTTCAAGGAAGTCAAGCGCCTGCCCATGAAAAAGCCCGTGGGGAAATACAACGTCTGGAACAAGATCACCCGCAGTGAGGGCACATCGCACTGAACGATTTGAGATAGATCAAGTCAAAACCTAGGGGTCTCCCCTGTAATGCGCGCATGGACATCGCGCACTTCGACATACCGCGCTACCTTGCGGCGCTGCCCCTGTTCCAGGAAATGGCACCCCAGGAGCTGGAACGCCTGGGCACGGGTTGCCGGCTACGCCGCTATGCGCGCGGCGAGATGGTGTTCAGCGTTGGCATGCCCTGCGAGGAATTCCACGTCACCGTAATGGGGCAGGTGAAGCTGTTTGCACTGTCGCCAGCGGGGCAGGAGAAGGTGATCGAGCTTGCCGGCCCCGGCATCAGCTTCGCCGAGGCGCTGATGTTTACTGATCGTCCCTATATCGTGAACGCCCAGGCCCTGACCGATACCCTGCTGCTCTCTGTAGGCAAGGCGGCCGTGGTGCGCGAGATCGAGAACGAGCCGCGCTTTGCCATGCGCATGCTCGCCGGCATCTCGCGCCGCCTGCACGGCCTGGTGCATGACGTGCAGACCTATACGCTGCACAACGGCGCGCAGCGCGTGATCGGCTACCTGCTGCACGCCCTGCCCGAGGACGCGCCTCATCCCCCTGCCGCACCTGTGCCTCCGCAATGCCCGGCCCGCGCGGCACTGCAGTCCGTTGCTCCCGCGCCGCCAGCCAGCGCGCGCAGCATCTCGCTGCCGGTGAGCAAGGCCACCATCGCTTCGCGGCTGTCGATCACGCCCGAGTATTTCTCTCGCGTACTGCACGACCTGGAGGCCGCCGGCCTGATCCACATCGATAAGCGCGACATCCACATCCCAGATACGGCGCGCCTGGCGAAATACCCGATGTAACCAGGCTCCGGGCCTGACAGGCTGCGCCTAGACGGCCAGCACGCCCGCCGCGCGCAACAGGCGCGCCGTCTCATACATGGGCAGGCCCATGATGCCGGAGTAACTGCCCGACAGGTGCTCCACATAGGCGGCGGCGCGCCCCTGGATCGCATAGGCGCCCGCCTTGCCCAGCGGCTCGCCCGTAGCCACGTAGTCCTCGATCTGCGCCCGCGACATGGGCGCAAAGCGCACGCGCGAGACTGACAGCGCCGTGAGGCGTCGGGGACCCACCTGCAGCGCGACGGCCGTCAATACGCGGTGTTCATGCCCCGCCAACTCCCTCAGCATACGCACCGCGTCGTGCGCATCCTCGGGCTTGCCGTAGATGGTGCGGCCCAGGGCCACGGTGGTGTCGGAGCACAGAATGGGCGCTGGCGACAGCCCGCGCCGCGCATGGCGCGCCACGGCAGCGTCCAGCTTGAGCCCCGTCACCCGCTCGACATAGGTCGTGGGCGCCTCACCAGGCAGCACGGCTTCGATGGCCTCGGCATCCTCGGCCTCGTCCCCCGCCGCGTTGGGCAGCAGCAGCTCATGGCGCACCCCCAACTGCTCCAGCAACTGGCGGCGCCGCGGGCTCTGGGAGGCCAGGTAGATGAAGCGGTGTTCTTGAGTCAAATGGGCCTCCAGCGCCCGACCAGCAAGCGCGAGCAGCTATCAAATCTGAAGTTATTCGCGATGGTACGGGTGCCCGGCATTCACCGACCAGGCACGGTAGAGCTGCTCGATAAGCAACACGCGCACCATGGCATGCGGCAGCGTCAGGTCAGACAGGCGGATGCGCTCATGCGCGGCCTGCCGAAACGCAGGCTCCAGCCCATCGGGACCGCCGATCACCAGGGCCACATCATCCCCCCCGAGCTGCCAGTCCTTCAGCCGCTGGGCCAGGGCCTTGGTGGTGAGACTCGTGCCCCGCTCGTCCAGCACCACCACACGCGTGCCACGCGGGATGGCCGCTTCGATACGCTCGCGCTCGGCAGCATAGAGCGTCTCCAGCGTCTTGGAGCCGCGCGGCTCGGTCTTGACGGCCTTGAGCTCGACCTTCAGCTCGGGCGGGAATCGCTTGGCATAGTCGTCATAGGCCGTCTGCGCCCAGTCGGGAACCCGCTGGCCCACGGCCACGATCAGCAGCTTCATGGGTCAGCGAAAGGCTCAGGCCTTCTTGCGTGCGGGGGCCTTCTTCGCAACAGCCTTGCCGGTGGATTTGGCGACCGGCTTGCGTGCCGTGGTGGTAGCGGCGGCCTTGGCGGGTGCCTTCTTGGCCACAGGCTTGTTCACCACGACGGTCTTCACCGCGTTCTTGACAGCTGGCTTCTTCGCCGCCACGGGCTTTGCCGTGGTCTTCTTCGCTCCGGGTTTGGATGCGGCCTTGACCGGTGCCTTCTGTGCCTTGCTCGCGAGCTTGGCAGCGGGCTTGGATGCGGGCTTCACTGCGGATTTCGCTGCCGGCTTGGCCGCTGCGGGAGCTGCCGCCTTGGCCGGCTTCTTGCCAGTTGCGGACTTCGTGGCGGGCTTGGCTGCTGCCTTCTTGGCGGCCGGCTTGCGCGCGGGCGCCTCGTCGTCGCCTTCCGAGGCCATGATCTTGCGCGGCTTGGCAGCGCCCAGCTTCAGGCGCACGGGCTTCTCGCCCCAGATCTCCTCCAGCCGGTAGTACTGGCGGATGGCGGGCTGCATGACGTGCACCACGGCCTGGCCGCAGTCCACGATGATCCATTCGCCGTTGTCCTCGCCCTCGCTGCGCGGCTTGGGGAACCCGGCCTTGCGCACGGCGTCGCGCACGCTGGCGGCCAGCGCCTTGGTCTGGCGGTTGGAGCTGCCGGTGGCGACGACCACGCGCTCGAACAGCGGCGAGAGATGCTCGGTGTTGAAGACCTGGATGTCTTGCGCCTTGACGTCTTCCAGGCCATCGACGATGGCGCGCTGGAGCTTGGTGACGTCTTTCTTGGCGGCGGTTTCCGATTTGCTGGAAGTGGTCATCAGGTGGTCTTCAGTGAAGGAATGGAATCAATATAGCCTGCAAGCACCGCCACGGCCAAGGGGGGCGCGGAGCGGTTGTCAGGGCATGTTTCAGATATCAAAAACGGGTCTGGCGCTTGATGATCAAGCGCAGGCAGCTATTGAAATTATAGTTACCCGCGCTCACACACTCAGATCCAGTCGCGGCGCTGCAGAAAGCGCTCGGTCAACAGCGCCTCGTGCGAACCCGGCTGCGGCTCGCGCTGGTAGGACCAGGCCGCGAGCGGCGGCATGGACAGCAGGATGGATTCCGTGCGCCCGCCCGACTGCAGGCCGAAGTGCGTGCCGCGGTCCCACACCAGGTTGAACTCCACATAGCGGCCACGCCGGTAGAGCTGGAACTCGCGTTCTCGCTCGCCATGGCCCATGTGCATGCGCCGCTGCACGATGGGCAGGTAGGCGCCCAGGAAGGCATCGCCCACGCTCTGCGTCATGGCCAGGCTCTGCTCGAAGCCCAGCTCCGCGAAGTCGTCAAAGAAGATGCCGCCCACGCCGCGCTGCTCATTGCGGTGCTTAAGGTAGAAGTACTCGTCGCACCAGGTCTTGAAGCGCGGGTACAGGCCTTCGCCGAAGGGCGCGAGCGCATCGCGGCAGGCACGGTGAAAGTGCACCGCATCCTCGTCGAAACCGTAGTACGGCGTGAGGTCCATGCCGCCGCCGAACCAGCAGATGGGGCCCTGGCCTGCCTGACCTGCCGCATCTGTGCCGGCCGCACCTGTGCCGGCTGCGATCATGCGCACGTTCATGTGCACCGTGGGCACATAGGGGTTGCGCGGGTGAAACACCAGCGACACGCCCATGGCCTCGAACGGCGCACCCGCCAGCTCCGGCCGGTGCTGCGTGGCCGAGGGCGGCAGGCGCGGCCCGCTCACATGCGAGAAGCCGCAGCCCGCGCGCTCGAACACGCGCCCACCTTCCAGGATGCGCGTGATGCCGTCGCCCTGCAGTGCAGAGCCGCTTTCGCGCCGCCAGGCATCGGACCGAAAGCGCGCCCCGCCGTGGCTTTGCGGCCCCTCGATGTCCTCCAGCGCGCTGGTGATGCGCGCTTGCAGGCCCTCCAGATAGCCGCGCACGCGAGCCACGGTGTCCGCCGTGTTGAAGGTGGGTTTTTGTGTGGTCATCCGTTGGCCTTCACCGCGCGGTGGCCAATGTCGTGGCGGTACTGCGCGCCGTCGAAGTGAATGCCGCGCGCCACGTCATACACACGCTGCTGTGCCTGCTTGACGCTGTCGGCCAGCGCCGTCACGCACAGCACGCGCCCGCCACTGGTACGCACCACGCCGTCCACGAGCTGTGTGCCGGCGTGGAAGACCATGGCGTCGTCCGCGTCCTGCGGCAGGCCGGTGATGGCGTCGCCCTTGCGCGGGTTCTCGGGATAGCCCTGGGCAGCCATCACCACGCCCAGCGCCGTGCGGCGATCCCATTGCAGTTCCACCTGGTCGAGCTTGCCGTCCACGGCCGCCCCCAGCACCTCCACCAGGTCGCTTTTGAGGCGCATGAGGATGGGCTGTGTCTCGGGGTCGCCCATGCGGCAGTTGAACTCCAACGTTTTGGGATGGCCCGTCGCGTCGATCATCAGGCCGGCATACAGAAAGCCCGTGTAGGGGATGCCGTCTTTTTCCATGCCACGGATGGTGGGCAGGATCACCTCGCGCATGGCGCGCGCATGCACGTCGGCCGTGACCACCGGCGCAGGCGAATACGCGCCCATGCCACCGGTGTTGGGGCCTTGGTCGCCATCCTTCAGGCGCTTGTGGTCCTGGCTGGTGGCCAGCGCCAGGACGTTCTTGCCGTCGCACAGCACGATGAACGAGGCTTCCTCACCTTCGAGGAATTGCTCGATCACCACGCGGGCGCCGCCTTCGTTGTGGGCGACGCCGTACTTGTTGTCCACCAGCATGAAGTCCACGGCGTCGTGGGCCTCCTGCAGCGTCATGGCTACCACTACGCCCTTGCCCGCCGCCAGGCCGTCGGCCTTGATGACGATGGGTGCGCCCAGACGGTTCACGTAGGCATGCGCGGCCTGCGGGTCGGTGAAGGTCTCGTACTCGGCCGTGGGGATGCCGTGGCGCTTCATGAAAGCCTTGGAGAAGGCCTTGGAGCTTTCCAGTTGCGCGGCAGCCTGCGTGGGGCCGAAGATGCGCAGGCCGTGGGTACGGAACTCGTCCACCACGCCAGCGGCCAGCGGTGCCTCGGGGCCGACCACGGTGAGCGCGATCTTCTGCGCCTGCGCCCACTCGCGCAGGGCCGTCACGTCGCTGATGGGCACGTTCTCATACTTTGGCGACAGCGCCGTGCCGCCGTTGCCGGGCGCCACGTACACCTTGGAGGTCTTGGGGGACTGGCTCAGCTTCCAGGCCAGTGCGTGTTCCCGGCCGCCGCCGCCAATGACTAGGATTTTCATAGGGTGTCGGTGCTCAAGTTCCTAGAGCTCTGCGTTGTGGTAGACCTCTTGCACATCGTCGAGGTCTTCGATCATGTCCAGGAGCTTTTGCATGCGCGCGACATCGTCGCCCTCCAGGGCGATGGTGTTCTCGGGGCGCATGGTGACCTCGGCCACCTCCGGCTGAAGGCCCGCAGCCCCCAGCGCATCGCGCACCGCCTCGAAATCGCCGGGCGCGGTCAGCACCTCGATGGCGCCCTCATCATCGGTGATCACGTCCTCGGCGCCCGCCTCCAGGGCCACTTCCATGACCTTGTCCTCGCTGGTGCCGGGGGCGAAGATGATCTGGCCCACGTTCTTGAACTGAAAGGCCACGGAGCCTTCCGTGCCCATGTTGCCGCCGTACTTGCTGAAGGCGTGGCGCACTTCAGCCACGGTGCGCACGCGGTTGTCGGTCATGGTGTCCACGATGATCGCGGCGCCGCCGATGCCGTAGCCCTCGTAGCGGATTTCCTCGTAGCTCACGCCTTCCAGCGTGCCCGAGGCCTTGTCGATGTTGTACTTGATGCGGTCGGCCGGCATGTTGGCGGCCTTGGCCTTGTCGATGGCCAGGCGCAGACGCGGGTTGGCCGAGGGGTCGCCGCCGCCCGTGCGCGCCGCGACGGTGATTTCACGAATGATGCGGGTCCAGATCTTTCCGCGCTTTTCATCCTGGCGCCCCTTGCGGTGCTGGATGTTGGCCCATTTACTGTGTCCTGCCACTGCAGCGTCCTTTGATTGATTTAATCTTGCGGCCGCGATTTTACTTTTGACTCACCCCATCACTACCGCCATGTCCGAACCTCTCCTGATTGCACAGCGTGATTCCACGCAATGCCACCTGCTGCCGGGCCTGGCCAACCGGCACGGCCTGATCACCGGCGCCACCGGCACCGGCAAGACCGTGACGCTGCAAACGCTGGCCGAGCAGTTCTCGCGCATCGGCGTGCCGGTGTTCATGGCCGACGTGAAGGGCGATCTCACCGGCATCAGCCAGAAGGGCAGCATTGGCGAGAAGCTGGGCAAGACGCTGGCCGACCGCGGCTTGGCCGCGCCCGAGCCCACGGCCTGCCCCACCACGCTGTGGGATGTGTTCGGCACGCAGGGCCACCCCGTGCGCGCGACCATCTCGGACATGGGGCCGCTCTTGCTGGGGCGCATGCTGAACCTGAACGAAACCCAGCTGGGCGTGCTCAACCTGGTGTTCAAGATCGCGGACGACAACGGCCTGCTGCTGCTGGACCTGAAGGACCTGCGCGCCATGCTCACCTACGTGGGCGACAACGCCAAGGACTTCACCACCGAGTACGGCAACATCTCCACGGCCAGCGTGGGCGCCATCCAGCGCGGGCTGCTGCAGATCGAGACGCAGGGCGGCGACCAATTCTTTGGCGAGCCCATGCTCAACATCCAGGACTTCATGCAGACCGTGGACGGGCGCGGCGTGGTCAACATCCTGGCGGCCGACAAGCTCATGAATTCGCCGCGCCTGTACGCCACGTTCCTCCTGTGGATGCTGTCGGAGCTGTTCGAACAACTGCCCGAGATCGGCGACCCCGAAAAGCCCAAGCTGGTGTTCTTCTTCGACGAAGCCCACCTGCTGTTCAACGAGGCGCCCAAGGTGCTTGTGGAACGCATCGAACTGGTGGTGCGCTTGGTGCGTTCCAAAGGGGTCGGCGTGTATTTCGTCACCCAGAACCCGCTGGACATCCCCGACAGCGTGCTGGCCCAGCTGGGCAACCGCGTGCAGCACGCGCTGCGCGCCTTCACCCCGCGCGACCAGAAGGCCGTGAAGGCCACGGCCACCACCATGCGCCCCAAGGCGGGCCTGGACATCGAGGCCGCCATCACCGAGCTGGCCGTGGGCGAGGCGCTGGTGAGCTTTCTCGACGCCAAGGGCCGCCCCAGCGAGACCGAGCGCGTGTACGTGCTGCCGCCCGGCAGCCAGATCGGCCCCATCACCGACGTGCAACGCCGCGCACTCATCGGCGGATCGCTCGTCGCGGGCACCTACGAGCAAGCCGTGGACCGCGAATCTGCCTACGAGAAGCTGCGCGGCCGCGCCGAGCAGGCTGCCAGCAACGCCCCCAGCGCCCCCGGCAACGGCACGGCACAGGGCGACAGCGGCCTCATGGGCGGCCTGAACGACGTGCTGTTCGGCAGCACCGGGCCGCGCGGCGGCAAGCGCGACGGCCTGGTGCAGACCATGGCCAAGTCGGCCGTACGCACCATGGGCACCAGCCTGGGCAAGGAAATACTGCGCGGCGTGCTGGGCGGCATCTTCGGCGGTAGGAAGCGTTGAGGCATTCCAAGCCAAATTCAGCTCCAGCGCCCATCTATCAAGCGCTAACAGCTATTATTTAAGGAGCATCCGATGATCGACCTGTACTACTGGACCACGCCCAACGGCCACAAGATCACCCTCTTCCTGGAAGAAAGCGGCCTGCCCTACCGCGTGCACCCGGTGAACATCGGCCGGGGCGAGCAGTTCGCGCCGGACTTCCTGCGCATCGCGCCCAACAACCGCATCCCCGCCATCGTGGACCAGGCGCCCGCGGATGGCGGCGCGCCGCTGTCGGTGTTCGAGTCCGGCGCCATCCTGCTGTACCTGGCCGACAAGACCGGCCGGTTCATCCCGCAGGACCTGCGCGGGCGCAACGAGGCGCTGCAGTGGCTGTTCTGGCAGATGGGCGGCCTGGGGCCCATGGCCGGGCAGAACCACCACTTCACGCAGTACGCGCCTGAGCCGGTGCCCTACGCCATCGACCGCTACGTGAAGGAAACCGCGCGCCTGTACGGTGTGCTAGACAAGCACCTGGCCGACGGGCGCGACTACATCGCAGGGGACTATTCCATTGCCGACATGACCTGCTATCCCTGGATCGTGCCGCACGAGAGGCAGCGCCAGGACCTGGCGGATTTCCCGCACCTGCGGGCCTGGTTCGAGCGCATCCAGGCACGGCCCGCCACCGGCCGCGCCTACGCGCTGGCACAGACCATCAATACCGCGCCCACGGTGGACGAGGCGGCCAAGAAGATCCTCTTCGGCCAGGACGCCGGCACGGTGCGCCGCTAACCAAGCACCGAGGCGCCATGAAAAAAAGCCGCTGTTCAGCGGCTTTTTCGTGGGTGGACGGGGGCCTTGGCGGCACGGTGCATCGCGTGCATCAGTCCACGAGCCCCACGAACACGTTCTGCACGTCGTCGTTGTTCTCGATGCCCGCCAGGAAGGCCTGCACTTCCTCCTGCGCCTCGGGCGAAAGGCTGGCCATGCTCACCGGGTTCTTGGCCTTGTAGCCCAGCTTGACCGACAGCACCTTGAAGCCGAAGCCCGGCAATGCCTTGGCCACCGCGTCCAGGTCCGAGGGGTCGGTCAGGAACAGGGTCTGGCCCTCTTCCTCGCCGGGCTCGAAGTCCTGGGCACCGGCCTCGATGGCGGCCAACTCCGCGTCGGCGCCGGCTTGCTCGGGCTCGCCCTCGATCATGCCCACGTGGTCGAAGTCCCAGGCCACGGCGCTCATCTGCCCCTTGCGAAAGCACACGCGCATCTCGGGCGCCGTGCGGTTCACGTTGTCGGTCAGGCACTCCACCATCACCGGCACCTGGTGCGGGGCAAAGCCCTCGTAGATCACGCGCTCATAGTTCACCGCGTCACCCCCCACGCCCGAACCCTTCTTGATGGCACGCTCCAGCGTGTCCTTGGGCATGGACGCCTTGCGCGCCGCCTCGATGGCCAGGCGCAGGCGCGAATTGCCGGCCGGGTCGGCCCCCGCGCGCGCGGCGACGATGATTTCCTTGACCAGCTTCCCAAAAAGCCTGCCCTTGGCATCGGCGACCAGCGCCTTGCCCTTTGCCTTCCATTGCGCGCCCATGGCTGCGATTCCTTTGCTTGGAGCCAACAAAAAATGCGGCCTGCGCCGCAGCGGCAAAGTGTATACCTCGCCGCCAGACCGGCTGGACCGCGACAGAGGGGCGCCTGCCGGTGGCGCCGCGCGAGATGGCGCTTCTTTGCTATGCATCAAATAGCTGCCTGCGCTTGCCCTACAAGCGCTGCAGGCCGATTTCGCTCTGTGCCCGATGACCGCCGCACCGTCGCGCAAGCGACGCCCCGGCCCGCCGGCCACTCCTACAGTCGTGCCATGAACACCCTCACCTGCTTCACCCTCACCGTCACCGACCACGTGGCCCACCTGGTGCTGAACCGCCCCGAGGCCATGAACACCATGCACCCGCAGTTCTGGCGCGAGCTGGACGCCGTGCTAGCCGACCTGCACCGCGGCGGCGATGCGCGCGCGCTGGTCATCAGCAGCACGGGCAAGCACTTCAGCGCGGGCATGGCGCTGGAGACCTTCGGCGGCGCGATCACGCTGGACGACCGCAGCCCCGAGGGGCGCGCCGCCGTGTTCGACCTGCTGACGGACATGCAGGCCACCTTCACGCGCATCGAAGAGCTGCGCATCCCCGTGATCGCGGCCATCCACGGCGGCTGCATCGGTGGCGCACTGGACATGGTGGCGGCCGCCTGCATCCGCTATGCCACGCGCGATGCCTTCTTCTGCATCCAGGAGATCAACATCGGCATGGTGGCCGACGTGGGCAGCCTGCAGCGCCTGCCCAAGCTCATGCCGCTGGGCCTGCTGAACGAGCTGGCCTACACCGGCCGCCGCCTGCCGGCCGAGCGCGCGCTGGAATGCGGACTGGTCACGCAGCTGTTCGACTCGCACGAAGCGCTGGTGGCCGGCGCCCTGGCCTGCGCGAACGAGATTGCCACCAAGCCGCCGGTGGCCGTCTGGGGCACCAAGCAGGCCGTGCGCTATGCGCGCGACCACGGCGTGCACGACAGCCTGCGCCAGATGGGCTGGCTGCAGGGCGCCATCTGGAGCAACCGCCACGTGGGCGAGGCCGTCTCCGCCATGCAGGCCAAGCGCGCTGGCGACTTCCCGGCGCTGGCGCCGCTCAAGCGCTTCAGCGAACTCGGCTGACGCACGCGCCGCGCGGCCCCGGTTTCAAAGTTGATAGCTGGGTGCGCTTGCTGCAAGGGCGTTGCAGGCCAATCGAGGCATATACCGCCGGGTGTCGGGCTATGATGCGGCAACCCGCCTGCGGCGCGGCACCGCGCCGCGTTTCCATTCACCAGCGTTCGCCCACAGCCATGCACCTGCCGCGCCCTCCGCTGCCCACCTACGACGACGTTGCCGAAGCGGCCCATCGCCTCAAGGGCATGGCACACCGCACGCCGGTGCTGAGTTCCAGCACGTTGGATGCGCTGCTCGGCGCGCAGGTGTTCTTCAAGTGCGAGAACCTGCAGCGCATGGGCGCGTTCAAGTTCCGCGGCGCGTTCAACGCACTGGTGCAGTTCAGCGACGCGCAGCGCCAGCGCGGCGTGATCGCGTTCTCGTCGGGCAACCATGCGCAGGCCATCGCGCTGTCGGCGCGGCTGCTGGAGATTCCCGCAGTCATCGTCATGCCGGAGGATGCGCCGCTTGCAAAGATAGCCGCCACGCGCGGCTACGGCGCCGAGGTGGTCACCTACAACCGCTTCACCGAAGACCGCGAGGCCATCAGCCGCCGCCTGGCCACCGAGCGCGGCATGACGCTGATTCCGCCCTTCGACCACGCCCACGTGATCGCCGGCCAGGGCACGGTGGCCAAGGAGCTGTTCGAGGACGTGCCGCACCTGGACTACCTGTTCGTGCCGCTGGGCGGCGGCGGCCTGCTGTCGGGCTGCCTGCTGGCAGCGCGCGAACTGGCGCCGCAGTGCAAGGTGGTCGGCGTGGAGCCCGAGACCGGCAACGACGGACAGCAGTCCCTCAACGCAGGCCACGTGGTGCGCATCGACACACCGCAGACGATTGCCGACGGTGCACAGACGCAGGCACTGGGCGCGCTCACCTTCCCCCTCATCCACGCCGGCGTTTCTGACATCGTGACCGCAACCGATGCGCAGCTCATGAGCGCGATGCACTTCTTTGCCGAACGCATGAAGATCGTGGTCGAGCCCACGGGCGCGCTGGGACTGGCGGGCGCGTGCCATGGCGGCGTGCGGCTGCGGGGCAAGCGCGTGGGCGTCGTCATCAGCGGCGGCAACGTGGACATGACCCGCTACGCACAGCTGCTGACCGCGGCGTCGGCAGATTGACCTGAGGCGGATGGGCCGCTGGCCGGCGGTGCGTCGGCGCTGCCCGCGCGCAGGGGCTTGGCGCCAGAGTGCAAAATTCCGGCTCCGATCTTTTTTCTATCCCAATAAGAGGCACCAGCCCATGAGCAACGTCCACGTCATCGACCACCCCCTGGTACAGCACAAGCTGACCCTGATGCGCAAGAAGGACGCCAGCACCAACAGCTTCCGCCGCCTGCTGGGCGAGCTGTCCACCCTGATGGCTTACGAAGTCACGCGCGACATGCCGCTGCAGGACATCCAGATCGAAACCCCGCTGGAGACCATGACCGGCAAGGTCATCGACGGCAAGAAGCTCGTGCTCGTGTCCATCCTGCGCGCGGGCAACGGCTTCCTGGACGGCATGCTCAACGTGGTGCCGGGCGCGCGCATCGGCCACATCGGCCTGTACCGCGACCCGGACACGCTGCAGCCGGTCGAGTATTACTTCAAGATGCCCTCCGAGATGGCCGAGCGCGACATCATCGTCGTGGATCCGATGCTGGCCACCGGCAACTCCGCCGCCGCGGCCGTCGCGCGCCTCAAGCAACTGCAGCCGCGCTCGATCAAGTTCGTGTGCCTGCTGGCTGCACCCGAGGGCGTGGCCACGCTGCAAAAGGCCCACCCCGACGTGCCCATCTACACCGCCGCCATCGACCGCGAACTCAACGACCACGGCTACATCCTGCCCGGCCTGGGCGATGCGGGCGACCGCATCTTCGGGACCAAGTAACGCACTGGCGACAAGGCCTGCCCCGGCCCTGGCCGCGCCGGTCGCTGCTACTTCAGACCATTGCGGACGATTTCGGACGTCGGGCTACTGCGGCACCACCTGACCCACCGTGGCCGATGGCGCGGCCTGGCCCGCGGGTAGCGCCGGGCCGCCCGCGGCCTGGGCGTCGCGCCAGCCGGCCATGAGGTCATTGGCCATGGCCTGCAGCAACCGCTTTTCCCGCTCATCGAATGCGCGCGGCGCGGTGTCCATCAGGCACAGCGTGCCCAGCGCATGGCCCGCCGCGTCGCGCAGCGGAACGCCCGCGTAAAAGCGCAGACCCTGCTCGCGCAGCGCCGGATTGCCGGCAAAGCGCGCATCCCGCGCAATGTCGAGCACCACCAGCGACCGCTGCCGCGCCACCACATGCCCGCACAGCGACAGGCCGCGCGGCAGGCCCTGGCCCGCCGAGCAGGCCTGCCCCCCGCCGGCCGACAACGGGCCGTGCGCACACAGCGTGACCTGCCGCTCGCGATCCACCAGCGACACCATCGCCAGCGGTACGTCGAAGATGTCGGCCGCGCGCTGGGCCGTGTGCTGGCACAGCTGCTGCAGCGCGGGGCTGTCGAGCACGCCGCTGGCCTGCAGGGCGCGCAGACGCGCCTCGTCGTCCGCGGGAATGGGCGCGGGGGTGTAGGCGCCTTCCACGCTGGCGCCCTGCAGCTGCGCCACCTGGGCCAGGGTTTCCTCCAGCGACAGCGCCAGCGCGTCGGCGCCCAGTTGGGCACTCAGCTCGTCTTGCGGCTGGGACTGCACCCCACCCCACAGCGCCAGCACGATGTGCACATGCGGCCAGCGGCGCTTGAGCCTGCGGCACAGGTGCCGCGCGGCGGCGGTGGGCTCGGGCGCGAGCCACACCACGCAAACCACGCGCACGGCGTCCAGGTCCAGGCCATCCAGATGTTCGGCGCTCATGGCGCCCTCCACGCGCGCCAGCGCCGGGCAATGCTGCAGCGACAGCGCATGCGCCAGCATGCGCGCCGCGAACAGGTCGACCTCCCACTTGCCGCCCAGGCACACCACCGGCTCTTGCGCAGCGGCGTCGGGCACCGGGTACTGCTCCTCCAGCTCGTCCAGCAGCGCGTCCATGCCTTCGACCAGGCGCAGGCGGTGCTCGGGCGTGGCCACCTGCGCATGGTCGCCCACGGCCATGCGCAGCACGGGCACGCCCACCTGGCCGTAGAAAGCGGGCACGGCGCCCTTCAGGGCCTCGATGCGGGTGGTGCTCAGCTCGATGGCCTCCGCCGCGTCGCCCGCCAGCAGTCGCTGGTAGATGCGCGTGGGCTCATCCAGCACCGGCCGGCTGCCCAGCAGCACCTCCAGGAAGGCCAGCTGCGGCAGGTAGCGGCCGATCACCAGCAGGCACACGGTGAGCGGCGTGGACATGATGAGCCCCACCGGCCCCCACAGCGCCGCCCAGAAGGTGGCCGCCACGATGAGCGACAGCGCCGACAGCCCGGTGCTGGACCCATACAGCCAGGGCTCGATGACGTTGTTGCTCACCAGTTCCAGCAGCACGATGAGGCCGAGCGTCCACAGCACCAGGTCCCAGCCCGGGTCCACCGCGAAAGCGAGGGTGAGCGGAAACGCCGCAGCGATGAACGGCCCCAGGTAGGGCACGAAGCGCATCACCGCGGCCAGCGACCCCCACAGCACGGCACCGGGCACGCCGATGAGCCACAGGCCCGCCGCCATGGGAATGCCGTAGGTCACGTTCACCAGCAGTTGCATGGTCAGGTAGCGCGTGATGCGGTCGCCCGCCTCGTCCATGGCATCAGTGGCGCGGTGCAGATTGCCCCCCCACAGGCGCAGCAGGCGGTCGCGCAGGTCTACACGGTCCAGCAGGATGAAGATCACGAACACCAGCACCAGGCCCGCCTGGGTGAGCGGCCCACTGACCGCCGAGAGCGCGGCCATGAGCTGGTTGGCGGGCGACAGCACGGGCGGCTGCACCTGCACCTTTTGCACGGCCGGCGCGCGCGCGACACCCGACAAGGCGGGAGCGGCCGCCTCCACCTCGCGCTGCACGATGTCGAAGGTGCGCTTGGCGCCATCGAACATGCCGGGCGCGCGCAACTCCTGGCGCAGGCTGCGCAGCTTCTTGCGGATGGTGCTTTGGTAGGAGGGCAGCTGCGCGCTCAGCTCGCGCGCCTCGTTACCCACGAACAGCGCCCCCACGCCCAGCACCATCAGCATGGCCATCACCACCGCGATGACCGAGGGCAGGCGCGGCAGGCCCATGCGCTTGAGCTGCGCCACCAGCGGCTCCAGCACGAAGCTCAGCAGGAACGCCAATGCCAGCGGCACCAGCAGCGTACGGCCGAAGTACAGGCCCGCGACCACCAGCGCCGCGATCACCAGGCCGATCATGAACCGCAGGCTGGGCACCGTGGCGTCCAAGGCCGTGGCGGTGTGCACGGTGCGCTGCGGCGGATAGCCCGAAGCGGTGGCGCCGCGCGCCGCCCCCGTATCCCTGGCCGGCCTGGAATCGGTCGGCTCCTGCGGCCCGCTGTTGCCCATGGCGTTGTCCCCTTGCATCGCTTCTCGAAGTCGTGTCCGGCGCGTATTGTCTGCTGCGCGGCCCCGCGCCCCTGTAGGCGGCAGCCGCCACAGACTGCACGCGGGCGGACGACTGACAGCGCACGCCGTGCACCGCGCCGCCCGCAAGGCGCTCCGCCCTACCGATCAATGACCTAAAATAGCCCCAGAGCGCTTGCAGCAAGCGCGAGCAGCTATCAAAATAAAAGCGCCTCTGCCGCACCGCCCCGTCGGCACGCACCTACGGGTCCATCCCCAACAAAGCCACCGCCGCCGCCTTGACCGCCACCGCCACTCCCCTGATTGCCGCCGGCACCCTGCTGGGCGGCATCGGCCTGTTCCTGCTGGGCATGACCATGCTGACCGACGGGCTCAAGCTGGCGGCCGGGCGCGCGCTGGAGCGCATCCTGGCCGCCTGGACGCGCACGCCGCTGCACGGGCTGGTGACCGGGGTGGCGCTCACGGCGCTGGTGCAATCGTCCACCGCCATGACGGTGGCGGCCATCGGTTTCGTCAACGCGGGGTTGCTGGGCTTCAGCTCCGCGCTGTGGGTGGTGTTCGGCTCCAATCTGGGTTCATCGGTCACCGGCTGGCTCGTGGCGTGGCTAGGCTTTGCGGTGAAGGCCGATGCCTTCGCCCTTCCGTTCATCGGCATCGGCATGGCGCTGCAAATCACCGGCAGCGGCACGCGGCGCGGGGCGCTGGGCCAGGCGGTGGCGGGGTTCGGCGTGCTGTTTCTGGGTATCGAACTGCTGCGCAACGGCTTCACCGGGCTGGGTCCGCAAGCGCTGCCACCGCTGTCCAGCGACCTGCCGGGCCTGGCGCTGGCAGTGCTCATCGGCCTGGGCATGACGGTGGTGCTGCAGGCCTCGTCGGCCACGCTGGCGGTGGTGCTCACGGCCGTGGCGGGCGGGTCACTGGCGGTGGAAGTGGGCGCGGGCGTGGTCATCGGCGCCAACGTGGGCACCACGCTCACGGGCATCCTGGCCGCCATCCACGCCACGTCCAACGCGCGGCGCCTGGCGGCGGCACACGTGCTGTTCAACGTGGTGACGGCCGCGGCGGCCCTGGCGCTGCTGTCGCCCCTGCTCGCGGCCATCCACCATCTGGGCGTATGGCTCACGGGTGAGGGAGACGCAGTGACGCAGCTCGTGATCTTCCACACCGCGTTCAACCTGCTGGGCGTGCTGCTCATGTGGCCGCTGTCGGGGCCGCTCGCGCGCTTTCTGCTGGCACGCTTTCGCTCGGCGGACGAAGACGTGGCCCGTGCGCAGTTCCTGGACCACAACGTGGCCGCCGTGCCCGCGCTGGCCCTGCAGGCGCTGCGCCGCGAGATGGCGCGCGTAGGCCACCTGGCACTGCAGCTGGCGTCGGATGCCACCCGCATGGCGCCCGTCGCCCTGCCCTGGCAACCGGCCGGCGCACAGGCCGCGAGCCAGCTCACGCGCCAGTTGCAGGCGCTGGAGCAGCTGCAGCAGCAGGTGGGCGCGTTTGTGAGCGACGTGAGCCGCCAGCCGCTGTCGCGCGACGTGGCCGACCAGATGCCCGAGCTGCTGCGCATTGCGGGCTACTACGACACGCTGGCGCGTGTCATGCACCAGGTGGGCCAGCAGGCGCTGCGCGTCACGCACCCCGCAACGGTAGCGCCCACCACGCCCGAAGGCCACCCCCTGGCCGCGCTGCCCCTGGCCTTCACCGCGGCGCTGGATTTCTTTGCCGCCGCTGATCCCAAGGCCCACGACCTGGACCAGGTGAACACCGCACAAGCCGTGTTCAACGCGGCGTATGAAGCCGCCAAGGCCGCCGTGCTGCGCGCGGGTGCCCAGGGCTTGCTGGAAGTGACGGCCGTGCACGAGTGGACGGGCCTGCTGGGCGACCTGCGCCGCGCCGTGGAACAGGCCCACAAGGCCGCGCAGCATCTGGCAGCCCTGCCGCGTCTCAAACCCACCCCGCCCGCCAACGGCCCGGCAAGCGTTACGCCCGGTGCCGAATGATCTGCGGAAGCAGATCAGGCAAAAAAGCGCCTGAAACACCCTTGCATACTGCGCTGGAAGCTATATAAAGCATAGCAATCTGAGCACATCCGTACGGCTGCACCCCCAACGGGTGTTCCGTCATGGGCCGACGCACTGTTGCGTTATGGCACACGGCTGCGCCGCTGCGGCACAGCCGCGGCACGCCCCACCGCCCCCTTCCCTCTGTCGCCGTGCTGGCACGGCGCTTGCACTGAGGCACTGCCGCCGCCGCATCGGTGGCATTCCTTCACAAGCATTCAGGAGACACCACATGAACATGGCCGAAATCGCCAGCCTTGGCATCGCCAACCCCTACAAGCAGCAGTACGGCAACTACATTGGCGGGCAGTGGGTGGCGCCCGTGGACGGGCAGTACTTCGAGAACATCTCGCCCATCAACGGCCAGAAGTTCACGGCCGTGCCGCGCTCCAACAGCAAGGACATCGACGCCGCACTGGACGCCGCGCACAAAGCCAAGGCCGCGTGGGGCCGCACCTCGACCACCGAGCGCGCCAACATCCTGAACCGGATCGCCGACCGCATGGAGGCCAACCTGCTGCAGATCGCCGTGGCCGAGACCATCGACAACGGCAAGCCGCTGCGCGAGACCATGGCGGCCGACATTCCGCTGGCCATCGACCACTTCCGCTACTTCGCCGGCGCGGTGCGCGCGCAGGAGGGCGGCATCAGCGAGATCGACGCCGACACCATCGCCTACCACTTCCATGAGCCGCTGGGCGTGGTCGGGCAGATCATTCCGTGGAACTTCCCCATCCTGATGGCGGTGTGGAAGCTCGCCCCCGCGCTGGCTGCGGGCAACTGCGTGGTGCTGAAACCCGCGGAGCAGACGCCCGCCTCCATCCTGGTGCTGATGGAGATCATTGGCGACCTGCTGCCGCCGGGCGTGGTCAATGTGGTCAACGGCTTTGGCCTGGAGGCCGGCAAGCCGCTGGCCTCCAGCAACCGCATCGCAAAAATAGCCTTCACCGGCGAGACCACCACGGGCCGGCTCATCATGCAGTACGCCAGCCAGAACATCATTCCCGTGACGCTGGAGCTGGGCGGCAAGAGCCCCAACATCTTCTTCGAGGACGTGATGTCCGCCGACGACGGCTTCTTCGACAAGGCGTTGGAAGGCTTTGCGATGTTCGCGCTGAACCAGGGCGAGGTCTGCACCTGCCCCAGCCGCGCGTTGATCCAGGAATCGATCTACGAGCGCTTCATGGAGCGCGCGCTCAAGCGCGTGGCCGCTATCCAGCAAGGCCACCCGCTGGACAAGAACACCATGATCGGCGCCCAGGCCTCGCAGGAGCAACTGGAAAAGATCCTTTCTTACCTGGACCTGGGCAAGCAGGAAGGCGCCCAGTGCCTCATCGGCGGCGCGCGCAACACCGCCCTGGGCGGCGACCTGGCCGGCGGCTACTACGTGCAGCCCACGGTGTTCAAGGGCCACAACAAGATGCGCATCTTCCAGGAAGAAATCTTCGGGCCCGTGGTCTCGGTGACCACCTTCAAGACCGAGGAAGAGGCGCTGGAGATCGCCAACGACACGCTCTACGGCCTGGGCGCGGGCGTGTGGAGCCGTGATGGCGCACGCGCCTTCCGCATGGGCAAGGGCATCCAGGCCGGGCGCGTGTGGACCAACTGCTACCACCACTACCCCGCGCACGCCGCGTTTGGCGGCTACAAGCAGTCGGGCATCGGCCGTGAGAACCACAAGATGATGCTGGACCACTACCAGCAGACCAAGAACCTGCTGGTGAGCTACACCCAGCAGCCGCTGGGCTTCTTCTAAGCCCATACAGCGCCCCCACTGGCCGTCCCAGCGGGGGCGGCTGGTGCACGGGGGCTCCCCTTGCGTTCATTTGCACAGAGAAGGAGGTTTATCCCATGCCAGCCAAGACAATGAAAGCCGCCGTGGTCCGCGAGTTCGGCAAGCCGCTGACGATCGAAGAGGTGCCCGTGCCCACCCCCGCCGCCGACCAGATCCTGGTGAAGATCGAGGCCTCGGGCGTGTGCCACACCGACCTACACGCCGCCGAGGGCGACTGGCCCGTCAAGCCCAATCCGCCCTTCATCCCGGGGCATGAGGGCGTGGGCTTCGTCGCCGCCGTGGGCGCCAACGTCAAGCATGTGAAGGAAGGCGACCGCGTGGGCGTGCCCTGGCTGCACTCGGCCTGCGGCTGTTGCACGCACTGCCTGGGCGGTTGGGAGACGCTGTGCGAGTCGCAGAGCAACACGGGGTATTCGGTCAACGGCGGTTTTGCCGACTACGCGCTGGCCGACCCCAACTACGTGGGCCACCTGCCGAAAGACGTGGGCTTCGTGGACATCGCCCCCGTGCTGTGCGCCGGCGTGACCGTGTACAAAGGCCTGAAGGTGACCGACACCAAGCCCGGCGACTGGGTGGCGATTTCCGGCATTGGCGGCCTGGGCCACATGGCCGTGCAGTACGCCCGCGCCATGGGGCTGAACGTGGCTGCGGTGGACGTGGACGACGACAAGCTCGCGCTGGCCCGCCAGCTGGGCGCCAGCGTGACGGTGAACGCCCGCGACACCGACCCGGCCGCCTTCCTGCAAAAGGAGATCGGCGGCGCGCACGGCGCGCTGGTCACGGCCGTGTCGCCCAAGGCCTTCGAGCAGGCGCTGGGCATGGTGCGGCGTGGCGGCACGGTGTCGCTCAACGGGTTGCCGCCGGGCAACTTCCCTCTGCCCATCTTCGACATGGTGCTGCGCGGCGTGACCGTGCGCGGCTCCATCGTCGGCACGCGTCTGGACCTGCAGGAGTCGCTGGACTTCGCCGCGCGCGGCCAGGTGAAGGCCACGGTGCGCACCGAGAAGCTGGAGAACATCAACGACGTGTTCGCGCGCATGCACAAGGGCCAGATCCAGGGCCGCGTGGTGCTGGACATGGCGGCCTGACGCCGCGGCACAGGTAACGCCATGACCACGCCAGCGCCGCCCGCCACCCGCGTGTCGGCCACGCCCGAGGCCACGGCGCTCATCAAGCGCCTGGTGGCCCAGCACGGGCCGCTGATGTTCCACCAGTCGGGTGGCTGCTGCGACGGCAGCGCGCCCATGTGCTTTGCCCGCGGGGAGTTCCTGCTGGGCGATGCCGACGTGCTGCTGGGCGAGATCGCCGGGCAGCCGTTCTACATGAGCCGCGCGCAGTTCGCGTACTGGGAGCACACGCACCTCCTCATCGATGCGGTACCGGGCGGCGGGGGCATGTTCTCGCTCGAAGGGCCCACGGGCATGCGCTTTCTCACGCGCTCGCGGCTGTACAGCGACGAGGAATGGGCCGCCATCGAAGCGCTGGGGCCGCCGCCAACGGGCGGCCAGTGACGCTGCTCTAGTGTTGCTCTTTATTTAATAGCTGCTCGCGCTGTATCGGCGGCGTTTTTCAGATAAATTTCGACTGAATCGCCCGCCCAACCAGCGCAAATCGCTCCTTTTTCAGGAGCGACGCGACTGCGCGCGCAGGTAGCGGTACACCGTGTTGCGCGACACGCCCAGCGCGCGCGCGGCGGCGGAGACATTGCCCGCGTGCGCATCCAGTGCCTGCTGCAGCGCATGGGCCGCCACATCGCCCAGCGGCCGCACGCTGGCCGGGGCCGGGGCCGGGACCGCGGCACGCGCGCCGTCCGCTGGCGGCACCGCCGGCTGAGAGAACGCCTGCGCCACCACGCGGCCCTGCTGCGCCAGCGCCTCGCATTCCTCCAGGAAGTCCTCCGGCAGGTGCGCGCACGTGATCGCGTCAGCCCCTTCAGCCAACAGCGCCGCCGTGCGCAGCACGTTGGACAGCTGGCGCAGGTTGCCCGGCCAGGCGTGGGCGGCGAACAACGCCATCACCTCGGGCGCCACCGGCATGGGGCTGTCTGCGGCGGGAGAGTCATGCTGGGCGCGCAGCAACCGCTGCACGATCACCGCCAGGTCCGTGCGCTCGCGCAGCGCAGGCAGTCGCACTACCAGGCCGTTCAGCCGGTAGTACAGGTCGTCACGAAACTGGCCGTCGGCCATCATGGCGCGCAGGTTGCGGTGCGTGGCGCAGACCACGTTCACGTCCACCTCGATCTGCCGCGTGCTGCCCAGAGGCGCCACGCTGCGCTCCTGCAGCACGCGCAGCAGCCGCGCCTGCATGGCGAGCGGCATGTCGCCAATCTCGTCCAGGAACAGCGTGCCGCCGTGCGCCTGCACGATCTTGCCCACGCTGCCCTTGCGGCGCGCGCCGGTGAAGGCGCCCTCTTCGTAGCCGAACAGCTCGGCCTCGATCAGCGACTCGGGAATGGACGCGCAGTTCACCGCCACGAAGGGCCCCCGCGCGCGCGGGCCGTCGTTATGGATGGCACGCGCCAGCAGCTCCTTGCCGGTGCCCGTCTCACCCAGGATCATCGTGGGCACGCCACGCCCCAGCAGCCGCGTGACGCGCTCGATCACCTGCGCCAGCTGGGCATCGCCCGTGTCCAGGTAGCGCAGGCTGGACAGGCCCGGGGCCGCAGCAGGCCGCGCGCGCGGCGGCGGAGCCTCGGCCGGGACGTCCGGGCACACCGGCAGCGTGACGCCGCCGCGTGGCGCAAACTCCACCTGTGCGTGCACCGACACGCCTGCCGGCAGTTGCAGCGCCAGCAGCGTGGGCACCGAGCGGCGCGCATGCTCCAGCAGCGCGCCCATCGACAGGCCGAACAGCGAGGTGAAGGTGTGTGCCGCCAGCGCCGGTCCCGACAACCCCAGCTGGAACTGCGCGCTGCGGTTGGCCGCCAGAAAGCGCCCCTGCGGGGTAAACGCCGCCAGCCCTTCCATGAGCGTGCCCAGGAACTCGGCGCGCGCATGAAAGCGCAGGCGCACGGCATCCTCGTACACCTTGCCGAAGAGGTGGTTCTCCACCATCGCGGCGGACATGCGCACCAGCGCCAGCGTGTGGGCGCTGTGGCCACGGCGGTCGCCGCTCACGTCCAGCGCACCGAGGATCTGCCCCTGCGGGTCCAGGATGGGAGCGCATGAACAGGTGAGGAACTGGTTGGCTTCCAGGTAATGCTGGCGCCCGTTGATCTGCACCGCATCGCCCAGGGCCAGCGCCGTACCAATGGCGTTGGTGCCCTTGCTGCGCTCCGACCAGCCCGCACCGGGCTGCAGGGCCACGCGGCCGGCGCGGTCCAGGAAGGCATCATCGCCCTCGGCATGCAGGATCACCCCCTGCGCGTCGGTCAGCATCACCATGCTCTGCGTGCCGCGCAGCTGCTGCGCCAGGGTTTCCATGACGGGGCGCGCATGGGCGCACAGGGCCTCGTTGCGTGCCACGGTCCAGGCCAGGGTCTGGCGGTCCAGCAGGTGCAGGTCGGCCTGCTCATGGGGCTGCAGCCCGAACGACTGCGAGCGGGCGTGGGCCTGGGCGACGACGCCTGCCGTGGTCAGCGCCAGCGCGGCACCCGCGGAAGGATGCGCGCCGGGCGTTGCGGTGCGGTGCATGGTGTCTCCTATGCAAGCTATGCGCTGCACGGCACGCGGCCAGGCGGCGCTTTGGGACCGCACGATAGCATCAACGGCCGCTGACGAGCCCAGCAACCGCGGCGGGCACGCTGGCATGGGGCTGCGCCCACGCGTGGGCCAACGCCTGCAGGGCAGTGCCTGCGTCCTGCTCGAGCTTGAGCGCCAGCAGCCCGTCGGCCCGTGTACGCCCCTGGTTGACCGCTGCCACCGGCAGGCCCGCATCGACCGCCGCCTGCACGAACCGGAAGCCCGAATACACCATGAGCGACGAGCCCACGACGAGCACCGCGTGCGAGCGTGCCAGCGCCGCGCGCGCGGCCTCCACACGCTCGCGCGGCACGCTCTCGCCAAAGAACACCACGTCGGGCTTGAGCAGGCCGTTGCCGCAGTGCGCGCAGGAAGGCACATCGAAGCCGCCGAAGTCCCGTCCGTCCAGATCGGCGTCCCCATCGGGCGCGGCGCCGGCCTGCAGCGCCACCCATCCAGGGTTGCGCCGCTCCAGTTCGTGTTGCAACGCGGCACGCGGCGCACGCATGCCGCAGTCCATGCACAGCACGGTGTCGATGCGCCCGTGCAGGTCCAGCGTGCGCTGGCTGCCCGCTGCGCTGTGCAGGCCGTCCACGTTCTGGGTCAACAGCAGTTCGATACGGCCCGCCGCTTCCAGCGCAGCCAGCGCACGGTGCGCAGAACCGGGCTGGGCGCTGCCCATCACCCGCCAGCCCAGCAGGCTGCGCGCCCAATAGCGCCGGCGCGTGGCTTCATCACCCATGAAGGCCTGGAAGGTGACGGGCTGGGGGCGCTTCCATTCACCGTTGTGGTCGCGGTAGTCGGGAATGCCCACCTCCGTACTGCAGCCCGCGCCCGTGATGACGAACAACCGCGGGTGGCGGCGCACGAAGTCAAGCAGCGCATCAACGTCGGCGGCAGCTTGCATCACAGCCCCTCAGTCCATGCCGGGCGCGATGCTCTCGGCGTAGTCGTACACCGCGCCGAGGATGGCCTCGGTGCGTTCGTCATCGGCCTCGGCACCCAGCGTGTCCAGGCGCTCGAACAGCGCGTCGAACGTCAGCCCGCCGCCCTCGCCCTCCACCAGCATGGCGACGCGGTGCGCCTCCCAGCGCTCCTGCTCCTCGGGCGAGAGCGTGTGCGGGAAGTTGCGCGCACGGTAGCGCCAGACCAGCTCGGCCAGGCGCGCGTCGTCAAAACCCAGGCGCTCGTGCGCCAGCTCTTCGCCGGGCAATGCGCGCAGACGGTTCAGGCGGCGGCGGTCCTCATTGCCCACGAAGCCCCCGTACAGGTCCTGGTCCACATCCAGCGGCCCCTCCGCAGGGCGCTGGAACACCTGGGCCCAGACGGCCGTCAGGTCGGGCAACGCGCGCGCCGCGGCGGCATGTTGCGCGGCCTGTGGCAGGTCGATGCCCCAGCGCTGCGCCATGGCCGGCGTGAGCGTATTGAGGTTACCCACCACCATCGGCGACTTGTTCAGGTGCACGCTCTTGAGCGGCAGGCGTGTCACGCCCTCGGGCAGGTCGGCTGCGCGCGTGAACAGGCGCGTGCGGATCTCGTCAGCGGACAGCCGGGCCAGCTCGGAAGGGTCTTGCGCCAGGTCCCAGGCCAGCAGCTCATTCTTGTTGGTTGGGTGGCTGGCCAGCGGCCACATCACGGCCAGGCAGCCGCGTTCGGCGGGGAACATGCCCGAGACGTGCAGGAACGGCCGTGCCTCCTGCGCCGTGGTGGGCAGGCGCAGCTCGGCAGCCACGCGGTCCTTCTTGTGCAGGGACAGCGCGAAGTCAAACAGCCGGGGGTTGTGTGAACGGATGAGCCGCGCCAGCGCGATGGTCGCGCGCACGTCCGACAGCGCGTCGTGCGCGGCCTCGTGCGCCAGGCCGTTGGCCTTGGACAGATGCTCCAGGCGGAAGCTGGGCTTGCCGTCCACCTCGGGCCACGCGATGCCCTCGGGGCGCAGCGCGTAGGTCAGGCGCACCACATCCAGCAGGTCCCAGCGGCCGCACTGGTTCTGCCACTCGCGCGCATAGGGGTCCATGAGATTGCGCCAGAACATGAAGCGCGTGATCTCGTCGTCGAAACGGATGGTGTTGTAGCCCACGCCGATGGTGCCGGGCAGCGCCAGCTCGGCCTCGATGCGGGCGGCGAATTCGCGCTCGGGCAAACCCTTTTCCAGGCACAGCTGGGGCGTGATACCGGTGATCAGGCACGACTGCGGATCCGGCAGATAGTCGTTGGCCGGGCGGCAGTAGATCATCAGCGGCTCGCCGATCTCGTTGAGCTCGGCATCGGTGCGGACGGCGGCGAACTGTGCGGGGCGGTCGCGGCGCGTGTTGGCGCCAAAGGTTTCGTAGTCGTGCCAGAGAAAAGTGTGCATGAGGAAGAAGTTGCAGCCGGAAACAGTGCCAGGGCGAAGTATGCATGGCAGGCCGGCACAATGGCCGCATGCGTTTTCTCTTCATGCCCGACACCCTCGCCCGGCGCCGCGCCGCCGCCTCCGCACTCGGCCTGGCAGCACTGGCGGGGTGCGCCTCCGCTCCGCCAGCGACCCCCGCCGTAGCGGCTCCATCCGCTGCACCCAGCGCCCTTGCTCCCGCGCCGGTCATCCCCCAACTGCCGTCGCCCGCAGCGCCCACCACCCCGGCGCCTGCCCCGGCAGCATCCACCGTGGAACCTGCGAGCACGCCGGTAGCCCCGGCGCAGGCGGGCACCACTGCGGCCACACTGGCCGGCTTTCACGCCTGGGTGAGCGCCTTTGAACGCGAGGCGCTGGCCGCCGGCATCCGACCGCAGACCGTGGCCGCCACCCTGGGCCAGGTGCAGTGGCAACCGCGCGTGGTGGAACTGGACCGCGCCCAGCCCGAATTCACCCGCCCGCCCTGGGCCTACCTGGACAGCGCCGTGTCACCCCAGCGTATTGCGCAGGGACGCGAGCAGCGGCGCCAGTACGCCGACGCGCTGGACGCGGCCGCGCAGCGCTACGGCGTGCCCGCCAGCGTGGTCACGGCCATCTGGGGCATGGAGAGCAACTATGGCCGCAACTTCGGCAGCTTCCGCACCGTGGATGCGCTGGCCACCCTCGCCTACGACGGGCGCCGCAGCGCATGGGCCCAGCGCGAGCTGCTGGCCGCGTTGCGCATCGTGGACCAGGGCGACATCGCGGCCGACGCGCTCATCGGCTCCTGGGCCGGGGCCATGGGGCACACGCAGTTTCTGCCTTCGGTGTTCCTTGCCCACGCGGTGGATGCCGACGGGGACGGGCGGCGCGACATCTGGGGCAGCGTGCCCGACGTGGTGGCGTCCACGGCCAACTTCCTGTCCCATTCGGGCTGGAAGAGCGGTGAGCCGTGGGGCGCCGAAGTGCTGCTGCCGCCCGGCTTCGACTACGCACGCGCCGAACTGAGCGTGCGCCAGGCCAGCAGCGACTGGGCCGCTGAAGGGGTGCGCGGGGTGGATGGCGCAGAACTGCCGCCGCTGCAGGACGCCTCCGTCCTTACCCCGGCAGGCGCGCGTGGTCCCGCCATCCTGGTCGGGCCCAACTTCCGCGCGCTGCTGCGCTACAACAACTCGGTGAACTACGCCCTGGCCGTCGGCCTGCTGGCACGGCAGATCGACGGCGGCGCGGGCCTGGCATCCGCCTGGCCGCGCGAACTGCAGCCTCTGTCGCGCAGCGAAGTACGCGCGCTGCAGGAGGCGCTGAACGCGCGCGGCCTGGACACCGGCACGCCCGACGGCGTGGCAGGACCCGCCACGCGCGCTGGGGTGCGCCGCTACCAGCAAAGTGTGGGCTTGCCCGCCGATGGCTATGCCACGCGCGAACTATTGCAGCGACTGCTGACGCATTGAGCGGGCGTTACTCCACTTTTAATAGCTTCTCGCGCTTGCTGGACGGGCGCTAGAGCCTGATTTCATCAAGATCGCCGCTTCACTCGAAGCCGCGCCCCTCGCCCGCCTCTTCGTGGGTCACGCCGTCGCGTATGTGGTAGATGCGCTTGAAGGTGGGAATGATCTTCTCGTCGTGCGTGACGACGATGATGGCCGTTTCCAGGCGCCGAGCCATGTCGTTCAGGATGCGGATCACCGCCATGGCACGTTGCGAATCCAGCGGCGCCGTGGGCTCGTCGGCCAGGATCACCGGCGGGCGGTTGACCAAGCCGCGGGCGATGGCCACACGCTGCTGCTCCCCGCCCGACAGTTGCGATGGCATGGCCGTGGCGCGGTGCTGCACGTCCAGGGCCGTGAGCAACTCCAGTGCGCGGCGGCGCGCCTCGTCGTTGGGCACGCCGGCCAGCATGGGCAGCAGCGCCACGTTGTCGGTGGCATCCAGAAACTGGATCAGGTACGGCGCCTGGAACACGAAGCCGATCTGGTCGCGGCGCAGCGCGCGCAGGTCGGGTACTTGCCAGCCGTCGTCATAGATCACGGTGTCGCCCAGCGTCATGCGGCCCGACGTGGGGTCGATCACCGCGCCCAGGCACTTGAGCAGCGTGCTCTTGCCCGAGCCGGAAGGGCCGATCAGGCCCACCACCTCACCCGGTGCCACGTGCATGTTCACGTCCTTGAGGGCGAGGAACGCCGTGTCGCCGGAGCCGTAGCGCTTGGTCAGGCGCTCAATGTGGATCCCTTTCCTGCTCATTGCTGCGTCCTCACCCTATCGCTTCGGCCGGATCGACCCGCAGCGCCATGCGGATGGCCACCACGCTGGAGAGCACGCAGATCGCCAGCACCGCGATGAACCCCGCCACCGTATCGAACGGCACCAGCAGCACGTATTTGGGAAACAGCGGCGCGGCAAAGGTGGCCGTTATCTTGCCAACGACGAAGCCGATCACGCCCAGCACCAGCGCCTGCTGCAGGATCATCCAGGCGATGGTGCGGTTGCGCGTGCCGATGAGCTTGAGCACGGCAATCTCGCGGATCTTGTCCATCGTCAGCGTGTAGATGAGAAAAGCCACGATGGCCGCACTGACCAGCGCCAGGATCACCAGGAACATGCCGATCTGCTTGGCCGATGTGGCGATGAGCTTGCCCACGAGGATGCCTTCCATCTGCGCCCGGTCGTACACCGTGAGCCGCTTCCAGCGGCGGATGGGCTCGGCCACCTCCTCAGATGTGAAGCCCGGCTGCATGCGCACCAGCACGGCATTCACATAGCTGTTGCTGGTTTGCGAGGCCACCACCGCATCCAACAGGTCGGGAACGCCGGGGCGGTTGAAGGCCGGGTTGGCCTCGGTGCGGCGGCGCTGCATGAGGATGGCGTCGTTGTCCTTGAGGAACTGCGCCTCCTGCGCATCTTTCAACGGTATGAACACCATCGGGTCGCCGCTGGACGAGACCATGCGCCGCGTGAGGCCCACCACCGTGTAGTGGTTGCGCCGAATCTTCAGCACATCGCCCAGACGCACGCCGGCCGCCACGTCGGCGACGGCCTCGTAATGGCCGCGCGTGATCTGGCGCCCCGCCACCAACTGCGGTGGCCAGCCGGGCGCGCCTGGGCCGCTCGCGGTGATGCCCACCACCATGGAGCGCACATCCTTGTCGCCGTGGCCCACCTGCATGGTCAGGTAGGTGATGTTGGCGGCCTGCGCCACGCCCGGCATGGCGCGGATGCCGCGCCACAGGTCGTCGGGCACGCTGGAGGATTCCGCGTAGGGGCCCAGCGTGTCTTTCTGCACCACCCACAGGTCGGCGCCGCTGTTGTCCAGCAGCACCTTGCCGTCGTCCACCATGCCGCGGTAGACGCCCGCCATGGTCAGCGTCACGCCGATCAGCAGGCCCAGGCCGATGCCGGTGAAGACGAACTTCCCCCAGGCATGCAGAATGTCGCGCCCTGCCAGGCTGATCAAGGCGCCACCCCGGCAATGCGCTCGACCACGTGCACGCGGCTGCGCGCCGTGAGCGCCCTCTCGCTGTACACCACGATGGAGTCGCCCACGGCCAGCCCGTCCAGCACCTGCACATGGCCGTCGAGGTCCGCACGGCCCAGGCGTACCTGCGCAAACTGCGGCTTGCCGCCGACCAGCTTCCACACGCCGCGCTGCCCGTCCACGAAGCGGATGGCCGCATTGGGGATGGTGGGCGCTTCGGGCAGTGCCGGCAGGCGCACGGTGACCTCGGCCAGTTCACCGACGGGGGGCAGCGGTGTAACCGGTGCATCGAAGACGATCTTGGCCAGCGTCTCCTCTGTCACCGCGTCCGCCAGGGGCTCGACGCGCAGCACGCTGCCGACCAGGTTGTCCCCGCGGCGCGAGCGCAGCACCACCTCGGCCGGTAGCTGTGCCGCCAACCCTTGGGCGGTGATCTGGTCAAAGCGCGTGTCGATCCACAGGCTGGCCGGGTCGATGAGCTTTACCACCGCCTGCCCCGCCACCACGGTCGTGCCAGGGTCGGCATCGCGCGCAGCCACCATGCCGGCCACGGGCGACACCAGCCGCAGGTTGCCACGCTGCGCGCGCAATGCCTGCAAGTCAGCGCGCAGACGGCTCGCATCCTCGCGGGCAGCGGCCAGCGCGGCGTCTGCCACGGCCAGTTCCTGCTGCTTGGTGGCGTAGCTTTCCTCGCTGGTGCCGCGCACCGCCACCAGTTTCCCGTAGCGCTGGTGCTGGGTCTGCGCATAGCTCTGCCTGGCCTCTGCCTGGCGCAGCGCGGCCTCGGCGCTCTTGATGGCCGCCTGCTGTGCGCGCACGCGGTCGTCCAGGTCCACCGGGTCCATTTCGCCCAGCACCTGCCCAGCCTCAACCCTGTCGCCCACCTGCACGTCCAGGCGCTGCACGCGCCCCGCGAAGGTGGGGCCGATCTTGTACAGATACCGCGCCTGCACCGTGCCGATGCCCGAGAGTGCCGGAGCAATGGCGCGCGATTGCACGCTGCCCAGCGTGACCGCCACGGGCGCCAGCGGCCCCGAACGCAGAGCGACATAAACGAACAGCGCCACCAGCGGCGCAATGACGGCGATCAGCGCCAGCGTGCGGCGCTGCAGACGGGGAAACTTCATAGCGCTCTTCCGATGCCGCGGCGGTAAATGGCAAACACGCCCTGCGCATCGCGGCGCATGCGCTGCACGTCGCCCGCGAGCAGCGACTGCATCACCAGCCCCTGCACGGTGCCGATGAACAGCACGGCAGCGGCCTGCGCATCCAGTTGCGGGTCCAGCTCTCCCGCGGCTTTGCCGGTCTCCAGCAGCCCGCGCAGGCGCTCGCCGTAGGCCGTGATCAGGGTCTGCACCATCTGCTTGGGCAGGGTTTGGCCGGGGCGTTGGAGCTCCCCAAAGATGAGGCGTGGCACACCGGGCCGCTCGCACACGAAATGGATGTGCGCCATGAACACAGCCTCCAGCGCCGCCAGGGGAGAGGCTGCCCCATCCGCGGCCGCGTCCACGCGCGCCATGAGACGCTGTGCCACCCACGACATCACCGCCTGCAGGATGGCGTCTTTGGACGCGAAATGCCGAAACAGTGCCCCCTGCGTCACGCCCATATGCTGGGCAATGGCGGTGGTGGTGATGTCGCTGGGGTTCTGCTGGGCCGCCAGATCGACCACGGCCTCCACCGTGGCGGTGCGCCGTTCGTCAGCGGGCAGGTACTTGGGCAGCTCACTCATGCAGTCACCAAAAGAAAGTAATTTATTACTATCTTATCGATAAACACGTTCGGCACAAGGCACGGAGGCCCCCTGGAGCATCTAGTTGTGCCCCATTCGCCGACCACACCCTGCAATTCACTCTCTTATCGATAGCTACGCTCGCTTACTGGATAAAAGCCAGAACCGCTTTTGCTCATAAGCAGGGCGCGCGCCCATAAAAAAACCCGCAGCGCGGGCTGCGGGTTTGTTAAAACGCGGCGGTGCCGGAATCAGTCGGCGGTGGCTTCTTCGGGTTCGGCCGGTTCGGACTTGGCTCCGCGCTCCTTCTTGGGCACCGGCTGGATGTCCAGCAGCACCTCGGAAGTCTCCACGCCCTTGTCGTCCGTCTTGACTTCGATGTCCACCGTCAGACGCCCGCCTTCGGTCAGGCGACCGAAAAGCAACTCGTCGGCCAACGCCTTGCGGATGGTGTCTTGGATCAAGCGCTGCATGGGGCGCGCGCCCATGAGCGGATCAAAGCCCTTCTTGGCCAGATGCTTGCGCAGCGCGTCGGTAAAGGTAACTTCCACCTTTTTCTCGGCGAGCTGCTGCTCGAGCTGCAGCAGGAACTTGTCCACCACGCGCAGGATGATCTGCTCATCCAGCGGCTTGAAGCTCACGATGGCATCCAGGCGGTTGCGGAACTCGGGCGTGAACAGGCGCTTGATGTCGCCCATCTCGTCGCCCGCCTGGCGCGGATTCGTGAAGCCGATAGCGGCCTTGTTCATGGTCTCGGCGCCCGCGTTCGTCGTCATGATGATGATGACGTTGCGGAAGTCGGCCTTGCGCCCGTTGTTGTCCGTTAACGTGCCGTGGTCCATGACCTGCAGCAGCACGTTGAAGATGTCCGGGTGTGCCTTCTCGATTTCGTCGAGCAGCAGCACGGCGTGCGGCTTCTTGGTGATGGCCTCGGTCAGCAAACCACCCTGGTCGAAGCCCACGTAGCCCGGAGGCGCACCAATCAGACGGCTCACGGCGTGGCGCTCCATGTACTCCGACATGTCGAAGCGGATCAGGTCCACGCCCATGATGTAGGCGAGCTGCTTGGCGGCCTCGGTCTTGCCCACGCCTGTGGGGCCCGAGAACAGGAAGGAGCCGATCGGCTTGTCCGCCTTACCCAGTCCCGAGCGTGCCATCTTGACGGCGGCGGCGAGCACCTCCAGCGCCTTGTCCTGGCCGAAAACCACGCTCTTGAGGTCGCGCTCAAGCGTCTGCAGCTTGCCGCGGTCGTCATTGGACACGTTGGCAGGCGGGATGCGGGCGATCTTTGCAACGATCTCCTCGATCTCGGCCTTGCCGATGGTCTTCTTGCGCTTGGACGGCGTCAGGATGCGCTGCGCTGCGCCAGCCTCGTCGATCACGTCGATGGCCTTGTCGGGCAGGTGGCGGTCATTGATGTACTTGGCACTCAGCTCGGCCGCGGCCTGCAAGGCGGCGGCGGCGTACTTCACGCTGTGGTGCTCCTCGAAGCGGCTCTTGAGTCCCTTGAGGATGTCGATGGTCTCCTGTACCGTTGGCTCGACCACGTCCACCTTCTGGAAGCGCCGCGACAGCGCCGCGTCCTTTTCGAAGATGCCGCGGTATTCGGTGAAGGTAGTCGCGCCGATGCACTTGAGCTGCCCGCTGGACAGCGCAGGCTTCAGCAGGTTGGACGCATCCAGTGTCCCGCCCGACGCCGCGCCCGCACCGATCAGCGTGTGGATCTCGTCGATGAACAGGATGGCGTTGGGCTTGTCTTTCAGGCTCTTCAAGACGCCCTTGAGACGCTGCTCGAAGTCGCCGCGGTATTTGGTGCCCGCCAGCAGCGCGCCCATGTCCAGCGAATACACCGTGGCCTCGGCCAAAATCTCGGGCACGTCGTTCTGCGTGATGCGCCAAGCCAGGCCCTCGGCAATCGCGGTCTTGCCCACGCCGGCCTCACCCACCAGCAGCGGGTTGTTCTTGCGGCGGCGGCACAGGATCTGGATCGTGCGCTCGACCTCGTAGTTGCGGCCGATCAGGGGGTCGATCTTGCCGTCTTTGGCCGCCTGGTTCAGGTTCTGGGTGTATTGCTCCAGGGGCGACGCTTTTTCACTGCGCTCGCCTTGCGCGCCCTCTTCCCCGTCGGCCTGGCCCTCGGCCTTGGCAGGCTCCGGCGGCTCGCCCTTCTTGATGCCGTGGGCGATGTAGTTCACCACATCCAGGCGCGTCACGCCCTGCTGGTGCAGGTAGTACACGGCATGGGAGTCCTTTTCGCCGAAGATGGCCACAAGCACGTTGGCGCCCGTGACTTCCTTCTTGCCGTTGCCCGTGGACTGCACGTGCATGATGGCGCGTTGAATCACCCGCTGGAAGCCCAGCGTGGGTTGTGTGTCCACCTCGTCGGTACCGGCGACCTGAGGGGTGTTGTCCTTGATGAAGTTGGTCAGCGATGCGCGCAGATCGTCGATGTTGGCAGCGCATGAACGCAGCACCTCGGCCGCGCTGGGGTTATCGAGCAGTGCCAGCAGCAGATGTTCCACGGTGATGAACTCGTGGCGTTGCTGGCGGGCCTCGACAAAGGCCATGTGCAAGCTGACTTCCAGTTCCTGGGCAATCATGTGAGAACTCCTTTGTGCTTGCGTGTTAGGGATGACTGTAGATCGGGAGCAATGCCCCCTTATTCAACGGGCTCACTCAAACATTGCAGGGGGTGGCCCGCCTTGTGCGCCGCTTCCAGCACCTGGTCCACCTTGGTAGCGGCGACATCGCGCGTATACACGCCACACACGCCTTTGCCGTCCAGATGGATCTTCAGCATGATCTGCGTGGCGGCCTCGCGGTCCTTGTTGAAGAACTCCTGCAACACGACGACGACGAACTCCATGGGGGTGTAGTCGTCGTTGAGCATGACCACCTGGTACATCTGGGGCGGCTGGGTCTTCTGTGTACGCCGCTCCAGCACGACCGAACCACCCTCGTCCCAGGACGGAGGGGTGGGAGCCGGCACCGGCGCGGGGGTTGGGGGGGTGGTTGCCATGAATTTCATTCTAGCGAGGCCGATGTGGCACCTGAGCAGACCGCACATGGTGCCGCGCGGGCTTTTTTCAAGCGCTGATCACAGCCCTACTCATAGACCACATTCACAGCACCGCTGCCCGCCTGAGCGCTCCACGCGGCCAGCGCGGCATCGCTGGGAAAGAACCGGCTGGCCTCTCCCAACTGCACCTCGGCCGTGGCCGCCCCAGCCGCCGCTGTGCAGCGCAACTGCATGCGCACGCGCAGGCCATGGGCAAGCACCTCGCCGTGTTCGGTCTCCTCCCGTTGCGGAGGATATTCACGCACCAGCGCCCCGATGTCTGGCAATTGCTGCCCCAGGCACACCTGCAGATAGCGCCCATAGCGTGCCCGCGCACCCGCCAAATCCCAGACCTGCTGCACCTTCATACGCAGGCCTCCGCTGAAGTGGTCCAACTGCAGCCGACCACTCACCACTACGAATTCATCGTCCTTGAGCAGGCCGGCGTTCGCGTTGATCAGCCCTTCGTCGGCGGAAGCCTCGATGACGCCCGACTTGTCGTCCAGCTTGAACAACGCCAGCCTGCCGCGCTGCCCGTTAATGACGCGGTAGTCGCTCACGATGCCGGCGACCACCTGCGTCTCGCGGCTGTCCACCAGTTCGTCGATTGCGGTGCGCACGAAGCGGCGCACCTCCTGGTGCACTTCATCGAACAAGTGGCCCGAGAGGTAGAAGCCCACCGCGGTCTTCTCCTGCATCAGCCGTTCCTTGATGCCCCAGGGCATCACATCCACCAGATCAGGCTCCTGCGTGCTGGAGCCGATGGCGTCATCGCCCATCATGTCGAACAGCCCGCCTTGGTTGGCGTTGGCGATCTGCGCATTGGCAAACTCGAACGCCCGGTCGAGGGATGCCACGAGCGCGGCACGGTTGAGCTGCAGGGCATCGAAGGCGCCCGCCTTGATGAGCGCCTCCACCGTGCGCTTGTTGACGCGCGTGCGGTCCACCCGTACGCAAAAGTCAAACAAGCTCTTGAAAGGCCCCCGGGTTGCGCCCTGTGGGCCCACGCCCTGCCCTTCGCGTGCGGCGATGATGGCCTCGATCGCCTGCTGTCCCGTGCCCTTGACGGCGCCCAGGCCATAGCGGATGACCTTGTCCGTCACCGGCTCGAAGCGGTAATTGCCGCGGTTGATGTCCGGCGGCTCGAAGGTCATGCCGAAATGTTTGACCGCGTCTTCATAGAGCACCTTGAGCTTGTCGGTGTCGTCCATTTCCACGGTCATATTGGCGCAGTAAAACTCCGCCGTGTAGTGCACCTTGAGCCACCCGGTGTGGTAGGCCAGTAGCGAATAGGCGGCGGCGTGCGACTTGTTGAAGCCGTAACCCGCAAACTTTTCCATCAGGTCGAAGACCTCGTCGGCCTTGTCCTGACTGATACCTTTTTCGGCTGCACCCTTGCGGAAGATGGCACGGTGCTCGGCCATTTCCTCGGCCTTTTTCTTGCCCATGGCGCGGCGCAGCATGTCGGCGCCACCGAGCGAGTAACCCCCCAGTACCTGCGCCGTCTGCATCACCTGCTCCTGGTAGACCATGATGCCGTAGGTCTCGGCCAGCACGGGCTCCACCAGCGGATGCGGGTACTCCACCACCTCCTTGCCGTGCTTGCGGTTCACGAAGCTGGGAATCAGGTCCATGGGGCCCGGCCGGTACAGGGCATTCAAGGCGATCAGGTCTTCCAGCCTGCTTGGGCGCGCTTCCTTGAGCATGCCTTGCATGCCCCGGCTTTCAAACTGGAACACGGCTTCTGTCTTGCCGTCCGAGAACAGTTTGTAGGTCGCAGCATCGTCCAGGGGAATGTTCTCGAACGCGAAGTTTTCCTGCCCTTTGTGACGCTGCATGATGAACTCACGCGCGATTTCCAGGATGGTCAGCGTTGCCAAGCCCAGGAAGTCGAATTTCACCAGGCCGATGGCCTCCACGTCGTCCTTGTCGTACTGGCTCACCGCCGATTCGCTGCCTGGCTGCTGGTACAGCGGGCAGAAATCGGTCAGTTTGCCCGGCGCGATCAGCACGCCGCCGGCGTGCATGCCAATATTGCGCGTCATCCCTTCGAGTTTTTGCGCCATCTCGATGATGGTGCGCACGTCCTCCTCCTTGCGCACGCGCTCGTACAGGATGGGTTCCAACTCCAGGGCGTAGTTGTTCTTGTCCCCTTCCTTCTTGGGCTCTGGCGGGTAGGCCAGCGTATAGGTTTGGCCGGGTTTACCGGGCACCAGCTTCGAGATACCGTCGCAGAACGTGTAGCTCATATCCATCACCCGCCCCACGTCGCGGATGGCAGCCTTGGCCGCCATCGTGCCGAAGGTGGCGATCTGGCTCACGGCCTCCTTGCCGTACTTGTCCTTCACATAGTCGATCACCCGGTCGCGGTTGGCCTGGCAAAAATCGATGTCGAAGTCGGGCATGGACACCCGCTCGGGGTTCAGGAAGCGCTCGAACAGCAGGTTGTATTGCAGCGGATCCAGATCCGTGATCTTGAGCGCGTAGGCCACGAGCGAGCCCGCACCCGAGCCGCGCCCGGGGCCCACCGGGCAGCCGTTCTTCTTGGCCCACTGGATGAAGTCACCCACGATGAGGAAGTAGCCGGGAAAGCCCATCTTCAGGATCGTGCCCAGTTCAAACTCCAGCCGCTCCTGGTAGCGGGGGCGCTGGCGGTCGCGCTCGGCGGTGTCCGGGTACAGGTGCAGCAGCCGCTCCTCCAGGCCCTCGTGGGACGCGTGGCGGAAGTACTGCTCCATCGTCATTCCACCCGGAATGGGGAAGTTCGGCAGTTGTGGCTTGCCCAGCACCAGCGACACATTGCAGCGCTTGGCCACCTCAACGGTGTTGGCGAGCGCGCTGGGTACATCGGCGAACAGCGCTTCCATCTCGGCACTGCTCTTGAAATACTGCTCGCGCGTGAAACGGCGCACGCGCCGCGGATTCGCCAAGATCTCGCCCTCGGCAATGCACACGCGCGCCTCGTGCGCCTCGTAATCGTCCGGCGTTGCGAACTGCACCGGGTGGGTGGCTACCACCGGCAGGGCCAGGCGCGCGGCAAGCTGCACCGCGGCGGTGACATGGGCTTCGTCGTCAGGGCGTCCGGCGCGCTGGACCTCCAGGTAGAAGCGGTGCGGGAAAATACCCGCCAGACGCAGCGCCAGCCGCGCAGCTCCGGCGTCATCGCCCTTCATGAGCGCCTGCCCCACGGGCCCAGCTTGCGCTCCAGCGAGGGCAATCAGGCCGTCGCCCAATTCCTGCAGCCACTCCCAGGTGCACAGCGCCTGGTTCCTGACGATGTTGCGCGTCCACGCGCGGGCCAGCAGTTCGGAGAGGTTCAGATACCCGGTGCGGTTCTGCACCAGCAGCACCATGCGCGAGGGTGCGCCTGCCGCTTCGCCCTCCAGGTAGATTTCGGCGCCCAGGATGGGCTTGACGCCCTTGCCCCGGCCTTCCTTGTAGAACTTGATCGCGCCGAACAGGTTGTTCAGGTCCGTGATCGCCAGGGCGGGCTGGCCGTCTTTCGCCGCCGCCTTGACGACCTCGTCGATACGGGTGGTTCCGTCCACGACGGAAAATTCAGTGTGCAAGCGCAAGTGGACAAACATGCGGCATTGTAGGAACGCGGGCGTGTCCCATGCTTGCTCAGGGCCCGCGCGCAGCATCCTTACAATGGTGCCATGCGGCAGTTCCATGGAGGTGCCGCCGTCGTCGCATACCCTTAGTACAAGAGCTGCCGCCATGCCGCGTTTTCCCCTGCCTTTGATTTCTGCCCTGCTCGCCTCCGGCCTGCTGGCTGCCTGCTCCAGCACGCCTGAAGACAAGACCGCTGGCTGGAGCACCGACAAGATTTATTCGGAAGCACGCGACGAGCTCAATGGCGGCTCTTACGACAAAGCCGTGCCGCTGCTGGAAAAGCTGGAAGGACGCGCCGCCGGCACGCCGTTGGCACAACAGGCCCAGTTGGAAAAGGCCTACGCGCAATACAAGGGCGGCGAGAAGGCGCAGGCTATTGCCACGCTGGACCGCTTCATGAAACTGCACCCCGCCAGTCCCGCGTACGACTATGCGCTGTACCTCAAAGGCTTGGTGAATTTCAACGACAACCTGGGCCTGTTCTCGTGGCTCTCGCGCCAGGATCTGTCGGAGCGCGACCAGAAGGCCGCCAAGGACTCGTTCGAGTCCTTCCGCGAACTGGTGACCCGCTTCCCCGAGTCGCGCTACACGCCCGACGCGCGCCAGCGCATGACCTACATCGTCAACTCGCTGGCGCAGTATGAAGTACACGTGGCGCGCTACTACTATGAGCGCGGTGCGTATGTGGCCGCCGTGAGCCGCGCGCAGAGTGCGGTTGCCGACTACAAGGACGTCCCGGCGACGGAAGAGGCTCTGTACATCCTGGTTCGGTCGTACGACGCGCTGGGGCTCACGCAACTGCGTGACGACACGCGCCGCGTGATGGATGCGTCCTATCCCCAGAGCAGCCTGCCGCAGACGGGATTCAAGGCGAAGGCGAACCCCTGGTGGAAGTTCTGGTAAGGGCATCCAGCGCCGCGCCGAACTCTTCCTGCGTATGCAGCCTCCGCATGGGGGGCAATGCCCGCAGCAGAGGCTTGCCATAGCCCTTGTGCAACAGGCGTGTGTCGGCGATGACCAGTATGCCGTGGTCGCTCTCGTTGCGGATCAGCCGGCCGGCCCCCTGCTTGAGCGCCACTGCCGCCGATGGCAGGGCGTGTCTGCGGAACACGTTGCCACCCTGGTCCGCCAGCCGCCGTGCCTGCGCCTGCTCCCACGGGTCACCCGGAGCGGGGAATGGCAGCTTGTCGATCACCACCATCTGCAGGGCCTCGCCTGGCACGTCGATCCCCTCCCAGAACGACGCCGCCCCCACGAGCACATGGCCCGCCGGCCGGCCGCTCGCGTCAAGCTGGGCACGAAAGCGCTCCACCATGCGCGACCGTGAGGCATGTCCCTGCACCAGCACCTCGATGCCGCCGCCGGGCGCGAACCGGCGGCATAGCTCATCCGCGATCACCGCAAGCGCCCGCAGACTGGTGGTCAACACCAGCGTATGCCCGCCAAGCCGTGCTACGGCATCACCCACCCAGCGCGCAAGCTGAACGCTGTGCCCCGCGTCGGAAGGCAGCGGGAGTGCGGGTGGCACATACAGCGCCGCCTGCCGCGCGTAGTCGAAGGGGCTAGGCACCTGCAGGGTACGAGCGCCCTCCAATCCACAGGCATCGGTGAACCAGCGCAGGTCCTTGCCATCGCCCAGCGTGGCGGAGGTATAGATCCACGAACGCGGTGCGGACGCGGCAGGCGGTTCGTCGCTCTCGTCCCAGGCGCCCTCCGTGGGGGGCTTTCCCTTCCACAGCGTGCGCAGGGCCCCGGCCACATCCAGGGGTGTTTCCACCATGCGCAACGCACCTGCAGATTCAACCCAGCGCACCGTGCCAGCTTCCGCGTCGGAACAGAAATGCAGTACACGCTCCAGCAACGCGACCGTCCGGCTGTGCAGGTGGGCCAGATCGGGAGCGTGCTGCGCCACGCCGTCCAGTGCGGCCAGCACCGCGCGGAGTGCCGCCACCGCCCCCTCCAGCGCACCGTCCCAGGCTGACGGATCCAAGGCCTCGGGTGTGACGCCCGTCCAGGCGATGCGGGAGCCGGCTGCATCGGCATCTTCGCCCGGAGCGACCGCCAGGCGCAGCGCGTGCGCGCACTGGCGCAGGTGCTGGAGCAACCCCTGCCAATCCGCAGCGCCGCGCGCATGCCGCGCCCCAGCCGCCACCACATCCTGCCCAAGTTGCAGCAGCTGGCTGGTGCTGACATGCGTGCCCAGGAACTGGGCCGCGGTCTCGGCCAACCGATGGGCTTCATCGAACACCACGACCCCGGTGTCCGGTAGCAGTTGCGCGGCCCCCGCCCCCTGCGCACCGAGGTCCGCAAAGAAAAGGTGGTGGTTGATGATGAGCACATCCGCCGCCTGCGCGTCGTGCCGTGCCCGGTAGACATGGCATTGGCGCAACCGCGGGCACCCGGAACCCAGGCAGTTGTCCACCGTCGAAGTGACCTGCCTCCAGGCGGCTGAGTATTCATCCAGACCGGGGACCTCCGCCAGGTCTCCGCTGCGCGTGGACTGGGCCCATCGCTCAACACACGCCAGATCGTGGGCGACTGCTTCGTCATGCCCCTCCCCGTCGCGACGCGCCTGCTCCAGTCGGTAAAGGCAAAGGTAATTGGCCCGGCCTTTGAGGGCCGCTACGCGTAGCGGGAGCGCCAGCGCCTGCTGCAGCAGCGGCAGGTCGCGCGTCAACAGTTGGTCCTGCAGTGTCTTGGTGGCCGTGGAAATGAGCACACGCTCGCCGCTCAGCAGTGCGGGAACCAAATAGGCAAAGGTCTTGCCAATCCCCGTTCCCGCTTCCACCACCAGTGACTCCCGGGCGTTGATGGCCTGCGCCACTGCGAGGGCCATGGCCGCCTGCCCCGGGCGGGAACGCAGATCAGGCCGCACACGCGCCAGGGGTCCGTCGGGCGCAAACACCGGGAGGACGAGATCGCTCAAGGACATGCGCCGTGGGCCAAAAGAAGTGTCAGAAAGGAATGGCCCTGCACCGGCCGTGATGCTCTAAAAACACAAGCAGACGCACCAGCGATGACAAGGCCCGGGAGTTGATCATAATAGGCGGCTCCCCCGCTTTCGCGACTGCGAGGCGGCCTTTCGTCCTCCGCTCCAATCCCATGACCAAAGCGTTCCGCCTCATTGCGTCGACCGGCATCCACAAGGGTGACCGCGAGTACCAGCAAGACCAGGTCGCCCTGCTGTCGCACCCGCGTTTCAATGGATGCGTACTGGGCGTGGTGGCCGATGGCATGGGTGGCCGCAGCGGAGGGCGCAAGGCGTCCGACCAGGTGATGCTCACCGCGCGCCAGTTGTTTGAACGCTATTCGCCAGAAACGGACGACGCCGCCGCCCTGCTCAAGCACATCGTGGAGGAGGCGCACATCGTGATCCGCCTCACCGCGATTTCCGCGGAACAGGAGCCACACAGCACCATCGCGGCATTCGTGATCAACCCACGCGGCGATTGCCACTGGGCCCACGCAGGGGACTCGCGCATCTACCACTTCCAGGGGGGGCGGCTGGTGTTCCGCACCAGCGACCACTCCTATGTGCAGGCGCTCGTGGACCGTGGCGAGATCACGGAAGCCGAGGCCAACACCCATCCCCACTCCAACATCCTCGTCGGCTGCCTGGGCACCGAGAGCGACCCTCCCATTACCACCCACCTGATTCCGCAGATGCAGCCGGGCGACGTGCTGTTGGCCTGCAGCGACGGCGTGTGGCACTACTTCTCACCTGCGGAACTGGCGTCGGTCCTGGATTCGCTGACGCCGCGCGAGGCCACCGAGTTCCTCATCGACAAGGCGCGCTCGCGCGCACGCGGGGGCGGCGACAACCTGTCGCTCGCCATCGTGAAGATCGAAACGCTGGTAGAGGAAAAGAAGCCTCCACGCTTGGCGCAACTCACACCCGCCAACTAAAACGCGCGTGGAAGACGGCCCCGCATGGGCCGTGGCGTCCACCGGGCCCTAAAGGGCTCTCAACGGTCGCTGCTCGCGGCCGGGGCCGGCGGCGGCAATGCCGGCGACGGCTTGCGGCCGGCCGCCTCGGCTTGCTGGCGCTCAAGGCGTTCGCGGCGCTCACGCGCTTTCTGCTGCTTGGCCTCGTAGCGGGCGCGGGAATCCTGGATGCGCTGGGGCTGCGTTTGCTCACGGCGTTGCACATCGGCCGAATGCTCGGCTGCGCGGCGGCTCTGCTGCTGCGCACGGTCGCGCGCCTCCTGCTCGCGGGGCTTCTGCGGCGCGTTGCGGGGCGCCACCCGCATCGGGGCGGGACGCTCCCCTGCTTCCAGTTTCTGGCGTTGCTCCTGCTTGCGCTCCTCGATTGCTTGCAGGCGTTGCCCCGCCTTCTCCCGGCGCTCCGCATCGTTGATCTGCACTTCCTGGCGGTGCAGCACGTTGTCGGCCTCACGTGCCTGAACACGCACCCTGCGCAGGCAATCCTCCACGGCAAATTGCTGGTAGCAAGCCGCCTCGCCACGCTCACGCTGCGCCTCGATCTCCCGGCGCTGCGCCTGGATGTGCTCACGCTGGGTCTGGCGCTGCCGCTGCGCCTGCGCTGCATCGGTCGCTGGAGCGTCGGCAGCCCACGCCGCCAGGGGAGGCAGCGCTGCCCCACCCACGCACAGGAGGGCTGCGGCAAGAAAGCGGGAAGGCAGTGCAGGCATCAGGTCAGTCCGGTATCGACGACGCGCCGCTCAAGCGCCAGGAATTCCTTGGATTGCATCTCGTTGAGGCGCGAAATGGTGCGTGGAAACTCATGCGCCAGGGGGCCTTCCGTATAGAGCTGCTCGGGCGGCACGGCGGCGGAGACGACGAGTTTCACGCGCCTATCGTAGAGCACGTCCACCAGCCAGGTAAACCGGCGCGCGGGCGACGCCATGCTGACAGGCATGTAGGGCACGTTGGACAGCAGCACCGTGTGGAACTGCGAGGCGATTTCCAGATAGTCGTTCTGCGACCGCGGGCCCATGCACAGCTCGCGGAAGTCGAACCACACCACGCCGCCCGCACGGCGGATGGCCTTGATCTCGCGCGCCTCGATGTGCAGCACCGCGTCTTCGTCACGCACCTCGGCCAGCTGCTCGAAGGCGTGATGCATGGCCGCGTCCGCCGCGGGGCCTAGGGGCGTGTGGTAGAGCTCGACCAGCTCCAGCGCACGGCGCCGATAGTCCGTGCCGTTGTCCACGTTCACCACCTCCATGCGGTCGTTGAGCAGGTCGATGGCGGGCAGGATGCGGTCGCGGTGCAGGCCGCCGGGGTACAGTTCGTCGGGCTTGAAGTTGGAAGTGGTGACGAAGCCCACGTCGTTGTCGAACAGCGCCGCCAGCAGGCGGTGCAGGATCATCGCGTCGGTGATGTCCGCGACGTGGAACTCGTCAAAGCAGATCAGCTTATAGCGCTTGGCGATGCGCGCACCCAGCACATCCAGGGGGTTCTGCGTCCCCTGCAGGCCAGCCAGCTCACGGTGCACTTCGCGCATGAATTCGTGAAAGTGCAGACGCACCTTGCGCTTGATGGGTACGGCGTTGAAGAAGCAGTCCATGAGGAAGCTCTTACCCCGCCCCACACCGCCGTACATGTACACGCCCCGCGGCACCTGGGGCCGGTTGATAAGCTTCTTCAGCGTGTTGGAGCGGCGCTGCTTGTACGCTCCCCATTCCTGGGCACAACGCTCCAGCGCATCCACGGCCCGCAACTGGGCCGGATCGCTCTTGAAGCCCTTGGCGGCCAGCTCGGCCTCGTACGCCTGCCTGACGTTCACCCGCATGTTATCCCTATGCTTCAAAAACAATAGCTGCCAGCGCTTGCCACACAAGCGCTGGCAGCCATTTTTGCCTCAAATTATCAGAAGTTGAGGGTGCGCTTGTCCACGGCCAGCGCCGCTTCCTTGGTGGCTTCGGACAGCGAGGGGTGGGCATGGCAGATGCGCGCAATGTCTTCGCTCGATGCCTTGAACTCCATGGCGACCACGGCTTCGGCGATCAGTTCGGAAGCCATCGGACCGACGATGTGCACGCCCAGGATTTCGTCCGTGGCGGCGTCGGCCAGGAACTTCACCATGCCGGTGGTGTCGCCCAGTGCGCGCGCTCGGCCATTGGCCAGGAACGGGAAGGTGCCCGCCTTGTACTTCACGCCGTCGGCCTTGAGCTGCTGCTCGGTGCGTCCGACCCAGGCGATCTCGGGGCTGGTGTAGATGACCCAGGGGATGGTGTTGAAGTTGACATGGCCGTGCTGGCCAGCCATGCGCTCGGCCACGGCCACGCCCTCTTCCTCGGCCTTGTGCGCCAGCATGGGGCCGCGCACCACGTCGCCCACCGCCCACACGCCGGGCAGGTTGGTCTTGCAGTCGCCATCAACCACCACGGCGCCGCGCTCATCCAGCTTCAGGCCCACCCCTTCGGCGTTCAGGCCGGTGGTGTTGGGCACGCGACCGATGGAGACGATCAGCTTGTCCACTTCCAACGCCTGGGCCTCGCCCTTGGCGTTGGTGTAGGCGATACTCACGCCCTTTTTGCCAGCCTTGACTTCGCCAATCTTCACGCCCAGCTCGATCTTCAGGCCTTGCTTGTCGAAGGCCTTCTTGGCCTCCTTGGCGATCTGCTCGTCCACCGCGCCCAGGAACGTGGGCAAGCCTTCCAGAATGGTCACGTCGGCACCCAGGCGGCGCCACACGCTGCCCATTTCCAGGCCGATCACGCCGGAGCCGATCACGCCCAGCTTCTTCGGCACGCTGCCGATGGCGAGCGCGCCGTCGTTGGACAGGATCTGCTCTTCGTCGAAGGCCGCACCGGGCAGCGCACGTGCGTTGGATCCGGTGGCCACGATGACCTGCTTGGCGGTCAGCGTTTCTTCGGCCTTGCCGGTGACCTTGATTTCATAGCCCCCGTCCACCGCCTTCACGAAGGAGCCGCGGCCGTGGAAGAAGGTCACCTTGTTCTTCTTGAACAGGTACAGGATGCCGTCGTTGTTCTGCTTCACGACGTTGTCCTTGCGGGCAATCATCTTGGCCACGTCCATCTTCACGCCCGTGGCGGTGATGCCGTGGTCGGCAAAGTGCAGGTTGGCATGTTCGAAATGCTCGGACGACTGCAGCAGCGCCTTGGAGGGAATGCAGCCCACGTTGGTGCAGGTACCGCCGGGTGCGGCGCCGCCAGCGGCGTTCTTCCACTCGTCGATACAGGCCACATTCATGCCCAACTGGGCGGCGCGGATGGCGGCGATGTAGCCGCCAGGGCCTGCGCCGATCACGATGACGTCAAATTGCTTGCTCATGGTTCAAAAACAGTATCTGGTGATGAGAAAAAACCCACCGCTGGACCGGGCCGGGGGTGGGTTTTCGTATGCGTCGAACCCTGTGGGAATTACAGGTCGAACAACAGGCGCGACGGGTCTTCCAGCGCGTCCTTCATGGCTACGAGGCCCAGCACGGCTTCGCGGCCGTCGATGATGCGGTGGTCATAAGACATGGCCAGGTAGTTCATCGGACGCACCACGACCTGGCCGTTTTCGACCACGGCGCGGTCCTTGGTGGCGTGCACGCCCAGGATGGCCGACTGCGGCGGGTTGATGATGGGGGTGGACATCATCGAGCCGAAGGTGCCGCCGTTGGAGATGGAGAACGTGCCACCGGTCATCTCTTCGATGCCCAGCTTGCCGTCGGCCGCCTTCTTGCCGAATTCGGCGATCTTCTTTTCGATGTCGGCAAAGCTCATCTGGTCTGCGTTGCGCAGGATGGGCACCACCAGGCCGCGCGGCGAGCCCACGGCGATACCGATGTCGAAGTAGCCGTGGTAGACGATGTCGTTGCCGTCCACCGAGGCGTTGAGCACCGGGTACTTCTTGAGGGCATGCACCGCGGCCTTTACGAAGAAGGACATGAAGCCCAGCTTCACGCCGTGCTCCTTGGTGAATGCGTCCTGGAACTTCTTGCGCAGGTCCATCACCGGCGCCATATTCACTTCGTTGAATGTAGTGAGGATGGCGTTGGTGGACTGCGATTGCAGTAGACGCTCGGCCACGCGGGCACGCAAGCGGCTCATGGGCACGCGCTGCTCGGGGCGCTCGCCCAGATCAGCAGCGGACGACGGGGCCGCCACCTGGGGCAGCGCCTTGGTGGGCACGCCGGTGGGGATCACGGCGGCCGTCGACTTCACGCCGCCCGCCACTGCGGCCAGCACATCGCCCTTGGTCACGCGGCCGTCCTTGCCGGAGCCCGTCACATCGCCGACCGACAGGTTGTTGTCGGCCAGCAGCTTGGCGGCGGCAGGCATGGCCACGTCGCCCTTGCTGCCGCCAGCAGCGGCGGGCGCAGCGGCCGCCGGGGCAGATGCCGCTGCGGGCGCTGGTGCAGCGGCAGCAGCTGCAGGCGCGGCCGCGCCGGCCTTGCCCTCGGTGTCGATCTTGGCGATGACCTGGTCCGAGGCCACGGTGCCGCCATCGGCGACCACGATCTCGGCCATCACGCCGGCGGCCGGTGCGGGCACTTCCAGCACCACCTTGTCGGTCTCGATCTCGATCAGGATTTCATCGATTGCCACGGCCTCGCCGGGCTTCTTCTTCCACTGCAGCAGGGTGGCCTCGGCCACGGACTCGGACAGCTGGGGGACTTTGACTTCTACGATAGCCATTTGATTCTTTCCAAAGAGGGTTCTGTACTGAAGGTGTGGGTTGCGGCCTTACTTGGTCAGGACAAAACCCTTGAGCTTGGCGAAAGCGGCTTCCACCAGGGCCTTTTGCTGCTCCTGGTGCAGATGGGCGTAACCCACTGCGGGGGAGGCAGATGCGGCGCGGCCGGCATAGCCCAGCTTCTGGCCATCGAGCATGTTCTCGTGGATGTTGTGCTGGATGAAGAACCAGGCGCCCTGGTTCTGTGGTTCGTCCTGGCACCACACGATGTCGGTGGCATTCGGGTACTTCTTGAGCTCGGCGGCAAAGGCCTTGTGCGGGAACGGGTAAAGCTGCTCGACGCGGATGATGGCCACGTCGGTAGCTTCCTTCTCCACGCGCTTCTTCACGAGGTCGTAGTAGACCTTGCCCGAGCACGCGATCACGCGCTTGACCTTGTCGGCCTTCTTGGCGATCGCTTCGTCCTGCTCCGAGATGACGGTCTGGAAACCGCCCTTGGTGAACTCGGACAGCGGCGACGTGGCGTCCTTGTTACGCAGCAGCGACTTCGGCGTCATGATGACCAGGGGCTTGCGCAGGTTGCGCACCATCTGGCGGCGCAGCACATGGAAGATCTGGCTGGCCGTGGTGGGCTGCACGATCTGCATGTTGGTGTCAGCGGCCAGCTGCATGAAGCGCTCCAGGCGGGCCGAGCTGTGCTCGGGGCCCTGGCCTTCGTAGCCGTGCGGCAGCATCAGCGTGATGCCGTTCACGCGGCCCCACTTCACTTCGCCCGAGGCGATGAACTGGTCGATCACCACCTGTGCGCCGTTGGCGAAGTCGCCGAACTGCGCTTCCCAGACCACCAGCGTGTTGGGGTCGTTGGAGGCGTAGCCGTATTCGAAGGCCAGAACGGCCTCCTCGGACAGGATGGAGTCGATCACCGTGAACGGCGCCTGGTTCTCGGCCACGTTCTGCAGCGGGATGTAGGTGCCTTCGTCCCACTTCTCACGCTTTTGGTCATGAATCACGGCGTGGCGGTGCGTGAACGTGCCGCGGCCGCAATCCTCGCCAGACAGGCGCACCGGATAGCCCGAGGCCACCAGCGATGCGAAGGCCATGTGTTCGCCCATGCCCCAGTCCACGTTGACCTCGCCACGGCCCATGGCGGCGCGGTCGTCGTAGACCTTCTTCACCAGTTGGTGCGGTGCGACGGTCTCAGGAATGGTCGTGATTTTCTCGGCGATGCGCTTCCACTCAGCCAGCGGGATGGCGGTGTCGCCGGCATCGGTCCACTTCTGGTCCAGGAAGGGGCTCCAGTCCACGGCGTACTTGCTCTTGAAGTTGGTCAGCACCGGATCGACCGTGTGCTTGCCCTCGTCCATGGCGGCGCGATAGGCCTTGGCCATGTCATCGCCCAGCGTCTCGCCCAGACCCTGGGCTGCCAGCTTGTCGGCGTAGAGCTTGCGCGTGCCGGGGTGTTGACCGATCTTCTTGTACATCAGCGGCTGGGTCAGCGCCGGCGTGTCCTGCTCGTTGTGGCCCAGCTTGCGGTAGCAGATGATGTCCACCACTACGTCCTTGGCGAATTCCATGCGGAAATCCAGCGCCAGCTGCATGGCCAGACACACGGCCTCGGGATCGTCACCGTTCACGTGCAGCACGGGCGACTCGATCATCTTCACGATGTCGGTGCAGTACAGCGTAGAGCGCAGGTCGCGCGGATCGGACGTGGTGAAGCCGATCTGGTTGTTGATGATCAGGTGCACCGTACCGCCCGTGGTGTAGCCACGCGTTTCGGACAGGGCCAGGGTTTCCTGGTTCACGCCCTGGCCGGCAAAGGCCGCGTCACCGTGCACCAGCACGGGCAGCACCTGCTTGCCATGGGGGTCGGCGCGGCGGTCCATGCGCGAGCGCACGGAGCCCTCGACCACGGGGTTGACGATTTCCAGGTGCGACGGGTTGAACGCGAGCGACAGGTGCACTGGGCCGCCAGCCGTGGAGACGTCGGAACTGAAGCCCTGGTGGTATTTCACGTCACCGGCGGGCAGGTCCTCGGGGGCGGTGTGGTCGAACTCGGCGAACAGGTCCTTGGGCATCTTGCCCAGGGTGTTGACCAGCACGTTCAGGCGGCCGCGGTGGGCCATGCCGATCACCACTTCCTGCACACCCTTCGCGCCTGCGGAGTTGATCAACTCGTCCATGGCGGCAATGAAGGACTCGCCCCCCTCGAGCGAGAAGCGCTTCTGACCCACGTACTTGGTGTGCAGGTAGCGTTCCAGGCCTTCGGCGGCCGTCAGGCGCTCCAGGATGCGCTTTTTCTTGTCGGCAGAGAAGTTGGGCTTGCTGCGGATGCTTTCCAGCTTTTGCTGCCACCAGCGCTTTTGCACCTGGTCGGTGGCGTACATGTACTCCACGCCGATGGTGCCGCAGTAGGTCTCGCGCAGCGCGTTCAGCAGCTCGCGCAGGGGCATCTTGTCCTTGCCGAAGAAGGTGTTGCTCGCGTCGAACACCGTTTCCTGGTCGGCATCGCTGAAGCCGTAGAACGACGGCTCCAGTTCGGGAATTTGGGGGCGCTCGGTGCGCTTGAGGGGGTCCAGGTCGGCCCAGCGCTGGCCCACGTTGCGGTACGCGGCGATCAGTTGCTGGACGGCGGTGCGCTTGCGGCCCATCTCGGCGTCGGCGCTGGCCACCACGACCTTGGTGCCGCCGGCCTTGGCGCGCTCGGCAAAGGCGTTGATGACGGGCAGGTGGGGAACGTCCTTGGCATTGCTGCCGTCTACCGCGGGCACATGTTGCAGTGCGTCAAAGTATTCGCGCCAGGAGTCTGGCACGCTGCCAGGGTTGGCAAGGTAGTTCTCATACATCTCTTCGACGTAGGGCGCGTTGCCGCCGAAAAGATAGGTGTTGCCTTGGTAGGCTTGGTAGACGGATGTCGGATCGCTCATATTCCGCTGACCTCCACTTCCCTGAAGGAAGCGTTAGCTGGTTAACAAACCTTCCGCGTCACGGCTGAACCGGTTGGCGGATGCGACTGTGGCAGGGGAAGGGCCTCGTTTGCGGCCGCTATTGTGCCATTGAACGCCTGCGCGCGCGGCGAGCGGTGTATCAAGACAGGCGTGTGTGTGGCTTACATTTTGGGCTTCGCTCCTTCCACCGCCCCCATGAACCCGCCCACGCTCCAGTCCCGCACCCTGCTGCTCCTGCTCACCGTCGTGACGCTGGCCTTTGGCGCCATCCTCTGGCCGCTCAACGGTGCCATCTTCTGGGGTGTGGTGCTCGCCATCCTGTTCACGCCGCTGCACCGGCGGCTGCAGCGGCGCATGCCGCGCAGGCGCAACCTGGCCGCGCTTGCCACCCTGGGCGTGTGCCTGGTGATCGTGATCCTGCCGGTAACGCTGATCGGCGCTTCGCTGGTGCAGGAGGCCAGTGTGGCCTACGAGCGCGCCCGCTCGGGGCAGCTGAACTTCGGCGCCTACCTGCAGCAGGTGCTGGCCGCGCTGCCCCCCTGGATGCTGGAGCTGCTGGACCGCTTTCATCTCACCACCCGCGCGGAGCTGCAAGCCCGCCTGACCACGATCGGCGCCCAGGCCAGCCAGTTCCTGGCCACCAAGGCGCTGGACGTGGGCCAGAACACGCTGCAGTTCGTGGTGAGCTTCGGCGTCATGCTCTACCTGTTGTTTTTCCTGCTGCGCGACGGCGCGCGGCTGGCGGCGCGCATCCGCGAGGCCATCCCCCTGGATGCGCGGCACAAGGAGCAGTTGGCCATCAAGTTCACCACCGTGATCCGCGCCACCGTGAAGGGCAACATCGTGGTGGCTGCGGCCCAGGGCGCCCTGGGTGGCCTGATCTTCTGGCTGTTGAACATCCAGGGGCCGGTGATGTGGGGCGTGCTGATGGCGTTCCTGTCGCTGCTGCCCGCCGTGGGCGCCAGCCTGATCTGGGGGCCCGTGGCCATCTACTTCCTGGCGACCGGCGCGCCGGGGCAGGCCGTGATCCTCACCGCCTATGGCGTATTCGTCATCGGGCTGGTGGACAACGTACTGCGTCCCGTGCTGGTCGGCAAGGACACCAAGCTGCCCGACTACGTGGTGCTGATCTCCACCTTGGGCGGCATGGCGTTGTTCGGGCTCACGGGCTTTGTGATCGGCCCGATGATCGCCGCACTGTTCATCGCCACCTGGGACCTGTTCGCGCCGCACGACGGCTCAGAACGCTCCTGAAATAGGAGCTACTAGCGCTTGATGGGCGGGCGCTGAAGGCCAAAACGCCTTCAACCCCGCCGACGCACTCATTCCGCCTCAATACCGGCGGCCTTGATCACCCTGCCCCACTTCTGGGTCTCGGCGGCCTGAAAGCGCGCCAGCTCTTCGGGCGTGGTGGTCCAGGCCTCGGAGCCTGCGGTCTCGAAGAACGACTGGGCGGCCTGGCTCCTCGTCGCCTGCGCCAGCAGCGCGTTCAGCCGCACCACCACGGGCTCGGGCGTGCCGGCGGGCACGTAGGCCGCAAACCAGTAGCCCATGTCATAGCCCTTCACGCCGGCCTCATCCAGCGTGGGCACCTCGGGCAGCTGCGTGCTGCGCTTTTGCGTGGAGTACCCCAGCGCGCGCAGCTTTCCCGCCTTGACCTGAGGAACGCCGGTGGACGTGTCGGTGATCATCAGGTCGATCTGCCCGCCGAGCAGATCGGTGATGGCCAACGGGTTGCTCTTGTACGGCACATGCAGGATGTCCACCCCCGCCAGTTGCTTGAGCATCTCGCCGGCCATGCGGCTGGAGGAACTGCCGCTGCCAAAGCTCAGCTTGCCGGGGTTCTTGCGGGCGGCGGCCAGCAGGTCGCCCACGTTCTTGTAGGGAGCGCCCGCGTTCACCACCAGCACCTGGCCGCCCTTGCCCAGGCCGGTGACGGGGGCGAAATCCTTCACCGGGTCGTAGGGCAGTTTCTTGTACAGGTGTTCGTTCGCGGCATGCGTGGTGTTGGTGGTGATGAGCACCGTGTACCCATCCGCCGGTGCCTTGGCGACGGACTGCGCGGCGATCATGCCGCTGGCGCCGGCCTTGTTCTCCACGACCACGGGTTGCCGCGCATCGGTGCTCACGGCCTGGCCCAATGCCCGCGCCAGTTGGTCGGTGGCACTGCCGGCCGCAAACGGCACGACGAAAGTGACGGGCTTGGCAGGATAGGCGGGAGCCTGTGCGTTGGCGGCGCCGGCCGCGGCACACAGGACGGCCGCAGCGGTGGCAGCCAGTACACGGCGGCGATGCGGGAACGGGTTCATGGTGTCTCCTTGGTTGTGGTGATGAAAAATGCCGCCGGCGCGCGTCAATGCGCTCCGGCCAGGTGATGTACAAGCGCCGCCGGCATCCGCACCGGCAGGTCCAGCAACAGAAAGGACAGCGCCTTGCCATGGCTGTCGAGGTTGAGCGCGTCGTTCACGCCGCCGTCCAGCACGCCATCCAGCACGAAATTCATCGCCTGCAGTTGGGGCAGCAGATAGCGCGTGACACGCGTGGGCCCGCGCGCCGCGAACTGGCGCGCCACGGCCTCCTCGGTGACCTGCTGCACCAGCACGTCCCACAGGGCCGGGTGCCAGGCGATCACGCTGATGTTGGAGCGGTCGCCCTTGTCACCCGTGCGGCCGTGCGCCAGGCGGTACAGGGGAACCGTGAGATCAGTAGGGTTCATCGTGGTCCTTCAGTCCAGCAGCGTGTAGCCAGGATTGACCGCCTCGCGCGGCACGAGACAGGAAACGGTGCCCAGGCGCGGGCGCATGGCCGTGCGCACACCGCCGCCCCCCGCCGGGCCGCAGCAGTACAGCGCCGTCACCTCGCGTACCAGGCGCTGCGCGCTGGCATGGTCGCGGTGCTGCAGTGCCACGCGCAGGCGTACGTCCTGCGCGCCCTGGCCTGCCTGCGCCGCCAGCCACCGCCCTGCGTCGTCACCCCAAACGCTGGCCACGCCGATCAGGTCCACGCGCAGCGGTGCCACGCTCGCAAGCCGCTCGCGCAGCACGTCGCCCGCCAGGCGGGCGCGCTCCTCGGCGCGCGCGCCGGCATACGAAATTTCGCCCTCGGCAAACCAGCCGGACTCGAAGCACACATTCACCTTCAGCGACGGCGGCCGCGCATGGCCGCGCACGCCCTGCAGGTGCACGCGGTCGCTGCCGGCCTGCGCCACGCTCGCCTGGGTGATGTCGGCCACCACGTCGGGCGTCAGGTAGGCGGCGGGGTCGTGCAGTTCATACAGCAGCTGCTCCTTGACCGTGCGCTCGTCCACGCGCCCCCCCGTGCCCGGCGGCTTGGTGAGGGTGCAATGGCCGTCGGCGTCGATCTCGGCGATCGGGTAGCCCAGCCGGGCCAGGCCCGGCACATCCTTGTAGCCCGGGTCGGCAAAGTAGCCGCCCGTGACCTGCGCGCCGCATTCCAGCAAGTGGCCGGCCATGGTGGCGCGCGCCAGGCGGTCCCAGTCGTCCATGCACCAGCCGTAGTGCGCCAGCGCCGGGCCCAGCACCAGCGCAGGGTCGGCCACGCGGCCGCAGACCACGATGTCGGCCCCCGCGCGCAGCGCCTGGGCGATGGGCTCCGCGCCAATGTAGGCATTGGCGCTCACGATGGGCTGCGCGGGCATGGACGGGCCCAGCGCCCGTTCCAGCACAGCGCGGTGCTGTGCGCCACTCAGGTCGTCGCCGTGCACCACCGCCACGCGCGGGCGGCGCGCGCCCAGCTCGGCTGCCAGTTGCTGGATACGCTGCGCAGCGCCCCGCGGATTGGCCGCGCCAAAGTTGCTCACGATGCGCACGCCGTGTTGAAGGCATTGCGCGAGCACCGGCCGCAGCAGCTCATCCAGCAGCGGCTCGTAGCCCGCATCGGGATCGGCGCGGCGCGCCAGTTGGGCCAGCGCCAGCGTGCGCTCGGCCAGGGTCTCGAAGATCAGCACGCCGGGCCGGCCGCTGTCCACCAGCGCCTGCACCACGGGTGCGGCAGCATCCAGGCGGTCGCCCGAGAAGCCGGCCGCACAGCCGATGAGCAGGGGTGAGGGGTTCGCCATTGCAGGGGTCCTTGGGGAATGTCTCCAGGGCGCACTGTAGGCACGGCAGGTTATTCTGGGAAATAGATTGTCAAGATCAATTCATCTGGATATCAAATGAATATCTCCACACGGCAGGTCGACGCCTTCCTTGCCCTGGCGGCGCAGCGCAGCTTCACGCGCGCCGCGGCGCAGTGCCACTTGTCGCAACCGGCCTTCAGCGCGCTCATCCGCGCGTTGGAGGACGACCTGGGTCTGCGCCTGTTCGACCGCAGCACGCGCCATGTGAGCCTGACGGCCGAGGGCGAGAACTTCCATGCGTCGGCGTTGCGCATTCGCGCCGAGGTGGATGCCGCGCTGGCCACGCTGCGCGACGCCGCACTGCTGCGGCGCGGGCGCGTGTCCGTCGCGCTGCTGCCCTCGCTGGCCGCGGGGTGGCTGCCGGGTGTGCTGGCCGGCTTTCGCGCACAGCACCCGGGCGTGGAACTGGACATTGCCGACGTGCTGTCCGAGCCTTGCATCGAGCGCGTGGCCACGGGCAAGGCCGACTTCGCGCTGGCCGCCATCCGCGCGGACACGCCCGAGCTGCAGGCCGAGCCCTTCTGCGAGGACGGCTTTCACCTGGTCTGCCGCGCGGACCATCCGCTCGCCCGGCAACCCTTGCCCGCCGGCCGGCGCAGCGCCGCCGCGCAATGGCGTGCCCTGGCCGAGTGGCCATTCATCCATCTCGCGCGGCACAGCAGCGTGCGCCAGTACCTGGAGGCGGCCTTCCATCCCCATGCGATGCGCACGCTGATGGAGGTGGAGCAGTTGGCCACCGTCATGGGCATGGTGCGGGCCGGGCTGGGCATCAGCGTGGTGCCTACGCTCACGCTGTTCCACTTCCAGCAGGAGGGCCTGGCCACCCGGCCGCTGGCCCTGCCCGGGCTCACGCGGCAGATCTACCTGGTGCGCCGGCGCGACCGGGGCCTGTCGGTGGCCGCGCAGGCGCTGTACGCACGGGTGATGCAGCAGCGGCCGATGCATGCCGAAATGCCATCAAAACAATAGCTGGCAGCGCTTGATGGACAAGCGCTAGAGCGCGATTTTCTTGTGAATTGCATTCACCTGCGACCACAGCCTGCGGGGCACCCCCGGTGGCACTGCACGCTCTGCGATGCCACACTCGGGCCATCACATGCGTGCGCAGGAGGAAGCAATGAACACCCACGACACCGTGTATGCCTGCATCGACGGGCTGGCCACCACCCACGCCGTGGTGGACGGGGCCCTGTGGGCCGCGCAGCGCCTGCAGGCACCCCTGGCGCTGCTGCACGCACTGGAGCGGCCTGAACCCATGCCGCCCGTGGGCGACTACAGCGGCGTCATCGGCATGGGCGCGCAGGACCTGCTGCTGCAGCGCCTGAATACCCTCGATGAAGAGCGCAGCCACGTCGCACAGGAGGCCGCGCGCCGCATGCTGGCCGAGGCCCAGGCGCGCGTGGATGCCGCACGCGTGCCGTCGCTGCAGGCGCTGCTGCGCCAGGGCGAGTTGACCGACGTGCTGCTGGAGCACGAACCCAGCGCGCGCCTGTTCGTGCTGGGGCGCCAGCACCGCGCCACCGCCGCGCGCAAGCTGCGGCTGGACTACCGTGTGGAAGGCGTGGTGCGCAACGTGCGCCAGCCGGTGATGGTGGTGACCATGCCGGAGTTCGTGGCGCCGGCGGGCTTCGTCGTGGCCTTTGACGGCAGCGCCACCGCGCGCCGCGCCGTAGAGGCCGTGGGCCGCAGCCCGCTGCTGCGCGGCATGCCCGGCCTGTTGGCCCTGGCCGGCGAGCCCACGCTGGAGATGCTGGAAGCGCTGCAAAGCGCCCAGTCACACCTGGAGGCCGCAGGCTTCAACATCACCACGCAGATCGTGCCGGGCGTGCCGGAGGAGGCGCTGCCGGCCCTGCTGCAGTCGCACGGCAACGTACTGCTAGTGCTGGGCGCCTACGGGCACTCGCGCATCCGCCAGCTCATCGTCGGCAGCACCACCACCGCGCTGCTGCGGCTGTGCAGCGTGCCGGTGCTGGTGCTGCGCTGACGGGTTAACTATCGATTCAATAGCTGCTAGCGCTTACTGCATAAGCGCTGCAGGCCTTTTTTATCTGAACTGTGACGTCCCCACGCTAGCCCCGGCCCCGCGCCGGGGCGAACGCCCTCAATCCGCGCCGCGCGGCACGACACCCCAGCGCCGCGCCCAGGCCAGCCCCTGCGAGGTGCCGCCCGGGCCCGCGATCGCCGGACGGTATTCACAGCCCACCCAGCCGTCGAAGCCGCAGGTGGCCCCCACCTCGTCGATCACGCCCAGCAGGTAGTCGACCTGCAGCTCTCCCTGGTCGGGCTCGTGCCGCTCAGGTACGCCGGCGATCTGGAAATGCCCCACCCGTCCCGTGGGCAGGTAGTGGCGGATCTTCGTGGCCACGTCGCCCTCCATGACCTGGCAGTGGTACAGGTCGAACTGCACCTGCACGTTGGAAGCGCCCAGTTCCTGCAGCACGGCATGGGCGTCCTGCTGGCGCTGCAGGAAGTAGCCGGGCATGTCGCGCCCGTTGATGGGCTCGATCATCAGCCGCACGCCCTGACGCCCGGCCTGGCCGGCGGCCCAGCGCAGGTTGCGCAGGTAGCAGGCGCGTGCGTCGGCGTGCGCCAGCCCGGGCGGCACCACGCCAGCCATCACGTGCAGGCGCTCGCAGCGCAGCGCCTGCGCATAGTGCAGCGCCTGTTGCAGCCCCTCCTGGAATTGCGCCTCGCGCCCTGGCAGACAGGCCAGACCGCGCTCGCCCGCCGCCCAGTCTCCCGGCGGGGCATTGAACAGTACCTGCGTCAGTCCATGTTCGGCCAGGCGCTGCGCGATCTGCTCCGCAGGATGGTCGTAGGGAAAGAGGTATTCCACACCCCGGAAGCCGTCGCGCGCGGCAGCGGCAAAGCGGTCCAGGAAGGCATGCTCGGCGTAGAGCATGGAGAGGTTGGCAGCGAGGCGGGGCATGACAGGAAGGGCGTTCGTACAAAAAAGGGCGCCAGTCGCGGACTGGCGCCCTTCATTCTAGGAACGCGTGGCGGGCGTCAGGGGAACGTGAAGTTCACCGTCTGGGTCGTTCCCGCGCCCAGGGTCAAGGCCTGCTGCTTGTCGGCCTGCCCCGCCAGGCGCGCCTGGATGGTGTAGCGCCCTGCGGCGCCGGCATCGGCCGTGAACACGAGCGGAGTGGGCGCCGCGGCATACGGCGCCACCAGCGGGGCGGCCGTGGGCAGCGTGAAGCTGTAGGCGCCGGTCACGCCGTCCACGGGCTTGGCCGACACTTCCACCGCGCCAGCCGCCGCCAGCGGCTGCAGGGCCCGCACCCAGGCATCCACCGAAGTGGTGCCGTTCACGGTGGCAACGGGCGATGCCGGCAGCGCCACGGCCTGCGTGGACGTGCCGACGGAGGTGACCAGCTCGGACTGCACCGGCACCTGGGTCACCACGGCCGTGGTGCGGCCGGGTGCCGTCAGCACCAGCGTGTAGCTGCCCGGCACCACCGGCCGCAGCAGGTAGCGGCCCGAAGCGTCCGGCACGGTGGCGCGCACCACCTCGCCCTGGGACTGCAGCGTCACCGTGGTGCCAGCAACGGGTTCGACGAAGCCCTGCACACCAGAGACCAGGCGCGGAATCACAGCCACCACGGGCTTGAGCAGGTAGCGGCCCGATGCGCCGGCCGTCACGACGGACTTGCAGGCGTCGAAGTCGAGCACGAAGTCCGCCATCTGGTTGGCGGCGATGTCGATGTTCACGTTCATCTTCACGCCACTTTGCTGGCCGCTGGGCGTGGTCAGCGCTACTTCGCCCGACCCCGTGGGCACCACGGAGTTGGCGAAGGGGGCCGCTCCGCCATTGCCGGCCAGCACCAGACGCATCTGGGTGTATTTGCCCGTGGGCAGCGGCAGCTCGCCCAGTTCCTCCAGCACTCCGTTGGTGAGCGACAGCAGGTCCACGCGGCGCGCGGGGTTCAGCGTGAGCTCATGCCAGCCGGAAGCGTCATCCGCCGCCGTAGCGCTTTGGTGCACGCGTATTTTCTGCACTGTGACGTTCACCGCGTCATAGCCGCAGCTGGGAGCGTCGGTCAGCGCCAGCTTCAGCGTGCCGGTGCCGCTACCGTCACCGCCATCACCACCGCCGCCGCCACAGGCGACCAGGGCAGCCAGCGCGGCGGCGCCAGCCAGATACTTGCAACAGGAGAGGGTTTTCGTGCGCATGATGTTCATCGCCTCCGGGGTTTTTCTTGCCGAGGAAGGTGCCGTCAGACCAGCCTGACCGCCCCGGGGCGCATTGTGAGAGCGGCACCCCGCGGCACCTAGCAGCCAAGTGTCAGGTGTGTTGCCTGATGTGTGAAATCGCCAGAAAAGCGGGAGCCGCCTTGTGCGCTGTGAAACACCGGACAGGCAGATGAAATCGAAATTCAATGCTATTAATAGCAGAGCAACCGGCCAACGGACATGCAAGCAGATCGCGCTCGTGTCCTACACCAAACGCGGTAGTCGCCCACGGCCCCGCACACCCTGCTGCGCGACCCGCCGCCGGGCAGGTCAGACCGGCTGCGCGGCCTGCACCAGCCGTTGCGTGTAGGCGTGGCGCGGCGCATCCAGCACCTGGTGCACGCTGCCGCTTTCCACCACCTCGCCGTCCTTCATGACGATGACCTCATGCGCCATGGCGCGCACCACCGCCACGTCGTGCGTGATGAGCAGGTACGACAGCGCCCGCTCCTTCTGCAGGCGCTGCAGCAGGCTCAGCACCTGCTGCTGAATGGTGACGTCCAGCGCGCTGGTGGGCTCGTCCAGCACCAGCACTTGCGGCTCGACGATGAGCGCGCGCGCAATGGCCAGGCGCTGGCGCTGGCCGCCCGAGAACTCATGCGGGTAGCGCGCCAGCAGGCCGGGGAATTGCGCGTCCGTCAGGCCCACCTCGGCCAGCATGGCAGCCACGCGCGTGCGGCGCTCGGCCACGTCCAGCGCAGGCATGTGCACGCGCAGGCCCTCGCCCACGATCTCCTCCACGGTCATGCGCGGCGACAGGGATGAGAACGGGTCTTGGAACACCACCTGCACCTGCCGGCGCAGCTCCTGGTTGTGCGCGGTGTTGCGGTGGGCGGGCTGCTGCCAGGCCTGGCCGGCCACCTGCAGGTCACCGCGCGACGGCAGCAGGCCCAGCAGCGCCTGGGCCAGCGTGGACTTGCCCGAGCCCGATTCGCCCACGACCCCCAGTGTGCGCGCACGCGCAATGCGAAAGCCCGCATCCTTCACGGCCACGAATTCGCCCTTGGCAAACCAGCCGCGGATGCCCGGCACTGGCACGGGGTAGGCCACGCGCAGGCCGCTTGCCTGCGCGGCGGGCACGGCGTCGCCGTCGGCACCGCCTTCCACCACGTCCCGCCGCGGCGTACTGCCGATCAGCTTGCGCGTGTAGGCATGCTGCGGTGCGTCGAACACCTGGGCGACGGTGCCCTGCTCCACCACGGCGCCCTGCTCCATGACGGCCACGCGATCGGCAAAGCGGCGCACCAGCAGCAGGTCGTGCGTGATGAGCAGCACGGCCATGCCCGTCTGGCGCTGCAGGTCGGACAGCAGATCCAGGATCTGGCCGCGCAGCGTCACATCCAGCGCGGTGGTGGGCTCGTCGGCCAACAACAGCTTCGGTCGACTGGCCAGGGCCATGGCGATCATGGCGCGCTGGCGCTGCCCGCCCGAAAGCTGGTGCGGAAAGCTGCCCGCGCGCCGCGATGGCTCGGGGATGCCGGTACTCGCTAGCAGTTCGATAGCTGCTTGCGCGCTCTGCGCCTTGCTCAGGGCCTGTTTTAGCACCAAGACCTCGGCCACCTGGTCGCCAATGGTCATCAGCGGGTTCAGCGCCGTCATGGGCTCCTGGAACACCATGGCGATATCGCCGCCGCGCACGCCGCGCAGTTCGCGCTCAGGCAGTTGGAGCAGATCACGCCCGTGCATCAGCGCGCTCCCCTCCAATTGCGCATCGCCCGTCAGGCGCAGCAGCGCCAGCGCGGTCACTGTTTTGCCCGAGCCGGATTCACCCACCAGCGCGAGCTTTTCGCCCGGGGCCATGTCGAAGCTCACCCCATGCACCACCTGCTTGGCGCCGAAGCGCACCCGCAGGTCCCGCACCTGCAGCAGCGGCGCGGACGAGGGAGACAGGGGGGGCGCAGCGCGCATGGCAGAAGGGTTCACGATGCCTCAGTTCTTGCGGGGGTCCAGCGCGTCGCGCAGCGCATCGCCCATGAAGGTGAGCAGCAGCAGCGTGGTGACCAGCACCCCGAAGGTGAAGATGGAGATCCACCACGCGTCGATGTTGTTCTTGCCCTGCGACAGCAGCTCGCCCAGGCTGGGGGTGCCGGGCGGAACGCCCAGGCCCAGGAAGTCCAGCGACGTCAGCGCCAGGATCGCCGCACCCATGCGAAACGGCAGAAAGGTCACCACCGGCGTCATGCTGTTGGGCAGGATGTGGCGGCGGATGATCTGGCCGTTGGACACACCCAGCGCCCGCGCGGCCTTCACATAGTCCAGTTGCCGGTTGCGCAGGAATTCGGCGCGCACATAGTCCGACAGCCCCATCCAGCCGAACAGGCTGAGCAATACCAGCAGCAGCCCGATGCTGGGCGCGAACACGGCGCTGAAGATGATGAGCAGGTACAGCTCGGGCATGGAGCCCCAGATCTCGATGAAGCGCTGGAAAGCCAGGTCGGTCTTGCCGCCAAAGAAGCCCTGTACGGCCCCCGCCGCCACGCCCAGTGCCACGCCCACCACGGTGAGGGCAATACCGAACAACACGCTCACGCGAAAGCCGTAGATCAGTTGCGCCAGCAGGTCACGCCCGCGGTCGTCCGTGCCCAGCCAGTTGTCGCGCGACGGGCCCGAGGGGTTGGGCTCCTTCGCGAAGTAGTTCAGGGTGTCGGGCCCGTAGCGGTTGAGCGTGTACAGCGCCCAGTTATCCCCCTGCGACAGCCGCTCGCGAATGAAGGGGTCGAGGTAGTCGGTGGGCGTCTGGAAGTCACCGCCGAAAGTCGTCTCGGGGTAATCGTTGAACAACGGGAAATACGTCTGACCCTCATAGCGCACGACGAGGGGCCGGTCGTTGCTAACCAGTTCTGCCCCCAGGCTGATCACGACCAGGGTGCAGAACACCAGCAGGCTCCAGAACCCCAGGCGGTTGGCACGAAAGCGCTGCCAAGCGCGCCGACTGGGTGACGCCGAGGCGGCAACGGGCGCTGCAGGCGCCCCATTAGCTACCGAATCAATAGCTACTAGCGCTTGATGGTCGGGCGTTGGAGCCATATTTCAATCAAACTTGACGCGGGGATCCACCCACACGTAGCACAGGTCGCTGATGAGCTTGGTCACCAGCCCGATCAGGGTGAACAGGTACAGCGTGCCCAACACCACGGGGTAGTCGCGGCGGATCACGCTCTCATAGGACAGCAGGCCCAGGCCGTCGAGCGAGAACAGCGTCTCGATGAGCAGCGAGCCCGCGAAGAACGCGCCGATGAAGGCGGATGGAAAGCCCGTGATGATGGGAATCAGCGCATTGCGAAACACGTGCTTGTAGAGCACCTGCCGGTCTGTCAGTCCCTTGGCACGCGCGGTGAGCACATATTGCTTGCGGATCTCTTCCAGAAAAGCGTTCTTGGTCAGCATCGCCGTCACCGCAAAGCTGCCGGCCACCATGGCCGTGATGGGCAGCGCGATATGCCACAGGTAATCCGTCACCTTGGCCCACAGGCCCAGTTCGTCCCAGTTGGCCGAGGTCAGCCCGCGCAGCGGGAACCACTGCAATTGCCCGCCAAAGATCACCAGCAGCGCCACGCCGAGCACGAAACCCGGGATCGCGTAGCCCACCAGGATGATGAGCGTGGTGACGAAGTCAAAGCGCGAGCCGGCGCGCACCGCCTTGGCCACACCCAGCGGCACCGCCACGAGGTAGCTGATGAAGAAGGTCCACAACCCCAGGCTGACGGACACGGGCAGCTTCTCCTTCACGAGTTGCCACACGTCCTTGTTCTGAAAGAAGCTGCGCCCCAGGTCGAAGCGCGCGAACTGGCCCAGCATCTGGAAGAAGCGCTCGTGCGCCGGCTTGTCAAAGCCATAGAGCTGCTTGATCTGCTCCAGCCGCTTGGGATCGACGCCCTGCGCGCCGCGATAGGCCATGCCGCCGCCCTCGCCGCCCCCGCCCATGCCGGCAGCGCCGGCCTTGGCCTCGGCCAGGTACTGCTCCACCGGACCGCCGGGCACGAACTGGATCACGACAAAGGTCAACAGCAACACGCCCAACAGCGTAGGCAGCATGAGCAGGATGCGCTTGAGGATGTAGGCGAACATGGCGGTTTCAGTCCTTGCGCGGCGTCGCGGCCTTGGGCGCAGTCTCGGCGGTCAGCGTAGGCGAACGGGCCCACCACGTATCCACCGCCCACATCTCTCCGGTCGAATACGGCGGCACCACTTCGGGCCGGTCCAGGCGCCAGGCGTTGTAGACCATGCGATGGGTGCCCGCGGACCACTGCGGAATGAGGTAGTGGCCATGCGCAATGATGCGGTCCAGCGCATGGCACGCGGGCAACATCTGTTCCTGCGTCTTGGCAGACACCATGGCACGGATCATTGCGTCCACGGCCGGGCTCTTTACGCCGGGGAAATTGCCCGAGTCTTCCTGGTCTGCCGCCGCGCTGCCGAACAGGTCGGCAAACTCCTGCCCCGGGTTGTTGGTGCCCTGGTAGGCAATGGTGGTGATGTCGAAGTCGAACTTCTGCAGACGCTGCTGGTACAGCGCGAAGTCCACCGAGCGGAACTTGAGCGTGATGCCGAGCTTTTGCAGGTTGCGCATCCACGAGGACAACGTGCGCACGCCGCCTTCGCTGCTGTCCATGTATTCCAGCACCATGGCCTGGCCGCTGGCGTTGCGCAGCACGCCATCCTGCACCTGCCAGCCTGCCTCCTGGAGCAGCGCCTGTGCGCGGCGCAGGTTGTCGCGCAGCGTGGTGGCGCCGTGGGTGGTGGGCGGCTCGAACATGGGGCCGAAGACCGCGGGGGGCAGATCCTTGCGCCAGGGCTCCAACAAGGCCAACTCCTGCGGCGTGGGCATGCCCTGCGTCTCGCACATGGTGTTGCCGAAGATGCCGCGCACGCGCTGATAGGCACCATAGAAAAGCTGGCGACTCATCCACTCAAAGTCGAACGCCAGCCCCAGGGCCTCTCGCACGCGGCGGTCCTGCAGCAGCGGGCGGCGGGTGTTCAGTACGTAGCTCTGGAAGCCCGAGGGCAGCTTGTTGGCGAACTCGCCCTTGACCAGCTCACCCGTGTCGAACTTGCGGCCGTTGACCCGCCGCGCCCAATCGCCCGCACTGAAAAACCGCATCAGATCGAACTCGCCGGCCTTCAGCGCCTCCAGCCGCGCAGTGTTGTCCTTGTAGATCTTGACCAGCACACGGTCAAAGTTGGCCGTCCCCTTGCGCACGGGCAGGTCGCGCGCCCAATACTGGGGATCGCGCACATAGGTGATGTCCTTGCCGAAGTTGACGGGGCCGATCTTGTACGGTCCGCTGCCGATGGGGATGTCCATCACCACCTGGTCGAAGGGCTTGGGCTTGCCGTCGGCGCCCAGCCCCCAGTCGCGGCTGAACACGGGTAGCCCCCCGACGGTGAGCGGCAGTTCGCGGTTGGGCGCCTTGAAGCGGTAGCGCACGGTGCGGTCGTCCAGCACATCCACACCGGCCACCTCGATCAGGAGCGTTTTGTAGCCCGGTGAGGTGTGAGGGCCCATCAGGGTGTCGAAACTGTGCTTTACATCCTGGGCCAGCACCGGCTTGCCGTTGTGAAAGCGCGCCTCGGGCCGCAGCCTGAAGGTGGCTGACAGGCCATCCGGCGCCACCGCCACATCCTCGGCCAGCAGTCCATAGCCGGTGGCCGTTTCGTCCAGCGAGCCGGTGAGCAGCGAGTCGAACATCAGCGCCGACAGGTAGGCCGGCGCGTTGCCGCGGATCGTGAATGGGTTGTACTTGTCGAAGGTGGAGGTGCGCAGATTGCTCACCAGGCGCAGTTCGCCGCCCTTGGGCGCCTGTGGGTTGACGTAGGGGAAGTGCGCGAAGTCGGCCGCCAGCGCGGGCGCCCCCCACATCGCGTAGGCATGCGCGGCCCAGGCCGTCCCGCCCGCCACGCTGCTCCCTCCCAGCCAACCGATCAATAAACAGATACGCCAGAACCGCATGCGACAATTCTGCACCACGCAAGCGGCCCGCAAGCCCCCGCGTCACGCTTGCCATTTTCCTTCGCACATCGCATTTCAGGAGAACAACAATGGGTTTTCTCGCCGGCAAGAAGCTGCTCATCACGGGCGTGCTGTCCAATCGCTCGATCGCGTACGGCATCGCCAGGGCCTGCCACCAACAAGGCGCGGAACTGGCCTTCAGCTACGTGGGCGAGCGCTTCAAGGACCGCATCACCGAGTTCGCCGCCGAATTCGACTCCAAGCTGGTCTTTGACTGCGACGTGGCCGACGACGCGCAGATCGACAAATTGTTCGCCGACATCGGCGCCGCCTGGGGCAAGTTCGACGGCTTCGTGCACTCCATCGGCTTTGCTCCGCGCGAGGCCATCGCCGGCAACTTCCTGGAAGGCCTCTCTCGCGAAGCCTTCAAGGTGGCCCACGACATCAGTGCCTACAGCTTCCCGGCCATGGCCAAGGCGGCCCTGCCCTACCTGAACGACAAGTCGTCGCTGCTGACGCTGTCGTACCTGGGCGCCCTGCGCTCCATTCCCAACTACAACACCATGGGCTTGGCCAAGGCCAGCCTGGAAGCCAGCGTGCGCTACCTGGCCGAAGCCGTGGGCCGCACTGAAGACGGCCGCTGCATCCGTGCCAACGGCATCAGCGCGGGCCCCATCAAGACGCTGGCCGCCAGCGGCATCAAGGACTTCGGCAAGCTGTTGGGCCGCGTGGCTGACGCCGCCCCGCTGCGTCGCAACGTGACGATCGAAGACGTGGGCAACGTGGCCGCGTTCCTGCTGTCCGACCTGGCCAGCGGCGTGACAGCCGAGATCACCTATGTGGACGGCGGCTTCAGCCAAACCGCCGGGCTCTCGGCAGACCAGGTGTGAGCCTGCTGAAATGACTGCGGGGTGGGTGCGCCACACCGCCCTTGCTTGAAGAACCAACGGGCCTGTAAGGCCCGTTGTTCGTTTCGGTCACTGTGCGCGGCCTTTTCAGGACCGCTGGTTGCCCATGATCGCGCCTTTGTCGGCGCGCCAGGATTCCTGCGGCATGACCCGGGGCCTGGATCTCAGAATCGGTAGCGTGCCACCACCTGCGCCGAACGCGGGGCACCCGCCAGGTTCAGGTTCGGCGAACTGCCATGCCCGCCACGATATAGCGGTGGTCGAAACAGATTGTTCAGCTTGAGTTGCACATCCCAGGCGCCCAGGCAGTAGTAGGCCATGGCATCCACCGTGGTAGCCACGCAAGGTGACCGAGTTGCCAGGGTTGGCAAACCGCGCTCCCATATAGTTCAGGCCGCCGCCCACGCCAAAGCCGTGCCCCAGTGCCTCGGTCACCCACAGGTTCGCGCTGTGCCGGGGAGTCAGCGTGGCCGCTTGCCTTGTACAGGCTGGCCGCATCCGTCGCAGGCGCGGCGGTCATCTCGCCATCCAGTAATGGCATAACCGGCCCAGCTTAGTTCACATGCCAACCTTATATGGTTTGCCGGGATGCTGCCTCTACTACAGCCCTCGTTTTCAGAGGAGCCGCAACGAAAAAGGGTTAGCAGATGAGTACCTGCTAACCCTTGGAACGACTGGCGGAGAGGGCGGGATTCGAACCCGCGGTGGGGATTAGCCCACACACGCTTTCCAGGCGTGCGACTTAAACCGCTCATCCACCTCTCCGAAGCCCTCCATTATAGATGATGCACAGACACTTTTTCAAAGATCTGACTGTTCCCTCGAAAAAACATGCTTCCTCATGGATCCCAAGATGGGACATCCCGGTTCCCCGCCTTTCAGGATGCCTCTCGCGGGCGACCTAAGAAATGGAACCGCATCAGGGTACGCTCCCGTGCTATGGCGTGGTCCACTACCGGCAGTGGATAGTCGATGCCTAAACGCAACCCACAGGCCTGCAACTCGAGCGGCTTCATGCCTGCAGGGAAATGGAGGTGCTTATCAGGAACACACGCCAGCTCTGGGAGATAGCGGCGGATAAACCTGCCGTCGGGGTCAAACTTCTGCGACTGCGCCACCGGGTTGAAGATGCGAAACCAGGGCTGAGCGTCGCAGCCGGTTGACGCCGCCCATTGCCAGCCGCCATTGTTTGCAGCCAGGTCGTAGTCGTTCAGGTGCTGGGCAAAGAAGCGCTCGCCACGGCGCCAATCGATACCCAAATCCTTGGTCAAGAAGCTCGCCACCACCATGCGCAGCCGGTTGTGCATGTAGCCCGTTTGCAGCAGTTGGCGCATGGCGGCGTCGACCAACGGATAGCCAGTGCGCGCCGCGCACCATGCCTGCCAGTACTCAGGCGCGTCATCCCACTGGACGCGGTCGTACTCGGGGCGAAATGCCTGGGTGACCACGTGCGGGTGGTGCCACAGAATCATGAAATAGAAGTCGCGCCACGCCAGTTCGGACAACCAGGTCTGCGCGCCTTCGCAGCCTTGCGCGGCCTGTCGCGCGGCCAGTGAGGCCAGTTGGCGGATGGACACGGTGCCAAAGCGCAGATGCACCGACAGGTAGGACACGCCTTTACGTCCAGGAAAGTCGCGCGCCAGCTTGTAAGCTGCCATGCGCGGCAGGAAATCCTGCAGCAACTGCTGCGCGCCGCGCGAGCCCACAGGCAGCTGCAAATCAGCCAGGTTGGTGGCCACGAAGCCCAGATCCGCCAGCGTGGGCAGCCGCTCCCCCGCCGGGGGCACGGCCAGGTGATGTGCGTGGCGCTCCACGGGATAAGGCTTGGTCTGGAAGGCATCCAGCTTCTGCAGCCAAGTGCGTTTGTATGGCGTGAAGACGCTGTAGGGCTGGCCCAGCTGGTTCAGCACCTCGCCCTGCTCCAGCAGCACCTGGTCCTTGTAGTCGCTGAACGCGATGCCACACGCCGCCAGGCCGTCTGCCACCCGGCGGTCGCGGGCCAGGGCTGCAGGTTCGTAGTCGCGATTGGCCAGCACTTCGCGCACGCCCAGGCTGCGGGCCAATTGCACGATGCACTGCACCGCCGTACCGTGGCGCACGATCAGGCCGCCGCCGGGGGCGCCACTGCGCGCCGCCAGCGCGCGCAGGTCCTCATCCAATGCGCACACGCTGGCGTGAATGAATTCCACCCGCCGGTCGCACCGGGTCGGCAGCGCATCGAGGATGTCGGTGTCAAAGACGAAGACGCAGTACACGCGTTCGAAACGGCGCAGTGCGTGGTACAGGGCGGCGTGGTCATGGCAGCGCAGATCGCGCCGCAGCCACACAAGGGCGCTGGCTTGCATGGGACGAGAAGGACTGGTCTGGCTGACGGCGCGGCAGTGCCCCTCAGGCCTGCATCACCACGGGGCCGCCCTGCTCCAGCGCCCGTTGGTAGGCTGGACGCGCCCGCATACGCTGGCGGTAGGCCACCAGGTGCGGCCAGGCCGTTTCGTCGCCCCCGCGCGCGAGGGCCGCCTCGACGGCAAAGCTCATCTGAAAGTCGGCCATGGTCAGGTGGCCCCCGGCGAACCAGTCGTGCTGTGCCAGGTGCGCGTCCATGAAAGCCAGCGCGGTTTGCACGTTCGGGCCGATGAGTCTTTGCTGCACTTTGGCGCAAAGGGTGCGCGCGATGGGGCGCACAAAAAACGGCATGGGCTGGCGCGCAATGGTGTCAAACACCAGCTTCATCACCAGCCAATTCATCAGGGATCCCTCGGCGTAATGCATCCAGAACCTGCACTGGCGATGTTCTGCCGTACCGCGCGCGGGTTCCAGATGGGCCAGATCCGCCGGTGCCTGTGCACCGTAGCGCTCGGCCAGATATTCGATGATGGCGCCAGATTCGGCCACTACCATGTCGCCTTCGGTGATGACGGGCGACTTGCCCAGCGGGTGCACCCGCTTGAGCTCTGGTGGCGCCAGCTTGGTCACGGGGTCACGCGAGTAACGGCGGATGTCGTAGGGCACGCCCAGTTCTTCCAGCAGCCACAGAATGCGCTGGGAGCGCGAGGTTTCCAGGTGGTGAACGGTCAGCATGGGCGGCATGGTAGTGCAGTCGCGCGCGAAGGGTTGGCGCCTGCCGCGGCACGGCGTGCCCCGCCATGGGTGTGCTGTCCCTCGCGCCGAGGCCCGGACCCACGTCCCTCACTTCGCCAAAGGAGCGCGGGGCGCTTTGCAAACTATATTTTTGATAGCTTATAGCGCTTACTTATCAAAGCTTAGCGCCGATTTTCATCCAAAGACGGATCAACGCCGGCTGTAGATCTGGTCAAACAGTGCGCCGTCCGCAAAATGCTCCCGATTGGCCTTGGCCCAGCCACCGAAAGCCTGGTCGATGGTGGCCAGTGTGAGCTTGGGGAATTGCTTGTCGTACTGGGCCTTGGCCTTCTCGCTGGTTGGACGGTAGAAGTTCTTTCCAGCAATGTCCTGCCCCTCGTCGGAATAGAGGTAAGCAAGGTACTCCTCCGCCAGCGCGCGCGTGCCCTTCTTGTCCACCACCTTGTCCACCACCGCCACCGTGGGTTCGGCCAAGATGGACAGCGATGGCACGACGATCTCGAACTTGTCCTTGCCGAACTCCTTGAGCGCAAGAAACGCCTCGTTCTCCCAGGCCAGCAGCACGTCGCCCACACCGCGCTGCACGAAGGTGATGGTCGAGCCGCGCGCACCCGTGTCGAGCACCGGCACGTTCTTGTAGAGCTTGGACACGAAATCCTTGGCTTGAGTGTCGCTGCCGTACTTGCGCTTGGCGAACTCCCAGGCGGCAAGATAGTTCCAACGGGCCCCGCCGCTGGTCTTGGGGTTGGGTGTGATGACTTGCACGCCGGGCTTGACTAAGTCATCCCAATCCTTCACGCCCTTGGGGTTGCCCTTCTTCACCAAGAACACGATGGTGGAGGTATAGGGCGCCGAGTTGTGCGGGAGGCGCTTTTGCCAAGCGGGCGCCAGCAGGCCGTGCTGGGCCAGCGCATCCACGTCTCCGCCCAGGGCCAGCGTAGCCACGTCGGCGTCGATGCCATCGATGATCGAACGCGCCTGCTTGCCCGAGCCGCCGTGCGACTGTTTGAACTGCACTTCCTGCCCCGTCTTGGCCTTCCAGTGGCGTGCGAAGGCCTGGTTGTAGGCCACATAGAGTTCACGCGTGGGGTCGTAGGACACGTTGAGGAACTGGGCGGGCTGCGCGAACGACGGCAAAGACGTCAGGGACATGACCGCCGTCAGGGCGGTGGCCAGGGGAAACTTGATAAAGTCGCGGCGATTGTTCATGAAGGGCTTTCGTTGCAGGGTGCGTCGGTGCGGTTCACCGATGCAAGGCATTCTGGAAGTCGCCCTTCAAAATCCAAACCAATAAGATTTCAGTTCGTTATTCCATTGACGTCTGAAGTTTCAGCAAGGAATCGCTCCATGGCACGTACCGTCCACTGCATCAAGCTCGGCAAGGAAGCCGAAGGCCTCGACTTTGCGCCCTACCCCGGCGATCTGGGCAAACGCATCTATGACAACGTGAGCAAGCAAGCCTGGGCCGACTGGATCAAACACCAGACCATGCTGGTCAACGAGAACCGCCTGAACTTGGCCGACGCGCGCGCGCGCCAATACCTCGCCCGCCAGATGGAAAACCACTTCTTCGGCAGCGGCGCAGACGCTGCGGCGGGTTATGTGCCGCCCAGCGCGTAACGCAGTGCAGCGCTGCAAGAAGCGGTTTCGATAAAACCACTTCTTTGGCGCGGCGCAGACGCTGAGGCTGGCTGCGTCCCGCCCGGCGCATAACGCAGCGCTGCGCTGAAGCAGCGCCTCTTTGCAGTCGCCCCCGTCGCATCACTGTGGCGGGGGCGTTGCCGTTGTAGCCCACGGCGCCTGGCAGGCGGCCCAGGCCCGGCTCCCTGAGGAGATATTCATGTTGCCGTCGGTGTCCTTGCTGGACTCGTTCCAGTTCTCACAGTTCACCACCCTGCTGGTGATCTACCTTGTGGCCATCACGGCCGAGGCCATGTCTGGCGCGCTGGCCGCAGGCCGGCGCAACATGGACATCTTCGGTGTCAGCGTGATCGCCTTTGTGACCGCGCTGGGCGGCGGCACCATCCGTGACATGGTGCTGGGCCACTACCCGATCGGCTGGACGCAGCACCCGGAATACGTGTACCTGGTGATTTCCGCAGGCCTGCTGACGACGGTGGTCGCGCGCTACCTGCACCGGATCAAGCGCGTGTTCCTGCTGCTGGACGCCATGGGGCTGATCGCGTTCTCGCTGATCGGATGCAATGTGGCCCTGGAACTGGGCTACCCGCCCGTGGTGGTGGTGATGTCCGGCATGCTCACGGGCATCAGCGGCGGCATCCTGCGCGACGTGCTGTGCAACCAGGTGCCCGTGGTCTTTCGGCGCGAGCTGTACGCCAGCGTATCCCTGGCCGTGTGCCTGCTGTTCCTGGGACTGCGCACGATGGAAGTGGAAAACAACCTCAGCACTTTGGTGTGTTTCGCCGCCGGCCTGGCGCTGCGGCTGCTGGCACTGCACTACCACTGGCGCCTGCCGGTGTTCTCGTACCAGCAGCGCTGGGAATGACACTGTTTCTGTAATCTTTTCGCGCCTCCCGACACCATGTCCGAACCGATTGAATGGCTGGAAGACGGCACGCCCTACAGCCCGCGCTTCTCAGACCGGTACCACAGCGAGCAAGGCGGCCTGGAACAAGCCCGCGGCACATTTCTCGCCGGCTGCGGCCTGCCCCAGGCCTGGCAGAACCAGCCGCAGTGGCGCGTGCTGGAAACCGGCTTCGGCCTGGGCCTGAACTTCCTCGTGACCTGGGCCGCGTGGCGCGCCGACCCCCACCGGCCACAGCGGCTGCACTTCGTTTCTTGCGAGGCCTGGCCCGTGAGCGCGGCCGATCTGCTGCGCGCCGCTCCCATCGATTCCACACTGCAATCGCTGGCCCAGCAGTTGGCGGCGCAGTACTGGGGCTTGCTGCCGGGCGTGCACCGGCTCTCGTTCGACGGCGGGCAGGTGCTGCTCACGCTGTACATCGGTGACGCGCAAACCCTGCTGAGGCAGCAGCACCCCATGGCGGATTCGGTGTACCTGGACGGCTTCGACCCCCAGCACAACCCGCAAATGTGGGACATCCACACCCTCAAGGCCGTGGCGCGCTGCTGCCGTCGCGGCACCCGCCTGGCGACGTGGACGGTGGCGCGCGGCGTGCGGGACGGGCTGGTGCAGTGCGGCTTCGAGGTGCAAAAGGTGCCGGGTGTCCACCCCAAGCGCGACAACCTGCAGGCCACCTACGCGCCCCGCTGGGAGCCACGCGCCGGCCAGCCCGTGCTGCCAGACGCCACGGTGGCCGCCCCGGCCCGCTGCCTGGTGGTGGGCGCAGGACTGGCGGGCGCCGCCGTGGCGGCCAGCCTGGCGCACCGTGGCTGGCAGGTCCAGGTGCTGGACCAGGCCGATCACCCTGCCGCCGGTGCATCCGGCCTGCCGGCGGGGGTGTTCGCGCCCAATGTCTCGCAGGACGACAACCTGATCTCGCGCCTGTCGCGCGCGGGGGTACGCACCACGCTGAATACGCTGGCGCAGCTTCCAGCCGAGACGCGCGGCACCGACTGGAGCGTGTGCGGCACGCTGGAGCACCGTGTGGACGGCACCACAGGATTGGCCTGGAGCGACGGGCCTGGCCTGGACTGGAGTCGCCCCGCAACACCCGCGCAACTGCAGGCTAACGGCTTATCGGCAGACACGGTGGCCTGCTGGCACGAGCACGCAGGCTGGGTGCGCCCTCCCCAGTTCATCGCCCACCTGCTGAACGACCCGGCCATCCACTGGCGCGGCAGCGCGGCGGTGGCGGAGTTGCGCCGCACCACCGTCGACGGCCAGCCCCTCTGGCAGGCACTGGACGCCGAGGGGCGCATGCTGGCCGAGGCGGAACTTGCCGTGGTTTGCGCCGGGCACCACACCGGCCCGCTCACGCACGCGCATTGGCCCATGAATCCGCTGCGCGGCCAGTTGGCCTGGGGCCTGCATGCCCAGGCCCCCGCGGGCGCCCCCTGGCCGCCCCAGCCGCTCAATGGCAACGGCAACCTGGTGCCCCGTGTGCCGCTGCAGGACGGCGCAGGCTGGGTGCTGGGCTCCACGTTCGAGCGCCTGAAGACCGCCCTGCCCCCCAGCCCTGACGACCACGCCAAGGGCTTGGCCACCAATCAGGCCAAACTGCACGCGCTGCTGCCCCCCCTGGGCGCTGCCATGGACGCCGCCTTCACCCAGGCTGCCACCACGCCGGACGGCCCCGTGCGCACCTGGGCGGCCGTGCGCTGCGGCGCGCTGGACCGCCGCCCCATCGTGGGGCCGGTGGACTCGGTGCGCCAACCCGGCCTGTGGCTGTGCACTGCCATGGGCGCGCGCGGGCTCACGCTGTCATTGCTGTGCGGCGAACTGATCGCCGCGCGGCTGCACAGTGAGCCCCTGCCGCTGGACGCCCCTCTGGCGCGCGCGTTGAGCAGCGAGCGCTGGCTAGGGTATGAGCCACAGTGAACCCGACATGCATTTCATATACAAATAACGGAATATATGAAGCATTAAAAAATAGTTTGTCTTTATAAGACAGACTTTTAAAGTGCGCCCATCGATGCTGCGGGCGCCATTCGGGGCCCGGCGGCACCTGTGTTGAAACGCCCACGGCCCTGCCATGTACCAGTACACCGAATTCGACCGCCAGTTCGTCCACCTGCGCGCCCAGCAATTCCGCGATCAGCTCGAACGCTGGCAGCGCGGCGAGTTGACCGACGAGCAACTGCTGCCCCTGCGCCTGCAAAACGGCTGGTACATCCAGCGCTACGCGCCCATGGCCCGCATCGCCGTGCCCTATGGCGACATCAACAGCGCTCAGCTGCGCATGCTGGCTCACATCGCCCGCGAATACGACCGCCCCACGCCCGAACTGCTGGCCCATGCCCAGGCCACGCAGGACCAGCTGCAGGCCGCCCAGCCGGGCCTGACACTGGCCGCGCCACCGCTGCGCTACGGCTACGGCCACTTCACCACGCGCACCAACGTGCAGTTCAACTGGATTCCCATCACCCGCGCGGCCGACGTGATGGACCTGCTGGCCAGCGTGCACATGCACGGCATCCAGACCAGCGGCAACGACATCCGCAACATCACCTGCGAGGCCTACGTCGGCATCGCCGAGGACGAGATCGTGGACACCCGGCCGTTCGCCGAGATCACGCGCCAGTGGAGCTCGCTGCACCCCGAGTTCACCTACCTGCCGCGCAAGTTCAAGATCGCCTTCAACGGCGCCGCGGAAGACCGTGCCGCCACCGGCTGGTATGACATCGGCCTGCAGGCGCTGAAGAACGCGGCTGGCGAGGTGGGCTTTGCCGTCAAGGTGGGCGGCGGCATGGGGCGCACGCCCGTCATCGGCACCGTGGTGCGTGAATTTCTGCCGTGGGACCAGCTGCTGAACTACATCGAAGCCATCGTGCGCGTGTACAACAGCTACGGCCGCCGCGACAACAAGTGGAAGGCGCGCATCAAGATCCTGGTCAAGAGCGAAGGCCAGCAGTTCATCGACGCGGTGGAGGCCGAATACCGCGCCATCCTGGAGCAGGACGGCGCCCCCCACACCATCACCCAGGCCGAGCTGGACCGCGTGACCGGCCATTTCGTCGTGCCACCGCTGCGGCCCGCCGGCCTCCCGCATGGCGTGAACACCTCCGGCCAGCTGTACCAGCGCTGGCTGCAGCAGAACGTGCGCGGCCACCGCATGGCGGGGCTGAAGGCGGTGACACTGTCGTTCAAGCGCGTGGGCTTTGCGCCCGGCGATGCCGACGGCGACACGCTGGACGCCCTGGCCCAACTGGCCGACCAGTTCAGCGCCGGCGAGGCGCGCCTGACGCACGAGCAGAACCTGCTGCTGCCCTGGGTGCACGAAGCCGACGTGCCCGCGCTGTACGAGGCCGCGCGCAAGCTGGGCCTGGCGCAGCCCAACATCGGCCTGCTGACGGACATGATCGCCTGCCCCGGCGGCGACTTCTGCTCACTGGCCAACGCGCGTTCGCTGCCCATCGCCGCGGCCATCACCGAGCGCTACCAGGACCTGGACGAGCTGTTCGACATCGGCCCCATCGACCTGCACATGAGCGGCTGCATCAACAGCTGCGGCCACCACCACAGCGGCCACATCGGCATCCTGGGCGTGGACAAGGACGGCAAGGAGTGGTACCAGATCACGCTGGGCGGCTCCGACGGCACGCAGCTGTCCGGCCCGGCCATCGGCGGCAAGGTGGTCGGCCCGTCGTTCTCGGCCGCCGAAGTGCCCGACGTGATCGAGGCGCTGCTGGACACCTACCGCGCGCTGCGCAAGGGCGGCGAGTTGTTCATCGACACCCTGCGCCGCGTGGGCCAGGACCCCTTCAAGGCCGCCGCCAACGGCGCGCGCCATCCCAAGGCGGCCGAAGAAGCCGTGGCCTGACCCCATCCGAAAGATCTCGAACACTATGAAAATCATAGCTGCTGGCGCTTTGTCCCTGGGCGCTGACGACCTCAAAACCCTGCAGATCGCCAACGACGCCGACCTGGCCGCGCTGGCCGCCGAAGGCGCGCTGGAGGGCGTGCAGCGCATCGAGCTGCAGTTCCCCAAGTTCACCGACGGCCGCGCCTACAGCCAGGCGCTGCTGCTGCGCCGCCGCTACCGCTTTGCGGGCGATATCCGCGCCACGGGCGACGTGCTGATCGACCAGCTGGTGCACATGCACCGCAGCGGCTTCAGCAGCGCGGTGCTGGCGCCCGGCGTGGACCCGGCCGCGGCCGAACGCCAGTTCGCGCGCTATGCCGCCTTCTACCAGGGCGACGTGCTGGAGCCGCGCCCACTGTTCGCCCGGGAGGCCGCATGAGCACCGCCACGGCGGTCAGCGCCGCCGAACTCGCCCGCGTCAACGCCGAGCACGGCCACGATGCCGCCGCCCTGGTGGCCTGGGCGCTGGGCCTGGGCCAGACGCCCATCGTCACCACCAATTTCCGCCCGTTCGAGGCCGTGATCCTGCACCTGGTCACCCGCGTGCAGCCGGGCGTGCCTGTGGTCTGGATGGACAACGGCTACAACACCGACGCCACCTACCGCTTTGCCGACGCGGTGACGAAGCAGCTGGGGCTCAACCTGAAGATCTACCTGCCGCGCCGCTCGCGCGCCCACCGCGAGGCCGTCGAAGGCCCGACGCCCGCACTGGACGACCCGCGCCACGCCGCGTTCACCGAAGAGGTGAAGCTCGAACCCTTCGCCCGCGCCCTGCGCGAAACGGCACCCCGGGTGTGGTTCACCGCGCTGCGCGCCACCGACACCGCCGTGCGCGCGCAGATGGAGCCCGTGAGCATCAACCCCGACGGCCTGATCAAGGTCGCGCCGCTATTGCACTGGTCGTCCAAACAGCTGCACGAGTACTGCCAGCAGCACGGCCTGCCCAACAACTTTGACTACGTGGACCCCACCAAGGGCGAAGACAACCGCGAATGCGGCCTGCACCTGGCCCACTAAAAACGATAGCTGCCTGCGCTTGCCCCACAAGCGCTGGAGCCAGATTTGACTGGAACATCGAATGAACGCCCGTGTTGACTCCCAAGTGCTCAACCAGCTCAGCAACCGCCACCTGGACGCGCTGGAAGAAGAAACCATCTTCATCCTGCGCGAGGTGGCTGCGGCCTTCGAGCGCCCCGCCCTGCTGTTCTCGGGCGGCAAGGACTCGCTGGTCATGCTCAAGTGCGCCGAGAAGGCCTTCGGCGCGGGCCGCATTCCCTACCCGCTGCTGATGATCGACACGGGCCACAACTTCCCCGAGGTGACCGACTTCCGCGACTTCCGCGCGAAGGAACTGGGCGCCGAACTCATCGTGCGCAGCGTCGAGGATTCGATGGCGCGCGGCACCGTGCGCCTGGCCCACCCCGGCGAATCGCGCAACGTGCACCAGTCCGTCACGCTGCTCGAAGCGATTGAGGAGTTCCGCTTCGATGCCTTGATCGGCGGTGCGCGCCGGGACGAGGAGAAGGCGCGCGCCAAGGAGCGCATCTTCAGCCACCGCGACAGCTTCGGCCAATGGCAGCCCAAGGCGCAGCGCCCCGAGCTGTGGACGCTGTTCAACACCCGCCTGGCCCCCGGCGAGCATTTCCGCGTCTTTCCCATCAGCAACTGGACCGAGCTGGACGTGTGGCAGTACATCGAGCGCGAGCAGGTCGCCCTGCCATCGCTGTACTACGCCCACCCGCGCGAAGTGGTGGAGCGCCGCGGCCTGCTGGTGCCCGTCACGCCGCTCACGCCCCCGAAGGACGGCGAAGCGGTGCAGACGCGCACCGTGCGCTTTCGCACCGTGGGCGACATCACCTGCACCTGCCCGGTGGAAAGCCTGGCCGCCACGGCTGGCGAAATCGTGATCGAGACCCTGGCCGCCGAGGTCAGCGAGCGCGGCGCCACGCGCATGGACGACAAGACCAGCGACGCCTCGATGGAAAAGCGCAAGAAAGACGGGTATTTCTGATGACCACCGCCACTATCAATTCAATAGCTTCCAGCGCACAACCAGAAAGCGCTAGCGGCACAAATGATCACATTTCCGCGCTGCGCTTCATCACCTGCGGCAGCGTGGACGATGGCAAGAGCACGCTGATCGGCCGCCTGCTGGTGGACAGCCGCGCCGTGCTGCAGGACCACCTGGCCGGCGTGCAGCGCGGCGGAGAGACCGACCTGGCGCTGCTGACCGACGGCCTCAGTGCCGAGCGCGAGCAGGGCATCACCATCGACGTGGCCTACCGCTACTTCGCCACCGAGGCGCGCAAGTTCATCATCGGCGACGCGCCCGGCCACGAACAGTACACGCGCAACATGGTCACCGCCGCCTCCCAGGCAGACGCCGCCGTGGTGCTGGTGGACGCCACCAAACTTGATTGGCAGAACCCGCAACTCACGCTGCTGCCGCAAACGCGCCGCCACAGCCTGCTGGTGCACCTGCTGCGCGTGCATTCGCTGGTGTTTGCCGTGAACAAGCTCGACGCCGTGGCCGACCCACAGCTCGCCTACCGTCACATCCGTGCCGCGCTGGAGCAGTTCGCCCGGCACGCGGGCATCGCGGTGGCGGGCGTGGTGCCGGTGTCGGCGCTCAAGGGCTGGAACGTGGTAGAGGCCAAGCCCGGCTGGTGCGACTACGCGGGCCCGAGCCTGCTGCAGATCCTGGAGCGGCTGCCCAACACCCCGCCCGACGCCGGCCTGCCCCTGGCCTTCCCGGTGCAGTGGGTGGAGAAATTTTCTTCCTCGTCCGACACCTCGCAGGGGCGCCGCGTGTTCTGGGGCCGGGTGGGCACGGGCCGCGTGCAGCCGGGTGCGCAGGTCGCCATCTTCCCCAGCGGCCAGCTGGCGCAGGTGGCGCAGGTGCTGGACCATGCGCGCCGCGCCACCGGCGTGGCCGCGGGCCAGAGCGCGGGCATCACCCTCGACCGCGAGGTGGACGTCTCGCGCGGCGACTGGATCGTGGCTGCGCCCGCACCCGCTGCCGCGGCCGAGGACGACTTCGACACCCCCGTCACCGTGCCCGCATGGCCCGGCCAGCGCGAGATCACCGCCACCATCGCGTGGATGGACGACGAGCCGCTGGTGGCGGGCCGCGTGTACTGGGCGCTGCACGGCCACCGCTGGGTCAAGGTCAAGGTGCGCCGCGTGGTTCACCGTCTGGACATCAACACCCTGGCCGAGGAAGACGCCACCCAACTGGAGCCCAATGCCATCGGCCATGTGGAGCTGCTGCTGCAGGAACCCCTGCCCGCGGCGGCGTTCGCGCGCAGCCGCGTGCTCGGTTCGCTCATCCTGGTCGACACAGCCAGCCACAAGACGGCGGGCGCCGTGCTGGTGAACGCACCGGCCCCAAAAGCTTGATCAACGTTAAGGTTTCCGCGCCTCAGGCATGGTTGGCTGGCCTGCTGAGGCGGCGGTCGGCCTAAAATCGCGGGCTAACCCCATACCAGAACACAACTACTCATGACTCACGTCGTCACCGAAAACTGCATCAAGTGCAAATACACCGATTGCGTGGATGTGTGCCCCGTGGACTGCTTCCGCGAAGGTCCCAACTTCCTCGTGATCGACCCCGACGAGTGCATCGACTGCGCCGTGTGCATCCCCGAATGCCCGGCCAACGCCATCTTTGCCGAGGAAGACCTGCCCAGCGACCAGCTGGCCTTCATCAAGATCAACGCCGAGCTGACGCCCAAGTTCAAGAGCATCACCAAGCGCAAGGCAGCGCTGCCCGACGCTGACGACTGGAACGGCAAGCCCGGCAAGCTGGACCAGCTGGAGCGCTGACTCCCGCGCTCCCGCCACGCCCGCATGCACCCATCCCCCAGCAGCCCGACGCCCCAGGCCGCGGACGCCGTGGTGATCGGCGCCGGGCCAGTGGGGCTGTTCCAGGTCTTCCAGCTCGGGCTGCAGGGCATCGCGGCGCACCTGGTTGATGCGCTGCCCCATGTGGGCGGCCAGTGCGCCGAGCTGTATCCCGACAAACCCATCTACGACATTCCCGGCATCCCTGTGTGCACGGGCCAGGGGCTCGTGGAACTGCTGCAGCGGCAGATCGCCCCTTTCGCCCCCACGCTGCACTTGGGCCAGCAGGTCCACACGCTGGCCGCGCAGGCCGAAGGACGTATTCTGCTCACCACCACCGCCGGCACCGCGCTGCTGGCACGCAGCGTCTTCATCGCCGCGGGCGTGGGCGCCTTCGTGCCGCGCGCCATCAAGGCCGAGGGGGTAGAGGCGCTGGCACCCGGCCAGTTGCTCTACCACCCTGACGCCGCCACGGCCACCCGTGCCGCGGCCGGCAAGCGCGTGGTGGTACATGGCGGCGACGAGGCGGCCGTGCAGGCGGCGCTGGACTGCGTGGACGCTGCCGCGCAGGTGCTGCTGCTGCACCGGCGCGATGCCTTCCAGGCCGCGCCCGCGCTGCTGGCGCAACTGCAGGCACTGCGCGAGGCGGGCCGCATCCAGGTCGTGATCGGCCAGATCACGGGCGTGGAGACAGCGCCCGACGGCACCCTGCAGGCGCTGGCCCTGCTGGACCCGCAAGGCGAGCCACAGCGCCAGCCGCTGGACCTGTTGCTGGCCTACCTGGGCATCTCTCCGCGCCTAGGGCCCATCGCCGACTGGGGCCTGGCGATGGACCGCAAGCAGCTGACCGTGGACACGGCCACTTTCGCCACCAGCGTCCCCGGCATCTACGCCGTCGGCGACATCAACACCTACCCCGGCAAGCGCAAGCTGATCCTGTGCGGCTTCCACGAAGCCACCCTCGCCGCCTTCGCCGAGGCCGAACGGCAGGCGGGCCACAAGCTGCCCCTGGAATACACCACCAGCAGCGAACGGCTGCAAGCCCGGCTGGGCGTCGCCCCGGCCCGCTGACCTGCGTCGACGGCGCGGCGCGCCCTGCGGCAATGCGCCGGGCGCTATTGAAGCAGGAGCTTGCAGCGCGCGTTCTGCCTTGTTTCCAAATAGAAAATTGTCTAATAATGGCTTGTATATTGCACTGGTAGCTATATTTTTCATAGCAATTGACGTTTCGGCCATCGGTTCACGCCTGAAACGGCCGGAACTTCGCACGCGGGCGGCCCTCCACCTGGGGGTTGTCATCCCTCAGTTCCAACTCCAAGGAGATCACCCCGTGCCCTTCGCACTGCCCCTGCCGCATCGCATTTTGTCCAAAGCCCTGGCCGCCGCCGCGCTGGCCCTGCCCCTGCTCATGCCCGCCGGCGTGCAGGCGCGCGAGTTCGTCAGCATCAAGGGCAATGCGGTCAACGTGCGCGAGAAGCCCAGCACCCGCTCGGCGACGCTGTGGGAGCTGGGCCGGGGCTATCCGCTGCAGGTGCAGCAGCGCAAGGGCCGGTGGCTCCAAGTGCGGGATTTCGAGGAGCCGCTCGGCTGGGTGTATGCGCCGCTGACCAGCAAGACGCCGCACCGCGTGGTGACGGCACGCGTCGCCAACCTGCGCGCCGGCCCCGGCCAGCAGCACAAGACCGTGGGCAAGCTGCAGCAGCATGAGGTGGTGCGCAGCCTGGGCCAGTCGGGCAGCTGGGCCCGGGTGCAGCGCGAAGACGGGCAAAAGGGCTGGGTGGCCCGGCGCCTGACCTGGGGCTGGTGATATTTCGGGTGCCGCGGCGGTGTGGGCCTGTGGCGCGCGCGGTGCCCGGCGCTCCCTCAGCCGCCCGTTACTCGATCACACGCTGCGCCACCGGCGCATAGCCATGGTTGAGCGGCCCGTGGCCGTGACCGGTGCGCACATCAGCCCCGGCAGCGATCGCGCCCAGAATGTACTGGCGCGCCAACCGCACCGCCTGCGCCAGCGGCTGGCCCAATGCGAGGTGCGCAGCGATCGCCGACGACAAGGTGCAGCCCGTGCCGTGGCCGTTGTGCGTGACGATGCGCGCAGCTTCCAGGCGGTGGCGCTCGTCGCCAGGCAGGGCCAGCACATCCACCACCCGGTCGCCCGGCAGATGCCCGCCCTTGAGCAGCACCGCGCGCGCGCCCAGCGCCAGCAAGTCGGTGGCGGCCGCGTCCAGCGCGCTTTCGTCGGCAATGGCGCGGCCCAGCAGCCAGCCGGCCTCGTCCAGGTTGGGGGTGACCACGGCGGCCAGCGGGAACAGCGCGCGCACCAGCGTGCCCACGGTCTCCTCGGCAATCAGCCGGTCGCCGCTGGTGGCGACCATCACCGGGTCCAGCACCACGTTGGGCAAGCCATGGCGAAGAATCGCGTCGGCCACCACCTGCACCACCTCAGGCGAATGCAGCATGCCGATCTTCACCGCGTCCACGCCGATGTCCTCGACCACGGCGTCGATCTGTGCGCGCAGCATCTCGGGCGGAATGCCGTGGATGCCCGTCACGCCGCGCGTGTTCTGCGCGGTGATGGCGGTGATCGCGGTCATGCCGTAGCAGCCCAGGGCGCTGAAGGTCTTCAGGTCGGCCTGTATGCCCGCGCCGCCGCCGCTGTCGGAGCCCGCGATGGTCAACACGCGCGCATAGCGCCGGCCACCGCCGGGCGTCTGTGTCTCTTGGTTCATGGCAAAAATTATCGGCCAAGCCGCAGCGCATTCAACGCAGCCGCGGCAACGCCAGAGCCTGCGCCACGTCAACAACAGGGGCACCACCCCTGTGCTGTAATGCCGGCCACGGACGAAACAGGGGTGTCCCCGCCGCACTAAGAACGTGTTGACGAAAGCGGCAGGCGACTGAGAAATACCCTAAGCACCCGATCCAGGTCATGCTGGCGTGGGGAGTTTCAACAGCATCGGCGCGCCGCGCGCTCCCGTTTTGTCCTTTGGTTGTTTGGCCTGGCCTTTCATCACGGACACGATGCACACTTTCCCCACCCTTCGCTCCTCCTCCCGCGTCACCATCCTGGGCGCGGGCCTCATGGGCCGCCTGCTGGCCGTCGAACTCGCCCGCCAGGGCCACGCCGTTGAGGTGCACGAGGCCGGCACCCGTGCCGCCGAAGGCGCCGCAGCCTACGTGGCCGCCGCCATGGTGGCCCCCCTGGCCGAATCCATCGTGGCCGAGCCCGGCGTGGTGCGCATGGGCGTGCACTCGCTGGCGCGCTGGCCCGAGCTGCTGGCACCGCTGGCCGCACCGGTGTACTTCCAACATGACGGCACGCTGATCCTGTGGCACCGCCAGGACGCGCCCGAAGCCGCGCGCATGCGACTGAAGTTCGAGCAGACCCAAGGCCTGGTGCCCGGGCTGCCGCGCATGCAGGCGCTGGACAGCGCCGGCGTGGCCGCACTGGAACCCACGGCCGCACAGCGCTTCCACCAGGGCCTGTACCTGCCCGGCGAGGGCCAATTGGACAACCGCCAGGCACTGGCCGCGCTGGCCGCCACCATGGACCAGTTGGGCGTGGTCACGCATTGGGGCAGCGCGCGCCGGCCGGCCGACTTCACTCCCGGCCAGGCCGGCCAGCCCGACTGGGTGCTGGACTGCCGGGGCCTGGGCGCGCGCGCGCAATGGCCGCAGCTGCGCGGGCTGCGCGGCGAAGTGGTACGCCTGCACGCGCCCGACGTGACGCTGCAGCGCCCCACGCGCATCGTGCATCCCCGCTACCCGATCTACATCGCACCGAAGGAGAACCACCTGTTCGTTATCGGCGCGACCGAGATCGAATCCGACGACATGTCGCCCGCCAGCGTGCGCTCCACGCTGGAGCTGCTGAGCGCCGCCTATGCCGTACATCCGGGCTTTGCCGAGGCGCGTATCCTGGAGATCTCAACCCACTGCCGCCCCACCCTGCCCGACAACCTGCCCGCCGTGCGCGTGGTGCAGGATCGCGTGCTGGAGGTCAACGGTCTGTACCGCCACGGCTTCATGATCGCGCCGGCCATGCTCGATGTGGTCATGCAGGTGCTGAACACGGGACAATCCGAGCTCGCCCCTGGATTCGACCTCTCGCTGCAGCTCGACCGCGAAGCTGCGCTGCACACATGAACGTATTCATCAACCAAAACGCCGTGCAACTGCCCGATGGCGCCACCGTCGCCGACGCCGTGGCCCACCTGGCCCCCCAGCCCCCGTTTGCCGTGGCCGTGAACCTGCAGTTCGTGCCCAGTGCCCGCTATGCCGCGCACGCCCTGCAGTCCGGCGACCAGATCGAAATCATTGCGCCGGTCACCGGCGGTTGAGCCTTTTTCACCCATGAACAGTCCTACCTCTTCCCCCGACACGCTGGTGCTCTACGGCCAGGCGTTCCAGAGCCGCCTGCTGCTGGGCACCGCGCGCTACCCGTCTCCCGCCGTGCTGGAGGCAGCCGTGCAGCGCGCGCGGCCCGCGATGCTCACCGCATCGCTGCGCCGCCAGGGCAGCAACCCGGCCGAATCCGGCAGCAGCTTCTGGGAGTTGCTCAAGCGCCTGCAGGTGCCGGTGCTGCCCAACACCGCCGGCTGCCATAGCCTGCAGGAAGCCATCACCACCGCCCATATGGCGCGTGAAGTCTTCGACACCCCCTGGATCAAGCTGGAACTGATCGGCGACGACTACACGCTGCAGCCCGATACGCTGAACCTGGTGCAGGCAGCCGAGCAACTGGTCCGCGAAGGCTTCTACGTGCTGCCCTACTGCACTGAAGACCTGGTGCTGTGCCAGCGCCTGGTGGACGTGGGCTGCCAAGCCGTCATGCCGTGGGCGGCGCCCATCGGCACGGGCCGCGGCCCGGTGAACCCCTATGGCCTGCAGCTGCTGCGCGAGCGCCTGGACGTGCCGCTGCTCGTGGACGCCGGCCTCGGCCTGCCGTCCCACGCCTGCCAGGTGATGGAATGGGGTTACGACGGCGTACTGCTCAACACGGCCGTGGCCCTGGCGACCAACCCCGTGCAAATGGCCGGTGCCTTTGCCGATGCCGTGGCCGCAGGCCGCGCCGCCCGCATGGCCGGCGCGATGACGCCGCAGGAGGCGGCGCAACCCAGCACGCCCGTGTTGGGCACGCCGTTCTGGCACCACGCGCAGGGCTGAGCATGCCGCAAGCCGCCCCACCATTGCCTTCTGCAGCCGCCATGGAGCAAGCCATCCGCCAGCACCATGCGTCGGCGTTCGCGGACTTCTCGCCCCAGCCGATGCCGGCAACAACCGTGGAAGACCCCGTGTACCGCGCAGCCCTTGCGGCCTGCGGCGCCCTGGGTTTCATCGCCCATGACGCAGACTGCCTGGCCCGCGCCTGGGCTGCGCAGACGCGGCGCACCGGCCGCTTCGACCCGGCGCAGTGGCCCGACGAGCCCGCAGACTTCGGACTGCAGCCGCGTCCCCATACGCACCCCTTTGCAGCCTGCCCGCAGAACCTGGGTCTCTACGCCGTATTGCCCGATGCCCAATGGGTGGGCCGCATGGCGCAGGCCGGCGTGCCGACGGTGCAGCTGCGCTTCAAAAGTGATGACCCTGCGGCCATCACGCGCGAGGTACACGCCGCAGTGCAGGCCGTGCAAGGCACCGCTTCGCTGCTGTTCATTAACGACCATTGGCGCCAGGCCATCGCGGCCGGGGCCTATGGCGTGCACCTGGGCCAGGAGGATCTGGATGCGCTGAGCCCCGAAGAGCTGCGCACGCTGCGCGAGTCCGGGGCGCGCCTGGGCGTGAGCACGCATGGCTATGCCGAGATGGTGCGCGCCGACGCGGCCAGCCCCAGCTACATCGCCATGGGCGCGGTGTTCCCCACCACACTCAAAAAAATGGCCACAGTGCCCCAGGGCGTGGCGCGGCTGGCGGGCTATGCCCGGCTGATGCGCGGCTATCCGCTGGTTGCCATCGGCGGCATTGGCCTGGCCCAGTTCCCGCAAGTCCTGGCCACCGGAGTGGGGGCGATCGCCGTGGTGCGCGCCGTGGTGGCGGCCGATCAGCCGGAAGCCGCTGCGGCGCAGCTCATGCGGGCCATGGACGCCGGCAGGCGATAGCCCCGTCCGCGCACGGGGGGCGTTCGCGCTTCAGAAGCGGTTCTTTTGCGACTGCTCGAGTTCGAAGCGCAACTCCAGCTTGTCGTTTTCCATACCAAAACCCACGGCCTGCCCTTGCGCGGGCGCCGGGGTGACGGGCACGGGCGGCAGATCGCTGAGGGTGATGTGAGGCGGCCCGGACACGTCCACGTCCACCGCGGCGGCGCAAGTGGATGCTGGCGAGCCGTCATCCACCGGCAGCAGCGCCAGGCCGGCCGCCATCGAGTCCAGCGACCGGCCCGCCCCATCCTGCGCGCCCATCGGGTGGAGCGCTGGCGTGGCACGCGGGGTGGTGCGCGCGCGGGGCGGCGGCGCACCGCGCAAATGTGCGGGTGTGGTCTGGGCGATGGACAGCAGCAGCAGCAAATCGTCCAGCGCCGCCAGGTCGAAGGGCCCCTCGCCCTGCGTCTGTCCCCGGTGAAATAAGAGGCCCTCCAGCACGGCCAGGACCTCGGGCGAGGACCATGCCGCCTCGACCCGTGCCAGCGCCTCGGGGTGGTCTTCCAGGCTCCGGCCCAGTTGCTGGAACTGTGCAAATGGAGGCACGCGTACATTGAACCGCTCCTCGACCTGCGCGCGCAGGCCGTCGAAGCTGTCGGTTCGCCCCAGTTGGTGGTACAGCCGCAGTAGTTCGAGATGCGCCAGCGGCGAATCTTCACCGTGCTGCGCGATGTATTGGCGCAGCACATGGATCGCCTGCTCGTGCTCGCCCACCGAAGTGAAAAATTCGGCCTGCTGTTGCAGATCGAACAGCGACTCGGGCTGCACACCGGACTGGGCCCTTGCCTGCAAGGGCTCCACAGCCGGCGCCGCCAGCGCGGGGCCTGGAGCCGCCGCGGGTGCACTCACTGGCGCGGCGGTAGACGTGAGCGGAGGCGGCCCACTGTCCGGCCCTTGCGGCGGCGCTGTCGGCTGCCAGACATCGCGCGCATCCGGCTCCACCTGCAGCCGGAGCTTGCCGTCAGGGCCTTCCGCGGCCACGGCCCCGTCCCGCAGGCCACCGCTGAGTGCCACCGAGTCACGCCATGCCTGCAGCGCCTCGCGCCGCGTGCGGCGCAGCAGCCAGGCAATGCAGGCCAACGCGAGCACCAGCAGCCCCGCGAGCATGTACACCACGGTCGCGGGGAACCCCTGCGACTCCACCTGCGCCAGGCGCTCGCGCAGCTCAGCCGCCGTTGCGCGCTCGCGCTCCACCAGCTGGCCCTGCGCGGCCGCATCGGCCTCGAGCCTCTTGAGCCGCTCTTCAAACCGCTGTGTTTGGGCCGTCGAAGTGTCCAGCGCCTGCCACCACGCGGCCGACTCCGCACGCAAGGCCTCGCTGGGGCGCGGCGACATCTGGGGCGGCTCGCGCGTGAGCTGCAGCGCGGAGGCATTGTCAGGACCCAAATCCAGGGGTTCCATTACCAGGCGGGAGGGAGCCGCCGCGGCCGCGGGCGGCGAGACTTTGGCGCTGGTGCGCAGCGTCGTGGCGTTCTTAGCCGCCCGCGATGGGCGTGTCGCCCGCTCGGCCGGGGCATACGTGGACGCCGCGGGAACACGCGGCTGCGCACGAGGCCGCCGGACCGTGCGTGCGCCCTCCCCCTCGCCGCCCAATGCATTCCGCACTTGCGGCGTAGCGCGTGGTGCGGGCACCGCCAGGCGCGATAGATCGAAGGGCTGCCGTGCCGCTGGGGGTGCAGTGCCGGGCGGGTCTGCCAAGAACGTGTAGGTGCGCGACACACGCCCTTCGCAGCCGGCGGTGAGCGTGGCAGTCAGCACCGGCTCATCCACGGGAATGAGCGCCTGCACGCGCACCATCGGAATGGCGCCTCCTTCCAGGGGAGTGACATGCACACGCGTTTCGGGGACAGTGGTTGCGCCTAAGACCAGCCGCGCCCCGAGGCAGGAAGACGCGACGGTCTTGCCGGGATCAGGCCGTACCTCGAAGGTGAGATCGATCGTGGACCCCAGAACCACTGTGCCGTGGCTGCCGCCAAGCGAAAGCGCGCTGGCCCCAAACGCTGCGGCATAGATCCAGGCGCCGACAAGTAGGTTACGCATAAACACAATGGTTTCAATTTGTTTATAAATTTTGCCATAACCCTGCCGCATCCGATAGCGCTAGATAATTGCCGCCATGCAAACGGTCTTCACTTCAATCGGCATCGTGGGCACTGGCGCCATGGGCCGCGGCATCGCGCAGATCGCCGCCCAGGCAGGCAGCACGGTCTACCTCTATGACACCCATGGCGGCGCCGCCGACGCCGCCCGCACCCACATCCACCAGCAGTGGCAGCGTCTGGTGGACAAGGGTCGGCTGGACGAGAGCCTGTTGCCGGCTCTGGTGCAGCGGCTGGTTCCCGTCACGTCGCTGCACGACTTCGCGGCTTGCGAATTGGTGGTGGAAGCCATCGTCGAGCGACTGGATGCCAAGCAGGAACTGCTCAAACAGCTCGAAGCCATCGTCTCGCCCGAAGCCGTGCTGGCCAGCAACACGTCATCGCTGTCCATCACCGCCGTGGCCGCACCGCTGCAGCGGCCGCAGCGCATGGCAGGCTTTCACTTCTTCAACCCGGTGCCGCTGATGAAGGTGGTCGAGGTCGTGGCCGGCCTGCGCACGGACCCCCATGTCTGCACCCGCCTGGCCGGCTATGCGCGCGCCATGGGCCACACCCCGGTGATGGCGCAGGACACGCCGGGCTTCATCGTCAACCACGCAGGGCGGGGCTACGGCACCGAGGCGCTGCGCATCGTGAGCGAGGGCGTGGCCGATTTCGCCACCGTGGACCGCATCCTGCGCGACCAGGTGGGCTTCAAGCTCGGCCCCTTCGAGTTGCTGGACCTCACCGCGCTCGATGTGTCGCACCCGGTCATGGAGTCGATCTACCGCCAGTACTACGACGAACCGCGCTTTCGCCCCAGCGTGATCACGGCGCAGCGCTTGAGCGGCGGCCTGCTGGGCCGCAAGTCCGGCGAGGGCTTTTACCGCTACGTGGACGGTGCGCCCGAGCTGCCGGCCGAGCCGCCGGTGCCCGAGGTATCGGGCCTGCCGCCGGTCTGGGTCTCCACGCGCGCCGCCCGCCGCGCCGAGCTGTACCAGTTGCTCAAGGACCTGGGGGCAACGATCGAGACGGGCACCTCGCCCTCGGCCCAGGCGCTCACGCTGGTCGCGCCACTCGGCTTTGACGTGACCACCGTGGCCGTGGTGGAGCGCCTGGACCCCGCGCGCACCATCGGCATCGACATGCTGATCGACGACGCGGCCACCCGCCGGCGCGTGCTGGCGACCAACCCCGCCACACGCGAAGACATGCGCGACGCCGCGCACGCGCTGTTCGCGCGCGACGGCAAGCCAGTGAGCGTGATCCGCGACAGCGGCGGCTTCGTCACACAGCGCGTCGTGGCCAGCATCGTCAACATCGCCGCGGACATCTGCCAGCAGCGCATCTGCAGTCCCAAGGACCTGGAGACCGCCGTGACCCTGGGCCTGGGCTACCCGCTGGGCCCGCTGGCCATGGGCGACCGCTGGGGCCCCACCAACATCCTGGAAGTGCTCTTCAACATGCAGACCGTGTACGGCGACCCGCGCTACCGCCCCAGCCCTTGGCTGCGCCGGCGCGGCGCCATCGGCCTGAGCCTGACGCACGAAGAACCCTGACCCTGCAACCACCCGCGCCGCCATGCCCGCCGAACTGCAAAGCACCAGCCAGGGCCAGACCCTGGTCCTGACCCTTCGCCACCCCGAACTGCGCAATGCCCTGGAGCCGGCCATCTGCGCGGCGGGCATCGAAGCCCTGAACGTGGCGGAGCGCAATCCCGATGTGCGCTGCGTGGTCATCACGGGCGCGGACGGCCTGTTCAGCGCCGGCAGCAGCCCCCAGCGGCTGCAGGCGTTGCGGCATCAGAGCGCGCCAGCGCAGGTGCATGGCCTGGATCTGCTGCACCACTGGATCGAGGCGATACGCACCCATCCCAAGCCCGTGATCGCCGCCGTGGAGGGTGAAGCCAAGGGCGCGGGGTTTTCACTCGCGCTGGCATGCGACCTGATGGTGGCCGCGCGCAACGCGGTGTTTGCCATGAACCATGTCCACGCGGGCCTGTCGCCCGATGGCGGCGCCAGCTGGAGCCTGGCGCAAATGCTGCCCCGCGCGCTGGCGCATGAGATCCTGATGTGCGGCGACCGCATCGACGCCGCACGACTGCAGTCCCTGGGCATGGTCAACCGGCTGGCCGATCCCGGGCGCGCCCTGCATGAGGCGCTGGCGCTGGCCCAGCGCCTGAACGATGGCCCGCCCCATGCGCTGGCGAGCATCAAGGAACTGGTGAGCGAGGCGCGACACCACAGCTTCACCGAACAGCTCGCGCTGGAACGCAGCCACTTCGTGCGCAACCTCCAGCATGCCCCGGCGGGCGAAACCCGGGCGGCTTCTGCCGACCCACGCGCTTAAAGCTACTATTTTTATAGCTGCTAGCGCTTGACGGTCAAGCGCCGGCGGCTTGTCTCATTCAAACCCATCCATGGCATTGCTGGCTCCGCGGCAGCGGCGCCAGCACGCGCGCGCCCGCGGACGCCCATGTGACAGCCCGCTCCCCGCGCCCCGGTCCCTCACGCGACAATGGACTGCAACCCAGTCACGCAAACGACAGACCATGGACGATCCGATTCTTACCATCGATGAACGCGAGGCGATCAACTCAGGTCGCTGGTTTTCTTCCCTCTCCCCTTCTTTGCGCCACGACATACTGCGATGTTCCTACGTCAAACGCTTCAAGGATGGCGCACTCATCGCAGCACGCGGCGACCCGCCCGAGGAATGGATTGCCTGCGCGCGCGGCGCCGTGCGCGTGAGCTCCACCTCGATCTCCGGCAAGCAGATCACGCTGACCTATGTGGAGCCGGGCATCTGGTTCGGCGACGTGGCGATCTTCGACGGGGACCGGCGCACGCACGATGCCTACGCCCATGGCGACACCACCATCCTGTGCGTGGCGCGGGCCGACTTCAAGAAGATCCTTGCACAGCACTCGGAACTGTACGAGGCCATGCTGCGGCTGCATGCGCGGCGCATCCGGCAGCTGTTCGGGCTGGTGGAAGACCTCAACACCCTGCCCCTGCGCTCGCGGCTGGCCAAGCAGTTGCTGCACCTGGTGCGCAGCTATGGCGTGCCCAGCCTGTCCGACGGCAACGAAGTGCGCATCAGCCTGCAACTGGCCCAGGAAGAACTGGCGCAGTTGCTGGGCGCGTCACGCCAGCGCGTGAACCAGGAGCTGAAGGCCATGGAGCGCGAGGACGCCATCCGCATCGAGCCCGGCGGCCTCGTGATACGCGACCGGGATGCGCTGATGCGCATCTCCGAAGCCAACCAATGAGCCAGGTTTACAAAAACCATAGCTTCCAGCGCTTGTCCCGCAACGGTTTCCATGTGAAAAGCCTTTGAATTCCATAGCTGACAAGCGCAAGCAGCTCACTTTTTTGAAAGAACCCTCCATCCCCATGAGCAACTTCGAGCACTTCATCGGCACACGCCCCGTCTCCGAGCAGCATGCCTTCGACACCGACGCGCTCACTGCCTGGCTGTCGCAGCATGTGGAAGGGTTTGCCGGACCGCTGACGGTGGAGATGTTCAAAGGCGGCCAGTCTAACCCCACCTACAAGCTCGTGACTCCCACGCGCAGCTATGTGATGCGCGCCAAGCCCGGCCCTGTGGCCAAGCTGCTGCCGTCGGCACACGCCATCGAGCGCGAATACGCGGTCATGCGCGGGCTCGCCGGCACCGACGTGCCCGTGCCGCGCATGATTGCGCTGTGCGAGGACGAGTCCGTCATCGGGCGCGCGTTTTATCTGATGGAGTTCATGCAAGGCCGCGTGCTGTGGGACCAGTCGCTGCCCGGCATGCAGCCGGCCGAACGCGCGGCGATCTACGACGAGATGAACCGCGTGATCGCTGCCCTGCACCGGGTGGACTTCACGGCGCGTGGCCTGGCGGACTACGGCAAGCCGGGCAATTACTTCGAACGCCAGATCTCGCGCTGGAGCAAGCAGTACACCGCCTCGGTCACCCAGCCCATCGCCGAGATGGACGCGCTGATGCAATGGCTGCCCGCGCACATGCCCGACAGCGCGCGCGACGCAACCCGCGTGTCCATCGTGCATGGCGACTATCGGCTGGACAACCTCGTGTTTCACCCCACCGAGCCACGTGTGATCGCGGTGCTGGACTGGGAGCTGTCCACCCTGGGCCATCCGCTCGCGGACTTTGCCTACCACTGCATGAGCTGGCACATCCCCGCATCGCTGAGCCGGGGCATCGGCGGGCTGGACTTGGCGGCGCTGGGCATCCCGTGCGAGCGCGACTACATCCAGCGCTACTGCGAACGCACCGGCATCACCGACGTGGATGCGCTGCACCGGGACTGGAACTTCTACCTGGCCTACAACATGTTCCGCATCGCCGCCATCCTGCAAGGCATTGCCAAGCGCGTGGAGGCCGGCACGGCCGCCAGCGCACAGGCCAAGGCCGCTGGCGCCACCGCACGGCCCATGGCGCAGCTGGCCTGGTCCTTCGCGCAAAAGAGTTGATCCCCCTTCCCCACTGACGAGAAAGCACCCCATGGACTTCGATTACTCGCCCAAGACCAAGGAACTGCAGGCGCGCCTGATCCAGTTCATGGACGACCACATCTACCCCGCCGAGAAGGCCTATGCCGAGGAGATGGCGGCCAACACCGCCGCGGGCAGGCGCTGGACACCACTGCAAACCATCGAAAACCTGAAACCCAAGGCGCAGGCCGCGGGGCTGTGGAACCTGTTCCTGCCGGTGGACACCGCCCAAGCATCGGGCTACGAAGGCGCCGGGTTGACCAACGCCGAGTACGCGCCGCTGGCGGAGATCATGGGCCGCGTGCTGTGGTCCAGCGAGGTGTTCAACTGCTCGGCCCCCGACACGGGCAACATGGAGACCATCGCGCGTTATGGGTCCGAGGCCATCAAGGCTCAGTGGCTCAAGCCGCTGCTGGAAGGGCGCATGCGCTCGGCCTTTGCCATGACCGAGCCCGATGTCGCCTCCAGCGACGCCACCAACATCGAAACGCGCATCGAGCGCCAGGGCGACCATTACGTGATTAATGGGCGCAAGTGGTGGACCAGCGGCGCCAACGACCCGCGCTGCAAGGTGTTCATCACCATGGGCAAGACCGACCCCGAGGCGCCCAAGCACTCGCAACAAAGCATGATCGTGGTGCCAGCCGATACGCCAGGCATCACGGTGGTGCGTGCACTCAACGTGTTCGGTTATGACGATGCGCCGCACGGCCACGCCGAAGTCCTCTTCGAGAACGTGCGCGTACCGGTGGACAACATCCTGCTGGGCGAAGGCCGTGGGTTCGAGATCGCTCAGGGACGCCTGGGGCCCGGGCGCATCCACCACTGCATGCGCCTGATCGGCCAGGCCGAGCGCGCGCTGGAACTGATGTGCCGCCGCGCCAGCAGCCGGGTGGCCTTCGGCAAGACGCTGGCACAACAGAGCGTGACCCAGGAACGCATTGCCGAAGCCCGTTGCAAGATCGACATGGCGCGCCTGCTCACGCTCAAGGCCGCCTGGATGATGGACACCGTGGGCAATAAGGTGGCCAAAACCGAGATCGCCATGATCAAGGTCGTCGCCCCCAGCATGGCGTGCCAGGTGATCGACTGGGCCATGCAGGTGCATGGTGGCGGCGGCGTGAGCGACGATTTCCCGCTGGCCTACGCCTATGCCAACGCGCGCACCCTGCGCTTCGCCGACGGCCCGGATGAGGTGCACCGCAACGCCATTGCCAAATGGGAACTGGGCAAGTACGGCACCTACGGTCGTGGTGCGGCCCAACCGGTCACCCGCGGCGCTTGAACGCAGCGGGACCTTGCTCCGCAGTTGAAGATCCGGTCCCGGCCTGGCCCATCCCCATTGGGGTGGCTAGGCCGCGATGTCTTGATCAGCCTGTTCCGGTCTTCGCGGCGGCGGTTCCCTGAACGAGGCCTGGCGCCGCACGGAGAAAGGCACGGACCGGCCAGACAGCCAGTGAGTAAAAGCAGCGCGGCATTTCACAAGATAAAATCACCGGTTCCTTGGTTCTGCCCTGCCTCATGAAGAAACACTCGCCGGACGCGCCCGCCAAACCCAGTGTCCAGGTGCTGGAGCGCATGTTCCAGTTGATTGACGTACTCGCTTCGCGCGAGGAAGCCATCTCGCTGAAGGAGATCAGCGAGAAGACGGGCCTGCATCCGTCCACCACCCACCGCATCCTCAATGACCTGACCATCGGCCGTTTCGTGGACCGTCCTGAGTCGGGCAGCTACCGCCTGGGCATGCGCCTGTTGGAACTGGGCAATCTGGTGAAGGGGCGCCTGAGCGTGCGCGACGCCGCGATGGCACCCATGCGGCAATTGCACAAGCAGATCCAGCAGCCGGTGAACCTCAGCGTGCGCCAGGGGGACGAGATCGTGTACGTGGAACGCGCCTACAGCGAGCGTTCGGGCATGCAGGTGGTGCGCGCCATTGGCGGCCACGCCCCGCTGCACCTCACCTCTACGGGCAAGCTCTTCCTTGCGGCCGACGATCCGCAGCGCGTGCGCGCGTACGCCACGCGTACCGGCCTGCCAGGCCACACGCGCAACAGCATCACCCAGTTGCCCATCCTGGAACGTGAACTGGGCAAGGCGCGCCAATACGGCATTGCGCGGGACAACGAGGAGTTGGAACTCGGGGTGCGCTGCATCGCGGCGGGGGTCTTTGACGACCAGGGCCAGCTCGTGGCAGGCCTGTCAATTTCAGCGCCCGCCGATCGACTGGATGACGGATGGCTGCCCAAGCTCCAGTCCACCGCCGATGAAATCTCCCAAGCGCTGGGTTATACGGCGGGGCAGCGCACGGCGCTGGACGGCCCGCTCAAGACCTGAATGGCCTGACGCCAGCCGTCCGGCGGGCGGGTCGCAAGACGCATGCGGCCCGTGGCCACAACCGCGGCTAACCGTTGGTTCCTGCGTGCAGGATGGCGCCGGCGCTGGGGTGGGTCTTCTCGACCCAGGAGCGCACGCGCTCTGCGTCGCCCAGACGGCTGAACTTTCCTGCCGAATCGAGGAACACCATGATCAACTTGCGGCCCGCCACCTCCGCCTGCATCACCAGGCAGCGCCCCGCTTCCGAGATGTAGCCGGTCTTCTGCAGGCCGATATCCCACGAAGGGCTCTTCACCAGCCGGTTGGTGTTGTTGTATTGCAGGGTGCGCCGGCCAACGGCGACCTCGTGGCTTGGAGACGTGGAGAGTTCACGCAGCAATGCGTCTCCATGCGCCACATTCACGAGCGTCGCCAGGTCGTGCGCGCTGGACTGGTTGCGGCTGGACAGGCCGGTGGGCTCGACAAAGCGCGTATCTGCCATGCCCAGCAGCTTGGCCTTGGCATTCATGCGCGCCACGAACGTATCCAGCCCGCCCGGGAAGGTGCGTCCCAGCGCATGGGCGGCGCGGTTCTCACTGGACATGAGTGCCAGGTGCAGCAGTTCACCGCGCGAGAGTGTCGTTCCCACCGCAAGCCGCGAGCCGCTGCCCTTTTCCGTATCCACGTCGTCCTGCGTGATCGTGATGAGCTCGTCCATGGGCAAGTTCGCCTCGGAAACCAGCAAGCCGGTCATCAGCTTGGTCAACGAAGCGATGGGCAGCACGGCATGGTCATTCTTGCTGAGGAGAACTTCCTTCGTGTCCTGATCGATCACCAGGGCCACGCTCGACTTCAGGTCCAGCGGATCGCTCACATCGTGCAGCCCTGCCAACTGCCCGAATGAGAGGCGCGCGGGCTCCGCCGCTACGCGCACGGGCGCCCGGGCACTCACTGCAGACGCGCGCGCCGCCTTCACGGCCACGGTCCGGCGGGGCGCCTTGGCCGACGATTTAGCGGGGGTGCGTTTGGCAACCGTGGTGGACGCGGCTTTTTTTGCCACCGCCTTCTTGCGTTCGGCCGCATGCACGCCCGGCGAGGCCAGTGCGATGCCCATCACCAGAAGGGCCAATCCCTGAGAGATACGGGAGACGATGCGAGCGCGCATATGCATCAAATGCTCCAAGCAGCAAAAACTGTGTGGCAGTGTACAAAATCAAAAAAAGTCGCGCAAGATCAATGCCTTGCGCGACTCTTTTAGAAAGTGCCTGAATTATAGGATGCGGTATCAGCCCTGCGCTGCCACGCGCTCAGCTTTACTTTGTAATTTATTCAGGGCACTGAGGTAGGCCTTGGCCGATGCCACCACGATGTCGGGGTCGGCCCCTACGCCATTCACCACGCGGCCGGCGCTCTGCAACCGCACGGTGACTTCGCCCTGGCTTTCGGTGGAGCCACTGATGGCATTCACCGAGTACAGCACCATCTCGGCACCGCTGCGCACATGCGCCTCGATGGCCTTCATCGAGGCATCGACCGGGCCGTTGCCCTCCGAGGAGCTGCGGACTTCCTTGCCGTCCACGGTGAACACGATGGTCGCCTCGGGCCGTTCGCCCGTTTCGCTGTGCTGCGCCAGGGACACGAAGCCGAACTGCTCCTTCTCGCTGGTCACGCTTTCGTCGCTCACGAGTGCCAGGATGTCCTCGTCAAAGATCTCGCTCTTGCGGTCGGCGAGTTCCTTGAATTTGGCAAACGCCACGTTGATTTCGCCTTCGCTCTCCAACTGGACGCCCAGTTCCTGCAGACGTTGCTTGAACGCATTGCGGCCGCTGAGTTTGCCCAGCACGATCTTGTTGGCGCTCCAGCCCACGTCCTCGGCGCGCATGATCTCGTACGTGTCGCGCGCCTTGAGCACGCCGTCCTGGTGGATGCCCGAGGCGTGGGCGAACGCATTGGCGCCCACCACGGCCTTGTTGGGCTGCACCACAAAGCCGGTGGTCTGGCTGACCATGCGGCTGGCGGCCACGATGTGCTGGGTATCGATGCCGACGTCCAGGCCGAAGTAGTCGCGCCGCGTCTTCACGGCCATCACCACCTCCTCCAGCGAACAATTGCCCGCACGCTCGCCCAGGCCGTTGATGGTGCACTCCACCTGGCGTGCCCCGCCGATCTTCACACCCGCCAGCGAGTTGGCGACCGCCATGCCCAGATCGTTGTGGCAGTGCACGGACCAGATGGCCTTGTCACTATTGGGAATGCGCTCGCGAAGGTTCTTGATGAAGTTGCCGTACAGCTCGGGAATGGCGTAACCCACGGTGTCGGGCACGTTGATGGTGGTGGCGCCCTCCGCGATCACCGTCTCGATCACGCGGCACAGGAAGTCCGGATCGCTGCGGTAGCCATCCTCGGGGCTGAATTCGATGTCCTCCACCAGGTTGCGTGCAAAACGCACCGCCTGCCTGGCTTGCTCCAGCACCTGCTCGGGCGTCATGCGCAGCTTCTTTTCCATGTGCAGCGCGCTGGTGGCGATGAACGTATGGATGCGCGCGCGGTTTGCCTCTTTGAGCGCCTCGGCAGCACGTGCGATGTCCCGGTCGTTGGCACGTGCCAGCGAGCAGACCGTGGAATCCTTCACTGCGCGCGCAATGGCCTGCACCGATTCGAAGTCGCCGTTGGAACTGGCGGCAAAACCCGCCTCGATCACATCCACACGCAGCCGCTCCAGTTGACGGGCAATGCGCAGCTTTTCATCGCGCGTCATGGAAGCTCCCGGCGACTGTTCGCCGTCGCGCAAGGTGGTGTCGAAAATGATGAGCTTGTCGGTCATGGATCGTCTCTTGAGGTCGTTGTGGGGATAGGGAATCAGGCAACCATCACCTGGGCTTGTATTTGCGGAGCACGCTGCAGCCCCGAAAGAATGGCACGGATCGAGGCTGACACGATATTGGCATCCATGCCCACCCCATATACGGTGTGGCGATCATCGATGCGCATCTCGACATAGGCCACGGCCTTGGCGTGGGCGCCCTCGCTGATGGCATGTTCGTTGTAGTCCAGCACGCGCACATCGCAGTCCAGCGCAGCGGCCACGGCCTGCACGAATGCGTCGATCGGGCCTGTGCCTTCGCCTTCAATCTGCAGCGTCTGGCCTTGCCAGGGCAGTTGTCCGCGCAATGCAACCGTGCCGTTTTCGCCTTCCATACGGTATACCGGCGTTGCTGCCTCGTCCAGACGGTATTCGCGCTCGAACAAACTCCACAGATCGGCGGCCGTGAGCTCCTTGCCGCTGGCGTCCATTTCGCGCTGCACTGCCTGGCTGAACTCGATCTGCAAGCGCCGCGGCAGTTGCACGCCGTATTCACTCTCCAACAGATACGCGATGCCGCCCTTGCCGGACTGGCTGTTGACGCGAATGATGGCTTCATAACTGCGCCCCAGATCCTTGGGATCGATCGGCAGGTAGGGCATCTCCCAGATGTCGCCCTCGCGCCGGGCGGCAAATGCTTTCTTGATAGCGTCCTGATGCGAACCGGAGAAAGAGGTATAGACCAGATCGCCCACGTACGGATGGCGCGGGTGCACGGGTAACTGGTTGCAATACTCCACGGTGCTGCGGATGCCGTCGATGTCCGAAAAGTCCAGCCCCGGATGCACGCCTTGCGTGTACATGTTGAGAGCCACGTTCACCACGTCCAGGTTACCCGTACGTTCGCCGTTGCCGAAGAGGCAGCCCTCCAGACGGTCGGCGCCCGCCATCAAGGCCAGCTCCGCCGTTGCCGTGGCGGTGCCGCGGTCGTTGTGCGGGTGCACCGACAGCACCACGCTGTCGCGGCGCTGGATGTGGCGGTGCGTCCACTCGACCATGTCCGCGAAGATGTTCGGCGTGGAGTGTTCCACCGTGGTCGGCAGATTGATGATGCACTTCTTCTGGGGTGTCGGCTGCCACACATCGGTCACCGCATCGATCACACGCTTGGAAAACTCCAGTTCGGTGTCCGAGTACATCTCAGGCGAATACTGGAACGTCCAGTCGGTAAGGGGGTACTGGGCAGCAATGTCCTTGAACATCTGCGCGTTGCCACGCGCCAGTTCCACGATTTCGTCCTCGCTCATGTCCAGCACCACGCGGCGCATCACAGGCGCGGTCGCGTTGTAGAGGTGGACGATGGCGCGGGGCGCGCCTTCCAGTGCCTCAAACGTGCGACGGATCAGATGATCACGCGCCTGGGTCAGCACCTGAATGGTCACGTCGTCAGGAATGCGGTCTTCCTCGATGAGCTTGCGCACGAAGTCGAACTCGACCTGGGAGGCCGACGGGAAGCCCACCTCGATCTCCTTGAATCCGATCTTCACCAGTTGCTCGAACATGCGCGTCTTGCGCGCGATATCCATGGGCTCGATCAACGCCTGGTTGCCGTCGCGCAGGTCCACACTGCACCAGATGGGCGCGCGGTCGATCACCGCGTCGGGCCAGGTGCGGTCCGTCAGGCGCACGGGGGCAAAGGGACGGTATTTGGCGGCGGGGTTCTGCAGCATCGGAATTCTCTCTTTCGTGGAACAAGGTAGGTGTCTGACCTGTGCTCCAGCGACCCCGGAAAAACAAAAACGGCCCGTCGCTGGTGCTCACGGGCCGTGGGAAGTAGGTGTGTACGCGCGCGCTACTATGCCTGCCCGAGGGACAAGTTCAGTAGTAGTGCTAGCGACAGGAAATGCATGCGAACGACTCTAGCACAAAAAACACACGGCGACACGCAGGGCTACTCGTGCAACCCGCGCTCCTCGGGCTCGTCCTTAGAGGTGCTGATCACGCTGGCCCGATACCCCTTGGCACGCCGCCATGCATACACGCCGTAGCCGCTCAATCCATAAGCCACGAAAATGCTGAACAGCACCGTGGGCGCATGGATGTTGATGATGGCGATCCCCAGCACGATGAGCACGATGGCCGTGAAGGGGACGCTGCGCTTGAGGTGCAGGTCCTTGAAGCTGTAGAACGGCGCGTTGGTCACCATGGTGAGCCCGGCGTACAGCGTCAGCCCGAACATCACCCAGGTGAGCTGGCTCCAGGTCAGCAGGCCGTCCTGCCCACGCTGCACACCCGCGTCGGACAGCAGCCAGATAAAGCCCGTCACCAGCGCCGCCGCGGCCGGAGATGGAAGCCCCTGGAACCAGCGCTTGTCCACGGTGCCGGTGTTGACGTTGAAGCGCGCCAGCCGCAAGGCAGCGCACGAACAGTAGACGAAGGCCGCGATCCAGCCCCAGCGCCCCAGGCCGCTGAGAGCCCACTCGTAGGCGATCAGTGCAGGCGCCACGCCGAAGGACACCATGTCCGACAGCGAGTCCATCTGCTCGCCGAACGCGCTTTGCGTGTTGGTCATGCGCGCCACGCGGCCATCCAGGCTGTCCAGCACCATGGCGCAGAACACTCCCACCGCCGCATAGTCGAAGCGGCCATTCATGGCCATGACAATGGCATAGAACCCGCCAAACAACGCTGCCAGCGTGAACAGGTTGGGCAGGATGTAGATGCCCTTGCGGCGCTTGCGCACCATCACGCCCGTGTTTTCGGCGGCGTCGTTGCCATCATGCATTCAATCGACCTCCAGCGCCCATCCAGCAAGCGCCAACAGCTATTAAATCAATAGTATTTTTGTTCCGCACACGCGTGCGGAAAAGGACGCAGTGTAGCCGCTGCCCCGCACGCAAAAAAGGCCACCGGGGTGGCCTTGGGGAAAGACGCCAGCGCGGCCCGGCCGCGCTCACGCATCAGTTGCGCGTCTGGTCCACCAGCTTGTTCTTGGCGATCCAGGGCATCATCGCACGCAGCTGGGCACCCACCACTTCGATGCTGTGGTCGGCGGTGTTGCGGCGGCGGGCCGTCATGCTCGGGTAGTTCAGGCGGCCTTCCTGGATGAACATCTTGGCGTAGTCGCCGTTCTGGATGCGCTTCAGGGCATTGCGCATGGCGGCGCGCGACTGCTCGTTGATCACTTCAGGGCCGGTCACGTACTCGCCGAACTCGGCGTTGTTCGAGATCGAGTAGTTCATGTTGGCGATGCCGCCTTCGTAGATCAGGTCCACGATGAGCTTGAGCTCGTGCAGGCACTCGAAGTAGGCCATCTCGGGGGCGTAGCCGGCTTCCACCAGCGTCTCGTAGCCCATCTTGATCAGCTCGACAGCGCCACCGCACAGCACGGCCTGCTCGCCGAACAGGTCGGTCTCGGTCTCTTCCTTGAAGTTGGTCTCGATGATGCCGGCCTTGCCGCCGCCATTGGCCATGGCGTAGGACAGCGCCAGGTCACGCGCCTTGCCGGACTTGTCCTGGTGCACGGCCACCAGGTGGGGCACGCCGCCGCCCTGGGTGTAGGTGTTGCGCACGGTGTGGCCGGGAGCCTTGGGCGCCACCATCCACACATCCAGATCGGCGCGGGGCACGACCTGGTTGTAGTGCACGTTGAAGCCGTGGGCAAAGGCCAGCGAGGCGCCCTGCTTGATGTGGGGCTCGACGTTGTTCTTGTAGACCTCGGCGATTTGCTCGTCGGGCAGCAGGATCATGACGACGTCGGCTTCCTTCACGGCGTCGTTCACTTCCTTGACCGTCAGGCCGGCCTTGCCGACCTTGTCCCACGAAGCGCCGCCCTTGCGCAGGCCGACCACGACCTTCACGCCGCTGTCGTTGAGGTTTTGAGCATGGGCGTGGCCTTGGCTGCCATAGCCGATGATGGCCACGGTCTTGCCCTTGATGAGGCTCAGATCACAGTCTTTGTCGTAGAAAACTTTCATGGTCGCTCCGGTTGGGATTCTGTTCAGGGGGAAAGGAAAACGGGGGGATTGTCGTACTTACACACGCAGGATGCGTTCGCCACGGCCGATGCCGCTGGCGCCCGTGCGCACCGTCTCCAAAATGGCGGTACGGTCGATGGCCTGCAGGAAAGCGTCGTTCTTGGACTGGTCGCCGGTCAGCTCGATCGTGTAGCTCTTTTCGGTCACGTCGATGATGCGTCCGCGAAAGATGTCGGCCATGCGCTTCATCTCTTCGCGCTCCTTGCCCACGGCGCGCACCTTCACCATCATGAGTTCGCGCTCGGTGTAGGCGCCTTCGGTCAGGTCAACCACCTTGACCACCTCGATGAGGCGGTTCAGGTGCTTGGTGATCTGCTCGATCACGTCTTCCGATCCATGGGTCTGGATGGTCATGCGCGACAGGGACGCGTCCTCGGTGGGCGCCACGGTCAGCGATTCGATGTTGTAGCCCCGCGCGGAAAACAGGCCAACGACGCGCGACAGCGCACCCGGTTCGTTCTCCAGCAGGACGGCGATGATGTGTTTCATGGGATGAGCTTCCTCTTCTCGCTGCCCTCCCCTGGCGCCGGTAAGCGCCAGGCTTGGCAGACAATAGATTCGTCAGAAAACGCTATCAAATAAATAGCTACTAGCGCTTGTCATTCAAGCGTTACAGGCCTTTTTGATGCTTAAAGGTCTTCCGACCCCAGCAGCATCTCGGTGATGCCCTTGCCAGCCTGCACCATCGGGAACACGTTCTCGGTGGGGTCGGTCCGGAAGTCCAGGAACACCGTGCGGTCCTTGAGCTTGCGCGCTTCGCGCAGCGCCGGCTCCACGTCCTGCGGGCGCTCGATGAGCATGCCCACGTGGCCATAGGCCTCGGCCAGCTTCACGAAGTTGGGCAGCGCGTCCATGTAGCTGTGGCTGTAGCGGCCCGAGTATTCAATTTCTTGCCACTGGCGCACCATGCCCAAGTAGCGGTTGTTGAGCGACAGCACCTTGATAGGGGTGTTGTACTGCAGGCAGGTGGAGAGCTCCTGGATGTTCATCTGCACCGAGCCTTCGCCCGTCACGCAGAACACCTCAGACTCGGGCTTGGCCAGCTTGATGCCCATGGCATAGGGAATGCCCACGCCCATGGTGCCCAGGCCGCCGGAGTTGATCCAGCGGCGCGGCTCGTCGAATTTGTAAAACTGGGCGGCCCACATCTGATGCTGGCCCACATCGGAGGTGACGTATGCGTCCGCATCGCGGGTCATATTCCACAGCGTCTCGATCACGTACTGCGGCTTGATCACCTCGGTGTTCCCGCGGTCGTACTTCAGGCAGTCGCGGCCGCGCCAAGCCTCGATCTGATCCCACCACGCCGACAGCGCGCCAGCGTCGGGGCGTGTCGTGGTCTCGCGGATCATAGAGATCAGCTCAGTCAACACGTCCTTGACATCGCCCACGATCGGAATGTCCACCTTCACGCGCTTGGAAATGCTCGACGGGTCGATATCGATATGGATGATCTTGCGCTCGTTCTGCGCGAAATGCTTGGGATTGCCGATCACGCGGTCATCAAAGCGCGCGCCCACGGCCAGCAGCACGTCGCAGTTCTGCATGGCATTGTTGGCCTCGATCGTGCCGTGCATGCCCAGCATGCCCAGGAATTTGCGGTCGGTGGCCGGGTAGGCACCCAGACCCATCAGCGTATGGGTGACCGGATAGCCCAGCATGTCGACGAGCGTGCGCAGCTCGGGCACCGCATTGCCCAGCAGCACGCCGCCGCCGGTATAGATATAAGGTCGTTTCGCGGCCAGCAGCAGTTGCAGCGCCTTGCGGATCTGGCCGCCATGCCCCTTCTTGACGGGGTTGTAAGAGCGCATTTCCACGCTCTGCGGATAACCATGGAAAGCCGTCTTCTTGAACGACACATCCTTCGGGATATCCACCACCACGGGGCCGGGGCGGCCGGTGCGCGCAATATGGAAGGCTTTTTTGAGCGTCACCGCCAGGTCGCGCACATCTTTGACCAGGAAGTTGTGCTTGACGATGGGACGCGTGATGCCCACGGTGTCGCACTCCTGGAAGGCATCCAGCCCGATCGCGGGCGTAGGCACCTGGCCGGAGATGATCACCATGGGGATCGAATCCATATACGCCGTGGCGATGCCCGTCACGGCATTCGTCAATCCGGGGCCGGAAGTCACCAGCGCCACCCCGACCTCGCCCGTCGCGCGGGCATAACCGTCGGCCGCGTGCACCGCCGCCTGTTCGTGGCGCACCAGCACGTGCTGAATGGTGTCCTGCTTGTACAGCGCGTCGTAGATGTACAGCACGGCGCCGCCGGGGTAGCCCCAGATGTACTGAACATTCTCGGCCTGCAGAGCCTTGACGAGAATCTCGGACCCCATGAGGTCCTGGGCGCCGGGAGAAGATGAGGAGTTGCCGCCGCGAGAGGCCGCAGCCGCCGACGTGAGTTCGGCCTTGGAGATTTCCATGATCAACCTTTGCGAATTTCTCTAACGAAAAACCTTGGGTGCCCCTTGCACGAACTCTTGTGAAGCCGACTTGGGACTTGAGGCCTCGGCCATGGGCGCCATGAGTGTTGCGCCGGATCGGGACCCGTTTGCCTTTTTGAATTGCAGTACACATTATTGCACTGCACACATGCAGTTGGCGCGGCACGGCATAAAAAATACGCGGCAATGCGATAATCCGCCTTTCGCAGCTTGCTGCACGCACCTGCGCGCGCACTCCGCTTTCGCCCTCCTTGGGTTTTTGCCTTTGGCTACTGAACAAGAGCTCTCCGACTTCCTCAAAAGCGTGGACAAGCGTGCTTTCAAGCGCACGCTTTACCATGTGCGCAATGAGGAGGCCGCGTTGGACATCGTTCAGGACAGCATGCTCAAGCTGGCCGAGCACTATGGCGACAAACCGCCGGCCGAGCTACCCATGCTCTTCCAGCGCATCCTCACCAACTGCATGCTGGATTGGTTCCGGCGACAGAAGACGCGCAATGCGCTTTTTTCCAGCCTGAGCGACTTCGAGGGCCCGTCGGACGATGGTTCAGATTTTGATTTTCTCGAGGTACACGCCGCTGCCAATGGCGAAATGGCACAGAGTGCAGAGGATTCTGTGCGTCGCGCCCAGGTACTGCGCGATATCGATGCCGAGATCCAAGAACTGCCCCCGCGTCAACGGGAGGCATTTTTGATGCGTTACTGGGAAGAAATGGATGTCGCAGAAACCGCAGCCGCCATGGGTTGCTCCGAAGGCAGCGTCAAGACACACTGCTTTCGGGCCATCCAAACCCTCAGCAAGGCACTGAAGGCCAAAGGAATCGTGCTATGAACCGCCCTCCAGAATACCCGCCGGAAATCAACCGGGCCGCGGATGCGTTCGCCCGCCGCCTTACGGCGCGCCTGAGCGAAGGCAATGCCAGCCTTCCCTACGACATCACCGAGCGCCTGCGCGCCGCCCGCATGCAGGCGTTGGCGCAGCGCAAGCGCCCCGCCGTACAGTCTGCCCGTCAGACAGCCGCGGCAACGCACGTGTCTTCGCAAGGCTCCACCGCCACGCTCAGCGGCTGGGGCAGCGAAGGTGGCAACTGGTGGCGCGCCCTGGTATCCGCCGTGCCGCTGACGGCGCTGGTGGTGGGGCTGGTCTTCATCAATATGGCGCAGGATGAGACGGTGGCCACCGAAATCGCCGAAGTCGACGCTGCGCTTCTGACCGACGATCTTCCCCCGTCGGCCTATGCTGACCCCGGCTTCCTGCAATACCTCAAGACAGCCAATACGACGCAATAAGATCACTGCCTGCATGCACGAGCCGTCCCCGCACGCCCCACGCCCCCACCTGCCAGCATTCTTGCTGGCTTTTGTCTTGCTGGGTGCGCTGGCGACGACGGGGTGGTGGATGGCTGCCTATGTGCGGGTGGCGCCCAGTACCCCTGTCCCGGCCGAGGCGCTGGGAGATGGCAGGCACAAAATCTACAGCGAGCCCCGGCAGGCTCCGCAAGCCGAGGCTGGCCCCCGCTGGACAGAATTGAGCACTCCTCAGAAAGAAGCGCTCTACCCCCTTGCAGACCGCTGGAGCGTGCTCAGCGAAGGGCAAAAGCGCAACTGGCTCAACCTGGCGGCGGGCTTTCACGCACTCTCTGAGGACGAGCAGGCGAAGATGCTCGCACGCATTACCGATTGGGCCAGCCTCAGCACCCAGCAGCGCAGCCAGGCGCGACTGAACTATGCCGCCGCCAGCAGGCTCCCGGCCGACAGCCGGCGTGCCCGATGGGAGGCATACCAGGCGCTGAGTGCGGAAGAGAAGAAGCGCCTGGCGGCCAAGGCCGCGCCGCGGCCAACCGGCGCCGCCACCACGGTACGCCCGGTTTCCCCCAAGAAGCTGGCCCGCGTCCCTGCAGCCACCAATGCGCCGCCGGCCGTCCCCAACCCTCCGAAAATCCAGCCGCCAGCGGAATTCCATTCGCCCCAGGCCCTGCCGGTGCCGCCCCCCGTGGTCGTGGAAACATCGCCGGTCACGATCCCGTCCGCACTGCCTGCGCCGCTCCCCCCCCTTGCGCCCGCCTCGGTCCCCGAACCCGCTCCGGAACCGCCAGTGGACCTGACCCCCCTGCATCCGCCGCAATGATCGGTGCATGACCTCCGTTCGCCGTCCCGCATGACTGCCTCGCGCGCCAATCCGCAGAATCCCCATCCATCCGACGCTGCCGCCCCGGCGGCATCCCGCGCGATCGCCCCTCCGCTGCGGCGCCGCATGGCCTGCTGGTTGTATGAGGGCATGTTGATGTTCGGGGTGGTGTTCATCGCGGGCTACCTGTTCGGCACCCTGACACAGACGCGGCATGGGCTGGACAACCGCCACGCGCTGCAGGCCTTTCTGTTCGTGGTGTTCGGCATCTACTTCGTCTGGTTCTGGTCCCAGGGACACACGCTTGCCATGAAGACCTGGCACATCCGGGTGGAAGACCGGCAGGGGCGCTCCCTCTCGCAACCACGGGCGCTGCTGCGCTACTTGTTGTGCTGGCTGTGGTTCCTGCCCCCATTGGCGGTGATCGCACCCTTTCAACTGTCCGCGGGCGAAGCCACCGTCATCGTGGCGGGCTGGGTCGCGGTATGGGCCCTGCTCAGCCGATTTCACCCGCAACGCCAGTTCTGGCACGACGCACTCGCCGGTACCCGCCTGGTGCATTACGAAGTGCCGCCCCGCCGCAAGGGTTGAGGGGCGGACTGGGCCACGCACGTGTGCATCTGACGCGCAAGCTATGCGCACAACCCCTGCAGTTCGCCTTCCCATAGCGCGACAATCACCGTCCGAATGCCTGATCCCACCTCCTCCGCACCACACCCCCACAAGCAACGCACCGGCTTGCGCCGGCTGTGGCATGCCACGGGCTACTCCCTGACGGGCCTGCGGTCAGGCTGGGAAGAAAAGGCGTTTCGCCAGGAGGTGTGCCTGGCAGCCCTGCTGTTGCCTTCGTCCTTTTACATCGGTCGGGACTGGATGCAGACTGCTGTACTGGCGGCGGTGGTGGTGTTGGTGCTGATCACCGAGTTGCTCAACTCCGGCATCGAGGCCGCCATCGATCGCATCGGGCATGAACTGCATCCGCTGTCCAAGCGCGCCAAGGACTTGGGCAGCGCAGCGGTGCTGCTCAGCCTGCTGCTGTGCGCAGCCGTGTGGGCGGCCGCGCTCTACCAAAGGTTCCTACATGGCTGATGTCGCTTTTTCGATCTGCGTGTACCTGGGCTCTCGCCCGGGCAACAACCCCTTGTTCACAGAAGCGGCCACGGCCGTGGGCCACTGGATAGGCCGCCACGGCGGCCAGTTGGTCTACGGCGGCGGCCGCAGCGGCCTCATGGGCACGGTGGCGGAGGCCACGCGCGTGGCAGGCGGCCGGGTCGTGGGCATCATTCCGCAGGCTCTCGTGGACAAGGAACTGGCGAACCACTTCTGCGATGAGCTGCACATCGTGCAGACCATGCACGAGCGCAAGGCCATGATGGCCGAGCGCAGCGATGCCTTCGTCGCCCTGCCGGGCGGCATCGGCACACTGGAAGAGCTGTTCGAAGTCTGGACCTGGCGCCAGCTGGGCTACCACGACAAGCCCATCGGCCTGTTGGACACCGACGGCTACTACGGCGGCATGCTGGGCTTCCTGCAGCATGCGGTACATGGCGGGCTCATGGGAGAATGGCAGATGGGCCTGATCCGCGTGGGTACGGAGCCCGATGCCCTGCTCACCGCGCTGGTGCAGGACGCAGGCGCGAATGCCAGCGCCATCCCCCTGCGCAGCGTGATCTGACGGCTGTCCCACCGCGCTGGCGTGCGCGGGATTGGCAGACGTGCCGTTCGTTACACCGCGGCGTCGTCCAGGTCGCCGGTGCGGATGCGCACCACGCGCTCCACGGCGGTGACGAAAATCTTGCCGTCACCGATCTTGCCGGTGCGCGCCGCGCCTACGATCGCGTCCACGCAGCGGTCCACGTCTTCGGTGCGCACCACCACCTCGATCTTGACCTTGGGCAGGAAGTCCACCACGTACTCAGCACCACGGTACAGCTCGGTATGGCCCTTTTGCCGGCCGAAGCCCTTCACCTCGGTCACCGTCAGCCCCGTCACCCCACATTCAGCCAAGGCCTCGCGGACTTCCTCCAGTTTGAAGGGCTTGATGACGGCGGTGATCATTTGCATGGGAAACTCCTCAAATATCTAAAAAGCGGCGGGCACGGCACGGCGACCCAGCGGCCGCCACAGGGGGCTCAGGCCCTGAATCGGTTGGTGATCGGGTAGCGCCAGTCCTTGCCGAAGCTGCGGCGCGTGACACGCACGCCCACAGGCGCCTGGCGGCGCTTGTATTCGTTGAGCTTGATGAGCCGGGTCACGCGTTCGACATCCGCACGTTCAAAGCCGGCGCGCACGATGTCTTCCAGAGGCTCGTCATTTTCCATGTAGCGCTCGACGATGGCGTCCAGTATCTCGTAGGGCGGCAGACTGTCCTGGTCTTTCTGGTCGGGACGCAGTTCGGCACTGGGCGGACGGGTGATGATGCGCTCGGGAATGGGATTCGCGCCGGTGCCATACGGGTCATTGGCGTTGCGCCAACGGGCCAGGGCGAACACGCGCGTCTTGACCACGTCCTTGATCACGGCAAAGCCGCCGGCCATGTCGCCGTAAAGCGTGCAGTAGCCCGTGGCCAGCTCGCTCTTGTTGCCCGTCGTCAGCACCAGGCTGCCGAACTTGTTCGACAGCGCCATCAGCAGCATGCCGCGGATGCGCGCTTGCAGATTCTCTTCCGTCGTGTCCTCCGGCAGGCCGGCAAACTGCGGCGCCAGCGCGGTCTTGAAAGCCTCGAACTGCGGGGCGATGGCGATTTCGTCATAGCGCACCCCCAGCCGCCCGGCCATGTCGCGGGCATCGATCCAGCTGATGTCGGCCGTGTAGGGCGAGGGCATCATCACTGTGCGCACCTTGTCGGCGCCCAGCGCGTCCACGGCAATGGCCAGCACCAGCGCCGAGTCCATGCCCCCCGACAGGCCCAGCAGCACGCCGGGGAAGCCGTTCTTGCCCACGTAGTCGCGCACGCCCAGCACCAGGGCGGACCACAGCTCCGCCTCCCAGCCCTCGTGTGGCGCCACTGGCGCTTCCAAAACAATAGCTGCTTGCGCTTGCTGCACCTTGATCAGCAGCGTTTTTTCTTCAAATCCTGGCGCACGAGCCGCCACGCTGCCATCGGCATTCAGCGCGAAGGATCGGCCCTCGAAAACCACCTCGTCCTGCCCGCCGACCAAGTGCGCATAGACCAGGGGCAGGCCGGTTTCCAGCACGCGCTCGCGCATCACCTGTTCGCGCTCGACAGCCTTGCCCAGGTGGTAGGGCGACGCATTGAGCGTGACCAGCACCTGCGCGCCCGCCTCCCGCGCGCTGCGCGCCGGCCCGGGGTACCACGCGTCCTCGCAGATCAGCAGGCCCATGCGCACGCCCTCGACCTCGAACACGCAGTTCTCATCCCCGGGGACGAAATAGCGGCGTTCGTCGAAGACTTCGTAGTTAGGCAGGTACTGCTTGGCATAGGTGTGCTCGATACGCCCCGCGCGCAGCACGCTGGCCGCGTTGTGGCACAGGCCGCGCCCCCCCTCGCCCACCCCGTGCGCCACGCGCCGCGGGTGCCCCACGACCACCGTCAGCCCCGGCCAATCCGCCGTAGCGGCCGCCAACCCTTCCAGTGCCTGCTCGCACGCCTGCACGAAGGCTGGCCGCAGGTACAGATCCTCGGCCGCGTAGCCGCACAGCGCCAATTCGGGCGTAAGGAGCAGCCGGGCGCCGGCAGCATGGGCATCGCGCGCGGCCGCAAGAATCTTCTGGGCATTGCCCGGCACGTCGCCCACCACGAAGTTGAGTTGGGCGATGCTGATGACGAACGGCATGGGAATAGCGGGGCGGGTTGGTCTCGGACGATTATGTCACCCGGGCCCTGGCGCCGCCCCGAGCCGCGCCTTGCCCCTGCGGCACGCCCCGGCTGCGCGCTTGTCCCCACAGGCCAGGGACAGACCTGTGGATAAGCTGCGGGCGAGGCGGGCACATGCGGCTTAAGTGGTTGATTCGTAACGCCCGCCCCTGCACCGCCTCATTTTTAAGCAGGCTGCGCTACCGCGGAGAAATCCCCACGGCCACGCGGTCCGGGCTTTGGGGACATGATGCGCCCTGCCCTGATTGCGGCACCGCCCACTGCATGACCACACCCTGCCCTGCCAGCACGCCTGCTTACGCATTGCACCTGCACGACTCGATCCATCGCGTGGGCGCCGATGCATGGGACGCACTGCTGGCGCTCCAGCCTCACCCCACGCCCTTCCTGCGCCATGCCTACCTGTGCGCGCTCGAAGACAGCGGCAGCGCCACGCCCGCCCGGGGCTGGACGCCCGTCGTGTTCACCCTGTGGGCGGGCACGGACCTGCAGGCCGCCTGCATCGTGTACGCCAAGGCGCACTCGTACGGTGAGTACGTGTTCGATTGGGCCTGGGCCGATGCCTACGCCCGCCACGGGCTGGCGTACTACCCCAAGGCCGTGGCCGCCGTGCCGTTCACGCCGGTGCCCGGCACCCGGCTGATGGCCTGCGACGATGCCGGGCGGGATGCCCTGCTGCGTGCCGTGCTGGACTGGGCGGAGCAGGCGGAGCTGTCGTCCCTGCACCTGCTGTTCGGCGCGCAGCAGGATCTGGCTGCAGCGCACCAGGCGGGGATGCTGCTGCGCAGCACCGTGCAGTTCCACTGGCACAACCGGCGGCCCATGGACGGTGCAAGGTTCGCGGATTTCGAGGACTTCCTCGCCTCCCTGAACCAGGACAAGCGCAAGAAGATCCGCCAGGAGCGCCGGCGCGTGGCCCAGGCGGGGGTGTGCTTTCGCGTGCTGCGGGGCACGCAGATCACCACAGCAGACTGGGACTTCTTCTACCGCTGCTACGAGCGCACCTACCTGGAGCACGGCAATCCGCCCTACCTGACGCGGGCCTTCTTCCACGCCATGCAGCAGCACATGCCCGAGGCCTGGGTGCTTTTCGTGGCGGAGCGCGCAGGCCACCCCATCGCTACCAGTTTGATAGCTGTTGGCGCTTATCCCAACTGCGTAAACACCCCAGATGACATGCAATCCGTGGCCTATGGCCGCTACTGGGGTGCGCTAGAACGGGTGGACTGCCTGCATTTCGAGGCCTGCTACTACCAGCCCATCGAGTGGTGCATCGCGCAGGGCGTGCACCGTTTCGAAGGCGGTGCGCAGGGCGAACACAAGATGGCGCGCGCCCTCCTGCCCGTGCGCGCGCAGAGCGCCCACTGGCTGGCGCACCCGGCGTTTGCCGAAGCCGTGGACCGGTTCCTGGCGCGTGAAGGCGAAGGCGTGGAGCACTACCTGGAGGATCTGCACGCGCGCAACCCCTTCCGGCAGGCAGGCTGACGGGCTGGACGCGGCCATGAAAAAGCGCGCCCATGGGCGCGCTTGGCAGAGATACAGCGAGAAGGCCCTCAGGCCGTCGCGACCGACTGCACCAATCCCATCTCAGAACTGCTGAGCAGCGATTCGATGTCCACCACGATCAGCATGCGCTCGCCCACGGTCGCGATGCCACGCACAAAGGACGAATCCACCTGCCCCTGGAACTGCGGTGCAGGCTTGATGGCATCGGCCGGCAGAGCCACCACGTCGGCCACGGCATCCACCACAGCGCCCAACACCGTGCCACCCACGTTGAGGATGATGACCACGGTGAAGTCGGTGTAGTCGGCGCTGGCGCATTGCAGCTTCAGGCGCAGGTCGACGATCGGCACGATCACGCCGCGCAGATCGATCACGCCCTTGATGAACTCCGGCGCGTGCGCCATGCGGGTGGGTTGCTCGTAGGAGCGGATTTCCTGCACGCGCAGGATGTCGATGCCGTACTCCTCCTCACCCAGGCGGAAGGTCAGGTATTCCGCGGCACCGCTGGCGTTGGCGTTGCCGTACGAAGGACGCTGGGCGATGGAAGACGACATGGCAACTCCTAGGGAAATGTTCTCGCGCTTGCGCGCAGGTCGGGCACCGCCGGCCACACCAGCGTCGCGCACGCCCTGGCAGCATAGCAGTCATCGGTTACTTATGCTGACAATTTTGCCAGAAGCCGAAATCCCTGCAAGAAAAAAGCCCGCGGGCATGTGCCAGCGGGCTGGATGAGGCAGTGGGCGCGATACGGGCCGCACCCCGCCACCATCAGGCTTTCTTGTAGTTTTCCACGCCGTCCAGGATTTCCTTGTGGGCGGCGTCGATACCTTCCCAGCCCAGCACCTTGACCCACTTGCCTTCTTCCAGGTCCTTGTAGTGCTCGAAGAAGTGGCTGATGGCCTTCAGGCGCATGGGGTTCACATCCTCCACGGTCTTCCAGGGCTCGTACATCTTGAGGATCTTGGTGGTGGGCACGGCCAGCACTTTGCCGTCCACGCCGGCCTCGTCTTCCATCTTCAGGATGCCCAGCGCGCGGCAGGGCACCACCACGCCGGGGTGCAGCGGGTACGGGGTGATCACCAGCACGTCCACCGGGTCGCCGTCGCCCGACAGGGTCTGGGGCACGTAGCCGTAGTTGCAGGGGTAGTACATGGCCGTGGTCAGGAAACGGTCCACGAAGACGGCACCCGACTCCTTGTCCACTTCGTACTTGATGGGATCGGATTCCGCCGGGATCTCGATCACCACATTGAAGGTTTCGGGAATGTTCTTGCCGGGCTTGACGTTGTTCAGCGACATGGTTTGGGGGTTGAGTGGTTGGAATGACACGGCCTTCGCCCCGGGGGCGGTGCGCAAGGCGGCCCGTGATTTTAGGCGCACGCCCCTTGCAGCTTGCTTGCACCGGGGGTTTCGCGTTAAATGGCTGCGTTGGCCAATCGTCTCCCGCCACCGGGGCACGAGGAAGCAACGCAGCGGAAGCACTTCCCCCATGCGTTGCGCTTCCCCCTCCGTGCAACTGACAACCGATGGAGATAACGAATGGCTGGTTCCACCTCGGCGCTGACTGCCCCTCTCATCCTGGCTTTGGTTTGCGGACTGATTGCTGTGGCCTACGGACTGTGGGCACGCAGCTGGATCCTTTCCAAGGACGCGGGCAACGCCCGCATGCAGGAAATCGCCGGCGCCATCCAGATGGGCGCGGCGGCCTATCTCGCACGGCAATACAAGACCATCGCCTTCGTCGGCATCGTGCTGGCCATCCTCATTGCGGCGTTCCTGGACGGCACCACCGCCGTGGGCTTCGTCATCGGCGCGGTACTCTCCGGCGCCTGCGGCTTCATCGGCATGAACGTCTCGGTGCGCGCCAACGTGCGCACGGCCCAGGCCGCCACGCAGGGCATGGGCCCGGCGCTGCAGGTTGCCTTCCGCGGCGGGGCCATCACTGGCATGCTGGTGGTGGGCCTGGGACTGCTGGGCGTGACCGCCTTCGCGTGGTTCTTGGTCGGCAATGGCCGGCTCACCCCCACGGCCAGCCTGCCGGCGCTGCTCAACCCGCTGATCGGCTTTGCGTTCGGCTCGTCGCTGATTTCCATCTTTGCCCGCCTGGGCGGGGGCATCTTCACCAAGGGTGCCGACGTGGGCGCGGACCTGGTCGGCAAGGTGGAGGCCGGCATCCCCGAGGACGACCCCCGCAACCCCGCCGTGATCGCCGACAACGTGGGCGACAACGTGGGCGACTGCGCCGGTATGGCGGCCGACCTGTTCGAGACCTATGCCGTCACCCTCATCGCCACGATGGTGCTGGGCGCGCTGCTGGTGGGTGCTGCGCCCGTCGCGGCCGTGACCTACCCGCTGGCGCTGGGGGCCGTCTCCATCATCGCCTCCATCATCGGCTGCTTCTTCGTGCAAGCCGGCCCGGGCATGCGCAACGTGATGCCCGCGCTGTACCGCGGGCTGGCCATCGCGGGCGTGTTGTCGCTCGTCGCGTTCTGGTTCGTCACGGCCTGGGTCATCCCCGACAACGCGCTGGGCGGCTCGGGCGCGCAGATGCGGCTGTTCGGTGCCTGCGCCACGGGCCTGGTGCTGACGGCGGCGCTGGTGTGGATCACGGAGTTCTACACCGGCACGCAATATTCGCCCGTGCGCCACATCGCGCAGGCGTCCACCACGGGCCACGGCACCAACATCATCGCGGGTCTGGGCGTGTCCATGCGCTCCACGGCCTGGCCGGTGATCTTCGTGTGCGCGGCCATCATCGTGTCGTACACGCTGGCGGGCCTGTACGGCGTGGCCGTGGCCGCCATGTCCATGCTCAGCATGGCGGGCATCGTGGTGGCGCTGGACGCCTACGGCCCCATCACCGACAACGCTGGCGGCATTGCCGAGATGGCCGAGCTGCCCAGCAGCGTGCGCGACATCACCGACCCGCTGGACGCCGTGGGCAACACCACCAAGGCCGTGACCAAGGGCTACGCCATCGGCTCGGCAGGCCTGGCAGCACTGGTGCTGTTCGCCGACTACACGCACAAGCTGGAGAGCTTCGGCCAGGCGATCCGCTTCGACCTGAGCGACCCGATGGTCATCGTGGGCCTGTTCATCGGCGGGCTCATTCCCTACCTGTTCGCCGCCATGGCCATGGAGGCCGTGGGCCGCGCCGCCGGCAGCGTGGTAGTGGAGGTGCGTCGCCAGTTCAGCGAGATCCCAGGCATCATGGAAGGCACGGCCAAGCCCGAGTACGGCCGCGCGGTCGACATGCTGACCAGCGCCGCCATCAAGGAGATGATCATCCCCAGCCTGCTGCCCGTGGCGGTGCCCATCATCGTGGGCCTGGCGCTGGGGCCGAAGGCGCTGGGCGGGCTGCTCATGGGCACCATCGTCACGGGCCTGTTCGTGGCCATCAGCATGTGCACCGGCGGCGGCGCCTGGGACAACGCCAAAAAGTTCATCGAGGACGGCCACCACGGCGGCAAGGGCAGCGACGCGCACAAGGCCGCCGTCACCGGCGACACCGTGGGCGACCCCTACAAGGACACGGCCGGCCCGGCGGTCAACCCGCTCATCAAGATCATCAACATCGTGGCGCTGCTCATCGTGCCGCTGGTGGTGAAGTTCCACGCCGGCTGACCCGGCACTATCAAAAGAGAAGCTGCCAGCGCCCGTCCCTTGGGCGCTGGACGGCATTCCGGCTCGTAGCCCAGCACGCTGCGCGCGCCTGCCGCACAATCAGGCCCATGCAGCTCCACCACATCGCCAACGCCGGCGTGGCCTCGACTTCGGGCCGCACCATTGCCGTGATCGACCCCTCCGACGGCCAGCCGTACGACGAAATCCAGCGCGGCACGGCCGAGGACATCGATGCCGCCGTGCATGCGGCGCAGCAGTGCTACCACAGCGTGTGGCGCAAGCTGGCCCCGGCCGAGCGTGGCAGGCTGCTGATGCGGCTGTCGGCCAAGATCACCGAGCATGCCGAGGAGTTGGCCGCCATCGAGCAACGCGACTGCGGCAAGCCCACCCGGCAGGCACGGGCCGACGCACACGCCCTGGCGCGCTATTTCGAGTTCTACGCCGGCGCCTGCGACAAGCTGCACGGCGAGACCATTCCCTACCCCGACGGCTTCAGCGTGTTGACCTGGCGCGAGCCGCATGGCGTGACCGGCCACATCGTGCCGTGGAACTACCCCATGCAGATCTTCGGGCGCTGCGTGGGCGCCGCACTGGCGGCCGGCAACGTGTGCGTGGTCAAGCCGGCCGAGGACGCCTGCCTGTCCCTGCTGCGCGTGGCCCAGTTGGCGGTCGAGGTGGGCTTCCCTGCCGGCGCGCTGAACCTCGTGACCGGCTACGGCCACGAGGTCGGCGACGCGCTGGCGCGCCACCCCGGCATCCAGCACATCAGCTTCACCGGCAGCCCCAAGGTGGGCACGCTGATCCAGCAGGCCGCCGCCGAGCGCCACTGCCCGGTCACGCTGGAGCTGGGCGGCAAGAGCCCGCAGATCGTCTTTGCCGACGCCGACCTGGACGCCGCCGTGCCCGTGCTCGTGAACGCCATCGTGCAGAACGCTGGGCAAACCTGCTCGGCCGGCTCGCGCGTGCTGATCGATTCCCTGATCTACGAACCGCTGCTGGAGCGCCTGTCAAAGGCCTTCGAGGCGCTGCGCGTGGGCCCCGCCGCCATGGACCTGGACCTGGGGCCGCTGATCCGCCAGAGCCAGCAGCAGCGCGTGTGGGATTACCTGTCCGATGCGCAGGTAGCTGGCATTCCCCTGGCCGCGCAGGGCACCGTGGTGGACGAAGCGCCCGACACGGGCTTCTACCAGGCCCCCACCCTGCTGCGCGACGTACCGGCGCAGCACCGCCTGGCGCAGGAGGAAATCTTCGGCCCCGTGCTGGCCGCCATGCCCTTCGACGACGAAGACCACGCCGTGGAGCTCGCCAACGGCACGCCCTTTGGTCTGGTGGCGGGCGTGTGGACGCGCGATGGCGCGCGCCAGTTCCGCATGGCGCGGCGCATTGCCAGCGGCCAGGTGTTCATCAACAACTACGGCGCAGCCGGCGGCGTCGAATTGCCGTTTGGCGGCGTGAAGTCCAGCGGACACGGACGCGAGAAGGGTTTCGAGGCGCTCTACGGCTTCACCACCCTCAAGACCGTGGCCATCCGCCACGGCTGATCCCTGCGAGCCGCGTGCCCTGCGGTGCCCCGCCAGTGCTCGCTTGCCCGCTGATACGTTTCCCATCTCGAACCCATGCCTCTGTCATCCCCTGTCCCCCGCACTGCCCGCCATGTCCGACGCGTCACCTACCAGGGTTACGAGCGCGAGGACGGGCTCTGGGACATCGAGGGCGAGCTGCACGACAGCAAGCCGCAGGACCTGCCGTCGCTGCGCTACCCGGACGGCGTGCGCCGCGCGGGCGAACCCATCCACCACCTGTGGCTGCGCGTCACCGTGGACCGCGACCTGGTGGTGCGCGCCATCGAGTCCGCCATGGATGCCCACCCCCTGGCGGGCTGCACACAAGCGCAGCGCGCCCTGCAGGCGATGGTGGGCTGCAGCATGGCGCGCGGCTGGCGCCAGTCCATCCAGACCCACCTGGGCGGCGTGGCCGGTTGCACCCATCTGCGGGAACTGCTGTTCAACCTGGCCACGGCCACGTTCCAGACGATTCACGCCGCATTCCAGAATGAAGGCGACGAGCCGCCGCGCCACTTGGGCCAGTGCGCGGGTTGGGACTTCAGCGGTCAGGGAGTGAAGGAGCACTACCCGCAGTTCTACGGCCGCGCGCCGCGCACGCCGAAGGCAGCCTGATCAGCAACCGCTCCCGATTCAATAGCTGCCCGCGCTTGCTCCACAGGCGCTAGAGGCACTTTTTACCTATAGACCTGATTTAGATCGACCGCATGTGCTGGCGCCCAGCTCAGGTTCACCATCCGGCCACTCGCGGAGGATGAATAGCGCTTGAACGGCTCGGCCCGACGGACGGCCTGCGCCAACCCCTGGTTAGCCAGCCCTGGTTAGTAGAGCGAGTGGAGAGTGGCGTGGCACATCCGCCGGGGACTCGCGGCTGGGCGGTCGAGCCAAAGCCGTGTCCCGCGCGCCACAGCTGCTGCCCAGCGGGGCAACCAGCCCAGCCACGTCGGCCTTCCCTCCCCCGGAAAAGCGGCGCAGCCGGGCGCCGCGCCGATGAGACACGCAGTTGCTCTTGTGGCCGCAGGGGGTCAGCCCAGCACGTCCTGCAGGGCCACCTCGTACAGCGAAGTCAAGCTGTCCGTAACCTCCAGCAGGCGCTCGCTGGTGGTGGCCACGTTTTCCAGGCCGCGCGGGTCTGGCTGGCGCTTGAGGGCGGCCTCGAAAAACACCCACTGCGCCTGGCCCAGTTCCAGTGCCGAGCGGATGGCCAGGGTGGAGATGGGAGCCTTGTTCAACTGCGCGAGGGCACGCTGGAACTCATCGGCGTCGCCCGTCATCTGCTCGCGCACCGTGCGGCTGTCAAGGCCGGCGGCCAACAGCTCATAGTTCTTGGCCAGGCGCTGCGACAGCATGCGCTGGCGCCCGGCGGTGTTGACCAGGCGTGCCGTGGGCGCCTGGGCCAGCCGCTCGAGGGCCTCGGTGGTGGTGTTGGCAGCAGCCAGCATTTGGTCGGCCTGGGCCGACACGGCCTGAAAGCCCTCCTTCGTCGGCGCCTGGGCCGTGAGCGCGTCCAGGCGGTCCGCGTTGCGGCGCACGTCCGCCAGCAGCCGCGCCACCTCGGGCGGCCAGCTCTGGCGGTCCATGTCCTCGAAGCCGGAATGCACCTGCCGGCGGGTGTGTTCCAGCGCATCGCGGGCGCGCGCGGCACCCACGTTCAGGTACAGCTGGCCGTAGACCTTGGCGGTGCGCTGGGACAGCGCCCGAAAGCGCGCCGTGCGGTTGATGGCCGTGGCCAGGGCCATGCGCGCCTGGGCCGACAGCGGCAGGGCCGGCACCAGCAACACGGTGGCCAGCGCGCGCACAGCGGTGCGGCGGCCGCGCCGGCAGGCGGCGACGGAGGGAGGGGTGGGGACTGGGCGTTGGTTCTGCATGCGCCGTATTCTCAAATCGCCCTCCCGCGCCCCCTATGACACTGGTCAAAGGCACCTCATGTCGCTGCCGTGACAGCAGATTGATCAACATCAATTTAGCGGGCAGCCGCCATACCCCTACGACGCCGATGGGGCACAATTTCGCCATGGCTGAACGTGTCATTCCCCTCGTGGATCAGCGCAGCAAGGTGCTGCAGCCCCCTGCGCTCCTGGCCGCGGCACCCGCTACCGGACTGCTGCAGGACACGCTCTCCCGTCCCTTGCGCGACCTGCGCATCAGCGTGACGGACCGCTGCAACTTCCGCTGCGGCTACTGCATGCCCAAGGAAGTGTTCGACAAGCACTACCGCTACCTGCCGCACAGCGACCTGCTGAGCTTTGAAGAGATCACGCGGCTGGCGCGCCTGTTCATGGCGCATGGCGTGCGCAAGATCCGCCTCACCGGCGGCGAGCCGCTGCTGCGCAAGGACCTGGAGAACCTGGTTGCCCAGTTGGCGGAACTGCGCACGCTGGAGGGCCGCGTGCCCGACCTCACGCTGACCACCAATGGATCTCTGCTGGCGCGCAAGGCGCGCGCCCTCAAGGCCGCGGGCCTGCGGCGCGTCACCGTGAGCCTGGACAGCCTGCAGGACGACGTGTTCCGCCGCATGAACGACGTGGACTTTCCGGTGGCCGACGTGCTCGCCGGTATCGAGGCCGCGCAGGCGGCGGGCCTGGAGCACATCAAGGTCAACATGGTGGTCAAGCGCGGCACCAACGACCACGAGATCCCGGCGATGGCGCGCCACTTTCGCGGCACCGGCATCACGCTGCGCTTCATCGAATACATGGACGTGGGCGCCACCAATGGCTGGCGCATGGATGAGGTGCTGCCCTCCGCCCAAGTCATCGCGCGGCTGCAGGCCGAGCTGCCGCTGGTGCCGCTGGCCGCGCAGTCCGCCGGCGAGACCGCCAAGCGCTGGGGCTACGCCGGCCCCGACGGTCGCCACGACCCGCGCTTGGGCGAAGTGGGCGTGATCAGCAGCGTCACGCAGGCCTTCTGCGGCGACTGCAACCGCGCGCGCCTGTCCATGGAGGGCCGGCTGTACCTGTGCCTGTTTGCCTCGCAAGGCTGGGACCTGCGCAGCCTGCTGCGCGGCAATGCCAGCGACGTGCAGATCAGCGCCGCCATCGCCCACATCTGGCAGGGGCGCGGCGACCGCTATTCCGAGCTGCGTGCCAGCCTGCCACCCGAGACGGGCAGCGGCCAGCGGCGCATCGAGATGAGCTACATCGGCGGCTGACCCGCCGCCGCGCCGCAGGGACCTGCCCCGGCGCGCCGTTCACCACCCTTCTTCTTTCCCATGATCGACACCCACGACATCACAGGCCTCATCCTCGCCGGCGGCCGCGGCTCCCGCATGGGCGGGGTGGACAAAGGCCTGCAGAACTTCCGCGGCTTGCCGCTGGCGCTGCACACGCTGATGCGGCTGCAGCCGCAGGTGGGCGACGTGATGATCAACGCCAACCGCAACCTGGCGGCCTATGAATCATTCGGAGTGCCGGTGTGGCCTGATGGCCTTGCCGACTACGCAGGCCCGCTGGCGGGCTTTCTCACAGGGCTGGAGCGCTGCGAGGCCCCTTGGCTGCTCACCGTGCCCTGCGACACACCGCTGTTCCCGCCAGACCTTGCCGCACGCCTGGCCCAGGCCGCCATGCGCGAGGGCGCCGACATTGCCATGGCAGCGGCACCCGAGGCCGACGAGCGCGATGGCACCGTGCGCGTGCGCACCCAGCCGGTGTTTTGCCTGCTGCGCGTGACGCTGCTGGAGAGCCTGGTGCGCTTCACGCAGGGCGGCGGGCGCAAGATCGACCGCTGGACCGAACAGCACGCCTGCGCCGTGGTTCCGTTCGACCAGCCGGGCGACGACCCGCATGCTTTCTACAACGCCAACACCCTGGCCGAGCTGCACGCCCTGGAAGGCCTGGGCCACCGCTGAGCTGCAACCCTCCTTGCCCATACCGCATGAAAACCATTGACCAGATCGCCGCCGAGTTGCAGGGCTACGACCCGCAGGCGCTGCGTGCCGCCGATGTGAACACCTTCCTGGAGCGCCTGGTCGCGCCCGTCACCAGCACCGAAGAAGTCGGCATCTTCGACGCCCTGGGCCGCGTGCTTGCGCGGGACGTGGTCTCGCCCGTCAGCGTGCCGCCGCACGACAATTCGGCCATGGACGGCTACGCCTTCGACGGCGCCCAACTGCAGCCCGGCCAACCGCTGGTGCTGCGCCCGGTCGGCTCCACAGCCTTTGCCGGCGCCGCCTGGACCGGCACCGTGGCCGCTGGCGAGTGCGTGAAGATCATGACCGGCGCCATCATGCCGGCAGGGCTGGACACCGTGGTGCCGCAGGAGTTCACCACTGCCGAGCCCGACGGCCACATCCGCATCGCACCCGACGTGCTGCGCCGGGGCGACAACCGCCGCCTGCTGGGGGAAGACCTCATGCAAGGCCGCGTAGCGCTAGCAAAAGGAGAGCTGCTAGCGCCTGCTGCTATTGGCCTGGTGGCCAGTTTGGGCCTAAAAACGGTGACGGTGTACCGCCGGGTGCGCGTGGCCTATTTCTCCACGGGCGACGAGATCCTCAGCCTGGGCGAGCCACCGCGCGAGGGCGCGGTGTACGACAGCAACCGCTACACGGTCTTTGGCCTGCTGACACGTCTGGGCGTCCAGGTGATCGACCTGGGTGTGGTGCGCGACGAGCCCACACTGCTGGAAGCCGCCTTCCGCCGTGCGGCCACCGAAGCCGACGCCATCATTACCAGCGGCGGTGTGAGCGTGGGCGAGGCCGACCACACGCGCACCATGATGAAGCAGCTGGGCGACGTGGCGTTCTGGCGCATCGCCATGCGCCCGGGCCGGCCAATGGCGGTGGGCCGCATTCGGCCCGAATTACAAGCCAAATCCGATCCTAACGCGCTTCCATCAAGAGTTAACAGCTATCAAAATGGAAGCATTCAGAGTGCAAACGGCAGCAGCGTGCTGTTCGGGCTGCCAGGCAATCCTGTGGCGGTGATGGTCACCTTCCTGGCTTTCGTCCGCCCCGCGCTGCTGCGCATGATGGGCTGCACGCGCGGCGCACCGCCGCTGCTGCGCGCCGTCAGCACCGAGGCCATGCGCAAGAAACCCGGCCGCACCGAATACCAGCGCGGCCTGGTCACCACGGCCGCGGACGGCACGCTGCAGGTGCGCACCACGGGCAACCAGGGCTCAGGGGTGCTCAGTTCCATGGTGCAAGCCAACGGCCTCATCGTGCTGCACCACGGCCAGGGCAACGTGGCACCTGGCGACATGGTCGATGTGATGATGTTTGACGGCGTGATCTGACACGCCCGCGCAGCGGCGGCCGGCTTGGCCGCGTGCGCCGCAGCCCTACCCTGCCCCCATCGCCATCCTTGCAGGAGCCGCCATGCCGTTTGCCGCCACCCATCTCGCTCAGCCGCCTTCGCGTGAAACGGTGGACCAGTGGCTGGGCCCCACCGTGCTGGAGTTCGGTACGCCCTGGTGCGGCCACTGCCAGCGCGCCCAGCCGCTCATCGAGCAGGCCCTCGAAGACCGGGACGATGTGCGCCACGTCAAGGTGGAGGACGGCCCCGGCCAGCGCCTGGGCCGCAGTTTTGGCGTGAAACTCTGGCCCACGCTCGTGTTCCTGCGCGACGGGCGCGAAACGGCACGGCTGGTGCGCCCGCAGACGGCTCAGAGCATCCATGAAGCGGTGCAGGGCATCACCGCCACCACCGGCTGATCACCCGCAAGGCCCGGAACCCGGTCTCAGCGGCCCAGCGCCTGCTCCACACCCTTGTTGGCCAGCATGTCAGCGCGCTCGTTGCCGGGGTCGCCTGCATGGCCGCGCACCCAGTGCCATTCGATGCGGTGGCCCGCTTGATGGGCCAGCTCGTCTAGGCGCTGCCACAGCTCCACGTTCTTCACCGGCTGGCCGGCCGCCGTGCGCCAGCCCTTTTTCTTCCAGCCGTGGATCCACTCGGTGATGCCCTGGCGGACGTACTGGCTGTCCAGGTACAACGCCACCTGGCAGGGGCGCTTGAGCGCGCCCAGCGCCTGGATCACGGCCATCAGTTCCATGCGGTTGTTGGTCGTTCCCAGTTCGCCACCGAACAGCTCTTTCTCCAGCGTGCCTGAACGTAGCACTGCCCCCCAACCGCCGGGGCCCGGATTGCCCTTGCACGCACCGTCGGTATAGATCACCACCTGATTCAAAAAATAGCTCCCAGAAATAAAGAAAATGGCCCGTCGCCTCAGCCCGGGCCATGGCGCCGCGCTACCTGCACCTGCGCGGCAGCCGCCTGCGGCGCCTTGCGCCACGAAGGCTCCAGCAGGCGCATGCCCTGCACGCGCTTGACGGCGACGATCACATACGCGGCCCCGAAGATCGGCCACCAGCGCGCACCCAGCGCGTCCATCCAGCCGTAGCGCTGCAGCCAGCGGTCGCCGGCCACGGCGGGCCGGTAGCAGCCGAAGCTCATGGATTCCAGCTCAAAGCCAAGCAGGCGCAGCCAGTCGCGCAGGCGCCCGGGTGAAATGAACTCCCCCACGTCCGGCAGGAACAGCCGCCCCCCTGCGCCACAGCGCTGGTACAGGCGCGATCGCCGCTGCCGTAACCCCCACAGACTGAGCGGGTTGAGTCCACTGATGACCACCTTGCCCTCCGGCACCAGCACGCGGTGCACCTCGCGCAGCGCCGTGTGCGGGTCCACGCTCAGCTCCAGGGTGTGGGGCAGCGCCAGCAGGTCCAGGCTGGCCTCGGCAAACGGAAGCGCGACCGCATCCGCCAGCAGCGCCGGTGGCTCCTGAGCATCGCTACGCTCTAGCAGCAACTCCGGCGGCATCACGGCCAGCCAGCGGTGCGGCATGCGGTTGCTGCGCAATGCCTGCAGGCCCGGCATGCCCAGCTGCAGCGCGTGGTAGCCGAAGATGTCCGCCACCAGCTCGTCGTAACGCTCCTGCTCCCAGGCCAGCAGGTAGCGGCCAGGGGCAGTATCGAACCAGTGGTGCAAACCTATAATTTCGCCGGTCATGAAGAACTTGCTGCCATTGCCCGCCTTCGCCGACAACTACATCTGGATGATGTACGACGCGCAGCGTGCGGTCGTTGTGGATCCCGGCGATGCAGAACCCGTGTTGCAGGCGCTGCGCAGCATGGGGCTGCCATTGGAAGCGATTCTAGTCACGCACCACCATGGCGACCACGTGGGCGGGGTGAACGCCCTGCGCGAAGCCACGGGCGCAACCGTGTATGGCCCTGCCACGGAGCCCATGCCCGAGCCCCTCATCCGCCTGTCGGGCGGCGACACTCTGCAGGCGCTGGGCCTCACGTTTTCCGTGCTGGACGTGCCGGGGCATACGGCGGGGCATATCGCCTACTACTGTGCGGACATGGAAGGCGAGCCCCTGCTGTTGTGCGGGGATACGCTGTTCTCGGGTGGATGCGGGCGCTTGTTCGAAGGCACGCCCACGCAAATGCAGGCCTCGCTGGATACGCTGGCCGCATTGCCCGGCAACACCCGCGTATGCTGCGCCCATGAATACACGCTGTCCAACCTGAAGTTCGCCCGCGCGGTGGAACCCCATAACGCTGCGCTACTCCAGTACATCACCGAATGCGAGTCCCGGCGCCGCGCGGATCAGCCCACACTGCCGTCGCGCATTGCCATCGAGCGCGACATCAACCCTTTTCTGCGCACGCGCGTTGCTACGGTAGCCCAAGCCGCCCACGGCTTCGACGCCCTCATAGACCCGCGCGAACCCGCAGCCGTACTGGCCGCGCTGCGCCAATGGAAAAACGAATTTCGATGAGACTTCTGCACATCCTGGGGCTGGCAAGCCTGCTGTGGTTGACCGGTTGCGCGACCACTGCCCCTACGGACAACGCCGCATCCACCACCGACCCCACTACTGCCAGCCATACGCCGCTGTATCCGTCGGGACCATTGCAGCCCATCACGGCGAGCGCCGCCAGCGGCCACACAGTGGCTGGCGTCAGCGCGCCAGCCGATCTGTGGGACCGCATCCGGCGCGGCTTTTCCATGCCCGACCTGGACACCGATCTGGTACGCGACCGGGAACAGTGGTATGCCACGCGCCCCGACTACATGCAGCGCATGACCGAGCGCTCCAGCAAGTACCTGTTCCATATCGTCGAAGAGCTGGAACGCCGGGGCATGCCCACAGAACTGGCGCTGCTGCCCTACATCGAGAGCGCCTTCAACCCCCAGGCAGTGTCCAGCGCCAAGGCCGCGGGCATGTGGCAGTTCATGCCGGCCACGGGAACCTATTTCGACTTGAAGCAGAACGCCTTCCGCGACGACCGGCGCGATGTGCTGGCGTCCACGCGCGCGGCACTGGACTACCTGCAGAAGCTCTACGGCATGTTCGGCGACTGGCATCTGGCCCTGGCCGCCTACAACTGGGGGGAAGGCAGCGTGGCCCGCGCGATCGCTCGCAACGAGAAACAGGGTCTGGGCACGCGCTACACCGAGTTGACGATGCCTGCCGAAACCCGCATGTACGTGCCCAAGCTGCAGGCCGTGAAGAACATCGTGGCCAATCCCGACAAGTTCAGCACCGAGCTGCCGTTGATCGAGAACCACCCGTACTTTCAGAGCGTGGAGATCACGCGCGACATGGACGTCACCCTGGTAGCCAGTCTCGCCGGCGTACGCCTCGAGGATTTCCGCGCCCTGAACCCGTCGCTGCACAAGCCCGTGATCCTTGCGGCGGGCATGCCGCAGATCCTGCTGCCCTGGGACAACGCCCAGGTGTTCCGCAAGAATCTGGAGGCCTACACCGAAGGCCAATACGCCAGTTGGACGGTATGGACGGTGCCCAACACGATGAGCGTCTCCACCGCGGCGCAACGCACGGGCATGAGCGAAAACGATTTGCGTCAGGTGAATGGCATTCCACCACGCATGATGATCAAGGCCGGCTCGGCCCTCATGGTGCCCCGCGCGGCCACCATGCGCGCAGACGTCCCGGGTCATCTGGCCGACAACGGCCAAGTCAGCTTCACCCCCGAAATCGTGACGCGGCGCACCACGGTCCGCGCGGGCAAGCGCGACTCCGTAGCCAGCATCGCGCGGCGCTACAAGGTCAGCACCGCAGACGTTGCCGACTGGAACGACGTGAAGACCTCCAGCAAGTTCAAGCCCGGAGAACAGGTCGTGATGTACCTGCCCGTGCGGCTTGCCGCGACCTCGCTGGCGCGGACCAGCGCGAAACAACCCATCAGCCGGGCGACAGTCCGCTCGGCAAAGGCCGGTGTGCCCGCACGCAAGGGGGGCACACCGTCGAAACGCAAACGGTAAGTCTGGCTAGAAACGCAGCGTGTGCATACCCAACAGGCCGAGGATGCCCATCACGATCAGGTACAGCGCAACGATCACGTTGAGCAGTTTGGGCATGATCAGAATCAGGATGCCTGCGATGAGGGAAACCAGGGGGCCAATGCTGAGGTGAAGTGTCATGGGAACTTTGCCGGGATGCGGGAGGAAGGAAAGCACTCGCGCTGCGCGCGCAGCCTAGCCCACCACTTTAGCGGTGATTCCGGGGCGTAAGGCGTACTTGGCGCACTCTGACCGACAGAACCAGCGCCTGGGCACGCCGTAATCTGCCGCAGAGGGCCGGGGGCCTGCATTTTTGCCCTCTCTTGCGCCACACCGAGCTTTCCCAAAAAAAGTCCGATACGGCGCGAAGCGCGGCGTCACATCAGCAGTTGCCTTTTTTCGCCTGACCGGGAGGGCACCCGTGCGGGTGGCTCTTGGGACCCACTCCACGGTTGTCGTAATGGTCGTGATAGACCGCGCAACCGGAAAGCGTGAATGCAGCAACCGCAATGGCAAGCAGAGTCTTCATGGCTGGAAAAGTGGATGGACGTCGAGGCATTTTAGAAGTGCCCATTGTTCCCGGACTGATTGAAACTCGTACGGTGGAGTAGTACGACGCTGTACCACTCATCGCTAGCACAGCGACAAAGGTAAGCAGTCAGGTCATGGGTGCCTTCCATGCTGATCACGGAGCTATTGGGGGGGCAAAACGTTGGCGCACCCCTACCCTCACAATTGGCCAAGCAAAAATAAAAAAGGCCCTGTATCGCTACAGAGCCTTTGAAACTTGGTAGGACGTACAAGATTCGAACTTGTGACCAACGGATTAAAAGAGGCTGCCCGGCCCTTTTTCCAAGTCCTAAACCACGGCTTTCAGACGCACGCACCATGTCACCGGGTGCCAAGCGTAGCCAAATTCTGCTGTCTGCAGCTACGTTGGAGCTACGTTTTATGAGTGATCAAAAACATACCTTTGCCGCGCCAGTCAAAGCCCCTGACTGTTGGGACTGGATCAGGCCCGAGGACGTGGTGAGACACGCTCTCGCCGCGTTCTATTGGGCTTGCAACAACGTCAAGGCCCCCAAGGGGGAGAAATTTCTCGGCGTTGATGGTCGGCCCTACGCTGATCGGGAAACCTTCGCTGATTGCATGACGCACTTCTTTGATCTGCGTATCAAGGCCGAAGCTCATTCAATCGGCATTGGCGACTACGCACCCGAGGCAAAAATGCTGGAACGGTGTACGCAACCACGCTCCGTGTAGATCACGGAGCTTGTCCACAAAACCCACAGGCCGAAGGCCCGGCGACCCCCCGTCGCTTGCGACGAACAGGGGGGTGGGAGCCGGGGAACCTGTGGGGGCTTGTGGTCAAGCGGCGCTCGTCGTATCAGCTTCACGACTTGAGATCCACACCAATACACAATAGACTTCTTGCTGCGACAGCTTGATTTCAGGCTATTTCTGACACCGACACTGGGTCGCCCCGCGCATCGGGGTTACGGTAGAAAGCAGGAGCTACCGTAGGAGCCAAGTTCCCTCTCACAAACACACCGCACCTGTCGCGAATTTCCAACTTCTGGAGTTCGCATGCGGTTACCTGCATCACTTTCTTTTTCTTCTGCAGTCCAGACAGCGGATTTGCCGCTCGTGGGTGGGCAAGCGGCGCGCTGCGCGCCCACGGGCGGCGAAGCCGCCGGGCTTGTCTCATCTAAAACAAGTGGCCCGGCTTTTCTGGATATCGGTTTCTCCAGAAATCTAGTCATGGAACGGCGCGTCAAGCGCCTGCGTCGCCAAGTCTGGGCAGGTGGACATCTCCAGCGCTTCGGCACACCCAACGGCATGCGTGAAAACGTCTGGTTCGTCACCCTGACCTACCGCGGGGTCGACGACTGGCAACCACGCCACATTTCCAAATGCCTCAAGGCTGCACGCCGTTGGTGTCAGCTACGCAGGGTTCCCTTCAGGTACCTCTGGGTCGCTGAATTGCAGCAGCGTGGCGCCCTTCATTACCACCTGGCGATATGGCTTCCTAAGCGGCTACAGCTGCCCATGTTCGATAAGCAGGGATGGTGGCCCCACGGTATGACGCATCGCGTTATCGCAAAAAACGCTGTCGGGTACCTCATGAAGTACCTGTCGAAGATTTCCCCGTTCCACCAGTTTCCCAAGGGAGTGCGACTCTATGGCCTCGGAGGACTTACACAGCAGGCCCGCGGCATCTGCAGCTGGCTCAACCTGCCCAGTTGGTGCAAACAGCGATTCGGAGTTGGTGACCTCAAAACCGTCGCGGGTCGTCGTGTGGTGCGTGCAACGGGGGAAATTCTTGGAGCCATGTACCGACGCGTTTTCCAGCCTGCCGGAATGCGCCTGTACCCCAATGGCCCGCTACCTGCGCGATGGGCTGACGGTCCCTATTCGTCCATAGGTTGCGTGTCGCTTCATGCGGGTGCGTCATGACGAGCCGCACCTTGAACGTGGGCGAGGCGGCGTCCTTGCTGCACATCCACCCGCAAACGCTCATGACCCGCGCCCGCTCGGGCCTCATACCTGGCTGCAAGGTCGGTCGCTCTTGGGTGTTCGTTGAATCTCTGCTGATCGAGTACTTGGTGACACAATCAACCCTGCGTGTGTCTGTAGCCGGTACTCAGGAAGAAACTGAATGTCGCTCTACAGAAGAAAAGACTCGTCCTTTTGGTGGGTCAAACTCCCGGCAATCCGGGGCGAATCTGGCCCTCTACAGGTCAGCACTGGGACTGCCGAAAAACGCAAGGCCCAAGAGTTCCATGATCGGCTGAAGGCCGAACGATGGGAACAAGAAAAGCTCGGCGCCAAGCCTCGGCGCACGTGGGAAGACGCCGTGCTGAAGTTCTTGGAAGAAACCGCGCACAAGCGCACCCACGAACGCGACAAGTCGATTCTGCGCTGGCTGGACGAGCACTTCGGTGGCCGGTACCTCGATGAAATCGACCGCGCAACGATTGACCACATCAAGGCAACGCGAGCGAAGATTGCGACGCAAAGCACGGCTAATCGCTACCTGGCATTGATCCGCACCATTCTGCGCAAGGCTTGCCATGAATGGGAATGGATCGAGCGCATTCCGAAGGTATCGCTCTATCGCGAGAAAGAGGGCCGCATTCGCTCGCTCACCCCCGCCGAATTCGCGAAGCTGCTGCAACACCTCCCGCCCCACCTAGCGGACATGGCGGCCTTCTCGGTTGCCACTGGCCTACGGCAAGGCAACGTGCGCGGGCTGACCTGGAGTCAGATCAATCTGGAGTTGCGCCACGCATGGATCACTCCCGAGCAGCACAAGAACGGCAGAGCGCACGCGGTGCCGCTGAACGACATGGCCATGGCCGTGCTGCAAAAACAGATCGGCAAGCACCCAACGCACGTTTTCTCGTACCGAGGGCACCCCATCGCCAATGTCTCGACAAAGGCATGGTGGAAAGGCTTGGAGCAAGCCGGGATCGAGAACTTCCGCTGGCACGACCTGCGGCATACGTTCGCGACATGGCATCGCCAAGCAGGCACGCCAACGCATGAGCTTCAAAGACTTGGGGGGTGGAAAACGCTCTCGATGGTGGAGCGGTACGCGCATGTGGCGCCTGAAGGCTTGCAGGCCGCTGCAAGTCGGCTGGATAATGTGCTTGGCTACGCTTTGGCTACGCCAGATGAAAAAAAGGGACTGACCATGACAGCCAGTCCCTCTGTATCTCTGGTAGGACGTACAAGATTCGAACTTGTGACCAACGGATTAAAAGTCCGCTGCTCTACCAACTGAGCTAACGTCCCAGCCTTTGCCACCTCTCAGTAGCAAAGCTAAAGATTATAGCGTGGTTTTCAGGTCTTCGACCTTTCCGCCAACTTGTCGAGAATCCATCCCGCTGCACACTGACCAAATGTGGCCGTGACGGCGACCGATGAGCCATAACCATGGCAATTCAGGGATCCGTCGCCTTCACCGACGCCGCAAGACGCGTGTGGCTTTGATACCGCTTCCTTGCTATAGACGCAGGTGACGCCGATTTTGCGGCCTTCTCGGGCCGCGCCGTGGTTCCTGCGCAAGCGATAGCGCAGCTGGGCCAGCAGCGGGTCGTGCGTGGTAAACGCCAGATCTTCTACCTCGACTTTATATGCGTGACGCTTACCCCCGGCAGCACCTACCGTGACGAAAGGCAGCCGCGTGGAGACGGCCCAAGCTGCCATTGCGGCCTTGGCGTTTACTTGGTCGCATGCATCCACCAATGCATCCACCGAAGATGGCAACAGAGTGGGCCAGTTCTGTGCATCCACGAACTCTTCAACGCAGTTCACCCGACATGCCGGATTGATCAGGGCAATGCGCTCGGCCATGGCGCGTACCTTGGCTTGGCCTATGGTTGTGGTCAGAGCGTGAATTTGCCGGTTGACGTTCGACTCGGCTACATGGTCCAAGTCAATCAGCGTGAGCGCTCCGACGCCGCTGCGCGCGAGTGCCTCTGCTGTCCAAGAACCCACGCCGCCAATTCCGACCACAGCAACGTGCGCGCTCCGGATGCGTGCGGCGCCCTCCTGCCCGAACAGGCGTTCCAGCCCTGCGAAGCGCCGCTCCAAGTCTGGCGTGTCGTCAACGGGTGTGATCACTTCAGGCGCGCCAGTCGTTCCTTCGCAGCGGCTGCTGCTTCCGACTGCGGATAAACGCGCAGCAAGTCCTCCAGGGTCTTGCGCGCAGCCCGCGTATCTTTCAATTCGATCTGGCAATTGGCGATCGAGAGGGCCGCCTCGGGAGCGCGCGCATGGTCTGGCGCCGCCGACAACAGAGCCTTGAAGTTGTTAATGGCCTCTTTGTAATCACGCGTGGCGTACTGTGCATTGCCCAGCCAAAACCGGGCAGACGGCACATAACCGGACTGTGGATACTGGCGCACGAAGCTGCTGAAAGCGTTGGAGGCTTCACCGAACTTACCTGCACGGAAGAGCGCCAAGGCCGCCTCAAAATCACGCTTCTCTGCAGGATCAGCCCGGAATTCGCGCCCGTCCAGCGTCACCGTCGCGGGCTCAAACTGGCGTAAACGCTCATCGACACCCTGCGCCATGTCCTTCTGGCGGCGCTGCAGCTCTGCGACATCGCGCAATAACTGCTCGTTCTGACCACGCAGTGTCGCCTGTTCGGTGCGTAATGCCTCGATTTGCATCTGTAGGTCGAGCAGGCTGCGCCGTAGTTGCGAGACCTCATCGCCGGACCGTTCACCCGCACGCTGGCTGGCCTGCGTCAATGCATCGACACGCTGGCGCATCTCAAGGATGGCACGGCGCGCCTCGCTGTCCTCGAACAATGCATAGCTGGGGGTCGACCAGCAGGCAGCGGCGGCCAGCGCCGCCGCGCCCAGCGCCCGCGGGCGCAGGAGCAAAGACATGCGCGGCATCAACGGTACGACAGCTCAACGCGGCGGTTTTGCGAGTGCGCGTCTTCCGTGTGGCCCTGCACCGCCGGCTTTTCCTTCCCAAAGCTCACCGCCTCCACCTGCGCGTCCTGCACGCCCAGCAGCCCCAACGAGCGGCGCACGGCTTCCGCGCGCTTCTGGCCCAGCGCCAGGTTGTACTCGCGACCACCGCGCTCATCGGTATGGCCCTCCAGCACGACCTTGCGGGCGGAAGACGCCTTCATGAAGCGAGCATGGGCCTCCAACACGGACTGGAACTCAGGCTTGACGATGAAGCTGTCAAAGTCGAAGTAAATGACGCGCGCCACGCCAACGGGACCCGCGGCGTCGCGGCCCGACTGGGACAGGTCCACAGGAGCCACGCCGCTTTGGCCCGTGCTGCCCGAGTTGGCACCCGGTGCGGTGGACGTAGCGCCGCGGTCTTCGACCGGCACATCGTCCAGCTTGACGCCGGAGCTGCAGCCTGCCATGAGGGCGACGATGGAGAGCGCCAGGGACACGCGCTTGAAGGGAAAACGGTTCATTAATAACTCCTGAAGAGCAGTTGTTCGAAAAACGGAAACTTATTTGTTCTGGAACGGGCCCCAGTCGGGCTCGCGGATATCTCCACCCTGCCCCGCCAGACGCGCTTTGATTTTGCCGTCCAGCGTGGTGGTCATCAGGGCTTCGCGACCCTGCTGCTGCGTGGCATAGACGATCAGGCGGCTATTGGGAGCAAAGCTGGGATTCTCATCGGCGGAGGTGTCGGTCACAGCCGTCACGCTGCCCGACTTCAAATCCATCACGTGCAGCTTATAGGCGCCGCCCACGCGGGAAATGTAGGCCAACCACTGACCATCGGGACTGATGCTGGGTGAAATGTTGTAGGACCCGTTGAAGGTCACGCGCTCCGCGCCTCCCCCGCTGGCTGCCACGCGGTACACCTGGGGCGAACCTCCACGGTCGCTGACGAAGTAGATGCTGCGGCCGTCGCTGGAGAACACGGGCTCCGTGTCGATGCCGCTGCTTTGCATCAGGCGGCGCGGCTCACCGCCGTTGGCGTCGATGGTGTAGAGCTGCGAGCCCCCGTCGCGGCTGAGGGTCACGGCCAAGGTACGGCCATCGGGCGACCAAGCAGGGGCACTGTTGGAGCCACGGAAATTGGCGATCAAACGGCGGCGGCCTGTGGCCACGTCATGCACGTACACCACCGGCTTGCGCGACTCGAACGATACGTAAGCCAGCTGGGTCCCGGTGGGCGCCCATGCGGGAGAAATGATCGGCTCAGGACTGGAAAGCGCTGACTGCGCGTTCTCGCCGTCCGCATCGGCCACCCAAAGGCTGTAGCGCGAGCCGGCTTTGGTCACATACGCAATGCGGGTGGAGAAGATACCGCGCTCGCCGGTGAGTTTTTCGTAGACGAAGTCGGCAATGCGGTGCGCCACCAGACGCAGGTCGGCCTGCGTGACCACGAAGCTCTGGCCGCCCAGGTCCTGCGCCTTGACCACGTCCCACAAGCGGAATCGCACGTCGAAACGGCCGTCGGCCAAGCGCGTGATGCTGCCGGAGGTGAGTGCGTCGGCCTTGCGCTGACGCCACAGGGACAGATCGGGACGGGACGATTCATCCAGCGCGACACCCGACGCGTCCACGCCCAAAAAGCGCCCGCTGCGCTCCAGGTCAGCCTGGACGATGGCGGATATTTTCTGCGGCGACTGCGGTTCGCCACGGAACGGTGCAATCGCAATGGGCAGTTGCGTCAGTCCTACGCCCGTGATTTCCACACGGAACTGCGCAAGCGCTGAAAGGGATGAACTGGCAGCCAAGGCTGCAATGGCGTGGCGCCGCGAAAGCTGCGGCAGAGCCGTGCGGAAGGAAGGGGTATTGGGGATGCGGTCAATAGTCATTGGAACCATCGAATAACCGTCAAATGCCGGCAAACAGAGCCTCGCATGTTACACATAGCGTAGCGTGCCATGTGACAAACTGTGCCGGTCTGCAATAGCCGAAACGTAGAATCCGCCCCTCATGCAAGATTCGAATCATAGCGCGCCAAAGACCACTTTGCAGCAAGCTCCGCAGCCTCTTTCGCTGTGGGAGCGGTTGCGCAGGCTCCATCCGTACTTCGGTCACCAGCGGCTGGCATGGACCATGGCGGTATTGGCGACGATCGTCGCGGCCGCTACCGAGCCATTGATTCCCGCGCTTCTCAAACCATTGCTGGACCAGGGTTTTACAGAAGGATCGCTGGAGCTGTGGATGGTTCCCGTGGCCATCATCGGCGTCTTCCTGGTGCGTGGGCTGGCCCAGTTCACGGGACAGTACGCCCTCACGCGCATCGCCAACGAGGGCATGCTGCGCCTGCGCACGGCGCTGTTCGAGCGGCTGCTGGCGGCGGACATGGGGCTTTTCCATCGCCAGTCGGCCAGCGCACTGTCCAACACCGTGGTGTATGAGGTGCAGACCGGGTTCACCTCGCTGGTCCAGGCGCTGCTGGGCCTGTCGCGCGACGGTTTCACGCTGGTCGCCCTGCTGGGTTATCTCATCTACCTGAACTGGCAACTCACGCTGATCGTGGCCGTGCTGGTGCCGGGGGTGGCCTGGGTGATGAAGACGCTCTCGCGGCGCCTGTACAAGATCACTAAAAGCAGCCAGCAGGCCACCGACGACTTGGCCTATGTGGTCGAAGAGAACGTGCTGGCCCACCGTGTGGTACGCCTGCACGGCGCCCAGGCCGAGCAGGCCGCGCGCTTTGACACGCTGAGCCAGCGCCTGCGCCGCCTGGCCATCAAATCCACGATCGCCTCGGCCGCCATGACGCCCACCACGCAGTTGCTGTCCGCGGGCGCGCTGTCCACCGTGATCTGCATCGCCCTGTGGCAAAGCCATGGCAACGGTGCCAAGGACGTGACCGTGGGCGGTTTCGCCTCGTTCATCGCGGCGATGCTGATGTTGATAGCGCCCATCCGCCGCATGGCCGACATCGCCAACCCCATCACGCGTGGCGTGGCGGCGCTGGAACGGGGTCTGGCCCTGCTGCACGAGGCGCCGGCCGAGACAGGCGGCACGCACACCGCGCAGCGCGCCCAGGGGGCGATTGCCCTGCGCAACGTGACCGTGTCCTTCCGTCCCGACCAGGCACCCGCACTGGACGCCGTGAGCCTGGACATCCGCCCGGGCGAAGTGGTGGCGTTCGTTGGCCCCTCCGGTGCCGGCAAGACCACGCTGGTGAACTTGCTGCCGCGCTTTCTCAGCCCCAGCAGCGGCCAGGTGCTGCTGGATGGCGTGGCGACCGACCAGTGGGCGTTGCCCAGCCTGCGCGCGCAATTCGCCATGGTGAGCCAGGACGTGGTGATGTTCAACGACAGCGTCGCCGCCAACGTGGCGCTGGGCGCTGCCGTGGACGAGCAACGTGTGCAGCACTGTCTGGACGCAGCGAACCTCGCCGAGTACGTGGCCAGCCTCCCGCAGGGTATGCACACCGTGGTGGGGCACAACGCGACGCAGCTGTCGGGCGGACAGCGGCAGCGGCTGGCCATCGCGCGGGCGCTCTACCGCGACGCTCCGGTGCTCATCCTCGACGAGGCCACCTCGGCACTGGATACCGAATCCGAACGCCTGGTACAGCAGGCCCTGCAGCACCTCATGCAGGGGCGCACCACGCTGGTAATTGCCCACCGCCTCTCCACCATCGAACACGCGGACCGCGTGGTGGTCATGGAGCAAGGGCGCATCGTCGAGCAGGGCCCCCACGCGGAGCTGTTGGCCCGGGGCGGCCTGTACGCTCGCCTGCGCGCACATGGCGGCGCATGACGACTACCAAAACAATAGCTGCTTGCGCTTACCCTGTAAGCGATGTAGCACTCTTTTGACCTGAAACTTCCAGCTGAAAAGCGCCAGCAGCTCCGTTATTCATAGCGTACGCGCCCAAGGGCCTACCATTTCCCGCGGTCCGGCTGGCGGCGGCGTACGGCCTCCGCCACCAGTTGCACCATGTCCTGCCGGTCGGCGCGCATGGCGAAATCCACGGCCGACAGGCCCAGTTGGTTCTTCAGCGATGGGTCGGCCCCCTCGCTGATCAGCAGGCGCGCCGCATCCGCCGTGCCGTAGCGCACGGCCATCATCAGCGGCGTGGTGCCGTTGGGCGATGCGGCGTCGATGTAGGCGTGATGCTCCAGCAACAGCGCCACCATGGCCGCGGCATCGGCCGTGGTGCTCGCGGCGGCATAGTGCAGCGGCGCCCAGCCGGTCTTGTTGACGTCCGCCTCGCGCGCGATCAGGCCGCGCGCAGCGGGCAGATTGCCGCGCAACGCGGCCATCATCAGCGCGCTTTCGTCCTTGGCATTGCGCTCCTCCACCTTCAGCCCCTTGGCGGCGATCAGCACCTCGGCCACCTGCCGCGCTTCCTCGCGCAGGGCCAGGATCAGCGCGGGCTGCCCCTTGGGATCGCGCGCGTTGGGGTCAAACCCGCGGCGCAGCAGCGAAGCCACCGTGGCGGCATCGTCGCGCGCGATGGCACGCAGGAAATCGTCGTACGCGCCGGCATGCGCCGGCCCCGCGGTGCCGGCGGCAACCACGGCGAGCCACGCCAGGGCGCTGCGACGCTGCAACAGGCTCTTCATACTGCCTCCTTGCTCAAGAAAAGTTGCTCGAAGTTACGGCTGGTTGCCTCGGCCACCTGCTGGACGCTCAGCCCTTTCACCTGTGCCAGCTGCTGGGCGACGTAGGGCACATAAGACGGGTTGTTGGTCTTGCCCCGGTAAGGCACCGGCGCCAGATACGGGCTGTCGGTCTCGATGAGCAGGCGGTCCATGGGCACAAAGGCGGCCACGTCGCGCAGGTCCTGCGCGTTCTTGAACGTGACGATGCCCGAGAACGAGATGTAGTAGCCCCGGTCCAGCGCCGCGCGGGCCACCTCGGCGGTTTCGGTGAAGCAGTGGAACACGCCGCCCGCACGGTTGCCCGCACCGTCCTCGCCCTCTTCGCGCAGGATGGCCAGGGTGTCCTGCGACGCGCTGCGCGTGTGGATCACCAGCGGCTTGGCCGCCGCGCGCGCAGCGCGGATGTGCGTGCGAAAGCGCTCGCGCTGCCACTCTAGGTCGGCGATGCTGCGGCCGCCCTTGCGGTCATCCATGCCGTAGTAGTCCAGCCCCGTCTCCCCGATGGCCACCACGCGCGGCAGCGCTGCGCGCTCCAGCAGGTCCTGCACGGAGGGCTCGGCCACGCCTTCGTTGTCCGGGTGCACGCCGACCGTGGCCCAGAAGTTGTCATAGCCGGTCGCCAGCGCGTGCACGGCGGAGAACTCCTCCATCGTGGTGCAGATGCACAGCGCGCGGTCCACCTGCGCCTCGGCCATGGCCTGGCGGATCTGCGGCAACTGGCTGATGAGTTCGGGAAAGTTCAGGTGGCAGTGGGAATCGACAAACATGGTGGTCTCGAAAAACAAAAATGCCGACCGGCGGGCGCGGTCGGCATCCTGCGGGGCCCGCGAAGGGTTGCCCTTAGATGGTCTGCGTAGGCCGTTCAGACGCCAGGGCCGTGCCCAGCACTTCCTCGATCTTGTGCTTGAGCTGGCGCGACTTCTCGTCCTTGGGGAACTGGATGCCTACGCCCTGCGTGCGGTTGCCCGCGGCGCGCGCGGGTGTCACCCAGGCCACGCGGCCGGCCACGGGGTAGCGCTGCGGGTCGTCGGGCAGCGTGAGCAGCACGTACACATCATCGCCGAGCTTGTATTCGCGCGCCGTGGGCACGAAGATGCCGCCCTCTTCGAAGAACGGGATATAGGCTGCGTACAGCGCGGCCTTTTCCTTGATGTTCAGCTGCATGACGCTGGGGCGCGGCGCTGTGGAGGGACTGCTCATAGGTCGTAGAAGGCTTTCAATGGCGCGAGTTTAGTGTGTGGCGCGCCTGCGCCACAAGCGACTCCAGCATCAGGCCGGCGTTGAAGGGGTGCTCGGCCGTGCGCGCCTCCTTGGCGAGGGCGCGCGACCAGCGCGTGAGCGGCCCCACGCCGGGCGGCGCGGGCAAGTCGGCGGGCGAGAAATAGCGCGGCTGTGCACCCACGCGTTGCGCCAGCAGATCGTGGCAGAGCTTTTGCAAGGCATCTACGGCCTGTGCGGGTTCCAGCCCGGCCAGCGCCGACACGTCGCCGCGCGCCACGGCCTTGGGCAGCAGCGCCCAGGTCTGCGGGCTGCGGCCCGCACGCGCCAGGGCTAATGCGTCGTCAGGCCGGCCGCCGGCGGCGCGCAGCAGGGCCTCGGCCGCATCAGCGGGCACGCCCTGCTCTACCAGCCATTGCTGGCTTTGGGCCGGATCGGGCCACTGCAGGGTGTGCCCCAGGCAGCGGCTGCGGATGGTGGGCAGCAGTTCGTGCGCGGCCTCGGTGGCCAGCACAAACCGCACGTCGCCCGGCGGCTCCTCCAGCGTCTTGAGCAGCGCGTTGGCCGTCACATGGTTCATCTGCTCTGCCGGGTAGACCAGCACGGCCTTTCCGCGGCCACGCCCGCTAGTGCGCTGGGCGAACTCCACCGCGTCGCGCATGGCCTCCACCCGGATCTCGCGGCTGGCCTTGCGCTTCTTGTCCTCGATCTCGGCCTGCGCCTTCTCGGGCAGCGGCCAGCCCAGGGCCAGCGCCTGCGTTTCGGGCATGAGCACGCACAGGTCGGCATGCGTATGCACATCGATGCCATGGCAGCTGGCGCACTGGCCGCAGGCGCCGTGCGCGGTGGGCGCATCGCACAGCCAGGCGCGCACCAGCTCCAGCGCCAGCGTGTACTGGCCCAGGCCGGACGGGCCCTGCAGCAGCCACGCGTGGCCGCGCTGGGCCAGCAGCGTCTGGCGCTGCGCGGCGATCCAGGGGGCAACCGTGGCACTCATGGCGTCTGCGCCAGCCAGCCGTGTGCGGCCACTACGGCACGCAGCTGCGCGGCAACCTGCTCGCGCGGCTGCGACGAGTCGATGCGCGCAAAGCGCTGCGGCGCTCCCGCGGCGCGGTCGGCATAGCCGCGCGCCACGCGGGTGAAGAATTCCACAGGCTGCGACTCGAAGCGGTCGGGCGCGCGCGCGGCGGACAGGCGCTGCGCGGCCACCTCAGGTGGCACGTCGAACCACAGCGTGAGGTCCGGGTTTCGCATCAAATCGGGCTGCAGACCAACACCAGTCTGCGCAAGGCGCTCCATATACGATAGCACCTCCAGATCGAAGCCGCGCCCTGCGCCCTGGTAGGCAAAGGTGGCATCGGTGAACCGGTCGCACAACACCACCTCGCCGCGTGCCAGCGCCGGCTCGATCACGCAGCGCAGATGGTCGCGCCGCGCGGCAAACACCAGCAGCGTTTCGGTCAGCGCGTCCATGCTGTCGTGCAGCAGCATCCCGCGCAGCTTCTCGGCCAGCGGTGTGCCGCCGGGCTCGCGCGTCAGGGTCACGGTATGCCCCGCAGCGCGCAGCGCCTGGGCCAGCGCGTCGATGTGCGAGGACTTGCCCGCGCCGTCGATGCCCTCGAAGGTGATGAATGCGCCGTTGGTCATTTCTGGCCGCGTTGGTAGCGGTTCACCGCACGGTTGTGGTCTTGGAGCGTGCTGCTGAAGTGGCTGGAACCGTCGCCGCGCGCCACGAAGTACAGCGCCTTGGTGGGCGCGGGCTGCACCGCGGCCAACAGCGCCGCCTTGCCTGGCATGGCAATCGGCGTGGGCGGCAGGCCCACACGTGTGTAGGTGTTGTAGGGGGTGTCGGCGGTGAGGTCACGGCGGCGCAGGTTGCCGTCGAACTTCTCACCCAGGCCGTAGATCACCGTGGGGTCGGTCTGCAGCAGCATGCCCACGCGCAGGCGGTTGCTGAACACGCCGGCGATCTGCGCGCGGTCTTCGGCGCGGCCGGTTTCCTTCTCGACGATGCTCGCCAGGATCAGCGCCTGGTCGGCGGATTGGAGCGGCGTGTCCGGCGCGCGCTGCGCCCAGGCCGCGTCCAGACGCCGGTCCATGGCGTGCAGCGCGCGACGCAGCACGGCAATGTCGCTGCTGCCCTTGGCATAGGTGTAGGTGTCGGGAAAGAAGCGCCCCTCCGCGGGCACGCCCGCGCGGCCCAGGCGCTCCATGATGTCCGCGTCGCTCAGGCCCTGGGTGTCGGGCTTGAGCTGCTCGGCCCGCGCCAGCGCCTGGCGCACCTGGCGAAAGGTCCAGCCTTCCACCAGCGTGACGGCGCGCAATGCCTCCTCGCCGCGCACCAGCTTCTGCAGCAGCGCGTAGGGGCTGGTGCCCTGGGGAATCTCGTAGTTGCCGGCCTTGATCTCGCGGTCCTTGCCCGACAGCCGGAACCACAGGAACAGCACGTCTGCATCCGTGGCCATGCCCGACCGCACCACCGCGCGGGCCACGCTGCGTGGCGTGGTGCCAGGCTCGATCTCCAGCTCCAGCGGCTGGCCGGCGGGCACGTCCGCGCGCACCGGCAACGGCGCCTGCAGCCACCAGGCGGCCACAGCGCCCACGGCGATCACGATGAGCAACACCAATGCGAGGAAACGACGCACAACCCTGCAGCCTGTATGAAAGAAGCCGGGCATCATAATTCAGCCATGACCGACTCCATGCCAGTGCCCCCGTCCCTGCCTGCGGACGGCGTAGTCCCCCTGTCCCACCTTGGCGTGATCCGCGTGGCCGGTGAAGACGCCGCCAAGTTCCTGCACGGCCAGCTGACGCAGGACTTCGCGCTGCTGGATCTGCACCACGCCCGCCTGGCGGCGTTCCTGACCGTCAAAGGCCGCATGCAGGCCAGCTTCATCGCCTTCAAGCGCAGCGAGGCCGAGGTACTGCTGGTCTGCGCCCGCGACCTGCTGGCGCCCGCGCTCAAGCGCCTGTCGATGTTCGTGATGCGCGCCAAGGCCCAGCTGACCGATGCCACCGGCGACTTCGCGCTGTACGGCCTGCTGGGCGACGCCGCCCGCGCCGTGCTACCCGCTGGCGAGCCCTGGGCCAAGACCGATGTGGGGGATGCCAGCGTGGTGCAGCTCTACCCCGCCGAAGGGCAGCCGCGCGCGCTGTGGGTAGCGCCCGCTGGCAGCGCCGCGCCCGCTGGCGCAGCCCTGACCGAAGCGCTGTGGCTGTGGAGCGAGGTGCGCAGCGGCATCGCCACCCTGACCGCGCCCGTGGTCGAGGCCTTCGTGCCACAGATGCTGAACTATGAGTCCGTGGGCGGCGTGAACTTCAAGAAGGGCTGCTACCCCGGCCAGGAGGTCGTGGCGCGCAGCCAGTTCCGCGGCACGCTCAAGCGGCGCACTTACCTGGCACATGCCCCTTCGGCCGTGGCCGTGGGTGCTGAAGTGTTTGCCGACGGTGACGCCGAACAGCCCGTGGGCACGGTGGTGCAGGTTGCGGCCGCACCCACCGGCGGCGTGGATGCGCTGGTGTCGCTGCAGATCGCAGCCACCGGCGGCGCCCTGCGGATGGGCGCCGCGGATGGCGTGGCGCTCACGCTGCTGCCGCTGCCCTACGCGCTGCTGGAAGACATTTAAGCAAAAACAGGCGCTAGCGCTTATTTGACAAGCGCTAGCAGCTATCAATAAAGAAGCCGTCAGCCCTGCAGACTGCGCCGCATGGTGATGTGGGCAATGCCCGCCTCCTCATACGGTTGGCCTGCCGCCTCAAAGCCCGCGCGGCGGTAGAACGCCTCGGCGCTGCACTGGGCATGCAGCGTGACCTGTGCGTCGCCGCGCGCGCGCGCCGCCTGCACCAGCGCGTCCAGCACCATGCGGCCCCAACGCTGGCCGCGCAACACGCGATCCACCGCCATACGGCCAATGCGCGCCTCGCCCGGCGCATCCTGCAGCAGTCGGCCCGTCGCCACGGGCAGACCCAGGCGGTTGTAGGCGACGGCGTGCACGGCAGTGGCGTCCAGCGCGTCCAGCTCGATCTCGGGCGCAATCCCCTGCTCCTGCACGAACACCGCCGTGCGCAGCGCCGTGGCGTCGCGCCCCAGCGTGGCCCAGTCGCCCACGCGCAGCTCCACCATCTCGCCGCCGGCCTCGAAGTGCTCGATCATCGCGCGCAGCGCGGGCGGCACGGCGCGCTTGGTCTGCGTGGCGGGGTCGGCAAACACATAGACCAGTTCCACGGTCACCAGCAGCCGATCGCCAGCGAACATGCTGGCCTCGAACACCAGCGACGTGGTGCCCACGCGCGCGCAGCGCATGCCCACGTCCAGCAGGTCGTCGAGCCGGGCCGAGGCGTGGTACTCGACGCTGGCTTTCTTGAGGTACACCTCGCCGCCCAGCGCCTGCATGCCGGTTTCGTACGGCAACGCCAGCGCGCGCCAGTATTCGGTCATGGCGCAATCAGCGTAGGTGAGGTAGTGGGCATTGAAGACGATCTTCTGGATGTCCACCTCTGACCAGCGCACGCGCAGGCGGTGAAAACAGCGAAAGTCAGAGCGTTGCATGGCGTGTTTCCGTCGAAGGGATCAGTCGAGTTGAAAGGCGCTGCGCAGCGCGGCGGCAGCATCGGCATGGGCCTGGCGCGCCTCGGGAAGGGCGCGACCCATCTTGATGAATTCGTGCGTCACGCCGCGGTAGATCTCGAGTTGCACCGGCACGCCCGCGGCACGCAGCTTGTCCGCGTACTCCACGCCCTCGTCCACCAGCGGGTCGTACTCGGCCAGACCGATCCAGGCCGGCGCCACGCCCTCGGCGTCGGGCGCGAGCAAGGGGGCGAAGCGCCAGTCCTCGCGCTCGGCACGGCTGGGGATGTACTGGTCGAAAAACCAGCCAATGGCCGCGCGTTCGAGCACCAGGCCCTGCGCGAACTCGGTGTGCGAAGGCGTGTCCTGGTGCGCCGTGGTGCCGGGGTAGATGAGCAACTGCAGCGCCAGGGGCAGCCCGGCATCGCGCGCCTGCAGAGCGCACACCGCGGCCAACGTGCCGCCTGCGCTGTCGCCGCCCACCGCCAGGCGCGACGGGTCGGCGCCCAGCGTGGTGGCGTGCTGCGCCAGCCAGGCCAGCGCGTCCCACGCATCGTCGCTGGCCGTGGGGAACGGATGCTCGGGCGCGAGCCGGTATTCCAGCGACACCACCATGCAGCCGGCCAGCCGCGCCAACTCGCGGCACAGCACGTCGTGGGTGGCAATGCTGCCGATGGTGAAGCCGCCACCGTGCAGGTACAGCAGCAACGGCAGCGCCTGCGCGTCAGAGGCCGTGGGTGCATACAGGCGCGCGGCCAGCGGGGTGCCGTCGCGTGCGGGGATGCGCAGGTCTTCCACGCGCGGCAGGGCCGCCTTGGGGAGCTCCAGCACCCCGGCACCCAGTTCATAGGCAGCGCGGGCCTGTGCAGGGCTCAGGGTGTGCAGTGGGGGGCGCCCGGCGCGCGCCATGCCGTCGATGACGTTGCGCATCTGCGGCGTGAGCCGCGCGTGGTGGGGGGAAGGCACATGGGAAGCGGAACCGGGCGTCGTCAACGGAAAAGTCCTTGGGTTATTGGAAGTGCACCTGCACCGGCTGCGCGCCGGGCAGGCCCAGATAGGTGGCCGAGACGCTCAGGCCGGCGCGCGGGGGCAGCAGCGGCGAGAACGACCCCAGGCTCACCAGGTCGCCGGGCTGCAGCGTGATCTCCTCCTGCTGCAGCGCCTGGGCCAGCCAGACCACGGCGTTGAGCGGATGCCCGAGGATATCGCTGCCCTTGCCGCTGGCGAGCAGCGCGCCGGAATGGTCCGTGAGCTGCACGGTCATGCGCTCCAGCGCGTCCAGCAGCGCATAGCGCTCGCCGCGCGTCGCCGGCACGGCGATAGGCTGCCCGGCGATACCCAGGCGCGCGCCCACGTTGATCGCGCCCACGCCGGCGCCGTTGAGCTGGGGCGGCGCCTGCACCACCAGGTCGGGCAGTTCAATGAAGGGGATCACCTGGTCGATGTGCTGCAGCACCTCCTCGGGCGTACGCGCGTGGTTGATGGCCGCATCCTTCACGCGTACCAGCAGGTCGGCCTCGTACAGCGGGCGCGCCCCAAACGCGGCGGGCACGGTGCTGCCGCCGGGGCGCACCATGCCCTCGTACAGCTTGCCCCACACCGGCTTGTCGGTGTTGAAGCGCTTTTGCACCGCGGGGTTGGTGAGGCCGGCCTTGTAGCCCACCACCTTGCCCAGGCGGGCGCCCAGCAGCGCATTGAACTTGGCGCGGGTGCAGGCGCCGTCGGCGTCCGACAGTGCCGGGAAGTTGGGCGCGGGGGTCTTGGCGGCGTAGTGCGAGGCCATCGCCCCCACCGCGGCGTCGCTGAGGCACTCGGCCTGGGCGCCCAGGCCGGTCGCCAAGGCGACCCCCGCGCCCAGGGCGATGAGGGTTTGCTTCATGGTCATGCGTGTCTCCTGGTTGTAGTGTGTCGGGCGATCCTACTGGCACTCCCTCTCTTTCGCACACCATGGCTTTCATCTACTACGTCACCCAGATCCAGTTCGAATTCGGCGCCGTGCGCCTGCTCAAAGCAGAATGCGAGCGCATCGGCATCACCCGCCCCCTGGTGGTCACCGACCCCGGCGTGAAGGCCGCCGGCGTGCTGCAGCAGGCGCTGGACGCCCTGCCCGGCCTGAACGTCGCCGTGTTCGACCAGACGCCCTCCAACCCCACCGAGGCGGCCGTGCGCGCGGCCGTGGAACTCTACAAGGCCCAGGGCTGCGACGGCCTGATCGCCGTGGGCGGTGGCAGCGCCATCGACTGCGCCAAGGGCATCGCGATCGCCGCCACGCACGACGGCCCGCTCACGCACTACGCCACCATCGAGGGGGGCTCGCCGCGCATCACCGAGCGCGCCGCGCCACTGATCGCCGTGCCCACCACCAGCGGCACCGGCAGCGAGGTGGCGCGCGGCGCCATCATCATCGTGGATGACCACCGCAAGCTGGGCTTTCACTCCTGGCACCTGGTGCCCAAGGCCGCCATCTGCGACCCGGGCCTCACGCTGGGCCTGCCGCCCCTGCTGACGGCCGCCACAGGCATGGACGCCATCGCGCACTGCATGGAGACCTTCATGTCCGCCGCCTTCAACCCGCCGGCGGACGGTATTGCGCTCGATGGCCTGGAGCGCGGCTGGCACCATATCGAGGCCGCCACGCGCGACGGCCAGGACCGCGACGCACGCCTGGCCATGATGAGCGCCAGCATGCAGGGCGCGATGGCCTTCCAAAAGGGCCTGGGCTGCGTGCATTCCCTGAGCCACAGCCTGGGCGGGCTGAACCCGCGCCTGCACCACGGCACGCTGAACGCCGTGTTCCTGCCCGCCGTGGTGCGTTTCAACGCGCAGGCCGAATCGGTGCGCAAAGAGCGCCGCCTGGAGCGCATGGCCCATGCCATGGGCCTGGCCTCTGCCAGCGACATCCCCGATGCCATCCGCGACATGAGCGCACGCCTGGGCCTGCCCACGGGCCTGGCGGCCATGGGCGTGACCGAGGCCGTGTTCGACGACGTGATCAAGGGCGCCCTGGCCGACCACTGCCACAAGACCAATCCCCGCCTGGCCACGCCGGACGACTACCGGGAGATGCTGGTCGAGTCGCTCTGACCCGCGGCAGCGTTCGCCGAGCAGGCGCCCGGCGGCCTCGCTACACTGGTGCGCTTAACATTTATTAACACGCATTCCGCCGGTTCGGCGGGGCCGCGTACCGCATGCGCACATACCCGCTCTCCAAATGGCTGACGCAAGGCACCTACCCGCGCCTGTACGTTCCCATTGTGCTGATCATGGTGGCGGTCACGCTGGTGCGCTACCACGCGCTGGTGGGCGCCGAGCGTGAGGAGGCGCAGCTGCGCATGCGCGCAGAGCTGCAGGCAGCCGCGTACGCCGTGCTGCAGGCGCTGGACGAGCCTGCCGGCAATGCTGCAGCGCAGGAGCGCCTGCGCCAGGCCGCGCAGGTCGCGGACGCACCGATCCAGTCCATCCGCTGGGAACTGCCCTCCCGCCCGGCCGTCGACCTGCGCAACGCCATGCCGCCCACCAAGGCGCCGCCGTGGTTCGTGGAGCTGCTGGACCTGCCCACCCCGCGCCACACGGTGGCGCACCGGCTGGCGGACGGCCGCACGGGGCAGCTGGCGCTGGCGCTGTGGCCCCAGCACTACGTGGACCGCGCCTGGGGCGCGATGGCCACGCAGTTGCGCATCACGGCGCTGAACATCTTCACCATCCTGCTCCTGCTGACCCTGATCCTGCGCGCGAACGACCGCATGCTGGACCGCATGCGGCACGCGGCGGAGCGCTTCAAGCAAGGCCACCTGGACGCGCGCATACGCCGCACGGGCACGCTGGAGGCGCGCGAAATCGCCGACACCTTCAACGACATGGCAGGCAAGGTCCAGTCCCTGGTGCTGTCTCTGCAGGAAACCCAGCGGCAGCAGAACGAGCAACTGCACTTTCGCCGCCAGCTGGTGAACGCCCTGCCTCTGCCTTTGTTCGTGCTGGGCGCGGATGGCGCGCACCTGGAGACCAACAAGGCCTGGCGCGAACTGCTCAATGCCTCCCGCCCCTCCACCGTCGCGGGCACGCTGGACCAGCTCTGGGCCGACGGCGTGGACTCCTCCATCGTCCTGGCCCAGCGGCTGTCCGACCGGCCCTCGGGATGGCAGACCACCGTTCGCCCCTTGCAGGGCGTGCCGCACGAGATGGCCTGCTACCACGCCACCTTCACCGCGCCCGACGGCGTACCCGCCGGCACCATCGGCGTGCTGGTGGACATGACGGAGCACACCCAGGCACTGCAGGCAGAGCGCGCCGGCCGTGCGTGTGCGGAGGCCGCGCTGGATGCCGTGGCCGATGGCGTCATCACCATCGACGCGCAGGGCCTTGTGCGCACGATCAACGGCGCAGCCCAGCGGGTCATCAGGCTTGCGCAGGGGCAGACGGTCGGCCGCCACGTCGATGAGGTCTTTCGCCTGGAGCCACCGCACTCCGTGCTCGCCGCCTCGGGAACGCAGGGGCATGCTGCGCACGGCGCGGGCGCCCCGGCCACCGCGATCCTCGCCTGCCATTCGGGTGCGCCGCGCACGGTGGACTACTCCGTGGCGGCCGTGCACGCGCCCGACGGCACCGCCGTGGGCCACGTGCTGGTCTTTCGCCCCCGGTGACGTTGCCGCGGCACGCCGCGGCGGACACGCTCACAGCGGCTGGACGCGGGCGGGATCGGGCCGCCGCAGCCACTGCGCCCACTCGTCCGCCAGCTGCTGCGCCGCCGCCGTCGCGGTGCTCCAGGCACGGGCGCGCGCGGCCGTGTCGGTGCCGTAGCGGGTGAAATCGGTGCGGTCCGGCAGTTTGCCGCCGGGCAGGCTGCGCACCCAGTCGGGATGGGGCGACAGCAACACCATGCGGTCCAGCGCCGGCGTGGCGCGGTGGCGCCAGGGCAACCCCTTGTCCAGCCAGCCGGGTACCACGCGGTGCTGGAAGTGCGGGTACAGCACGATCCCCGGTGCACTTTCCAAGCCGTTTTGGCCTGCAGCACCCGCGGGCAAAGCGGTATCAGCTATATTTTTAATAGCAATTGGCGCCTGATACCGCAGGTGCAGGTGGTAGTCGGTGATGCCCCCGTCCCAGTAGGCGCCGCGCGGTGCGCCTGCGATGTCGTGCACGGCGCGCAGCACGAAGGGAATGGAACAACTGGCCTGCAGCGCGGGCATGAAATTCTGCGGGGTCAAGGCCACCTGGTGGGTGCGGAAGTCGCGCACGTCAAACGGCAGCGCGCCCGGCGCAGCGGTGGAGAACACCACGCGGTCCAGCCACAGCGCCAGCGCGCGGCGGTGCAGCGCATTGCTGGCGAAAGCGCCCAGGTAGCCCAGCGGCGTGCCCCAGCGGTGCTCGCGCGCCAGCAGGTGGCGCCCGCGCGCGGCGATGATGTGCAACCGGTAGCGCGCATGGCCCAGCACCGTGTCCACACGGCCGCCAAAGAAGGCCTGCAGGTTCTGGCCGAACTGCGCGCTCACCGCGTCCGCCGTGGGGCGGCGCGCGCCGGGGGGCAGCTCGTACTCCTGGTGGATGTAGTCGTGCTCCAACCGTTCGAAGGCCGGCAGGCTGTTATCCAGGCACGCCGTGGCCATGCGCCACGCGCCGATGGAGGCGCCCACCAGGTCCACCGGCTGTGCCGACTGCGCCAGCCATTCACCAAAGACAAACCGGTCCAGCGGGCCGAGGATGAGTCCCTTCGGGCCGCCCGCGGCCGCGGGAATCACGGCCACGTCGCTCGGCGCCAGGCCATGGCGCCCGATGTGCTGCAGCGCCTGCGGACCGGCATGGATGCACAGCGCCTTCATCACGCCCCCGCCTCACGCATGCGCCGGCTCACACGTAATCGCCCGCGTCGGGGCGGACCTTCCAGTCAATGGGGTCCTGCTGCAGCACCATGTCGATGTCCAACCCCAGCGCGATGCCGACTTCGCCGGGGAAGGACCCCGCCAGCTCGCGCGCATCCAGCCCCGCCTCGCGCGCGCGGGCGCGCCACGCGGCCAGGTGCAGCACTCCCGCCAGCGGCTCGTACACATCGTTGTCGAACGGCGCATGGTGGTGGCGCAGCGCGTCCACCACGGTCTCGGGCAACTGCCAGCGCCAGGCCAGCCCCGCACTCACATGGGCGTAGCAGTAGCCGCACAGGTGTTGCTCCAGCCGGGCGCGGCGCAGGTCCAGCGGGCCCACCAGGCTGTTGAGGGTCTGCATGCGGCTCGCGTCGGCCAGGTGCATGGCCAGCTCGCCCACCCCGTGCAGCAGGCCGGCCGTGTAGGCAGCGATCTGGTTGTGGTGCACCAGCCCGGCGAGCGCGCGTGCCACTTTGGCCGTGTGCAGGCTGTAGCGCCAGAAGTGTTGCAGGTTCATCCCCGGCACCGAGCGCGACGTGGTCCCCAGCGGCGCGGACGCCACCAGCGCGCGCAGTTGGGACACCCCCAGGAGCGCCAGCGCCTCAGGAATACCGCCGATCTGGCGCTGCGCGGCGAATGGAGGCGTGTTCGCCTCTTCCAGCAGGCGTGCGGCCAGTGCAGGGTCGGTGCCGAAGAGCTGGTTCAGGCGCCGCAGGTTGGGCTCTACCGCGCTCAGCTCGTTCATCAGCAGCGCCACCGCGCGTGGCAGGCTGGGCAGCGTGATGGGCTGCGCCAGCAGTGCGTTCAACTCCATGGATCGGATCGCCCAGACAGGAAAGTCGGGCCATTATCCATGCAACTCTTACGGTTGTTTACGGGCAGCGCTTCAGCGCTTGCCCTGCTGCAGCTTGGCGAAGGCCGAGGCCATGGCCGAGGGCTGCGCCGGCTCGGCCGCGCGGCGCGGCGGGGCGTAGCCACGGCCCGCGCCTTCGAAGCGGTTGTCGCGCGGGCCGTCGCGGCGCGCGGGTGCGGCGTCCAGCTTCATGCTGAGGCTGATGCGCTTGCGCGCCGCGTCCACCTCCAGCACCTTCACCTTGACGATGTCGCCGGTCTTGACGACCTCGCGCGCGTCATTCACGAACTTGTGGCTGAGCTGGCTCACGTGCACCAGCCCGTCCTGGTGCACGCCCAGGTCCACGAAGGCGCCGAACTGGGCCACGTTGCTCACCGTGCCCTCCAGCACCATGCCCTCGCGCAGGTCGGCAATGTCTTCCACGCCCTCGTTGAAGCGCGCCACCTTGAAGTCGGGGCGCGGGTCGCGGCCGGGCTTTTCCAGCTCGCCCAGGATGTCGCGCACGGTGATCACGCCGAACTTCTCGTTGGCGAACAGCTCGGGCTTGAGCGTCTTGAGCATCTCGGCGCGGCCCATGAGCTCGGCCACCGGCTTGCCGGTCTTTTCCATGATCTGCTCGACCACGGGGTAGGTCTCGGGGTGCACGCCGGTCATGTCCAGCGGGTTGTCGCCATCGCGGATGCGCAAGAAGCCGGCCGCCTGCTCGAAGGTCTTGGCACCCAGGCCGCTGACCTCCATGAGCTGCTTGCGGTTCCTGAAGGCGCCGTGCTGCTCGCGCCAGCGCACCACGGCCTTGGCCACGCTGCCCGACAGGCCCGACACGCGCGCCAGCAGCGGCGCGCTGGCGGTGTTCAGGTCGACGCCCACGGAGTTCACGCAGTCCTCGACCACGGCGTCCAGCGTGCGCGCCAGCTCGCTCTGGTTCACGTCGTGCTGGTACTGGCCCACGCCGATGCTCTTGGGCTCGATCTTCACCAGCTCGGCCAGCGGGTCCTGCAGGCGGCGCGCAATGCTGGCGGCGCCGCGCAGGCTCACGTCCACGTCGGGCATTTCCTGGCTGGCGTACTCGCTGGCGGAATACACCGAGGCGCCGGCCTCGCTCACCACTATCTTTTCAATAGCTGGTAGCGCTTGACCTGCCTGGTCTACGGCCTGTTTTTGCATTAATTTGATCAGCTCGGCCGCCAGCTTGTCGGTTTCGCGGCTGGCGGTGCCGTTGCCGATGGCGATGAGCTGCACGCCGTGCTTCATGCACAGGCGGCCCAGCGTGGCCAGGCTGCCGTCCCAGTCGCGGCGCGGCTCGTGCGGGTAGACGGTGGCGGTCTCCACCAGCTTGCCGGTGCGGTCCACCACGGCCACCTTCACGCCGGTGCGGATGCCGGGGTCCAGCCCCATCACGGCGCGCGGGCCGGCGGGCGCGGCCAGCAGCAGGTCGCGCAGGTTGTCGGCAAACACCTTGATGGCCACCTTCTCAGCCTCCTCGCGCAGGCGCGAGAACAGGTCGCGCTCGGTGGACAGGCTGAGCTTCACGCGCCAGGTCCAGGCCACGCACTTGCGCAGCAGGTCGTCGCTCTTGCGGCCCTGGTGGCTCCAGCCCAGGTGCAGGGCGATCTTGCCCTCGGCGATGCTGGGCTGGCCCGGCTCGGGCTTGAACGTGGAATTCGCCTGCGGCTCAGGCAGCGCCAGCTTGGCTTCCAGAATCTCCAGCGCGCGGCCGCGGAACACCGCCAGCGCGCGGTGCGAGGGCACGCGGCCAATCGGTTCGTCGTACTCAAAGTAGTCACGGAACTTGGCCACCTCGGGGTCGTTCTCGTTCTTGCCCTCCACCTTCTTACTGCGCAAGAGCCCCTCGGCCCACAGCCATTCGCGCAGCGACTGCACCAGCACGGCGTCCTCGGCCCAGCGCTCGGACAGGATGTCGCGCACGCCGTCGAGCACGGCGAAGGTGGTCGAAAAATCGGGCCCCGGCTTGCCGTCATCGAGCGTGGTGGCGGGCTGGCAGAAGGCCTGGGCCTCGGCGTGCGGATCCAGCGTGGGGTCGGCCAGCAGCTTGTCGGCCAGCGGCTCGATGCCGAACTCGCGGGCAATCTGGCCCTTGGTGCGGCGCTTTTGCTTGAAGGGTAGGTAGATGTCTTCCAGCTCCTGCTTCGTTGGAGCAGCAGCAATGGCAGCGCGCAATGCGTCGGTCAACTTGCCCTGCTCGTCGATGCTTTTCAGCACCGCCACGCGGCGGTCTTCCAGTTCGCGCAAGTAGGCCAGGCGCGCTTCGAGCTCGCGCAGTTGCACATCGTCCAGGCCGCCGGTCACCTCCTTGCGGTAGCGTGCGATGAAGGGCACGGTGGCCCCGCCATCGAGCAGCTCCACCGCTGCGCGGACCTGGGATTCGGTGACTTTGATTTCTGCGGCCAACTGCCGAACGATCTGCTGCATGTGCCTTCTGAGACGGGTCAAAACACGAAGCGCGCGAGTTTGCCACAGGGCTTGCTCCCTAAAATTGCAACTGCCGATGTCCACCCCTCCCTTCCCCCTCCGCACCGAATGCCCGCCCGGCGCCTGCGTGTGCGAGCGCGACGCGCTGATGCGCACGCCCGGCGGTGATGTGCGCATCCTGCGCCTCACGCGCGAGGAGGAAAAACGCCTCGTGCAGCGCCTGGAGAGCCTCACCAGCCTGGCCGACCTGCGCCACATGGAGCAGCGCCTGTTGGAGCAGCTCGGCGTGCGCCTGACCATCGGCACCAGCCCCAACGAGGTACGCAGCCTGCGTGGCATCACCGTGCTGGTCCAGGAGCAGCCGGGCCTGTGCCGCAAGACGCGCCAGGCCATCCCTGCGGCCATCAAGAAAAGCATGGAGCGGCACCCCGAGATCGTCTACGCCCTGCTCAACGCGGGCGGCCTGTTCGAGGGCCTGTGATCCATGCAGGACGATCTGTTTGGCGGTGCGCCGCCATCGCCCTCAGCACCGCCACGACCACCGGAAGACACCCACGCCCGCCCACGGGAAAAGTCACCCACCCGCCGCACCGGCGTGCATCCCGCCGCGTGGGGCGACGATCTGCGCGCACTCGCCAACCGGCTGCCGCCCACGCTGCGCCTGGGCACCTCCTCCTGGAGCTACCCTGGCTGGCAGGGCTTCGTGTGGGAGGGGGCGCATTCCGAACAGCTGCTGGCCCGCAAAGGCCTGCCCGTGCTGGCCCAGCATCCGCTGATGCGCACCGTGAGCATCGACCGGAGCTTCTACCGCCCGCTCAAGGCCAGCGACTATGCGCGCTACGCGGCCCAGGTGCCGGCGGACTTCCGCTTTGTGGTCAAGGCGCCCAGCCTGGTCACCGACGCGCTGGTGCGCAGCGAGGACGGCCGTGGACGCGAGCCCAACCCGGCCTTCCTGAATGCGCAGTTGGCCGCCCAGGAGTTTGTGGCGCCCGCACTGGAGGGGCTGGGCCAGCGCACCGGCGCGCTGGTGTTTCAGCTAAGCCCGCTGCCCTGGAACCTGCTGGACCGCCTGCCCGAGGTGTTGGAGCGACTGCGCACGCTCTTGCAGGCCCAACCGGCGCTATGCCCCGCGGCGCCCGACGCCGTCCTGGCCGTCGAGGTGCGCGACCCCGAATGGCTGGCGCCCGCGCAACTGCACCACTTCGCCGACGTACTGCGCAGCAGCGGTGCCACCTACTGCCTGGGCCTGCATGCGCGCCTGCCGCCCCTGGCCGAGCAACTACCGCTGCTGCGCCGGCTCTGGCCCGGCCCACTGGTCTGCCGGTGGAACCTGAACCCCGTGCACGGCCCCCAGGGGTATGAAGCCGCTGAAAAGGGCTATGCGCCCTACGACCGCATTCACGACCCCGATCCGGACAACCTGGCGCTGCTGGCGCGCACGGTGGCGGGGATCTGCGGACGGGGCCAAAACGCCTTCGTGACCATCAGCAACCACGCGGAAGGCTGTGCGCCGCTGACAGTGCAGCGGCTGGCGGAACAAGTGGTTCTTTATGATAAAAAACAGCTCTAACGCTTGACTGGCATGCGCTGGCAGCTATCTTTTCTGACGATCTGACGATCTGACGATCACGGACTGCCGCGCCCGCACGACGTTCTTCTTGCGCCAAAGGGAGACCAAGAACACCGCCCACATGGGGCGCACAAGCGCCACTGCTCGGGCCCTCTTACCGCTGCCTCACCCGCAGCGAGCTGCACACCCCCGCCACGACCGCGCACGCCCCTGCCACCAGCAGTGCCAGCGACTCCGCGCTTCCATCGTGCCCCGGCCGCAGGGCGAAGATGGCCGCGAGCGACACGGCGCCCAGTGTCTGGCCCGTCAGGCGCGCGGTGCCCAGCATGCCGCTGGCCGCGCCGCTGCGATGCAGCGGGGCCGAGGTGACGATGGTGTGGTTGTTGGGCGACTGAAACAGCGCAAAGCCGGCACCGCACAGCGCCATGCGCCAGGCCACGTTCCAGTCCGCGGGCTGCGCGGGCATCAGGCCCAGCGAGACCAGGCCGGCAGCAAACACCGCCATGCCAATGCCGCCGAGCAGGCCGTCCGGGTAGCGGCCAATCAACCGGCCCGCCAGCGGCGCCACCACGGCGGTGGCCAGGGGCCAGGCCGTGATGAGCAGCCCGGCCTCCAGGTGGGTGCGGCCCTGCGCCTCCAGCAGCAGGAAGGGCAGCGACAGAAAGCCCAGCATCTGCGCGCAGAACGCCCCCACGGAAGAGCCCATCGACAGGGCGAACACCGGAATGCGCAGCAGGTCCACCGGAAACAGCGGCGCCGCCAAGCCGCGCTGGCGCCACAGGAACACCGCCCCCACGGCCACGCCCGCGGCCAGCAGGATCGCACCCGTGGCCGCGCTGCCGCCCTGCGCCGCGCTGCGCACGCCCAGTTGCTCCCCACCGAGGAACAGCAGCGTGAACATGGCGCCGTTGAGTAGCACGTCGATGGCGGAAAAGCGCGGCGCATGGTTGGCGGATGGAGGATTGACCGGCAGCGCGCGCCGCCCCAGCCACCAGACTCCGACGCCCAAGGGCAGGTTCATGGCAAACAGCCAGGGCCACGACGCCACCGACAGGATGGCCGCCGCCACCGACGGCCCCGCCATGGACGCGGTGGCCACCACCAGCGAATTGATGGCCATGCCGTGGCCCAGCTGTGCGCGCGGATAGATCAGTCGCACCAGCGCCGCGTTCACGGCCATCACGCCCGCGGCGCCCAGGCCCTGCAACGCGCGCGCGGCAATCAAGGCGGGCATGCTGGCCGCCAGCATGGCGCCCACCGACGCCAGCGCGAACAGCGCCATGCCCACCAAGTACACGCGCCGGTAGCCCACGCGCTCGCCCAGCGCGGCCAGCGGCAGCAGCACGACCAGCGTGGCGAGCTGGTAGGCGTTGACCACCCACACGCTCTGCGCCGCGCCCGACTGCAACTGGCGTGCGATGTCGGGCAGCGCCAGGTTGACGATGCTGCTGTCGAGCACCGCCAGCGTGAGCCCGAGAACGATGACCAGCATCGCCTGGCGGCGTGCGGGCTGCGGCAGGCCGTCGGCCAGGGGCGGCGCACCCACGGGTAAGCCGCTCATGGCCGGCGCTCCGGGGCGATGTCTTTCGCGGCGCCGTGCGCGATGCGCTGCGCGCCCGCCGGCCCCAGCGTGATCCAGGTCAGCGCCACCCCCGTCAGCGCCCCCGTGGCCATGCCCACCACCATGGGCAGGGGCGCGTCGCTGGCAAACAGGCCCACCGCCGCCATGGCGAGGGTGCCGATCAGCATCTGCAGCGTGCCCATGAGGGCGGACGCCGTCCCCGCAATGGTGCCGTGCTCCTCCAGCGCCAGCACGGAGGTGGTGGGGATCACCAGCCCCATCAGCGCGCTGGCGACGAAGTACAGCACCAGCAGCACGGCCAGCCGGTCGCCGCCCAGCAGGTAATGCGCCAGCAGGGCCAGCATGACCGCGCCCGCGCCGCTGGCGGCCGCCTTCACCACCGGCGCCATGCCGTAGCGCCGCCCCAGCCGCGCCGTGAGCTGCGCGCTGGCGAAGAAGGCCGCCGCGTTGACCGAAAACGCCACGCTGTACTGCACGGGCGACAACCCGTAGTGGTTGATCAGCACGAAAGGCGAGCCCGCCAGGTAAACGAAGAAACCCGCCATGGAGCAGCCGCCGATGCCCACCAGCCCCAGGTAGTGCCAGTCGCGCAGCAGCGTCGTGTAGGCCGCGGCCGCGCTGCCCACGGAGCTGCGCACCCGCTGGCCGGCGGGCCGTGTCTCGTGCAGCGCCCGCTGGACCAACACCAGCCCGGCCAGCGCCGCCACCGCCACCACCCAGAACACGCCGCGCCAGCCGGCCAGCGCGATCACGCCGCTGCCCACCAATGGCGCCAACAAGGGCGACACGCTGAACACCAGCATCAGCAGCGACATGAGCCGGGCCGCCGCGGTGCCCGTGTGCAGGTCGCGCACCACCGCGCGCGGAATCACCATGCCCGCCGCCGCGCCCAGCCCCTGCACAAAGCGCAGCAGCACCAGCGTGTGCACGTCGGTCGCCAGCGCGCAGCCCACGCTGGCCAGCGTGAACAGGCCCAGCCCGAAGAACAGCGGCGGCCTGCGCCCGACCATGTCGGACACCGGGCCGTAGACCAACTGGCCCACGCCCAGCGCGAGAAAGAAGGCCGTCAGGCTCCACTGCACCGCCCCCACGTCGGCCCGCAGCGCTGCGCCGATGGCCGGCAGCGCCGGCAGGTACATGTCGATGGCAAATGGGCCGATGGCCGAGAGCAGGCCCAGGATCAGGGCCATGCGGAAAAACGGGGAAAAGGGCATTCGGGCGATTGTCGCCACACTGGCCGGATCGTGCTGGCGCGCTGCGCGAAGGCCCACATCGCCTCCCATGCAGCGCCGCGGCCGGCACCCGCGTGCGTTCGATGGCCACAAAAGCCGCCCTTCCTGCCCGCTGTTCACGGGTTGCCTGGCCCTGCCGCCGCCCGACAATCGCGTGCGCGGCTCGGCCGCACTGTTCCCTGCCGTCCTGTACTGCCTCGCCCGGAGACACCGCATGCCCCTGCCCCCGATCGCCCCCGCCGTGCGCGGCTGGGCCGCCACCCTGGCCCTGTGCGCTGGCGCCCTGTTCCTGGCCGCGCCCGCCCTCGCCGCCACGGACCGTGAGGACGAGGCCGACGACGCCCCGCCCGTTCCGGTCGCGCCCGCCCAGCCGGTGCTGGTGCCGTCGCCCGACGGCGCGCTGGTGATCGACACGCAGGCGCGGCTGGCCTGGCCGCGCTGCGCGCAGGGCATGCAATGGACAGGCACCACCTGCACCGGCGTGGCCCTGCGCTACACCTACGGCGAGGCCCAGGCGCTGGTGCGCCAGCGCTGGAAGGACGAGGGCGTGCGCTGGCGCCTGCCGCGCGTGCCCGAGCTGCGCCGCCTGGTCAACCGCAACGCGCAGCCGCCCTCGGTCGACCCCCAACTCTTTCCCAATGCGCCGCTGGAATGGCACTGGACCGGCACCGCCAGCGTCAACACCCTCAGCGTGAACCCCTACGCCTACGGCAATGTGGCGCGCGGCGGCGCGGGCGAGAGCAGCCTGTCGGTGCAGCAGGGCTGGGCCGTGGACATGACCAGCGGCGAGGCCCGCGGCGACGTGGGCCGCAGCACGCGCCTGCCCATACGGCTGGTGCGCCCGGCGCCCTGAGCGGATGCTCTGCGCACCCTGCACCTGGGTGGACGCGCAAACGCTACATTTTCAATAGCTGCTAGCGCTGATCCAGCAAGCGCCAGAAGCCATTTCAATTCAAAATCCGGTCACTGCGCGCGCAACGCCGCCCGCAGTTGCGCCCCCAGCTCGGGTTTGTCCGCGAACGGGTCGGTGGGGTTGCGTGCCTGCACCACGTCTTCCATGCGCGTGCGCACGGCCCCCAGCGCCTGCGGGTGGCTGTAGATGTAGAACTGCCCCGCCGCCACGGCGTCGAAGACCTTCTGCGCCACCTCGGCGGCCGTCACCTTGCCGCTGGTGACGGCCTTGCCGATCATGGCCTGGCCGATGAGCTGGCTCTTGGTGGGCCGCTCGTCCGCCAGCACCTGCGGGCGGTTGCGCTCGCTCTGGCTGATGCCCGTGGGCACGAAATACGGACACAGCACGCTGGCGCCCACCTGGTCGGTGACCAGCGCCAGATCCTGGTACAGCGTCTCGCTCAGTGCCACCACGGCGTGCTTGCTGACGTTGTAGATGCCCATGTTGGGCGGGGCCAGCAGGCCGGCCATGCTGGCGGTGTTGACGATGTGCCCGCGCCAGGCGGGGTCGTCCTTGGCGGCCTGCAGCATCAGCGGGGTGAACAGGCGCACGCCGTGCACCACGCCCATGAGGTTCACGCCCAGCACCCATTCCCAGTCGCGGGCCGAGTTCTCCCACACCAGCCCGCCCGATCCCACGCCCGCGTTGTTGAACACCAGGTGCGGCGCGCCGAAGTGCTGCACCACGTCCTGCGCCAGCTGCTCCATCTGCGCGGCGTTGGACACGTCCACCCGGCGCGCCAGCACGGGGGCGCCAGCGGCGGCCAGCTCCACGGCGGCGCGCTCCAGTGCGTCCTGCTGCACGTCCACCAGGACCAGGTTCATGCCCAGGCGCGCGCCGATGCGGGCGCACTCCAGGCCAAAGCCCGAGCCCGCCCCCGTGAGCACGGCGGTCTTGCCGGCGAAGTTGTCGATCATGCTGTGTGTCTCCTGCGGTCTATGAATGGAAATCTCATGCGGCGCGGCGCAGCACATAGCCCACGCGTGGGAAGTGCACATGCACGTCGCCCGCGCGCGGGTCGGTGCGCGCCAGCGTGTAGCGCGTGCGCGTGGCGGCGATCAGCGTGCCTTCGGTGGGCTCGGGCCCAAAGCTCTCGGCGGTGATCGTCACGCGACTGCCCAGGGGGATGCCATGCTCGTCCTGGAAGGCCTCGGCGGGCAGCGGCTGGGGTAGCGCGCCTGCGGCAACGGTGACGGCGTCCTGGGCGCTGAACTTCTCCGCGCGGCCCTGGCCCTGCGCGGCCATGCGATCCATCCACTCCAGCACCGCCGGCGTGGCCGAGAGAATGTCGGCCATCACCGGCACGCATTCGCGCGTGAACCACAGCGGGTGGTAGGCGGCAAAGTCGGCCACGCAGGGCTCGGCGCCGAAGAGAAAGTCGTGCTCTTCCACCATGTTGGCGATGCGCCGCAGGTACGAGCGGTAGGCCGCCGTGGCGTCCGCCGGGTGGGTGCGGGCCGTGCCCATGGCGCGGCGGTCGTTGCGAAAGGCCTCGGCCGCACCATCGGGCAGGCCGGCGAACAGCGCCTGTGCCCCGCGCGGCTGCAGGCAGTAAGCCATGGCGGCCCCGAACAGCACCATGTCCGCCCACTGGGCGAACACGCGCGAGACGCCTTTGAGGTGCGGCGGGTACAGCACGGGCTCGGGCTGCAGATGCTCCAGCACATCGCAGATCAGCGCCGTGTCGCAATAGATGTCAGCCCCGATCTGCAGGAAGGGCGTGCGCCGGTAGCCCCCGGTGAGCGCCACCACGTCGGGTTTGGGCATGACGCTGGGCACGATCACCGACTTCCACGCCAGTTGCTTGAAGCCGAGCACGCAGCGCACCTTGTGTGCGAACGGCGAGGCGGGATAGTGGTGCAGGATGAGTTCGGTCATGCGCGCTCTCCGGTGCGGTGCGAAAGACGGCCCCTGCCTTGCGCCCTTTCAGGCCTGTGGCGGCGGGCTCCACAGCATCTCGACATGCGGGATGTCGTCTTCCAGATAGGGATCGGACACCGTAGCAAACCCCAGGCTGCCATACAAGCGCTGCAGGTGCGCCTGCGCACTGATGCGCACCGGGCGCCCCGGCCATACCCGCTGGCACTGCGCCAGCCCTTCAGCCACCAGCGCGCGGCCCAGGCCGCTGCCGCGCGCCTCGGGCGCGCAGACCACGCGGCCGATCGAAGGCTCGGCGTAGTTCACGCCGGGGTCCACCACGCGCAGCGTGGCCAGCAGAGGCCCCTGCGGCTGCGCGCGGCCCAGCAGGTGCCAGGCGTGCTTGTCCGCGCCGTCCGGGTCCTGGTAGGGGCCCTGCTCCAGGATGAACACCCGGCAGCGCAGGGCCAGTGCATCGTGCAGCGCGTGCACGCCCAGGTCGTCAAACCGTGCCCAGCTCCACTGCACCGTCAAACCAGCTTCACCAGTTGCTTGCCGAAGTTCTTGCCCTTGAGCAGGCCCAGGAACGCCTCGGGCGCCGCGGCCAGGCCCTGGGCGATGGTCTCGCGCGGGCGCAGCTTGCCGCTGGCGGCCAGGCCCCCCAGTTCCTTGAGCGCCTCGGGCCACACCTCCATGTGTTCGCTGACGATGAAGCCCTCGACCTTCATGCGGTTGATGAGGATGAGCGCCGGGTTCTGCAGCGGCAGCGGCTGGCCGTCGTAGCCGGCGATCATGCCGCACACGGCCACGCGGGCGAACGCGTTGGCGCGCAGCAGCACGGCGTCCAGGATGTAGCCGCCCACGTTCTCGAAGTAGCCGTCGATGCCGTCCGGGCAGGCTTCCTTGAGCGCGCGGGCCATGCTCTTCAAATCGCCGTTCGCACGGTGGTCGATGCAGGCGTCAAAGCCCAGCTCTTCAGTCACATAGCGGCATTTGTCCGGGCCGCCGGCAATGCCCACCACGCGGCAGCCGCGCGCCTTGGCCAGCGCGCCGAAGGCACTGCCGACGGCGCCGCTGGCGGCGCTCACCACCACGGTCTCGCCCGCCTTCGGGGCGATGATCTTCACCAGGCCGTACCAGGCGGTCACGCCGGGCATGCCCACGGCCCCCAGGTAGGCCGACAGCGGCACGTGGGTGGTATCCACCTTGCGCAGCATGCCGGGCGTGTTGCCGTCGACCACGCTGTACTCTTGCCAGCCGCCCATGCCTACCACCTTGTCGCCCACGGCATAGGCCGGGTGGCGGCTCTCGACGACCTCGCCCACCGTCCCGCCGATCATCACCTCGCCCAGCGGCTGGCTGGCGGCGTAGCTCTTGCTGTCGTTCATGCGCCCGCGCATGTAGGGGTCCAGGCTCAGGTAATGGTGGCGCACCAGCACCTGGCCGTCCTGCAGTGCAGGCGTATCGGTGGTGACCAGGCGGAAGTTGTCCACCGTGGCTTCACCCTGGGGGCGGTTGTCGAGGAGGATCTGTTGGTTGCGTGGCATGCGAAATCTCCAGGTTAAATTTTGCTATTGTTTCAATAGCTTCTAGCGCTTGATACATAAGCGCCAGAGCCACTTTTCATTTAAAATTCAGTCGGTGGACACGCCGCCGGGCACGGCCTTGGGCACGTATTTGAAGGTGCCCGTGGCATGGCTGCAAACGCGCCCTTCGGCGTCGTACACCGCCCCTTCGACGAAGGCCAGCGAGCGCGTGCGGTGCAGCAGCCGCCCCTTGGCCACCAGCGGGCCGCGCGCCGGGTGCATGAAGCTGGTCTTCATCTCGATGGTGACCACGCCCATGTCCGGCGTATCGCTGCGCGCGGCCGTGGCCAGGGTCACGTCCAGCAGCGTCATGGTGGCGCCGCCATGGGTGACGGCGTAGGAATTCATGTGCTCGGGCCGCGCCTCAAAGTGCAGTTCGGACGTTCCGCCCTGCATGTGATGCAGGGTGAAGCCCAGCTCTTTGACGAAGGGAATGTCGGCACCAAAATCCAGCACGGGAAGCTCCTTGCTCAAGGTAAAAAAAGACCGCAAGGATAGAGCCCCTGGCGCGGTGGTTCGCCCTTGCCGTCAGCCGCCGATGACCGCGCTCACGCCCCCGTCCACGGCCAGCCACTGGCCGGTGATGTGCTTGCCCGCCTCGCTGGCATACAGCAGCGTGATGCCCTTGAGGTCTTCGTCGTCGCCCAGGCGGCGCAGCGGCGCGTGCGCGGCCATCTTTTCCTCGCCCAGCGTCTCGATGAGCACGGTGGCCATCTTGGTCTTGAAGAAACCCGGGCAGATCGCGTTCACGCCGATGCCGTGCACGCCCCACTCGCAGGCCAGCGCGCGCGTGAAGTTGATCACCGCACCCTTGGAGGTGTTGTAGGCAATGGTCTTCATCTCGATCGGGTTGCCCGCCAGCCCCGCGATGGATGCCACGTTGATGATGCGGCCGCTCTTGCGCGGGATCATGCTGTGCTTGCCGATCGCCTGCGACAGCAGGAAGTAGCCGCGCACGTTCAGGTTCATGACCTTGTCCCATGCGGCCACGGGGTGGTCCTCGGCCGGCGCGCCCCAGCTCGCGCCAGCGTTGTTGATCAGGATGTCCACGTCGCCCATGCGCTGCAGCGTCTCGCTGGCCAGGCGGTGGATGTCTTCCTCGCGCGCGCAGTCGGCGGCGACCCAGCGCGCGTCGATGCCGGCGGCCTGCAACTCGGCGGCGGCCTGCTCCAGGTCTTCGGCCTTGCGCGAGCTGAGCATGATGCGCGCGCCCGCCTCGCCCAACGCGTGCGCCATCTGCAGCCCCAGGCCGCGCGAGCCGCCGGTGACGAGGGCGGTCTTGCCCGAGAGGTCGAAGAGTTGTTGCGCGGTACGGGCCATGAAGGTGTCTCCCCAAGAGTCTGTGGTACGCCGTGCCATCGCCCACAGTGGGCAACGGAGGCGCGGCGGCAGGATTTTGAGCGGCTATTGTGGCGAGCGGCCCGCGCCACACATGTCACATGCGTGATTCATCGGCAGGGTTTTTGTGTCCAAAGGACAATCCGGCCGCGACGCCCGCGGGGAAAGCGGGGGCCGCTCATTTTTCAGGAGTTCCCATGTCCACCGATACCGCCCTGCTGCGCCGGGCCGTGCCCCTGGCCCATGACAACCGGGCCCGCGGGGGCCGGCCCTTCGGCGCGGTGATCGCGCGCGGCGGCGAGGTGATCGCCACCGGCGTGAACGACATCGTGCACAGCCACGACCCCAGTACCCACGCCGAGATGCAGGCCCTGCGCGCCGCAACGCGCCAGCGAGCGAACCCCAGCCTGGCGGGCTGCACGGTCTACGCCAGCGGCCACCCCTGCCCCATGTGCCTGGCGGCGCTGGTCATGGCCGGCGCGGACAGGGTGTTCTACGCCTTCGACAACCGCGACGCCGCGCCCTACGGCCTGTCCAGCGAAGGCGCCTACCAGCGCCTGCGGCTGCCGCTGGACCCGCCGCCCCTGCCGCTGCAACGCCTGGCCACGGGCATTGGCGTGGAGCAGCTCTACGGCGACGCGCCCTGGCCCACGGACGGCCCCTGACACCCCTGACCACAGCGCCGCCGGGGCCGGTGCCGGCCCGTGCGTATAGGAATGCCTGGCGACGGTGGCGCTGGCCACGCTGAACCGGGGCCCCTTCCTCACGGCCATGGGATCGCCGGGACGGCATGGGGATTCTCGGCGCCTGCATGTCCCACCCTGCGGCCCATGGCGCTGATGGGCGCGGGGGCATGGTTGGCCCCCGCAGCGCTACGGCGCCTGGGCGCGCGCGCCACGGCCACGGCCACCGGCGCGCCGGCATGCGTCGCCGGGCTGCGCGCGGCGCCGTGCAGGCGCGCCCATTGCACCTGGCCACGCGGTTTATCGCGCCGTGCGGCTGGCAGCATCGGCGGCCGGGCTGGCTCGACAACGGTAGGTGCGTGATGCGGGAATGTGCGTTCCGGTATGTGACCTTTCTGGCGCGGCACGCGCACCACGTACGCCGGCCGTGCCACATCGCGGTCACAATATGCACCTTTTGAGGGACTGCAGCCACCCGCTGCCAGTGCGAAACCACAGCCCATGCACCCACTTGGTGCAACGCGGGCACAGGGAGGAACCATGAACCAGAAACTCCATGGGCGCCTGCGCGCCTGGCAAGCCGCCTGCCTGCTGGCGGGCGCCCTGAGCGGCGGCGCCGCCTCGGCCGACATCCTGATCGGGCAGACCACGGCCGTCAGCGGCCCGGTGGCCGCCAGCGTGGGCGAGACCCTCGCGGGCGTGCACCTGTATCTGGACCACGTCAATGCCAAGGGCGGCGTGCATGGCGAGCGCATCAAGCTGATCACGCTGGACGACAAGTTCGAACCCAAGCTCGCCGGCGAGAACGCGCGCCGCCTGATCGAAGACGACAACGTGGCCGCGCTGTTCATGAGCCGCGCCACGCCGCACACCGAAGCCATACTGCCGCACCTGGCCAAGCACGGCGTGGCGCTGGTGGCGCCCTCCACGGGTGCGATGACCTTCCACAAGCCCGCCAACCCGCTGGTGTTCAACGTGCGCTCCAGCTACCAGGCCGAGACCGAGAAGGCCGTGGAGCACCTGCACACCATCATGGTCCAGCGCATCGCCGTGGTGCACGTGGACGACAGCTTTGGCGAGGACTGCCTGGCCGGTGCCCAGAAGGGCTTTGCCAACGTGGGCAGCAAGCCCGTGGCCGTGATCAAGGCCGACCGCGCCAAGCCGGACTACGCCACCATCGTGCCGCAGCTCATCCAGGCGCAGGCCCAGGCGGTCATCTGGATCGGCTCCAGCGTGGCGGTGAGCGACGGCGTGAAAGCGCTGCGCAAGGCCGGCTCGTCCATGCAGGTGGTCACGGTGTCGAACAACGCATCCCGCGGCTTCGTCGCCCAGCTGGGCGACTCGGTGCGCGGCGTGATCGTCACGCAGGTGTTCCCCAACGTGCGCTCCATGGGCTACGCCATCAACCGCGAGGCCGCCGCTCTGGCCAAGGCCAAGGGCAACCTGACGCTGTCGCCCTCGGTGATGGAAGGCTTCACCTCCGCCAAGGTGCTGGTGGAAGGCGTGCGCCGCGCCGGCCCCAAGCCCACGCGCGAGAAGATCGTCACCGCGCTGGGTGGCATGAGCCACTACGACCTGGGCGGGCTGGAGCTGGGCTACGGCCCCGGCGACCGCACGGGCCTGAGCTACGTGGAGCTGTCCATCATCGACGCGGACGGACTGTTCCGCCGCTGACGCCGTCGCTGCCGCGCCGCGGGGCCACCGGGCTACCGGGTCACCGCCCCTCGCGCGCCGCGGCAGCCCCCATCGCCAATCGCGATGCGCCGCCGGCCGCAGCCGGCGCACACGGCCCACGGCAGCCGTTACAACCAAGGGTCGCATTCACCCGGCCCCACGCCCGTCGCTCCCATGTCCTCTCAAGATTCCTCACCGGCCCGCTGGTACTTCGGCTGGAACATCGTGGCCGCGGCCACCGTGCTCACCGCCCTCACCGTGGGCCTGCGCCTGGGGCTGGGCCCGCTGTTCCTGCCCATGACCGAGGATCTGGGCTTTTCGCGCAGCCTGCTGTCGGCCATCGTCGCCGTGGGCATGCTGTGCTACGGCGCGGCCATGCCGCTGGCGGGCTGGCTGGTGGCGCGTCGGGGCACGCGCTTCGTGCTGTTGGCGGGCACGGTCCTGCTGGTGGCGTCGACACTCTGGGCAGTGAACACGCGCACGCCGCTGGGGCTGCTGCTGAGCTTCGGCATCCTCATGTCCGTGGGCGCGGGATTCACCAGCCCGGTGGCGCTCACGCCGGTCATCAGCCGCTGGTTCAACCGCCGCCGGGGCATGGCGCTGTTCTTCTTGTCCACGGGCTCCATGGCCGGCATCGCCATCATGACGCCCGCGCTGGGCATGGCGCTGCAGCATCTGAGCTGGCAGGCCACGCTGCTGGGCTTTGCCGCGCTGTTCACCGCCATCACCGTCCCCACGGCGTTGTGGGTGATCCGCGACGAGGCGCCTGCCGATGGCGATGCCCCGCTGCCCGGCAGCCCCGTTCGTGCGGCCAACCCGGTGGCTCCCGCAGGGCAGCACTACACGGTGCTGCAGGCCATGCGCACCGGCACCTTCCTCAAGATCACGCTGGGCCTGTTCGCCTGCGGCTTCAGCATGAACCTGCTGGGCACGCACGGCATGCCCATGCTGATGGACCATGGCTTTGACGCCACCACCAGCGCCTTCGGCATCGGCCTGATCGGGCTGGTGGCCATTCCCAGCACCATGGTGCTGGGGCGCCTGGCCGACCGGCTGCCGCGACGCAAGCTGCTGGCCGCCATCTATTGCGTGCGCGGCGTGGGGTTCTTCGCGCTGCTGCTGGCGGGCAATACCCTGGAGCTGTACGGCACCTCGGTGATCGGCGGCATTGCCTGGGCGGGCAGCATCGCGCTGTCGTCCGCCATCCTGGCCGACATGTTCGGCGTGCGGCTGGTGGGCGTGCTCTACGGCTGGGCCTACCTGGGGCATCAGGTGGGGGCCATGATCAGCGCCTGGCTGGGCGGCTGGGGCTATGAGCATTTCGGCACGCACTGGATCGCCTTCGGCCTGTCGGGCGCACTGCTGATGGTGGCCGCGGGGGTGGCGCTGCTGCTGCCGGGGCGGCGCCACCCGGCGCTGCCCACGCCCCAGGCGGCGGGCTGAGCGTTCACCGCCGGCCGCGCGCCACCCGGGCAGCCGGCGCCACCTTGGGCGACAATGGCGGCCCTCGCGCACACCCCGCAGGCCCTCGGCTTGCAGCGCGCTCGATTCAACTTTCCCGCACCGCCATGACCTCTTCAACGACCGCACGCCGTGCGGCGCTGCGCCGCTTTGCCGCAGCCGCCGCCGCTGTCGCCAGCTTCTCTCCCTTCCTTTCCACCCAGGCCGCCGAGCCGCAGGTGCTGCGCGTATCCGCCATCCCCGACGAAGCGCCTACCGAACTGCAACGCAAGTTCAAGCCGCTGGGCGAATACCTGTCGCAGGCCACCGGCATGAAGGTGGTGTTCACCCCGGTAACCGACTACGCCGCCGTGGTCGAATCCCTGGCCACGCGCAAGCTGGACCTGGCCTGGCTGGGCGGCTTCACCTATGTGCAGGCGCGCATCCGCACGGGCGGTACGGCCATTCCGCTGGTGCAGCGGGAGGAGGACGCACGCTTTACCTCGCGCTTCATCACCGCCGACCCCACCATCCAGGGCCTGGCCGACCTCAAGGGCAAGACCTTTGCCTTTGGCGCTCCCTCGTCCACCTCGGGCAGCCTGATGCCGCGCTACTTCCTGCAGCAGGCCGGCGTCCAGCCCGAGCGGGACTTCAAGACCGTGGCCTATTCCGGCGCGCATGACGCGACCGTCGCCTTCGTGGCCGCTGGCAAGGCGCAGGCCGGCGTGCTCAACGCCTCCGTCTGGGACAAGCTGGTCGAGACCAAGAAGGTGGATCCGTCCAAGGTACGGGTGTTCGCCACCACCCCACCCTACTTCGACTACAACTGGACCGTGCGCGGCGATCTCGATCCCGCCGTGGTGCAGAAGATCAAGGCCGCCTTCCTGGCGCTCGACCCCGCCAAGCCCGAGCACAAGGCCATCCTGGAACTGCAGCGCGCCTCGCGCTTCATCGCCACCGAGCCGCGCAACTACGACGGTATCGAAGACGCCGCCAAGACGGCCGGCCTGCTGAAGTAAGCGCGCCGGCGCGCGCGGGCCTGGCCCAGGTAGCCCGCGCGTGCGCCATTGGCGTTTTTGATCAAATCAGCCCCTAGCGCTTGCTGAATAAGCGCTAGCAGCTATTGAAACAAGAGCAACCATGAGCTTCGAGCTGGACGGCGTGGATCTATGCCACCCCGGCGGCCATGTGGCGCTGCGCGGCATCACCCTGGCCGCGCGCCAGGGCGAGAGCCTGGCGCTGATCGGCCCCTCGGGGGCGGGCAAGACCACCCTGCTGAACCTTCTGGGCACAGCCCTGCCCGCCAGCGCCGGCCGCGTGCACGTGCTGGGCTCCGCCCTGGGCGCGTCGTCGCCCGACACGCCCCATGCTTCGTGGCCTCCGCCGCGTGCGCTGCGCGCGCGCATCGGCACCGTCCACCAGGCACCGCCCCTGCCACCGCGCCAGCGCGTGGTGACCGCCGTGCTGGCCGGGCGCCTGGGCCAATGGCCCGCATGGAAGGCGCTGGCCTCGCTGCTGTACCCGGCCGACCTGCCAGGTGCGCACGCCGCGCTGCAGCGCGTGCAGTTGCAGGACAAGCTGTTCGCGCGCTGCGACCAGCTCTCAGGGGGGCAGCTGCAGCGCGTGGGCATTGCCCGCGTGCTGTACCAGCAGCCAGCGCTGCTGCTGGCCGACGAGCCCGTCTCTGCCCTTGACCCCACGCTGGCGCTGGCCACCGTGCAGCTGCTGGTGCAGGACGCGGCCGCACGTGGCGCCACGCTGGTCGCCAGCCTGCACGCGGTGGACCTGGCGCTGGCCTGCTTTGCGCGCGTGGTGGGCCTGCGCGAGGGGCGCATCGCCTTCGACCTGCCGGCCGGCGCGGTCACGCCCGATCTGCTGCAGGCGCTGTACGCCCCGCCCGGCGACGGCGCGCTCCCGCCGGATGAAACGCCCACGCCGCCCCCGACCACCAGCAGCTACGCCTCATGCCGCTGACGCGCCCCGCCCCGCACCTGCGCGACCCGGCCGCACGCGGTCGGCTGGGCGGCGCGCTGCTGGCCGTGGTGCTGCTGTGGCCGCTGTTGCAGGCGTCGGGCTTTGACCTGGCCGCTCTGCTGGCGCCCGAAAGCCTGCGCGTGCTGGGCGGGTTCCTGCGCCAGTTTCTGCCGCCTGAAACGGGGGCCGACTTCCTGGCCCTGCTGGCGCGCGCCACCCTGGAAACGCTGGCGATTGCTACTACTGGGCTGGCATTGGCCTTCGTGCTGGCGGTGCCGTTGGCCTACTGGGCCAGCAACGCTGCACGCGAACGCCCCCGGCTGAACCCGGCAGCGCGCGGCGTGCTCACGGTGCTGCGCGGCATCCCCGAGCTGGTGTGGGCGCTGGTGTTCGTGCGCGTGTTCGGCCTGGGGCCGACGGCCGGCGTGCTGGCACTGGGGCTGGCCTACGGCGGCATGCTGGGCAAGGTGTATGCCGAGATCCTCGAATCCGTGCCCGCCGCACCCGCCCAGGCGCTGGCGCGCAGTGGCGCGCGCCGGCCCATCGCCCTGCTCTACGGCCTGCTGCCGCAGGCGGCGCGCGAACTCACGTCTTACACCGTGTACCGCTGGGAATGCGCGGTGCGCGCCTCGGTGGTGATGGGCTTCGTGGGCGCGGGCGGGCTGGGCCAGCTCATGGACCAGGCCATGAAGATGCTCAACGGCGGCGAGGCGTGCACCATCCTTGTGACCTTCATGCTGCTGGTGCTGGCGGCCGACGCGCTGTCGGGCGGGCTGCGCCGCGCGCTGGATGCGCCCCCCGCGGCACGCGCCGCGCCGCTGGGCTGGCGCAGCGGCGCGTTGACCGCGACGGTGCTAGCCGCCCTGACCGCCAGCCTGTGGCTGCTGGACATGGACTTGCCCGCGCTCTTCACCGCCGAGGCGGCGCGCAGCATGGCGGAGTTTGCCGCCGGCTTCTTCCCGCCCGAGCTGGGCAGCACCTGGCTGCGGCAGGTGGCGCGCGGCGTGTGGGAGACGCTGGCCATCTCCATCGTGGGCACGCTGCTGGCCGCCCTGCTGGCGCTGCTGCTGGCCCTGCCGCGCTGGCGCGCGGGCTGGAACCTGCTGCTGAACCTGCTGCGCTCGGTGCCCGAACTGGTATGGGCCACGCTCACCGCCCTGGCCGTGGGCCTGGGGCCGTTTGCCGGCGCCCTGGCCCTGGCCCTGCACACCACGGGCGTGCTGGGCCGGCTGTATGCCGAGGCGCTGCAGAACACCCCGGCCACGGCCGCGCGTGCGCTGCGCCAGGCTGGCAGCAGCGGCGCCCTGGCGTTCCTGTACGGCACGCTGCCCGGGGCGGCGCCGCAACTGGTGGCCTACACGCTGTACCGCTGGGAGATGAACATCCGCATGGCCGCCATCCTCGGCTTCGTCGGCGCGGGCGGGCTGGGGCAGCTGCTGTACGTGGAGCTGTCGCTGTTCCACCATGCGCAAGCGGGCACGGTGATCGTGGCGATGCTGGTGCTATCGGTTGCGGTGGACTGGGCCAGCGCGGCGCTGCGCCGCTGGATGGGCAGGGCCTAGTACCGCAACCAGGGAGTAGAGGAACAAAAGGCGATCGATGGCTTCGCCCCAAGGGTCAGGTGCGAACCGCAGCAACGTCCGTGGCCATTGCGAGGATGGGCAACGCCGCCTCGCGGGCGAAGGCGCGCTTTCATGTCCCAACACCTTCAGGTTGCCGCACTAGAACACCCCCAGCGCGAGCCCGGTGGCCAGTGCCTCGCCCAGCGCACGGCAGCGCTCCAGGTCCGCCGCGCCGATCTGCTTGGGAGCGAGGATCGCCTCGGGCGTCTGGGCGTGGGTGCAGACGATCAGCGGCTCGGCCACGGCCTTCAGCCGCCAGCCCGTGGCGATGCGGGCGATCTGGCGTGCGGCGTTCTGGCCGTCGCTGCCGGCGCAGACCAGGCTGGCGTAGGGCCGGCCGTTGACGCGGTCCAGCACCGGGTAGTAGCAGCGATCGAAGAAGTCCTTGAGCTGGCCGCTGATGGCCGCCAGGTTTTCCGGCGTGGCGAACAGGTAGCCCTGCGCGGCCAACACATCGTCCGGCCCCGCCTGCGCCGCGTGGAGCAGGCGCACCGACACGGCGGGCTCGGCCGCGGCACCGGCGCGCGCGGCCTCGGCCATCTGGCGCGTGCCACCGGTCAGCGAGTGGTAGACGATCAGCAGGGTCTGGGACGCATCCATGCGGCAAGCATAGACCGTTGCCCATGCGGGCGACCACCACCCTGCGGAAAGCGCGTGGCGTCAGAACGCGTCTTCATCCAGGGCCGCGCAGGTCAGGTCCCGCTGGCGCACCACCTGCAGCCAGGCACCGATGCGCGGCAATTCAAAGTGGTAAAAATAGCGTGCAGCGCCCATCCTACCAGCGCTAGCAGCTATTGAAAGAGTAGCATCCCGTGCGAGCACGCTGCACGCCACGTCCAGCCACATCCAGGCCAGCACCGTGTGGCCGAAGGCCTGCATGTAGGGCACGGCGTTGGCCAACGCCTCGGTAGGGTTGCCGGTGGCCCAGGCGGCCTGCGTGGCTTCGCCCACGTCCTGCAGGGCCTGGGCCAGCTGGTCCGCCCAAGCGGCGAGTTCCGGATGCTTGCGCGCCTGGGCAATGGTGGCGCCAATGGTGCGCCCCAGCAGCTGCAGGCCTGCGCCGCCCTGCATCACCACCTTGCGACCCAGCAGGTCGGCGGCCTGGATGCCGTGCGTGCCCTCGTGGATCATGTTCAGGCGGTTGTCGCGCCAGTACTGCTCCACGGGGAAGTCGCGCGTGTAGCCATAGCCGCCGTGGATCTGGATCGCCAGGCTGTTGGCCTCCAGGCAGAACTCGCTGGGCCAGCTCTTGGCGATGGGGGTCAACACCTCCAGCAGCAGCCTCGCATCCTGCGCCGCCTGCGGCTCGCCCGTGCGGCCCTCGTCCACCAGCCGCGCGCAGTACAGGTTGAGCGCCAGCGCGCCCTCGCAGTAGCTCTTTTGCGCAAGCAGCATGCGCTTGATGTCCGCATGCCGGATCAGCGGCACCGGCGGCTGGCTGGCGTCCTTGCCGGCACTGCCGGCGGCGCTGGTGCTGCCCTGTACCGGGCGGCCCTGCAGCCGCGTCCTGGCGTAGTCCAGGCTGGCGTAGTAGCCTGCCAGGCCCAGCGTGGTTGCCGCCATGCCGATGGCGATGCGTGCCTCGTTCATCATGTGGAACATGCACCTCAGGCCCTCGCCTGGCCGCCCCACGAGGTAGCCGATGGCGCCGGCGCCGCCGCGCACGGGGTACCTGCCCTCGCCAAAATTCAGCAGCGTGTTGGTGGTGCCGCGCCAGCCCAGCTTGTGGTTCAGTCCGGCCAGCGCCACGTCGTTGCGCTCGCCCGTCAGATGGCCATCGGTATCGACCAGCTTTTTGGGCACGATGAAGAGCGAAATGCCCTTCACTCCCGGCACCAGCTTGCCGTCCGGCCCGGGGATCTTGGCGAGCACCAGGTGCACGATGTTCTCGGTCAGCTCATGGTCGCCGGAGCTGATCCACATCTTGTTGCCACGCAGGCGGTAGCGCGGGCCCAGCGGGTCGACCTCGAAGTCTGCGCCGTCGGCCTCGGCGCGCGTGGTGATGTCGCTCAAGGACGAGCCTGCCTGAGGCTCCGAAAGACACATGGTGCCCGCCCAGCGGCCGTTGAACTCATTGGCGGCGAACACCTGCTGCTGCAGAGGCGTTCCATACACCAGGATGGCGTTGGCGTTGCCCGTGGTCAGCAGGTTGGAGCCAATGCTGATCGACGCGCAGCCAAAGAAACTGTTGGCCGCCGACTCCACGACATACGGCAGTTGCATGCCGCCCAGCGCGTAGTCCTGCGCCGCGCTGAGCATGCCGCTGTCGGCAAACGCCTGGCGTGCGTCGTGCGTGCATTGGGGCAGGATGACGCGCTCACCGTCGAACTGGGGCTCCTGCGTGTCCACCGTGCGGTTGAACGGCGCGTACTTCTCGCGCGCGATGCGCTCGCAGGTGTCCAGCACAGCGTCAAACGTCTCGCGCGAGTGGTCCGCAAAGCGCTCGCGCGCATTGAGCGATTCAGCCTGGAGCCAGTCGTAGAGCAGGAAGTCGAGCGTGGAGCGCAGGGAGGTGGTCATGCGCGAAATTATGGAAGGGACGGGCCGATGAAGCCTGTCCGCTGGGTGACGCGCACCGCGGGGGTCCATTGGATCGCGCGCTGGAACACCGGGGCTTTGGCCCAATCACCGTCTCGGCGTCTCGGTATTGCCCGTCATTCAGGCGTACGAAGGGGTGGCCATTGACGGCCCGGCCGTTTCGACGCGGTTGCGTCCCGCGGCTTTGCCACGGTAAAGAGCCGCGTCGGCCTGTTGCAGGGCTGCCTCCAAGGCGTGTGCATCTGCAAAGCCCTGTGAAACCCCGACCGTGACCGTGCACTGCAGCGGATGACCGCCCTCTGCAATGTCGATGGTTTGCGTCTCGATGGCTGCACGCAATCGCTCCGCCATGTGCATGGCCCCGGGAAAGTCGGTGTGCAGGCAGATCACCGCGAACTCTTCCCCGCCCAGACGGCTTACCAAATCGCCACGGCGCGCCGTGGCCTGGAGTATCTCCGCCACGCGGCACAGGACGGTGTCTCCGGCGTGGTGGCCGTAGGTGTCGTTGATCCGCTTGAAATGGTCAACGTCGACAACGAGCAAGTGCGCATGCTCCGCCCGGCGCTGGTTGAAAGACAGCTGCAGCGCCTCGGTGAGACCTCGCCGATTGAGCAACTGCGTCATCGGGTCCCGCGCAGCGATATGGCGCAACTGATCGGTCAAGCGGCGCAGTACCAGCCAGACGATCGATGGCGGCAGCACCGTGGCCAGGAATGACATGTAGATGTAGAACACCAGCTGGAACTGGCGGTCCATCTGCAATGCATCCAGGCCGCCATCCAGAAGCTTCATGAACTTGAGCGCGTTAAGTACGCATAGGCCGCTGATCAGCGCGGCAAAAAAGACCATCTCGCCATACAGATCCTTGGCAAATGTGCGAACGCCGTAGATGACCGTCAGGGCCATCACAAAAAACAGGAGTGCCGATCCCCCTGAAAGCATGGCGTAGCGTGCAACCGGCCCCAAGCTCCATTGCACCAGTACCTGCGCAAGGCTGTAGAGCGCCCCAAATACGAGAAGTGGAGACAGCAAGGGGACGGCGTGCCCAAAGAAACGCATGGCTCCGAGCCAGTAAACCACCGGGGAGGCCAGCGTCAGCGTGTGGTTCACCACACTCATCGCACTCCAGGCGGGGCCGCCCTCCAGCAGCTGCAGCACATAGGCGGAGCCCAGTAGAAAGTTGCCGAGCGCGAAAAGATCCATCCCCATTTTTTGCCCATGCAGCCGTTTGCTGATCAGCAAGAACATCACCGCAAAGCACAGCAGATGCGCGCAGAGCATGCCAACGAGAACGCTTGCGACCATGGGGATATTCAAAGGGGACTTGGCCGACCCTTAGGGCGAGTCGTCCAAGCCAGGAAGACGGGCAGGGATTGTTGTAACAACCAGTAATTCAGAGGAGTTTAATCGTCCGCACACGCAGCCGCCTGCTGGGCGGAACTTCAGGACGCTTGCAGCACCCTCCAGCGGCTGGCCCGCTGCGTCGCTCCCTGTACAGAAACCCGTTTCACAAAAATATCACTCGTTTCTCCTGCTACCGCCCATGCAGCAAGCGCAGACAGCTATCAAAACAAAAGCAAACGCCCCGCGCAGACCACATCGTCTGCGCGGGGCGCTTGTTGTTTCAGTCCGAAAGCGGATCGGCGCTTACAGCACTTCAAACACGCCCGCCGCGCCCATACCGCCACCGATGCACATGGTCACGCACACGCGCTTGGCACCGCGGCGCTTGCCTTCGATGAGGGCGTGGCCCGTGAGGCGTTGGCCCGAAACACCGTAGGGGTGGCCCAGAGCGATGGCGCCGCCGTTCACGTTCAGGCGGTCGGCGGGAATGCCCAGCTTGTCGCGGCAGTACAGCACCTGCACGGCGAAGGCTTCGTTCAGCTCCCACAGGTCGATGTCCTGCACCGTCAGGCCCAGTTTCTTGAGCACCTTGGGTACGGCGAACACGGGGCCGATGCCCATTTCGTCAGGCTCGCAACCGGCCACGGCAAAGCCCAGGAAGCGGCCCAGGGGCTGGAGGTTGTTGCGAGCAGCGTAGTCCTCGCCCACCACCACGCAGGCGCCCGCGCCGTCCGAGAACTGGCTGGCGTTGCCCGCCGAGATCAGCCCGCCAGGCATGGCCGGGCGGATACCGCTGATGCCTTCCTTGGTGGTGCCCTCGCGCGTGCCTTCGTCGCGGCTCACGGTGACCTGCTTGGTGATCAGGCCCAGCGTCTTGTCGGCGATGCCCGCGGTGACGGTGATGGGCGCGATCTCGGCGTCGAACAGGCCGGCTGCCTGGGCGGCGCAGGCCTTTTGCTGGCTGGCGGCGCCGTACTCGTCCATCGCGTCGCGGCCGATGTGGTAGCGCTTGGCCACCTGCTCGGCGGTCTGCAGCATGCTCCAGTAGATCTCGGGCTTTTGCTTGGCCAGGGCCAGGTCCTGGATCATGTGCAGGTTCATTTCCTGCTGCACGCACGAGATGCTTTCCACGCCACCGGCCACATACACCTCGCCCTCGCCCGCGATGATACGCTGCGCGGCGGTGGCGATGGTCTGCAGGCCCGAGGAGCAGAAGCGGTTGATGGTCATGCCCGATGTGGTGACGGGCAGGCCAGCCTTGAGCGCGATCTGGCGCGCGATGTTCATGCCGGTGGCGCCTTCGGGATTGGCGCAGCCCATGATGACATCATCGACGGCGGCGGGGTCAATGCCCGCGCGCTGCACGGCGTGCTGCACGGCGTGGCCGCCCAGCGTGGCGCCGTGGGTCATGTTGAACGAGCCCTTCCAGCTCTTGGCGAGCGGCGTGCGGGCGGTGGAAACGATCACTGCGGAGGTCATTGCAATATTCCTTGTTCTGCGTGCTTCAGGCGGACGAACGGGCGCTCAGGCAAAGGCCTTGCCTTCGGCGGCCAGCCGGGCCAGCAGCGGCGCGGGCTCCCAGGCACGGGCGTCGTCCAGCGGGTTGCGGGCAAAGCGCTTCATGGACTGCACCACATTGAACAGGCCCACTTCGCTGGCGTAGTGCATGGGACCGCCGCGGTGGATGGGGAAGCCGTAGCCGGTCAGGTACACCATGTCGATGTCGCCCGACTTGCTGGCGATGCCCTCTTCCAGGATCTTGGCGCCCTCGTTGACCAGCGCATAGACCAGGCGCTGCACGATCTCCTCGTCGCTCACCTTGCGCGGCGTGATGCCCAGGGCCTTGCGGTGCTCCTCGATCATCTGGTTCACCACGTCGCTGGGAATCGCGTCACGCTTGCCAGCCTGGTAGTCGTACCAGCCCGCCCCGGTCTTCTGGCCGAAGCGTCCCATCTCGCACAGCAGGTCGGCCGTCTTGCTGTACTTCATGTCGGGCTGCTCGACGGCGCGGCGCTTGCGGATGGCCCAGCCGATGTCGTTGCCGGCCAGGTCGCCCATGCGGAACGGGCCCATGGCAAAGCCGAACTTCTCGATGGCCTTGTCCACCTGCTGGGGCGTGCAGCCTTCGTCCAGCAGGAAGCCGGCCTGCTGGCTGTAGCGCTCGATCATGCGGTTGCCGATGAAACCGTCGCACACGCCGGAGACCACGGCCGTCTTCTTGATCTTCTTGGCCAAGGCCATCACGGTGGCCAGCACGTCCTTGGCCGTGGCCTTGCCGCGCACCACTTCCAGCAGCTTCATCACGTTGGCGGGACTGAAGAAGTGCATGCCCACCACGTCCTGCGGACGCTGGGTGAAGGCGGCGATCTTGTCCACGTCCAGCGTGGAGGTGTTGGACGCCAGGATGGCGCCGGGCTTGGCCACGGCGTCGAGCTGCTTGAACACGGCCTCCTTCACGCCGAGCTCTTCGAACACGGCCTCGATGATCAGGTCGCAGTCCTTCAGGTCGGCATAGTTCAGCGTAGTGGACAGCAGGGCCATGCGCTGCTGGTACTTGTCTTCCTTGAGCTTGCCCTTCTTGACCTGGGCTTCGTAATTCTTCTGGATCGTGCCGATGCCGCGGTCCAGCGCCTCCTGCTTCATCTCCAGGATGGTCACGGGGATGCCCGCGTTCAGGAAGTTCATGCTGATGCCGCCACCCATGGTGCCCGCGCCGATCACGCCGACCTTCTTGATGTCCCGCTTGGGAGTCTCGGACGGGACGTCGGGGATCTTGCTCGCGGCACGCTCCGCAAAGAACAGGTGGCGCAGCGCGCGCGACTCGGGCGTCCACATCAGGTTGATGAACAGCTCGCGCTCGTACGCCAGGCCGTCGGCAAACTTGCGCTTGGTGGCCGCCTCCACGGCGTCCACGCACTTGGCGGGCGCGGGGAAGTTCTTGGCCATGCCCTTGACCATGTTGCGCGCGAACTGGAAGTACGCATCGCCCTCGGGGTGCTTGCACGGCAGGTTGCGTACCAGCGGCAGCGGGCGCACGTCCGCCACGCTTCGGGCGAAGGCCAGCGCCTCCTCGGCCAGCGACTCGGGCGACGCGGCCATCTTGTCGAACAGCTTCTGGCCGGGCACGGCGCCGATCATCTCGCTCTTGACCGGCTCGCCGCTGACGATCATGTTCAGCGCTGCCTCCACCCCCACCACGCGCGGCAGGCGCTGCGTGCCGCCCGCGCCGGGCAGGATGCCCAGCTTCACCTCGGGAAGCGCCACGTTGCAGCCGGGCGCGGCCACACGGTAGTGGCAGCCCAGGGCCAACTCCAGCCCGCCGCCCATGCAGACGGTGTGGATGGCAGCCACCACAGGCTTGGTGCAGTTCTCGACAGCGTTGATGACGGAGTGCAGATTGGGCTCCTGCAGCGACTTGTCGGTGCCGAACTCCTTGATGTCGGCGCCGCCCGAGAAGGCGCCGCCCGCGCCGGTGATGACGATGGCCTTGACGGCCCCGTCGGCCTGGGCGCGATCGAGGCCATCGACGATGCCCTGGCGCGTGGCCAGACCAAGCCCGTTGACGGGCGGGTTGTTGAGGGTGATCACGGCCACGTCGCCGTGGACCTGGTATTCAGCCGTCATGCTGTCGTTCCTCTTGAATCTCGGGTGGATGAAAGAAAAGTACGCTCGTGCGTTTTTAGCACGCAAGTCTAGAGGCAGGGGTCGCAGTTTTTTGTCTCAGCCGGGACAAGCGTGCCGCGCACACCAATGTTTAACTATCCTTTTGATAGCTTACAGCGCTTATCCACAAAGGGCTAGAGGCCAATGAGACCCTCAAACCTCCAGCCACTCCTTGCGTACATAGCTGTTGGCACGCAGCTCGTCGGGCGTGCCCTGAAAGACGATGCTGCCGTGCCCCATGACCAGCGCGCGGTCGGAGATGGTCATGGCGATGGTGAGTTTTTGCTCGATGAGCAGCACGGAGATGCCCCGCTGCTTGAGCCGCGTAAGGTACTCGCCCACCAGTTCGACGATTTTGGGCGCCAGCCCCTCGGTGGGCTCGTCGATGATGATGAGGTCCGGGTCGCCCATGAGCGTGCGGCACAGGGTCAGCATCTGCTGCTCGCCGCCGGACATGACGCCCGCCTCGATGTTGCGGCGCTCCTTCAGGCGCGGGAACATCTCGTACATGTCGTCAAAGCTCCAGCGGCTATCCCTGCCACTGCCCTTCTGGCCCAGCAGCAGGTTCTGGTGCACGGTGAGGTTGGGAAACACGTCGCGGCTTTCGGGCACGTAGCCGATGCCCAGATGGGCGATCTCGTAGGCCTTCCTGCCGTTGAGGTCCTGGCCCTTCCACTGCAGCGTGCCCTGCCAGTCCACCAGGCCCATCACGGCCTTGGCCGCGGTGGAGCGGCCGGAGCCGTTGCGGCCCAGCAGCGCGACGATCTCACCCGGCTGCACGTCAAATCCCACGCCGTGCAGCACATGGCTCTTGCCGTAGTAGGCGTGCAGGTTCTCGACTTTCAGCATGTCTCAATGTCCCCCGGCCTGCTGCGCGGCAATGACGGAGCCCAGGTAGGCTTCCTGCACGCGCGGGTTGGCGCGCACGTTCTCGGGCGTGTCGAAGGCGATCACCTCGCCATACACCACCACGGCGATCTTGTCGGCCAGGCCGAAGACCACGCCCATGTCGTGCTCCACGGTCAGCAGGGTGCGGCCCTGCGTGACCTCCTTGATGAGGAAGATGAAGCGCGTGGTCTCGCTCTTGCTCATACCCGCAGTGGGCTCATCCAGCAGGATGACGCTGGCGCCGCCGGCGATGGTGATGCCGATCTCCAGAGCGCGCTGCTCGGCATAGGTCAGGTTCATGGCCAGGGTGTCGCGCTTCTTGTCCAGCTTGATCATCTCCATGAGCTGCGTGGCCCGGTCGTTGGCATCCTGCAACCTGGACAGGAAGCGCCAGAACGCATAGCGGTACCCCAGGCTCCACAGCACGCCGCAGCGCAGGTTCTCGAACACGCTGAGCTTGGGAAAGATGTTGGTGATCTGGAAGCTGCGCGACAGCCCCATGCGGTTGATCTCGAACGGCTGCTTGCCGTCGATGCGCGCGCCGTGCAGCAGCACCTCGCCGCTGGTGGGCGCGAACCGCCCGCTGACGAGGTTGAACAGCGTGGACTTGCCCGCGCCGTTGGGTCCGATGACGGCCACGCGTTCGCCGGGCCGTACCGCCAGGTTGGCGCCGCGGATGATCTCGGTCTTGCCGAAGCTCTTGCGCAGGTCGCGCAGCTCCAACGCATAGGTTGCCTGGTCCGCCATCAGCCTGCCTCCCCACGCTTGATCTCGTGCTCGATCTCTTCCTGGATCGCACCCCACTGCCGCATGAACTGCCTGCGACAGAGTTCGAACAGCCCTACGCCGGTCACCAGCACGAAGCCGGCGCCGAACCAGCTCGCCACGCTCTTGGCGTTCAGCGTCGCACCCAGAAACTCCAGCTGCGGCCCCAGCGCCTCGTTCAGCTGCAGGTGATAAGTCATCTCGATCATCGCTGCGGCCCCCAGCACCGCCACCAGTGCCGTTCCACCCAGCGCCAGGTAGGCGCTGATGATGCCGCGCAGCTTGCCGTACTTGGCCAGGCGCAGATTCATCATGATCAGGCTGGCAATGCCGCCGGGCGCATACATGACCATGAACAGGAACACCAGGCCCAGGTACAGCAGCCAGGCCTTGGACAGCTCGGACAGCAGCACCGACGCCAGCACCAGCAGCACGGCGCCGATGATGGGGCCGAAGAAGAACGTGGCCCCGCCCAGGAAGGTGAACAGCAGGTAGCTGCCCGAGCGCACCACGCTAACGCTGTCGGCGGCCGTGACGATCTCGAAGTTGATGGCCGCCAGCGCCCCGCCGATGCCCGCGAAGAACCCGGCGATGATGAAGGCGAAGTAGCGCACGCGCTGCGTGTTGTAGCCGATGAACTCCACACGCTCAGGGTTGTCGCGCACGGCGTTGAGGATGCGCCCCAGCGGCGTGCCCGTGAAGGCGAACATGGCGGCCGTGCACACGAAACAGTACGCGGCGATCAAGTAGTACACCTGGATCGCCGGACCGAACGTGATGCCCAGTACCGGCTGGCCGTACACGCGGTCCGTGGTGATGCCGCCTTCGCCCCCGAAGAACTCGGGGAACATCAGCGCCATGGAGGCCACGAGTTCGCCGATGCCCAGTGTGATCATCGCGAAGGTGGTGCCGGACTTCTTGGTGGTGACATAGCCCAGCAGCACGGCGAAGAACATGCCCGCTAGCCCTCCCACCAGCGGCATCAGCACCAGCGGGATGGGCAGTCGCCCGTCGCTGGCCATGTTGATGGCGTGCACCGCCAGGAACGAGCCCAGGCCGGTGTACACGGCGTGGCCGAAGCTCAGCATGCCGCCCTGCCCCAGGAGGATGTTGTACGACAGGCAGATGATGATCGCGTAGCCGATCTGCGACAGCATCGTCAGCGCCAGGCTGCTGGTGAACAGCTGGGGCGCCACGACGAGCGCCAGGGCAAACAGGCTCCAGATGACGATGCGCCCCACATTCAAGGGCTTGAAGCGGTAGTACCGCACGGCGCCCCCGGCGTCCGCGGTCGAAGGTGCAGAGGAAGTGGTGTGCATGGCCTTTCAATCCTCCCGCGTGCCCAGCAGGCCCTTGGGCCGGAAGATCAGGATCAGAACGAGGAACAGGTACGGCAGGATCGGCGCCACCTGCGAGATGGTGAGCTTGAATAGCGGGTAGCCAAAGGTCTGTTCGGTGACCTGGATGCCCAGGCGGGCGAAGGCATGCACCAGCGAATAGTCCAGCGCCACCGCAAAGGTCTGCACCAGTCCGATGATGAGTGACGCCAGGAACGCCCCCGCCAGCGACCCCATGCCCCCGACCACCACCACCACGAAGATGATGGAGCCCACCGAGGCCGCCATGGCCGGCTCGGTCACGTAGGTATTGCCGCCGATCACGCCGGCCAGCCCCGCCAGCGCGCAGCCGCCGCCAAACACCAGCATGAACACGCGCGGCACGTTGTGGCCCAGGGCCTCCACCATGTGCGGATGCTTGAGCGCCGCCTGGATCACCAACCCGATGCGGGTGCGCGTGAGCAGCAGCCAGACCGACAGCAGCATCAGCACCGCCACCAGCATGACGAAGGAGCGCGACTTGGGAAACTGCGTGCCGTACAGGGTGAAGAGCGGCCCCTGCAGTTGGGCAGGCAGGCCATAGGGCACGGTGGAGCGCCCCCACACCAGCTGCACCACCTCCAGGATCAGGTACGACAGGCCAAAGGTGACCAGCAGCTCGGGCACATGGCCGAACTTGTGCACGCGGCGCAGCGCATAGCGCTCGAAGACCGCGCCCAGCGCCCCCACCAGCAGCGGTGCCACCACCAGCGCGGGCCAGAAGCCGATGGCACCCGACAAGGTGTACGCAAAGTACGCGCCCAGCATGTAGAAACTGGTGTGCGCGAAGTTGAGCACGCCCATCATGCTGAAGATCAGCGTCAATCCCGAACTCAGCATGAACAGCAGCAGACCGTAGCTGACGCCGTTGAGCAGGGAGATCACGAAAAACTCAAGATTCATCGCAAGACCGCGCAGCAGGTGAAAAAAAGGCCCGAGGAGACTCGGGCCCCAAAGGTCGTCCCACCAGGAACTACATCAGGAAGGCCGCTTCATCTGGCACGACGTGGGCGTGCTGGCCACATAGGGCTCGTAGTACTTCACCGGCACGAAGGTGTAGCCGGTGTTCTCGGCATCGCGGGGATACTTGTCGCCCGCCTTTTCCCAGCGGGTCACGAACAGGCCCTGCTGCAACTGGTGGTCGGACTTGCGCATCTCCACTTCGCCGTTGAAGCTGTTGAACTTCATGCCTTCCATCGCAGCAGCCACCTTCACGGGATCGGTGGACTTGGCCTTCACGAAGGCGGAATCCAGCATGGAGAAGGCGTGGTACACGGCGCCGGTGTACATGTCGTCGTTGAACTTCTTCTTGTAGTCGCCCACGATGCGACCGATCTCGCCCGGCAGATTCAGGTGGTTGTACGACACCATGTACACCCGGCCCGCGGCGCCCGCCCCCATGGCGGTGGGGCTGCCCGTCACGCCACCGTAGTAGGTGTAGAAGTTCACGTTGTTCAGGCCCGCATCATTGGCGGCCTTGATGAGCAGCGCGAGGTCGGAGCCCCAGTTGCCCGTGATCACCGTGTCCGCACCCGACTGCTTGATCTTGGCGATGTAGGGCGCGAAGTCGCGCACCTGCGCCAGCGGGTGCAGGTCGTCGCCCACGATCTGCACGTCAGGGCGCTTGCGCTTGAGGTTCTCCTTGGCGTACTTGGAGACCTGATGTCCGTGCGAATAGTTCTGGTTGATCAGGTACACCTTCTGGACCTCAGGATGGTCCTTGATGAAGGTGGTCATGGCCTCCATCTTCATGGAGGTGTCGGCATCCAGGCGGAAGTGCCAGTAGCTGCACTTGCTGTTGGTGAGGTCAGGGTCCACCGCCGCGTAGTTCAGGTAGACGACTTCCTTGCCCGGGTTGCGCGCGTTGTGCTTTTCCAGTGCGTCGATGATGGCCAGCGCCGGGCCCGAACCATTGCCCTGTACCACGTAGCGCGCGCCCTGGTCCATCGCGGAGCGCAGTGCGCTGGTGGTCTCCTGCGGGCTGAGCTTGTTGTCGATGCCGATGATCTCGAACTTCACGCCCGACGCGTTCTTCTTGTTGAACTCCTCGGAGATGAACTGGAAGCTCTTGAGCTGGTTGGTGCCCACCGCGGCCATGAGGCCCGACAGCGGATCGAGCCAGGCGATCTTGACGGTTTCCCCTTTTTGGGCGAATGCGCCACCAGCACATGCAAAGATTGCGCTAGCAGCTACCATTTTGATAGCGAACTTCATGCCTCGTCTCCTTGTGAGAATGAATACGCCGCAGCGTACAAGGGATGCAACGAGGCGCCGTTCAGGGATTGCCCCTAGCAGCTATCACCCATGTGACCGGCGCGCAGGAACAGCCCCTTGCGCACCGGCCCGGGCGCGCTCACAGGCCGGGCAACTGGTAGCCCGCCAGTTGCTCGCGCAGGCGGGTCTTGAGCATCTTGCCGGTGGCGCCCAGCGGGATCGCATCGACGAACACCACGTCATCGGGGATCTGCCACTTGGCGGTCTTGCCCTCGTAGAACTTGAGCAGTTCCTCGCGCGTGACCTGGGCGCCCGGACGCAGGGCCACCACGACGATCGGGCGTTCATCCCACTTGGGATGCGGCATGCCGACACAGGCCGCCATCGCCACGGCGGGGTGCGCCATAGCGATGTTCTCGATGTCGATGGAGCTGATCCACTCGCCGCCGGACTTGATCACATCCTTGCTGCGATCGGTGATCTGCATGAAGCCGTCCGGGTCGATGGTGGCCACGTCGCCCGTGGGGAACCAGCCCCGGCCCTGCTCGTCCTTGACGAGCGGGCTCTCGCCCTTGTAGTAGCTGTCCAGGATCCAGGGGCCGCGTACCAGCAGGTCGCCATAGCTCTTGCCGTCCCAGGGCTGCTCCTGGCCATCGGCGCCGACGATCTTCATGTCCACGCCATAGATGGCACGGCCCTGCTTTTGCAGGATGTGCATCTGCTCGTCCTTGCCCATCTGCAGGTGCTTGTTCTTGAGCGTGCACAGCGTGCCCAGCGGGCTCATCTCGGTCATGCCCCAGGCGTGCAGCACGGACACGCCGTACTCGTCCTGGAAGGCCGTGATCATGGCGGGCGGGCAGGCCGACCCGCCGATGACCGTGCGGCGCAGGGTGCTGAACTTCAGGCCCGCGGACTTCACATGGTTGAGCAGCATCTGCCACACGGTGGGCACGCCCGCGGCAAAGGTCACGCCCTCGGCCTCGATGAGGTCATGGACCGACTTGCCGTCCAGCGCCGGGCCGGGGAATACCACCTTGCAGCCCGTGAGGGCCGCCGAGTACGGGATACCCCAGGCGTTGACGTGGAACATCGGCACCACGGGCAGCACTGCGTCGCGCGCCGAGAGGTTCATCACATCGGGCAGCGCAGCGGCATAGGCATGCAGCGTGGTGGAGCGGTGGCTGTACAGCGCCGCCTTGGGGTTGCCCGTGGTGCCGCTGGTGTAGCACATGCTGGACGCTGAGTTCTCGTCGAACGTGGGCCACTGGTATTCGGCCGACGCGCCGCCGATCCAGTCTTCATAGCTGGTAAGGCCGGGGATGCCCGAGTCCGCAGGCAGCTTGTCGCTGTCGCACAGCGCCACCCATTTCTTGACCGTGGGGCACTTGGCATGCACGGCCTGCACCAGCGGCAGGAAGGTCATGTCGAAGCACAGCACCTGGTCCTCGGCATGGTTCACGATCCAGGCGATCTGGTCAGGGTGCAGGCGCGGGTTGATGGTGTGTAGCACGCGGCCCGAGCCGCTCACGCCGAAGTACATCTCCATGTGGCGGTAGCCATTCCAGGCGAGCGAGGCCACGCGGTCGCTGAACTGCAGGCCCAGCGCATCCAGGGCATTGGCCAGTTGGCGCGAACGCCGGGCCAGGTCGCGATAGGTGTAGCGATGGATGTCCCCCTCCACGCGGCGCGAGACGATTTCCCCGTCGCCATGGTGACGCTCGGCGAACGAGATCAACGAGGAAATCAAGAGAGGTTGGCTCTGCATCAGGCCCAGCATGGATGCTCCTTTGGTAATGAATTGTGGGTGTACGAAGACTGCGCCATCGTAGCGGGGAACATGGGGCTTTCCAGCCACGGAGCCATCCGGAGAAATCCCACGTTCGCGCCGCCTCCCGCGCACAAGGCCTTGGACCAGATCGGGGCATAGGGGCCCGGGGGACAATCCCCGCATGACGTTTGCCCCCACCCCTGACGCTACCCTAGTCGCGCCACTGGTGCCCGCCTGGCAGCCGGGCTTCGCCGCGCTGGGCTCGGCCTTCTTCACGCCGCTGCGCCCCACTCCCCTGCCCCAGCCTCACTGGGTGGGCACCAGCGCCGAGGTAGGCGCCTTGCTGGGCCTGCCCGAAGCCTGGCAGCAGCGCGACGACGCACTGCAGGCCTTCACAGGCAACGCCCTGCTGCCCGGCAGCCAGCCGCTGGCCAGCGTGTACAGCGGCCACCAGTTCGGCGTGTGGGCCGGCCAGTTGGGCGATGGCCGTGCCATCCTGCTGGGCGAAACCGCCACGGGCCAAGAGGTGCAGCTCAAGGGTAGCGGGCGCACGCCCTATTCGCGCATGGGCGACGGCCGCGCCGTGCTGCGATCTTCGATCCGCGAATTCCTGTGCAGCGAAGCCATGCATGCGCTGGGCATACCGACCACGCGCGCGCTGTGTGTGACCGGTTCGCCCGCGCCCGTGCAGCGCGAGGAGGTGGAAACCGCCGCCGTGGTCACGCGCGTAGCGCCCAGCTTCATCCGTTTCGGCCACTTCGAGCACTTCGCGGCGCGCGGCCAGGAAGCCGAGCTGCGCGCCCTGGCCGACTACGTGATCGACCGCTACTACCCCGACTGCCGCCGCTCGCAGGAATGGGAAGGCAACGCCTACGCCGCACTGCTGCATGCCGTGAGCGAGCGCACCGCTGCACTGCTGGCGCAATGGCAGGCCGTGGGTTTTTGCCATGGCGTCATGAACACCGACAACATGAGCATCCTGGGCCTCACGATGGACTACGGGCCGTTCCAGTTCCTGGATGCTTTCGACCCTGGACACATCTGCAATCACAGCGACGTACGCGGCCGCTACGCCTTCGACCGCCAGCCCAGCGTGGCGTACTGGAACCTGTTGTGTCTGGCCCAGGCGCTGCTGCCGCTGATCGGCGAGGTGGACACGGCGCGCGCCGCGCTGCAGTCGTACGAAGGCAGCTTTGGCCGGGAGTTCCTGGCGCGCATACGCGCCAAGCTCGGCCTGCAGCAGGCGCGCGAAGGCGACGCCGCTTTGGTCGATGGCCTGTTGCGGCTGCTGGCCGCCGACCGCGTGGACTACCCCATCTTCTGGCGCCGGCTGTCCGGTGCAGTAGCCACGGAGGATTTCGAACCCGTGCGCGATCTGTTCCTGGACCGTGCAGCTCTGGACGCCTGGTTGCTACAATATAAGGAGCTTTTAGCGCTTGATGGATGGGCGCTAGCAGCCGATTTGATGCATAAAACCAATCCACGCTTCGTGCTGCGCAACCACCTGGGCGAACAGGCGATTCGCGCCGCGAAACTCGGGGACTTCTCCGAACTCCAAACACTGCAAAGGTTGCTGGCGCGCCCCTTCGACGACCACCCGGGGCACGAGGCCTACGCCGGCTTTCCGCCCGACTGGGCGTCCTCCATCTCCATCAGCTGTTCCTCATGACCTACCCCATCCAGAAAACCGAAGACGAATGGCAGGCGCTGCTGCAGGCCAAGGGCGCCGAGCCCGCGGCTTACCAGGTCACGCGTCACGCGGCCACCGAGCGGCCCTTCAGCGGCAAGTACGAAGGCCACTGGGCCGACGGCAGCTACCACTGCGTCTGCTGCGGCGCCAAGCTGTTCGACTCCGACACCAAGTTCGACGCGGGCTGTGGCTGGCCCAGCTTCTCGCTTGCCGTGCCCGGTGCCATTCGGGAGATCGAGGACCGCAGCCACGGCATGGTGCGCACCGAGACCGTGTGTGCACAATGTGGGGCCCACCTGGGCCATGTCTTTCCCGACGGCCCCGCTCCTTCGGGTCTGCGCTATTGCATGAACTCCGCCTCGCTCGATTTCGACCCCCCGGCGCCATGAAACTGCTCATCGACTTCTTTCCCATCATCCTGTTCTTCGCCGCATTCAAGGTCTGGGGCATCTACGTGGCCACGGCCGTGGCGATTGCCGCCACCGTCGTGCAGATCGGCTACATCCGCCTCAAGCACGGCAAGGTCGAACCCCTGCAATGGCTGAGCCTGGGCGTCATCGTGCTGTTCGGCGGCGCCACCCTGCTGGCACACAGCGAAACCTTCATCAAATGGAAGCCCACCGTGCTCTACTGGCTCATGGGCGGCACCTTGCTCGTCGGCCAGTTGGTGTTCCGCAAAAACTTCATCCAGTCACTCATGGGCGCTCAGATCGATCTGCCCGCGCCCGTGTGGCGCAACCTGAACTGGGGCTGGACGGGCTTTTTCGCCACCATGGGTGTACTCAATCTGTGGGTGGCCTACAACTTCGACACCGACACCTGGGTGAACTTCAAACTGTTCGGTGGCATCGGCCTGATGTTCGCCTTCGTCATCGCACAGGCGCTGTACCTGAGCCGCCACGTCAAGGATGAGGGCGATGCCGCGCCCAAGGACCTGCAACCATGAACACCACGCCCTCCATCGCTATCACGGCAGAGGCCATGGCCGAACGCCTGCGCGCCACACTATCGCCCACCCATCTGGAAGTGGTGGACGAAAGCTGGCAGCACGAAGGCCATGCCGGCGCCAATGGAACCGGGTTTGGCACCCATTTCCGTGTGCGCATCGCGTCACCGTTATTTACAGGCAAGCGCAAGGTTGCACAGCATCGCCTTGTGTATGATGCGCTGCAGATTTTCATTGACCAAGGCGCCCACGCCATTGCCATTGAAACTCTCTGAAAAAACCCCGATCCAAGGGCGTTGCAGCCAGTCGTCTGCAGCCTATTTCCCAATCAGTGGATTCCCAATGAAGAAAAAGCTCTTGTCCGGCCTCGTGGCCGCAGCCGTGCTGGGCACGATGGCATTGCCCGTTGCCGCGCAAAACCTCGCCATCGTCAATGGCAAGGCGGTTCCCAAGGAACGTGCCGAAGTCCTGAAGCAGCAGGTGGAGCGCTCGGGCCGCCCGGTCACGCCCGAACTGGAAAACCAGATCAAGGAAGAAGTGATCGCCCGCGAGATCTTCATGCAGGAAGCGCAAAAGCGCGGCCTGGAAGGCTCTGCCGATTACAAGGCCCAGATGGAGTTGGCGCGCCAGACCATTCTGATCCGTGAACTGTTCGTGGATTTCCAGAAGAACAATGCCGTGACCGATGCCGAGATCCAGGCCGAGTACGACAAGTTCGTGGCCGCCAACGCTGGCAAGGAATACAAGGCCAGCCACATCCTGGTCGAAAAGGAAGACGAGGCCAAGGCCATCATTGCTTCCATCAAGAAGGGTGGCAAGTTCGAGGACATTGCGAAGAAGCAATCCAAGGACCCCGGATCCGGCGCCCGCGGTGGCGACCTGGACTGGGCCAGCCCGAGCAGCTACGTGGCTGAGTTCACGGAAGCGCTGGTGAAGCTGGAGAAAGGCAAGATGACCCAGACCCCCGTGAAGAGCCAGTTCGGCTGGCACGTCATCCGCCTGGACGATGTGCGCGAAGCCCAGCTGCCGAAGCTGGAAGAGGTCAAGCCCCAGATCGCCCAGCAACTGCAGCAGCAGAAACTGGCGAAGTTCCAGGAAGACCTGCGCGCCAAGGCCAAGGTGGAGTAACTACAGGCGCCTCGCGCACGACAACGCGGCCTTCGGGCCGCGTTTTTTTATGCCCGCCCCGCCAGCCAGCCTGCCAGCAACAGTCCTGCGATCAGGACGGGCTGGTGCAGCATGTAATAGCTGAGGCTATAGCGTCCCAAACCAGCCAGGGGCGCTACCACACGCGGCAACGGGCGGGACAGCCAGCCGTCCGAGCGCACAACGAGCCACTGCCCGGCCGCCATCCCCCACCACATGACGCCCAGCCACGGAAAGAGCGGCACATAGTCCTCGGTAAAGGGCTTTCGCGAAATCCAGCCCAACCAGTTGAGGCCCCGCCCATTGAATAGCGGCGCCCATTCTGAAAGAGGCCCCTGCAGCGCCCAGCCTGCGACCCAAGGCGACACCAGTGCCAGCAGCCCGGCCAACCACAGCCACCTGCCCCACCCTGCCGTCAGCCGCGTGATGACGAGCATCACTGCCATGCCATGCAGCACCCCAAAGTAAATGAAGCTACGCGGGAACATCAGAAAAGAGCCAACCGTTACCAGCAATGCACAGGCCGTGATCTGGCTCCAGCGACGGGCGAAACGCGCCCACCCAACCTGACGTTGCCAAGCCACCGCTTGTGCCAGCCCCGCACATCCCAGGAACAGACTGACGATGAGGGTTCGCTGCACAGTCCACAAGGGATCTGCCCGGAATTCCTGGGGCCAGTAGCCAAAATGGCTGAGGTCGAAGCAGAAATGGAAGGCCGTCATCCATACCATGGCGAACCCGCGCAATGCGTCCAGTCGGTCATGGCGTGTCTCGGCAGTTTTTTGAGCGGTCGTCAGCAAAACGCGTCCCACAAGTCCAGTAAAAAGGCTGGCGCTTCAAGCCCTTCAATGATCACCCTCCCCAGTACTCGCCCGATCAGGACAACCCAGCAACCAGAGGGAGCGCTAAATTATGGGGTGCGTATCACGGCGACGCCGCCGCATTAAGGTTTCTTTGCAGACGTTGGCTCGTTCACCAAATTCATAGCAGGCTCCCCAGCGCTGGGCTGCTCTGCCTCCCGGAATCGGCCGGCCCGGTTTGCATAGGTGGACTCATCGCCACCCGCTCCAAAGCGTCGCGCCCGGCCGCCATCCGCCGCATTTTCACCATCCACAATAGGCTCGTCCGTGGAGTCGTCCCGCATACCGTAGTTGTTGAAATGTCCACGGTCGCGTGCGCGTTGTTTCTGGTCTGCCGCCAGCCTTTCGGAAAGAGGCGCCGTACCAAATACTGCTTCTTCAGACATGCTTCTGCTCCTGCAATGAAAAATTCATCCTAGGAAGACAGGGACGGCACTGATGTAAGACGGTGCCGGAGGAGCCCAGCGGGGATTGTCTGTCATCGTTGGCCAGCGAACATGGCAGCCCGCAAAAACAAAGACAAAAGGGGTTAGGTCAATAGACCTAACCCCTTGATTCAATTGGTCGGAGCGGCGGGATTCGAACTCGCGACCCTCTGCTCCCAAAGCAGATGCGCTACCAGGCTGCGCTACGCTCCGACAGCTGGCATTCTAACCTGCCAGATTCTGTTCACCGCTAAAAATCGGCGGTATTTGTCACACTCAGCGATTGCCAGATGACGAGCCGGTGCCCGGCCCAGGGCCGCGCCCTGCAAGGTGGCGGAAAGTGATACGGCCCTTGGTCAGGTCGTAGGGCGACATTTCCAGCGACACTTTGTCGCCTGCCAGGATGCGGATATGGTGCTTGCGCATCTTGCCGCCGGTATAGGCGATGAGTTGGTGGCCGTTGTCCAGCGTCACGCGAAAGCGCGAATCCGGCAGGACTTCGGTCACGCTACCCTGCATTTCAATCAGTTCTTCTTTGGCCATGTGTGTGGTCAGTCTCTTGATAACAATTATCTATGGCGGCGCCTGGAAAAAGCCGATGCGTCCACTAACCCAAGGGCCGCATCGGCCCTTGAGGGGCTCGAAGCAAGGTGCAATGCAGGCAGGTGAGTTGCTGCACCAAAGGCGCAGGAGGCCGTAAGGCCGGGGAAACGGCTTCAATGGACAGGCGAAGCGCTGTGCATAAGCGGCGGAATTGTACTGCGATGTCGAAGCCGGGCCTATGGCCGGGCAACCGCGGCAGCCAAGGTCTTCACGAGGTCCGTCTGCGTGATGATGCCAACCAATTCCTGCGCATCGTTCACCACCGGGATGTGGTGGTGTCCCGCCTCAGAGAACAGAGGCACCAGATCCATCACATGCTGTTCAGACAGCACCTGCTGCACGGGAGACGACATCAGGCCTTGCACTTGCTCGGGACGTTTGGGCCGCCCCATGATGAGCGAGCGTAGACGCTGGCCCATGCCTTCATGCATGTCCAGATTGGCCAGGCGCATGAAGTCTGCCACCGTGACGATGCCGACCACCCTGCGCGCCCCGTCCACTACCGGCAACGCCTTGACGGCGTGCTTGCGCATGAGCGCCCAAGCATCCTTGAGGGGCGTCTCGGCAACCACCGCATGCACCGGTGATGACATGATCTCGCCGCATCGCAGCTCGCCAAGCGTGCGCTGGAAGGCGGCCTTGCCAGCCAAGTGCAAAAGCCCCTCCAGGTCGGCGCGACTGACATCCAGCACTTGGTTGTAGTGCGATAAGGCGGCATCCAAATCCGCCGAGATGAAAGCGCCAGATTCCTTATGCGCGGCCCCCCGCGCTCTTTGTGCATGCGGATAGCTGCGCCCGGTCAAGTGATTGAAGGCCATCCCCGTCAACACCAGCGCCAGCATATTGAGCAGCACCGGAAATACCGCAAAAGCCGCGCCGTCCTGCGGATTGAGCACAGCGAACAAGGCCATCGCCCCGCCGGGGGGGTGCAGGCAGCGCAATGCCAGCATGACCGCCACGGCAAGTCCCACGGCTGCGCCGCAGGCCAGAGCGACGTGGGGAACCAGCGTGGCGCAGGCAACGCCTACCATGTACGACAGCACGCTGCCCGCCAGCACTGGCCACGGCTGGGCGAGGGGGCTGGACGGCATCGCAATGATGAGCACCGCGCTGGAGCCCAGGGAGGCCACCATCCACGGGACCGGCAGGCCAGCCCCGAACCAATGCGCAAACAGCGCCACCACGGCCACGCAAAGCGTGATACCCGACACCATGCGCAAGCGTTCGCGCTGATTGACGCCAGCGGGTGCCGGCCAGAAAAGGCGCAGCCAGCCAGCGACGCGCCGCAAGACTGACGTCGGCGGCTCTACCGCAGCGTCTGTGCGAGGGAATGGGGATGCAGACATGAATGGGAGAAGGCGCCAAGCTGCGCAGAGAATCGGCACGGCGGCCGTGGCTCGAGGAAGCCGGGCATTATCCGGGCAAGCCCTGAACTTGCAGGGCATGTGGTTTTTTGCACCATTACGGGCATCCACAACCGCACGGGACGCACGGCTGGGGCGCAATCCACCCTCCCCTTAGAATCATCCGACTCCATCACCAGGATTACCGCCACGTGTCTGATCGTATCGCCGTACTGCCTCAGTACTTGTTACCCAAACAAGCCCTGACCTCCTTTGCCGGACGTATGGCGTCCGCGCGCGCGGGCCAATTGACCACCGCGGTCATCCGCCGGTTTGTGGCGCGCTACGGCGTGGACATGAGCGAGGCGGCCAATCCGGACATTGCAAGCTACGCAACCTTCAACGACTTCTTCACACGTGCGTTGCGCCCTGGACTGCGCCCGCTTGCCGATGCCGCGGTGGTATGCCCGGTGGATGGAGCAGTCAGCCAGATCGGCTCCATCGAGCAGGACCAGATCTTCCAAGCCAAGGGCCACCTCTACTCCACCGCGGCTCTGCTTGGCGGCGACGCCGAAATGGCCGCGCAGTTCCAGGATGGCAGCTTCGCCACCATCTATCTCAGTCCACGCGACTACCACCGCATTCACATGCCGTGCGATGGACGACTGGTGCGTATGGACCATGTGCCTGGGGCATTGTTTTCAGTGAACCCGGCCACCGCACGCGGTGTGCCCGGACTGTTTGCGCGCAACGAACGTGTGGTCTGCCTGTTCGAAACGCCCCTGGGCCCCATGGCGCTCGTGCTGGTAGGCGCCACCATTGTCGGCAGCATGGCCACGGTATGGCACGGCCAGGTCAATCCACCGCGTACCGGCCAACCGCGCCGCTGGGATTATGGGGACCGAGAAGTCGTGCTTCGTCAGGGTGATGAAATGGGGCGTTTTCTGCTGGGCTCCACGGTCGTGCTGCTGTTTCCCCGCGGCGCAGTGCAGTTCATGCCGGGATGGGAAGCAGCGCGGCCCGTGCGGCTGGGTGAAGCCATGGCGCACCGCTGCGGCATCTAGTTCACCTATTGGTGCGTTGATACCCGCTGTTCAGTGCCTCTCTGGCACCCGAGCAGTGGTAAACAAGGTGGGTTCGAGCTCCAGCTCCAGGGGGTCCACGGGTTCAGCGCGCCCCACCAGGTACACAGCCAGATCCTGGCGCCGCAGTGCTACATGGCTGACAGTTTCCCAACTTCCGGCTCGCCTCACCCGGGTGCCCGGCTTGAAGACCGGCATGCGGAATTGTCTAGACCATCCCCACGGCGCCTCGGCCGGATCTTGCGCTACGAGAGAGGGACTGGAAACCTGCATGCGCGCATCTTAGCGCGTCAGCGCAATGACCGTTGCTGCGCGAACCAGAGTGCTGCCTCCACCATGCGTTGCAGCGTGGGCTGAATGCGCCCGGCGCGCTCCGGCAGGTAGTTGAACGGCGGTGCCTCCTGCATATAGCTGCACTGTGTCATCTCCAGTTGGACCGCGTGGATGTTGCGCGCAGGCTCGCCGTAACGGCGCGTGATGTAGCCTCCCTTGAACCGTCCGTTGAGCACGGCCGTGTGGTCGAGCGCCGTTTCGGCAATGGCAAACAGCTCCTGCGCCAGCGCTGCATCGCAGCTCGTGCCTCCGGCGGTACCCAGGTTCAGGTCTGGCAATGTGCCGTCGAAGAAGCGCGGAAGGACCGACCGAATCGAGTGCGCATCCCACAACACCGCCACGCCATGGGTGGCGCGCATACGGTTCAACTCTTCCCGCAACTGGACATGGTAGGGCTCCCACAATGCCTCGCGCCGCGCGGCAACCTCGGCTGCGTCCGGCACGAGCCTGCCGCTATACAACGGCGTGCTGTCAAAGGCGTCCACAGGGCACAGCGCAGTGACGCTCTGGCCTGGGTAGAGGCTGGAGCCATCAGGAGGGCGATTGAGGTCAATCACATAGCGCGAGTGCGTGGCGACCAGTACTGAAGCTCCCATCGACTTCGCAAAACCGTAGAGCCGTTCCAGATGCCAATCGGTGTCCGGAACGCTCCGCGCCTCGGGATTGAGGCGCCTTGCGATGGCGTCTGGCACATGGGTGCCCACGTGGGGCATGGAAACCAGCAGTGGCGCGGTGCCTCTGTGGAAGGTGAAAGGGGGGCAATCGGAAGGCACGACATTCATGGCAATGGACAAGCGGGCGAACCAACAGTTGGCGTTAGTGCGCAACCTGGGCCGCAGTATGGCGCATCATCTTGAGGCTCAAGGGATCCCGTCCCACCTGCCGCACCGGCAACGACACACGCGCGTGTAGCCAAAGGCCAATGAGTCAGACCACTGTCCTCATGTATTGCCGAAGGGCTTTAAGGACCCGCCCGTATAATTTGTCCACCATGCCGAGATGGTTGATTGCGGTTTTCACCCTCCACTTCCTGCTGAGCGTGGGTGTCTCCGCATTTGGCAAGGTGCCACCCGTGGAACACCTGCGGCCAGCGGTCGCCTCCGTGCAGTTGGCACCAGCAGGCGAGGCCGCAATGGCAGCAGCCGCTGACCCTTCCGTGGCAAACGACGCGTTATCCGAAGGCGAGCACGGCCTGATGGACGCGCAGCAGGATCTACCGGACGATCAGAACATACGCGCCTTTCGCGGCAAGCCCCTCCATGGCTTGTTCAGTTGCCCCGCGCAATGGGAGAGAGCCGCCCTCTCCCCTGTGCTGAAAAAGCAGCCTAAACCTCCCAGGTCCCTGACTACGCGCGCCTAAAAGGTTGCGCCCGCCTGGACGCGTTCTGCGAACGCGAGAGACAGGTGCGCCGCGCAACGCCGGCGTGCAACCCCCTTCCTCTTTTCCTTCCTGACCATCGGACCGATGGCTTCAGGCCCTTTTCCTACCCTCAGGAACAGCACCATGCGTTTGACCACCCGAGGCAAACTCGCCGTCACTGCGGTCACCGATCTGGCCTTGCGCTCCCACGGCCGGCCCATCGCGCTTCCCTCCATCAGCGCCCGCCAAGGCATCTCCCTGTCATATCTCGAAGACATCTTCAGCGCACTGCGCCGCGCCGGCCTGGTCCACAGCATTCGCGGGCCCGGCGGAGGGTACACACTGACACGGCCGCCACAGGAACTATCCGTGGCAGATATCGTCATCGCCTCAGAAAAATACCTGGGCGGCGCCGATGACAAGGGCACGGACACCGGCACCGCATCGGCACCAGGCGAGATGACGGCCGAGCTGTGGGCCAGCTTTCACTCGCGTGTCATGGAATACCTGCAGTCCATTACGGTGGCGGACCTGCTGACCCAACGGGAAGCCAGCGCCTGCCATGCAGACCATTCTGCAGCCGTGGTAGTGGCCCCGCCCGCCAGCGCCACAGGCCGACGGGCAGCGAAAACCCAGCTACCGTCAGGGGATGTGCCGAACTCCGTATTTGCCTTGGGGCTTGCCGTTCCGCGCACCCGGACGAGTTGATGCGCCGGCATCCGTAGCGTCCTTCCCCGGAACGACACGGATGCCCGCCCTGGACGACGACACCGCCGACTATTTGCCGAGCAGGACCTTCAATGCGCTCTGCAGGCGGCGCGCGCCTGCCTCGTCGCTGGCGCCTTCCAGCACGCGCGCCACATCCTGCGTCCAGGTTTGCGCCGGCGACGGATCGTTGCGACGTGTGAGCAACTGCAGCTGCAGAGCACGCCGTGCGGCCAGTTGGTCTGCGGGCGTCGGGACCTCCGCCGCGATCTCCAGCCGCAGCAATGCTTCCGGGGCCCCCCCGGCCGCAGGTGCCGCAATCGCCTGCGACCAGGCGGTGCGCGCCGTGGGGGGCACCTTGCCGCCCAGTTCCTGGACGCTGGGCAATTGCGCAGCGTCGCGGCTTTTCCAGGCCGACAACAGTTGCGTGAGCGCTTCGCCATGGGCCTGTGCCGCCAGCTTGCGCAGCGCGCCCTGCGCATGCTCCATGGCGTCGCGTTGCGCGCGGAAAGCCGCATCACCCAGACGCGGACCTCGCGCAGCAGCAGCACCATCGCGCTCCCGCCCCCGCCCCTGCATACCGCTGTCCCGTGGGCCGCGGCCGTCACGCCGGTCGCCACCACGGCCGGTGACCGTGGGCTGCGCGGGCACCGCCTTGCGCGCCCCCGGCCGGTCATCGCCACGCACGGCCACCACCGGGCGCGCCGCAGGCACGGGTTTGGAAGTCGGCGCATCGTTTTGATCTGCTACCGAATCAGTAGCTGCTTGCGCTTGACCATCAATGGTTTGATCGGCTTTTTTATCCAAATTCTCGGAATCCCCCGATCCGCCGGCAGGCTCCTTCAGCGCGCGCTCCAGCGCGGCCATGGCACCGCGGATCTTCTGCGCATCGCCCGACGCATTGGCGGCCTCCAGCGCCTTGGATGCCTCCAGCACGGCCCGGTCGCGCGCGCTCAACTCGGAGGCACTGCGCTCACGTTCGGCCGACTTGCGGTTGAACGCCTCGTCGATGGGCTTGCGGAACGCGTCCCAGAGCTTCTGCTCATGCTTGCGATCCAGCGGCACCGCCTGCGCCTCGGCCTGCCAACGCTGCTGCAAGGCCTTGATGGCATCGATGCGCAGACCCGGGGCCGCACCCAGGGCGCCTGCCTCGTCGATCATGGCGTGGCGGCGCTCCAGGCTGGCCTTCTGCGCAGCCTCCAGCGGAGCGCTGGCAGCCGCCAGTGCCTGCTTCCACAGTGGCTGCAGTTCAGCGAACATCTTTTCGCTCACATGGCCACCGGTGCGCCAACGCTCGGCAAACTGGTGCAATGCACGACTGAAGGACTTCCAGTCCTGCGCAGCGGCAGCGGCCTGCGATTGGGCCCAGGCATTCACCTCTTCGATCAGCGCCAACCGCTGCGCACGGTGTTCGGCACCTTCGGCACGCACCTTCTCCAGCCAGCCCTCGACCACCTTGTGCGCGGCATTGCACGCATCGTCGAATTTCTTCCACAGGGCGTGGTTGGCCGGCGCCCCCTGGTCGGCCTGCTTCCACTGCTCGCGCAGCTGGCGCAGCGTTTCCTGCATCTTGCGCCCGCCGAGGGACTGTCCTTCCGGCCTGCGCAGCAGGGCCTCGGCCCGTGCCACGAGATCCTCGCGCACCTGGTCGGCGCTCCAGCGCTGCCAGCCCTCCAACTCGCCCGCGGCCACGAGGGCGGCGTGCACTTTCTGCTCCAGTTCGGCATCGATCAACTTGCCGTGCACCTTAAGCACGGCGCGCAGCGCAGTCGCTGCGCCAGCGCTGGCCTTGCCATGGCCCTGTGCGGTTTCCTGCTCCAGCTTGGCGAGGGCCTCCTGAACGGCCTGCAAGGCCTTCTCGCGCATTTCAGGAGTCGCCTGCGGCTTGGATGGGCGGGGGGCAGGCGTCTTGGCGGCGGCTCCCGCTTCTGAGGGTAGCCCGCGCGCCTGGCGCAGTTCGTCGGACCACACGGGCACGGGCGGCAGGGGAGCCGAGGGGTCTTCTGCCGCAAGCACAGCCTGCGTCAATGCCGACTGAAACGCCTCCCACACCACCAGCAACTGGGTGCGCGAAGCATCGAGCAACGCGGGAAAACGCGCTTCTACGCTGGGCCAGGCACTGTCGTCGGCAAGTGCCTGGGCCTGCTCCTGCCAGCGGCCGACATCGGCGTTCAGCAGTTCCAGCGCAGACTGCGCATCCTTCCACGGTTTGGTGGAGAGCACTTCGATGCGCTGCGCGAGCAGAACGGCGGCTTCGCGCTGCACCTGAACACGATGCTGCAGGTCTTCGATGGTTTTCACGCGCTCGTTCAGACGCTGTTTGAGCACCGACAGAGGTTCGCGGGACAGCGGCGCGCCGGCCTTGGCCGCATCGCGCTGCCAGGCGAGCGCGTCGGCAATGTTGAGCTTGGCGGCCGCGAGCAGCGCTTCGGCCTTGGCTGCCCATTCGGCGGCGATCGCCTCCTGGCCCTCCGCGCGCCGAATCTCGTCCAGTCGCTCACGCACTGCGCGCGCGGCGCCTTTGTCCCGCGCACTCAATTCCTTGAATACTTCCTGGAGCTTTTCCACGCCAGGCTGGGTGGACAACCATTCACGGATGCGTGCCGAGCGTTCACCCGACGTGGCCGCAGAGAAAGCGCCGCCCGTCAACGCATCAAGGGGATGCGGCTCGCTGGTTTTGGCAGGGACCGGGGTCGCGTCAGATGCGTCGGACATTTTGCTACGTGAAGAAAAAGGGAACATGGATTTATCAAGGTGCAAGCGAGCCACCTTGCGCCAACAGCGCAAGCAGTAGGTGGGCATCGCTCACGGACAAGCGGCTATTTTCGCCCGGTTTTACACCGCCTTCCCGCTGCGCCAGATCAGGAATCTGAGGGATAGACGGGATGGCGCGGGAACCGCGCTCGCATTCGAACGGTACTGTACCGGTAGCCACACCCTGTGAGGTTACAAAATCCCGCGCACCCCTCACTGGGCATTCAAAGAAAGCTCTGCCTTCGGCTGCCATCGCGCATCCTCCCCGCCCGGCTGCAGCTTGCTTGCGCCTACGAACAAACGTTCAAGCGGGACTTGCTGTTGCGCCAGGTAGTCCCGCACGGCCACCCCTCGCGCCAGGGCTAGATCCGCCATGGCGTTGTCCGGAATTGTCAGGTTGTGCATCAGCAGGGCCTCCATCTCTGCAACGGGTACGTCCTTCGCCAAGCCGACGAAGTTGCGCGGTTTGCGGATGTCGGACCGGCGATACAACTCCTTCAGCAGCGCGGGGTATTCCTCGTCAGTGAGCGGTGCGATGCTGTCCGCAGGTTCACCCGCACGGATGGCTGCCCTGCGCTTTTGCGCCTCGGCCATGTCTCGCAAGCGCTGGCGTTTCCATGCCAGCCGCTCGGCGTTGGGCTGTGCCCAACCCACGACCGTGACCTTCAGTGCGGGGCGGTTGTTCAGTTCGTTGGCGATTTTGTCCAGTTGCTGTCGGGCCTTCTCATCCAGTTCTGCACTGCCCAGCGCGAAGAGAACCGCACCCTGCTCGCCCGCGTCGCTGAAAGCGCCAGCCAACAGGGAAAAGGGGGCGGTGATCGCTTTCATGATGAGGTTGCCGATGACCTTCAGGATGACCGCTCCCAGACGGAATTCGGGGTCGTTGAGGGAGCCGCTGATGGGCAGATCCACGTCGATGATCCCATTGCGGTCCGCCAGCAGGGCCGTCGCCAGCCGCACGGGCAGACTGGCGGACGCGCCCTCCACGGGTTCCCCAAACGCCAGTTGGTTCAATACCAGCTTGTTGGTGGCGATGAGCTGCCCATCGGGCAAGATCTTGTACGCCACGTCCATGCTGAGCTTGCCCTTCTCGATCCCATGACCCGCGTACTTGATGCTGTAAGGCGACAACGGGGGCAACTCAAGGTCACGCATGCGCCCCTGAATATCCAGCGCCAGGGGCTTGACCAGCGGGTTGATGCGGCCGGTGACTTCCAGTGACGCCGTCCCCTGGGCGCGACCGCGCAATTCCAGGTCGGCCATCTGCGGCGCTGCCCCCGCCTCCGGCGACACCGAGGAAAATGCGCTCAACCGGCCCGTGAGCGCACTCAGGTCGGCAGAGTAGTTGGGTTTGATGAAGTAATCCGTGAAGCGCACTGACCCATTGGTCAGCGCCACGGGACCAAAGCGGATCTGCGGAGCCGAAGGGGCCGCTGCCGGAGCGGCGGGCGCAGCGTTCGATGCCGCAACCGCGTCTTCCGCTGCCGAAGCCTTGCGAATATCCTGCAAATTGATGCGGCCGTCTTCCTGCACGATGATCCGTGCGAAGAAATCGCTGAGCGCCGTTTCCTTCACATCCAGAGACACAGGCTGGTCTGGCTGCAAATTCATCGCCACTCCGCGCAACGCCAGGGATTTCCAGCGCAGCAGATCCTCGCCCCGCGCGCCTACGCTCCGCTCGCCGGCCTTCGTCTCCTCAGGCATGTCCAAGCCAGCCTTGGCGCGCACGCGCACCTCGTCCAGCGACACATCCCCCTTGACCGAAACAGTGGCGCCGGCATTCCCCTGGACATAGCGCACGTCTCCGTCGAAGCCACCATCGGCGCGGAGGATGTCGACATTAAGCTCCTGCCCTACATAGGGCTCCAGCGCGTGCAACGGCAGGTGTTGGGCGCGTACCTTGCCCTGCGCCGTCAGAACGGGCGCCATCGCCACCGAGCCCTCGTAGCGCAATCGCCCGGATTCAGTCCTCCCTGCACCCACCCGGCCTTCCAGGCGCAATGACGTGGGAGTGACCCGCCCGTCCGCATAAGCGAAATCCCGCGCGTGCAGTTGCAGATCGAACACATTCAGCGCTACGGCGCTCTGCGCTACCGCGTCGCGCAAAGCCACTGCTGCGCCATCGATCTCCAGGGAAGCCAGCCCCATGGACCAGGGAAGACCCGCAGCCTTTGGAGCGTCCGCGTTGGGCCCCTTCACCCCCGGGGGCGACACGCCCCACTGTTCAAACATCCACTCCCCCGTGCGAGTGCGCGACAGCAGCAGGCGCGGCCTCTGCAACGAAATCCGCTCTACCGATACGGCGCGCTGGGGCCAGCGTACCCAGGCATTGCCCGCTTCCAGCCGGCTCCACGCGGCCAGTGAATCCTCAGGCGCGTCCTTGATTCCTGCGCTCTGCAGTGGAACGCATTGTTCCTTGGAGGCGCAACGCAGCGCCAACTTATCCACGGACAACGCAGCCACCTTCGCCAGCACGACATCGCCATGCCGTGCTATTCCCAGGTCCGCATCCACGGAACCTTCCACGCGGGGTTGCAGCACGCCCGCCAGATAGGGCGCAGCGATGGACAGCGGCAGGCCCTTGATGGAAAGGGCGGCCTGCGCCTGCGAGGCACTCACTTGGCCCAGCACAGCCAATCGCGCGGATTCGCTGCTGCCGGCGGCCGCAGACTGCCTGAGGGAAGCACTCGCACGCAGTTGCGTGGGCTGTTCCAGCGGCAAGGCAATGGACGACGCTTCTACCTGCAGGTCTTCCACCTCCCACGCGGCGATCCCCCGCGGCAGGCTGGCATCGGTCCATTGGATGAAGCCATCCCGCAAACCCACCCTGGCGATATGGACACGCCAGGGCTCCGCAGACTCCTTTGTCTGTGGCGCTGGGTGCTCGTCCCTGTCGGCCCGTGGCAATCCCGCAAGCTTTACTTCACCCGCCTCATTTCGGCGTACATGTGCACGCGCGCCGCGCCATTCCAGCAGATCAATGTTGATCCTGCGCCGCAGGGGCTCCGCCTCCTTGAATACGGCACGCATTTCCTCGAATTGCAGCAAAGGCTGCTCCTGCGCATCGGTGGCATGTACCCCGCTCAGTTGCACATCCCCGGAAATCAGCAGTCGAGGGGTCTCCCGCTGCTCGAACCCTAGTTGAACATCCGCGCCCAATCGCCCCGCCTTGAGCCGCACCGGCACGCTGGGCGGCAGGTAGCGGCCGAAGGGGGCCAGGTCGAAATTCTCAATATGCAGGCGAACCTCGGCTTGCCTGGCGCCCGTGAAGAGAGTGGCCATCGCTGAGGTATCAAAGGTGCTGCCGTTGAGCTCAAAAGCCAGGCGCGGCGTCACCTTGACCTCGCGGTCCGCAGAAAAACTGCTCAGGAAAGGAACGTCCAGTTCCACGCGGCGCAACGTGTGCACCACCTCCACCGTACGGTCATCGAATTCGACGACACCACCCTTCAATGCGATATTGAAGAGCGCGAAATGTGCCGGCTCCGCGGCTGATTTCTCGCCCTGCGGCTTCGCCGCCATGAGCGCGAGCAGGTCGTCCACGTCATAAACCCCTGGGGCCAATTGCGTGACACGAACTACCGGGTCGTCTACCTGCAGCGCATCGATCACTGGAGCGCCCCGCCAAAGGGATTGCAATTCAGCGTCTATATAGATGCGGCCCACCCGTACCTGCTCTGAACTGCCATCCTTTGACGCCAGGGCTACGCCGTGCAAAGTGGCCTCCAAAGTCCAGGGCAAAAACTCCACCCGTTCGACCGTCAGCTTGCGCCCCAGCGCTTCACTCGCATGCCTTTCAATCTGCGACTGCGCCAGCGGAGGGACCACCAGCCAACCGAGCAGCCACGCGCCGCCCCAGCACAGCACCAACCATGCAAATCGACGAATCCAGGGGTTGTTCTTGATGACTTGCAGCACGCGGCACCTATTCTGTTGAGCTACCAACGCAATGGGACCGGTCCCGCGCTGACGCAGGCAGGTAAAAAAACGCAAAAAAAGAAAGCCCGGTGTCGAACTTCTTCGTACACCGGGCTTGACGGCTGACACAACGGTCTTTCGCCATCTTTTTGCGCTTGGGAGAGGATCGTCTCAAGCGCAGGAGGCAAGGGATTGCCTCCAGGGGTTGCCTTGGAGGAGATCTCATGTGACGCGGCACTGTCTGCCATTCATCGCACTGATCGCCCCGTTTGGCGGATGCCTGAATCGTTCAGGCGCCTCAAAGATAGCAAATTCGAGCGCGCGTTCCAACAGCTTTTAGCAATGAAAAATTTCATGCAATTGACTGTTTCATCAAGCAGTTGAATTGCTTGCGCACAGACCCCTCTTAAAAGGACATGCGCGAAAAATCTGTGCTTTCCCACAGATTGAACAGAACTTTTTGTTCTAAAAAATTCAAATGTTAGTGTTGACCTTGAATTTGGAGACCTCCTAGAATCCGCCAGCCCTCAACCAAGGCCTAGTAAAAACCCTAGCCGCTACAGATTTCGGCTACGACAGTCAACAGATTCCCCTGGGCCTAACGGGCCTAAACGGACTGAACGGCATACCCACCCAGACCCCTCCGTCTGGCAGGACCGGACTCCTGAGCAACCACGACAGTGCTCTTCGCTCAGGAGCCGACTTAGAAAGGAAAGCTATGACAGCGTCAGGAAATGTGATTGCCGGCGTCCGCACGTTTGCGGCCGATGTGATCAACGGTTTTCTGGAAGTGACACACAGCGGCTTCGCCCTGCTCGGGCTGGGCGTCGTCTTCGGCGTAATCACACTTACGGCACGCCCGGACCTGCGCCAGGCAGGAGAAGAAGAACTCATGGGCTGGCTGCAGGCCCGCCAGGAAGCCGTAGTGGGCTTCCCTATGGAGCCTGCCGCAAGCGAGCGGGCAGTAGCGCTCAACCCCAAGGAGTTGCCGCGGGAACAGGCTGCCGTGGCCTACTGGCTCAGCAAGAAGTACCGCGTGGCGCCCGAACCGCTGGCGGCACTGGTCACCGAGGCGTATGAAATCGGCGCGCGGACCAAACTGGATCCCACCTTGATCCTGGCCGTCATGGCCGTGGAATCGAGCTTCAACCCGTTTGCACAAAGCCCGGTAGGTGCGCAAGGCTTGATGCAGGTGATGACGCGCGTGCATACCGACAAGTACGAAGGCTTTGGTGGGCACCTGGCGGCATTCGATCCCGTGGCCAACCTGCGCGTGGGCGTGAAGGTGCTGCAGGAGTGCATCGCGCGCGCCGGCTCGCTGGAGGGCGGGCTGCGTTACTACGTCGGCGCAGCCAACCTGCCCGACGACGGGGGCTACGCCGCCAAGGTACTGGCGGAGCATTTCCGGCTGCGCCAGGTCGCCAATGGTCGCACGGGCGTTTCTCCCGCCGGCCCAGTGAATCCACCTCTCTTGTCCACCAAGGCTCCTGCCACACCGGAAGCCGCACCTGCAACCCCTGCCACTGGCGAGAAGGTGGCCCTGCTGAGCGGCCTCTGAAGGAACCTACTCTGGCACTGATGAAGGGCGTGCTCAGCTACACTAGCAGGGCACGCAACTGGCGATAGGCGCGGAGGTCTTCCGGGACACCGCCGCTGACGTGGACACCGGCAGGAAACAGCGTTTTTCTGCAAACCACTGGGGAGCGTGCCGCGCGGCAGGCACCAGCCCCGCAGCGATCCGTCGTTCGCCTGGGCAGCCCTTGATTGCCAAGGGACACTTAGTTCATCGGACTGCCATGTACCAACGCAATATTCTTGTCGAACAAACCGATCCCGAGGTGTGGGCCGCCATCCAGGCCGAAGACCGCCGCCAGGAAGAGCACATCGAGCTGATCGCCAGCGAGAACTACGCCTCGCCCGCCGTGATGGCCGCTCAGGGCTCGCAGCTCACCAACAAGTACGCCGAAGGCTACCCTGGCAAGCGCTACTACGGCGGCTGCGAGAACGTGGACGTGATCGAGCAGTTGGCCATCGACCGCATCAAGCAACTCTTCGGCGCTGAAGCGGCCAATGTGCAGCCCAACTCGGGTTCGCAGGCCAACCAGGCTGTGCTGATGGCCTTCCTGAAGCCCGGCGACACCATTCTGGGCATGAGCCTGGCCGAGGGCGGCCACCTCACGCACGGCATGCCGCTGAACATGAGCGGCAAGTGGTTCAACGTAGTCTCCTACGGACTGAACGACAAGGAAGAGATCGACTACGACGCGCTGGAAGCCAAGGCCCGCGAGCACAAGCCCAAGCTGATCATCGCCGGCGCCTCCGCCTACGCCCTGCGCATCGACTTCGAGCGCTTCGCGAAGATCGCCAAGGAAGTCGGCGCCATCTTCTGGGTGGACATTGCCCACTATGCCGGCCTGGTCGTCGCGGGCGAGTACCCCAACCCGGTGCCGTTCGCGGACGTGGTGACCTCCACCACGCACAAGAGCCTGCGCGGCCCGCGCGGCGGCATCATTCTGATGAAGGCTGAGCGCGAGAAGGCCATCAACAGCGCCATCTTCCCCGGCCTGCAGGGCGGCCCGCTGGAGCACGTCATCGCCGCCAAGGCCGTGGCCTTCAAGGAAGCCCTGTCACCCGAGTTCAAGCAGTATCAGCAGCAGGTGACCAAGAACGCCAAGGTGTTCGCGGAAACGCTGATCCAGCGCGGACTGCGCATCGTGAGCGGTCGCACCGAAAGCCACGTGATGCTGGTGGACCTGCGCGCCAAGGGCATCACCGGCAAGGAGGCCGAGGCAGCCCTGGGCAAGGCCCATATCACGATCAACAAGAACGCGATCCCCAACGATCCCGAAAAGCCGATGGTCACCAGCGGCATTCGTGTGGGCACGCCCGCCATCACGACACGGGGTTTCAAGGAAGAGGAAACGCGCCTCACGGCCAACCTGGTGGCCGACGTGCTGGACAATCCGCATGACGAGGCGAACCTGGAAGCCGTGCGCGCCAAGGTGCACGCGCTGACCAGCCGCTTCCCGGTCTATCGCTGATCGACCACCGCGATGAAGTGCCCCTTTTGCAGCCATCAGGAGACGCAGGTCGTCGAGACCCGCGTCTCCGAGGACGGGGACTTCATCCGCCGCAGGCGCCAGTGCGGCGCCTGCGACAAGCGCTTCACGACCTACGAACGACCGGAAGTCAACTTCCCCACGGTCGTCAAGAAGGACGGCCGCCGCGTCGAATACGACCGCGAGAAACTGCTGGGATCGTTCAAGCTGGCGCTGCGCAAGCGCCCGGTGAGCACAGTGCAGATCGACTCGGCCATCGAGCGCATCGAGGAAAAGCTGCTCAACCTGGGGCAGCGCGAGATTCTGTCCAGCCGCATCGGCGAGCTGGTCATGCGCGAGCTGAAGAAGCTCGACAAGGTGGCCTATGTGCGCTACGCCAGCGTGTACCGCAGCTTCGAGGACATCGACGAGTTCCGTGCGCTGGTGGACGAAGTCCGCAAGTAAGCCGCAGCTCTCCCATTGCTCTTCTATTGATAGCTGGCAGCACCCACTGGGCGGGCGCTACAGCCGTTTTTGACCATCACCCCAGGCGGACTGCCGGAATCGGAGCCACGGCCTGCACCACGTCGCCGCATTGCGCACGGTGGCGCAGCGCATGGTCCATGATGACCAATGCAAGCAACGCCTCGGCGATCGGCGCGGCGCGGATGCCCACGCAGGGGTCGTGGCGCCCCTTCGTGATCACCTCGGTACTCTGGCCGTGGATGTCGATGGACTCGCGCGGGCTGATGATGGAACTGGTGGGCTTGATGGCCAGCGACACCTCGAGGTCCTGCCCGGTGCTGATGCCGCCCAGCACGCCACCCGCGTTGTTGCTGGCGAAGCCCGTGGGCGTGAGCGAATCGCCGTGCGTGGTGCCGCGCTGGGCCACGCTGGCAAAGCCTGCACCGATCTCCACACCCTTCACGGCGTTCAGGCCCATCATCACATGGGCGATGTCGGCGTCCAGCTTGTCGTACAGCGGCTCGCCCAGCCCCACGGGCACGCTGGTGGCCTGCACACGAATGCGCGCGCCGCAGGAGTCGCCAGACTTGCGCAGCGCGTCCATGTAGTCCTCGTAGGCCTGCACGTCGGCCACCGGTGCGAAGAAGGGGTTGTGCGGCACATGCTCCCAGCTCTCGAACGGGATGGGCAGCTCGCCCAGTTGGGTCATGCAGGCACGAAAGCGGGTGCCGTATTTCTCGGCCAGCCATTTCTTGGCCACCGCGCCGGCGGCCACGGTGGGTGCCGTGAGGCGCGCAGACGAGCGGCCGCCACCGCGCGGGTCGCGCAGGCCGTACTTGTGCCAGTAGGCATAGTCGGCATGCCCCGGGCGGAAGCTCTGCGCGATGTTGCCGTAGTCCTTGCTGCGCTGGTCGGTGTTGCGGATCAGCAGCGCGATGGGCGTGCCGGTGGTCTTGCCCTCATATACGCCCGAGAGGATTTCCACCGCATCCGGCTCGTTGCGCTGCGTCACATGGCGGCTGGTGCCGGGGCGGCGGCGGTCCAGGTCGGCCTGAATGTCGGCCTCGGACAGTTCCATGCCGGGCGGGCAGCCGTCGATCACGCAGCCGATGGCGGGGCCATGGGATTCACCAAAGTTGGTGACGCAAAAAAGGGTACCGAGTGTGTTGCCGCTCATAGGAGTGCGATTATCCCTGAGCCACTGTTACTACCAAAAAAATAGCTGCCAGCGCTTGATTGACAAGCGCTGGCAGCTATTTTGATCACCAAATCAGTTGGCCGGCCGCGATTCTTCCTGCGGCCAGTCGCGGATGTAGGCCTTGAGCAGCTTGTTCTCGAAATTCTGGCTGTCCACCACGGCCTTGGCCACGTCGTAGAAGCTGACCACGCCCATCAGCATGCGCTTGTCCATCACGGGCATGTAGCGCGCGTGGCGGCCCAGCATCATGCGGCGCACCTCGTCCATGTCGGTCTCCAGGGTGCAGGTCAGCGGCGCGTCGTCCATGGCGGTACGCACCAGCATGGTGCCCACGCCGCCACCATTTTTCGTCAGCGCCTGGATCACCTCGCGGAAGGTGAGCATGCCCACCAGGTCGCCATGTTCCATCACGACCAGCGAGCCGATGTCCTTCTCGGCCATGGCATCCACGGCGCGGGCCAGCGGCTCGTCGGGATGCACGGTGTAGAGGGTGTTGCCTTTGAGGCGCAGGATGTCGCTGACTTTCATGGGGAGTCTCCGAAGGGTTCTGCAGGCGCTGCATGCAGCCCGATAGCGAATAAATATAGCCCACAATGGCGCACAAATTCACCACTTTGGAGACATGAATGCCCGGATATTCCGACCCCGGCTTCGACACGCTGGCCCTGCACGCCGGCGCGCAGCCGGACCCCGCCACAGGTGCGCGCGCCGTGCCGATCCACCTGAGCACCTCGTTCGTCTTCGAGTCGAGCGACCATGCGGCGGCCCTGTTCAACCTGGAGCGCCCGGGCCATGTGTACAGCCGCCTGAGCAACCCCACCAACGCGGTGCTGGAGCAGCGCGTGGCGGCGCTGGAAGGCGGCGTGGGGGCGATTGCCGTGGCCAGCGGGCAGGCCGCGCTGCACCTGGCGATTGCCACATTGATGGGCGCAGGCAGCCACATCGTGGCCAGCACGGCGCTGTATGGCGGCAGCCAGAACCTGCTGCACTACACGCTGCGCCGCTTCGGCATTGACACCACCTTCGTGAAGCCCGGCGACATCGACGGCTGGCGCGCCGCCATCCGCCCCAACACCAAGCTGTTCTTTGGCGAAACCGTAGGCAACCCCGGGCTGGAGGTGCTGGACATCCCCACGGTCGCGGACATTGCGCATGAAGCTGGCGTGCCCCTGCTGGTGGACTCCACCCTCACCTCGCCGTGGCTCATCAAGCCCTTCGAGCATGGCGCGGACCTGGTGTACCACTCGGCCACCAAGTTCCTCTCAGGCCATGGCACGGTGATCGGCGGCGTCGTGGTCGATGGCGGCAGCTTCGACTGGGAAGGCTCCGGCCGCTTCCCCGAGCTGACCCAGCCCTACGACGGCTTTCACAACATGGTGTTCACCGAGGAGAGCACCGTGGGCGCCTTCCTGCTGCGCGCTCGCCGCGAGGGCCTGCGCGACTTCGGCGCCTGCATGAGCCCGCACACCGCCTGGCTGATCCTGCAGGGCATCGAGACCCTGCCGCTGCGCATGGAACGCCACATGCGCAATACCGAGAAGGTGGTGCAGTTCCTGGCCAGCCACCCGTTCGTCGAGCGCGTGGGCCACCCGCTGCTCGAGTCCCACCCCAGCCACCAGCTCGCGCAGCGCCTGCTGCCGCGCGGCGCGGGCTCGGTGTTCAGCTTCGACCTCAAGGGCAACCGCGAGCAGGGCAAGACGTTCATCGAGACGCTCAAGCTCTTCAGCCACCTGGCCAATGTGGGTGACTGCCGCAGCCTGGTGATCCACCCCGCCTCCACCACGCACTTCCGCATGAGCGACGAAGCGCTCGCCGCGGGCGGCATCAGCCAGGGCACGATCCGCCTGTCGATCGGGCTGGAAGATGCCGACGACCTGATCGACGACCTCAAGCGGGCACTCAAGGCTGCGGAGAAGCAAGCGGGAAAGGCAGGTGCGTGATGTACGTGCAAGTCAACGGCGCACAGACCTACTGTTACACCGGCGGCAAGCCCTTCGATGCCGCCAAGCCCACCGTGGTGTTCATCCACGGCGTACTCAATGACCACAGCGTCTGGGCGCTGCAAAGCCGCTACATGGCCAACCATGGCTGGAACGTGCTGGCCGTGGATCTGCCCGGCCACAGCAAAAGCGCGGGCGATGCCCCTGCAAGCGTGGAGCAGGCCGCCGACTTCGTGGGCGCCCTGCTCGACGCATTGTCCATCCAGCGCGCCGCGCTGGTGGGCCATAGCTGGGGCTCGTTGATCGCGCTGGAGGCCGCCGCCCGCCTGGGCGCGCGCGTGAGCCATCTGGTGCTGGTGGGTACGGCCTACCCGATGAAGGTGTCGCCCGCGCTCATCGAGGCATCGCAGACCGACCCCGAGCAGGCGCTGCGCATGGTCAACGTGTTCTCGCGCAGCACCCTCGCGCCCCCCTCAGGCGCGGGCTTCTGGGTGTACGGCGCGGGCATGGCGCTGGGCCGCAAGGTGCTGCGCAGCAACCCGCAGGTCAATGTGTTCCACCGCGGCTTCGTCGCCTGCGACAGCTACTCCCATGGCGAGCAGGCCATCGCAGCGGTGCAGTGCCCCGTGCTGTTTGCCTTGGGCACACAAGACCAGATGACCGCGCCCAAGGCCGCGCAGGGGTTGATCCAGGCCGCGCGATCCGCGGACAAGGACGTGCAGATCGTCCATCTGCCGGCGGGCCACCACCAGATGACCGAAGCACCGGACGCAACGCTGTTCGCCATCCGCGACTTCCTGGCAAGACGCATCTCCGCCTGAGATCGTTGCACGGCAGGGCCGGCGGTGCGGGGCATCCCCTTCAGCGCTCCCCTGCCCGATGGATGATGGGCGCCGCCGCCTCGGCAGAGGGGATATGACTTCCCCTGCCACATGCGAAACACTAGCCCCTGCTTGCCTGCGTCGACCATTTACGGCCGCGTGATGCGTATCAAAAACAGCATTAAACGACCAACCGGCAAGCGCAGTCAGCTATTGTTTAAATAGCAAGCGAAGGCCAATAGCGGCCACTTTCCCCGGCCTGGCACTGGGGCATTGGCACGGTCCGCGCCTGCGGACCTAGACTGGGTTCACTCGACCCGTCGCGTCGCCCGGCGCCCGCCCTGCATGCACCTGCCTCCATCCACCGATGCCCGCGACACCCCGTGGCATGCGCTGTCCGCTGACGAAGCGCTGCAACGGCTGCAAACCGACGACCGCCACGGCCTGGCGCATGCCGAGGTGGCGCGGCGCCTGGCACGCTTCGGCCCCAACCGCCTGCCCGCGCCGCCGCGCCGACCGGCCTGGCTGCGCCTGCTGCAGCAATTTCACAACGTGCTGATCTACGTGATGCTCGCTGCCGCGACGGTCACCGCGGCACTGGCGCACTGGATCGACACCGGGGTGCTATTGGGGGCCGTGATCGTCAACGCCATCATCGGTTTCTTGCAGGAGGGCAAGGCCGAGTCGGCGCTGGACGCGATACGCCACATGCTCTCGCACCAGGCCACGGTGCTGCGCGGGGGAGAGCGCCAACTGGTGGACGCCGACCAGCTCGTGCCGGGCGACATCGTCATCCTCGCGTCCGGCGACAAGGTGCCCGCGGATCTGCGCATCCTCACGGCCCGCAGCCTGCGCGCCGACGAGGCCGTGCTGACGGGCGAGTCCGTGCCCTGCGACAAGGACGAAGCCGCCGTGGCAGCCGACGCCGCTTTGGGCGACCGCCGCAGCATGCTCTACTCCGGCACGCTGGTGGCCGCGGGCACCGCTTTGGGCACCGTGGTGGCTACGGGCACGAACAGTGAACTGGGGCGCATCAGCACGCTGTTGGCCCAGGTGCAGGCGAGCACCACGCCGCTGCTGCGGCAGATCGCGCAGTTCAGCCGCTGGCTGGCGCTGGCCATCGGGCTGTTCGTGCTCGCCACGTTCGCCATCGGCGTGCTCTGGCGCGCTCAGGCACCCGCGGACATGTTCATGATGGCCGTGGCGCTGGCGGCCTCGGCCATCCCCGAGGGGTTGCCCGCCATCATGACCATCACCTTGGCCATGGGCGTGCGGCGCATGGCGCAGCACAACGCCATCATCCGCCACCTGCCGGCGGTGGAAACGCTGGGGGCTGTCACCGTGATCTGCTCCGACAAGACCGGCACCCTCACTTGCAACGAGATGACCGTGCAGCGCGTGGTGACCGCCGACCATGTCATAGCTGTGACCGGCAGCGGCTATGCGCCGCAGGGGGGCTTCCTCATCGGGGGCGTGCCCATCACTGCGCAAGAACACCCTGCCCTGCAGTCCGTGGCCCAGGTGGCGCTGCTGTGCAACGACGCCACGCTGCACGACGGACCCCAGGGCTGGAGCCTGACGGGCGACCCGACGGAGGGCGCGCTCGTCACCCTGGCGCTCAAGGCGGGGCTGGACGCCACGGCGCTGCATGCGCGCCAGCCGCGCATCGACGCCATACCGTTCGAGTCCGAGCACCGCTTCATGGCCACACTGCACCACGACCACGCGGGGCATGCGGTGATCCTGGTGAAAGGAGCCCCCGAGCGTGTGCTGGACATGTGCAACGCACAGCGCCAGTGGCCCGCCGATGGCGCGGCCACCGATGCCCCGCTGCAGCACGACTACTGGCGCCGCGCAGCCAACGACTGCGCGGCGCGGGCGCTGCGCGTGCTGGCGATCGCCATCAAGCGCGTGCCGGCGCAGCAGCACGCGCTGCAGTTCGCCGACATGGAGGGCGGCTTCACGCTGCTCGGGCTGCTGGGCAGCATGGACCCGCCGCGCCCCGAGGCCGTGGCCGCGGTGGCCGAATGCCAGGCCGCGGGCGTACGCGTGAAGATGATCACCGGCGACCACGGCGAAACCGCACGTGCGATTGGCGCGCAGCTGGGCATCGGCCTGGGCCGCCCCGCCCTCACGGGCGCCGAGATCGAGCTGCTGGACGACGCCGCCTTGCGCGACGTGGTGGCCAGCGTGGACGTGTTCGCACGTGCCAGTCCCGAACACAAGCTGCGCCTGGTGCAAGCCCTGCAGTCCCGCGGTGAAGTCGTGGCCATGACGGGCGACGGCGTGAACGACGCGCCCGCACTCAAGCGCGCCGACGTGGGAGTCGCCATGGGCAGGAACGGTACCGAGGCCGCCAAGGACGCGGCCGCCATGGTGCTGACCGACGACAACTTCGCCACGCTGGGCCATGCGGTGCGCGAGGGCCGAGGCATCTACGACAACGTGCGCAAATTCATCTTGTTCATGCTGCCCACCAATGGGGGCGAGGCGCTGATCGTGTTTGCCGCCATCGCATTCGGCCTGCTGCTGCCGCTCACCGCGGCGCAGGTGCTGTGGATCAATCTGGTCACGTCCAGCACGCTGGGCGTGGCGCTGGCATTCGAGCCTGCGGAGGACGACGTCATGCGCCGCCCTCCCCGGCCTCCGCAGGAAAAGCTGCTGTCCGGCCTGTTCGCGTGGCGTGTGCTCATGGTGGCGGTTTGCATGGCGGCGGCTTCGCTCGGGCTGTTCCTGTGGGAGCTGTCCAACGGCGCTGCGATCGAAACCGCGCGCACCATGGCTGTCAGCGCGGTGGTGGTGATGGAGATGTTCTACCTGCTCAACAGCCGGCACATCGAGCGCAGCGTGCTGTCGCGCGAGGGATTGCTGGGCAATCCCAAGGTGCCGCTGACCATCGCCCTCTGTGCGCTGCTGCAACTGGGCTTCGTGCACCTGCCCTGGATGCAGGCCGTGTTCGGCTCCACGGACCTGTCTGTGCAGGAATGGTCGCGCGTCCTGCTGGCCGGGCTGGCCGTCTTCACGCTGGCCGAACTGGAGAAGGCGGCTCTGCGGCGCTGGCGCGCACGCCACGCCCATCGCTGACACGGACCACGCCTACCCCAGCAGGCGGCACAGCGCGGCCAGGTCGCGCACGGTGGCAGGAGGCGCCACCGCGTGCGGCCAGACTGCATCGCCCCGATTGAGCCAGGCCGCCTGCATGCCGGCGCCCAGCGCGCCATGCGCATCCAGCGTGGCATCGTCGCCTATGTGCAGCACGGCCGCGGGCGGCAGGTCCAGCACCCGCGCCGCCTCATGGAAGATGCGGGGGTCGGGCTTGGCAATCCCGAACTCGCGGGCGCTGATGCTGGCGCGAAAGTACCGTCCGATGCCGATCGCCTGCAGGTCCGCATTGCCATTGGACAGCGCCACCAACGGGTGGCGCGCCGAGAGGAATTCCAGCGCCGCGATCGCATCGTCGAACAGCTCCACCCGCTGGCGCTCGGCAAAGAACACGTCGAACCCCTGGTCCGTGAGCGACTCGTCCTCGCCCGCCTGGCGCAGCGCTGCGCGGATGGTCTCGCGGCGCAGCACCGTCAGGTCGTGCGACAGGTGCGCATGGGCGGACGCCACCTGCGCACGGAGCATGCGGGACGTATCGGGCGACGCCAGCAGCGCCGAGGCGCCGGGCGCCACCGTGAGCAGCCACTCGATCAGCACCTTCTCAGCCCGCGCAATGGTGGGCCAGATAGGCCATAGGGTGTCATCCAGGTCAAGAGTGATGGCGCGGATGCGGGAAATATCGAGCATGGCCCGAGCATACCGCCCGGCATTTGCCACAATCACCGCATGCCCGCCTCGCCTTCTCACCATGCCGCCCAGACGGCCTCAGCCTCTTCGATCCAGACCACCGCAGCACGCGAAAGCACCGCCATTCTGCTGTGCAACCTGGGCACGCCAGACGCCCCCACCGCACCGGCGCTGCGCCGCTATCTGGCGCAGTTCCTGGGCGACCCGCGGGTGGTGGAAATTCCGCGGGCGCTGTGGCTGCCTCTGCTGTACGGGATCATCCTGCGCACGCGGCCGGCCAAGTCGGCCGCCAAGTACGCCAGCATCTGGACGGAAGAAGGCTCCCCGCTCGCCGTGTGGACGGCCAAGCAGGCGGTGATGCTGCGCGGCTGGCTGGGCGAGGCCGGCCAGCCGGTGAGGGTACTGCACGCCATGCGCTACGGTCAGCCGGCCATTGGTGCGCAACTGCAGGTGCTGCAGGACGCCGGCGTGCGCCGCGCGCTGGTGCTGCCGCTGTACCCGCAGTACTCGGCCACGACCACCGCCAGCGTGTTCGACGACGTGGCCGCGTGGGTGCGCCGCTCGCGTTGCTTTCCCGAACTGCGCTTCGTGAACGACTACCACGACCACCCGGACTACATTGCCGCGCTGGCCCAGTCGGTGCGCGCGCACTGGCAGCGCGAGGGCGGCCCGGCGGACAAGCTGGTGATGAGTTTTCACGGCATTCCCGAACGCAATGTGCGATTGGGCGACCCCTACGCGGAGCAATGCCGCAACACGGCCCGGCTGCTCGCGCAGGTGCTGGGGCTGGGCGAAGACCGGTACCTGCTGACCTTCCAGTCGCGCTTTGGCAAGGCCCGCTGGCTGGAGCCCTACACCGAACCCTCGCTGGTGGCGCTGGCACAGGGCGGCACGCGCCGCGTGGACGTGATGTGCCCAGGCTTCACCAGTGACTGCCTGGAAACGCTGGAGGAGATCAACCAGGAGGCACGCGAGGCCTTCCTGCACGCAGGCGGCCAGGACTTCCGTTACATCCCCTGCCTGAACGACAACCCCGCCTGGATCACCGCCTTGAGCCGCATTGCGCAACAGCACCTGGCGGGCTGGAGCCAGCCATGAGCGCGCCCTGCACGGCACTCGCACCCGGCCAGCTGCGCCTGAGCATCCGCCCCGAGAGCCTGGGCTTTGACGACACACGCGCACTGGTGGCCGAGCCCCTGCCGTGGATCGGCCAGCAGCGCGCGTTCGATGCGGCCCGGTTCGGGCTGACCATGCAACAGCCCGACTACCACCTGTTCGTGCTGGGCGAGGTCGGCAGCGGCCGTGCCTCCCTGATGCGCCAGGCCATGGACGAAGCGGCCGCCAGCCGGCCCGTGCCGCCGGACCTGTGCTTTCTGCACGACTTTGACGCACCCGAACGTCCACGCGCCCTGCGCCTGCCCGCGGGCCAGGGGCGCCAGCTGCGCGACCAGATGGCGAGCTGGAGCCGCCAGCTGGAGGCGGAGATCCCCAAGCGCCTGGCTGCGCCGGACGTGAAGAACGAGCGCGAGCGCATCCACAAGCGCTACCAGAGCGACGAGGCGCGCGCCTTCAGCCAGTTGGCCGACTTCGCGCGTGCACGGCGGTTTCGCCTGTCGCGTGAACAAGGGCAGATGGTGTTCACCCTGCTGGGCCCGGGCGGCGAGCCGCTGACGGAGGCCGATGGCGCAGCGCTCGGCGCACCCGAGCGCGCCGCCATCGAGCTGGCCGAGCAGGAGCTGCGCGCGGAGATCGTGCGCTTCCTGGAACAGACCCGCCCGCTGGAGCGCGCGCGCGACGATGCGCTGGCGCAGCTTCTGCGCCAGAGCGCCGGCCCGCTGGTGACGCACGGTCTGGACGACATCCGCCAGGGCCTGCGCAAGCAGATCAAGGACGCGGTCAAGCTGGGACGCTGGCTCGACCAGGTGCAGCGCGAGGTGCTCGACGACCTTGAGCTCTTCGTGCCTCACGAAGGCGAGCAGCCCGACGATCCGCAGGAAGAGGAACGCCGCGACCAACTGGCCAACCTGCTGGCGCTGTGCCAGGTGAACTTGGCGGTGGACAACGCTTCCCTGAAGGGCGCGCCAGTGGTGGTCGAAGACAACCCGCAGCTGCGCAACCTGTTCGGCCACATCCAGTACGAATCCGGGGAAGACGCGCCGTATGCCGATTTCTCCAGCATCCACGCCGGCGGCCTGCTGCGTGCGCACGGCGGCTACCTGATGCTGTTCCTGCGCGACCTGCTGGGCGATACGCCGCTGTGGGAACGGCTGCGCCGCTTCCTGCGCTGCAGCCGCCTGGCGGTCGAGGACACGGCCGCCAGCCATGGCGGTGGTGGGCCGACAGTGGCGCTGCAGCCCGAGGGCGTGGATGTGGACGTCAAGCTCGTGCTGATCGGCACCGCCGTCGAGTATTACGTGCTGCAGGAGGGCGACGAAGACCTGGCGCAGCGCTTTCGCGTGAAGGTGGATTTTGCCGAGCGCTTCACCGCCAGCGCCCAGACGCATTACGCCAGCGCCGTGTTCATCGCGCGCGCGTGCGCCCGCCGCGGCCTGCCGCACTGCAGCGCCGCGGCCGTGGCCCGCCTGCTGGAATTCACCCACCGCGAGGCCGACGACCAGTCGCGCCAGAGCGCGCGCTTTTCCCTGCTGGAAGCCCTGCTGCTCGAAAGCGCGGCCCAGGCGCGGGCACGCGGCGCGGCGCTGACCGATGCGGCCGACGTGGAAGCCGCGCTGATCGCCAAGCGCCAGCGCCACAACGCCCCCGAGGAGGCATTGCACGAATCGATTGCCGAGGGCGAGTTGCTCATCACGCTGGACGGCACGCGCGTCGGCCAGTTGAATGCGCTCACGCAGATCGACCTGGGCGACTACCGCTTCGGCTTTCCGGTGCGCATCACCGCGCGCACGCATGCGGGCCAAGAAGGCCTGGTCAACATCGAGCGCGAGGTCGAGCTGTCCGGCCCGATCCACGACAAGGGCGTGCTCATCCTGCACAGTTATTTCAGCGCGCTGTTCGGACACCTGGCGCCGCTGGCGCTCAACGCGTCCATCGTGCTGGAGCAGGAGTACAGCGGCATTGAGGGCGACTCGGCCTCCTGCGCCGAGCTGTATGCCCTGCTGTCGTCGCTGTCGGGCCTGCCGCTGCGCCAGGACATCGCGGTTACCGGCGCGCTCAACCAGCACGGTGAGGTGCTGCCCGTGGGCGGGCTGAACGAGAAGATCGAGGGCTGGTTCCGCGTGTGCGCGCACGCGGGCCTGACCGGCACGCAGGGCGTGCTGATTCCGGCCCGCAACCAGCGCCACCTGATGCTCTCGCCCGCCGTGGTGGATGCGGTCGCGGCGGGGCGCTTTCACGTCTATACGGCGCAGCACGTCAGCGAGGGCATTGCGCTGCTCACTGGTACGCACGCGGGCCTCACCCCCGACGAGCCGTGGGAAGGCAGCGTGCGGGCGCGCGCCGAAAGCACGCTGCTGGCCTACCGCCGCGCGTGGCAGGCCATGGCGCTGGGGCGGCGGCGCGTGCCGCGCAGGCTCGGCAGCGGCCTCTGAAAGCCGCCCGGCGCCGCGGTGGGCCGGGCCTGGCTTATCCATATTGGCTATAAGAACAATCCGATTCTGTCGTTGATGAGGCTCAAGGGCGCGGGACAATGACGCCCTTCCCTGAACGACTGTTTTCGAGATCGCCATGAAAAAACTGCTCGCCCTCGCGGTATTCGCCACGGCCGCCCATGTGGCCCCTGCGGCGTGGGCAGCCCAGCCACTGCTGACGCCCGCCGAACTGAAGGCCCAGACAACGCAGGCCACGCCGCCGCGCGTGATCGACATCCGCGACCCCGCCAGCTACGGCGCCCAGCACATTCCGGGTGCGGTGAATGCCCCCTACGGCAAGTGGCGCGGCCCCGCCAGCAACCCGGGTGAACTGCCCGACCTGCCCCGGCTCACCGCGCTGGTGCAGTCGCTGGGGCTCACGCCCACCACGCATGCCGTGGTGGTCTCCACGGGCGCGGACCCGACGGATTTCGGCGCGGCGGCGCGCGTGTACTGGACGCTGAAGCTGCTGGGCCTCAAGGAACTCTCCATCCTCAATGGCGGCATGAAGGCCTGGGGCCAAGCCCAGCTTCCGTTGACGGCCGAGGTGCCACAGGTCGCGGCCAGCCAGTACACGCCCACGCTGGACACCCGCCTGCTGGCCACGCGCGAGGACGTGGGCCAGCACATTCGCCTGAGCAACGCCGCACTGGTGGATTCGCGCCCCGATGCCTTCTACCAGGGCAAGGTGCGTGCGCCGGCGGCCAAGGTGTCTGGCACCCTGCCGGGCGCACAGCAGCTGGACTTCAACCAGTGGTTCGTTCCCGGCACCTCCACCTTCGTGGATGCGGCGACGGCCCGGCAGATCGCCGCCAAGGTCAAGCGCGAACAGGGCCAGGACATGGTCGCGTTCTGCAATACCGGCCACTGGGCGGCCACCGACTGGTTCGGCCTGTCCGAAGTGGCGGGCCTGCCCGGCGTGAAGCTGTACGCCGGCTCCATGGTGGACTGGACCCAGTCCCAGGAGCCGCCGCTGATGGCGAACCAGCCCACCCGCGCCGAGGCCCTGGCCTACGACGCCAAGCAGTGGTGGGAACGCAAGCTCAAGTAAGCCAGCCCACTGCGCTGGGCACCTGACAGCCTCATAGTCAAATCGGCCTCTAGCGCTTGCCAGGCAAGCGCTAGCAGCTCACTTTTTTGAATCTCTAGCCCTCTTCCATGAAACGACTTCCTCTTGCGGCCCTGCTGGCCATTTTCTTGGGCTGGCTGCTGTGGGCCGTGTCCGTGCGGCAAGCGGCCCTGTTCGCCGTGGGTCTGGGCCTGGGCGCGGTGCTGGCCGGCCAGCGCTTTGGCTTCACCACGGGCTGGCGCATGCTCATCGAGGACAAGGACGCCAGCGGCGTCATGGGCCAGCTGCTGCTGCTGGCGCTGGCCGCAGCCATGGCCATGCCGCTGCTGGGCCACTTTCCTGAACTGACGGCCGCCCTGGGCCCACCCAGCGTGAGCCTGCTGGTCGGCGCCTTCGTGTTCGGGCTGTGCATGCAAATTGCCGACGGCTGCGGCAGCGGCACGCTGTACAAGGCGGGCCTGGGCATTCCAATGAACGCGGCGATCCTGCCGCTGTTCGCGCTCGGCAGTTTCCTGGGCTCGATGCACCTGGGCTTCTGGCTGGACCTGGGCCGCGCGCAGCCCGTCGGTTTGGTCAATCGCTTCGGTTGGCAACAGGCACTGTTGATCACGCTGGCGGTGCTGGCCGTGGTCGCGGTGGCGGTGCGCTGGTATGCGCGCCGTGCCCAGAGACCGCAAGGCACGCAGCCCCAGCCGCTGCTGGTGCGCAGGTGGATCGTGGGCGCCGTGCTGCTGGCGCTGCTGGCCACGCTGAACCTGGTGATCGCCGGCCAGCCCTGGGGCGTGGTCTACGGCTTTGGCCTGTGGGCGGCAAAACTCGCCCAGGCCAGCGGTGCCGCGGACCTGGCGGGCAACTGGTTCTGGAGCCAGCCCGGCAATGCCGCCCGCCTGCAGGAGACCGTGCTGCTGGACGTGACCAGCATCACCAACATCGGCATCCTCGGGGGCGCTCTGTGGGTGTCGGCCGGCAAGCCGGTCACGGCCAAGGCGCTGACGGGCACGCAATGGGCCGTGGCCCTGGTCGCGGGCCTGCTGCTGGGGTACAGCTCACGCCTGGCCTTCGGCTGCAACGTCGGCGCCATGCTGTCGGGCATCTCCACGGGCAGCCTCCACGGCTGGATCTGGGTGCCGCTGGCCTTCGCAGGAACGATCTTCGGCCTGCGCATCCGTCGCCATTTCGGCTTCTGAACCCAGGAGAGCTACGCCATGACACGACACACCACACTGCGCCTGGCCTTCTGGGCCGTGCTCGCCGCCTTCCTGGCCTGGGACTACAGCAACTCCGCCCCGGTGGACCTGCGCTTCGAGGCGCCGCTGATCGCAGCCGGCTCGGGCAAGGCCGCCTCGGGCGGGCATTGCTCCATGCCGGACTGACGTCCTTCTCCGCGCACAACGCAACAAGGCCTCCACACGGAGGCCTTGTTGCTTGGCGCGGCGAGCGGTCTCAGGGCGTATCGGCAGACGGCTTGGCGACCTCGAACCCGGCGTCCTGCCAGGCCTGCAGCCCGCCCAGCAGCGGGCGCACGTTGGAAAAGCCTGCGCGCTGTAGCTGGCGCGCCAGCCGGGCGGCCGATATCTCTGCCGGGCAGTCGCAATAGATGACCACGCCGTGCGGATGCGCGTCGTGCGGCAATAGATGGGCGTGGGGTGCTGCCGCGTCCCGGGGGCGCAGCTCCCACGCCTGGGCGCCAGGAATATGGCCCGCGCTGTAGGCCTGACCCGTGCGCACATCTATCACCGTGGGCATGACCCCCTGGGCCTGCATGCCGCGCAACTCCTGCACCGACACGCGAGGCATCTTCAGCGAGCGCACCGTGCGCTGGCGCTGCCACCACTTGCGCAGAATGAACACGCCCAGCCCCACCGCCAGCAATACCAATCCCCCCTGGCCCAGCGCTGTGAGCACGGCCAGCAGATCCTCGACCGTGGTGCTGAACAGCGATCCCAGCAACACTGCCGAGCCCACCCAGATCAACGCGCCCAGCGTGTCGTACAGCACGAAGACCGACCGCGGCGTGCCCACCACACCCGCAAGCGCGCTGGCGATCGACGCAAAGCCTGGAACGAACTTGGCAATCAGCAGCGACTTGGGGCCCCAGCGGCCGTAGAGCGATTCCGTCTGGCGGATGCAGGCATCGGGCGACAGCGAAATGCGGCAGATGCGCCCCAGCACACGATGGCCGTAGGATTTGCCGGCCTGGTACCACAGCAGGTCGGCAATGAGCGCGGCCGCCACGGCCAACAGCACGATGCGTGCGCCGTGCTGCCAGTCGTCGCCCGCCACCGCGCCGGTGACCACCAGCACTGGATAGGCGGGAATGGGCGCACCCAGCTGCTCGATCAGCACGTTCAGGAACACGACACCTAGGCCGTATTCGCGAATCAGATCCACCAGAAAACCCATGTCGCGGTTCCCTTCATGCCGTGCCGGCGTCGCCGCTGACGCCCAGGCAATGCAAGTCTCACATGCTAGCTGCAACGGCTGCGCCGAGTGAGACCTGAAATAAGGAAACTGCGTTGCGTGGATGGCAACAATGCAGGCACACCGCGCAAGCCGTGCGCCGCCTCACCCCTGCGCGGGCAGGCCCTGCAAAAAGCGCTGCACCCAGGCCAGTTGCTGCGGCACGTTGAGCGCGGGCGCGTGGCCGCAGCCCGGCACCTCGACCACCTCCAGCAGGCCGCGTGCGCCCGGGCCCCGGCGCTGCATCTCCTGCACCACCGCGGGCAGCACCAGGTCGGACTCGGCCCCGCGCAGGCACAGCACGGGAATGTCGAGCCGGTCGTAGTGCGGCCAGACGAGATAGTCGTTCTCATGCCGCGTGAACTGCTGCACCATGGCCGGGTCGTAGTGCGGGGTCACGCGCCCATCGGGCAGGCGGCGCAGCGAGGTCTCGGTAAGGCGCAGCCACTGCGCATCGCTGAGCCAGCCGAACGGCGCGTAGGTACGGCGAAAGAAGGCCTCCAGCTCCATCACGGTATCGAACTGGGGCGGCTGGCCCGCATAGGCCTTGATGCGCTCCAGCGCGGGGCCGGCCAGCTGCGGGGCATTGTCGTTGAGCACCAGGTGCGTGATGCGCCCGTGCAGGCGCGGCGCCAGCAGGCCGGCGGCGCACACGGTGCCGATGGCGCCGCCCATCGACGTACCCACCCACTGCACCCGCTGCACACCCAGCTGATCCAGCAGCTCCTCCACAACGCGTGCATAGAAAGCCAGCGTGTATTCGTGCTGCGGATCACGGCTCCACTGGCTCAGGCCGCGACCCAGGGTGTCGGGGCACAACACGCGCCAGCCATGGGCCGCCAGGTGTGCGGCCAGCTCGTCCATGTCGCGTCCGGTGCGTGCCAGGCCGTGCCAGGCTACCACCACCGGCGCGCCGGGCGCGCCCCAGTCGGTCAGGTGGATTTCATAGCCGGCGCAGCGCACGTAGCGCGAGACGAAGGACATGGTGCAGCCTTTGTGCAGGGAGAGTGTGATCGCCGCGGGCGCGCCTCACTTCATGAGCCGGCCGTTGCCCCCGATCACCGTGACCTCGACGAAGCGCGAGCCGACACGGTTGTTCGGCCCGTAGTTCAGCGTGACGCCACCCAGATCGAACCCCTGCAGCGACTCCAGTGCACGCAGCACGCGTGCCCTGGTAGGCTGCGGGCCGGCACGGCGCAGGGCCTCGACAAGGACCTTCGCGCCCAGGAAGGTCTCGAAGCTGGTGTAGTTGATCTCAGCCTCTGGCGCGTATTTCTTGAGCAACTGCTGGTACTCGCGCACCACGGGCAATTGAGGCCGGTAGGGGTACGGCACCACCTGGCTGATGGCCAGGCCGTGCGCGTTCTTCAGCCCCGCCAGCTTCACGATTTCGGCGGGATCCACCACGGAGATGTTGAACAGCCGCGCGCCGCCGCCCTGCTCGCGGTAGCGCTTGGTGAATGCGGCAGCCGGCTTGTTGACGGCGATCATGATCACAGCTTGCGCGTCCATGGCGCGGATGGTCTGCACGGCGGAGTCCACGTTATCGGTGTTGCGCTCATAGCCGGCCGCGGCTACCAGCTTGAGCTGGCGCCGCTCCAGCGCCGCCTCCACTCCGGCCAGCCCCGCCTTGCCGAAACCGTCGTCCTGGTACATGACGGCAATGCGCGTGATGCCCAGCGTGGCGAGCTGCTGCACCATGTGCTCGGCTTCATCGGCATAGCCCGCACGCACATGGAAGATCCAGGGGTTGAAGGGCGTGCGCAGCACCTCGCCGCCCGTGTACGGCGCCACCAGGGCCGCACCGCCCTGCTCCAGCACCTTGTCGGCCAGCAACTGCGCAATGTTGGCCGTGCCGGCAAAGCCGAACAGGGCAACGACTTCAGGGTGGTCGAGCATGGCACGCGTCAGGCGCACGGTGTCGTCCACCTTGTAGCCATCGTCCTCCACCTGCAGGCGGATCTTGGCGCCATGCACGCCCCCCTGCGCGTTGACGGCGTCAAAGTACACCTTGCCGCCCAGCACCATCTGCTCGCCCGTGGACGCGAGCACGCCCGACAGCGGCGCCACCTGCCCGATCACCACCTCTGCGGCCGATGCCGCGAGAGCCGCCAAAGACACCAGCAACCCGCCAACCCAACACCTCAGCTTGCGCATGCCCGTCCCTTCCTTTCGAAGCTCCAAACGCAGTCCCCAGGCAGGGGCCCCGGCCTTGCCCCGGATTCCGGGGCACAGGCGGGGCCTCTTCAGCCGCGCAGCCTCAACGCGGCACGCTGATGGATGTGCCCACAAAGCCGATCTGGTCGGCGGCGGCGGGGCTCATGGCGAACGGCGGGACATTGGCTGCGGTAATGGCCGGCGCCGCTCCCGCGGTACCGCCGCGCGGCGTGGTGCGCACGACCTGGTTTGCGGGCAGCGGGGCGCCGTTCTTCAGGTGCGCCCACATCACGTCCATGGCCTGGTTGAAGTACGGGTGCAGCGGCACGAAGCGCGTGTCGAAACCTGAGAAGGGCAGGAACGCATCGAAGTGCTGGCCGTTCATGACTTCCACGTAGCGCAGCTTGCTCGACGCGCCTTCCACAGCACGATTGAGCGCCGCATAGGCACGCGCGTTGTTGTTGACCGGCACCAGCGCATCGCTGCGGCCGGCGACGATGATCGCGGGCTTGCCGCGCAGGTTGGCGTTGTGCAGCACCTCGGCCACGCCGCTGCGCACGGCGTCGCTCTGCGCCTTGGTCGGCGTGCTGGCCGCCGTAAGGGCCGCACCGGTCACGGGGTCCTTGCCGCTGACCAGCGCATACTGGCACAGCGCGTTGTCCAGCCCGAAGTCCGCCACGCCGGTAGAGGGCGACACGGCGAAGGGCCAGGACTTGGCGCCTCCCACCGAGTCGTTGTAGATCACCGTGGCGGGCGTCCCATTGGCTGTGCCGTTCGCGGTGGCGGCGCTTTGGGCCAGCGCCGTGGGCGCGGCGGCAATCACGTCGCCCGTGGCATTGGCAGCGGCAAAGCTGGACCCGCACAGGTTGGCATCCGCGCCAAAGCGGCCATAGGCCATGGTGTACATGGCCGACAGGATGGGTCCGTTGCCCAGCGCATAGTGGGCGTTGTGCATGGTGTTGTTCTCGGCGTTCCAGCCATAGGCACGCAGCTTGGCCAGGGCGTCGGCCGCACGCTCCTGCGTGGTGGCGCCACTCACCAGGCCTTTGGCCGCCAGGCCGTCGCAGCGTGCCGTGGCGCGCGCAGTCATGGCAGTGAGGGCGATGTAGTTGTAGATCGATGTCTCGTTGATGGCCGCGTCGGCCGCCAGCGCGGCGCAGGGCTGGTAGATGTTGCCCCAGGTGGTGTACTCGGCCAGGGTCTTGCCGTAGCCAGCGACCGCCGCGCCGTCGAACTGGATGCCATAGCCGGCGGCGGTGGGCATTTCGGTCACGGGCTCGGAAGCCACCACGCCGTCGATCAGGCCCTCGCCGTCCTGCTCGGCTGCGCGCAGCGAGGCGGCACCGCCATTGGAGGCGGAGCCCGCGATCACCAGCGTGTTGCCTTTGGTGAACGGTACCGGGTTGTCTGCCGTGCCATAGCGCGCATTCAGCACATACAGCGCATAGCGGCCTGCCGCCAACGTGTCCGCACCCCAATCCTTTTCGGGGTTTTGCTGCGAGTGCGCGTGCTTGATGGCAATGCGATTGGGGAAGGCCGCGTTGTACGCCGAGCGCACCGCATCCGTCAGATTGGCAGCAAAGAAGCTCAGCGCCCCCGCCGCCGTGCGCGTGGCGCGCGTGCCGTCGACCTTGTTGACCGTGTCGTCGGCCAGGTTGTGCAGGCCCACGCCCTTGCCGGCATCCGTCAGCGCGACGGCGCAGCCCTTCTTCAGGCCCCACTCCCCCGCCGTGCCGATGGCACCGTACACGCCGCGCGAACCGGACGAAGGGCCGAGCACGATGCAGGGGTTGCTGGTGTTGAAACTGTCGGGCACCTGCACGGCGATCACGGTTTGCTTGCGGCCGGAGCCATCGTCCAGCACAGCGAGGTATTCACGGCCTGGGATCAGACCTTCACTGGCGGTCACCTGGCCTTCGGCCGTGATGTTGGGGCCGTACAGCGTGCCATAGCCGCCCTTGGCCGTGTAGTCCAGGATGCCGCGGTAGTTGGAAAACAGCGCATTGCGGCGCAGTTCCGCCGCCGTGGGGTTGGCCGGGTCGGCATAGGCGGGCGCGGCCGCGGCGCCCAGGCCCGTTTTGCCAATACCGCCCGTCAGCAGGTCCTGGGTAGCAGCAGTGGCGCCCGTGCCTACGGTCGTGGCCGGGTACACCGTGGCGCTGATTTCTTTGATGCCTTGGGGCAGATCGTTGGACGGATCCGATCCGCCGCCACAGGCCACCAGCGTGGCCCCCGCCAGCGCCGTCAGCGCCCAACGCACCGTTACTCGTTCATTCACTCGCATGTTGTCTCCTAAGGTTGTGGTAATGGCAGTACGAGAAAAAAAGCGCACCCATCAAGGCGGGGCACGCAGGGAACGCAGGCGCCCCACCACACCGGTGGGGAAGTAATAGACCGAGAGCACGAACAGCAGGCCCAGCCACAGCAGCCAGCGGTCGGGCGACAGGAGTGCGGCCAGCCAGGGAAGACCAGAGGCAGCCTCATGGGCAACGCCCAACAGGTCCTGCAGGTAGCTTTGCGCCACCACGAAGAGCACGGAGCCGACCACGGCACCATAGATCGTGCCCATGCCGCCGATCACGACGATGAGCAGGCAGTCCATCATGATCTCGAAGCTGAGCGACGTGTCCGGCCCGTTGTAGCGCAGCCAGAGGGCCAGCATGGCACCCGCCGCACAGGCGAACAGCGCGGACAGCACGCTGGAGAGCGTGCGGTACACCACCACGCGATAGCCGATGGCCTCGGCACGGAACTCGTTCTCGCGGATGGCCTGCAGCACACGGCCAAAGGGCGAGTTCACGATGCGCAACAGCGCCAGCACCAGCACCACAGCCGTGACGAACAGCAGGTAGTAGGTGATGAGGCGCCCGTCGATCAGCACCCCCAGCACCTCCTCCTCGAAGGGCTCGAAGCTGGGCGACAGCCACTCGGGCAGCTTGAAGGTCAGGCCGTCCTCGCCGCCCGTCCAGCCCGAGAGCTGCGAAGCCAGCGTCTGGAACGCCGCCGCCACGGCCAGCGTGATCATGGCGAAAAAGATGGCGCGCACGCGCAGCGAGAACAATCCGATCGCCAGCGCCAGCAGCAATGACAGCAGCAGCGCGCACCCCAGCCCCACGGCCAGCGCGCCCCATGTAGCACCCAGGCGGCTGGTGGCGATGGCGATGCCGTAGGCGCCGATGCCGAAGAACATGGTGTGCGCGAAGCTCACGATACCCGTGTAGCCCAGCAGCAGGTCGAAGCTGGCGACCAGCACCACGAACACCAGTACCTTGGCCGCCACGTTGAGCGCCTTCACGCCCGCAAAGGCGAACGGCGCCACGGCGAGCCCCAGCAGGCAGGCCATGAGCAGCACAGCCAGCACCTTGCTGCGGGGATAGTCGCCCGAGAGGAGCCGGTTCAGCATCGACGCGCTCCTCAACGGTTGGCCACCGGGTACACGCCCTGCGGCCGCCACAGCAGGATGGCGACCATGAGCGCGATGTTGGAGAACAGCGCCACCTTCGGCAGCAGGAAGCCCGTGTAGTTGGCCATCAGGCCCACGAGCAGCGCACCGATCAGCGCACCACCCGTGCTGCCCAGTCCCCCAATGATGATCACGATGAAGATCAGCACGTTCACCTGGGCCCCCATCTGCGGCACCACGTTCTGCTGGTACAGCCCCCACATCACGCCGCCCAGCCCCGCCAGCGCGCTACCGGCCACGAACACGCCCACGAACAGCCGCCGCACGCCGTAGCCCAGGCTCTCGACCATCTCGCGGTCCTGCACGCCGGCGCGGATCAACAGGCCCAGCTTGGTGCGCGCAAGCGTCCACGCCAGCAGCGCGAACACCGCCAGCCCCACGCCAACGGCCAGCACGCGGTACTTTTCCACGGCCGCCTCGCCGACGAGCCACGCGCCCCGCATGGCCTCGGGCAACGGCAGCGGAATCTGCTGTGGTCCCCAGATGACCTTGATCAGTTCCTCGCCGATGATCATCCCACCCATGGTGATGAGGATCTGCTTGAGATGCTGGCCGTACACGGGGCGCACGATCAGGCGCTCGAATGCCAGTCCCACCGCGCCGGCCACCAGCATGGCGACGGCCATGGCGGGCAGCACGGCCACCAGGTTGCGCCACAGCGCGGCCGACCCGGTCCAGTCGCTCATCGAGCCCAGCACGCTGGTGGCGACAAACGCGCCCAGCGCGATGAACACGCCATGGCCGAAATTCAGCACGTCCATGAGCCCGAACACCAGCGTGAGGCCGGAGGCGATGATGAAGATGATCATGCCCATGGCCAGCCCCGCAACCGTGAGGGTGAGCCAGGTGCTGGCCGATCCGATGAAGGGCAGCACCGCGATCGCCAGCAGCGGTACCAGCGCCAGGGGTGTCCAGTCGATGGCTATTGCGCCCCGCCCGGTCGCTTCACTTTTAATAGCTACTCGCGCTTGCTGCATGGGCGCTACAGGCCGATTTTGTTCAAACCTGTTCATAACGACAGCCCCAGCAGCGACTGCTGCAACGCCTCGTCCTCTGACAATGCGGCCATGGGGCCGGCATGCACCACTACACCGTTGTCCATCACCGCCACCTGGTCACCCAGGCGCTGGGCGAAGTGCAGGTTCTGCTCTACCAGCAGGATGGTGGTGCCGCTGGCCTTGAGCTGGGCGAAGGCGTCGATCATGTTGTTGACGATGGCGGGCGCCAGTCCCTTGCTGGGTTCATCCACGATGAGCAACTCGCGCGGCTCCACGATGGCGCGTGCCACGGCCACCATCTGTTTTTGCCCGCCGCTGAGCTTGCCTGTGGGGTGATTCCAGAACTTTTCCACGGCGGGAAAGAGCCGGAAGATCCACTCCAGCCGCGCGCCGTCCATCTGCGCCGCGGTGCGCGCGCCACGCGCGGCCAGCAGCAGGTTTTCCTTCACCGTCAGGTCGGCAAAGATGCCCATGTTCTCGGGTACGTAGGCAATGCCCTGCTGGGCAATGCGCGGCGTCTCCCAGGCCGCGATGCCCTGGCCGCCGAAGGTGATAGTCCCGGCACTGGCGCGCCACAGACCCATGATGGTGCGCAGGGTCGTCGTCTTGCCCGCGCCGTTGCGCCCCAGCAGCAGCGTGAGCTGCCCGCGGGGCACGGCCAAATCAACGCCATGCAGGATGTGATATGCCCCGATGTGCGTGTGCACGCCGGACAGCTTCAGCAGCGGTGCGCTCATGCCTCAGCCTCCGCAGCCGACGCCGCCGTGCCCAGGTAGGCCTGCTGCACGATCGGCGACGCGATCACTGCGGCGGGCTCGCCGTCCGCGACGAGCACGCCGTTGTGCAGCACGATGATGCGGTCGGCCAGCTCGCGCACCACGTCCATCTTGTGCTCGACCAGTAGGATGGTCTTGGTCTTGTCTTTCTTGAGCGCGCGTATCAGGTCCAGGATCACGGGGGCCTCGTCATGGCCCATGCCAGCCGTGGGCTCGTCGAACATGTAGATCTGCGGGTCCAGCGCCATGAGCAGCGCCACCTCCAGCTTGCGCTGGTCCCCATGCGGCAGGCTGGCGACCGGCATGTCCTGGCGGTCGGCCAAGGCCACGGCATGCAGGATGCCCTGCGCACGGGCGGTGAGTGCGGCGTGGTCGCTCCAGATGCTCCACAGGTTGAGGCCGCGCCGGTGCCGCCCCGGCTGCGCGGCCTGCACGGCCAGGCGCACGTTCTCCAGCACCGACAGGTGCGGAAACAGATTGGTGAGCTGGAACGCCCTGCCCAGGCCGGCGCGCGTGCGCGCAGAAGGCGGCAGGCCCGTGAGGTCCTGGCCATGGAGCGACACGCGACCTGCCGTCGCCTTGAGCTGGCCCGAGATCAGGTTGAAGTACGTGGTCTTGCCCGCGCCATTGGGCCCCACGATGGCCGTGAGCGTGCCCTGCGCGAAGGCACAGGTCACGGCGTTCACCGCCACATGCCCGCCGAAGCGGATGGTCAGGTCCTGGGTGGCCAAGGCGCTCATGGGTGCGTACTTGTGTGCCGATGCCGCGGTCGGTGCGCGTCAGGGGCAGGTGCCGATCACGTAGTAATTGGTGGCTGTCTGCTTGAGCGTGGTGGTCACGAACACGTTCCACAGCCCCATGCTCTGGCCGGAGCCATTGGCGTAGGTGTAGCCGCCCTGCTGGTAGGCGCGCCCCGCTTGTGTGTGCGCATAGTTGCTGGCTGTGGTGCAGGTCCCAGGGGACTGCGTGGGCGCGAGCGTGGTGCCGCTCACGGCGTTCGACGCATCACCCTCTGCGCCGTTGGCGTCCACCGCACGCACCGCCCAGCTGTAGGTGGTGGAAGCGGTCAGCGCCGAGTCGGTATAGCTGGTGGCGTAGACGGTAAGGGCGTTGGCTTTGTTGCCGTTGCGGTAGACGTTGTAGCCGCTGGCGCCAGCCACGGCATTCCAGGCCAGGTTCATGCTTGTGGCGGTGGCGCCCGACGCGCTGAGACCGGTGGGCGCTGGCAGGAGCGGATCGGTGGGCGGTGGGGTGCCGCCGCCGTCGCCCGAACCTGCACCGGAAGCGATGCGATCCACCATGGCCTTGATCGCGGCCATCTGCGCGCCGCTCTTCTGCGCGAAATTGCCGCCGTACCAGCCGATCCAGTCCCAGCAGGCGTTCGGGTTGGCCAGCGATCCGCTCTTGGCGGTGCTGCGGCTGGTGTTGTCGATCCGGGTCTGCGGGAACAGCAGGATGATCTGGTTGGTGTCGGCCCAGCGGCTATAGCCGGTGTTCTTGACGAACTTGTCGCCGATCTTGTCGGTGCTCTGCTGGCAACCGTGCAGCACGACGTGCAGCTTGCACTGCGCGCCGCTGGCGCAGCTTGCGGGCAAGTACAGCCAGGCGTTGGCGGCCATGCCCGGGTTGCCGGCGGTATAGGCGCTTTGATCGAACTCGATGTAGTTGGCTGCCGCAGGGGCGTTGTTGCGCGCATTCAGCGCGCCATAGAAATGTGAGAGCACCGCTCCGGCGCCGTCATAACCGCAGTTGCTGATGAAGGGCGAGGTGCTGCTGCTGCATGCGTTGTTGCCCGTGCTGTCAAAGTCGGTGGGCAGCACATGCGCGGTCCCGCTGCGCTTGACGTACGTGATGTTGCCCGCGGGCACCCCATTGTTGAGGTACTGGGTCTGCAGCGCATCGGTCAGGTTGGGCCCCACGGTGTAGTCGCTGGTGCCCGTGAAGATGTAGATCTTCTGAGCGGCAATGCCGGACTTGCCATCAATGGTGCCGTTGGCGCTGTAGCTGTCGATGCTGCCCTGCATCGCGCCCTGCTGGCTGGCGCTGATGCTGGCGTTGTACATGCAGGCCGTGTAGTTGTTGTGGCCCGCGCACATGTACGGCCCCGCGGCAAAGATGCCCACGCCCATGAAGGTGGACGAGTACGCATTGCCAAGCTGGGTGGCCATGAAGCCGCCTGAGGACAGCCCTGAAACGCTGATCTTGCCCGTGTCGATGTTGTACTGGCCCAGCGGCGCCGCCGCCTGCGCCATGCCGGCGGATGCCAACGCAGCAGCGAGCAGAAAACGATGGAATGGCATGCTTTTGTCTCCTGTCAAAGGGGCGCGGTGTGCGCAAGTCCGCCCCGTGTGGCCCGGGGTTCATCGAGGAATACAAACGACGTGTGGACGGCCGGGCGAGGCTTCGCCGGCGCGCCCTGCACACTGGGCAATCAGCGCTTGTTGCGGATCGGTACCTGCATCTCTTGCGGCTTGATCTCGCGCACCAGTTCGGGTACGCCCCACGCAAACGCCGGGTCGTTCTTGATGCGGAAGTGGTACATGCTCTGCATGGCTTGGTGGTCTTCCTTGCGGAAGGTCATGGTGCCCTTCGGCGTATCGAAGCTCATGCCCTCCATCGCCTTGATGAGCGTATTGGTCTTCGTGTCGCCACCGGTCTTCTTCAGCGCCGTCACGATCGCCATGGCGGCCGAGAAACCACCGGCCGTGAAGAAGTCTGGCGGCGTCTTGAACTGCTTGTAGTGCATGGACACCAATGCCTCGTTCACCGGGTTCTTCGGGATGCCGAAGTAGTAATACGTGGCGCCTTCCATGCCCGGCATGCCCTTGAACGCCGCCATCGCGGGCAGGATGTTGCCGCCCGTGGCAATCTCGATGCCGTAGCGCTTGAGATCCATATCGTTGATCTTGAACGGGTTGCCCGCCCCGGCCCACAGCACCCAGATCACCTTCTTGCCCGGCTGGTCCTTGAGCCGGTCTATCAGGCGCTGCGCGCCCGCGGTGAAGTCGGTGGTGGCCGCGGGCAGGTATTCCTCATGCACCAGCTTGGCTGTCTTGATGGCATCCTTGAAGGCCTTGACACCGTCGCGGCCAAAGGCGTTGTCCTGCGCCAGGGTGGCGATGAGGGTGCCGGGCTTGTCGATGGCGACGGCGTTGCCGATCGCGTCCTGGCTGGAATTGCGGCCCGTGCGGAAGATGTACTTGTTCCACTTGTCACCGGTGATCGAGTCCGCCACCGCGGGCTCGACCAGCAGGATCTTCTTGTATTCCTCCGCCACCGGCAGCATGGCCAGCGCCACACCCGAGGCGCTGGGGCCCACCGCCAGGTCCGCCTTGTCGTCGGAATACGCCGTGGCCAGCTGGCTCTTGCCCAGGTCTGGCTTGCCTTGGTCATCCTTCTCGATCACCACGAGCTTCTTGCCCGCCACCGCCATGGTCCCACCAGTGGCGTAATCCAGCCCCATCATCAACCCTGCCTGCGTTTGCTTGCCATAGGCTTCGAGCGGCCCGGTCTTGCTATAGACATGGGCGATGCGAATCTCGGACTGGGCCAGTGCCAACGGCGCGGTCAGACCGGCCGCCAGGGCTGCGGCCAGGCCGCCGGCCCGCGCCGCGAGGCTGCGATGGTGCATGCGTGTCTCCTCTTTTGGGTATGACAAACACATTGCACGCACCATGCCAGGGCGCAAGTGGCTCGACATGGTCGCCAGACAGATCACCGGACGTCACTTCGGCGACATTTTTTCGCGAATATCCAGCCATCACGGCTCTTTTGACTAATTTACAGACAAATTAAATGCCTTAATTTCAGGCATTTGTCTATTTATTTATCAGTGTTAGCCAGGGGCTGCCCCATCCGTTCGTAGAGCGTGGCACGGGAGATGCCCAGGTGCCGCGCCGTGGCGAGCTTGTTGCCCCCATGCAATGACAGCGCTGCAGCTATGGCGCGGCGCTCCAACTCTGCCACCTGCACGGCCAATGGGCGCAGCAGCGCCGCGCCATCGTCGCCGGTAGAAGCCCCGCCCGCATCGGGTGTGGGCGCTGCGGGTTCGACGCCGCTTTCGCGCAGCACCTGACGCAATTGCTCCGCATCGACGGTCAGCGTTTCGCTGCGCATGGCAGCCTGCTCCAGTACGTTGCGCAGTTCGCGGATGTTTCCGCGCCATGCCTGCGCGCCCAGCAGGGCCAGTGCATCGGGCAGCAGCTCGGGCGGGGCGATGCCATTGCGCAGAGCCAAGTCGTCGGCCAGTGCCTCCACCAGGGCCGGAATGTCGGCACGCCGCTCCCGCAGCGGTGGCACGCGGATGGGCAGCACATGCAGGCGATAGAAGAGGTCTTCGCGGAACAGGCCGTCGCGCACCAGCGCGGCCAAGTCGCGCGAAGTGGCGGCTACCACGCGCACGTCGAACGGCACGAGCTGGTTGGAACCCAGGGGCTCGATTTCACCTTCCTGCAGGGCGCGCAGCAGCTTGGCCTGCAGATTGGAGGGCATGTCACCGATCTCGTCGAGGAACAACGTGCCCCCGTCGGCCAGCTTGAATTTGCCCTCCCGACCCCGCACGCTGGCACCGGTGTAGGCACCGGGGGCTACACCGAAGAACTCTGCCTCCAGCAATGTGTCGGGCACGGCGGCGATATTGACGCTCACGAAGGGACCTTGTGACCGCGTGGAAGCCGCGTGGATGGCATGGGCCAGCAGCTCCTTGCCCGTGCCGGTTTCGCCCAACAGCAACACCGGACTCTGGGACTGGGCCGCGCGGCGCGCCTGGCGCTTCACCTCGGTGGCTGCGGGGCTGGCACCCACGAAGCTGGCGAACGTGTGCTTGGCACGACGCACCCCCGGGCCAGCCACGGGCAGCCGGCTGCGCTGCGCGGCCAGTTCGCGCCGCGCATCGTCCAACTCGCGCTGGAGTTGAGCAAACTTGGCAATCAGCGGCTGCAGCGTGGTTTCCGGATGGTCGAACAACACGATGCCAATGGCGCCGATCACGCGCCCATCATCCCCATGCAGGGGAATGCGGCTGACCACGAACGTGCCGGCCTTGTTGGTCAGCAGGTCCACCAGGACGGGCTGGCCCGTCTCGAGTACCTGGCGCATCTGGGTGTTGGGAATCACCTCCTCCACCATGCGGCCCACGAAGTCATGGACCGAATGCACGCCCAGGTCGGGCAGGAAGCGGCGGTAGCCCTCGTTGACCCACACGATGCGCCCGCTCAGGTCCACGAGGAACATGCCCTGGCTCATGGTGGAAAAGAGCTGGAACATGGAGCGCGCAGCCAGTTCCAGGATGCCCTGCGCATCCAGCGGCAAGGGCGAGGCGTCGGTATGCAGGGGCATGGTCGGATGGTAACGCCGGCGTTCGACGCGCATTGCAAATTAATAAGAACCATTCTCAACATAGAGCTATACTCCGCGCCTGTGCAAGCGTGCTCTCTGGTGGGGAGGTCCCGGGGGCGGCCGTCCCCCGGGCGCTGGCCGCGCTGCGCTTGCGCGGCGGTACCCGGCGCACTCTGTCTAGGGCGATGAACGAGGCAGCGATGCGTCAAGAAACATAAACACCAATCACTCTCGTTCTTATGCCCTTTACTGTCAGCGCACAGCTTCTGCACGCCCTTAACGCCCACCGCTGTTGACCGGCCCAACCATGAACGACACCCGCCTTTCCCCGTCCACCCCGCGGCCTCCCGCGCCATCGCGGCCCTCCCTCTGGCTCTGGCCGTGCGTGCTGGGCGTGCTCACCGCCAGCGGCTTGCTGAGCGCACTGGTGTCCGACCACTGGGGCGACCGCTGGTCATGGTTCGCGCTTGGCCTGCCCGTTGCCGTGATGACCTGGTGCGCGCTGGTCCCGCGCGCCAAGCCCTGCGCCGCCCTTGACTCTGTTTCCTCCCGCCCATCACAACCATGAACCGCCCCACCCCTTTAGCCCTTGCCATCTTTGTCGCGCTGCAGTCCATGGCGCATGCGCAGGGCACGCCATCCGCGCCCGAACTCCCCACCGTTGAGGTCAACGCCAGCGCCGACGCGTCGGCCCAGGGCCTGTCGCCAGCCTATGCGGGCGGCCAGGTGGCGCGCGGCGGGCGCGTCGGCATCCTGGGGACTCGCGACCCACAGGAGACGCCCTTCAGCATCACCGCGTACACCAACGAACTCATCCAGGACAAGCAGGCCCGCAGCGTGGGCGAAGTGCTGCAAAACGACTCAGGCGTGCGCATGGCGCGGGGCTTCGGCAACTTCCAGGAGGCGTATTTCATCCGCGGCTTCGTGGTCGGCTCCGACGACGTGGCCTACAACGGCCTGTACAGCCTGCTGCCGCGCCAGTACATCGCCACGGAACTGTTCGAGCGTGTCGAGGTCCTGCGGGGCGCCGCCACCTTCCTCACGGGAGCGGCGCCCTTCGGGGGCGGCGCGGGGGGCACCATCAACCTGCTGCCCAAGCGCGCGCCGAACGAGCCCCTGTCCCGCGTGACGCTGGGCACCGGGTCGGGAGGTTACGGACACGCTGCGCTCGACCTGGCGCGCCGCTTCGGCCCCGAGGACAGCACCGGCATCCGCGTGAATGCCGCGCTGCGCGATGGCGATACCGCCATTGATCACGAGGAAAGCCGCCTGGGCCTGCTTTCGGTGGGGCTGGACTGGCGCAACCGTAACGTACGCCTGTCGGGGGACATCGGCTGGCAGGACAACAAGCTCAAGGGTACGCGCAGCAACGTGACACTAGGCCCCCTGGCCACCAGCATCCCCGCCGCGCCCGATGCCAAGGCCAACTTCTCCCAGCCCTGGTCGTATTCCAACGAGCGCGACCTCTTCGGTACGCTGCGCGGCGAAGTCGACCTCACTCCCGACATCACCGCCTGGGGTGCCTGGGGCATGCGCCGCAGCAAAGAGGCCAATTCGCTGGCGAACCTGAGGGTAACCAACTCCGACACCGGCGCGGGCAGCGTCTACCGCTTCGACAACACCCGCAAAGACCGCGTGAACACGGGCGAGCTGGGCGTGCGCGGCAAGCTGCACACCGGCAGCGTGGGACACGAATGGGTGGCGTCCGCCTCGTATTTCGACTTCGAGAAGGACAACGCGTATGCCATGGACTATGCCAACACGCTGCCCGCCAACCTGTATGGCTACACCCCCTATGCCGCTCCCGCATTCAGCGCCGGCGCGCTGCATGGCGGCGACCTGGCAAACCCCAACCTCACGGGGCACACGCGCCTGGTCAGCTTTGCCTTGGGCGACACGCTGGCTTTCATGGACGACACGCTGCTGCTCACCGTGGGCGCGCGCCACCAGAGCATTAAGGTCCAGGACTACGCCTACGGAACCTCGGCACCGCTGGGCAGCTACGACAAGAGCCGCATCAGCCCCGCGGCCGGGGTGGTGTTCAAGGCCAGCTCCCGCCTGTCGCTGTACGCCAACTACATCGAGAGCCTGAGCCAGGGCGAAACGGCCCCGGCCACGGCCAACGGCGTTCCGGTCATCAACCACGGGCAGCAGCTCGCGCCCTACGTTTCCAAACAGAAGGAAATCGGCGTCAAGTACGACGCGGGCCGCATCGGCGGCTCGGTGGCACTCTTCAGCACCACGCGCCCGCGTGCGCTGGTGAATGCCGACAACGTCTTCACCGCCGCCGGCGAAGACCGCCACCAGGGTGTGGAGTTCAACGTCTATGGCGAAGCCGCGCGCGGCCTGCGCCTGCTGGGTGGCGCCACCTGGCTGCAGGCCAAGCAGCGCGCCACGGGCACCGCCGCGCTGGATGGCAACCGCGTGATCGGCGTACCGCGCCTGCAGGCCAATGCCGGAGTGGAATGGGATGTGCCGGGCGTGCGCGGCCTCGCCCTGGATACGCGCGTGGTCCACACCGGCGCGAGCTACGCCGACGATGCCAACACCCTGCGCCTGCCCGCCTGGACGCGCCTGGACCTGGGCGTGCGCTATCTGACCGAGGTCGGCGGCCGGCTGCTGACACTGCGCGCCCGCGTGGACAACGCCACCAACCGCAACTACTGGGCCTCTGCGGGCGGCTACCCCGGATCAGGCTACCTGGTGGTAGGCGCACCGCGCACCTTCACGCTAAGCGCCAGCGTGGATTTCTGACCCCCTACGGACGCACCAACGCCATGCTGACACCCAACACCCTCAAGACCTGGACCTGGCTGCACAAGTGGAGCAGCCTCGTCTGCACGGTCTTCATGCTGCTGCTGTGCCTGACCGGCCTGCCGCTGATCTTTCACCACGAGATCGGGCACCTGCTCGGCACCGAGGTGGAGGCCCCCGCCATGCCGGCGGACACGCCCCGCGCCAGCCTGGACCGCATCCTGGCGGTGGCCCAGGCGCAGCACCCGGACCGCGTGGTGCAGTACGCCTCGCAGCCCGATGACAGCACCGACCTGTGGTTTGTGACGCTCACGCCCACGCCGGCTCCCACGGACGACTTCCGCTCCGTGGCCGTGGACGCGCGCACGGCCGAAGTGCTGGCCCAGCCGCGCTTCGACGAGGGCTTCATGTGGGTCATGCTCAAGCTCCACGTAGACCTGTTCGCGGGCCTGCCAGGCAAGCTGTTCCTCGGGTTCATGGGCCTGTTGCTGGTGGTCGCCATCATCAGCGGCGTGGTGCTCTACGCGCCCTTCATGCGCAAGCTGCAGTTTGGCCAGGTGCGCCGCGACCGCTCCACGCGCGTGAAATGGCTGGACCTGCACAACCTGCTGGGCATCGTGACGCTGGTGTGGGCCTGCGTGGTCGGCGCCACGGGTGTGGTCAACACCTGGGCCGACCTGATCGTCAAGTACTGGCAGCACGACGAGCTGACCGCGCTGCTGGCGCCCTACCAGGGCCAGCCGCTGACGCCCGTCGCCGAGCGCGGCTCCCTGCAGCAGTCACTGGACGCAGCGCTGGCCCAGGCGCCGGGCACGCGGCTGTCGTTCATTGCGTTCCCGGGCACGGCGTTCTCCAGCCCGCACCACAACACCTTCTTCCTGCGCGGTGATGCGCCGCTCACCTCGCGCCTGCTCGAGCCCGTGCTGGTCGACGCGCGCACCGCCAAGGTCACCGCCGCGCCGGAGCTACCGTGGTACCTGACGGCCCTGCTGGTGTCCCAGCCGCTGCACTTTGGCGACTACGCGGGCATGCCCATGCAGATCCTCTGGGCCGTGCTCGACATCGCCACCATCATCGTGCTGGGCAGCGGCCTGTACCTGTGGGTGGCGCGGCGCCGCACGCAGCCGCAGGGCGCGGCCGCTGCGGCCCGGCAGGAAGGCCCCGGCAGCGGGCCTGCACCCCGGCCAGGCCCGGTGGCGGCCCGGGTGCTGCGCTAGGGCCGCGCGCGCGCCGGCGTGCGTAGCGCCGACGCGCAGCGCTCCATCAACTCACATCGTCCACGCTCTGGCGCGCATGGGCCAGGTTGCGCTCGGCCCAGCGGCGCAGCACGCGCGGCACGATGAGCACGGCCAGCACGATCACCAGCAGCGTCACGGCCATGGGGCGCTGCAGGAAGATCATCCAGCTGCCCTCGCCGATGGAAATCGCGTTGCGCAGCTGCGCCTCGGCCAGCGGTCCGAGGATCATGCCCACCACCACGGGCGCCGTAGGGAAGTCGAAGCGCCGCATCAGCACGCCCAGCAAGCCGATGCCGTACAGCAGGAACAGGTCGAACGTGCTCTGGCGCATGCCGTAGGCGCCCACCGTGGCAAAGATCAGGATGCCGGCGTAGAGCTGTGGACGCGGAATCTTGAGCAGCTTCACCCACAGCCCCACCATGGGCAGGTTCAGCACCAGCAGCATGATGTTGCCGATGTACAGCGACGCGATCAGCGCCCACACCAGCGTGGCCGATGTGGTGAACAGCTGCGGGCCGGGGTTCAGCCCATAGTTCTGGAAGGCCCCCAGCAGCACGGCCGTGGTGTTGCTGGTCGGGATGCCCAGTGTCAGCAGCGGGATGAGCGCCGCGGTCACCGTGGCGTTGTTGGCCGCCTCGGGGCCCGCAACCCCCTCGATGGCGCCACGGGTGCCGAACTCGGCCTTGTCCTCGCCCTTGGCCAGACGCTTTTCGGTCGCGTAGCTCAAGAAGGTGGGAATCTCCGTCCCCCCTGCCGGGATGCAGCCGAAGGGCGTGCCGATCACGGTACCGCGCAGCCATGCGGGAATGGACCGGCGCCAGTCGCGCCGCGTCATGTGCACACGGCCCATCTGGTTCTGCGACTCTTCCACCCGGCCCTCGTACAGCGCCGCATACAGCACCTCGGCCACGGCGAACAGGCCCACGGCCACCAGCACGATGTCGATGCCGTCCAGCAGCTCCATCTTGCCCACGGTGTAGCGGGCGGCCCCCGAGATCTGGTCCATGCCCACGCAGCCCAGCGCCAGGCCCAGGAACAGCGCCGTCATGCCGCGCAGACTGCTCTGGCCCAGCACCGCGCTCACCGTGGTGAAGGCCAGCACCATCAGCATGAAGTATTCGGGCGGGCCGAGCTTGACCGCGAACTCGGCCACGCCCGGCGCGAACAGCGTCACCACCACCGTGGCGATGGTGCCGGCGACGAACGAGCCGATGGCCGACGTGGCCAGCGCCGCGCCCGCGCGCCCGCTCTTGGCCATCTTGTTGCCTTCCATGGCCGTGACCATGCTGGCGGTCTCGCCCGGCGTGTTCAGCAGGATGGACGCCGTGGAGCCGCCATACATGGCGCCGTAATAGATGCCCGCGAAGAAGATCATCGAGGCGGTCATGTCCACCTTGGCCGTGATGGGCAGCAGCATGGCCACCGCCACCGCCGGCCCGATGCCCGGCAGCACACCCACGGCCGTTCCCAGCGCGCAGCCCACCAGGGCCCACAGCAGGTTTGCCGGCGTGATCGCCGTGGCAAAGCCTGCGAGCAATGCGTCAAAGATTTCCATAGCACTCAATCCCTGTTTGGAACGCGGCCTGCGCCGGCGCCATCGAAGCAGCCAAAGTCAGCATGCATGTGCACTCTCCCGCGCCCTGGCCTACAGCCACCCGCTGGCGGTCAGGCCCGGCAGGTTGATCGCCAGGAACTGCGTGAACAGCCAGAACACCGGCGCGGCGATGGCCAGCCCGGTCGCTACATCCACGGCCAGCACGCGCGGCGACAGCAGGCCCGTCTGCCCGCCCGCGCGGCGCAGCCCCTGCACGGCCAGCGCATAGCACAGCGTGCAGCCCACGATGAAGCCCAGCTCCACGATCAGCGCCGCATTCAGCAGAAGCCCCGCCGACACCCATGCAAAGGGCCCCCACGCCGCGCGCGGCGCGCCGCCCGGGTCGGCCGCTTGGCGGTAGCCGCCCGTGGCAGCCTCCCAGATCAGCCAGCCGCCGCACACGGCCAACACCAGGGCGCAGGCCCACGGTAGAAAGTTGGGCCCCACGCCGCCATAACCGGCGTTGCCGGGGATCTCCAGCGCGCCCCAGGCCATCGCCGCGGCCACCAGGATGACGCCGGCGCCCACGGCGGCCTGCCAGCCGGGTGAAGGCACGGCGCTTGTGGGTGGAATGGAGGGAGGGGAAGAGGAAAGCTCAGACATGGCTGCGGCCTCCGGGAAGGCGCCGCACCGCGGCGGCGCAGGTTTCAAACAAAAAACGGCCCTAGCGCTTATCCATCAAGCGCTGACAGCTCTCAAAAGAGGAGCGCCGCAGCACACTGCGGCGCCGCCGGGCTTAGACCATGCCCGACTTCACCATGGTGGCGCGCAGGCTGGCGAACTCGCTGTCCACGAAGTTGGCGAAGTCGTCGCCGGCCAGCCACGCGGGCGTCCAGCCGTTCTTCTCCAGCGCCTCGGCCCACGCCTTGCTCTTGACGGCCTTCTCCACCATTGCCACCAGCGCCTTGCGCTGCTCGGCCGTGATGCCGGGCGCGCCGTACACACCGCGCCAGTTGCCGATCTCGACGTTGATACCCTGCTCCTTGAGCGTGGGCACGTTCACGCCCTTCAGGCGCTGGCCCGAGGTCACGCCGATGGGCTTCATCTTGCCCGCGGCGATGTACTCGGAGAACTCGCTGTAGCCGCTGCCGCCCACGGTGACGTTGCCGCCCAGGATGGCCGCCGTCGCCTCCCCGCCCCCACGGAAAGCCACATAGTTGATGCGCGCCGGGTCCACCCCCACTTCACGGGCGATCATGGCCGCCGCGATGTGCTCGGTGGAGCCGCGCGAGCCGCCGCCCCACTTCACGCTGCCGGGGTCCTTCTTGAGCTGCGCCACCACCTCGGCCATGCTCTTGAAGGGCGAGTTGGCGGGCAGCACGAAGACGTTGTATTCGCTGGTCAGCCGCGCGATCGGCGTGGCCTGGCTCAGGTTGACCGGCGGCTTGCCGGTGATGATGCCGCCCAGCATCACGGCGCCCATCACCATCAGCGCGTTCGGGTCGCCCTTGGAGCCGTTCACGAACTGCGCCAGGCCGATGGCGCCGGCCGCGCCGCCCTTGTTGTCATAGGTCACGCTGGAGGCCACGCCCGCATCCTGCAGGGCCTTGCCCAGGGCGCGGCCCGTGGTGTCCCAACCGCCGCCGGGGTTGGCGGGCAGCATCATCTTGACGGCCACGGCGGCCTGGGCCGACAGCGGCAGGCTGCCCGCGGCGGCCAGTGCCGCCAGCGACTTCAGAAAGGTATCGCGACGCATGTTGTCTCCTTGCTTGTTAGAAAAAGGGAACGCTGACCGGCGCGATGATGCGCGCGCAAGCTGTCAAACGGCTGTCCACGGCACCAGGGTTAACACCGAGATCCGCGCGCCAACCGCCACCCGCCGCAAACGCGTTCTAATCCGCGGATGCAACTGCTTCTCGTCGAAGACGACGCCACCATGCAGGCTACGCTGCAGCGCTCGCTGGCGCGCCGCGGCATGGCTGTCACCGCCCTTGCGGACGGGCGCGCCGCGCTGGCCGAATGGCGCGCGCACCCGCCCGACGCCGTGGTGCTGGACCTCACCCTGCCCGGCCTGGACGGCCTGCAGGTACTGCAACAGGCACGCGCCGGCGGCCTGCGCACCCCCGTGCTGCTGCTGACCGCGCGCGGCACCGTGGGCGACCGTGTGCTGGGCCTGAACGCGGGGGCCGACGACTACCTGCCCAAACCTTTTGACCTGGACGAGCTGGAGGCCCGGCTGCGCGCCCTGCTGCGCCGCAGCGGCGATGCGGCAGATGACAAACAGGCCTCCAACGCCTTGGTGATGGGCGCCTTGCGCTATGAAAAAGAAAGCGGTGCCATCTATCTGCACGATGCGCCCATGGACCTCACCCCGCGGGAGTTGGCGCTGCTGCGCACCCTGCTGGCCCAGCCGGGGCGCGCAGTCGCCAAGGAGCGGCTGTATGAACTGGTCTTCCCCGGCCAGAGCGAGGTGCAGTACGAGGCCATCGAAGTGGTGGTGTACCGCGTGCGCAAAAAACTCGCAGGCACCGGCGTGGCCCTGATGACGCTGCGCGGCCTGGGCTATCTGCTCAAGCCAGAGACATGAAACAGCCCGCGAGTCGCTGCGCGCCTTCCCCCCCCAGGCGGGCGATGCCGCAGGCCCGGCCGGGCCCGCTGCGCGGCGCGCGCTGGCATGGTTTGCGCCACCGCCGCCGGACAAGAGCGAGCGCGCCTGTGCGCCAGGCTCCCCACCACGCGCAACGCAGCCGGGTGGCGGCATGACGCGCCCGCAGTCGCTGCGCCGCCAATTGCTCGTGGGCATCCTGCTGCCCACGCTGCTCTTCGTGGGCGTGAACACCTACAGCCTGCACCGCCAGGCGCTGGCCGCGCTGCACACTGCCTACGACCGCACGCTGCTGGCTTCGGCCAAGACCATCAGCGAGCAGCTGGACGTGCGCGGCTGGGACGACATGGCCGAGCTGCGCGCCATCGTGCCCTACGCGGCGCTGGAGGCCTTCGAGGCCGACAACCAGAGCCGCATGTTTTACCGCGTGTCCAACCTGCGCGGCGACTTGATTTCCGGCTTTGCCGAACTACCCGCCTGGCACGGCACCATCCCGCAGCGCCCGCCCTATGCGGCGCTCGTGGACTTCTATGACGACCGTTTTCGCGATCAGCCCGTGCGCGTGGCCGTGCTGCTGCAGCCCGTGGCCAGCAGCGAGGGGCGCGGCATGGCCGTGATCCAGGTGGCGGAAACGCTGGAGCTGCGCGAGGCGGCGGCCCTGCAGATCCTGCACACCACGCTGGCACGCCAGGCGCTGCTGCTGGCGCTGATTGCGGGCATCGTGGTGCTGGTGGTGCAGCGCGCCACGCAACCGGTGCGCCAGCTGAGCAGCGACCTGCAGGCCCGTACCGAAGGCGACCTGGCCCCCCTTGCCGCCCCCACCGCGCCGCGCGAGTTGCAGCCGCTGATCGACGCCACCAACGCGGTCATGCAGCGCCTGTCGCGCCTGCTCGCCCACCAGCAGCGCTTTGTGCGCGACGCGTCACACCAGCTGCGCACACCGCTGGCCGTGCTCAAGACGCAGGTGCAGTCCGCCCTGCGCGGCGACCTGCCGCCCACGCAGGCACTGCGGGAGATTGGAGACACCGTGGACCGCGCCACGCAGCTGGCCAACCAGATGCTGGCGCTGGCCAAAGTGGAGCAGCTGCGCCAGCAGGGCGAGGTGCCCGTGACGCGGCTGGACACAGTGCTGCGCGAGATGGCGCTGGAACTGTCGCCGCTGATCGCACAGGGCGACCTGGACTTCGGCATCACCACCGACGCCGCGCCCATCCACGCGCACGAGTGGATGCTGCGCGAGCTGTGCCGCAACTTGCTGCACAACGCCATACGCCATGCGCCGCCCGGCACCGAACTCGCCGTCACGCTGCACCGCGAGGACGGTGAGGCGGTCCTCACCCTGGCCGACGCCGGCCCCGGCATCGACGACGAACTGGCGGCGCGGCTGTTCCAACCGTTTTCGGCCGGCGACGTGCGCACGGGTTCGGGCCTGGGCTTGGCGATTTGCCAGGAGATCGTGCACGCGCTGGGCGGCAGCATCACCCTCGCCAATCGCCAGGCGGACGGCCGCGTGCTGGGCCTGGACGCCGTGGTGCGGCTGCCACTGGCCGACGCCTGAACCGTTTTTCACGCACGCCGCCCCAGGCAAAATCACGCCGATGACGACACCACCCGATGCAATGCGCCTGGACAAATGGCTGTGGTGCGCGCGCTTTTACAAGACCCGCAGCCTCGCCGTGGAAGAGATCGGCAAAGGCCGCGTAACCGTCAACGGCCAGGCGGCCAAAGCCGCGCGTGAACTGCGCGCGGGCGACACCGTCGCGCTGCGCCAGGGCGCGGTCGCCCGCACGGTCGTAGTGCGCGCCTTGAGCAACTTCCGCGGCCCGGCGCCCGTGGCGCAGCAGCTCTATGAGGAAACGCCCGAGAGCCTCGCCGCGCGCGCCCAGGCCGCCGAAGCGCGCCGCCTGGCGCCCGAGCCGGCCGCCGCGCTGCGCGAGGGCCGCCCCACCAAGCGCGACCGCCGCTCCATGGACCACCTGCGCCATGACTGGGACGACCGCTGGAGCGCCTCCATCGACGACTGAGATGGGCAGGGCTTGGGCACAGCACCGCAGCCTGTGGCAGCCAGCCGCCAAAGCCCCACGACGCGAAAGCACAGCGCGCCCACACGGGCCGTGTGCGCTATGCCCGAAGCTATGCCCAAAGCGCTATGCCCAAAGATCAGGCCGCCAGGCGTTCATCCTGCGCCGCGTCATGCCATGCGTCACCCTCTCCCGCCAGCAGCACCAGGTCCTGCGCGGGCCGGTCACACGGCGATGCGCGAAAGCGCACGGCAATGTCCGCGGCCGCGGGCGAGAAGAACAGCACCACGCGGTCCTCGGCCGCATCGAAGTGCGAGAACAGCGCCCGCCCCGTGCCGGGCTGCGCCATGAGGAACCTCGCCATGAAAACCTGTTGAATCTGCCGCAGGGGCTCGAAGGCCTGTTGTTCGTTGCCCAGTTGCAGCGTGTACCAATGGCTCACATCCCACCTCGTTTGCCGAAAAAAGATGCACGCATGGTAGACACGCCCGCTGCGGCGGGGCGGTTCGCCAGGGGCGCATCACGGTGTAGGACACAGCCGGCCTGACGGCGTTGTGCCGGCGCCTGCTTCCGCGCTGTCAGGCGCCCTTGGCCGCCCCGCTGACCCGGTACGGCGTAAAGCCCGCCATATCCTCGTTCACCTCCAGCGGCCGGCCCACCGGCGGAAACGCGCGCTGCGGGCACGCGGTGCGCTCGCACACCTTGCAGCCCATGCCGATGGGCACCGGCGCCTCGGGGTCGGCCAGGTCCAGCCCGCGCGCATAGACCAGTTGGCCCGCGTGCTGCACGTCGCAGCCCAGCGCCACCGAGAAGGTCTTGCCCGGCGCGCCCCAACCGCCGGTGCTGCGCGTGACGGTGCGCGCGATCCACAGGTACACGCGCCCGTCGGGCATGCGCGCCAGCTGCCGCACGATGCGCCCGGGCTGGGCAAAGGCCTCGTACACGTTCCACAGCGGGCAGGTGCCGCCGATCTTGCTGAAGTGAAAGTGCGTGGCCGACTGGCGCTTGCTGATGTTGCCCGCCCGGTCCACGCGGATGAAGAAGAACGGCACGCCGCGCGCGCCGGGGCGCTGCAGGGTGGACAGGCGGTGGCACACCGTCTCGAAGCCCACGCCCCAGTGCTGGCCCAGGCGCTCGATGTCGTAGTGCAGCGCCTCGGCCGTCCGCAAGAAGGCGCCGTAGGGCAGCAGCAGCGCGCCCGCTAAGTAGTTGGCCAGGCCGATGCGCGCCAGCGTGCGCGCCGCCTCGCCCGACAGCGCCGCTCCCTGCACGCTGTGCTGCAGCAGGTGCGGCACTTCCAGAAAGGCCAGTTGCGTCGCCATCTGGAAAGCGCGCTGCGCGCCCTGCAGCGTGGGCGACAGGTACAGCACGCGTGCGGCGGCATCGAAGCGCCGCTGCACGGCGGCGCCCTCGCCTGCCTCATCGCCGTCGCCGCCCTGCAGCAGCGCGACACGCACACCGTGGGCCTGCTCCAGCCGCGCCTGCAGCGCGGCGCCGGCCGCGCCAGGCACCAGCCGCCACTGGGCGGCCAGGTGCTCGGCAGCGTCATCCAGCTCGGCGATGTGGTTGTGGCGCGCGAAGAAGAAGTCGCGCACCTCCTCATACGCCATGGGCGGGGTCTGCGCCGTGCTGGCCGCGCCGCCGCGCTCGTCGCCGTAGTGCGCGGCCAGCGCCTCCAGGCGCTCGCGCGCCTCGGCGCGGCCGCGGTGCAGCGCCAGCAGCACGCGCGCCACGGCGGGCATGTTGGCGGCCAGTTCGCGCACCTCGGCCAGCGAGACGGCATCGGCCGGCGCGCCGGGCGGCAGATCGGCCAGCACGTCGCGCAGGCCGGCGATCAGGCGCGCCTCGTCGCCCTCAGAAAAGTGCTGCACGTCCACGCCGAACACGGCGTTGATCTTGAGCAGCACCGGCACCGTCAGCGGGCGCTGGTTCTGCTCGATCTGGTTCAGGTAGCTGGCGGAAATCTCCAGCGCCCGCGCCAGCGCCACCTGGGTCAGGCCCCTCTCCTCGCGCAGGCGGCGCAAGCGCACACCCATGAAGGTTTTTTTCATTCCAATCTTTCGCAAACTTTGCAAAACACCCCGCAAGCCTTCGCAATCGTTCGCCAATTCAGGGCTTACGGGGGGCATCCATTGTGCGTAGATTGCGAAGCATGACAAGCCCCGCAGGCACCCTCGAAACCCGCGACATGGTCTTCCCCGCCCATGCCAACCACCACGGCACGCTGTTCGCCGGCCAGGGGCTGGAGCGCATGGCGCGCGCCGCCTTCCTGGCCGCGCGCGACACCGCCGGCTGCGACGTGGTGATGGCCGCCGTCACCGGCGTGCAGTTCTGCGCCCCCGTGCCCGTGGGGCGGGCGCTGGCGCTGCGCGCCTGGGTCAGCCGCGTGGGGCGCAGCTCGCTCACCGTGTGCGTGCACGGCCTGGCCCAGGCACCGGGCTGCCCCGACGAGCTGGCCCTGCAAGGCGTCTTCGAGATGGTGGCCGTGAACGCCCACGGGCGGCCCACGGCCATCGCGCATACCTACCTGAACACCCCGCCACACCCCTTCCGACAGGAGACTCCATGAGCACCACCGACACCGCAACCGCCCTCCCGCGGGCCAAGAAATCCGTCGCCCTCTCGGGCGTGGCCGCCGGCAACACCGCGCTGTGCACCGTGGGCAGGAGCGGCAACGATCTGCACTACCGCGGCTACGACATCCTGGACATCGCCGAGGTCTGCGAGTTCGAGGAGATCGCCCACCTGCTGGTGCACGGCAAGCTGCCCACGCGCGCCGAACTGCGCGCCTACAAGGCCCGGCTGCGTGCGCTGCGCGGCCTGCCCGGCAGCGTGAAGGCCGCTCTGGAGCAACTGCCCGCGGCCAGCCACCCCATGGACGTGATGCGCACCGGCGTATCCGCCCTGGGCTGCGCCCTGCCCGAGAAAGACGACCACAGCCTGGCCGGCAGCCGCGACATCGCGGACCGGCTGCTGGCATCGCTGGGCAGCATGCTGCTGTACTGGTACCACTTCAGCAACTCGGGCCGGCGCATCGCGGTGGAGACACAGGACGACTCCATCGGCGGGCATTTCCTGCACCTGCTGCACGGCGACAAGCCCTCGGACGGCTGGGTGCGCGCCATGCACACGTCGCTGAACCTGTATGCCGAGCACGAGTTCAACGCCAGCACCTTCGCCGCGCGCGTGATCGCCGGCACGGGCAGCGACCTGTACTCCTGCATCGCCGGCGCCATCGGTGCGTTGCGCGGGCCCAAGCACGGCGGCGCGAACGAAGTGGCCTTCGAGATCCAGAAGCGCTACGACACGCCCGATGCGGCCGAGGCCGACATCCGCCGCCGCGTGCAGGCCAAGGAGGTGGTGATCGGCTTCGGCCACCCGGTCTACACCGTGAGCGACCCGCGCAACGGGGTCATCAAGGCCGTGGCCAAGCGCCTGTCGGATGCCGCCGGCTCGACCAAGATGTACGACATCGCCGAGCGGCTGGAGCGCGTGATGTGGCAGGAAAAGCAGATGTTCCCCAACCTGGACTGGTTCAGCGCCGTGAGCTACCACATGATGCAGGTGCCCACCGCCATGTTCACGCCGCTGTTCGTCATTGCCCGCACCAGCGGCTGGGCGGCGCACGTGATCGAGCAGCGCGCGGACAACAAGATCATCCGCCCCAGCGCCCACTACACCGGCCCCGACGACCAGAAGTTCGTGCCCATCGAGGAACGCGTTTGACAAAAACCATAGCTGGCAGCGCTTGCCGTTACTGGATTCCCAGCACTTTTTGCATGAAATCTGTTGACAGGCAAGCGCCAGCAGCTATCACAACAAGAGCACCACGATGACCACGAACACCGCCCACCGCAAACCCCTGCCCGGCACGGCGCTGCAGTTCTACGACGCGCGCGAGGCCGTCGAGCAGCTCAGCCCCGGCGCCTGGGCCACGCTGCCTTACACCGCCCGCGTGCACGCCGAGAACCTGGTGCGCCGCGCCGACCCGGCGCAGTTGCCGGACTACCTGCGCCAGCTGATCGAACGCCGGCACGACCTGGACTTTCCCTGGTACCCCGTGCGCGTGGTGTGCCACGACATCCTGGGCCAGACCGCGCTGGTCGATCTGGCGGGCCTGCGCGACGCCATCGCCCAGCAGGGCGGCGACCCCGCCGCCGTGAACCCGGTGGTGCCGGTACAGCTCATCGTGGACCACTCGCTGGCCGTGGAGTGCGGCGGCCATGACCCCGAGGCGTTCACCAAGAACCGCGCCATCGAGGACCGCCGCAACGAGGACCGCTTTCACTTCATCGAGTGGACGAAGAAGGCCTTCGCCAACGTGCAGGTCATCCCGGCGGGCAACGGGATCATGCACCAGATCAATCTGGAAAAAATGTCGCCCGTCGTGCATGTGCAGGACGATGAACAGGGCAAGGTCGCCTTTCCCGACACCTGCGTGGGCACCGACAGCCACACCCCCCATGTGGACGCGCTGGGCGTGATCGCCGTGGGCGTGGGCGGGCTGGAGGCCGAGGCCGTGATGCTGGGCCGCGCGAGCTGGATGCGCCTGCCCGACATCGTAGGCGTGCAACTGCGCGGCAAACGCCAGCCGGGGATTACCGCGACCGACATCGCGCTGGCGCTGACCGAGTTCCTGCGCCAGCAAAAGGTGGTGGGCGCCTATGTGGAATTCTTCGGCGAGGGCGCGGACAGCCTCTCGATCGGCGACCGCGCCACCATCAGCAACATGTGCCCCGAATACGGCGCCACCGCCGCGCTGTTCTACATCGACGCGCAGACCAGCGATTACCTGCGCCTGACGGACCGCGCGCAAGACCAGGTGCGGCTGGTGGAAACCTACGCCAAAGCCGCCGGCCTGTGGGCCGATACCCTGCGCGAGGTGCGGTACGAGCGCACGCTGCACTTCGACCTGTCCAGCGTGGTGCGCAACATGGCCGGCCCCAGCAACCCGCACCGGCGCCTGCCCACCACCGCGCTGGTGGAGCGCGGCATTGCCGATGCCAGCATGCTGGAGAGGGCCCGCGCCGAGGAAGCCAGGGGCCTGCTGCCCGACGGTGCCGTCGTCATCGCCGCCATCACCAGTTGCACCAACACCAGCAACCCGCGCAACGTGATCGCCGCCGGCCTGCTGGCGCGCAACGCCCGCCGCCTGGGCCTGCGGCGCAAGCCCTGGGTCAAGACCTCGCTCGCGCCCGGCTCCAAGGCGGTGGAGCTGTACCTGCAGGAGGCCGGCCTGCTCTCTGATCTGCAGGCGCTGGGCTTTGGCATCGTGGGCTTTGCCTGCACCACCTGCAACGGCATGAGCGGCGCGCTGGACCCGCGCATCCAGCAGGAGATCCTTGACGGCAAGCTCTACGCCACCGCCGTGCTCTCGGGCAACCGCAACTTCGACGGGCGCATCCACCCCTATGCGAGCCAAGCCTTCCTGGCATCGCCGCCGCTGGTGGTGGCCTACGCGATCGCGGGCACGGTGCGCTTCGACATCGAGCGCGACGTGCTGGCCGTGGTGGAGGGCCGCGAAATCCGCCTGAACGACCTGTGGCCCAGCGACGAGGAGATCGACGCCATCGTCGCCCGCGCCGTGAAGCCCGCACAGTTCCGCGCCGTGTACCAACCCATGTTTGCCCTGCGCAAGGGCGATGGCGAGCGCGCCGCGCCGCAGTACGACTGGCGCCCGCAGTCCACCTACATCCGCCGCCCGCCCTACTGGGACGCCGAAGGCGTGGGCGCGCTGGCCGCCTACCCGCGCACCCTCCAGGGCATGCGCCCGCTGGCGCTGCTGGGCGACAACATCACCACCGATCACCTCTCGCCGTCCAACGCCATCCTGCCCGCCAGCGCGGCGGGCGAATACCTGGCCCGCATGGGCGTGCCCGAGGAGGACTTCAACTCCTACGCCACGCACCGGGGCGACCACCTCACGGCCATGCGCGCCACGTTCGCCAACCCGCAACTCGTCAACGAGATGGCGGTGGTGAACGGCCAGGTGCAAAAGGGCTCGCTCGCCCGCATCGAGCCCGAGGGCCGCGTGACGCGCATGTGGGAGGCCATCGAGACCTACCTGCACCGCCGCCAGCCGCTGGTCATCATTGCCGGGGCCGACTACGGCCAGGGGTCGAGCCGCGACTGGGCCGCCAAGGGCGTGCGGCTGGCGGGGGTGGAGGCGGTGGTGGCCGAGGGCTTCGAGCGCATCCACCGCACCAACCTCATCGGCATGGGGGTGCTGCCGCTGGAGTTCCTGCCCGGCACCAACCGCCACACGCTGCAGTTGGACGGCACCGAAACCTACGACGTGGCCGGTGCCCTCACGCCGCGCGCCACCGTCATCCTTGTCATCCGCCGCGCGCAGGGCGAGACGCAGCAGGTGCCCGTCACCTGCCGGCTGGACACGGCCGAGGAAGTCTCGGTCTATGAAGCGGGGGGCGTGCTGCAGCGCTTCGCCCAGGACTTCCTGGCCCAATCAGCCTCCAGCGCCCGTCTGACAAGCGCAACCAGCTATTGAAACAAGAGCAAACATGGCACCACAGATCAGGATCCCCGCCACCTACCTGCGCGGCGGCACCAGCAAGGGCGTGTTCTTTCGCCTGCAGGATTTGCCCGCGGCGGCGCAGCAGCCCGGCGCAGCGCGCGACGCGCTGCTACTGCGCGTGACCGGCAGCCCCGACCCCTACGGCAAACAGATCGACGGCATGGGCGGCGCCACCTCGTCCACGTCCAAGGCGGTGATCGTCTCACCCTCCACCCGGCCCGGGCATGACGTGGACTATCTGTTCGGCCAGGTCGCCATCGACAGCCCCTTCGTGGACTGGAGCGGCAACTGCGGCAACCTGTCGGCCGCCGTGGGGCCGTTCGCCATCGCCAGCGGCCTGGTCGCGCCCGGGCGCATTCCGCACGACGGCGTGTGCACCGTGCGCATCTGGCAGGCCAACATCGGCAAGACCATCGTGGCCCACGTACCCGTCGCAGGTGGCCAGGTGCAGGAGACGGGCGACTTTGCGCTGGACGGCGTGGCCTTCCCCGCCGCCGAGGTGTTGCTCGAATTCCTCGACCCCGCCGATGGCGGTGAAGGAGGCGAAGGCGGCGGCCGTGCCCTGTTCCCCACCGGACAGCTGGTCGATACGCTGGACGTGCCAGGCGTGGGCCGCTTGCAGGCCACGCTCATCAACGCGGGCATCCCGACCATCTTCCTGAACGCCAGGGACGTCGGCTGCACCGGCACCGAGCTGCAGGACGCGATCAATGGCGATGCCGCGGCCCTGGCCCGCTTCGAGGCCATCCGCGCCTGGGGCGCAGTCAAGATGGGCCTGGTCCACGACGTGGCAGAGGCCGCCACGCGCCAGCACACGCCCAAACTCGCCTTCGTCGCGCCGCCGGCGGACTACGTCGCCTCCAGCGGCAAGGCGGTGCGCGCGGCCGACATCGACCTGCTGGTGCGCGCACTGTCCATGGGCAAGCTGCACCACGCCATGATGGGCACGGCGGCCGTGGCCATCGGCGCCGCTGCCGCCGTCCCCGGCACGCTGGTCCACCAGGCGGCCGGCGGGGGCCCGCGCACCGCCGTGCCGGGATCGGTGCGGTTCGGCCACCCCTCGGGCACGCTGCGCGTGGGGGCCGAGGCCGCGCTGGTGAACGGCCAGTGGCGCGTCACCAAGGCCCTCATGAGCCGCAGCGCCCGCACCCTGATGGAAGGCTGGGTGAGAGTGCCGCCAACCCCGTGAGCAACTTCGTCATGTCCCCCTTCTCCCACGCTTCGCGCGGCAAGGGGGACGCCGCCAGCGCGGCAGCGCGGCGCGGCCGGCACAGGCCCCCGCACCGCGGCCGCTAGCCCCGGCCGGGGGCGCACCCGATTTCAGCAATGCGTTCCATGCGCGCGCAGAGCACCCTCCCTGAAGGAAACAGCCATGCAGTCCACCAAGCAACAACTCAAGGCCCTGGCCGAAGCCCGGCGCGGCGTCATCGTGCCGGGCGCGTTCAACGCACTGTCGGCCAAGGTCATCGAAGATCTGGGCTACGAGGCCCTCTACATCACCGGCGCGGGCGTCACCAACATGGGGTTCGGCCTGCCCGACCAGGGCTTCGTGGGCCTGACCGATATCGCCGACCACACGGCCCGCATCCGCGACGCGGTGGAGCTACCGCTGATCGTGGACGCGGACACGGGCTTCGGCAACGCCCTCAACACCTACCACGCCGTGCGCACCCTGGAGCGCGCCGGCGCCGACTGCATCCAGCTCGAAGACCAGGTGAGCCCCAAGCGCTGCGGCCACTTCAGCGGCAAGGCCGTGATCGAGACCAGCGAGATGGTGGGCAAGATCCGCGCCGCTGTGGATGCGCGGCGCGACGGCCTGCTGGTCATGGCGCGCACCGACGCCGCCGCCGTGCACGGCTTCGACGCCGCCGTGGAGCGCGCGCAGGCGTACGCCGAGGCGGGCGCCGACATCCTGTTCGTCGAGGCCGTCACCACCGCCGACGAAGTGCGCACCCTGCCCCAGCGCCTGCAAGTGCCCCAGCTCATGAACATGGTGATCGGCGGCAAGACGCCCATCGTGGGCGCGGACGAACTGGGCCGGCTCGGCTACGGCTTCGTGCTGTACGCCAACGCCGCGCTGCAAGGCGCCGTGGCCGGCATGCAAAAAGTGCTGGCCCAGTTGCGCGACGCGCGCGAGGTGCGCGAAGACCCCACGCTGGTCGCCCCGTTCGCCGAACGCCAGCGGCTGGTGGGCAAACCATTCTGGGATGCGCTTGAAAAGAAATACGCATGAAATCAGGCGCTAGCGCTTACCTGACAAGCGCAAGCAGCTATCAAAACTACAGCAACTCCACCCCCTTGAGCGTGACGAAACTCGTCTCGCGCGTCACCCGCACGAAGTCCTGCAGGAAGGGCCTGGGCGAGAGCTGCGGCAGGCAGGCCGCGTGCAGTTCGCCGCGCAGGCCCCGCGCGCCGATGGGGCGCGCGGCCACGTAGCCCCGGTCCAGGTAGCCTTGCACCGCCCACAGTGGCAGTGCGGCCACGCCCCGGCCGCTGGCCACGAGCTGCAGCATGGCCACCGTCAGCTCGGTGGTGCGCCGGGGCGGGCGCACGCCGGCGGGCTCCAGCACCTGGCGCACGAGGTCCAGCATCTCGTCGGGTACCGGATAGGTGATGAGGGTCTGGTCCGCGAAGTCCTGCGCCTGCAGAAAGGGCTTGTCCAGCAATGGGTGGCCGTGGGCCAGCAACGCGCGGATCTCGAAGCCGAACAGGGGGTGGTAGTCCACGGCGCCCGCCTCCCCAGCGTCCAGCTCGGAGACGATGGCCAGGTCCGCCCGGCCCTGGTGCAGCAGGCCCACGGGGTCGGCGTGGAAGCCGCTCACGATGTCCAGTTCCACCTCGGGCCAGCGTGCGCGGAAGGCGTCCATGGCGGGCATCAGCCAGTCGAAACAGGTATGGCACTCCACGGCGATGCGCATCTGCCCGCCCTGCCCTTGGGACAGGCGCGCCACGTCACGCTCAGCCGTTTCCACCTGCGGCAGCACGGCATCGGCCAGTTGCAGCAGCCGCGCGCCGGTGGCGCTGAACTGCGGCGGCACGGACTTGCGCTCAAACAGCGGCGTGCCGTAGCGGTCCTCCAGCAGCTTGATTTGGTGCGACAGCGCCGATTGCGTGAGGTTGAGCAGCTGCGCCGCCCGCACCAGGCTGCCGCTATCACGCAGGGCCTGCAGCGTGCGCAGATGGCGGATCTCCAGGATGGATTGCATCATTAAAACTATTCATGTTGAAAAGACAAAACTTTCGTTTGAATCATAAACGCGCTTAGCCGACCATCGCGGTTTTCTCTTGCACAAGGACTTCCGCACCATGGCCGCTTCCCCCATCCTCACCCATACGCTGGGCTTTCCCCGCATGGGCGCGCAGCGCGAACTGAAACTGGCGCTGGAGCGCCATTGGCGCGGTGAGATCGACGCCGCCGCGCTCGAAGCCGTGGGCGCCCAACTGCGCGCACGCCACTGGCAGGCCCAGCGCGACGCAGGCCTGGCCTTCGCGACCGTGGGCGACTTCGCCTACTACGACCACATGGCCCACCACATCCAACTGCTGGGTTGCGAAAGCCCGCGGTTTGGCTTCACCCCCGGCACGCCGGAGCTGGCGCGCTACTTCACCATGGCGCGGGGCGTGCAGACGCTGTCGGGCCATGGCGACCACGCCCCCGGTGGCACCTGCGGCGCAGGCTGTGCGCACGCGCCGCATCCCGGCGAAGGCCAGCCCGCACTGGAGATGACGAAGTGGTTCGACACCAACTACCACTACCTCGTGCCCGAACTGCACGCCGACACTGCGTTCCGCCTGGGCAGCGAGCGCCTGTTCGCGGAAGTGGCCGAAGCCCAGGCGCTGGGCCACCGCGTAAAGGCGCAGCTTGTGGGGCCGCTCACTTTCCTCTGGCTGTCCAAGGAGAAAGGCGAAGCCCCATTCGACCGGTTGGACCTGCTGGACCGCCTGCTGCCCGTGTACGCGCAGATACTCGCGCGCCTGAAGGCCGAGGGCGTGGAGTGGGTGCAGATCGACGAGCCCATCCTGGGCCTGGACCTGCCCGCCACCTGGACGCAGTCCTTCGAGCCCGCTTACTGGCAGCTCGGCAAGGCCGGCCCACAGGTGCTGCTGGCCACCTACTTCTCGCCCCTGGAGAACCATCTGCGCCTGGCCTGCCAGTTGCCCGTGGCCGGCCTGCACGTGGACGCCGTGCGCGCCCCGCAGGAGCTGACGGGCGTGGCCGACTGGTTGCCGGCCTACAAGGTGCTGTCGGTGGGCGTGGTGGACGGTCGCAACATCTGGCGTACCGACCCCGACGCGGCCCTGGCCCTGCTGCGCCCCGTGGCCGCCAAACACACCGGACCGCTGTGGGTGGCGCCCTCGTGTTCGCTGCTGCATGTGCCCGTCAGCCTGGCGGGCGAGGATGCGCTGGACCCCGAGCTGCGCGGCTGGCTCGCCTTCGCCACCGAGAAGCTGGACGAGGTGGCCCTGATCGCCGGCCTGCTGGACGGCCGCGTAGCCGACAGCGACCCGCGCCTGGCCGCCGCGCGCGCCGCCATCGCCAGCCGCCGCGCCAGCCCGCGCGTGCACCGCCCCGCCGTGGCCGCCCGCCTGGAGGCGGCACCCGAGGGCTGCGACCGGCGCCGCTCGCCCCACCCCACACGCCAGCAGGCGCAGCGCGCGCGCCTGCGTCTGCCGCCGCTGCCCACCACCACCATCGGATCCTTCCCGCAGACCCCGGCCATCCGCGCCGCACGTGCGGCCCACCGCCGTGGCGTACTGGGTGAGGCCGCATACCAGGCACAGATGCGCGCCGAGATCGAACACGCCGTGCGCAAGCAGGAGGAACTGGGCCTGGACGTGCTGGTGCACGGCGAGGCCGAGCGCAACGACATGGTGGAGTACTTCGGCGAGCAGCTGGACGGCTTCGCCTTCACGGCCAATGGCTGGGTGCAGAGCTACGGCTCGCGCTGCGTCAAGCCCCCTGTGCTTTTCGGCGACGTGGCCCGCCCGCATGCCATGACGGTCGACTGGACCGTCTACGCCCAAAGCCTCACGGACAAACCCCTGAAAGGCATGCTCACGGGGCCGGTGACCATCCTGCAGTGGTCCTTCGTGCGCGACGACCAGCCGCGCAGCCGCACCTGCGAGCAGATTGCCTGGGCCATTCGTGACGAGGTGGTGGATCTGGAGGCGGCCGGGATCGCCATCGTGCAGATCGACGAGCCCGCCATCCGCGAAGGCCTGCCGTTGCGCCGCACAGGCTGGAAGCCGTACCTGGACTGGGCCACGCGGGCCTTCCGCATCAGCGCCTGCGGCGTGCAGGACACGACGCAGATCCACACCCACATGTGCTACAGCGAGTTCAACGACATCCTGCCCGAGATCGCCGCCATGGACGCCGACGTCATCACCATCGAGACCAGCCGCTCCGACATGGAACTGCTGCGGGGCTTCGGCAGTTTCAAATACCCCAACGAGATCGGCCCCGGCGTCTACGACATCCATTCGCCACGCATACCCGGCTCGCAGGAGATGGCGCGCCTGCTGCGCAAGGCGGCCGAGGTGGTGCCCGCACGCAACCTCTGGGTCAATCCTGACTGCGGCCTCAAGACCCGCAGCTGGCCCGAGACCGAGGCCGCGCTGCGCCACATGGTGCAGGCCGCGCGGGCACTGCGCTCCGCCATGGCCTCCGCTTGACGGTGGGCAACCATCAACCCTGCGCCGCGTCAGTGCATGGCCCGCATCGACCGGCATGGCGGCACAATGCGCCGCCATGCTCTATAACGCCCTTAAGCTCACCCACGTGCTGTCGATCATCGTCTGGATCGGCGGCATGGTCTTCGCCCATTTCTTCCTGCGCCCCGCCGTACAGATGCTGGAGCCGCCGCAGCGCGTGGCGCTGATGCACGGCGTGCTGCAACGCTTCCTGGGCGCGGTCGCCATCGCCATCGTGGCCGTGCTGACCAGCGGGCTGGGCATGATCGGCGCGGTGAGCATCGGCGCGGGCGGCGCCTTCTCGATGCCGCTGGACTGGACCATCATGGCGACCCTCGGCATCGTGATGATGGGCATCTTCGCCTACATCTACTTCGCGCTGCTCAGCCGCCTGGAGCAGGCCGTCGCCGCCTCCGACTGGCCTGCAGGCGGCTTGGCGCTGGCAAGCATCCGCACGTGGGTTGGCGTGAACCTGCTCATCGGCGTAGTGATTGTGGTGCTGACGCTGCTGATGTGAGACGCGCGGCGGCACCACAACGCCGCCGGCATAAAAAAACGCGCCGTGAAGGCGCGTTTTTTGTTTGGCGGAAACGGAGTCCGCTAAGTTCTAGTTCATATTAATCCTAATTAGTCCACTAAAGCATTGATTCATAACGCATAATTCCCGCCAGTTTGTCCCACATCATCCAAGATAGTCCACTAACAGCCATTGTTTTATGTGGGCAGGATGTGGGACAAGAAACATTTGGCGGAGACTTTATGCCCAAGATTGCAAAGCAACTTTCTGATCGTGCCGTGGCCGCTATCAAGGCGGAGGGCAGGCACCCGGTGGGCGGAGTTCCCGGCCTTCACATTCGCGTGACAGACACCGGGCATAGGGGCTGGGTGCTGCGCGTGAAGGTGGGTGAAGCGCGCCGGGATATGGGCCTGGGGCCTTACCCCGAAGTCGGACTGGCAGAGGCCAGGGAGAAGGCCAGGGAGATACACGCCAGCTTGCGCAACGGCATCGTGCCCGCCACTCCAACAAAGCAGCGCATGGAGGCGCTGGTGCAGCAACCAGTTCGCAAGACGTTCAAGCAGTGCGCAGAGGCCTTCATGGGCGACAAGTCGGGCGAATGGAAAAACCCGAAGCACCGCCAGCAATGGGAAAACACGCTGGAGCAATACGCCTTCCCGCATATGGGCAGCTTGTCGGTAGATGCCATTGATCTGCCGCATGTATTGGCCTGCCTAGAGCCAATTTGGCGCAGCAAGACGGAGACAGCAACCCGCGTGCGCGGACGTATCGAGTCGGTGCTGGATTGGGCCGCCGTGCGCAAGTACCGCAGCGGCGACAACCCGGCCCGCTGGAAGGGCCACTTGGATAAGGTGCTGCCATCCCCCAAGAAAGTTGCCGAGACTGAGCACCACCGCGCCCTGCCTATCGACGGGATGCCCGCCTTCATGGCCGATTTGCGCCAGCGGGATGGTATTGCAGCTCGTGCCCTGGAGTTTGCCGTCCTGACTGCCGCCCGTTCTGGAGAAGTGCGTGGGGCAACCTGGGGAGAGATTGATCTGGAGGCGAAAGTGTGGACTGTTCCCAAGGAGCGCATGAAGATGGGCAAGGAGCATCGCGTCCCGCTGCCTGACGCCGCCATCAAGCTGCTGGAGGCCATGCCCCGCATGGAAGGGACAGACCTTGTATTTCCGGGCACCAAGGGACAACCACTGTCAGACATGAGCCTGACGGCAGTAATGCGGCGCATGGAGGTTGATGCTGTGCCTCATGGGTTCCGCTCAACCTTTCGGGACTGGGCAGGCGACCGCACAAACTACCCGCGAGACATGGCCGAAGCTGCGCTGGCGCACAAGCTGGAGAACAAGGTGGAGGAAGCCTATCGACGCAGCGACGCCCTAGAAAAGCGCCGGGAAATGATGCAGGAGTGGAGCAAGTTCATATTGACGCCGACCACCAACTAAAGAGGCCCTTCGGGGCCTTTTTCTATGGCGTGACCGACATGTACAGCACGACTACTACCAAAACCGCTTCGACCAGCTCAAAACGCTGGCTAACCCCTTATGAATCAACGACTTGCATCAATTCACCATTTATCAAGAACTCGGAAAGCAGTTTGCGCAGTGCCGCGCACAAGCTGTCAACAAGTTATCCACAGCTTGCTAATCGAGTTGCTGGATTGATGCTCAAAAAATACTCGCTACATTTAATGCATGGACGAACGAGAGAGTCCATAAAAGGCGAAGGCCCCAAGGGTGCAACCAAGGAGCCTTCTAGACTGCCAAAACCCGAGGGCCTTGAAAGTCTCCCAGCGACGGGACTTGAAGGGTAACACGACCGACCTATTCTTTGGAGCAGGCGGCATTAGCAACGTGTACAGCCGGGTTTTGGTTTTCCGTAACAACAGCTACGAAAGACCAACCATGCCAGCAAAAGTTACTCAGCATCACCAACACCAGCCGGACACCTTGCTTCGCGTAGTCCCCCACATCACCGACCGCATGGGCATCAGCCGCAGCGGCTGGTGGAAGGGCGTGAAGGATGGCAAGTTCCCGCCTGGGATCAAGCTGTCCCCCCGTGTGACCGTCTGGAAATCCAGCGATATCGACGCCCTCATTGCCAACCTTGGCAAGTAAGGGGGCCACATGCACAGCACCAACACCACCAAGGTGGGCGCAAGCGTGCCCGAAAAAACAAAAGTCGCCGGGGGCTACCAGACCACCGCGGCGACTTCCAAAGACTCCACCCCAATTTTCGCATGGGGGCTGAACGAAAACAACATCCCGCCCGAACTGCTGCCCAAGGCCCGCGCCTGGTTCCAGCGCCGCATGGACTACTACGCGGCAAAGCACGGCACCGCCTGGGCAGACACCCGCGAATGGATTGCGGACTACATCAACGAAGAGCTGCGGGAGCACCTGGCGAAGAAAGGCGGTTCAGCATGAGCTTCGACCGTACCCGACTTCCCGAGCCGGTGAGCTACTACGAGGGCCTGGGCCTGGCGTTTAAGGAGCGCAGGGGTAAGTGGCGCACCACGGCCTGCAACTTCCACGGCGGCACCGACAGCCTGCGCATCAACACCGACAGCGGCGCATTCGTGTGCATGGCCGGTTGCGGCGCCCGTGGCGGCGATGTACTGGCCTACCACATGGCCCAGCATGGCCTGGAGTTCGTGGAGGCCGCAAAGGCCCTGGGCGCGTGGATTGATGACGGACGCCCCGCCACCCAGCACAAGCCCTCGCCACTGTCTCCGCGCCAGGCGCTGGAAGTGCTGGCAGTGGAAGCCAACCTTGTGGCCATCGCCGCCGCGAACGTGGCGCACGGCGTGGTGCTGTCGCAGGTGGATTTGTCCCGCGTGCTGACTGCATCGGGCCGCATCACTCGCTTGGTGGAGGTGTTCGCATGAAGCGCGGCATTGCAGAGCACAACGCCATGGCATCGGTGCTGGACGACCGCGAGCGCGGGCCAATCTTTCCCGAACTGCCAGATTCGCCGGATATATCGGGCCTGGGGCCGCGCGACAAGGTGATCCTGACATGCGGCTCAGACCTGACGCCCGAGCCATACCGCTGGCTGTGGCAATACTGGCTGGCCATGGGGAAGCTGCATATCCTCGCTGGCGCACCTGGGCAGGGCAAAACCACCATCGCGCTGGCAATGGCGGCAACCATCACCATCGGCGGACGCTGGCCAGATGGTTCTCGCTGCGCACCCGGCAACGTGCTGATCTGGAGCGGTGAAGATGACCCCGCCGATACGCTGGTGCCGCGCCTCATGGCGGCTGGTGCGGATCGTGCCCGGTGTTATTTCATCGAGGGCGCACGCCGGGGCGGCGAAGTGGTGCCATTCGACCCGGCCCGCGACCTGGGGCAACTGCTGGAGGCCATCGAGAAAATCGGCGGCATCAGTCTGCTGGTGATTGATCCTGTGGTGAGCGCCGTCACTGGCGACACTCACAAGAACGGCGAGGTTCGACGCGCATTGCAACCCCTGGTTGATCTGGCTGCAAAGTGCGACTGCGCGGTGCTGGGCATCACCCACTTTGCCAAAGGTGGCCAGGGCACCGACCCGTCGCAGCGCGTGGTGGGCAGCGTGGCATTCACTGCTGTGGCCCGCGTGGTAATGGTGGCAGCAAAGGTGAAGGGCGACGAAGAAGGCCAGGACACTCGCATCCTCGCCCGCAGCAAAAGCAACGTCGGACCGGACGATGGCGGGTTTCAGTACCACCTTGAACAGTCCGAACCCATACCCGGCATTCATGCGTCACACATCGCATGGGGTAAGGCGGTGGAAGGCACGGCACGCGAGCTGCTGACCGACCCGGACGAGCCGCAACAGGAGCAGTCGGACGCCAGCGCCAAAGATGCCGCCATTGATTTCCTGGTGGAGATCCTGAAAGACGGTTCCGCACCGTCCAAGTATGTGGAGACAGAGGCCAGGGCGGCAGGCGTTTCATGGGCGACAGTGCGCCGCGCAGCGGACACCATCGGCGTGACGAAGCGCAAGATGAACGACGCTTGGTACTGGTTCCGACCCAAGTTGCTCAATCAAGTTGCTCAAGATGCTCAACCTTTAAACGATGAGCAAGTTGAGCAAGTTGATGAGCAAGTTGCCCAAAGCACGGAGGTTCTATGACGCCCGAAGCCATCCTTGCCGACCTGATCCTGTGCGGCATTGAACCCAGCGTGACGCCGGACAAAACCGGCATCGTGGTGCCAGCCGGGAAGCTGACGGAAGCGCAGCGCGCCGCCGTCCTGGGCCACAAGCCCGCGCTGATCGCGTGCATCTTGGAATCGGCCCGCGTCACCGCGCTGCTACTGGAAGCCGCCATGCGCCGTTGCGACGAGCGACCCGACAGCGACAAGGCCCGCCAGGACATGCGGGAGGAGATATTAGGGACACCGCCGCACTTGCGCCCGGACTTGCTGGATTACTTTCTCAGTGATCCCGGTAGCTTGAAATGAACCACCGACCCGCCCCGAGCGGGTTTTTTCATGCCCACTTGATTTCATATTGTGAAATGTGATAATAGGCACATTCCGCATTATGAAATGTGGAGACAACCCGCCCGGCGATTGCATGGGCACTTTTTCAAGAAAGCCCACAAATGCAAACCTTGCACGCCATCCGAGAAGCCCGCAGCCAAAAAGTGAACGAGGCCCGCGCCCTGCTGGCATCCATGCCAACCCTGACGCCTGAAGCTCAGACGAAATTCGACGCCATCAAGGCCGAAATCGTGAGCCTGGAAGGCCAGGAAGCCCGCGCCCAACTCGTGGAGGACTGGGAGCGCCGCAGCCTGGGCCAGCCGGCGGACAAGGCCCGCAACGAGCTGGAAGGCCGCGTTAGCGTGGTGGAAGTGATGCGCGCTCAGATGGAGGGCCGCAGCCTTACGGGTGCCGCTGCCGAGTTCGCGCAAGAAAGCGAACGCCGGACGGGCCGCAAGGCTCAGGGCGTGTTTGTCCCGCTGGCTGCGCTGGAATCTCGCGCCGTCAACACCACCGTGACCGCGCCGGAAATCGTGCCGACGACCCACCGCGCAGACCTCTATATCCAGCCGTTCCGCAACAACCTGCTGGCGCGCCGCCTGGGTGTTCAGGTGCTATCCGGCCTTTCCGGGAATCTGTCCATTCCGAAGCACGCGACGGGCGGCACGACTGGCTGGGTTGCAGAGAATGCGGCACTGCCCACTGGTGATATGAGCTTTGACAGCGTGCCCATGGCACCGAAGCACGCGGGCGGCATCCAAGAGATGAGCCGTCAACTGCTGCAACAAAGCTCTCCTGACATTGAAGCGTTGGTGCGCAATGACCTGTCTGCACTGCTGGCTCAGGCGATTGACTCTGCGCTTATCAAGGGAGGCGGCACCAATGAGCCGAAAGGCGTTCTGTCGACGGTGGGCATTCAAACCGCAAATTTGGCAACTTTGAGCTGGCAGAACATTCTGGCCATGCTGCAAAAGCTGGATATCAGCAACACCAGCGCCGCCAACATCGTGGCATCCATGAAGGTGAAAGCCAAGCTGCAAGGCACCTTGAAGGCCGCAGGCATTGCGGGCTACTTGATGGAAAACGGGCGGGTTGCCGACTTGCCCGCGTTTTTCAGCAACCAAGTTCCCGAAAAGACCGGCACTCCCAACACTGGCCACCTGATCGCGGGCGATTGGAGCCAGGCCCTGCTGGGAATTTGGAGCGAGATTGATCTGTTGGTGAACCCGTACAGCGAAACCGCCTACAGCAAGGGCAATGTGCTGGTGCGTGCGATGGCGACGGTTGATGTGGCTGTGCGGCATCCCGAGAGCTTTGTTGTGGCTTCTGACGTGGCCTTGTAAGTCCATGAGCACCCCGGACATTGAGCGCCGGGGTGCTGTCGCTGGTGTTACTGCCAGCGGCCGCACTCTGAGCGGGTACGCCGCAAGCTACAACGACCCAACGGCCATCGGCGGATTTACCGAGCGCATCGCGCCCGGTGCATTCACCAAGTCGCTGGCAAGTGGGAGGGACGTTCTGGCCCTGCTAGACCATCGCGCTGATGTTCTGCTGGGGCGTACCCGCTCAGGCTCTTTGAAACTGTCCGAGGATGCAAAGGGCCTGCGCTTTGAATTGAGCTTGCCCGACACCGCCGCCGCCCGCGATGTGATCGCCCTTGCCGAGCGTGGCGACCTGGGCGGCATGTCGTTTGGCTTTGTCGCCATTGATGAAGCCTGGGACGGGAACACCCGCGAGCTACGCCAGGTAGAGCTACACGAAATCAGCGTGGTGCAGTCCTGGCCAGCGTACCAGAGCACCGAAATCAACCTGCGCAGCCGCCCGCCTGAGCGCTCTTTCTGGGACTGCAACCGCGCATGGATGGAGACAGTCAAATGCTGAACCGCATCTTGTCGGCCATCGGCCTGGAAAAGCGCAGCACCATCGGCGTCAACGGCTGGCCTGTGCCGCTGTCTGCCACCGCCGTGACGCCTGAAAGCGCCCAAGGTGTTGGAGCCTGTTATGCCGCCGTGGCCTTGATTGCCGAGGCTATCGGTTCTTTGCCCTTGAAGCTGTATCGGCAGGACGGCGACGACCGCAAAGCCGCCACCGAGCATCCATTGCATACCGTTCTTCACCGTGCACCAAATGGCCAGCAATCGGCCACCGAGTTCTGGGAGTGGATGGTTTCATCCATGCTGCTGACGGGCAACGCCTACGCCAAAGTTACCCGAGGCTTTGATGGCCAGGTGCGCAGCCTTGACCCCATGGTGACGGATCGCGTGACCATCATGCGCAAGGGCGAAACCATCGCCGGGTATGAGTACACCAACAGGGACGGCGTGAGGGAGCGCCTATTGCCTGCCGAGGTGTTCCACCTTCGCCACCGTGCTGGCAATGATCCATTGGTGGGCGTCAGTCCTATCGCCGCCGCCCGCGCCGTGATCCAGCTCGCACAAGCTGAAGCGCAACATGGGCAAAGCACCTTCGACAACGGCACCAAGGCCAGCGGCATCATCACCATGCCCGGACGTTTGAAGCCTGAGCAACGCCAAGCCATCGCGCAAAGCTGGCAAAGCCAGTATGCCGGTGGAAGCAATGCGGGCAAGGTGCCGATCATGGAAGAGGGTTCCTCGTTCGTGCCCATCAGCTTGTCCCTTGCCGATAGCGAGTGGGTTGCTTCACGCCGGTTCAGCGTGGAAGAAGTGGCCCGCATATTCAAGGTGCCGCCCGTCCTGATCGGTGATCTGTCTCACTCGACATATTCCAACAGCGTGGCCATGGATATGTTCTTTGCCAAGCACACTTTGGGCAGGCACTTATCGGCCATTGAAGGCGCTATCAACCGCCAACTGCTGACGCCAGCCGCAGCCCGCACCATGTACGCAGAGTTCAGCCTGGAAGGGTTGCTGCGCGGTGCCAGCACCGAGCGGGCAGCGTTCTACAGCTCCGGCATCAGCGACGGATGGATGCTCAAGAGCGAAGCCCGCAAGCTGGAGAACCTGCCCGCCATCGAGGGCCTGGACGACGAAAAAGAGGGTGGGCACTCAGTACCCACCCCGGCGCCGCTGCCGTACCCGAGCAAGCAACAGGAGGCCATGGCGTGACACGTTCGCCCACGTTCTTTCGTGACGCCAGGCAACAGCCGCCCAAGGGCCTGGACAGCAACGGCAACCCACTGCCCGAGGCCGAGCCGCGCCGCGTCAATGGCTACCTGGTGAAGCCGCCAATGCGTTGGACAAAGGACAGCAACGGGCGGGTGCTGCCGCTCAACTCCGCAGCATGGCGCAAGCTCAGAAAACAGGTGCTGGCTGAAGAACCACTTTGCAGGCACTGCGCCGCCCAAGGGTTGACGGTGCCAGCCACCGAAGTGGATCACATGCGGGGAGCTGCCGATAACAGCCGGGACGCGCTACAGGCACTGTGCAAGCCCTGTCACAGCATCAAGACGATGGCCGACCTGTATGGCAGACCGGCGCGCATGGGTTGCGATGAGAGCGGCAACCCTATCAACCCTGCGCACCATTGGAATCAATCGACTGTAGAGGCTGCTAAGGGCCTTGCTGGGGACGTTGTAGGCGACTCTCAGAAATCACCAGCAACCGAGGACGCAACACCGACCGGTTCCCCTTCTTTTAATGCTCACTGCTTAAAAAATAGGCAACCATGAAGCTGACCCCCAAGCGCAAACGCTCCGACAGCGCCGCCGCAGCCATCGCCGCCACCCAAGCCGCAGCCCTGCCGCCCTTGGAGCCGCCCGCCCATGTGCTGGTGCCACCCGAGGCCCGCCCGTTTTGGGATGCCATCGTGCAGGCCAGGCCAAGGGACACATGGAACCCGGTTGATCTGGCATCGGCTGCGAACCTTGCCCGCGTGCAATGCGCCTTGGAGGCCGCGCCCGTAGGCTCAGACGACCACATCAAGCTTACCCGCCTTGCCCTGGCACTGACCCGCGCTATCGCGGTCAACACGGTGGCCACGGTCGGACGGTCGGCGGACATTGCCAAGGGTGCCGAGCTGGAGCGCAAGGCACGCCAGGACGATGGCGACGACCTAATACCACGGCTGCGCGCTGTCTAATCAGATTTGAAATCCGAATGAGCAGAGCCGCCCGCATCATCGAGTTCATCGAGCGCTACTGCGTGACGCCCGAGGGCGCCCACGTAGGCCAGCCGCTGGTGCTGGCAGAGTTCCAAAAGCAGTTCCTGCGCGACGTGTACGACAACCCCGCAGGCACGCGCCGCGCCATCTTGGGATGCGCCAGAAAGAACGGCAAGAGCGGGCTTATCGCTGGCCTGCTGCTGGCGCACCTGGTGGGGCCGGAGGCGAAGCAAAACAGCCAAATCGTGTCGGGTGCCATGAGCCGTGAGCAAAGCGCCCTGGTGTTCAATCTGGCCAGCAAGATGGTGCAACAGTCGCCCAAGCTGTCTAGCCTGGTGCGGATCATTCCATCGGGTAAACGGTTGATCGGCCTGCCGCTGAACGTGGAGTTCCGCGCCCTTGCTGCTGACGGCAAGACGGCGCACGGCCTGTCTCCAGTGCTGGCCATCTTGGACGAGGTGGGCCAGGTGCGTGGCCCGCAAAGCGACTTCATCGACGCTATCACCACCAGCCAGGGGGCACATGAAGCACCGCTACTGATCGCCATCAGTACACAAGCGAGCGGGGACGCAGACCTGTTTTCCACATGGATCGACGACGCCCAGCGCAGCGCAGACCCGCGCATCGTGTGCCACCTATACGCCGCGCCCGAAGGCTGCGACCTCATGGACGAGGCGGCATGGAAGGCGGCAAACCCCGCCCTGGGCCTGTTCCGCAGCCTGGACGACCTGCGCGAACAGATGACGCAGGCCCAGCGCATGCCGAGCATGGAGGCGACAGCAAGGAACCTCCTTTTAAACCAACGAATTTCCACGGTAAGCCCATTCATCAGCCCATCGGTGTGGAAGTCCTGCGCAGGCCCGGTGCTGCCGTTTGATGGCCCGGTGTGGTGCGGTCTTGATCTGTCTGCGCGTGTGGATTTAAGCGCCCTTGTCGTCGTCGGCCAAGTGGATGGCGTGTGGCAGGTGCAGAGCCACTTCTGGACGCCAGAGCAGGGCCTGGAGGAACGCGCCCGCCGCGACCGTGCGCCCTATGACGTATGGCACCGCCAGGGCTTTTTGCGGACGACGCCAGGGGCCACCGTGGACTACTCGCACGTAGCAGCCGACATGCTGGAAATCCTCGACGGCCTTGATGTGCGTGGGATCGCTTTCGATAGGTGGCGAGTTGCCGAACTGCAACGCGAGCTAGACCGCCTGGGGGCAGAACTGCCGCTGGTGGAGCATGGCCAGGGCTTTGCATCAATGGCCCCTGCGCTCGACGCGCTGGAAGCCGAGCTACTGAATGGGCGGGTTGCCCACGGTGGCCACCCAGTGCTGACCATGTGCGCCGCCAACGCCGTGATCGTGAAAGACCCAGCGGGCAATAGAAAGTTAGAAAAATCGCGCAGCACGGGCCGCATTGACGGATTGCAGGCCCTGGCCATGAGTATGGGCGTGGCATCGAGGGCCACAGAGGGCCAGTCGGTGGGCTTCACAGAGTTCACGTTTGTTTAACCCTTGCCGGGGGGGCCACGCGAGTGGAAGGCCCGGACGCGGATTAGTCGGTGAGTGCCGCGCATTGCAAAAACCCCGACAGCCAGCGAGTGGGAGCGCACGGCATGGGCGCAAAGGTGAGTGATTCCCCGATGCGACCATGGCCCTGACCTTTCGCCCACGGCGCTGGCACCCCTTTTTCAAACCATTTGAAAGATTCAAATGCTGACCCTGCCCGAAGTGAAACTGCACTGCCGCATCGACCACGGCGACGAAGATACGCTGCTGCAATCCATGATCGACGCCGCCACGGCATCGGTAGGCGACTACATCAACGCCACCGAGCCATTGGACGCCACCGCACCCGCTCCGGTGAAGGCCGCCGCCATGCTGCTGGTGGGCGACCTGTACGCCAACAGGGAAGCCCTGGTGGAGCGCCCGCTGTCCAAGAACCCGACGTTTGAACGCCTGCTGGCACCGTACCGGGTGTACGCATGAACGCGGGCAAGCTAGACCAGCGCGTGACGGTGGAGCGGTTCACCAGCACAGTGGACGACTGGGGAACCCCTATCGAGAGCTGGGCCCCCCTGTTCACCTGCTGGGCCGCTGTAGAGCCGCTGGTAGGCCGGGAGTACATCGCGGCGCAGGCGTTGCAGTCTGAGGTGACGACGCGGATAAGGATGCGCTTTCGCCCTTGGATGACGGCGCAGGATCGCGTGATCCACGATGGCAAGACCTACAACATCGTGAGCGTGATCGACGTGCGTTCAGGGCACCGGGAATTGGTGTTGATGTGCAAGGCGATTGCCTAAACTACGCCAGCTAGAAAGACAAAAGCCACCGAGCTAGTGCATGGTGGCTTTGTTTTTTGTGGGCTTTTATGTGGGACAGATTTCAAAAACTCTCGTAAGTTATTGATTTATAAGGCCCATTGGCGGAAACGGAGGGATTCGAACCCTCGATGAGGCTCTACACCCCATACTCCCTTAGCAGGGGAGCACCTTCGGCCACTCGGTCACGTTTCCAATCCCGCTATTGTAGCCTCATTTCAAGGCCATTTCGGCGAAACTTCAGGCGGCAGCCTGGTCCAGCTCGAACGCCTTGTGCAGCGTACGCACGGCCAGTTCCACGTACTTCTCGTCGATCACCACGGAGGTCTTGATTTCCGACGTGGAGATCATCTTGATGTTGATGCCCTCTTCGCTCAGCGCGCGGAACATCTTGCTGGCCACGCCCACATGGCTGCGCATGCCGATGCCAACGATGCTGACCTTGGCGATCTTGGCATCGCCCACGATTTCCTCGGCGCCCAGTTGGGGCAGCACCTTGTCTTTCAACAGATCGATGGTGCGTTGGTAGTCATTCCGATTCACCGTGAAGCTGAAGTCGGTCTTCCCTTCCTTGCCCATGTTCTGGATGATGACATCCACATCGATGTTGGCGTCGGCCACCGCGCCCAGGATCTGGTAGGCGATACCGGGGGTGTCGGGCACGCCGATCACGGAGATCTTGGCTTCGTCGCGGGTGAAAGCGATGCCGGATACGACGGCTTTTTCCATTTGTTCGTCTTCCTCAAAGGTGATCAGGGTGCCGGACTTGGCTTCCTCGTTGATGTCGATGTCCCAGGACGTGAAGCTGGAGAGCACGCGCAGCGGCACCTTGTACTTGCCGGCAAATTCCACCGAACGGATCTGCAGCACCTTGCTGCCCAGGCTGGCCATCTCCAGCATTTCCTCGAAGCTCAGCGTCGTCAGGCGCCGCGCCTCGGGCACCACGCGCGGGTCGGTGGTGTACACGCCATCCACGTCGGTGTAGATCAGGCATTCGTGCGCCTTCATCGCGGCGGCGATGGCGACGGCCGAGGTGTCGGAGCCGCCGCGGCCCAGCGTGGTGATGTTGCCGCCCTCGTCGATGCCCTGGAAGCCCGTGACGATAACAACCTTGCCCGCGTCCAGGTCGGCGCGCACGCGCTTGTCGTCGATGGACTCGATACGCGCCTTGGTATAGCTATTGTCGGTGCGCACGGGCACCTGCCAGCCGGCGTAGCTCACCGACTCCATGCCTTCGGCCTGCAGCGCGATGGCCAGCAGGGCCGACGAGGCTTGCTCACCCGTGGCGGCCAGCATGTCGAGCTCGCGGTGGTAGGCGGAGGTAATGCGCGAGGGCGTGAGCTCCTTGGCCAGGCCCAGCAGGCGGTTGGTCTCGCCACTCATGGCGCTGGGTACCACCACCATCTGGTGGCCGGCCCGCGCCCACTTGGCCACGCGCTTGGCGACATTGCGGATGCGCTCGGTGGAGCCCATCGAGGTGCCGCCGTATTTATGAACGATCAGTGCCATGGAATTTCTGGAATGGCAGGGACGCAGATGCGCGGCGCTATTGCAAAAGCTGTTCTGGCGCGCCGCCGTCCCGTGCGGAAATGGGGACCAAAACCTGTTGATTGTACCAACCGAGCACCTCCGCCTCGCGGACCACATAGCCCTCGCCCACCTTCAGGTGAATGCGGTGCCCGCGCGTGGCACATGCGGCCAACTGGTCCAGCAATTCGTTCAGCTGTGCGGCCGTAGGCGTGGTGGCGTGGTGCACACGCAGCCAGTGGCGCAGCACGTTCGCCTGGCGCGCCCTTCCCAACGCACGCAGCGCCGCGATGCGGGGCGGCTGGCCGATGGCCGCTGCATCGGCGGCGGCCAGTTCCTGCAGCAGCTCGCTGGCCTGCGCCGCGTGTTCGCAACTGCGCGCAAAGGTGTCACGAAACTGCGGGAACGCCTGCTGCAGCGCCGGCAGCAGCTGGCGGCGGATGCGGTTGCGCGTGAAGCGCTCGTCGGCGTTGGTCGGGTCTTCCACCCAGCGTTCGCCACGCGCGACCAGCCAGGCGCGCACGTCGGCGCCTGCCACGCGCAGCAGCGGCCTGCACCAGTCCATGCCCGCGCGCTGCCACTGCGCCGGCATGGCGGCAAGCCCGGCTACGCCCGCGCCCCGCGATAGGGCGAGCAGCAATGTCTCGACCTGGTCATCCGCATGCTGCGCCAACGCTATTGTTTTTATAGCTACTAGCGATTGACAGTCAAGCGACAACGCCTCAAAAGCCTTGTAACGCGCCTGGCGCGCCGCGTCTTCAGGGCTTTGTCCGGCGGCGTGGCGCGCATCCACGCGGCGCACCCACAGCGGTATGCCCAGCCGCTCACACAAGGCCACGCAATGCTGCTCAAACCCGTCGGCCGCCGCCTGCAGCCCATGGTGCACGTGGAAAGCCACCACCTGCCCCGGCCAGCGCGCTGCGCAGGCCAACAGCAGTGCCGTCGAATCTGCGCCGCCGCTGAGGGCCACGGCCAGGGGCAGACGGGGCCGGAAGGCCGCGACTGCGGCGTCGAACGACTGGGTCAAGCGTCCCTCCTGCGGCGGCAGTGCGGGCGCGGTGGCGTATGGGCAGGCATGACGGCCCGATTATCGGCGCGCGCCAGCGCCCCCCGCCACGCTAGCGCTGCAGTGCCAGCGGCGCCGCCCGACCGGCGCTTGCGGCCTCGTCGTGCAGCCGGAAGGTACCCACCACGTCGGACAGGCGCACAGACTGGTCTTTGAGGCTGGCCGCCGCTGCGGCGCTTTCTTCCACCAGTGCCGCGTTCTGCTGGGTCATCTGATCCAACTGCGCCACGGCTTGGCCTACCTCGCCAATGCTGGTGCTTTGCTCGTTCGTGGAGGCGGTGATCTCGGCCATGATGTCCGTGACGCGCTGCACCGACTGCACGATGTCCGCCATGGTGGTGCCCGCATCGTTGACCAGCCGCGAGCCCTCTTCCACCTGCGCCACCGACGAGCCGATCAGCGCTTTGATCTCGCGCGCGGCCTCGGCGCTGCGCTGCGCCAGGTTGCGCACCTCGCCCGCCACCACGGCGAAGCCCCGGCCCTGCTCGCCCGCGCGCGCTGCCTCGACGGCCGCATTCAGCGCGAGGATGTTGGTCTGGAAGGCAATGCCATCGATCACACCAATGATGTCGTTGATCTTGCGCGACGCCGCATTGATCTGCTCCATGGTGCTGACCACGTTGCCCACCACGGTGCCGCCGTGCTGGGCCACCCCCGCCGCCTGCGCCACCAGTTGGTTGGCCTGGCGGGCCGCGTCGGCGTTGTGGCGCACCGTCTCGGTGAGCTGCTGCATCGAGGCGGCTGTCTGCTGCAGGCTGGAGGCCGTCAGCTCGGTACGGCTGGACAGGTCCTGGTTGCCCGTGGCGATCTCTTCCGACGCCAGACGCACCGACTGGCTCGCATCCCGGATCTGCGCCAGCACACCCGAGAGCTTGGTGGCAAAGTTGTTGAAACTGCCCGCGATCTGCGCGAGTTCGTTCTCGCCCTGCGCGTCGATGCGGCGCGACAGGTCGCCGTCGCCCTCGCCAATCTGGTGCATGGCGTCGCGCACCTGGGTGAGTTGGCGCAGGCGCCGTGCCAATACGCCGGCCAGCAGCAGGGTGGCGATCACCAGTACCGCAATGCCGGCCACCAGCGAAACGCGCAGCATGCTGGAGATGGCGGCCAGCGCCTCGTCACGGTCCTGGGCAATCACCAGCATCCAAGGGGTGTCCGGAACCTTGGAGACATGCAGCAGCATGGGCCGGCCCTGCAGTTCCATGGCCTGCAGCGCGCCGCTTTGCGCAATGCCGGCCAGGCCCTGCGCCGACAGCGCGGGGGCGATGTCGGTCGCCGGCTTCAGCGCCAGCTTGGCGTCGGGGTGGGCGATGATGGCGCCGTCGCCTCCGACGAGAAAGGCGTAGCTGGACGGCGTGGGCTTGATGGAGGTGACGTTGGCAATCACCGCAGCCAGCGAAACGTCGCCGGCCATCACGGCCTTGACGCGGCCCCCTTCGCGGGCGGCGCGCGCGAAAGTCACCACCAGGCCGTTGCCGCCCGCGTCCGCATACGGGGCGGTGAGAACGCTCCCGCTGGCCTGGGCGGCTTGCTGGTACCAGGGCCGCGTGGTGGGGTCGTAATCGGGCGGCAGGTTCTGGGGCGATGAAAACGCCGTCCGCTTGTCGGCGTAGCCAAAGTAGCTGACCAGGAAGTCCCCCGCCTTGGACAGCATCAGCAGCGCCTTGGGAGGCTGCTCGTCATCCAGCGCCGCGCCTGCGGCTTCCACGATGGCCGCCTTGGCGTTGGCCCAGGCGCGCAGCGTTTCCACATGGCTGTGCGCGAGCAGCTGCGTTTCGGACGCCAGCGACGCATAAGCGTGCGAGCGGGCGGTCCACAGATTCGCCGCCGAGAGCGCGACCAACGCCACCACCAGGCAGGCCAGCGATACCAGCAGAATCTGGCCCTTGAGAGACTTCCACAGAGACATACGTAACCCTTCTTCCTGCGGCGATGCGCGTCCGCACGAGGAAAGATAATACGTTTTGATACAAGTAAGTGACAAAAAAAGGCGGGGATTCCCCCACCTTTTTTCAAGGATCGGCGCGACGCTGAGCGCGTTCGCCTCACGCCTTAGCGGCTGTCCGCCTTGGTGTCCGTGAAACGGCCGTAGCTCTGCAGGCGCTCGTAGCGGCGGTCCTGCAGTTCCTTGGGCTTGAGGTCCGACAGCTGGCGGTAGGCGTCGCCCAGGGCACGCTTGAGGAAAGCGGCCATCTGCTTGTGGTCGCGGTGCGCGCCCCCCACGGGCTCGTTCACGATCTTGTCCACCAGACCCAGGGCCTTCAGGCGGTGCGCCGTGATGCCCATGGCCTCGGCGGCATCCTGCGCGCGGTCGCTGGTCTTCCAGAGGATGGAGGCGCAGCCCTCGGGGCTGATCACGGAGTAGATCGAGTACTGCAGCATGATGACCTGGTCGGCCACGCTGATGGCGAGGGCACCGCCGGATCCGCCTTCGCCGATCACCGTGGTGATGATCGGCACTTCCAGCTGGGCCATCTCGTAGATGTTGCGGCCGATGGCTTCGGACTGGCCGCGCTCCTCGGCGTCGATGCCGGGGTACGCACCAGGCGTATCGACGAAAGTGAACACGGGCAGCTTGAACTTCTCGGCCGTCTTCATCAGGCGAAGGGCCTTGCGGTAGCCCTCGGGCCGGCTCATGCCGAAGTTGCGCGCGGTGCGCTCCTTGGTGTCGCGGCCCTTCTGGTGGCCCAGCACCATGCAGGCGTGACCGTTGAAGCGCGCGAGGCCCCCCACGATGGACTGGTCGTCCGCGAAGTGCCGGTCGCCGTGCATTTCCACGAAATCCGTGAAGATCTCGCGCACGTAGTCCATGGTGTACGGGCGCTCCGGATGGCGCGCGATCTTCGTGATCTGCCAGGGGGTCAGGTCACTGTAGATGTCCTTGGTGAGCTGCAGGCTCTTCTTGCTGAGCTGGTCAATCTCCTCGGAGATGTCCACCGCGCTCTCGTTCTGCACATAGCGCAGTTCTTCGATTTTGGATTCCAGCTCGCCAATGGGCTGCTCGAAGTCCAGAAAGGTCTTTTTCGCCAACTTGTTTTCTCCTCGGGGCGGTGCCCGGTACCGGCCGCCCTGCGTTGTTCAGTAGTCCACCGGCAGGGGGGCGAGCGACCGCCAAATATACCAACTCGCCACGCTGCACCAGGGTTTCCACGCATCAGCCACTTCGCGCGCATCGCTGCGGCTGACCGGGTCGCCCGAAAAATAATGCTGGCTGATGCCCTGGATCAGCGTGGCATCGTCCAGCGGCAGCACGTTCGGCCGCGCCAGATGGAAGATGAGGAACATATCCGCCGTCCAGCGGCTGATGCCGCGGATCGCCACCAGCTCGGCAACGATGGCCTGGTCGTCCATCTCGTCCCACTGCTTCACGTGCAGCCGGCCGCTGTCGAAGTGCAGCGCCAGGTCCACCAGGTACTCCACCTTGCGTGCCGACAGGCCGGCCGCACGCATGTCGTCCACCTTGAGCTTGAGCACGCTGCGCGGCGTCATGCTGCGCGACAGCGCGGCGAACTGGTCCCACACGCGCTGCGCCGATGCCACCGACACCTGCTGGCCCACGATGGAGCGCGCCAGCGTGGTGAAGGCGTCGCCGCGCTGGGTCAGGGCCACGTTGCCCACCTGGGGAATCAGGCGACGCATCACGCGGTCCTTCTTCGTCAGATGTCGGCAGGCCTCTTCCCAATAGCTGGGGGGCGTGAGGGACGGAGGTGCATCCGCTATTTTTTTAGTAGCTGCCACCGCTTACCCCACAAGCCCTACATGCCAATTTGAATCGAAACCCATTTACTGAGCCGCCTCCCAGGTCGTGCCCGTGGCGGAGTCCTTGAGCACGATACCCTGCGCCAGCAGATCATTGCGGATGCGGTCGGCCTCGGCGAAGTTCTTGGCTGCCTTGGCGGCGGCGCGCGCGGCGATCTGCGCCTGGATGGCCGCCTCGTCCAGCCCGGCGCCTGCTTTCAGAAAGTCCTGCGGGTCCGCCTGCAGCAGCCCCAGGTGGCCGCCCAGCGCCTTCAGCAAGCCCGCCGCGGCGGGCGACTTGCTGCGGTTCACCTCACCGGCCAGGTCGAACAGCACGGCCACCGCTTCGGGGGTGCCGAAGTCCTCGTCCATGGCCGCCTTGAAGCGGGCGGCGTAGCCTTCGGCCCAGTCCACCTCGACCGGGGCCGGTGCCACCAGGCTCAGCGCGGTGTACAGGCGTTTGAGCGCGGCACGCGCATCGTCCAGGTGCACGTTGCTGTAGTTCAGCGGGCTGCGGTAGTGGCTGCGGACCACGAAGAAGCGCACGGTCTCCGCGTCGTATTCCTTGAGCACATCGCGGATGGTGAAGAAGTTGCCCAGACTCTTGGACATCTTCTCGTTGTCCACGTTGATGAAGCCGTTGTGCATCCACAGCCGCGCGAACGGTTTGCCCGTGGCGCCCTCACTCTGGGCGATCTCGTTCTCGTGGTGCGGAAACTGCAGATCGGCGCCACCACCGTGGATGTCGAAGCTCTCGCCCAGCAGCGCGCAGCCCATGGCGGAGCATTCGATATGCCAGCCCGGGCGCCCCTCGCCGAAGGGGCTGCGCCACTTCACATCGGCCGGCTCCTCGGGCTTGGCGGACTTCCACAGCACGAAGTCCAGCGGGTCGTGCTTGCCGTCCTGCACGGCCACACGCTCGCCGGCATTCAGCTCGTCCAGCGACTTGCCCGACAGCTTGCCGTAGCCGGGGAACTTGCGCACCGCATAGTTCACGTCGCCGTTGCCCGCCTGGTAGGCCAGGCCCTTGCCCTGCAGCGTGCCGATCATGTCCAGCATCTGCGGCACATAGGCGGTGGCGCGGGGCTCGTGCGTGGGACGCTCGATGCCCAGCGCGTCGGCGTCCTGGTGCAGCGCGTCGATCATGCGGTCGGTCAGGCTGCGAATGGTCTCGCCGTTCTCCACCGCGCGCTTGATGATCTTGTCGTCGATGTCGGTGATGTTGCGCACGTAGGTCACCGCCAGGCCGGATGCGCGCAGCCAGCGCTGCACCACGTCGAAGGCGATCATGGAGCGCGCATGGCCCAGGTGGCACAGGTCGTACACGGTCATGCCGCACACGTACATGCGCACATGGCCGGGTTCGAGCGGGGAAAACTCCTCCAATGCACGCGACAGCGTGTTGTAGATACGCAAGCTCATGGATGACGGGTCCAGGGAATCGGTGGGGGCGGATGGGTGCGGTGCGCGCCCGGTGCGGCGCGCGACTCAGGGCGGGTGCGCGCGATGGGCGGTGCCGCGGGGCGTGCAGGCGGTCTGCCGCAAGGGCGGCGGGCCCGCCATTAGGAGCGGCAACAGCGTACCGGCATGACAAAACCCCTCCGCTACAATCGGCCGCAGTATAAGCCCGCACCGCGGCCCGACCGCGCTGCTCCGTCTCTCCAGCCCCTCCTCCATGACTCCTGCACGCCGACCCGCCCTCCGCTGCCTGCATCTGCTTGCCGCCACTGTGGCCCTGCTCGCAGCTTCATGGGCCCAGGCGGACGAGTACGCCGACATTTCCCGCCTGCTCCAGCTGGGCAAGCCCGCCGAAGCCATCGTGAAGCTGGACCAGCGCCTGGCCGCCACCCCGCGTGATCCGCAGTTGCGCTTCCTGCGCGCCGTGGCGCTGGCCGATTCCGGCAAGCAGGCCGAAGCCATCGATGCCTTCGTGCAGCTGACCGAGGAATACCCCGAGCTGCCCGAGCCCTACAACAACCTGGCCGTGCTCTACGCCAGCCAGAACCAGTTGGAAAAAGCCCGCGCAGCGCTGGAGACGGCGATCCGCACCAAGCCCGACTACGCCACCGCCCACGAGAACCTGGGCGACATCCACGCCAAGCTGGCCAGCCAGTCGTATCTGCGCGCGCAACAGCTGGACCGTGCCACGGCCGCCTCGGTGGCGCCCAAGCTCAAGCTGCTGCGCGAGCTGTTCGCCACCGAATCGAAGCCCGCAGCAGCCCAGGCCGCCACCCCGGCCAGCCGCTAAGGCACGCTGCCTTGCACACCTGCCCGGCCCCGCATAGCCGGGCGCCGCGGGTCCCCTATCCCTTTCGATCAAGGAGCAACCATGATTTCCAGAAGAAATATCACTCAAACGCTTGCTGGATGTGCGCTAGCAGCTATTGTTACAGTAGCAAATGCCCAGACCGCCGGTGCCGCAGCACCCCAGGTCAAGCTCGCCACCAGCCTGGGTGACATCGTGGTGCAACTGGACCCGGCCAAGGCGCCCAAGACGGTGGAGAACTTCCTGGCCTACGTGGCCGACAAGCACTATGACGGCACGGTCTTTCACCGCGTGATCGATGGCTTCATGATCCAGGGTGGCGGCTTCACGGCCGATATGCAGCAAAAGCCCACCAAGGCCCCGATCCCGCTGGAAGCCGCCAACGGGCTGAAGAACGACAAGTACACCATCGCCATGGCCCGCACGGCCAACCCCAATTCGGCGACCAGCCAGTTCTTCATCAACGTGGCGAACAACGCCATGCTCAACGCGCCCCAACCCGACGGCCACGGCTACGCCGTGTTCGGCAAGGTGGTGAGCGGCACCGAGGTGGTGGACAAGATCAAGGCCGTGGCCACCGGCAACCGCGGCATGCACCAGAACGTGCCCACGACCCCCGTGGTCATCCAATCCGCAACCCTGGTCAAGTAACCTGAAAGGACACCCGCCATGAGCAACCCGCAAGTCGAACTGCACGTCACCATCAACGTTGCCGAAACGGCCACCCAAGGCGTCATCACGCTGGAACTGGACGCCGTGAACGCCCCAAAGTCCACCGCCAACTTCCTGAACTACGTGAACAAGGGCTTCTACGACGGCACGATCTTTCACCGCGTGATCAAGAACTTCATGGCCCAGGGCGGCGGCTTCACGGCCGACATGAAGCAAAAGCCGACCGATGCGCCCATCGAGAACGAGGCTGCCAACGGCCTGAAGAACGACAAGTACACCATCGCCATGGCCCGCACCGGCGACCCGCACAGCGCCACGGCCCAGTTCTTCATCAACGTGGTGGATAACGCCTTCCTGAACCACACCTCCCCCACACCCCAGGGCTGGGGCTACGCCGTGTTCGGCAAGGTGGTCAAGGGCGAGGACGTGGTCGACGCCATCAAGAAGGTGCGCACCACGCGCAAGGGCTTCCACGACGACGTGCCCTTCGACGCCGTGGTGATCGACAAGGCTGTGGCGCTGTAAGCCCTGCGATGACACCATCCGTGCCGCCGATGGACGAGCTGGCCGCGCCAGCCGCGTGGCGCACGGTGGACTTCATCTCCGACCTGCACCTGGAGCCGGCCCAGCCCGCCACGGTGCGCGCCTTGCGGCAGTACCTGCACAGCACGCCCGCCGACGCGGTGTTCCTGCTGGGCGATCTGTTCGAGGTCTGGGTGGGCGACGACGCCATCGACGAGCCGGGCAGCTTCGAAGGCGCCTGCTGCGCCCTGCTGGCCCAGGCCGCGCACGCGAGGCCGCTGTATTTCATGCACGGCAACCGCGACTTCCTCGTGGGTGAGGGCTTCACGCGCCACACCGGTATACCCGTGCTGGACGATCCCACGGTGCTCACGTTCGCTGGCCGACGCTGGCTGCTGTCGCATGGCGATGCGCTGTGCCTGAACGATGTGGAATACCAGCGCTTTCGCATCCTGGCACGCAACCCGCAATGGCAGGCCCAGTTGCTGGCGCGCCCGCTGCACGAGCGCCGCGCACAGGGCCGCAGCGCCCGCAGCGAGAGCGAGGCGCGCAAGCAGGCCGGCGCCGCGGTCTATGCCGATGTGGACAGCCCGGCCGCCATCGAGTGGCTGCGCGCCGCGGGGGCCCAGGCGCTCATCCACGGCCACACCCATCTGCCGGCAGACCATGTACTGGCCCCCGGCCTGGCGCGCCACGTGCTCACGGACTGGGACCTGGACGCCCACCCGCCGCGCGCCGGCGTGCTGCGCCTGACGGCCGAGGGCTTGCAGCGCCTGCCGCTCGTCCCCACGTAGCGGCATGGCACGTACCCGCGCACCCCTGCACTTCCTTCGCCAACTGGCCCTGCGCATACGCGCCACCGTGGCTCCCCTCCCCGACATCTCCGCGCAACTGTGGTTGCAGACCCTGCGGCGCTACCCATTCCTGCAGGCGCTGCCACTGCATGACCAAGGCAAGCTGCGCGCCCTGAGTGCGCTGTTCCTGGACCGCAAGGAGTTCACCGGCGCCCATGGGCTGGTGGTGACCGATGCCATGGCGGTCTCGATTGCGGCCCAAGCCTGCCTGCCGCTGCTGCACTGGGGCTCGCCCGAGCGTGCGCTGGCCTGGTACGACGACTTCGTGGGCATCGTGGTGCATCCGGCCGAGGCCGTGGCGCGCCGCCAGGCCGTGGATGCCGCCGGCGTGGTGCACCACTACGACGAGGTGCTATTGGGCGAAGCCATGGAGCGCGGCCCCGTCATGCTGAGCTGGCCCGCCGTGGACGGGGCTGGCCAGGGCGGATCGGACGGGCAGCCGGTCGCCACCAGCGTGGTGATCCACGAGTTCGTGCACAAGATCGACATGCGCAACGGCCCGGCCGACGGCTGCCCGCCTTTGCCTCCGGGATTCATGGGCACGCGGGGCGCGCGCGCCGCGCACGCGGCCTGGCGCGACGCCTGGGAGCCCGCGTACGAGCAGTTCCGCGAGCAGGTCATCATCGCCGAGCGCTTCGGCGGCGCATGGCCGTGGCTGGATGCGTACGGCGCCACCGCGCCCGCGGAGTTCTTCGCCGTGGCCTGCGAGGCGTACTTCGTGCACCGTGAACGTTTCGGGCAGGAATTCCCCACCCTGCTGCCCGCGCTGGATGCGTTCTTCGGCCGGCCCCTGTCCGGCTGAGGCGGCTTCGTTCCCGCCCCTCAACCGCCCCTTAACCGCCCGTCAGCGCGGCCCGCGCCGCCTGCGCAATGCTGGCGGCATCGACCCCAAAGTACGCACGCAGCGCCGCCCGCGTGTCGCTGCGGCCAAAGCCATCCGTGCCCAGCGTGCGGTAGCGGCGCCCCTCGGGCACATAAGCGCGCACCGATTCGGGCACGGCCCGCACATAGTCCGTGGCGGCAATGACCGGGCCGCTCGTTCCCTCCAGTACCTGCGTAAGCCAGGGCTTGGCATCGCCTGCATCCCCCCTGTCACGCCCGGCCTCACAGGCCATGCCGTCGCGCGCCAGCTCGCTCCAGCTCGTCACGCTGACCACGGTGGCCGCGATACCCTCATCGGCCAGCCGTTGCGCCGCCTTTATGACCTCGGTGAGGATGGCGCCGGAGCCCAGCAGGGTCACGTTTTCTTGAGATGAATTTGAGCCACCGCGCCCATCCAGCAAGCGCTGATAGCTATTAAATACATAGCATCCGCTCAGCACCCCTGCATGCGCCTCGGCCGGCAGGTCCGGCTGGGCGTAGTTCTCGTTCATGAGCGTGACGTAATAGAAAACGTCGCGCTGCTCGGCGACCATCTCGCGCATGCCGGCGTCCACGATCACGGCCAACTCGCCCGCGAAGGCCGGGTCGTAGGCCTTGCAGTTGGGAATGGTGGCGGCCACGAGGTGGCTGGAGCCGTCCTGGTGCTGCAGGCCCTCGCCGCCCAGCGTGGTACGACCCGAGGTAGCGCCCAGCAGGAAGCCGCGCGCGCGCTGATCGGCGGCGGCCCAGATGGCGTCGCCCACGCGCTGAAAGCCGAACATCGAGTAGTAGATGTAGAACGGCAGCATGGCCAGGCCGTGCACGCTGTAGCTGGTGGCGGCGGCCGTCCAGCTGGCGATAGCACCGGCCTCGCTGATGCCCTCCTCGAGAATTTGCCCATCGAGCGCCTCGCGGTACGAGAGCACCGAGCCGATGTCCTCGGGCGCATAACGCTGGCCCACGCTGCTGTAGATGCCCACCTGCTTGAACAGGTTGGCCATGCCGAAGGTGCGTGCCTCGTCGGCCACGATGGGGACGATGCGCGGGCCCAAGGTGGCGTCCTTGAGCAGCGTGCCGAGCATGCGCACGAAGGCCATGGTGGTGCTCATCTCCTTGCCATCGGCCGCCAGCGCGAACTGCGCATAGCTGGCGAGGGGCGGCACGGGCAGCACGTCGCACACCGTTTCGCGCCGGGGCAGGTAGCCGCCCAGGGCCTGGCGTTGGCGGCGCAGGTACTGCATCTCGGGGCTGTCGTCCCCCGGCTTGTAGAACGCCAGTCCGGTGGCCTGCGCGTCGCTCAAAGGCAGGTTGAAGCGGTTGCGGAATTCGATGAGGTCGGCGTCGTCGAGCTTCTTCTGGCTGTGCGTGGTCATCTTGCCCTGGCCGGCCTGGCCCATGCCGTAGCCCTTCTTGGTGTGCGCGAGGATCACCGTGGGTTGGCCGCGGTGGCGCGCGGCGGCAGCATAGGCCGCGTGGATCTTCACCAGGTCATGCCCGCCGCGCTTCAAGCGGTCGATCTGCTCGTCGGTCATGCCTTGCGCCAGCGCGGCCAGTTCGGGGGTCTGGCCAAAGAAGTGGTCGCGGTTGTAGCGCCCGTCCTTGGCGGCGAAGGTCTGCATCTGCCCGTCCACCGTGCCTTCGAGCGTGCGCACCAGCGCGCCCGTCAGGTCGCGCGCGAACAGGCCATCCCAGTCGCTGCCCCAGACGAGCTTGACCACGTTCCAGCCCGCGCCGGCAAACAGGCGCTCCAGCTCGTCGATGATGCGGCCGTTGCCGCGCACTGGGCCGTCCAGGCGCTGCAGGTTGCAGTTGACGACCCAGACGAGGTTGTCAAGCCCCTCGCGCGCGGCGAGCGTGAGTGCGCTCATGGATTCGGGCTCGTCCATCTCGCCGTCGCCGAACACGCCCCACACCTTGCGTGCGGAGCAATCCAGCAGGTTGCGGTGCGTGAGGTAGCGCATGAAGCGCGCGTGGTAGATGCTGCTGATGGGGCCGATGCCCATGGAGCCGGTGGGGAACTGCCAGAAATCGGGCATGAGCCAGGGGTGCGGGTAGCTGCTGAGGCCGCGCGCGCCCTGCGCCGGGGCGGTGATCTCCTGGCGGTAGTGCATGAGGTCCTGCTCGCTCAAAAGCCCTTCGAGGAAGGCGCGCGCGTACACGCCGGGCGCGCTGTGCGGCTGGAAGAACACCAGGTCGCCCCGGTGCTGGCCTTCGCCCAGACCCTCGCGGGCGCGGAAGAAGTGGTTGAAGCCGCTCTCGAACAGGTCGGCCGCACTGGCGTAGCTGGCAATGTGGCCGCCAAGTTCACCATAGGCCTGGTTGGCGCGCACCACCATGGCCAGCGCGTTCCAGCGCATGATGGACGCCAGACGCTCCTCGATCGCCAGGTCGCCGGGGAACACCCCCTGCTCCTGCACGGACACGGTGTTCACGTAGGGCGTGTTCAGGCCGGGGCGCCAGTCCACGCGCAGTTGGCCGGCCAGCCGGTTCAACTCGTCCAGCAGAAAGCGCGCGCGCTCAGGCCCTGCCGTGGCCACCAGGGCCTGCAGGGCGTCGCGCCATTCGGCGGTTTCCTGGGGGTCGGTATCGGGGCTGGCCGCGGCAGCGAGGGTAGCCAGTGTTGCGAGGGGCGTGGGGGCGTTCATCGCGCCACTGTAGGCCCCGCATACCGAAATAGGATGCCGATTCACACGATGTTTCACCCTTCATCGGCACAATATGCCGCTCATGGAATGATTTTCAGCATATGAAGCTTGACGCTACCGATTTGCGCATCCTGGCCGAATTGCAGGCCGATGGCGCGCTGTCCAATGTGGAGCTGGCGCGGCGCGTGCACCTGTCGCCCTCACCCTGCCTGGCCCGGGTCAAGGCACTGGAGGCCGCTGGCGTCATCAGCCGTTACGTGGCGCTGGCCAACGCCACGGCGCTGGGGCTGGGGCTCAATGTGTTCATCAACATCAGCCTGAAAAGCCAGAGCAAGGAGGCGCTCTCGGCCTTCGAACAGCGCATCGCCGAGCATGATCAGGTGATGGAGTGCTACCTGATGACGGGCGACAGCGACTACCTGATCCGCGTGGCGTTGCCCGACATTGCGGCGCTGGAACGTTTCATTCTCGAGCAGCTCACGCCCATCCCAGGCATCGAGAAGATCCGCACCAGCTTCACGCTCAAGCAGGTGCGCTACAAGACGGCGTTGCCTCTGCCCACGCCGTAGTGGTCAGCGGCTGGCAGGCGGCGTCGCCTGCGCCGGTATGCGCGCGACGTTGCCCGCCGCCATGTCTCCAGTGGCCACGCGGCGGCGCAGCTCGGCCAGCACGGCCTTCAGGCGGCGCGCATTCTCAGGGCCCATGCGCACCAGCATCTTCTGACCGCTGGAGAGTGCCTGCAGTTGGGGGTCCACGAATTCGTAGCGCACCCAGGGCCGGGTGGAGGGCACCTCGCCCACCACGGGCACCAGCCGCACCTGCAAGGGCCCCGCCGGCTCGGGCGCGGCGCGCAGGTGGTCGAGTACCGCCACCAGGCGGTCGTTGAAGTAGCGCCCGGGAAAGCCCAGTTCTTCATAGGCCGCCTGGAACAGCGGATACATGCGGGCATAGAGCTTCACCGCGGCGTCCACGGGCACGGCTTCGGCCAGCGTGACGAAGGCTTGGTAACGCGCCGCGTTGGCCGGTGCGATGGCCTGCGCAGGCGCATCCTGCGCCCCTTCCACCGTGAAACGGCCGGGCGTGGGCTGCACGGGCCACATGCGCGAGGGTGCCTGGGCGCGTGCCAGGTTGTCGATGGTCGCCACCATGCGGCGCACCAGCCCCTCGGGCTGCAGCAGCGCCGCCGACTGCGGCCCCAGCAGTTCCGCCAGCGCGCGGGCCACGTAGGCGTCGGAATCGGCCAGCGCGGGCAGCGCGTCGGCCGGGGGTTCCAGCACTTCCACCGGGTTCTGCGGGCCCGACGCGGGTACCTGCGGCGCGGCGGCGGGTGGTGCGGCCTCGACGGCGGGGGCCGCAGGCGCGGGTTCGGGGGCCTGGGTGTGGCGCCACCCGAACCACCAGGCGGCGCCCGCGGCGGCGATCGCCACCAGGGCAATGACGGTCCAGACAGAGACCGAGGACTCCTGCCGGGGATGGAATTCGGCGGGGTCTCGTACAGGCATGGCGGTCCTTTCTCCACGAGGCCCCCTCGCACCGTGCAAGGGGCACCTTCGCTTCAATATTGATAGCTATTAGCGCTTGACCCGCCTATGCTACAGCCCTGTTTCATATAAAACCACGTTAAACCACCAGAGGTTACGAGGCTTACCACCGGGGTCAACCGGCGGCGCCTGCGGCCAGGCCGTGCAGCCAGGCCATGGAATCGCGCAGTTCATCCGGGCGGATTTCGTGCATGCCCGGGTACTCGCGGTAGCTCAGCGCCAGCGGCAGCGTCCGGACATGGTCGCGTATGGCCTGGGCACTGGCCAGCGGAATGACGTTGTCCTGCACGCCATGGCTCACCCAGAGCTGGCGCCCCGCCAGCGCGGCCGGCTGCGCCGCATGGGGCAGCGCCTGCGGCAGCAGCCGGCTGTGCCAGACCATCGCGCCGTGCAGCAGTTCAGGCCGCGTGAGCAGCAGGGTCAGCGCCATGATGCCGCCCTGGCTGAAGCCGCCCGCCACCACGCGCGCGGCGGGAATGCCCAACTGGCGCGCCGCGGCGTCCACGGTCTGCGCCACCAGCGCGCGGCTGGCGGCCTCCTGCGGCTCGTTGATGCTGCGCGCGCCATCTGCTGCCACGGTGAATTCGAACCAGGCATTGGCCGTCGGCCCCATGCGGTACGGTGCACGCAGGCTCAGTACGTGGTATTGCGAGGGTACATACGGGGCCAGGCCGAACAGGTCCTGTTCGTTGCTGCCCACGCCGTGCATGAGCACCAGCAGCCACGGCTCGGAGCCGGGCGTCGCGGGGCGGTGAAGGAAGGAAAGGGGTAGGTCGAGCATGGGCAACGTCGTGATGGAGGAAGTGTCAGGCAGCCTGCAGCGCGAAGGCGTCCATGGCCAGCATGCCATGCATGACTTCGCGGCTCAGATAGTGCGCCTCGGCGCCTTCGCCGGCAGCGCCCAGCGCAAAGAAGATGGGCAGGAAGTGGTCTTCCGTGGGATGCGCACGTCGGGCATGCGGCGCACGGGTGCGGTAGTCCAGCAGGGCCGCGGTGTCGCCCTGCTCCAGCTGCGCCTCGATCCAGCGGCTGAATTCCACCACATAGGGCGCGGGCTGGTCGGCGCCGCCAAAGAACTCGGTCAGGTTGTGCGTCATGCTGCCGGAGCCCACGACCAGCACGCCCTGCTCGCGCAGACCGCGCAGCGCCGCACCCATCGTATACACCTCTGCCGGACCGGCACCCACGGGCAGCGCGACCTGCACCACGGGCACGTCGGCCTGCGGGAACAGATGCATCAGCGGCACCCAGGCGCCATGGTCGAAGGGGCGCGCCGCGTCGCCTCGCGCGTCGATGCCAGCCTGCTCCAGCAGGGCCAACACCTCCTGTGCCAGGGCGGATGCTCCGGCAGCCGGGTACTGGAGCGCATAGAGCGGACGAGGAAAACCGCCGAAGTCGTGCCAGGTCTCGGGCTGCGCCCCGGTCATGACGGTGGCGCCGCGCGCCACCCAGTGCGGCGACATGATGACCACGCCGCGCAAGCGGGGGTACTGCGCCTTCAGTTCAGCGCCCCAGCGGGTGAGCGCCGGGCCGGTACTGCCGGGCTCCAGCGCAAACAGCGGCGCGCCGTGCGAGACGAACAGCACGGGCAGCGCGGCAGCGGTCGTCGAAGAGGTGACAGAAGGGGTATGGGGGGTGTTCATGGCAAAACCTCAGTCCAGGTTGCAATCATGTGGGAGCGACATGCTTGATGCCAAGTGCTATAGATTCCATCACAGCGTCCCATCCATCGCACCAATGCGATGTGAAAGCAGCGTCACTCCCCCAGCTGGGGCCGCCCGCGCAATACCTTGACACCTCCGCGCCGGCTTTTGGACTCCAGCCGCCGCTGCTGCGATCCCAGCGTGGGCCGCGTGGCACGTCGCACGCGCGGCGGCCGCGCCACGCTGTCCACCAGCGACTGCAGGCGCGCCAACGCATCCAGGCGGTTGGCCTCCTGGGTGCGGTATTGCTGGGCCTTGATGACCAATACCCCCTGCTGGGTGATGCGGCTGTCGCGCAGGGCCAGCAGGCGCTGTTTCACATCTTCAGGCAATGAAGAGGCCGCGATGTCGAAGCGCAGGTGCACGGCGCTGGACACCTTGTTCACGTTCTGCCCGCCCGCCCCCTGGGCGCGCATGGCGGTAAGTTCAACCTCGGCCGGGTCCACGCGCACGCCGGAAGAAGGATTGCCGGAGGCCATGCCCGTCCGTCAGGCGGCCCCGGCGCGCAGGGCGTCGTCCAGCGCCTGCAGGAAGCGCTGCGGGCGCTCAAACTGCACCCAGTGGCCGGCTTCCTCGATCAGCGCCATGCCGCGAAAGTCCGGAGCCGCCGCCGCGTAAGCGCCCTCCAATGCACCAATCCACTCTTTGTACAGAGCGTCGCTGCGGCCATAGATCGCATGCACGGGGCAAGGCACCAGCGGCAGGGCGCGCGCCAGAGCATCGGTGTGCGCCAGGCGGCGGCGGGGCATGCGGTCGCGCACTACATTGGCCACGTGCGTTTTCAACGCCAGGCCGCCCAAACCGTCGATGAGCGAAGTGTCCTGGAACATCAGCGCCGCCAGGTTGTAGCGGTGCGCCGCAATCTGCCCCTCCTGCGGCAGGTGGCGCCAGGCCTTGAGCTCGAATTGCCGTTGGGGCACCACCCCCATCGCCGGGGCTCCTACCAATACGAGCTGGCGGGCCAGTTCGGGGTGGGCTGCGAGCAGCAGGCCCGCCGTCAATCCACCAAAGGAAAATCCCACCAGGTCACACGGCCGTGGCCCGAACAGCGTACGCAGGCCTTCGGCCAGCGGCTCCACCAGCGCGTCCGCATCGCCCCCCACGGGTGGTGCGGCCGAATCTCCGAATCCTGGCAGATCGGGGACCCAGACCTCGCGACCACTGTCCTCCAGATCGTGGATGTTGCGCACCCAATGCGTCCAGCTGCCGCTGCCGCCATGCAGCAGTACCAGAGGCAGCGCACCATCCTGGGATGTCCCCCAGACATGCCAGACGATGTCGCCGGTACCGCAGGGGGTGGACTCGCGCCGTGCGCGTTGCTGCAACGCAGTGACTTCAGGAGGCAGGGGCAGCGTGGCGAGCGATGGCTCCCTCACCATTGGGCCAGCCCATCAATGGCAAGGGCGTAGCCCTGCACCCCAAACCCGCACATCACCGCGCGGGCCGCGCCGGCCAGATAGGAGTGGTGGCGAAAGCTCTCGCGCGCATGCACGTTGCTGATGTGCAGCTCTACCACGGGCACTCCCGTGCCCTTCACGGCATCCAGGAGTGCCACGCTGGTATGGGTGTAGGCGGCAGCATTGAGGACGACGCCGGCCAGTTGGCCCGCCGCATGCAGCCGGCCGGCCTCGTGGATCCAGTCCACCAGAGCGCCTTCATGGTTGCTCTGGCGAAATACCAGCGCCAACCCGTGGCGTGCACATGCGGCCGTGCAGAGCTGCTCGACATCCGCCAGAGTCTGGGAGCCATACACCTGCGGCTCGCGCGTGCCCAGCAGGTTGAGATTGGGGCCGTTGAGAACGTAAACGGTTTTCGTCATGGAGTGCTAGCGCGGTTCTACCCGCCGCAACGGACCCGCGAATGCGCATTATCGCGGCCAGCACTCCGGCTGGCGTGCCCGTGTCAGCGCCAATCGCGATGGCCGCGATGGTGCCCATGGCCGTGGCGGTACCCGTGCCCGTATCCGCGGTAGTACCCCACGGGCGGTGCCACGACCACGGGTGGCGCGTAATAGACCGGGCGCGGAGCCCGGTATACGGGCGGTGCGTACACCACGGGCGGCGGGGCGTAATACACGGGTGGAGGCGAGTAATACACAGGAGCGGCGTTGCCCACCCCCACGACGGCGCCGGGCACGCCCACGCCGACAGACCAGTACACGTCGCTGCGTGCCTGGGCGGTGCCTGTGCCCACCAACAGGGCCAGCGCCACACCGGCCGAGGCGGCGGCGGCAAACCAAGAGCGATGTTGGATCATGAAAATCTCCTATATAGGGGTGCCGCGGCACCCGGGCGCCTGAACACAAGGCGTTTGGACGTCTAACGCGCCAGCACCGTGAAAGGATGGCATGAACAGATGTTCAGGTTGTTTCCGAACGTACCCCGCGCCGTTTCCATGCGTAACCGCAGCGGCCGCTCAACAAGCGCTCGCGCCGGTAGTACGCATCTATGCCGCCTAAAATCCCCCGCATGAGCACCCCCGTCCATCACGACACTTCTGCGGAAGCCGCAAAACCCAGCAACTTCCTGCGCCAGATCATCGAATCCGACCTGTCGCACGGTGTGCATGCCCAAAAACACTGGGCGGGCAGCCCAGGCGACGCAGCCCACCACGCCGCCGCAGCGGTTGACCCTGCCAAGATCCGCACGCGCTTTCCGCCCGAACCCAACGGCTACCTGCACGTGGGCCATGCCAAGAGCATCTGCCTGAATTTCGGCCTGGCGCGCGACTACGGCGGCGTCTGCCACCTGCGCTTTGACGACACCAACCCCGAGAAGGAAGATCAGGAGTACGTCGACAGCATCATCGATGCCGTGCGCTGGCTGGGCTTCGACTGGAAAGACCCCGACGGCCACGAGAACCTGTACTACGCCAGCAATTACTTTGGCTTCATGTACCGCGCGGCCGAGTACCTGATCGAGACCGGCAACGCCTACGTGGACGAGCAAACGCCCGAAGAGATGCGCGCCAACCGCGGCGACTTCGGCAAGCCCGGGGTGGACAGCCCCTATCGCAACTGCACCCCTGCGGAGAACCTGGCGCGCTTTCGCGAGATGCGTGACGGCAAGCTCCCCGACGGCGCCGCCGTACTGCGCGCCAGGATCGACATGGGGCACCCCAACATCAACCTGCGCGACCCGGCCATCTACCGCATCAAGCACGCCGAGCACCACAACACCGGCAACCAGTGGTGCATCTACCCCATGTACACCTTCGCGCACCCGATCGAGGATGCGCTGGAGTGCATCACCCACAGCATCTGTACGCTGGAGTTCGAAGACCAGCGCCCCTTCTACGACTGGCTGTTGGACCGCCTGGGGGAAGGCGGCCTGATCGCCCGCCCCCAGCCGCGCCAGTATGAGTTCGCGCGCCTGAACCTCACCTACGTCATCACCAGCAAGCGCAAGCTCAAGCACCTGGTGGACAGCGGCATCGTGAGCGGCTGGGACGATCCGCGCATGCCCACCATCGTGGGCCTGCGCCGGCGCGGCTATACGCCGGCCTCCATCCAGATGTTCTGCGAGCGCATTGGCGTGACCAAGGACTACAGCTGGATCGACTACGGCACGCTGGAGGGCTGCCTGCGGGAGGACCTGGAATCCAAGGCCCACCGCGCCATGGCCGTGCTCGACCCGCTCCCGCTCACGCTGACCAACTGGGCCGAAGTCTTCGGCAGCGACGGCCACGTCGAGGCCTGCAGCCTACCCGCCCTGCCCCACGCGCACGAAGGCCAGGCTGTTCCCGAGCGCCACTTCACCCTGGGCCGCGAGGTCTGGATCGAGCGCGAAGACTTCGCCGAAGTGCCACCCAAGGGCTACAAGCGTCTTTATCCTCCCCGGCTCGGGGCGGACGGGCAAATGCTCCCGGGCAACACCGTGCGCCTCAAGGGCGGCTACGTCATCGAATGCACCGGCTGCGAGAAAGATGCGGGCGGCCACGTCACCCGCGTGCTCGCCACCGTGGTGCCCGACACCAAGAGCGGCACGCCCGGCGCCGATAGCGTGAAGGTAAAAGCCGCCATCACCTGGGTGGGGGTGCAGGACGGCGTGCAGGCCGAGGTGCGCCTCTACGACCGCCTGTTCACCGACGCCCAACCCGACGCGGGTGGCAAAGACTTTCTGGCCCTGCTCAATCCCGACAGCCTGAAGGTGGTGACTGCCTATGTGGAGCCATCACTGGCTGTCGCCCAGCCCGACGATAAGTTCCAGTTCGAGCGCTTCGGTTACTTCGTGGCCGACCGGGTGGACCACAGCACTAGCCGCCCGGTGTTCAACAAGATCACCGGACTGAAGGACAGTTGGGCGAAATAGCCAGCCGCTGCTCGACAAGCAAATGCCCGCGTCCGCGGGCATTTTTTTCGTTTCAAACCGAACGCCTGCGCATTGCCGAGGCTGCACGACGGAAATTCTCCCGGCGCGAAGATGGATTCTTAATAACGATTCTCGTTTGCTTTATCATCCCACCACCTTATTGCCGAGAAAGACTTGAGCCTCATGTCCATGCCTATGAAATCCTTGGTTGTTGCATGTGTTCTGGCCGCTGCAGGCGCTGCAAGTGCGCAGGACCAGGTGGTCAACCTGTATTCCGCCCGCCACTACGCCACCGATGAAGCGCTGTACAGCGGCTTTACCAAGGCCACGGGCATCAAGATCAATCGCGTGGATTCTGATGATGCCGGGATCATGGCCCGTCTCAAGGCAGAAGGAGCCGCGTCCCCTGCCGACGTGATCCTGCTGGTGGACGCCGCCCGCCTCTACCGTGGCGAGGCCGACGGCCTGTTCCTGCCCGTGCGCTCGAAGGTGCTGGAGGATGCCATTCCCGCGAACCTGCGCGCAACACCGGTCGCCGACGGTGGCATTCCCTGGTTTGGCCTGTCCACGCGGGCGCGTGTGGTTGTCTACAACAAGACCAAGGTCAACAAGGACGATGTGGACACCTACGAAGAGTTGGGTGACCCCAAAAACAAAGGCAAGGTCTGCATCCGTTCCGGCTCGCACCCCTACAACCTGAGCCTGTTCGGCGCCGTGATGGAACACGTGGGCGAACAGAAAGCCGAAGCATGGCTCAAGGGCGTCGTGAACAACCTCGCCCGCGCGCCCAAGGGGGGCGACACCGATCAAATCAAGGCCGTCGCAGCCGGCGAATGCGATATCGCCGTGACCAACAGCTATTACCTCGCCCGCCTGATGCGCTCGGACAAGCCCGAAGACAAGGCCGTGGTGGACAAGGTGGCGGTGGTGTTCCCCAACCAGCAATCGTGGGGCACGCACATGAACATCGCAGGCGGCGCAGTGGCCCGCCACACCAAGAACCAGGTCAACGCCATCAAGTTCCTGGAATACCTGGCCAGCCCTGAGGCTCAGAACTACTTTGCCAACGGCAACAACGAATGGCCCGCCGCCAAAGGCGTGGATCCGGGCAACCCGGCCCTCAAGGCCATGACGGGCGGCCAACCGTTCAAGAGTGAAACCATCCCCATTGGCGCGGTCGGCGCCAACACCGTCAAGGTGCAGCAGATGCTGGACCGCGTCGGTTTCCGGTAAGCCCTCTGCCCCTTGCGCACAGCCCGGCCCTGCCGGGCTGTTGCTTTTCTAGGGAGTGCCGGACCGCTCGGTGATAATTAACGTTTACGTTAACGTAACTTTGGAGACAGACCATGGAAATCAAGGGCAAGGTGTTCATCGTCACCGGCGGCGCGTCAGGCCTGGGTGAAGGCACGGCACGCATGCTGGCTTCAGCGGGCGGCTTGGTGGTGATTGCCGACATGCAGGCCGACAAGGGTGAAGCCGTCGCGCGCGAGATCGGCGGGCGCTTCGTGCGCTGCGACGTGAGCAGCGAGGCCGATGGCCAAGCCGTGGTGGCCGCAGCGGTATCGATGGGCAAGCTCATGGGCCTGGTGAACTGCGCCGGCATCGCCCCTGCGGAAAAGACCGTTGGCAAGAACGGCGCGCACGCGCTGGCTTCGTTCAGCAAGACCATCACGGTGAACCTGATCGGCAGCTTCAACATGATCCGCCTGGCCGCAGAGGCCATGTGCAAGAACGAACCCGAAGCCACCGGCGAGCGCGGGGTGATGATCTCCACCGCCAGCGTGGCGGCCTATGACGGCCAGATCGGGCAGGCGGCGTACTCTGCTTCCAAGGGCGGAATTGTGGGCATGACACTGCCCATCGCCCGCGACCTGGCACGCAACGGCATCCGCAATATGACCATTGCCCCCGGCATCTTCGGCACCCCCATGCTGTTCGGCATGCCCCAGGAGGTACAGGACGCGCTGGCCGCCGGCGTACCCTTCCCCAGCCGCCTCGGCACCCCGCAGGATTACGCCAAGCTGGTGCGCCACATCTTCGAGAACGACATGCTCAATGGCGAAGTGATTCGTCTGGATGGCGCTATCCGTCTTGCACCGAAGTGATTTTTTGATAGCACCTTGCGCTTGTCTGCATTGGGTTCCAGCCCGATTTCGTATATTTTCCTAACGAAACCAACGCGGACGCAGTCGATGAGTAACTGCGGTTAGGGCTGGCGGCGCACGGACGCAGGCAAGCGCTGCAGTTCAGCCTCCAAGGCGCGGATGTTGCTCTGGTGGCGGTTCACCGCCAGCTGCGCATCCGCACCGCCCGCCCCCTCCTGCGTCTGCAGGCGCCGCAAGGCGTCGCGCTCCTTGTCCAGTTCATGGTTCAGGATCGCGCGGCGCCCATCATCATCGGGCTGCACGATCACGGGCGTGTGCCCTGGCGAAGCGGCATTGCCTACCTGTTCCACGGCGCTTCCCTTGCGCAGTCCACCACCGCCTGCTGCCGAGGCATGCGCGCATATCCGGCTGCGCGCACCCGCAGCCCCCGTACCCCCCACCAGGTATTCCACCCGCTGCTCAGTACAGCGAAGCTGTGCACCGGCAGCACTGGGCTGCAAGGCGGCCAGCACACCCCCTGCCAGCGCTAGCAGCACGGAGCCCTTCACGATCATCACCGGCCAGCGACGTAATCCACCTTGAAGGTGGCTGTGTTCCCGATACTGTCAATGATGACAATGGGGATGGCCTGCATGCACCCGCCCTTGAACGTGATCGTTACCCCTTCGCCCGAGCGGGCAATCGTGTCGCTGCTCAGGCCGATGGCATCCGGCAGCGGATTGCGCAGGCTGTAAGGGGCCGTTCCGCCCAGCGCAAACACCGTAGGCCCCGCCGCTGGCAAACACACATCGGTGGAGCTGGTCAGCGTGACAGTCTCGGGAGAAACCGACAGCGGGGTCTGGCCATCATCCATGGAGCCGCCCCCTCCACAGCCCGACAGGGTAAAGACGGCGGCACATGACAGAACCAGAGGTAGGAGCAGAAAGCGTTCCATGGGCAATATCAAAGGAGTAAGTAAAGAAGGCATATCGCGGCTAGCTGCGCTCGGCCCGCGATTGCATCTGGACCGTAGCGAATGACACGATGGGCACGCGCCCCCGCAGGTAGTAGATGCAGTCCGACACATTGCCCAGCGGCAGCAGGCTGGGGCGGCTCCAGGCACGCACGTCGGAGTCCGCCACGCCGGGACACATCACGCGCTTCACGATGGCCTGCATCAACGGCACCTTGAGCTCGTACGCATAGGTGACCTTGATGCGCAGGATGTTGGCGTCGCGGATCGAGATGCTGGCGCCCCCCATCGGCGTTGAGGTGCGGAACTCCAAGTTGTCATTCGGGATGTAGGTCGTTCCCCCCTTGCGGATGCCATACACCCGGAAGGCCTCCTCGGACGGGCTGAGCACCTCTAACTTCAGATTCCCCAGCGAGGTGTCCACAGCAGCCTTGGCCGCCGCGGCCGTGAGGCGGCTCACATCGTTCGTGTCGAAGGCGTTCTGATAGAACGGCACCAGCCCCTTGATCAGCGACAACCGGATCGACTGCGCATTGCCATTCGCCATGGAGCCGTGGCGCGCCGCCATGAACGTTGCGTTGTTCAGGGTGAGCTTGGCCATGTAGAGCATGCCCGCCTGGATGATGAGGAAGGTGATCAGGATCGCCAGCGGGCCGACGATCACGAACTCCGTCAGCGACGCTCCCCTCTGGCGCTGCCGCTGGCGTTGCGGCCGGCGGGTATTGCGTGCAGCGATAGCCATGGCTAGGTTCTCCGAGGCGGTTGTGGACTGGCGAAGCACACGGCGCGGCCGTCATTGCTGCGGCGGGGTCACAGAAGCAGTGGGCAGTTGCACGCGCGCTTCCGACGGTGGCATGCCCAGAAAGGCGCCTGAACGCGCGCCGCCCGCCGCAGCACGCGCTGGGTCCTGGGTGCGAAAGCCCTGCTGCACCGCCGCAGGGACCGCAGGCAGTTGCGCCTGTGGCGCCGATGCTGCGGGCCGGCTGAACACGGGCGCCAGGTCGCGGGACAGGCGGGCAATCTCCTGCTGAATATCCGCAGGTGCCGCGGCGCTGTGGCTGCGCGCCGCGTTCAGGGCGAGCTCGGCCTGTGACAAGCGAACCAGGCCAAGGTTGTATGCCGCACGCGCATCCTGCGGATCGATGCGCAGCACCGCCTCGAAGCCCTGCGCGGCATCCTCCAGGCTACCCGACAGGGCCGCCGCCGCGCCATAGCCAAACCACACTTGGCTATTACGCGGGTAGCTGTTGGTGAGCGCCTTGAACTCGCGCGCTGCCGTCACCCAGTCGCCCCGGGCGTAAGCGTTCTCGGCCGAGCGCAAGGCCCCCTGCGCGTCGGCCGAAGCCCTGGCGGCCGCAGCAGCCTGCTGCACGGCTTCCTGTGAAAGTGCCGGCGCCGCCGTGGCACTGGGTTGGGGCGCTGGCAGCGCCTGCGCAGGGGCGCCCAGCACGCCGGGCATCCCGCTCAGCGGGTCGGTGGGGACTGCGACAGGCGCAGCACAGCCCGCCAAAGCAGATGCCGCCAGCACGGCGGCCAGCGGAGCGAGGAACGTGCGGTATGGATACATGGTGTAGTCAACCCATCAAACAATGAAACGGGTGGCTGCGCTGGCGGCGCCACCACCCGGCGAGGACGCGGCAGATGTGCGCGTCACCCCGTCTGGTGGCACGACCGCCAGCACCTGCCCGGCCAAAATGCCCAGCGCATGCGCCGCGCCCGCACGCAGTTCCACGACCGCAGCTGCTCCGCGGCACAGCCGGAACCGCAACGGCGGTACCGCGTGCACCACACGCAGCACCTGGCCGCTGCGGCTGAGGAACACCACATCGATCGCGTAGCGCATGCCTACCGTGTGCACGCTGTTGCAACGCGTGATCCACAAGGCCTGGCGCGGCGTGAGCGGCGGGCGCGCCAGTAAGCCCAAGGCGCGCTGCAGAAAGCTGCGTGCCACCGCCACGTCGCAACCCATGTCGCGGCCATCGGCATACAAGGCACCCGCATGGAAAGCACTGCCCACGACCATCCCTCCTTACAAGCCCGACGCCAGGAATTTCATCGCGATCGGAAAGCCGATGACGATGAAGGTGCAAGGGAAGATGAAGAAAATCAGCGGACCGAGCATCTTCACGGGAGCCTCCATGGCCAGCTTCTCCGCACGCAGGAAACGCTCGGTGCGGCGCTGCTCGGCCTGCGCACGCAGGATGGGGCCCAGGCTGGAGCCGGTTTTCTCGCCCTGCACGAGCGCACTCACGAAGCTGGTGATGGGCGTGAAATCCAGGCGTGCGGAAAAATCTCGCAAGGCATCGATGCGCGCCTTGCCGGCACGCACGTCACGCAGTACGCGGTTGATCTCCACCATCAGCGGCCCGCCGGCGCTCTTGGCCACGGCCTGTTGCATCGCGCCCGACAGATTCAGGCCCGCCTCGATCGACAGCGTCAACAGGTCGATGAAGAACGGCAGGGCCTTCAGGATGGCCAGATTGCGCTGCTTGGTGGTTTCCTTGAGCCACAAATCCGGGTAGAAGAACGCCAGCATGGCAATCACCACGATGATGGACAGACCGCCCTCAAGCATGCCCGACAGCATCACCCCCAGCAGCGCGCCCGCCACGGCCGACACCACCTTGCCCGCAAAGAACTGTCGGGGTGTCAGGGCGTAGTCCTGACCGGCACGGCGCAGTGCGGTGGTGTAGCGCTCCTCGGCCTTGGTCGATAGCGCCCAGCCCAGACTGTTGGCCAGCAGATTGATCAACGGCCACAGCACCCGGAACAGCAGCGGCGGCTTGTCCTTGTAGGTACGGTCTTCGGTAGGCGCCTGGCGAAACAGGCTGTAGACCGACCACAGACCGACCAGAATGGCCAGCGCCAATACCAGAGAAGAAATCAGGCCCAGCATGGCCGCTCCGTGATCAGGGGGTTACACATCGATGGTCACGATCTTCTTGATGAAGACGCCCCCCATGATCAGCAGCACAGCCACCACGGCCATGACGGCCCAGCCGTAATACGTGCTGAACAGCGGCGCCATGGCCTCGGGTTCCATCTGGAACAATACGAACCCCAGGAACACCGGCAACAGGCCGACGACGATGCCCTGCAGCTTGCCCTGCGATGTCAGCGCCCGGATCTTGCCCTCCATGGCGGCCTTGGCGCGCAGCGTGCTTGCCAGACGCTCCAGCACCTCGGACAGGTTGCCGCCCACATCCTTGGAGATGGTGATGGCGGAAACCAGCAGGTTCACGTCTTCCAGATTGACCCGCTTGGCGAAGCTTTCGAAGGCGTCTTCCAGCGACACGCCCAGCTTCTGCTCGCGCAGCACCAGCGACAGCTCCTGGCTGAACGGCGGCGGCGTCTCCGTTGCGACCAGATCCATCGCAATGGCCAGGCTGGCCCCCGAACGCAGCGACCCCGCCAGCATGTTGAGTGCATCAGGCATCTGCTCGATCAGCTTGGCTTCGCGCCGACGCTTCAGATAGCCATAGGCCATGCGTGGCAGCACGAAGATGCCCACCGCCGCCAATACTGCCAGGGGCACGGCTCCGGTCAGCAGGAGCACCAGCGCCGGCAGCACCAGCACCACGCCCACGTTGATGAAGAACAGGCGCTGCGGATCGATGAACAGGAACATATCCTCCAGCGATACCCGTGCGTCCGAGGTGAAGCGCGCGCGGTAGTGGCCCCACGAGCGTGCAACGAAGAACACCAACATCACCACGCTGACCGCAACCGCGAAGGAGACAAGCAGGGAGGGGTTCATTTACTTCGCCCGTTTGAAGATTTCGAGATCCACCGCCACTCCGATCTGGCGCAGCTTCTCGTAGAACTCGGGCACGGCGTCGCAGCCGGTGAAGTAGCCGTCGGTCTTGCGCTCCGCTGTGAAACCGGTCTCGACGAATTCGAACAGATCCTGCAACTGGATCTTGCCGCTCTCCACCCCCGTGACCTCGGTGATCCGAGTGATCTTGCGGCTGCCGCAGGCAAAGCGCGTTTGCTGCACGATGATGTCCACGGCCGATGCCACCTGCTCACGGATAGCCGTCACGGGCAGATCCATACCGGCCATCAGCACCATCACTTCCAGGCGTGCCAGCATGTCGCGCGGGCTGTTGGCGTGGGCGGTAGTCAGCGATCCATCATGGCCGGTGTTCATGGCCTGCAGCATGTCCAGCGCCTCTCCGCCACGGCATTCGCCCACCACGATACGGTCCGGCCGCATGCGCAGCGAGTTCTTCACCAGTTCACGGATGGCGATCTGCCCCTTGCCCTCGGCATTGGCCGGGCGCGACTCAAGCGACACCAGATGCTCGTGGTGCAGTTGCAGCTCGGCCGCATCCTCAATGGTGACGATACGCTCGCCTTCGGGAATGAAGTTGCTCAGGATATTGAGCAGCGTCGTCTTGCCGGAGCCGGTGCCACCCGAAACGATGATGTTCTTGTGCTGCTTCACGGCCATCTGCAGGAACTCCACCATCTGCGCGTTGGCAGAGCCGAACTTGATCAAATCCTCGGCGCCCAGCTTGCGCTTGGAGAACTTGCGGATGGTCATCGACGGCCCTTTCAGGGCCAGCGGCGGAATGATGGCGTTGAAACGCGACCCGTCCTTCAGCCGCGCATCCACCAGCGGAGAGCTTTCGTCGATGCGCCGGCCCACCGGGGCCACAATGCGCTCGATCACTCCCATCATGGCCTTCTCACTGGAGAACGCTAGCGGCACTCGCACCAGTCGGCCGGCGCGCTCGACGAAAATTTCGTCCACCCGATTGACCATGATTTCAGTGGTCGTAGGGTCTGCCAGCAGCGGCTCTAGCAGGCCCAGCCCAATGGCCTCATCACGCACTTCCTCCAGCAGACGCTGCTTGTCCACGTCGGCGGGGATGCCCGCCGGCATGTGGAGGAAAATCTCGCGGATGGCCTGCTCGGTATGCTCGCGCAACTCCTTGTCGCCCATGCGGTGCACGTCGGTGCGGCGCATGTCGAAGGATTCGATCAATTTTTCCTGGATCAGTCGGCGGTAGCCCAGCCAGTCCTGGTCGATCTGCACACTGGCGGTCCGCACCTCCGGGGGAGCAATGGGTGCCCCGCTGTGCACCGGCTCTTCCCTGGTCCGCTCGGGCGTTGGTGCCATGCGCTGGGTTACCGGTGCAGGCATGCGAGTCGCCGTGTGCGCACTGGCAGCCGACGCGGGCGCAGCAGGCATCGCCTGGGTCGCGCGTGACGGGTCGGCAGGCTCTTCGCCTACGCCTTCTCGCATGCGCGCCCAGCGCGCATGCAACTGGTGCGAGCCGATGCGGATGGCATCGGTGGGTTTGAGCGGCCCGAAGGTGGTCACCTTGGTGTCGTCCACATAAGTACCAAACATCGAACCCAGGTCGCGCACGAACACCTGTTCATTGGAGACAAAAATCTCCGCGTGTTCCTTGTGCACCTTCCAGCCGGAAAGCGTGACATCGGCTCTCTCGCCGCGCCCGACCATGCAGCGCGTGGCATTGATGACCCGGGTATCGGCGGGTCCTTCGGCGGTCATGACTTGCAGATGCAGCATCGTGGTTATTCCGTGGGATCAGCGTGCCAGCTTGCTTTCGATCATGTCCTTGACTTCATTCAGGCGCTGGTAAGCGTTCTCGCTTGCCAGCACCTGGGCACGGTCTGTCGCCGGCGTATGGATGCGCGGCGTCACGACCACGAGCATCTCTGTCTGTTCGTTGGTCATCTCCTGCGTGGAAAACAGCCGGCCCAGCACCGGCGCACGCCCGATGACGGGAATGCCTTCCTTGTTACGCGCTCCCACGCTTTTGAGCAGGCCGGAAATCACCAGCGTTTCGTTTTGCTTCAGACTGACTTCGGTCTCAGTGCGGTTGGTAGTAAACGCTACGAACTGCCCCTGCCCTGCGCTGCGATCCGGCTGGCTCACCTCCGCCACGATGGACGAGCGCACGTTGCCCGCCTTGTCGATCACCGGCTTGAACTCCAAAATCACGCCATACGGTTTGTAGACCACCGACAGTTGGCCGAAACCGGAACTTACCGGGATGGGTATCTCGCCACCCACCTGCACCTTTGACGATCCACCGCTGACACTGCTGATGCGCGGCTCGGCCAACGTCCAACTGTCTCCGTTAGACTCCAGAAAGTTCAGTACTGAAGTGATCTGCGTGGCCAGCCCCAGATAGGAGATAAAGGGTCGCGCCGGCGTAGTGATGGGGTATCCCTCCTGGTTCAGTCCCCGGAAGCTGGCCGAGTTGGCATAGAAGTATCCCGACGTGGCAAACGTCGGGCCAGCCACGCCCAGGTTGCTCCACTTCACGCCGATGTTGTCGAGCGCCTGCTTGCGCACCTCGACCACCTTCACGTCCAACTGCACCATCTGCTCGGGCACCACCAACTGATCCTCGGGCCGCTCGCGCACCAGATTGAGCACCTGCGGATAAGCCTTGACGATCTTCTGGATCTTGGCGGCCGAGTCTTGGTTCGCATACATGCCGTCCAGCACGACCTTGTCGCCAACGGCACTAACGTTGATGCCCTTGTCATGACTCAGCAGTTGGCGCAGTTCCATGGCCGTCTTGGCATAGTGATCCGCGCTCACCGTCACTTCGTAGTTGATCTGCGTGCCATTGCGCAGCCAGACATACAGCGACGTGACCCCCGCACTCTCACCCAGCAAAACGATTTGCTTATCGGCCACCACGGATGCTGTCAGCAGCGCCCCATTGCCAATGGCAACGCGCTCCACGCCCGCCTGCGGCAACACACGCACCTGTCCCGCATAAAGCGACAGTGCGATGGGGCTTGCATTGACCACGGCGAGGGGGCGCTGCGCGGACACGCTCGCCGGCCCGGCGCCTGCCATGGGCACAGCCAAGATACCTGTGAAGAAGACGAAAACGACGCACACAGCGGGCGCACGAAAAGGCAAAGAAGTGTTCATTGGAAACAACGGAGGCGTTCTTTAAATCTCGGGGATCAATGCGCCAGACCCGGCACTCCGCGGCTGGCTGCCGATGAAGACACCGGCATACGCGAACCCGCAGGCACCTGTGTCGGGGGCGGCGTGTCACGCAAAACTGGCGGCTGGGTGGGCATTGCAGTAGGCGCTGCCGCTGGCATGTCCCCCTGCGCCATGGCCTGCGCTACGCGCTCCGCGATGGCGCGGTTGTTCGGATCTTGCAGGGCTGCATCCAGCATGGGCGTGCGGCTCACCTTGCCCCCGCTGCCGGAGCCACCGATGATGAACTCCACCAGCCGCTGGCTGTTGCCATCTGCATCGCGCGGCGCAATGGAGGCCACCACATCGTCAATGGTCAATGCAGGGCTCGGGTTGGCCACCTGATCGGTGGGCGCGCGCAGCACGGCCGTGAGCTTGCCCCCCGCCTTGGCGGCGATCACGCGGGTGGCATCCTGCGGCGTGACATTGAGGGTGACATGCGAGTACGCGCGCGCTGCAGCTTCACCTGCGCTGGCCGTGCCCTTCTGGGCCTGGCCGGTCGCAAGCACCTCCACATTGGACAGCATGGGGAAGGTGAACTCCTTGGCGTTGCCGTCGCCGCCTGGCGGCTTGGCCGTCAGCATCAGGTCGATGCGATCGCCTGGGCGCAGCATGCCCGACATGGAGCTGATTTCGTCTACCTCGATGGTCAGCGCACGCCGCCCGTCCTTGAGTGTGGCCGCAAAGATCTCTCCGCCCCGACTGGCGGTGTAGGTAGTCATCAAAGGCTCGCCGCGCTGCACTTCCACAGTGAGAGGCTGCCCGTCCACTGCATCGTATGTGTCTGGAACCACCGTGTTCCGGTTGACGAACTCAGACGGAATCTTACGTACGGCCACCACACTCGCATCCAGCACATCGCCGGCCTGCAGGGGCCGGCTGGCCACCACCACCGGCACCAAGGTCTTGCCGCGGTTGGCTTCTTCCTCCAGCTCCGTGATCCGGGAGTTGATAGCCTTGTTACTTAGAAAGAACGCCAGTCCCCCCAATGCAATGGCGCCTGCGAGCAGCAGCCAATTTTTGTTGAGTGATACAGCCACGGAAAAAGCCTCAAGGAAGTGAAACGAAGAAAGTGAGCGTGCGATAGAAGGCTTTGACGGCATCCACCAGCATCTGGGGCGTATTCGGTGCCGCGAAGAGCACCATCACCACCAGCGCGCAGACGATGCAGTACTCCACCGTTGCAAAGCCACGGGAAACTGAAAAAACGATGCGTGCGGAGCGTTGCATGTCTGTGCGCCTTGCAGTCAGAACTGCACCAGATTGACCGTGACGATGGTGAGGCGCCGCTCTGCGTCCACCCCCATTGCCACATCGAGTTGCTGCTTGTCACGTCCGTACATCCGTACGATGGCGGGCCCCTGGCTCCCCTTCGCGCTGGCGTTCTGCTCCTGCAGCAACGACCAGCCGCTGGCCGCCAGCTGCGTCTGGTAGTAGCTGGCAATGCTGTCCAGCGCCTCGCGGCTCACCAACATCACCTGCTTGTTGCGCTTGCCGTTATCGATCGACTCGACCACATTGACAGGCGTGGCGCTGCGTGGCGCCGGAATGCCGCTGGCATCGATACGCGGCTCCACGCCCAGCAGCAGCGAGGTAGAAATCGTGCCTTCGGAGCCTCCATCGGAGGCACTACGCACCTTCACCAGGCTGTAATACGGCCCATGCGCACGCGCCACCAGGGTGTCCGGTCCGTGGGCAGTGACGGATGCGGGGGGTTTGGCCGGATCCGGCACCGCATTGACCGCAATGCGCCAATGCGCCATGTAGAACGCCACCACCTCGTCCTTGGAAGCTCGGCTCTGGAACGCCTGCACCTTCATAGGCACGCCGTTGACGCGCATGTCGTCCGACACCCACTGCACCTGAGCCCTCGGCGGCGGCGGCACATCGGGCCAAGGCGTGGCGGTGCGCGTGAACGACTCCTGCGCCAATACGGTCGCACAGGTCATGGTCAGCAGCAGGGCAATCAGTCGGACGAACATGACGGGACTCAGCAGCGCGTGCGCGCCTGGCGGCTGTAAGGTACGGCGTTGTCCGCCTTGTCGCGCACACTGCCCGGGATGTCGTACTCAGGCAGGATGAGCCCCACGTCGGGCGCCTTCTTTTCGAAGGACGGGGACATGAGCATTCCCAACACATCCGCCACCGGCTTGATATAAGAACCCAACACGGTCGGCTTTACCCGAGCGCAAACGCTTTCGCTGCCGTTGTTCGCACCGCTAGCGTTCCAGACCCCAGCGCCCAGCGCCGTCGCACCCGGCATTCCCACATTGACATCGCGCAGCGCGTCGTAATGCGCAATATTGCTGAGAGGCACCGTCACTTCGGCCTTGACGATGCCGCTGGTCGGCAGCTTGAACACGGGCGTCGCCATGGTTTGCTGCAACTTACCGACCAGCCCCGTGGCCAGCGGGCCCGTATCGACCTCGCGGATGCTCACATCCGCATAGCTTTGCAGCAGCGGCTGGTATGCGGCGTCGCTCCACAAGGGCACACGGTTGCCCTTCGCCGAGGCGTCCTGCCCCATCGTGCTATCGCGGTATTTGATCTGCCCGCCATTGCGCTCCACGGACATGAAGAACCGCGCGCGCGTCTCCTCTGCCAGTTGACCCGCGGTCTTGGCGCGGCTGTAGGGATCCCAACTGCGCTCGAAAGCCACATAGCGGCTGGCCTGAATGGCAGAGTGCTTCACATCCGCATACCGCGCAAAATAGAACACACCAAAGAACAGAGGAATGAGCACGAACAGGCTGACGATGAACTCGGTCGTCGCCTGACCGCGCTGTCGGGGTGGAGCGTTGACGATCATGAGAGTGCTTGTCGCATCACGGGTAAAGACATGCCGCGTCAGCCCCTGCCATCGCTGAGGGGAAACGCCTTGGCATCCGCCGGAACCTCGAACACCCCTGGTGCGATGGGCTTGCCGATCTCTACGCGCAGCGGGCGCTCCACCGTCGCCACCCCGTTGGCGATCATGGCCATGTCGTCTATCGGGAATTGCGCGGGAAGCGCTTGTCGCGCGGAGGTACTCATGACCACCAGATCAGCGCCGGTGGATGGGTAAAAATGCAGTGGATCCAGCAGGCAGGCCCGCGCGGGCGCCCCGCCTTCCGCCACATTCCAGCGGCACCGGTGGCCGGTTCCAGGTATATCCACCAATTCACCCATAGGCTCTGCAGATCCACGGCTGCGTGGCGCGCAGATGTCTTCCGCCTGTTCGCGGATACCGGTGCCCTCATCCAGGTCATACGCCACATCGATCTGCTTGCAACGGGTTGGCTGCAGCCGAATGTTGCGAATTCGCTTGGCGACAGGCCTGCAACTCTCGCCTTCGTTCGGACCCCATACTTCGGTTTTCAGCAAACTGCTGTTCACAACCTTTGCATAGCGATCGCCGTCAAAGTACTCCTCGATCACTTCCGTTTCGAGCTTCATCAACTCATCGTCCGACAGGGCCTCCGCCTGCGGGTCGTACGGCTTGCCTAATACCCGCGCCAGCTCTGCCTTGGTCTCCTGGCAGCGCGCCAAGGTGTTGCGCATCATCTTCAGATAGGCGGCAGGGTCCTCAGGCCGGCGCTCTCGCACGATGGTGATGGTTTGAGATTTGATGCCACCACCAGCCGTTTGGGCTGCCGAATCATTTGGCGAACACGCCGGCAGAACCAACAAGGCCGCCAAGACCGTGCCACCAATCGCGCACAGGCGGTGCCCAGAAAAACTCGTCATCATTGGGCAAACACCTCAAGCGCCGGATTGAGCCCGGCAGCGCCGTACACCAGCAAGCGCGTGGCCTGAGAAGGAGCCGACAAACGGACCTGCCAATAAGGGTTGTAGAGACTGGCGTACTCCTGAAAACTATCCGCACGAAATAGTCCGCTGCCCGTAATATCCAGGTTGTTGCGTACAGGCCGAGCGAAGAAAATGCGCGCCTCCGCCAGCGAAATCATCTGATCCTTGGCGAATCCCGCTTTCAGGTCGGGCGAGCCCAGCGGCCCCGCCATGGCACGGGATTCAAACCCCAGGCTCTCGTTGGTACGGATGTCCCCCTTGTACTTGGCCGCGGCAATAGCATAGGTAAAGTCTTCGCTACGCGGCTTGCCCTTGTTGTCACGTTCCACGTCGTAGAGCGATTTGATACCCGTCCATCCGCTATTTTTGTTGGTCGCCTTCCAGGCGAGCGCTCCTGCTCCGCCATCCGTGTTGATACGGGTACCATTAGTCTGGCCGCGCTGATCGGCCACCGAACGCCCCCACCCGATCGGCTCCGCCATGGTGCCTTTACCCCAGCTACACCCCCGGGGACCAATCTTCTGTTTGAACTCGAGAGTGTCCTGCGCTTCCCAACGATCAAAATTCACCAGACGGGTGGGTCCCTGCTTCTCAGAGCCAATCTTGAATGTAAACGGCACACACATAGAGCTATTACCGAACAATACATTCAGAAAAAATATTTCACTGCCCGGTCGGTTGGTCGAAAATTCGTCCCTGGAAGCCAGAATCAAGTCTCGCGCATACTTGCGGTCATTTCCCGTGTAATAACGAGTGGCGCGCTGCCACTCAAACTCATTACGAGCCATCAAAGTAGTGGTTTGGATGAGATGCGCGGCGGTATCCCTACGCCCTCCTTGGGTCGCAACATTCGCCTGCAACACAGCTGCTGACGCAGAACGCGCCGCCTGCGCCATTACCGGCGGCATGAATGCAGGGCGAATAACGCCTGTGTACCAGACCGCAAAGAGCCCTTCCCAGGAGCGAATCACTGAAGGCACCACCCCATTGAGAACTTTCTGCTGCACGACGACTATTTTGTTGAGCGCCTGCATCGTGACCGCCAACGCTTTGAACGCTGCACCAACATAAGGAATGCCACTCAATGCATTGAAAATAGTCTGGTAGTTGGACGTGGCGCGCTCAAAATAGTCTGTCCAGGACTGAAGGCTGACCATCTGCGCGATCAGCACCTCGTTGGCCACCACCGACCGATTGGTATAGGCAATAAGGTTCAAGGCCCGCGCCTCAACCAGCGCGCCCGAATAGGCCGCAGCATCCGCTGCATTCACTACTTTTTGCTTTTCGCTAGTAGCTTGGCCAACGCTATACACGCCCGCAAACACCACCGCCAATGTGGCAGCGAAGGCCAAAAACCAGACCAGCACCTGCCCTCGCTGCCCAGCACATGCCACGCGCGGCGGAATTGACCGCAGCGTACCGATATTCGGCATATCCGCCCTCCCTCGCAACATTGCACACAGCCCTGAGGGCCACAGTGCGCAGGGTGCAATCCCTACGCTGTTATTTCAGTTTGACCAGTTCCACCCGCCGGTTCTTGGCGCGGCCTTCTTCCGACCGGTTATCGGCAACCGGCACTTCGCTGCCAAAGCCCTTTGCCTGCAGGCGCTTGGCATCAATGCCGCTCGCCACCAGTGCCTTCACTACGCTCTGAGCCCTAGCCTGCGAAAGCGTTTTATTTGTCACCGCGTTCCCCACGTTGTCGGTATGCCCCTCAATCGACAGCCGCAGCACGCTATCAGCCTTGAGCAAGGCCACCACTTCTTCCATGGCAGGCTTGGCCTCAGGCTTTACGTCCGATTTGTTGTTATCAAAGTTGATGTAGAGAGTCGCAAAGCCCTGCTTGTGGATGGCATCTGCCAATTGCCCTGCTTTCACCACCTGCTGCAGAGGCTTGGCCTCGATATAGGTCAGTTGGTAGCCACTGTCGTATGCGTTGGACAGCACGATCCATACCTTTGCACCTTGTCGATCGATCAGAAAGACATTGGTCGTGTCATGCGTTGATGTATAGGTCAGGCGCCTGCCGCCCATTTCACGGATGGCATTTTCATAGTTCCGAAACACGGCAAGTGTCCCTGCCGGCTTTTCCGTCGAATAGCGCTGCACCGTGACTTTACCCTCGGCAACAAGCTTTCCTTCGTCGTTAAACCCAGGGTCGCCACTGGTGCACCGCTTACCAGGCTGGCAATAGAAAAGGTCGCCTTCCGTGTAACTACCAAATTCAACCACTTTGGGGGGCTGTGCCTTGTATCCAGGCATACCGGAAAGGAGTGAATGGGTTTGCGCCCACGCGGGTGTCAATCCAACAAAAAGCAAAACAGACGCCAACCACTTCGCGCAACAAATACTTTTTGTTATTCCACCAATTACCCGCACTTCAAAACCTTTCACACACCCAAAATCATCATCACCATTAAAACGGGACCCTGCTCGGTAGCCACTGGGCTACCAAGCAGATCACCGATATCAGCGACCCTTGGCTGCAGAATCTTGGAAATTCTCCAGAGTGTGCTTGGAAGAACCACGCGAACCAGCACCCTCTGCCTGCGTCTTCGCCAGATTGGCAGCACTTGAACCATCCTTACCGCCCAGCTCAGCGGCCATGGCACCCGTCTGCCCCTTTACCACATTACCAAAAGCGCTATAAACACCGATAGCAGCAATGGCGATTAGCGCCACGATGATGATGTATTCAGTCATTCCCTGACCACGTACTTTGCGAAGCGACTGGTTCGTAGAAAAAAGCATATATCCCTCCTCAGAAGTAAAAATAAAACCACATGCTGGGCTGAACCCCGCGTGCGAAGCGCATCTTATGGACTCCTACCCCTGATGAATGTGACAAAACTAGCACGCTTACTTTGATTACATTATGTTTCAAACCCACATTGGACAAATGTAATTTTTTGCGTACAAGTAGAGCAATAGTTTTCAAAGAGTTTCTATTTAACTTATATGTAAATTAATGATTCTCAAACTTCCATAGCGAGAGTAGATCCTTCCCCTCTTGGGGTCGCTTGTGGTTCACCGTTGTTTCATCCCAAGCGTTTTCTTAGAAAGAAAGCCATTTTTCACCACACGCTACATAAATCTGCAGTGGGGCATCGTCCGACCACCACTCTTAGCGTCGCACTATCCTGTGGGGCGGGGTTATGCGCCGGATTGGCCTTGTCCGAGCCCCGGGCTGCGGCGCCTATCGCTATCGCCGCCGCCGTCGTTCTCTTGACGGTGCTCAGGCAGCAAATTTCTTTCCTGCATGAGTTGCGCGCTTTTTCTGTGTTTGCCTGCTCCTTTCTGATCGGAGCATTGTTTTGGGTGGGGCTTGGGATTTATCGACCACCCGCTAACGATCTCGGCGACACACTGCTGGTGTGCGGCGTGCTGGTGGCTTTTCACACCGCTCTCTATTGCGTTTGCTTTGCAACTCTGCGCGCAGGCTGCCGTGCTCTGCAAAAGCGGGGTATGTTGGCACTGGCAGCGTGCACGGGCTTAGGCTGGACCTCTGCCGAAGTGATACGCACCATGGGGTTCTGGGCGCTACCCTGGGGACTACTGGGTTACAGCCAGGTGGACAACGCCATATTGCGCGGCCTGTATCCCATAGCGGGTAGCACTGGCGTCGCGCTTGCCATATGGGCGATTGCAGCTGCTTGCCTCCAATCTATTCAGCGCTTTCGCCAGAGCGGCCGTCTCTTCAAACTCACCACCGCATGGGTTCTGGCCTGCATAGCCGGCTGGTCATTGCAGCATGTGGCTTGGACTCGCGCCATGGAGCACCCTATCGCTGTCAGGCTCGTGCATACCCACTGGTCAGAAGACACAAAATACAACCCAACAGAACAATTGGAAGCAATGGCCGCGCTGTATGCCGCGGCACAGAATCCAGAGGCCAATATCGTCGTATTTCCAGAGTTATTTTTGGTACAGCGGCCAGGAGTGCTGCCGGCAAACTACCGCCGCGCCGTAGTAGAAGCCGCACGCATTTCGCGTGTATCGCTCCTGTTTGGGATGCCGGGGTTTGCGTTTCAAACCGTTATGCCCGGTACAGAGGGAGGTGCACAGCAGAACACTTTGATTCACATCGACGGTGCAGGAACCGCCGAGACCTATGTCAAGGAGTTACTTCTGCCATTCACCGAATACTTGCCCGACACACCAGCCCTGAGTTGGGCTTATCCATATCTGTATCGATATCCTCTAGCCGATTTTCTACCTGGAGCATCGGTACAACCCCCGTTGATCGCTGCGGGCGTGCCACTTGGACCGACGATTTGCAGCGAACTCGCCTACCCTGGCAAAGCCGCCCGTCAAGCGATAGATGCGAGTCTTCTGGTCAACGTGTCGAGTGATTCGTGGATTGCGTCCAGTTTTTACGTGGCGCAAGCGCTGACAATTGCGCGCGTGCGCGCGGCCGAAGCACAAAAACCGCTAGTACGTGCAAACAACGTAGGGTTTAGCGCATTTATTGATGCGAATGGACAGATTCTCAGTAGCCTGATTGGACATGCCGGGAGTGGAACCATGGACATTCAGCCACGTAGCGGAGCGACGCCCTATGTCCGCATAGCTGCTTGGCTGTCGCAATAAATTCTGAAAACACAGAAAAAAAGCCGCTGCAAATAATTTTGCAGCGGCTTTTTTGATATTGGCGGAGTGGACGGGACTCGAACCCGCGACCCCCGGCGTGACAGGCCGGTATTCTAACCGACTGAACTACCACTCCGCGTCGGTGTGACTTTTGCCCTGTTGCTAATGCAACCGAGCCAAGTGCCACAAAACTTGGCGACCCTACGGGGATTCGAACCCCGGTACTCACCGTGAAAGGGTGATGTCCTAGGCCTCTAGACGATAGGGTCAAAACCTAGAAACTTGCAAACCAACAAATCTTGGTGGAGGTAAGCGGGATCGAACCGCTGACCTCTTGCATGCCATGCAAGCGCTCTCCCAGCTGAGCTATACCCCCAAGATGGCGGAGTGGACGGGACTCGAACCCGCGACCCCCGGCGTGACAGGCCGGTATTCTAACCGACTGAACTACCACTCCGCGTCGGTAGCTGCTTGCATTCTTGCGAATCAAGTGCAGCCAAACTTGGCGACCCTACGGGGATTCGAACCCCGGTACTCACCGTGAAAGGGTGATGTCCTAGGCCTCTAGACGATAGGGTCAAAACCTAAGAACTTCCGTTCAAATCATCAGGTGGTGGAGGTAAGCGGGATCGAACCGCTGACCTCTTGCATGCCATGCAAGCGCTCTCCCAGCTGAGCTATACCCCCTTTGACTTCGACATTTAATTTCTTAACTGTCGTCATCACCTGAGCCTTGAATTATAGACAGGTTTTTAGCGACTTTTCAATCGCGCGAGGATTTTTTCGCGACCCAGCAGTTCGAGCACGGCATCCACCGACGGCGTATGCGCGGTACCCATGGTCAGCACCCGCACGGGCATAGCGAGTTGCGGCATCTTCAAACCCAGCTGCTTGAGGACATCCTTGATCGCAGCGTTGATCGCATCCTTGTTCCACGCCACGGTTTCCATGGCGGCGGCAAAGGCGTCGAGCGCCGGTGCGGCGGTCTCAGTCACGTGCTTCGCGAAGTCGTCTGCATCGGGCTCGATGGCGTCCACATAGAACACGCGCGCCCAGCGTGCCAGGTCCACCAGCGTTTCGCAGCGGTCTTTGAACAGCGCGCAGATGCGCGGCAAGCGGTCATCAGCATCCAACTGCGCCTCTGGAACACCCGCCTGCACGACGAAGGGCCGGACGAGTGCTGCCAACTGCGCATCTTCCATGGCCTTGAGATGCTGTGCGTTCACCCAGCGCAGCTTGGCCTCGTCGAACTGGCCGGCGCTGCGGCCCAGGTGATCCAGGTTGAACCACTCCAGGAATTGCGCGCGGCTGAAGATCTCGTCATCGCCATGGCTCCAGCCCAATCGGGCCAGGTAGTTGACCATGGCGTCGGGCAGATAGCCCTCGTCGCGGTACTGCGTCACGGCCTTGGCACCGTTGCGCTTGCTCATCTTCTCACCCTGCTCGTTGAGCACGGTGGGCAGGTGGGCAAACACGGGCACAGTGGCGCCCAGGGCCTCGAAGATGTGGATCTGGCGCGGTGTGTTGTTCACATGGTCGTCGCCGCGAATCACGTGGGTGATGCGCATGTCCATGTCGTCCACGCAAACGCAGAAGTTGTAGGTGGGCGTGCCGTCCGGGCGCGCGATGACCAGGTCGTCCAGCTCGCTGTTCTGGAACTCGATGCGCCCCTTGCACTTGTCGTCCCAGCCGACCACGCCGTCCTGGGGCGTCTTGAAGCGCAGCACAGGCTTCACGCCTTCCGGCACGGGCGGCAGCACCTTGCCGGGCTCGGGGCGCCAAGTGCCGTCATAGCGGGGCTTTTCCTTCGCGGCCATCTGGCGCTCACGCAAGGCGTCGAGCTCTTCCACGCTCATGTAGCAAGGATAGACATGGCCCGCAGCCTGCAGTTGGGCCAGGACTTCCTTGTAGCGCTCCATGCGCTGCATCTGGTAGTACGGGCCCTCGTCATGGTCGAGCTGCAGCCAGGACATGCCCTCCAGGATGACGTCGACCGAGGCCTGAGTGGAACGCTCCAGATCAGTGTCCTCAATGCGCAGGATGAACACACCGTCGTTGGCACGCGCGAAGGCCCAGGGATAGAGCGCGGAGCGGATGTTGCCCAGGTGGATGAAGCCCGTGGGCGACGGGGCGAAACGGGTGCGTACTTGTTGTTGTGTCATGGCAGGGTGTCCAGGCCTCGGCAAAGGTCTGTCTTCAGATCGTCGATATGTTCCAGGCCTACGGAGACGCGGATCAGCCCCTGGCCGATGCCGGCCGCCTGGCGTTGCTCTTCCGTGAGGCGCCCGTGCGAGGTGCTGGCCGGATGGGTGATGGTGGTCTTCACGTCGCCCAAGTTGGCGGTGATGGAGCACACGCGCGTGCTGTCGATGACGTGGAAGGCATTCGCGCGCAGCTGCGCCGCGCCTTGCCCCACCACGTCGAACGCTAGCACCGGGCCGCCCATGCCGCCCTGCTGGCGCATGGCCAATGCATGCTGCGGATGACTAGCCAGGCCCGAATAGTGCACGCGCGCCACCTTGGGATGTGTGGCCAGCCAGGTCGCCAGTTCCAAAGCCGCAGCGCTTTGCGCGCGCACGCGCAGCGACAGCGTCTCCAGCCCCTTGAGCACGACCCATGCGTTGAACGGCGACAGGTTCAGCCCGGCGCTGCGCATGAAAGTGCCCATGACCTTGTCCACCAGCGCAGTGGTGCCGCACACGGCGCCCGCCATCACGCGGCCCTGGCCGTCCAGCAGTTTGGTGCCCGAGTAGACCACCAGGTCAGCGCCCAATTGCGCCGGGCGCTGCAGCGCGGGCGAGCAGAAGCTGTTGTCCACCGCCAACAGCAGGCCGCGCGCATGCGCGATCTGCGCCAGTGCGGCGATGTCACACAGGTCGCCCAGCGGGTTGGTCGGTGTCTCGGCAAACAGCAAGCGGGTGTTCGGGCGGATGGCCGTCTCCCACGACTGCAGGTCGGTCTGCGAGACAAAGGTCGTCTCTACGCCGAAGCGCGCCATCTCCGACCCGAGCAGCTTGAGCGTGGAGCCGAACATGGACTGCGAGGCCACCACGTGGTCGCCGCTCTTGAGCACGGTGAGCGCCATCAGCAGGATGGCCGACATGCCGGTGCTGGTGGCCACCGCGCATTCCGTGCCCTCCATGGCCGCCAGGCGGCGCTCGAAACTGCTGACCGTGGGGTTGGCGGTGCGGGTGTAGGTGTAGCCCGGCTCTTCGTTGGCGAAGCGGCGTGCGGCGCTTTCGCAGTCGCTCTGCACGAAGCTGCTGGTCATGTACAGCGCCTCGCTGTGCTCGCCCCACTGGCTGCGCGCGACGGCCTCGCGAACGGCGAGGGTCTCAGGGCGCAGCCCCTCGGGCAGGGGTTGATCGGTCACGGTGGCGGTCCTTGTTCTAAAAAATAGGAGCTGATAGCGCTTGCTGTACCTGGACTTCAGCCATTTTTTACACTGAAACCCAGTACAAACAAGCGCAAGGCGCTCATCTTTTTGATGAGCGCGAGTGTACTCACGCCTCCTGGGCGTTGGGCAGGGACAGCCGGGAGGTGTCTTCCTGCTCCTCTTCACCACCCCGGTTGCGGCCCTCGTTGAGCGCCGTCACTTCCTCGTCGGAGATGTCGCCGGTGATGTACACGCCGTCGAAGCACGAGGCCTCGAACCCCTCCACCTTGCGGTTGATCTTGCCCACGGCCTGCTTCATGGCCTCGACGTCTTGGTAAATCAGTGCGTCGGCGCCGATCAGCTGGCGGATCTCCTCCACCGTGCGGCCGTGCGCGACCAGCTCGGAGCGCGTGGGCATGTCGATGCCATAGACATTGGGGTGGCGCACCGGCGGCGCGGCAGAAGCCAGGTAGACCTTCACCGCGCCGGCGTCGCGCGCCATCTGCACGATCTCCTTCGAGGTGGTGCCACGCACGATGGAGTCGTCTACCAGCAGCACCTTGCGGCCCTTGAACTCGCTGCCGATAGCGTTGAGCTTCTGGCGCACCGACTTCTTGCGCACGCCCTGCCCCGGCATGATGAAGGTGCGGCCCACGTAGCGGTTCTTGACGAAGCCCTCGCGGTACGGAATGCCCAGCAGCTGCGCGAGCTGCATGGCGCTGGGGCGGCTGGATTCGGGGATGGGGATGATGGCGTCGATCTCGCTGGGAGGCACGGTGGAGATCACGCGCTTGGCCAGCGTCTCGCCCATGTTCAGTCGCGCCTGGTAGACCGAGATGCCGTCCATCACCGAGTCGGGACGCGCCAAATACACGTACTCGAACACGCAGGGGTTGAGGTGCGGGTTCTCGGCGCACTGCTGGGTTTCCACGCGGCCGTCGGCGTGCACGAACACGGCCTCGCCGGGCGCGACGTCACGGTCCAGCACCTGGGTCGTGCCCTCCAGCGCCACGGATTCGCTCGCCAGCATCACGGTGCCGTCCGCGCCGCGGCCCATGCACAGCGGGCGGATGCCAAACGGGTCGCGGAACGCCAGCAGGCCGTAGCCGGCGATCAGCGCGATCACGGCGTAGGAGCCCTTGACGCGCTTGTGCACCGCGCGCACGGCCTTGAACACGTCCTCGGACTGCAGCGGCGCGCCGCTGGTGGCGCGCGCCAACTCATGCGCCAGCACGTTGAGCAGCACTTCGGAGTCGCTCTCGGTGTTGGTGTGGCGGTGGTCGGTGTCGGCCAGTTCGCCGCGCAGCTGCTTGGCGTTGGTGAGGTTGCCGTTGTGCACCATCACGATGCCGAACGGCGCGTTCACGTAGAACGGCTGGGCCTCCTCCTCGCTGGAGGCATTGCCCGCGGTGGGATAGCGCACCTGCCCCAGGCCGATGGTGCCGGGCAGTGCGCGCATGTTGCGCGTGCGAAACACGTCGCGCACCATGCCCTTGGCCTTGTGCATGAAGAACTTGCGCCCTTGCTGCGTGACGATGCCCGCGGCGTCCTGTCCCCGGTGCTGCAGCAGCAGCAAGGCGTCATAGATCAGCTGATTCACGGGGGCCGTGCTGACCACGCCGACAATTCCACACATAGTTTCGTTCCAGTTTTGGCGGCGGGGTTTCCCGCCGATCACACACATCACTCACCGCGGCCGAGCCGCCAGGCCCGCTAGGAAGGCAGATGGCGGCCCAGTTCATCCGGCAGCGCGGGCCTCAACCCCTTGAGCGCCCCTTGCAACAGGGGGGCGGCCTGCGATTCCTTCCACCACGGCGCATCCTGCATCGGCGTCCAGCCGGCCACCAGCACCACGGCCAGCAGCAGCACCAGGCCGCGCAGCACGCCAAACAGTGCCCCTAGCGCCCTGTCCGCGGGCCGCAGGCCCACCGCCTCGACCAGTTTCTTGAGCAGCCACGCCACCAGCCCACACGCAAACACCGCACCGACGAACACCACCGCGAAGCCCGCCACATGGCGCCAGGTGGCATCCGCCTGTCCCATGGGCAGCAGCGCGCCCATATCGTCCGCAAACCATTGCGCGACAAAGAACGCCACCACCCAGCCGGCCAGCGACAGCAACTCGAACACCAGCCCGCGCCATGCACCGATCAGCAGCGACGCGCACAGCACCACCAGGAAGATCCAGTCCAGCGCCGCCATGCGCAACCTTTGAAACGCCGTCCCGGGCCGCCAGCCGGCCTACAACGCCAACACCGACGCGGACAGCCCCGCGCCCTTGACGCGGCCGGCCGCCTTGTCGGCCTCTGCCCGGCTGGTGAACGGACCCACTCGCACGCGAGTGCGCTTGCCATCCTTGGTGTCCACCACCTGGGTATAGGTCTTGAGGCCGGAGCGCTCCAACCGATCGCGCACCTCGCGCGCCTTGTCGGCGTCCGCGAAGGCGCCTACCTGCACGATGAAGCGGCCCTGCTCCTCGCGCGCAGCGGCGGGCGCGGCGCTGGGTTGCGGGTTGCGGCCTTCGAGCAGTGCGCGGGCGCGCGCAGCATCGTCCTGGCGCGCAGGCTTGGGATCGGGCCGGGGTTCTGGTTTGGATTCCGGTTTGGCCTCTGCCTTGGGCGCGGGCTTGGGCTCCGGTTTGGGCTCGGGCTTGGATTCCGCCGGGGTTTCCGCCTTAGCCGGCACTTTGGGTTCCACGCGCGCAGCGGGCTGCGAGGCCGCTGGCGCACTGCGTGGGCGGGACGCCACCACTTCCTCGCCCGCATCCAGGCCGGAAGTCGCCGGCTCCGCGGCGCGGGGTGTGTTGGCCTCTTGCTGCGGCACCACCAGCGGAGCCACCTTGTGGCGATCGGGAATGTCCATCGCCACATTCACCGGGACCGGCCGCGGCTGGGTGTCGAACAGCAGGGGGAAGCCCACCACGCCCACCAGCACCAGCACTGCCGCGCCCAGCAGGCGGTGGCGCGCGCGTCGGCGCATTTCCTCGATGCTCTCGGCCTGCGGAGTGCGTGAGCGCTTGGCGGGTTTGTTGGTGTCGCCCGACGGCTCCTGCCGGCCAGGCCAACGAAACTTGAAAAATGCCATGGAGTGCGGACTCGTTATGCGCCCAGATGCTTGGCCTGCAGGCGCGGCACCCCATGCTGGAGCACGCCACCCACCGTGTAGAACGAGCCAAAGACCACAATTCTATCAGCGGGGTCCGCGGCCTCCACGGCCGCGCGCAGCGCCTCCTCGGGGTTGGCGTGCAGGCTGGTGGCGACCTCACGGCGCCCTCCGGCCACCATCTGCAGCGCATTCCATTTCTGCTGCAGGCTGGCGGCCGTCTCGGCGCGCGGCGTGGGCAGGTCGGTGAAATACCAGCGGTCGATCACCGGCCCCACCTTGGCCAGCATGGGCGCCAGATCCTTGTCGGCCATGGCGCCAAACACCGCGTGCGTGGTCGGGAAGTAGCCCATGGCGTCCAGATTGGCCGTGAGCGCCGCCACCGAGTGCGGGTTGTGTGCCACGTCCAGCACCAGCGTGGGCTGGCCCGGCACGATCTGGAAGCGCCCGGGCAGTTCCACCAGCGCCAGACCGGCGCGCACCGCCTGCGCGGTGATGGGCAGGCGTTCGCGCACTGCCTCCAGCGCAGCGAGTGCGCCCGAGGCATTGACCAGTTGGTTGGCGCCCCGCAGCGCCGGATACGCCAGGCCCGCATAGCGGCGCCCGCGCCCGGCCCACGCCCACTGCTGCTTGTCGCCCGAGAAGTTGAAGTCCTGCCCGAAGCGCCACAGGTCGGCGCCGATCTCGCGCGCATGGTCGATCACGCTCTGCGGCGGCATGGGGTCGCTCACCACCACGGGGCGGCCGGTGCGCATGATGCCGGCCTTCTCGCGGCCGATGGTTTCGCGGTCAGGCCCGAGGAACTCCACATGGTCGATGTCCACGCTGGTGATCACCGCGCAGTCGGCGTCGATGATGTTGGTGGCATCCAGCCGCCCGCCCAGCCCCACCTCCAGGATGGCCACGTCCAGCAGCGACAGGCTCATGTGCCGCAGGACGGCGAGCGTGGTGAATTCGAAGTAGGTCAGCGTGACCTCGTTGCCGTTCTGCGTGCGCGCCCGCTCCACCGCCTCGAAGCTGGCCACCAATGACGCGGCATCGACGATCTCGCCATGGATGCGGCAACGCTCCTCAAAATGCACCAGATGGGGCGATGTATAGACCCCCGTACGGTAGCCGGCCTGCAGGGCCACGGCCTCCAGCATGGCGCAGGTCGAGCCCTTGCCGTTGGTGCCCGCCACGGTGATCACGGGGCAGTTGAAGCGCAGCCCCAGGCGGCGCGCCACCTCGCCCACGCGCTCCAGGCCCATGTCGATGTTCTTGGGGTGCAGCTGCTCGCAGTGGCGAAGCCAGCCTTCCAGTGTCTGCGGAGGAATGTGCATAGCCCACGAATTGTCGCCGAGCCGGGCTTGCGCGATGATCCCGGGCCATGAGTACCCCCACGATCATCGTCTACGGCATTCCCAACTGCGACACCGTCAAGAAGGCCCGCGCCTGGCTGCAGGAGCGAGGCTTGGCCTATGAGTTCCACGACTTCAAGAAGCAAGGCGTGCCCGCCGAGCGCCTGCCCGCGTGGATGGCCGCCGTGGGCTGGGAGAAGCTGCTCAACCGCCAGGGCACGACCTGGCGCAAGCTGGACACGGCCGTGCAGGCCGGCGTGACGGACGCCCGCAGCGCGGCCGCGCTGATGTGCGAGCAGCCCTCGGTCATCAAGCGGCCCGTGGTCGAGTGGCAGGGCGGCCCCGCGGGTGACGTGACGGTGGGCTTCAGCCCCGAGGCATGGAACGCACGCGCGGCCGGCCACTCCAAGGCATGAGGCAACACATCTTTACGCAGATTTACGGGTCGGCGCGGGTGTGTTGACGCGCCGGGCTGAAACTTCCCGCAGGTTCGGCGCGTTGTAGGCCGACCGAAAGGAGCTTTTTGCCCATGAACAAGATTTTTGTCCTCGCGGCCCTCGCCACGGCCGCGCTGGCCGCCCAGGCGCAGGAACAGGGCCGCGTGCTGTCGGCCACGCCCATCACCGAGCAGATCGCGATTCCGCAGCAGGTCTGCGGCAACGAGACCATCTACAGCGGCGCCCGCCCCACCTCCGGCGCGGGCGCGGTGCTGGGCGCGATTGCCGGCGGCGCCGCGGGCAACGCCATCGGCGGCGGCAGCGGCCGCGCCGCGGCCACGGCCCTGGGGGTGATTGGGGGCGCGGTGCTGGGCAACCAGATCGAGGGCGGCCGCCCCGGCTACCAGAACGTGCAGCGCTGCACGACCGAAACCTACTACGACAACCAGATTGTCGGCTACGACGTGGTCTACGAATACGCCGGCCGGCACTACAACACGCGCACACAGACCGACCCAGGCGCGTGGATTCCACTCACCGTGCAGCCGGCGGTGCCGGGAGTGTCGCGCGCTCCCGCCACATACCCGCCCACCTACGCCCCCACCTACTCTCCTACCTATTCCGGCGGCTATGCGCAGCCGGGCGTGGTGGTGTCCACCCAGCCGGGCCCGCCGGCCTACATCGTGGAGCCGCCCGTCACCGTGATCGAATACCGCGACAACTATGGCCATCCCTACCGCGCGCCCCGCTACCACGACCGTTACTGGCGCTGAGCAGAGCGCCTCGGCCTGGCGGCCAGCACGCAGACGGCACATGCCAAAGGGCTCTTCGGAGCCCTTTTTCGTTGCTGCGGGGCAAACGCCGCCCCGCGCCCGCACGGGGCGCGCCGGCACGCGCAGGCTCTAGAATTGATGGTTTGTCCCATCCTCTGCGTCCCCATCCATGACCACCGAAAAAATCGACGGTGTTTCCGTCACCACCCAGGCCAATGTGTACTTTGACGGCAAGTGCGTGAGCCACAACCTCACGTACCCCGATGGCACGAAGAAGTCGGTGGGTGTGGTGCTGCCGGCCACGTTGACCTTCGGCACGGGCGCACCCGAGATCATGGAATGCGTGGGCGGATCCTGCGAATACCAGCTGGACGGCACCGACGCCTGGGTCAAGGTGGGCGCGGGCGAGAAGTTCAGCGTGCCGGGCAATTCCAAATTCAACATCCGAGTGACCGAGGCCTTCCACTACATCTGCCACTACGGCTGAGCATGTTTTAGGCCTCTAGCGCTTACTAGGCAAGCGCGGGCAGCTATCAATTTTCAAGAGAATCCCATGGCAACCATCCTGCAACACCTCCCCGTCGGCCAGAAGGTCGGCATCGCCTTCTCGGGCGGCCTCGACACCAGCGCCGCGCTGCGCTGGATGAAGAACAAGGGCGCCCTGCCCTACGCCTACACCGCCAACCTGGGCCAGCCTGACGAAGCCGACTACGACGAGATTCCCCGCAAGGCCATGGAATACGGCGCCGAGAAGGCCCGCCTGATCGACTGCCGCACACAGCTGGCGCACGAGGGCATTGCCGCCATCCAGGCCGGAGCGTTCCACATCAGCACCGGTGGCATCACCTATTTCAACACCACGCCGCTGGGCCGCGCCGTGACCGGCACCATGCTGGTGGCCGCGATGAAGGAGGACGACGTCCACATCTGGGGCGACGGCTCCACCTTCAAGGGCAACGACATCGAGCGCTTCTACCGCTACGGCCTGCTCACCAACCCCGCGCTGAAGATCTACAAGCCCTGGCTGGACCAGAAGTTCATCGACGAGCTGGGCGGGCGCGCCGAGATGTCGGCCTTCATGACCAAGGAAGGCTTCGGCTACAAGATGAGCGCCGAAAAGGCGTACAGCACCGACAGCAACATGCTGGGCGCCACGCACGAGGCGAAGGACCTGGAGTTCCTCAGCAGCGGCATCCGCATCGTCAACCCCATCATGGGCGTGGCGTTCTGGAAGCCCGAAGTCGACGTGCCGGCCGAAGAAGTGTCGGTCACCTTCGACGAGGGGCAACCCGTGGCCGTGAACGGCAAGGAGATCGCCGACCCTGTGGAGCTGTTCCTGGAATTGAACCGCATCGGCGGCCGCCACGGCTTAGGGATGAGCGACCAGATCGAGAACCGCATCATCGAAGCCAAGAGCCGCGGCATCTACGAAGCCCCCGGCATGGCGCTGCTGCACATCGCCTACGAGCGCCTGGTCACCGGCATCCACAACGAAGACACCATCGAGCAGTACCGCCTGAACGGCCTGAAGCTCGGACGCCTGCTGTACCAGGGCCGCTGGTTCGACCCGCAGGCCATCATGCTGCGCGAGACCGCCCAGCGCTGGGTGGCGCGCGCCGTGACCGGCACCGTGACGCTCGAGCTGCGCCGCGGCAACGACTACTCCATCCTGAACACCGAGTCGCCCAACCTGACCTACGCGCCCGAGCGCCTGTCGATGGAAAAGGTGGAAGACGCGCCGTTCAGCCCACTGGACCGCATCGGCCAGTTGACCATGCGCAACCTGGACATCTCCGACACGCGCGGCAAGCTGGGCGTGTATGCACGCGCCGGCCTGCTGTCGCTGGGCGGCAATGCCGCGCTGGCGCAGCTGGAAGACGGCGGCGCGAAGAAAAAATAAGCATCAAACAGGCCTCTAGCGCTTGATGGACGTGCGCTAGCAGCTATAAAAACAGAAGCAACCACCCGGCAGGCCTGCCGGGTGGTTTTTTTATGCGCCGTTCAAAGAGCGCTGCGCGGTCCACTGCTCCCACCCCTGTGCGCGCAGTTCGCAGGCGGGGCAGCCGCCGCAGCCGTGGCCCCAGGCGTGCAGGTCGCCGCGCTGGCCCAGGTAGCAGGTGTGTGACTCGCACCGGATCAGTTCGACCAGGGCGTCGCCGCCCAGCCGCTGCGCCAGGGCCCAGGTGTCGGCCTTGCTGCGCCACATCAGCGGAGTTTCCAGCGTCAGCGGGCGGTCCACGCCCAGACTCAGCGCCACCTGCAGCGCCTTCAGCGTGCTGTCGCGGCAGTCGGGGTAGCCGGAATAGTCGGTCTCGGACATGCCGCCCACCAGCACATCCAGCCCGCGCCGATAGGCCAGCGCCGCCGCCAGGGTGAAGAACAGCAGGTTGCGCCCGGGCACGAAGGTGTTGGGCAAACCGTCCGCCTGCATGGCGATGGCCACGTCTTCGGTCATGGCGCTGCCGCCCAGCTGCGCGAGCACGTCCACCGTCAGCATGTGGTCCGGCCCCAACTGTCCCGGCCACGGCAGGGCGCGCACCCCGTCGATCAGCCGCTGCCGGCAGTCCAGCTCGACGCGGTGGCGCTGCCCGTAGTCAAAGCCCAGGGTTTCCACATGCCCATAGCGCGCCAGCGCCCAGGCCAGGCAGGTCGCGGAGTCCTGCCCGCCCGACAGCAGCACCAGCGCGCGCCGCTGCGGCAGGCGGCTCATGGCGCGGTCGCGAGCGGGGCCGCGCCCTCGCGCATGCTGCGCACGATGGCGGCCAGCGCCACGCCGTAGGCCGGCACGAAGAACAGCAGGCTCACGGCCAGCTTGATGACATAGTCCACCACGGCGATTTCGCCCCAGTGGGCGGCCATGAACGCGTCGGGGCTGCGCCAGAAGGCGATGGAGAAGAACGCCGCCGTATCCAGCGCCTGGCCGAACACCGACGCCGCTGCAGGCGCCAGCCACCACGAGCGGCTGCTCTGGCGGATACGGTCGAACACCTGGATGTCCAGCAGTTGCCCCAGCACGTAGGCGGCAAAGCTGGCAAAGGCGATGCGGAACACGAAGGTGTTGAAGTCACCCAGCGCCGCCCAGCCATTGAAGCGGCCTTCGTGGAACAGCACACCCACCACATACGACGCCACCAGCGCCGGCAGCATGGCGCGGGTGATGACGCGGCGCGCCTCGGCCTTGCCGATGAGCCGCACCGTCAGGTCGGTGGCCAGAAAGATGAACGGGAAGCTGAACGCCCCCCAGGTGCTGTGAAAGCCCAGCAAATTGATGGGCAGTTGCACCAGGTAGTTGCTGGCGATGACGATGGCGATATGGAACGCCACCAGGAGGGAGAGGTACAACGGCACGCGCGATGGTGCCTTCAGCGAGGTCATGGCAGTCCTTTTTGGATGGGACCTCTGCAATACCTGTAGGGATCAGCACGCTGCGAATCGGTATGGGACGCGAAGCGCAAACCACAGCGGTGGCAGGGCCACCCCGAGGATTTGCATCGACGCAGGCCACCGAGCCTACAGAGGCGTGCGGCACTACAAGTGTTGCGGAGGTTCCTGGATGGGGGCGAGGGAACCCATGGTGGCAACAGAGCCGGGGCGCGATTGTAGGCACATTTGCGCATCCCACCCGCGCACAGGGTTGCGCCGCGTATTTTTTTCAAGGCACCCCGTCACACAATGCATGCGCCGCACGTCTTAGGGGCATGAACGCGACAACCTCACTCGCCATGGACCAGCACCTCGCCGCCTTTCAGCAGCACCGCCCACGCCTGGCGGGCGTGGCCTATCGCATGCTGGGCAGCCGCACCGATGCCGAGGACGTGCTGCAGGACGCCTGGCTGCGTTGGCAGGCGACGGCCCTGGAGCGCGTGCAGACGGCCGAGGCCTGGCTGATCACCACCGTCACCCGGCTGTGCGTGGACCGGCTGCGCGCCGCGCGCATCGAACGCACAGCCTATGACGGCCCCTGGCTGCCGGAACCGTGGATCGCCGGCGACAGCGCCCCGGCCGCCGATGCACGCGCCGAACTGGCCAGCGACCTGTCCGTCGCGCTGCTCGTGGTGCTGGAGCGCCTCACGCCCGACGAGCGCGCCGCCTTCCTGCTGCACGACGTGTTCGACAGCGACTACCCCGAGGTGGCGAGCGTGCTGGGCAAGAGCGAGGCCGCCTGCCGCCAGCTGGTGCACCGCGCGCGCGCCCAGGTGCGCCAGCGCAGGGCGCGCTTCACGGCCACACCCGAGGCGTCGCGTGCGCTGGTGGAACGCTTCGTGCAGGCCATGCGCACGCAGGACCATGCGGCGCTGCTGGCGCTGTTCGCCGAGGATGCGCAGTGGACCGCCGACGGCGGCGGCAAGGTGCGCGCCGCCGCCAAGCTGCTGCACGGGCCGCGTGCGATCGCACGCCTGGCCGCGTCGGTGTGGCGCCTCTACCTGAGCCACCAGACCATGGAGGCGGTGGACGTCAACGGCGGCCCCGGGCTGCTGCTGCGTGACGCGGGCGGCGTGCGCGCCGTCATGGCCTTCGAGACCGACGGCGTACACATCCACGCGGTGTATTCCGTCCTCAACCCCGACAAGCTGCGCGGCCTGTAGGCCTGCGCGCTTCGCCCGGCACCGTCTGCGCGGCGGCGCCGCGTTCACCCCTTTTTTCTCACCCCCCTGCAAGGAGCCTTCCATGTCCTCAGCCCCCCGCATCAACCTCCCTCGCCACGCCGCAAGCTATGCCGCCATGTACGGCCTACAAAAGCACGTCGATGCGGGGCAACTACCCGTGCAGTTGCACGAGCTGGTGAAGATGCGCGCCTCGCAAATCAATGGCTGCGCGTTCTGCATCGACATGCACGCCCGCGAGGCGCGCGAGCATGGCGAAAGCGACCGGCGGCTGCACCTGCTCAGCGCCTGGCGCGAGAGCGGCGTGTTCGATGCGCGCGAATGTGCCGCACTGGCCTGGACCGAGGCCCTCACGCGCCTGGAGCAGTCGCAGGTGCCCGACGCCGTGTACGACGAGGTGCGCGCGCAGTTCAGCGAAGCGGAGATCGTGGAGCTGTCGATGGTCATCGTCACGATCAATGGCTGGAACCGGCTCAATGTAGCGTTCCGCACCCCGCCCGGGCGCTACACGCCGGCGTGAACTGGCGCCGCAGACGGCAACCTTGACCCAGGTCATGCACGCGCGACGGAGGCGGCCGCCCTGCCCGCCAGGCATGGCGGCGGCGGCGCACAATGACCGCAAGCCCTGGCCAGGCTGGGGCACTGCAAGGAAAGGAAGCTGCCATGACGTCATCCCCGGCCTCCGCGCTGCCCTCGTCGCCCGCACCCGCGGGCGGCTCCACACTCACCCAACGTGCCGGCCTGTGGGTGGCCATCGCCGTGCTGCTGCTCATCGCCTTCATGCCCGCGCTGCCGGGCCTGCCGCAGGCCGGGCAGATGATGCTGGCCGTCCTCGCGTTCGCGGTGATCCTGTGGATGACCGAGGCGCTGGACTATGCGGTGAGCGCCGTCGTCATCGGCGCGCTGATGATCGTCCTGCTGGCCATCAGCCCCGTGCCAGGCAAGGAGGCGGCAGGCGCCATGATGGGCACGCGCGCCGCGCTGCCCTATGCCCTGGGGGGCTTCAGCAACAGCGCCGCGGTGCTGGTGGCGGCGGCGTGCTTCATCGCCGCGGCCATGACGGCCACGCAGTTGGACAAGCGCATCGCGCTGCAGGTGCTCTCGTACGTGCCCGCGCGCGCCAACCACGTGGCGATGGGCGCGATCCTGGTGGGCTTTCTGCTGTCGTTCATCGTTCCCAGCGCCACGGCGCGCGTGGCCTGCCTGATGCCGATCATGCTGGGCTTCCTGTCGGCCTTCGGGGCGGAGCGGCGCAGCAAGTTCGCGGCGCTGGTGGTGATCACCGCCGCGCAGACCGCCAGCGTGTGGAACATCGGCATCAAGACCGCCGCCGCGCAGAACATGGTGGCCATCGGCTTCATCGAGAAGCAGTTCGGCCAGACCATCACCTGGGGCCAGTGGTTCGTGGCCGGGGCGCCGTACTCCGTCGTGCTGACCATCGCGCTGTACTTCGTCATGACGCGCATGCTCAGGCCCGAGATGGACCACATCGCCGGCGGGCGCGAGGCCATCCATCGCCAACTGGCCGAGCTGGGCCCCATGACCGCCAACCAGTGGAAGCTGCTGGGCATCACGCTGGTGCTGCTGGGCTTCTGGGCGACCGAGGGTGTGCTGCACGACGTGGACACCACCACCTCCACCATCGTGGCCATCGCACTGATGCTGCTGCCGCGCCTGGGCGTGATGGGCTGGAAGGAGTCGCAAAGGGGCTTCCCCTGGGGTACGGTGCTGCTGTTCGCCGTGGGCATCGCCATGGGTGCAGCCCTGCTCAAGACCGAGGCCGCGCCCTGGCTGGCACGCCTGATCGTGGACAGCCTCGGCCTGGCCAACGCCACGGCATTCGCCATCTTCATGCTGCTGGCGCTGTTCCTGATCGTGATCCACCTGGGCTTTGCCAGCGCCACGGGCCTGGCCTCGACCATGATTCCGATCATCATCAGCGTGATGCAGGCGGTGCAGACGCCGGGCATCAACCCCATCGGCATGACCATGCTGCTGCAGTTCGTGGTCAGCATCGGCTTCATCCTGCCGGTGAACTCGCCCCAGGGCATGCTGGCCTACGGCACCGACACCTTCGACATCAAGGACTATGTGCGCACGGGCCTGGTGCTCACCGCCGTGGCCATCGCGCTGCTGGTGGTGTTTGCGCTGACCTACTGGCCCTGGATGGGCTACATGACCCTGCCGGCGCACTGAGGCCCCTTCGCCGGTCGGTGGGCCATGCGAATCCAGGCATTTTTGGCCTGTAGCCCTTTACTGATAAGCGGTAGCAGCTATCAAAAGGTTAGCAGCTACCGGCTGCTAGACCACCACCGGCTCCGGCTCCAGCCGGATGCCGAAGCGCTCGTACACGCTGGTCTGGATGGCGCGCGCCAGCGTCATCACCTCGCCGCCGGTCACGCTGTCGTCGGGCGTGCCGCGGTTGACCAGCACCAGCGCCTGCTTGTCGTACACGCCGGCCTTGCCCACCGTCTTGCCCTTCCAACCGCAGGCGTCGATGAGCCAGCCCGCCGCCAGCTTGATGGTGCCGTCGGGCATGGGGTAGTGCACGATCTTCGGGTCGCGCGCGATGATGTCCTGGCACTGCTCGGGCGTGACCGTGGGGTTCTTGAAGAAGCTGCCGGCGTTGCCGATCACGGCCGGGTCGGGCAGCTTGGCACGGCGGATCTCGCACACCCAGTCAAAGATCTGCTGCGCCGTGGGCCGCTCCACGCCCGCCTCCTGGCGCTTGCGCTCCAGGTCCAGGTAGCCCAGCTCAGGCGCCCAGTCCTTGCGCAGCAGAAAGCGCACATGCGTGATGACCGCGCGCCCGGCCAGCCCCATGCCACGGTGCAGCCCCCCGCCCTCGTGGGGCGCCTGGGGCGCGGCATGCTTGAACACCGAGTCGCGGTAGCCGAAGGCGCACTGGGCTGCGTCCAGCGTGAAGGGGCGGCCCGTGGCCAGGTCGATGGCCACCAGGGAATGAAAGCGGTCCTGCAGTTCCACGCCGTAGGCGCCGATGTTCTGCACGGGCGCTGCGCCCACGGTGCCGGGAATCAGCGCCAGGTTCTCCAGGCCGGGGTAGCCCTGGGCCAGCGTCCAGGCCACGGCCTCGTGCCAGACCTCGCCCGCGCCGGCCTCCACGATCCAGGCCTTGTCGGTCTCTTCCAGCAGGCGCAGGCCCTTGATCTCCATCTTCAGCACGAGGGGCTTGACGTCGCCGGTCAGCACGATGTTGCTGCCGCCCCCCAGCACGAACACCGGCTGGCGCTCCAAGCGGTGGTCGCCCAGCAGGTCGTGCACGTCCTTGGCCGAGCGCACGCGCACCAGGGTGTGCGCACGCGCGGCGATGCCGAAGGTGTTGTAAGTCTGCAGGGGAACATTTTTCTCGACTAACATCGACCGGATTGTCGCACCCGCCCCCAGGCGGGCGCGGGTTTGTACCGAGTTAGCCGCGAGTGATGCCATGCCTTCTTTTGATACCGTCTGTGAAGCCAACTTCGTCGAAGTGAAAAACGCCGTGGAGAACACCGCCAAGGAGATCGGCACGCGCTTCGACTTCAAGGGCACCTCTGCCGCCGTCGAGCTGAAAGACAAGGAAATCACGCTGTTCGGCGACGCCGACTTCCAGCTGCAGCAAGTCGAGGACATCCTGCGCAACAAGCTCACCAAGCGCAACGTGGACGTGCGCTTCCTGGACGTGCAAAAGCCCCAGAAGATCGGCGGCGACAAGCTCAAGCAGGTGGTGAAGGTCAAGAACGGCATTGACAGCGAGCAGGCCAAGAAGATCCAGCGTCTGATCAAGGACAGCAAGCTCAAGCTGCAGGCGGCCATCCAGGAAGACAAGGTGCGCGTCACCGGCGCCAAGCGCGACGACCTGCAGGCCGCCATGGCGCTGATCCGCAAGGACATCGCCGACCTGCCGCTGACGTTCGACAACTTCCGCGACTGATGACCGCCCGCCGCCCATGCACCGCCTGACCCTGCGCCTGGCCGTCGCCCTGCTGGCGGTCACCGGCCTGCCCGCCGCCTACGCGCAAAGCGTGGCGCTGGCCGGCATCCTGGGCGGCAAGGCCCTGCTGGTGGTGGACGGCAGCGCGCCGCGCAGCGTGGCACCGGGCGGCTCCCACATGGGCGTGCGCGTGGTCTCGGTGGGCCGCGACGGCGTGGTGCTGGAGGTCGCAGGCGCGCAGCGCGCGATTCAGCTGGGCGAGTCGCCCGTGAGCATTGGCGGCAGCGCGGCCGGCCAGCGTATCGTGCTCAAGGCCGACGCGCGCGGGCATTTCATCAACAGCGGCTTCATCAACGGTCGCGTGATGCAGTACATGGTGGACACAGGCGCCACCACCGTGGCCATCGGCCGGCCCGACGCGCAGCGCATGGGCCTGAAGTTCGAACAGGGCCAGCCCGTGATGATGAACACCGCCAACGGCACGGCGCAGGGCTGGCGCATGCGGCTGGAGTCCGTGCGGGTGGGCGATGTGGAACTGCGCAGCGTGGACGCCATCGTCACCGCGGAGGCCATGCCCTATGTGCTGCTGGGCAACAGCTTCCTGCGCGAATTCCACATGAACCGCAGCGGCGACGAGATGGTGCTGCAACGCCGCCGCTGACGCGCGTCGCCCTCAGGCCCCCATGTCCGCACAGCCCCAACCCAGTGGCACCGATCCGTCGGGCAGCGACTACGAAGACCTGCTGGGCCAGTGGTCCGACCTGGAGTCCGCCCTGTCGGCGCTGCTCGCGCGGCCACGGCAGGCGCGCGACTTCGTGGCCAAGGTGCGCCAGTGCGACCGCTGGCTTCAGGACCTGGTGGCGCACGACATCGACGCCGCGCTGTACCTCATGTTCCAGCTCGCCGCCACCTCCACCGTGGGCTACAGCGCATCGCATGCCCTGGTGTGCGGCACGCTGTGCCACATCCTGGCGCAGGAGTTGCATTTGCCGCCGCAGGAGCGCGACAGCCTGGTGCGCGCGGCGTTCACCATGAACATCGGCATGACGGCGCTGCAGGATGCGCTGGCCGTGCAGCGCGAGCCGCTCTCGGCCGAGCAGCAGCAGGTCGTGGCCAGCCACCCTCGGCTTGGACTGGACATGCTGGAAGATCTGCAGGTCACCAACGACCTGTGGCTGGAGATCGTGGCGACGCACCATGCGCCCTCGTCCGACGCGGCCGTCCCCCTGGCGAGCCTGCCCGTACGGGAGCGGCTCACGCGCATCCTGAGCACCATCGACCGCTACGCGGCCCTGATCAGCCCGCGCAAGTCCCGCGCCGGCCGCAGCGCCACCGATTCGGTGCGCGCCATCGTGGGCCAGGACAGCGACGCGCGCGACGAAGCCAGCCTCATGCTGGTGCGCACCGTGGGCCTGTGCCCGCCGGGCACGTTCGTGCGCCTGGACAATGGCGAGACGGCCGTCGTGCTGCGCCGCAGCGAGCGGGCGAACTTCCCGCTGGTGGCCAGCGTGCTGGATGCCAAGGGCGAGCCGCTGGCCTCGCCCGCGCTCTACCACACGGTGCGCGGACAGCCGCGCATCCAGTCGGCGCTGGCGCGGTCGGCGGTGACGGTGGAACTGCACAACCGCACCATGGTGCGCCTGGGGCTTTATGCGGCCCAGCGCACACAGACCCTGTCCCGCTGAAAAGCCGGGCCTGCCGCATCAGGAAACACACGGCACTGCGTGCCGCCTGCCGGGTGCGGACAGGCGCGTGTCCGGCTTTTAGGCTTTCTTCTTGGAGCCTAGGCGCGATTCCTTGCCCTGTAGCAGGCGCTGGATGTTTTCCTTGTGGCGCCAGGCCAGCAGGCCCGACATCACGGCGATGGCCATGCCCACGCGCGCATCGGTGTACCAGGCTACGCCACCGCCCAGCACGTAGAAGAACGGCGCGAACACCGCGGCCACCAACGAGGCCAGCGACGAGTAGCGGAAGAAGAACGCAATGATCACCCAGGTGAGCAGCGTGGCCAGGCCCAGCCAGCCGCTGATGCCCATGAGCACTCCCAGCGCCGTGGCCACGCCTTTGCCGCCTTCAAAACGGAAGAACACCGGCCACAGGTGGCCGAGGAACGCCGCCAGGCCGACCAGCGCCATGGTGCCCTCCTCCAGACCGTAGGGCGCGCCGAACCAGCGCACCAGCACCACGGGCAGCCAGCCCTTGAGCGCATCGAACAGCAGCGTGACGGCAGCCGCCGCCTTGGAGCCCGAGCGCAGCACGTTGGTGGCGCCGGGGTTCTTGCTGCCGTAGGTGCGCGGGTCGGACAGCCCCATCACGCGGCTGACGATGACGGCAAACGACAGGGAGCCCAGCAGGTAGGCGGCCACGGCAGCGGCAAGGGGCAGAAGGACAGTGCTCACGACAAGGGGCGCTCAGGGAAGGTGAATGACAAAAGCAAAACCGCCCTATTCTGCCAGCGCGCACTGCACCGGCCGCGCACCCAGCAGCTGCACGCAGACCTGCGGGTCCAGCTGCACCAGGAAGCCGCGGCGCCCGCCGTTGATGGCGATGCGCGGCAGCTGCAGGATGCTCTCCTCGATGAACACCGGCATCTGCTTGCGCGTGCCGAACGGCGAAGTGCCGCCCACCAGGTAGCCGCTGTGGCGGTTGGCCACCTCGGGCTTGCAGGGCTCCACGCTCTTGGCGCCGATCTGGCGCGCAAGGTTCTTGGTGGACACCTTGCAGTCGCCGTGCATGAGCACGATCAACGGCTTGGCGTCCTGGTCCTGCATCACCAGCGTCTTGACCACCACGTGTTCGTCCAATCCCAGTTGGCGTGCCGACTCCTCGGTGCCGCCATGCTCCACGTAGTCGTACGGGTGCTCCGTGAAGGCGACCTTGTGCGCGCGCAGCAGTTGCGTGGCAGGGGTTTCGCTCACGTGGGCGGTCTTGTCCTTCTTGGCCATAAACTCAAAAACAATAGCTGCCCGCGCTTACCAATCAAGCGTTACAGGCCGATTCGATCCAAAACTCACTGCGCCGGATCGCGCATCTCCCAGCGCACCGCATCGATGGCGGCCAGCAGTTCGGGCGACAGGCGCGTGTCCCACGCATCCAGGTCTTCGTCCAGTTGCGCAAGGGATGTCACGCCGATGATGGTGCTGCTCACGCGCCATTGGTGGTAGCAGAAGGCCAGCGCCATCTGCGTGGGCGACAGGCCGTGGTCACGCGCGAGCTGGTTGTAGCGGCGCGCCGCAGCCAGCGCCTCGGGACGGCCCCAGCGCTGCTTGCGCACCGACTCATAGCGCGCGATGCGCGCCTGTTGCGGCGCACCCGCGTCGGCGGGCGCGTACTGGTCGAACTTGCCGGTGAGCAGGCCGAACGCCAGCGGCGAATACGCAAGCAGCGACACGCCCAGGCGGTGGCACGTCTCGTCCATGGCGTTTTCCCAGCTGCGGTTGAGCAGGCAGTACGGGTTCTGGACCGACGCCACGCGCGGCAGCCCGTGCTGCTCCGCCAGGCGCACGAACTCGTGCACGCCGTAGGGCGTCTCATTGGACAGGCCGACATAGCGCACCTTGCCCGCACGCACCAGGCCGGCCAGTGCTTCCAACTGGTCGTGGATGGGCGTGGTGCTGACTTCCTTGGACGGGTCGTAGTACAGCGTGCCGAACGCGGGCACGTGCCGCTCGGGCCAGTGGATCTGGTACAGGTCGATCACGTCGGTCTGCAGCCGGCGCAGGCTGCCCTCACACGAGGCGACGATGTCCGCCGCCGTCATGCCCTGGCCCTTGCGGATCCACGGCATGCCGCGCGACGGGCCCGCCACCTTGGTGGCCAGCACCACCTTGCCGCGCATGCCCGGGCGGCTGGCGAACCAGCGGCCGATGATGGATTCGGTGGCGCCACAGGTGGCCTCGCGCGCGGGCACGGCATACATCTCGGCCGTGTCGATGAAGTTCACGCCGCGCTCCAGCGCGCGGTCGAGGATGGCGTGCGCCGCCGGCTCCGCCACTTGTTCGCCAAAGGTCATGGTGCCCAGGCAGATCGGCGTGACGTGCAGGTCGCTGTGGCCAAGGGGAAGGGTATGCATGAAGGCTCCGAAAGACAGTTGCGCCCGAGTTTACGGATTCGCGTCACATCGCGCAGGCCGCACCCACTCCGCCGCGTTGTCGCCGCCACGACGCGCCGCGGACGGTTCACCGCGAAATAATCCACCCATGTACCAAGCCCAATGCCCTTGCCGCACCGAGACCGTTCCCGTTCGCACGCTGCACTACCACGTGCGGGTCTGGGGCGAGCGCCCCGCCGATGCGCCGCCCCTCGTGCTGCTGCATGGCTGGATGGACGTGGGCGCGTCCTACCAGTTCGTGGTGGACGCCTTCAGCGCCGCCTTTGCCGCGGGCCGCCAGATCATCGCGCCGGACTGGCGCGGCTTCGGCCACACGCGCACGCCCGCACCGAGCGACAGCTACCACTTCGTGGACTACCTGGCCGACCTGGACCAGCTACTGGACCACTATGCCGGCGAGCAGCCCGTGGACCTGGTGGGCCACAGCATGGGCGGCAACGTGGCCATGCTGTATGCCGGCGCGCGGCCGTCGCGCATCCGCCGCCTGGTGAACCTGGAGGGCTTCGGCTTGCCCGCCACCCAGCCGGCGCGGGCCCCCCAGCGGCTGGCGCAGTGGATGGACGAGATCCGCCAATTCGAGCGCGGCGACCTGGCCCTGAAGCACTACGACAGCGCCGACGGCGTGGCCCTGCGGCTGATGAAGACCAACCCGCGCCTGCCCTCGGACAAGGCCGCATGGCTCGCCCGCCATTGGGCGGCGCAAGATGCCCAGGGCCGCTGGCACATCCAGGGCGATGCGGCGCACAAGATCGTGAACCCGCAGCTGTACCGGGTGGACGAGGTGCTGGCGCTGTACCAGGCCATCACCGCGCCGGTGCTCTCGGTGCATGCCAGCGACGACAGCCTGGGCCAGTGGTGGAAGGGCCGCTACACGCTGCAGGAATACCACCAGCGCCTGACCCAGGTGCGCGACGTGCGGCACGCTGTGGTCGAGGACGCAGGCCACATGCTGCACCACGACCAGCCGCAGGCCGTGGCGGCGCTGATCGAGGCGTTCGTGGCCGGGCCGGCGCCCGCAGCCTGAGTCGACGCCTTGCGCACGCGGCGCTCGCGCTGCCCACGCTCGCCTGTGCGTCGTGCAACGGGCGCGGCCGCTGCTCACGGGCGGCCCCACCGCAGATATCCCCGCCGCGCAGCGCGGTGTCGTGGCAAGCGCTGCCGCCCGTGGCCGACAATCGGGCAACCGCGCTTTGCCGCTTTGTTGTCAACCCACGAAAGGTAGCCCCACCGCATGGACCAGAACCGCGACGCCCACCCTCCCGCCACCCGCATCGGCATCGTCGGCTACGGCAATCTGGGGCGCGGCGTTGAGGCCGCAATCGCCAAGAACCCCGACATGGCGATTGCCGGCATCTTCACGCGCCGCGACCCCGCGCAGCTCAAGCCGCTGGGCGCAAGCGTTCCGGTGCACGGCATGGACAGCCTGTTGCGCCACAAGGGCGCTATCGATGTGCTGGCGCTGTGCGGTGGTTCCAAGGACGACCTGCCCTGGCAAAGCCCCGAGCTGGCCGCGCATTTCAATCTGGTGGACAGCTTCGACACCCATGCGCGCATCCCCGGGCATTTCGCCGCCGTGGACGCCGCGGCCCAGGCCGGCCAGACCACCGCACTGATCTCGGCCGGCTGGGATCCGGGCCTGTTCTCCATCAACCGCGTGATGGGCGAGGCCCTGCTGCCCGACGGGGCTACCTACACTTTTTGGGGCAAGGGCCTGAGCCAGGGCCACTCCGACGCGGTGCGCCGCGTGCCCGGCGTGGCGGGTGGCGTGCAGTACACCATCCCCGTGCCCGAGGCAGTGGACAAGGTGCGCAGCGGCGTGCGTCCCGATCTGTCCACGCGCGAGAAGCACCGGCGCGAGTGCTTCGTGGTGCTGCAGGACGGTGCCGACGCTGACGCGGTGCGCCGGGCCATCGTCGGCATGCCGCACTACTTTGACCAGTACGACACCACGGTGCAGTTCATCAGCGCCGAGGAACTGGCGCGCGACCATGGCGCCATGCCGCACGGCGGGTTCGTGATCCGCAGCGGCAACACCTCGGCGCCCAGCAAGCAGGTCATCGAATACCGACTGCAGCTGGACAGCAACCCCGAGTTCACCGCCAGCGTGCTGGTGGCCTATGCACGCGCGGTGCACCGCATGCACGCGGCGGGTCAGTTCGGTTGCAAGACCGTGCTGGACGTGGCGCCCGCCCTGCTGTCGGCCAAGAGCGCGGCGGAACTGCGCGAGCAGTTCCTGTAAGCCCCGCGGGCATCAGGCAAAAACAGCCTATAGCGCCCACCCATCAAGCGCAGATAGCTATCATAAAGATAGCAACCGCATATAATCCCGGCCGGTTCCCGGCGCTGCAGAGTGTGTTAGCGGGGGCATCAGCCCGCCATGAGAAAATCGCGCGTTATTCACAAGACACCACCAGGACACCCGCACCATGGAAGCAGAACGCATCAACCTCATCGGCACCACCCTCGAAGACCTGACCGAGCGGACCCAAGAGCTACGGAGGTATCTTTGACTACGATGCCAAGTTCGAACGCCTGCGCACCGTCAACGCATCGCTAGAAGACCCGGCTGTCTGGAACGACCCCAAGAAGGCCCAGGAGCTCGGCAAGGAAAAGAAGTCGCTCGACGCCGTGGTGCTGACGCTGCAAAAGCTCACCACCGAGCTGGCCGACAACGCCGAGCTCTACGAAATGAGCAAGGAAGAAGGCGACGAGGCGGGCCTGATGACCATCGAAGCCGAGGCCGAGAAGCTGCGCCCGCTCATCGAGGAGCTGGAATTCCGCCGCATGTTCAGCAATGAGGCCGACCCGCTGAACTGCTTCGTGGACATCCAGGCCGGCGCCGGCGGCACCGAGGCCTGCGACTGGGCCAGCATGCTGCTGCGCCAGTACCTGAAGTACGCCGAGCGCAAGGGCTTCAAGGCCACGGTGGAAGAAGAAACACCGGGCGACGTGGCCGGCATCAAGAGCGCCACGATCAAGATCGAGGGCGAGTACGCCTACGGCCTGCTGCGCACCGAGACCGGCGTGCACCGCCTGGTGCGCAAGTCACCGTTCGACTCGTCGGGCGGGCGCCACACATCGTTCGCGTCGCTGTTCGTCTACCCCGAGATCGATGACTCCATCGAGATCAACATCAACCCGTCCGACGTGCGCACCGACACCTACCGTGCCTCGGGCGCGGGCGGCCAGCACATCAACAAGACCGATTCGGCCGTCCGTCTGACACACATCCCCACGGGGATCGTGGTGCAGTGCCAGGATGGCCGCAGCCAGCACAGCAACCGCGACGTGGCCTGGCAGCGCCTGCGCTCGCGCCTGTATGACTTCGAAATGCGCAAGCGCATGGAAGAGCAGCAGAAGCTGGAAGACACCAAGACCGACGTGGGCTGGGGCCACCAGATCCGCAGCTACGTGCTGGACAACAGCCGCATCAAGGACCTGCGCACCAACGTCGAAGTCTCCGCCACGCAGAAGGTGCTGGACGGCGACCTGGACGTGTTCATCGAAGCCTCGCTCAAGCAGGGTGTCTAAACAGGGCGTGCAAACGCGCCCGCACAGATTGGAAAGCCCATCGCCATGATGAGAGAAGGACAACCCATCGCCATCCACCGTGCCGACTACGCGGCCCCCGCGTACTGGATCGACACGGTGGATCTCACCTTTGACCTGGACCCGGCCAAGACCCGCGTGCTGAGCCGCCTGCGCGTGCGCCGCAATGCCGACGTACCCGCGCAGCCGTTGCGCCTGGATGGCGACGAGCTGAACCTGGCGCGCGTGATGGTCAACGGCGCCGGCACCTCGTTCAAGCTGGACGGCGGCCAGCTGGTGCTGGAAAACCTGCCGGAGGGCACCGAGCCCTTCGAGCTGGAGATTTTCACCACCTGCGCGCCCGCCAAGAACACCCAGCTGTCGGGCCTGTACGTGAGCCAGGGCACCTTCTTCACGCAGTGCGAGGCCGAGGGATTTCGGCGCATCACCTACTTCCTGGACCGCCCCGACGTCATGGCCAGCTACAGCGTGCTGCTGCGCGCCAGCAAGGCCGACTACCCCGTGCTGCTGTCCAACGGCAACCTGGTGGACAGCGGCGAGCTGGAAGACGGCCGCCACTTCGCCAAGTGGGTGGACCCGCACAAGAAGCCCAGCTACCTGTTCGCCCTGGTGGCCGGCAAGCTGGTCGCGCGCGAGCAGAAGATCAAGAGCCGCGCGGGGCGCGAGCATCTGCTGCAGGTGTACGTGCGCCCGGGCGACCTGGAGAAGACCGAGCACGCCATGAACTCCCTCATGGCCAGCATCGCGTGGGACGAGGCGCGCTTCGGCCTGAGCCTGGACCTGGACCGCTTCATGATCGTCGCCACCAGCGACTTCAACATGGGCGCCATGGAAAACAAGGGCCTGAACATCTTCAACACGAAGTACGTTCTGGCCAGCCAGGCCACGGCGACGGACGTGGACTTCGCCAACATCGAGTCCGTAGTGGGCCACGAGTACTTCCACAACTGGACAGGCAACCGCGTCACCTGCCGCGACTGGTTCCAGCTGTCGCTCAAGGAAGGCCTCACCGTCTTTCGCGACCAGGAATTCAGCATGGACATGGCGGGCAGCCCGTCCGCGCGCGCCGTCAAGCGCATCGAGGACGTGCGCGTGCTGCGCACCGTGCAGTTCCCCGAGGATGCGGGCCCCATGGCCCACCCCGTGCGGCCCGACAGCTATGTCGAGATCAACAACTTCTACACCGTCACGATCTATGAGAAGGGCTCCGAGGTCGTGCGCATGCAGCACAACCTGGTCGGGCGCGACGGTTTTGCCAAGGGGCTGAAGCTGTACTTCGAGCGCCACGACGGCCAGGCCGTGACCTGCGACGACTTCGCCCAGGCCATGGCCGACGCCAACCCCGGCAGCCCGCTGGCCCAGCACCTGGAGCAATTCAAGCGCTGGTACTCCCAGGCAGGCACGCCGCGCGTGAAGGCCGTTGGCCAGTACGACGCCGACGCACGCCGCTACACGCTCACGCTGTCCCAAAGCTGCCCCGCCACGCCGGGCCAGCCCGACAAGCTGCCCTTTGTGATCCCCGTGACGCTGGGCCTGGTGGGCACCGACGGCCGCGCCCTGGCACTGCAGCTGGACGGCGAAGCCGCGGCGGGCGCTCCGGAGCGCACCGTGGTGCTGACCGAGGGCGAGATGACGCTCACCTTCACAGGGGTGGACGTGCCGCCCGTGCCCTCGCTGCTGCGCTCCTTCAGCGCACCGGTGGTCCTGGACTGCGAATACAGCGACGCCGAGCTGCTCACCCTGCTGGCGCACGACAGCGATGCCTTCAACCGCTGGGAAGCCGGCCAGCGCCTGATGCTGCGCATCGCTATCAATGCGATAGCTGATGGCGCTTTACTGGCGGGCGTAAACGGCCAGATCGGCCAGAACCTCCTGCCCCAGCCGCTGGTGCAGGCCATGCGCGACGTACTGCGCCACCCCACGCTGGACGCGGCCTTCAAGGAACTGGTGCTGACCCTGCCGTCCGAGGGCTACATCGCCGAGCAGCTGGACACGGTGGACCCGCAGCGCGTGCATGCCGTGCGCGAGGCGCTGCGCGAGCAGCTGGCCCTGGCGCTGCGTGACGACTGGGTCTGGGCCTGGGAGGAGCACCACGCCACGGGCGGCTACCGCCCGGATGCCGTGTCGGCGGGCCGCCGCGCCCTGGCCGGCCTAGCCCTGGGCATGCTGTGCCTGGCCGCACGTTCCAGCGGCGACATCGTGTGGCCCGGCAAGACCTACCAGCGCTTCAAGGACGCGGGCAATATGACCGACCGCTTCAACGCGCTGGCGGCGCTGGTCGGCAGCGGCCACGAGTTGGCAGCGCCCGCGCTGGCGCGCTTTCATGCGCTGTTCAAGGACGACGCCTTGGTGCTGGACAAGTGGTTCGCGCTGCAGGCGGGCGCGCCCGACCGCGGCGGCCAGGTGCTGCCGGCCGTGCGCCAGCTCATGAAGCACCCGGACTTCCACATCAAGAACCCCAACCGCGCGCGCAGCGTGATCTTCAGTTACTGCAACGGCAACCCCGGGGGCTTTCACCGCACCGACGCCGCCGGCTACGTCTTCTGGGCCGACCGCGTGCTGGAGCTGGACAGTCTCAACCCCCAGGTGGCCGCCCGCCTGGCGCGTGCGCTGGACCGCTGGAAGAAGCTCGCCGAGCCTTACCGCACGGCCGCCCACGAAGCCATCTCCCGCGTGGCCGCCAAGTCCGACCTCTCCAACGACGTGCGCGAAGTCGTCACCCGCGCCCTTGCCGATTAAGAAAGGCCTCCATGACCGAACGTATCAGCCTCACCCGCTACCTTGTCGAGCAGCAGCGCGTCCATGGCCGCATCCCCCCGCAGTTGCGCCTGCTGGTGGAGGTGGTCGCGCGCGCCTGCAAGCGCATCAGCTTCGCCGTGAACAAGGGCGATCTCGGCGACGTGATGGGCACCGCCGGAACCGAGAACGTTCAGGGTGAGGTGCAGAAGAAGCTGGACATCATTGCGAACGAGGTGTTGATCGAAGCCAACGAATGGGGCGGGCATCTGGCTGCGATGGCATCTGAGGAAATGGATGGGATCTATGTGGTGCCTAACCGCTTTCCCCAGGGCGAGTACCTGCTGATGTTCGACCCCCTGGACGGTTCGTCCAACATCGACGTCAACGTGAGCATTGGCACCATTTTCTCGGTGCTGCACAAGCACCATGACGATCCCACCACCGACGAACCCGTCACCGAAGCCGACTTCTTGCAACCCGGCCACCAGCAGGTCGCAGCAGGCTACTGCATCTATGGTCCGCAGACCACGTTGGTGCTGACCGTGGGCGACGGCGTGGCCATGTTCACGCTGGACCGCGAACAGGGCTCCTTCGTGCTCACGCGCGAGAACATCCGTATTCCCGAGGACACCAAGGAATTCGCGATCAACATGAGCAATATGCGCCACTGGGATGCGCCCGTGCGCCGCTACATCGACGAATGCCTGCAGGGCAAGGAAGGCCCGCGCGGCAAGGACTTCAACATGCGCTGGATCGCCAGCATGGTCGCCGACGTGCACCGCATCCTGATGCGCGGCGGCATCTTCATGTACCCCTGGGACAAGCGCGAGCCAAACAAGCCCGGCAAGCTGCGCCTGATGTATGAGGCCAACCCCATGGGCTGGCTGGTCGAGCAGGCCGGCGGCGCCGCCACCAACGGCCGCCAGCGCATCCTGGACATCCAGCCCGCCCAGTTGCACGAACGCGTGAGCGTGATCCTGGGCTCAAAGAATGAGGTCGATCGCGTGACAAGTTACCACTCCGGTATATAATCTGAGTCTTCGCCGGTGTAGCTCAGTCGGTAGAGCAGCTCATTCGTAATGAGAAGGTCGCGTGTTCGATTCATGTCTCCGGCACCACAATGAAAGCCCCTGATTCGCAAGAGTCAGGGGCTTTTGCTTTGCGGAGTGCATGGGAAGTCCGGCGCTCTCGGAGAGTTGGACCATCCGTTGCGGCTTCTCTGCCATCCACCCGCCGCACCGCAAAGCCGACGTAAAGACCCCTTCGACCTCTAGCAAGCATCCAGCAAGCGCTGACCGCTATATTTTTTGCATCGCCGACAATCCAGAGTTCCTGAATCCGGACTCTGCCATGCTCCCTGCAACGCACTTCGCACTGTTGGCCCTCCGACGCTGGGCCTGGCTACTAGCCGTAGCTGCTTGTGTAGGAGCATCAAACGCGCAGCCGGCTGCTGCCCTGGAGTCGCCCTCCTCCGCGGACCCGGCGGCGCCCTCGCCCACGCTGGCGCAGCATTACCACCCGGGCGTGGTGGTCGCGGACTATTGGGTGAGCGAAAAATACGACGGTGTGCGCGCCCTCTGGACCGGTCATCAACTGATCAGCCGGCAGGGCCTGCCCATCCGGGCGCCAGCGTGGTTCACCGCCGGCTGGCCGCCGGTACCGATGGATGGCGAACTGTGGGCAGGCCGCGGCCAGTTTGCCGCCGCGCAGGCGGCCGTGGCGCAGGCCACGCCCGACGATGCCCAGTGGCGCGCGCTGCAGTACATGGTGTTCGACCTGCCGCGCGCGCCGGGCGGTTTCGGCGAGCGCCTGCCCCTGCTGCGCCGCACCGTGGCCCATCTGTACCAGCCGTGGGTCCAGCCTGCCGCGCAGTGGCGGGTGTCCAGCCACACGGAACTGGTGGGGCAGCTGCACCGGCTGGAGAAGGCTGGCGCCGAGGGACTGATGCTGCGCCGGGACGACGCGCCCTACCGTGGCGGGCGCAGCGACGATCTGCTCAAGCTCAAGACCTTCGAGGATGCGGAGGCCGTGGTGGTAGGGCACGTGCCCGGACGCGGAAAATACGCGGGCCAGACCGGCGCGCTGCTGGTGGCGCTGCCCGACGGCCGGCGCCTGCGCTTGGGCAGCGGCCTGCCGGATGCGGTGCGGCGCAATCCACCGCCGGCGGGCACCGTGGTGACCTACCGCTTCAACGGCACCCACGCAAGCGGCTTGCCGCGGTTTGCGCGCTTCTGGCGAGTGCGCGCCGACGCGCCCTCTGCGGCCAACGCGGCCGCTGCCGGCGGGCAGGCCAATCTGGAGCCCGCCCCAGCAAGAAACAGAGGTAAATGAGGCCCTAGCGCACGCCCAGCAAGCGCTTCCAGCTACTAAAACAGAAGCAAAAGGGGCGGTCGTCCGCCCCTTTTCAGCCCGCCCCTCCTGCGATAGGCGCTGCCGGCACTTCAGATGGTGCGGCCAAACGGGCCGTCGCTGCCCACCTGCACCAGCGACTCAGGGTCGTTGGCGCGGGGCTTGCGGCTGCCGCCCGTGCCCTGCGTCACGCAGTCGGCGTAATAACGCACGTTGCCGTTGTCGTCCTCGATCTCCACCAGGCCGTGGATGTCGGTCTCGAACCCCGGGCAGAGCTTGGAGAACTCGCGCGAGAACTTGAGATAGTCCACGATCTTCTTGTTGAACACCTCGCCGGGAATCAGCAGCGGAATGCCCGGCGGGTACGGCGTGATCAGGCTGGTGGTGATGCGGCCTTCCAGCTGGTCGATCTCCACGCGCTCGGTCTTGCGCTGCGCGATGTGGGCATAGGCGTCGCTGGGCTTCATGGCCGGCGTGAGGTCCGAGAGATACATCTCGGTCGTCAGGCGGGCGATGTCGTACTTGGCGTACAGCTGGTGCACATGCTGGCAGAGGTCCTTCAGGCCCATGCGCTCGTAGCGCTTGTGCTGCTGGCAGAACTCGGGAAGGATGCGCCACATGGGCTGGTTCTTCTCGTAGTCGTCCTTGAACTGCTGCAGGGCGGCCAGCAGCGTATTCCAGCGGCCCTTGGTGATGCCGATGGTGAACATGATGAAGAACGAGTACAGGCCCGTCTTCTCCACCACCACGCCGTGCTCCGACAGGTATTTCGTGACGATGCTGGCCGGAATGCCGGTCTTGTCGAACTTGCCGTCCAGGTTCAGGCCGGGCGTGACGATGGTGGACTTGATCGGGTCCAGCATGTTGAAGCCGTCGGCCAGCGCACCGAAGCCATGCCACTTGCTCGGGCCGTTCTTCTTGCCCTTGGCGTCGCCGCGGATGATCCAGTCATCTGCACGGCCGACACCCTCGTCGGCGAGCTTGTCGGGGCCCCAGACCTTGAACCACCAGTCGTCCTTGCCGAACTCGTCCTCCACCTTGCGCATGGCGCGGCGAAAGTCCAGCGCTTCGACCAGGCTTTCCTCCACCAGGGCGGTGCCGCCGGGCGGCTCCATCATGGCTGCAGCCACGTCGCAGCTGGCGATGATGCTGTACTGCGGGCTGGTCGAGGTGTGCATCAGGTACGCCTCGTTGAACAGGTGGCGGTCCAGCTTGGTCGTTTGGCTGTCCTGCACCAGCACATGGCTGGCCTGGCTGATGCCGGCCAGCAGCTTGTGGATGGACTGCGTGGCGTACACCACCGACTGCTTGGGCCGCGCGCGCTTCTTGCCCATGGCGTGGTAGCTGCCGTAGAACGGGTGGAAGGCCGCGTGGGGCAGCCAGGCCTCGTCGAAGTGCAGGTTCTCGACGTAGCCATCGAGCATGCCCTTGATGGTTTCGGTGTTGTAGAGCACGCCGTCGTAGGTGGACTGCGTGAGAGTCAACACACGCGGCTTGACCTTCTTGGCGTCCACGCCCTTGAGCAGCGGGTTGGCCTTGATCTTCGCCTGGATGGTCGCGGGCTCGAATTCGCTTTGCGGAATGGGCCCGATGATGCCGAAGTGGTTGCGCGTGGGTTTCAGGAACACGGGAATCGCCCCGGTCATGATGATGCTGTGCAGGATGGACTTGTGGCAGTTGCGGTCCACCACCACCACGTCACCCGGTGCCACGGTGTGGTGCCACACCATCTTGTTGGAGGTGGACGTGCCGTTGGTCACGAAGAAGCAGTGGTCGGCGTTGAAGATGCGCGCGGCATTGCGCTCGCTCTCGCCGATGGCGCCGTTGTGGTCCAGCAGTTGGCCCAGTTCTTCGACGGCATTGCAGACGTCCGCGCGCAGCATGTTCTCACCATAGAACTGGTGGTACATCTGGCCCACGGGGCTCTTGAGGAACGCCACGCCGCCCGAGTGGCCCGGGCAGTGCCAGCTGTAGGAGCCGTCTTCCGCGTAGTCCAGCAGCGCCTTGAAAAATGGCGGCTGCACGCCCTCCAGGTAGCTCTTGGCCTCGCGGATGATGTGCTTGGCCACGAATTCGGGCGTGTCCTCGAACATGTGGATGAAGCCGTGCAGCTCGCGCAGGATGTCGTTGGGCAGGTGGCGCGCGGTCTTGGTCTCGCCGTGCACGTAGATCGGCACATCGGCGTTCTTGCGGCGTACCTCTTCGATGAAGGTGCGCAGGCTGTGCACGATGGGATCCTGGCCCGTGCCCAGCGTGAATTCCTCGTCGTCGATCGACAGGATGAACGCGCTGGCGCGGCTTTGCTGCTGGGCGAACTGGGACAGGTCGCCGTAGCTGGTCACTCCCAAGACCTCGAACCCTTCCGCCTCGATGGCCTGCGCCAGCGCCCGAATCCCCAGGCCGGAGGTGTTCTCTGAACGATAGTCCTCGTCGATGATGACGATGGGAAAGCGAAATTTCATGCGCTGCCTCCGATGACCGGGCCAAAAAAACGAAAGAGGCGCGCAGTGTAAGGAATATGCGTGCTATCCCTATGAACACCGCAGCATTTCGCCCAGAATCCATCGACCTGGAAACAACACCGCGCCGCCCGCCGGCGCGCACCCGACAGAGAGGGAAGGAGAAAACACACATGAATCTGGACGCATCCACGCTCTGGTGGCTCATGGCCGGGGTGGCCGTGGTGGCCGAGCTGCTCACCGGCACCTTTTACCTGCTGATGCTGGCCGTGGGCCTGGCGGCCGGCGCACTCGCGGCCCACGCGGGCCTGGGCAACACGGCGCAGATCCTGGTGAGCGCACTGGTCGGGGCCGGCACCGTGCTGGGGGCCTACGTCAAGCGCCGCAGCCGGCCGGGCGAGCCGTCCGCGCGGGCCGACCGCAGCGTGAACCTGGACGTGGGCGAGACGGTGTTCATCGACGCCTGGCAGCCCGATGGCACAGCCGTCGTGAAGTACCGCGGCGCGAGCTGGACCGCCATCCACCGCCCGGGCATCACGCCCGCCACTGGCCCGCACCGCGTGGCCGAACTGGTGGGCAACCGCCTGCTGGTGGATCCGCTGTAGTCATCCGGAACCGGGGGCGGCCTCGCTACCATCCGCCCTGCCCTTCACCGCCGCACGCGGCACAGAAAGAAAAACCTCATGGAAATCGCCATCATCCTCTTCGTCATCGCGGTGATCTTCATCGCGCGCGCCGTCAAGATCGTGCCGCAGCAGCATGCCTGGGTGAAGGAGCGCCTGGGCAAGTACGCCGGCACGCTCACGCCGGGGCCGAAGTTCATCATCCCCTTCGTCGACCGCATCGCCTACAAGCACAGCCTGAAGGAAATCCCCCTGGACGTGCCCAGCCAGGTCTGCATCACCAAGGACAACACCCAGCTGCAGGTGGACGGCATCCTGTACTTCCAGGTGACCGACCCCATGCGCGCCAGCTACGGTTCGTCCAACTACATCACCGCCATCTCGCAGCTGGCCCAGACCACGCTGCGCAGCGTGATCGGCAAGCTGGAGCTGGACAAGACGTTCGAAGAGCGCGACATGATCAACGCCCAGGTGGTGCAGGCCATCGACGAAGCGGCGCTGAACTGGGGCGTGAAGGTGCTGCGCTACGAGATCAAGGACCTGACGCCGCCCGCCGAGATCCTGCGCGCCATGCAGGCCCAGATCACCGCCGAGCGTGAAAAGCGCGCGTTGATTGCCGCTTCGGAAGGCCGCCGCCAGGAACAGATCAACATCGCCACCGGCGAGCGTGAGGCCTTCATCGCCCGCTCCGAAGGTGAAAAACAAGCCGCCATCAACAACGCCCAGGGCGAGGCCGCCGCCATCACCGCCGTGGCCGACGCCACCGCCCAGGCCATCGAGCGCATTGCCGCCGCCATCCGCCAGCCGGGCGGCGAGCAGGCCGTGCAGCTCAAGGTCGCCGAAAAGGCCGTGGAGGCGTATGGCAAGGTGGCCGCGGACGCCACCACCACGCTCATCGTGCCCAGCAACATGACCGAGGTATCCGCACTCGTCAGTTCGGCCATGAAGATGATCCAGACGCAGCAGCGCAGCTGACCCAACGCTTTCGCTCTTTTTTTTATAGCTACCAGCGCTCACCCCACAAGCGCTGGAGCCACTTTTTGCTTAGAACTGCGCATGAACTCCCCCGTAGCCCCCTTCTTCACGGCCCGCGTGGGCGACGACGGCACCCAGTGCGATGCCTGGCCCGAGCAGCCGCTGCTGCTGTCGCTGGAGCAAGGCGGTATCGACTGGCCCAGCTCCTGCCGCAACGGCACCTGCCGCACCTGCATCGGCGTGCTGGCGGAGGGCGAGGTGCGCTACGCCATCGACTGGCCGGGCCTGACGGCAGAAGAAAAGGCCGAGGGCTGCGTGCTGCCCTGCGTGGCCTATCCCGTGAGCGACGTGAAGCTGGAGGCCCCCGCCATCTGAGCCCTGTGCCGCGCTCCGCGCACCGGTACGGTTGAGGCAGCGCAACCTGCGGCCCGCTTGCCCCCACCTGCGGCAGACTTACCGCGGCGGCGCGCGGACAACGGCCCGGCGGCGCGACTAGAATTGGCCGCTTCGGGACCGCGCGTCCCTCCTCCGTGCGGCAGGGGCCGCATCGCCGTTCTTTGGGGGCACGCCCGTTGCCCGCCCGCCGGGGAACGCACACCGCCCCGGCCCGCATGGCCCATCCGAAAGCCCTGCATGACCACCCCCCTCACGCCCGCGCCCATCTCGCCCGTCCAGGACATCGTGGCCGAGTTGCGCGCCGGCCGCATCGTGATCCTCGTCGATGAGGAAGACCGCGAGAACGAAGGCGACCTCGTGATCGCCGCGGACCATGTCACGCCCGAGGCCATCAACTTCATGGCGCGCTTCGGCCGCGGCCTGATCTGCCTGACCCTCACGCGCGAACGCTGCGAGCGCCTGCGCCTGCCGCCCATGGTGGCGCGCAACGGCACCAAGATGGGCACCGCCTTTACCGTCTCCATCGAGGCGGCCGAGGGCGTGACCACCGGCATCAGCGCCGCCGACCGCGCGCGCACCGTGCAGGCCGCCGTGGCCGCCAACGCCCAGGCTGCCGACCTGGTGCAGCCCGGCCACATCTTCCCGCTGCAGGCGGTGGATGGCGGCGTGCTCATGCGCGCCGGCCACACCGAGGCCGGCTGCGACCTGGCCGCCATGGCCGGCTGCAGCCCCTCCGCCGTGATCTGCGAGGTGATGAAGGACGACGGCACCATGGCCCGCCTGCCCGACCTGCAGCTGTTTGCGGCCGAGCACGGCATCAAGATCGGCACGATCGCCGACCTGATCGAATACCGCAGCCGCACCGAGTCGCTGGTGCACAAGGTGGCTTCGCGCCAGATCACCACGGCGTTCGGCGAGTTCACCATGCACGCCTTCCGCGACGAGCCGAGCCAGGCCGTGCACCTGGCCCTGGTCAAGGGCCAGTGGGACGCCGCAGAGAGCGTGCCCGTGCGCGTGCATGAGCCCTTGTCGGTGCTGGACCTGCTGGAAGTGGGCCGCAGCATGCACTCGTGGAGCCTGGACGCCAGCCTGCAATACATCCACCACCACGGCCAGGGCGTGGCCGTGCTGCTGAACTGCGGCGAGAGTGCCGAGCAACTGCTGGAGCAGTTCGAAGGCACGGCCCGCGCCGCCCAGGCGCCCGAGCGCGGTCGCATGGACCTGCGCACCTACGGCGTGGGCGCGCAGATCCTGCGCGAGGTGGGCGTGGCCAAGATGCAGCTCATGGGCCAGCCGCGCCGCATGCCCAGCATGGTGGGCTATGGACTCGAAATCACCGGCTACATCCCCAAGGAATAAGACATGTTTGGCGCAGACAAAGGAACCGCGGACAAGCTCGATGGCAAGAAGCTGCACATCGGCATCGTGCAGGCCCGCTTCAACGAGAACATCACCAACACCCTCGCCGCGGCCTGCCGTGCAGAGCTGCTGCGCCTGGGCGTGCAGGAAAAGCACATCCGCCACGTGCTGGTGCCCGGCGCGCTGGAAGTGCCCGTGGCGCTGCAGGCCCTGGCCGAGCGCGACGAGTACGACGCGCTGATCGCGCTGGGCTGCATCATCCGCGGCGAGACCTACCACTTCGAGCTGGTGGCCAACGAATCTGGCGCGGGCGTGACCCGCCTGGCCCTGGACTACCAGGTACCGATCGCCAACGCCATCATCACCACCGAAAACCTGGAACAGGCCCTCGCCCGCCAGACCGAAAAAGGCGTGGACGCGGCCCGCGTGGCCGTGGAAATGGCCAACTTGCTGGAGGAGCTGTCGTGACCGATTCCGCCAACCCCACGCCATCCGCGCGGCCGCCGCGCCAGCCGCGCACCGGCACCACCGGCACCGGCGCGCGCAAGGCCGGCTCCAAGTCGGGCCGTAGCCGCGCGCGCGAATTCGCCCTGCAGGCGCTCTACCAGCACCTGGTGGGAGGCAACGACGCCACCGCCATCGACGTGTTCACGCGCGACCTGTCGGGCTTTCACAAGGCCGACGCGGCGCACTACGACGCGCTCCTGCACGGCTGCATCACCACCGCCCAGTACATGGACGAGCTGATCGCACCGCAGCTGGACCGCAAGATGAGCGAGATCTCGCCCATCGAGCATGCGGTGATGTGGATCGGCGTATACGAATTCCAACATTGCCAGGACGTGCCCTGGCGCGTGGTCATCAACGAGTGCATCGAGCTGGCCAAGGAGTTCGGCGGCACCGACGGCCACAAGTACGTCAACGGCGTGCTCAACGGCCTGGCGCCGCAATTGCGCGCCACCGAGGTCGCGGCCGACAAGGCCGCCGCCCGCGGCTGAAGGCCAGCCCTCTTGCGCCGCTTCGCATTGTTCGTTCCCTCAGCGCACCCGCCGCCGGCCTCAGCCGGCGGGTGCCTGCACGTTGCATCGCCATGAAGTTTTCCACCCGCGCCGAGCGCATCGAACCCTTTTACGTGATGGAAGTGGCCAAGGCCGCCCAGGCCCTGGCGCGCGAGGTCGCCGGCACCCGCGAGCCGATGATCTTCCTGAACATCGGCGAGCCCGACTTCACCGCGCCCCCGCTGGTGGTGGAGGCGGCCGACCGCGCGGTGCGCAGCGGCGTCACGCAGTACACCAACGCCCTGGGCCTGGAGGCGCTGCGCGAGCGCATCAGCGGCTGGTATGCCGAGCGCTTTGGCGTGGATGTACCCGCGCGGCGCATCGTGGTCACGGCCGGCGCATCGGCCGCGCTGCAGCTGGCCTGCCTGGCGCTGATCGACGCGGGCGACGAGGTCCTGATGCCCGACCCCAGCTACCCCTGCAACCGCCACTTCGTGAGCGCGGCGGAAGGCAAAGCGGTGCTGATCCCCACCACGGCCGAGGAGCGCTTCCAGCTCAGCGCCGCCAAGGTCGAGGCGGCTTGGGGGGCGAAGACGCGCGGCGTGCTGCTGGCGTCGCCCTCCAACCCCACGGGCACCTCGATTGCGCCAGACGAACTGCGCCGCATCCACGATGTGGTGCGCGGCAAGGGTGGGCTCACGATCATCGACGAAATCTACCTCGGCCTGTCCTATGACGACGCCTTCGGCCAGACGGCGCTGGCGCTGGGCGAGGACGTCATCAGCATCAACAGCTTCAGCAAGTACTTCAACATGACCGGCTGGCGCCTGGGCTGGATGGTGGTGCCCGAGGCCATGGTGCCCGTGGTGGAGCGTCTGGCGCAGAACCTGTTCATCTGCGCCAGCACGGTGTCGCAGCATGCGGCGCTGGCCTGCTTCGAGCCGGACAGCATCGCCGAGTACGAACGCCGCCGCGCAGAGTTCAAGGCGCGGCGAGACTACTTCATCCCCGCACTCGATGCCCTGGGCCTCACGGTGCCGGTGCAGCCCGATGGCGCCTTCTACGCCTGGGCCGACTGCACGCAGGCCGCCGAGCGCCTGGGCGTCGCCGGCAGCTGGGACTTCGCCTACGAGCTGATGCGCCGTGCCCACCTGGCCATCACGCCGGGGCGCGACTTCGGCACGGCCGACACCCAACGCTTCGTGCGCTTTTCCACGGCCAACTCCATGGCGCAGTTGCAGGAAGCGGTGGCGCGCCTGCAGCGCCTGATCGGCTGACCCCATCCAGGCGTGCCAGAATGGCTTTCGAGTGGCCCGTTCGCATTTACTGGGAAGACACCGATGCCGGCGGCATCGTGTTCTATGCCAACTATCTCAAGTTCTTCGAGCGCGCGCGCACCGAGTGGCTGCGCTCGCGGGACCTGGGCCAGCAACGATTGCGGGAACTCACGGGCGGCATGTTTGTCGTAACCGACGCACGCCTGCGCTACCTGCGCCCCGCCCGCCTGGACGATGAACTGATTGTTACCGCCAGCCTGCGCGAAGGGGGCCGCGCTTCGCTCACAATCGAGCAGCAGGCGCTCTTGAAACCAGAGCAGATGATCCCCGACTCTCCCCCCGCACTGCTGTGCGAAGGCACCATCCGCATCGGCTGGGTGGATGCCGCCACCATGCGCCCTGCACGCATTCCGGGGTCCCTTTTGGAACGACTCTCCTCATCATGAATTCCCAAGACATGTCCATCTTGAGCCTGGTGCTCAATGCCAGCTGGGTGGTGCAGCTGGTGATGCTGCTGCTGCTCGCGGTTTCCGTGGCCAGCTGGGCCGCCATCTTCCGCAAGCTGTTCGCACTCAAGCGCGTGAAGGCTCTGAACGAAGACTTCGAGCGCGACTTCTGGTCGGGCACCAGCCTGAATGACCTGTACGCCAGCGCCACGCACAACGCCAAGAGCGCGGGCCCGATGGAGCGCATCTTCGCCAGCGGCATGCGCGAATACCAAAAGCTGCGGGAACGCCGCATCAGCGACCCCGGCACACTGCTGGACGGCGCGCGCCGCGCCATGCGCGCGAGCTTCCAGCGCGAGATGGACGTGATCGAGTCCAGCCTCTCGTTCCTCGGCTCGGTGGCCTCGGTGTCGCCCTATGTGGGCCTGTTCGGCACCGTCTGGGGCATCATGCACGCCTTCACCGGTTTCGCCGGCATGGAGCAGGTAACGCTCGCCACGGTGGCGCCCGGCATCGCCGAAGCGCTGGTGGCCACCGCCATCGGCCTGTTCGCCGCCATTCCCGCCGTGATTGCGTACAACCGCTTCGCACGCGACATCGACCGCGTGGCGACCCACCAGGAGACCTTCATCGAGGAGTTCTCCAACATCCTGCAGCGCAACCTGGGCGCACACCCCGCATCCCCCTCGGGGCATTGAGATGAAGGACATCCCCCTGAGCCGCTGGGCGGCTTCCCCTTTCTCTCGCAGCGCTACGCACTGCGGGAAAGGGGATCGATTGCTCAGCGCGGCGGGACGGCCCTTGCGCGGCATCTGCTGGCATCGGACACGTCCGTTTTATCCACAACGCGCACTGCTCAGCGCAATGGAGAACTGAAATGCCTGCCATGGCCTCACGCAGCGGCACCCGCCGCCGCTCCATGAACGAAATCAACATGGTGCCGTTCATCGACGTGATGCTGGTGCTGCTCATCATCTTCATGGTGACCGCGCCCATGCTCACGCCCAGTTCGGTGAACGTGCCTTCCGTGGGCAAAGGCGCCAAGGTGCCCAAGACGCGCGCGGACGTCATCGTCGACAAGGATGGCAGCATCCGCTTCAAGGCCGACGGCAACGAACGCACCGTGCCGCTGCAGAACCTGGGCGCCACCGCCAAGAACTGGCTCAAGGACCAGCCAGAGGACACACCCGTGCTCATCAGCGCCGACAAGAACGTGTCGTACGACGCGGTGATGAAGGCCATGTCTGCGCTGCAACAGGCGGGCGTGGCACGCGTCGCCCTGGCGGTGAAGAGCGGCGGCTGACGAGAACTTTCACACGATCTAATGCACGCCACGAACGACCGCGACCAGTTTGCCCCGCCCCGCCCGCCCGGACGCATGCGGGCCATCGCCCTGGCGGTACTCGCCCATGCCGCGCTGATCGGCGCGCTGACCTGGGGCGTGAACTGGAAGAGCAGTTCCGACCAACCGGCGGTGGAGGCCGAACTCTGGTCTGCCGTCCCCCAGCAAGCGGCGCCGCGCGCCGTGGAGCCGCCCCCACCCCCTGCTCCGGCCCCTACCCCCGCACCAGAGCCCGCGCCCGCACCGCCGCCTCCACCGCCACCACCGCGTCCGGAGCAAGCCGACACGCGCGAGGCCGATATCGCCCTGCAGCAGCAGAAGAAGCGCCTGGAAGAAGAAAAGAAAAAGCGCGAACAGCAACTGGAGCGCGAGAAGCGCGAACGCGAGCGCAAGGAAGAAGAGCGCCGCGAGCGGCTGGAGCAGGAGAAGAAGGAACGCCTGCTGGCGCAGCAAAAGGCCGAGCGCGAGAAAGCCGAACGCGAAAAGGCCGAGAAGGAGAAGGCCGCCAAGGCCGAGCAGGACAAACAGAAGAAGCTGGCCGAGGACAAGCGCCGCAAGGCCGAGGAAGCCCGTGAAGCCAAGGAGGCCGAGGCGCGCCGCCAGGAGAACCTGCGCCGCATGCAGGGGCTGGCAGGCGCCACGGGCGGCGAGACCGCCACGGGCACCGCGCAGCGCAGCTCCGGCCCCTCGGGCAGCTACGGTGGCAAGGTGGCCGCCAAGGTACGCCCCAACATCGTCTATCCCGACACCATCTCGGGCAACCCGCGCGCCGAGGTCGAGGTGCGCGCCGCGCCAGACGGCACCATCGTCGGCGCGCGCATCACCCAGTCCAGCGGCAACAAGGCGTGGGACGACGCGGTGATTCGTGCGCTGCACCGCACGGAAACCCTGCCACGCGACGTGGACGGCCGCGTGCCGTCGTCCCTGGTGATCGGCTTCCGCCCGCGCGACTGAAGCAAAAAAGAGAGCTACCTGCGCTTGCCCCTCAAAGGTTTCACATTGAAAACACCGTGAAACCTAGTTGAAACAAGCGCCGGCAGCTATCATTTTCGATAACAGCCGACAGCCAGTCGAACTCAGCTGCGCTGCTCGATGAGGCGATTGATACGCAACGCGCCGAGTGTGCAGACCACGCCCGACAGCAGATACAGCGTCACCGCCCCCAGCCCGAAACGTGCCGACAACCCCAGAGCCACCAACGGCGCGAAGGCCGCGCCGATCAGCCAGGCCAGGTCGGACGACAGTGCCGCCCCGGTGTAGCGGTGCAGGGTGGAGAAGTTGGCCGTCACCGTGCCCGATGCCTGGCCGTACGACAGGCCCAGCAGCACGAAGCCCAGCAGCAGGAACACCGTGCCGCCCACCGCGCCACCGCCCAGCAGCCAGGGCGTGGCCAGGCTGAACAGGCCAATCAGCACGGCCATGGAGCCCAGCAGGTTGCGCCGGCCCATGCGGTCGGCCAACCGCCCCGACACCACCACAGCGCCGATGGCCAGGAATGCGCCGGCGATCTGCACGCACAGCACCTCGGCCATGGAGCGGTCGGAGAACAGGGCGAACCACGACAGCGGGAACACCGTCACCACGTGAAAGAGTGCGAAGCTGGCGAGTGCCGCAAAGGCGCCCAGCACCACATTGCTCCCCTCTTCGCGCATCACGCGGGCCACGCCCACGGGCTCCAGTTCCTTCTCTTGCAGCAATTCGGCATAGGACTGCCCCACCACCAGGCGCAGCCGCGCAAACAGCGCCACCACGTTGATCGCAAAGGCCACGCAGAACGGGTAGCGCCAGCCCCAGGCCAGGAATTCTTCACTGGAGAGGCTGCCGTACAGGTAGGCGAACAACCCGGCGGCCAATGCAAACCCCACGGGCGCGCCCAGTTGCCCTACCATGGAATACCAGCCCCGGCGCTCCGGCGGTGCGGCCATCGCCAGCAGCGACGGCAGCCCGTCCCAGGAGCCGCCCAGCGCCAGCCCCTGGCCGAAGCGCAGCACCGCCAGCGCCCCAGCGGCTGCCAGCCCCGCCACCTGGTAGCTGGGCAGGAAGGCCATGCTTACCGTACAGCCGCCCAGCAGGAACAGCGCCAGCGTCAGCTTGGTGCCGCGCCCCCAGCGCCGCTGCACGGCCATGGAGATGGCGGTGCCCAGCGGCCGGGCGATGAAGGCGATGGCAAAGATGGCAAAAGCCATGAGCGTGCCGTCCAGCCGCGTCATGAAGGGAAACAACAGCGACGGGAAGACCAGCACGCAGGCGATCCCGAATACGAAGAAGTCGAAATACTCCGACGCGCGCCCGATGATCACGCCCACGGCGATCTCGCCCGGGGTGACGTCTTCGTCGGTGTGCGCGCGCGACAGCGATGCCGCGCTCTCGGGGCCGTAAACGGGGTATGCGACGGAACCGCTACTCATGACCGTACTCCTTGGCTTTGCAGACACAGCTCCGTTCTACACGCAAGCCCCGCGGTCAACAAGTACGCTTACACTGACGTCCCGCGCGGGAAAACCCTCACGCCCAGTCGGCCATCCGCGCCGCCATGGTCGCGCCCGCAGGCCGCATACGGCCTGCCATCACGCCATAAGTTTGACCCTGGACAAAATGTCCAATCGACAAATGCGCTAGGCGTATTACATTCGTCTCCGTCCAGTAATTCGCGTTTACACCTAGCGCCGCGCCCGCCCGCGCGACGCAAGGCCGTGCACGCTTTTTGACACGCCTAGCAATGCTCCAACTGAAGAAACTCCGCGGGCCCACCTGGCTCGCCGCGGCTTTGGCCGCAGCCAGCCTGGCTGGTTGCAGCAAGGCCGTCGTATTGAACCCGGCGGGTGATATCGCTGCCCAGCAGGGCAACCTGGTGGTGACTGCCACGGTGCTGATGCTGATCGTCATCGTGCCGGTGATCCTGCTGACGCTGCTGTTCGCCTGGAAGTACCGCCAGGGCAACACCGACGCCGAGTACGACCCCGACTGGCACCACTCCACCTCGCTGGAGCTGGTGATCTGGAGCGTGCCGCTGATGATCATCATTGCCCTGGGCGCGCTGACCTGGATCGCTACCCACAAGCTGGACCCCTACCGCCCTCTGGACCGCATCGACGCCCAGCGCGCGCTGGCCGCCGACGTCAAACCGCTGGAAGTGCAGGTAGTGGCCATGGACTGGAAGTGGCTGTTCTTCTACCCCGAGCAGGGCATTGCCACGGTGAACGAGGTGGCCGCGCCGGTGGACCGCCCGATCCTGTTCAAACTCACCGCCACGTCGACCATGAACGCGTTCTACGTGCCCGACCTGGCCGGCATGATCTACGCCATGCCTGGCATGCAGACCGAGCTGAACGCCATCATCAACAAGCCCGGCGTGTTCCATGGCCTTGCCTCGCACTACAGCGGCCCCGGCTTCTCCGGCATGACCTTCAAGTTCCACGGCCTGAGCGATGCTGAATTCGCCCAGTGGGTGGACAAGGCCAAGACCGAAGGCAAGCCCCTGGACAAGACCACCTACCTGCAACTGGCCAAGCCCAGCCAGCGCGACCCCGTGCAGCGCTTTTCTACCGTGGAAACGGGCCTGTACGGCAAGGTGCTCAACCGCTGCGTGGAAGACGGGCAGATGTGCATGCACGACATGATGGCCATCGACGCGCTCGGCGGCGAAGCCTTCGTCAAAGCCAACGGTCTGACGCTGCCGCAGGACGTATGCACCGCCGGCAACGCGCCACAGATCCTGGCCGCGCTGCAGCCGGGCTTAGCCCTCCCCGAGGCCCCCATCCAACAGTGAATTTGACGGACCCGACGCGGGCGCCAAGCCGGCGCCGGGCCCATTAGCCAAGAGATTCGATATGTTGTCTGAACAAACTACCCCAGCCCACTGGCTGTTGGGCCGCATCACCTGGGACTCGATCCCGATGGCGCACGAGCCCATCGTGCTGTGGACCTTCATCGCGGTGGTCCTGGGTGGCATCGTGATGCTGGCCGGCCTCACCAAGTTCCGTCTGTGGGGCCCGCTGTGGCGCGACTGGATCTGCTCCATCGACCACAAGAAGATCGGCATCATGTACATGATCCTGGGCCTGGTCATGTTCCTGCGCGGCTTCGCCGACGCGGTGATGATGCGCCTGCAGCAGGCCATGGCTGTGGGCGAGAGCATGGGCTACCTGCCGCCGCACCACTACGACCAGATCTTCACGGCCCACGGCGTGATCATGATCTTCTTCGTGGCCATGCCCTTCGTCACGGGCCTGATGAACTACCTCGTGCCGCTGCAGATCGGCGCGCGCGACGTGTCGTTCCCTTTCCTGAACAACTTCAGCTTCTGGATGACCACCGGCGGCGCCGTGCTGGTGATGATCTCGCTGTTCCTGGGCGAGTTCTCCACCTCCGGCTGGCTGGCGCTGTCCAACCTCGGGGCGCAGGACCCTGGCGTAGGTCTCGACTATTACATCTGGGGCCTGCAGATTGCGGGGGTGGGCACCACCTTGTCGGGCATCAACCTGATCGTCACCATCATCAAGATGCGCGCGCCGGGCATGAATCTGATGAAGATGCCCGTGTTCACCTGGACCGCGCTGTGCACCAACGCGCTGATCGTCGCCTCGTTCCCCGTGCTGACGGCCGCGCTGGTGCTGATGTCGCTGGACCGCTACATCGGCACCAACTTCTTCACGAACGACCTGGGGGGCAACTCCATGCTGTACGTGAACCTGATCTGGATCTGGGGCCACCCCGAGGTCTACATCCTGGTGCTGCCGGCCTTCGGCGTGTTCTCCGAGGTCGTCGCCACGTTCTCGCGCAAGCGCCTGTTCGGCTACACCTCCATGGTGTACGCCACGGTGTGTATCACCATCCTGTCGTACCTGGTGTGGCTGCACCACTTCTTCACCATGGGCTCGGGCGCCACGGTGAACACCTTCTTCGGCATCACGACGATGATCATCTCGATCCCGACGGGCGCCAAGATCTTCAACTGGCTGTTCACCATGTACAAGGGCCGCATCCGCTTCAGCGTGCCCATGCTGTGGACGGTGGGCTTCATGTGCACCTTCGCCATCGGCGGCATGACTGGCGTGCTGCTGGCCGTTCCCCCGGCCGACTTCGTGCTGCACAACAGCCTGTTCCTGGTCGCGCACTTCCACAACGTGATCATCGGCGGCGTGGTGTTCGCCGTGTTCGCTGCCATCAACTTCTGGTTCCCCAAGGCCTTCGGTTTCCGCCTGATCGAGTCCTGGGGCAAGGCATCGTTCTGGTTCTGGCTGACTGGCTTCTGGGTCACGTTCACGCCGCTGTACATCCTGGGCCTGATGGGCATCACGCGCCGCGTCAACCACGTGGAAGACGCTTCGCTGCACATCTGGTTCATCATCTCCGCGGTGGGCGTATGCCTGATCGCGGCGGGCATCGCCTGCTTCTTCATCCAATTGTTCGTGAGCTACCTCAAGCGCGACCAGCTGCGCGACGTGACCGGCGACCCCTGGGACGGCCGCACGCTGGAGTGGGCCACCTCCTCGCCCCCGCCGCAGTACAACTTCGCCTTCACGCCCGTGGCGCACGAGATCGACGCCTGGTGGGACATGAAGAAGCACGGCTACAAGCGCCCGCTGACCGGCTTCCAGCCCGTCCACATGCCCGCCAACACTGGCGCCGGCGTGGTGATCGCCGCGCTGTCCACCGTGTTCGGTTTCGCCATGATCTGGCACATGTGGCCGCTGGCGATCGCCTCGTTCGCCGCGACCGTGGTGGCCTCGATCATCCACACCTTCAACTACAAGCGTGACTACTACATTCCGGCAGCCGAAGTGGCCGCCACGGAAGACGCACGCACCAAGCAGCTTGCCGCAGCCCATGTCTAATACGCACACCCTCCAAGCGGGCGGCACCGCCGCCCTGGCACCGCGCGAGTACCACCTCGCGCATGAACCCCACCCCGAGAACGGCACGTCCCTGGGCTTCTGGCTCTACCTGATGAGCGACTGTCTCATCTTCGCAGCGCTGTTCGCCACGTACGGCGTGCTGGGCCGCAGCTACGCCGCGGGCCCCACGGGCGCGCAGCTGTTCGACTTGTCGCTGGTGGCCATCAACACGGCCTTCCTGCTGACGTCGTCCATCACCTTCGGCTTTGCCATGCTGCAAAAGCAGGCGGGCAACGCACGCGGCACGCTGACTTGGCTGGCCGTCACCGGCCTGCTGGGCCTGGCCTTCCTGGGCGTGGAGCTGTACGAGTTCGCACACCTGATCCACCAGGGCGCGACACCCCAGCGCAGCGCGTTCCTGTCGGCCTTCTTCACGCTGGTGGGCACGCACGGACTGCACGTGACCTTCGGCCTGATCTGGCTGGTGACATTGATGATTCAGATCAGCAAGCACGGCCTGATCCATGAAAACAAGCGCCGCCTGAACTGCCTGTCCATGTTCTGGCACTTCCTGGACGTGGTCTGGATCGGCGTCTTCACCTTTGTGTACCTGATGGGGGTGCTGTAAATGAGCGCACACGAAATTCACGCCGGCCACGACGACCATGGCCACGACCATGACGACCTGCACGTCACCAAGGGGGACTACGTCAAGGGCTTCATCCTCGCCGTGATCCTCACCGTGATCCCGTTCTGGCTGGTCATGGCCGACGTGATCCAGAACCGCACCACCGCCGTGCTGGTGCTGGGCATCTTCGCCATGGTCCAGGTGGTGGTGCACATGGTGTACTTCCTGCACATGAACGGCAAGATCCAGGGCGGCTGGACGATGCTGTCCACCATCTTCACCATCGTGTTCCTGGCAGTGACCATCATCGGCACGTTGTGGGTCATGTTCCACATGAACGCCAACATGATGCCCGCGCACGCCAACCCCATGGCCGCACAGCACCAGGGCAGCGAGGCACACCAGCCGAAGGCGCCTTGACCGCTCCGACCATGCACGCCCCGGAGCCGCAGCGCACCCGCGCGCACTCCAACCTGACGATGGCGGTGCTCGCTCTGGCGGGCATCGCCTTGTTCGTTGTGTTCTGTGCCCTCGGCTGGTGGCAGGTGGAGCGGCGCACCTGGAAGCTGGCCCTGATGGAACGCGTAGAGCAGCATCTGCACGCCGCGCCCGCGCCGCTGCCCGCGCGGGCGCAGTGGCCTGGCGTGGATGCGGCTGGCTTTGAATACCAGCCTGTGCAGGCTGAGGGTCACTGGCTGGCCAGCAAAACCGTACTCACCCAGGCCACCACGGCGCTCGGCGCGGGTTTCTGGGTCATGACCCCGCTGCAGCTGGACGGCGGCGGCCAGGTGCTCGTCAACCGCGGCTTCATCCCCCAGGCGCAGCGCGCCCAGTGGGCCGCTGGCGGCCCCGGCATGCAGGAAGGCGAAACCGTACAGCTGCAGGGCCTGTTGCGCATGAGCGAGCCCGGAGGCGGCTTCCTGCGCCGCAACGACCCCGGGGCGCAGCGCTGGCATTCGCGCGACGTGGCGGCCATCGCCCAGGCCCAGGGCCTGGACGCCGCGGCCCCGTTTTTCATCGACGCGGGCATTCCCGACGCGAACGCCCCAGCGCCGATGGATGCCGAGACTTCCACCACCGCCGGTCCCTGGCCCCGCCCGGGACTGACGGTGGTTCGCTTCCACAACAGCCACCTGGTGTATGCCATCACCTGGTTTGGGCTGGCCGCCATGGTGGCGGCAGCGGCTGCGTATGTGGCACGCTACGAGCTTCGCCTGCGTGCCACCTTGCGCTCCCGATGACCGCATCCGCCACCTCCACCCCCTCCTCCCCGCCCGCCCTGAAGGCGCGCTCGGCCGATGCCGCGGCCGGGCTGAAAAACCTGCACCAACTCATCCAGTTGCGCTGGATCGCCGTGGTGGGCCAGGTGTTCACCATCGAGGTGGCGCACTACGTGCTGCAACTTCCCCTGCCCCTGCGCGAGATGCTCATGGTGGTGGGTTGCCTGGTGCTCTACAACGGGGTGAGCTTCGTGCGCTGGCGCACCGGCCGCGGCGTGCGCAACGTGGAGCTGTTCCTGGCGCTGCTGGTGGACGTGGCCGTGCTCACCGTGCAGCTGTATCTGAGCGGGGGCATCCGCAACCCATTCGTCTTTCTGTACCTGCTGCAGGTGGCGCTGGGCGCGGCGCTGCTGCGCAGCGCCTACATCTGGACCATGGTGCTCGTCACCGCAGCCTGCTTTGCGCTGCTGGCGCATTACAGCGTGCCATTGCAGCTGGCGCCCGACTTCGCGCGCGGGCTGGGCAGTCCCTACGTGCTGGGCCTGCTGGTGTGCTTCATGCTCAACGCGGCGCTGGTGGTGATCTTCATCAGCCGCATCGGCCAGAACCTGCGCCAGCGGGACGCGCGTCTGGCCGCCATACGTCAACGCGCCGCCGAGGAAGAGCACGTGGTGCGCATGGGGCTGCTGGCTTCAGGCGCGGCCCATGAGCTAGGCACGCCGCTGGCCACCATGGCGGTGATCCTGGGGGACTGGAAGCGTGATCCTGCATTGGCCGCCAACCCCGCGCTGCAGGAAGACGTGGCCGAGATGCAGGCGCAGGTGCAGCGCTGCAAGACCATCGTCAGCGGCATCCTGATGTCCGCCGGCGAGACGCGCGGCGAGGCATCGGCGCAGACCACCGTGTGCCAGTTCCTGGACACGCTCGCCAGCGAGTGGCAGGCCACGCGCTCGGTTGACGAGTTCACCTACGACAACCGCTTCGGCCAGGACACTCCTATGGTGTCCGATGTCACGCTGCAGCAAATGGTTTTCAATGTGTTGGACAATGCCCGCGACGCATCGCCCCATCGGGTCGGCCTGGTGGCCGAGCGTGATCAAGACCTGCTGCGCATTACCGTCACAGACAATGGCCCCGGCTTCGCGCCGGCCATGCTGTCGCAGTTCGGCAAGCCCTACCAGTCCAGCAAGGGCCGCCCCGGCGGCGGGCTGGGCCTGTTCCTGGCAATGAACGTGGCGCGCACCCTGGGGGGCACCGTGCAGGCACGCAACCTCCCGGGCGGCGGCGCCCAGGTCACGATCACGCTGCCGCTGGCCGCGATTGCGTTGCAGGAGACACCCACGCACCATGGACGCTGAACGCTTGCTGCTCATCGTGGAAGACGACGAGGCCTTCGCGCGCACGCTGGCCCGTTCGTTCGAGCGGCGCGGCTACCGCGTGCTGCACGCCGACAGCCTGGCACAGGCCGAAGCACTGCTGGCCGGGCACACGCCCGACTATGCCGTCGTGGACCTCAAGCTCAAGGGCGAGGCCACGGGCCTGGCCTGCGTTCGGGCGCTGCACGCGGCCAACCCGGACATGCTCATCGTCGTGCTCACGGGCTACGCCAGCATTGCCACCGCCGTCGAGGCCGTAAAGCTGGGTGCCTGCCACTACCTGGCCAAGCCATCGAACACCGACGATATCGAGGCCGCCTTCGGCCTCACCGAAGGCAATGCCGACGTGGAACTGACCAACCGCGCCAGCTCCATCAAGACGCTGGAGTGGGAGCGCATCCACGAAGTGCTGGCCGAGACCGGCTTCAACATCTCCGAGGCCGCGCGCCGCCTGGGCATGCACCGCCGCACACTCACGCGCAAGCTGGACAAGCGGCGGGTTTAGCGCATTGAGCGCGCATGGGCTGTCATCGGCCAGAGCCTGCCTTTACGAAGGGCGGCTGATGGGGAGGCTGTCGCCGTACACATTCAGGATGCTTGAAGCGCGTTGTTTGAGATGGAAGACCTGCCCATGATCCTCGTCGGCCAATATGACAGCCCCGTCACGCGCCGTGTCGCCATCGCGCTGCATCACTACGGCATCCCCTTCACCCGCGATACGCGATCCATCTTTGGCGATGCGGCAGCAATCGGTAGGATCAGCCCGCTGACCCGCATCCCGGCCCTCGTCCTCGACGATGGCGAAGTGCTGATCGACAGCGCATCCATCCTGGATCATCTCGATGAGCAGGCAGGCGACGCGGCGCTGATCCCCCGCTCCGGCCCCCAACGCCGGCGCGTTCTCCAGATGACGGCACTGGCGCAAGGCACCCTCGAAAAGGTCGCGGCTGTGGTGTACGAAAGGCACTTTCACCCCCCCGAACACCGCAGCGCCGTCTGGCTGGATCGCTGCCTTGGCCAGGCACGCGCTGGTCTCGACGAACTGACCAAACGCCTTACCACACCGTATGCCTGCGGGGCGGCACTCACCCATGCCGATGTGATGATTACCACGCTGATCTGGTACATGCAGGACCGGATGGATGAAGTGCTGTCACCGTCCGCCCACGCCGCGCTGATCTCACTGGCCGAACACTGTGAAGCGCTGCCCGCCTTCCGCGCCGCCGCCCCGAGCGATTTCGAGGCGATGCCACGAAGCTAGGGCCTGTTGGCACGGAATGTGAACAGGCCCTCGTCTTGGATATACCTGTTCATGGCATCCAAGGGAAGGCCGGGCGCACGCGGCGTCGAGCCACGGTTCGTGGCGTCGGATTAGCGTCCGGCACAAGCCGCTGGGGGCCAAACTCCGCCACCGGCGAGCAGTCCGCTCTCGCCCCAGCCTCTCAACCCTACGTCGAACACCCCTCCTAATCCTCACAACTGCCACCACCGACAACGCAAAGCAACCGCCCCAAAGACCCCAACCCGGTCATTACCCACGCGCCCCACCCTCACCCCGCACATCAGCGAAAATTGCAGGCTATGACCCTCAAAGCCCCCGAACTGCTGCTGCCCGCCGGCTCGCTCGACAAGATGCGTGCGGCGTACGACTTCGGCGCCGACGCCATCTACGCCGGCCAGCCGCGCTACAGCCTGCGTGCGCGCAACAACGAGTTCCGCCTGGAGCAGATCGCCCAGGGCATCCAGGAGGCGCACGCGCGGGGCAAGAAGTTCTTCGTCACCAGCAACCTGATCGCGCACAACGACAAGGTGCGCACCTACCTGCGCGACATCGAGCCTGTCATCGAGTGCAAGCCCGACGCCTTCATCATGGCCGACCCCGGCCTGATCATGATGGTGAAGGAAAAGTGGCCCGAGACCGAGATCCACCTCTCGGTGCAGGCCAATACCACCAACTACGCCACGGTGAAGTTCTGGCAGAAAGCCGGCGTGTCGCGCATCATCCTCTCGCGCGAACTGAGCCTGGACGAGATCGAGAAGATCCGCCAGGAATGCCCTGACATGGAGATCGAGGTCTTCGTGCACGGCGCGCTGTGCATTGCCTACTCGGGCCGCTGCCTGCTCAGCGGCTACTTCAACCGGCGCGACCCCAACCAGGGCACCTGCACCAACGCCTGCCGCTGGGAATACAAGACCCACGACGCGGCGGTGGACCCCAACACCGGCGAAGCGCTGGCCACGTCCATGGAGCAGGGTTTCAACTTCGAACAGGCGCGCGAGGAAGCCGACAGCCAGTTCACCAGCACCTGCGGTAGCGGCCAACGCCACCCCAAGGCCGACCAGGTCTACCTGATCGAAGAGATCGGCCGCCCCGGCGAGCTCATGCCCATCATGGAGGATGAGCACGGCACCTACATCATGAACTCCAAGGACCTGCGCGCCGTGGAGCATGTGGAGCGCCTGGTGAAGATCGGCGTGGATTCGCTCAAGATCGAGGGCCGTACCAAGAGCCTGTACTACGTGGCGCGTACCGCCCAGGTGTACCGCCGCGCGATCGACGACGCGGTGGCGGGCCGCCCGTTCAACCCGCACCTGATCACCGAGCTGGAAGGCCTGGCCAACCGCGGCTACACCGGCGGCCTGCTGGAGCGCCGCCCGGCCAACGACTACCAGAACTACGAAACCGGCAACAGCGTGCTGCAGCGCGCCCACTTCGTCGGCCAGGTGCGCGGCTACGCCGACGGCATGGCCGAGGTCGAGACCATGAACCGCTTCGCCGTGGGCGACACGCTGGAGGTGATCCACCCCAGCGGCAACCGCACGGTGCAGCTCACGCAGATGTTCAACCTGGACGGCGAAAGCGTGCAGGTGGCGCCGGGCAATCCGCTGCGTGTGCGCATTCCGATCGACGGCCCGGTGGAAGGCGCGCTCATCGCGCGATTGCTGCAGCCTTCCTGAAACCATAGCTGGCAGTGCCCGTCCACAGGGCGTTTCAGGTAGATTTGATACCGAAACGCTCAACCATCAAGCGCGAGCAGCTCCTATTTTTGCAAAGGCCCCGCCGGGGCCTTTGCCCATTTCTTGCCCCGCCCCATACCAAGAATCCATGAATCCTGAAGACATCGTCGTCCTGCCCGAACTCAAGGCCTACATCGACCCGCTCACGCCCGAAGAGCACGACGCGCTGGAGCGCAGCATCCTCGCAGAGGGCTGCCGCGACGCGCTGGTGCTGTGGGGCAACATCCTCGTGGACGGCCACAACCGCTTCGGCATCTGCCACAAGCACGGCCTGCCCTTCCAGACGGTGCAGAACACCCGCTTTCAGAACATGGAGGACGTGCACCTGTGGATGATCGACCAGCACCTGGGGCGGCGCAGCGTGTCGGAGTTCCAGCGCGGCGTGCTGGCACTGCGCAAGCGCGAGATCATTGCCGAGCGCCGCGCCGCGGCCGCTGCTGCCGTGGTGGCAGCCAAGGCCGAGGCCGCCCAGGCGCCTGAACAAGCGCCGTGGGAGGGCGACACCGACCCGGTCGTCGCCCAGGCGCTGGCCAGCGTGCCCAAGGTGCCCGAAGACGCGCTGGACACGCGCGAGGCCCTGGCCCGCGCCGCCCGCCTGACGGCCGCCCAGGTCAAGGCCATCGAGACCATCCACCAGAACGCAGCGCCGGAAGTGGTGGCTGCGGTCAAGTCGGGCGAACTGTCCTTGAACGCCGCTGCCGTGGTGGCCACCCTGCCGGTGGACGAGCAAAAGAGCGCCGCGGCCGGCGGTGCGCAGGAACTCAAGCAGGCCGCCAAGCGCGTGCGCGATGGCAAGAAGAAACCAAAGCCCGATGCCGCCGCAACGGAGGCCGACGGCACCGCCGGGCCGGAATCGACGGCCGCCCCCGACGCCGCAAAGCTGCAGCAGCGCGTGGCGGAACTGGAGGCCGAAAACGAGCGCCTGCGCCAACAGGTCAAGGCTCTGCAGGACCTGCTGGCCGAGCAGGGCTGAGCGCCCGTCAGGAGACTGCCGCGCGCACGCCCTGCACCGCCACGCGTGCACGGCGCAGCGCCATCCACTGCAGTTCCGCCAGGGCCAGCACGGCCACCGCCTGCACGGCCACATAGGCCTGGCCCCAGCCGCCGGTCACCCACGTCGTGCCCCACAGCACCACTGCGCTGGCCAGCACCCACAGGACATTGCCCGCCACCAGCAGCGCCAGCGCGCCGCCGGCTGCATCGCGCCGCAGGGCCAGCGACCCGGCCAGCAGCACGAAAGGCAGCAGCAGCCAGCCGCTGGCCAACAGCAACCGGGGCGACATGCCCAGCCATTCAGCCAGCGGCGCTGCCGCGCCCAGGTGCAGCGCCGCCATGCCGGCGCCTGCGGCGGCATCGGCCCAGAGCACGCGGCGCAGGCCGCCGGGGGACGTGAAAGCATCGATGAAGGCCATGGTGTGATCTCCTGAGGGGTTGAACATGGCCTGCATCGTCGTCACGCGGCGGCTGCGCGTCCATGACCTGACAGGTCATGCCCACGCCGCGCGGCCGGCCCTACCATGCAGGCCATGCACCACGCTCCCGCCCTATCGACACCCGCGCCTTTTGGAGAACGGCTGCGCCACTGGCGCCAGCGCCGGCGCTTGAGCCAACTGGACCTGGCACACGCGGCCGAGGTGTCTACGCGCCACCTGAGCTGCGTGGAAACGGGCCGCGCCAGCCCCAGCCGCGACATGGTGCTGCGCCTGGCCCATCGCCTGGACGTGCCCCTGCGCGAGCGCAACGCGCTGCTGGTGGCCGCGGGCTATGCCCCGATGTACCGCGAACGCCCGCTCGATGCGCCCGAGATGGCCGATGCGCGCGCGGCGGTGCAGCGCATTTTGGACTGCCACGAACCCTGGCCGGCGCTGGCGATGGACCGGCACTGGAACCTGCTCATGGCCAACCGCATCGTGCCCCTGCTGCTGTCCCGCGTGGACGCCCAGCTGCTGCAGCCGCCCGTGAACGTGCTGCGCCTCAGCCTGCACCCGGGGGGCCTGGCACCGCGCATCGCCAACCTGGCGCAATGGCGCGCGCACCTGCTGGAGCGGTTGCGCCAGCAGATCCACGAGAGCAGCGACCCGGTGCTGGCCGCCCTGCTGCAGGAACTGCAGGCCTACCCTTTGCCGCCTGCCAGCCCGCCGCTGCCGGGCGAGCACCTGGGCGTGCTCATGCCGTTCGAGTTCCGCACGTCGGCCGGCACGCTCCAGCTGGTGAGCACCACCACGGTGTTCGGCTCGCCCGTCGACGTGACGCTGCAGGAGCTGGCGCTGGAAACGTTCTTCCCCGCCGACGACGCCAGCGCCGCCGCACTGCGCGCGCTGGCCGCGGCCTGAACGGCACCGTCTCCCGGGTGGTGACCACGGTCTCGGCGTGCGACATCCCCCGACGCGCGGCACACGCGGCGCGAGCATTTAAGTGAAAATGGCCGCTAACGCAGCACCAGCAAGCGTCAGCAGCTATTAATTAATGAGCAAAAGAAAACCCCCGCCAGGCATGCGCCCTGCGGGGGTTGACGGGAGGGGCCGCGCCGCGGCCCGGGCCTCAGCCGGCGATCAGGCCGTCACGCCCTTGGCGACCTCTGCATACTCCTCGATCTGGTCGAAGTTCATGTAGCGGTACACGCTGGCCTTGTCGGCATCGATCACGCCCATTTCCTGGAGGTATTCCTCCTTGGTGGGCAGCTTGCCCAGACGCGAGGCGATGGCGGCCAGCTCGGCCGAACCCAGGAACACGTTGGTGTTCTTGCCCAGGCGGTTGGGGAAGTTGCGGGTGGAGGTGGAAATCACCGTCGCACCTTCACGCACCTGCGCCTGGTTGCCCATGCACAGCGAGCAGCCGGGCATTTCGGTGCGCGCGCCAGCCGTACCGAAGGCAGCGTAGTGGCCTTCCTTGATCAGCTCGTTCTGGTCCATCTTGGTGGGCGGAGCCACCCACAGCTTGACCGGAATGTCGCGCTGGCCGCCCAGCAGCTTGGCCGCTGCGCGGAAGTGGCCAATATTGGTCATGCACGAGCCGATGAAGGCCTCGTCGATCTTGGTGCCAGCCACTTCGGACAGGAACTTGGCGTCGTCCGGGTCGTTCGGGCAGCAAACGATCGGCTCCTTGATGTCGGCCAGATCGATCTCGATGACGGCGGCGTACTCGGCGTCCTTGTCGGCTTCGAGCAGATTCGGGTTGGCCAGCCAGGCTTCGACCTTCTCGATGCGGCGCTGCAGCGTCTTCGCGTCCTGGTAGCCATCGGCGATCATGTTCTTCATCAGCACGATGTTGGAGCGCAGGTACTCCTTGATCGGCTCGGGGTTGAGCTTGATCGTGCAGCCGGCGGCGGAACGCTCGGCCGAGGCGTCGGACAGCTCGAAGGCTTGCTCCACCTTCAGGTCCGGCAGGCCCTCAATTTCGAGGATCTTGCCCGAGAAGATGTTCTTCTTGCCGGCCTTGGCCACGGTCAGCAGGCCCGCCTTGATGGCGTACAGCGGGATCGCGTGCACCAGGTCGCGCAGCGTCACCCCGGGCTGCATCTCGCCCTTGAAGCGCACCAGCACCGACTCGGGCATGTCCAGCGGCATCACGCCGGTGGCGGCGCCGAAAGCCACGAGGCCCGAGCCTGCGGGGAAGGAAATGCCGATGGGGAAGCGGGTGTGCGAGTCACCGCCGGTACCGACGGTGTCGGGCAGCAGCAGGCGGTTGAGCCAGCTGTGGATCACGCCGTCGCCGGGGCGCAGAGCCACGCCGCCGCGGTTGGAGATGAAGGCAGGCAGTTCGCGGTGGGTCTTCACGTCCACGGGCTTGGGGTAGGCGGCCGTGTGGCAGAAGGACTGCATCACCAGGTCGGCCGAGAAGCCCAGGCAGGCCAGGTCCTTCAGTTCGTCACGCGTCATGGGGCCGGTGGTGTCCTGGCTGCCCACGGTGGTCATCTTGGGCTCACAGTACGTGCCCGGGCGGATGCCCTGGCCTTCGGGCAGGCCGCAGGCGCGGCCGACCATCTTCTGGGCCAGTGTGAAACCGGCATTGGACGCCGCCGGTGCCTGGGGCAGGCGGAACGCGGTCGAGGCGGGCAGGCCCAGGAACTCACGCGCCTTGGCGGTGAGCGAGCGGCCGATGATCAGGTTGATGCGGCCACCGGCCTGCACTTCGTCCAGCAGCACGTCGGACTTGAGCGCGAACTCGGCCACGGTCTCGCCGTTCTTCACGATCTTGCCGTCGTAGGGCAGCACATCGATTACGTCGCCCATCTCCAGCTTGGAAACGTCTACTTCGATCGGCAGAGCGCCGGAGTCTTCCTGCGTGTTGAAGAAGATGGGAGCGATCTTGCCGCCCAGCGTCACGCCACCAAAGCGCTTGTTGGGCACGAAGGGAATGTCCACGCCCGTGCCCCAGATGATGGAGTTGGTGGCGGACTTGCGCGACGAGCCGGTACCCACCACGTCACCCACGTAGGCGACCAGATGGCCCTTCTTCTTCAGGTCCTCGATGAACTGCATCGGGCCGCGCTTGCCGTCTTCCTCGGGCTTGAAGGCTGCGTCGGGGCGCGTGTTCTTCAGCATCGCCAGGTAGTGCAGCGGGATGTCGGGGCGGCTCCAGGCGTCAGGCGCGGGCGACAGGTCGTCGGTGTTGGTCTCGCCGGGCACCTTGAACACGGTGACGGTGATCTTTTGCTCGACCTTGGGGCGGCTGGTGAACCACTCGGCATTGGCCCAGCTCTGCATGACCTCCTGGGCCTTGGCGTTGCCGGCCTTGGCCTTGGCGGCCACGTCGTTGAAGAAGTCGAACATCAGCAGCGTCTTCTTCAACGCTTCGGCAGCCACGGAAGCGACTTCGGCGTCGTCCAGCAGCTCGATCAGCGGGTGCACGTTGTAGCCACCCACCATGGTGCCCAGCAGCTCGGTGGCCTTGGCCTTGGAAATCAGGCCGACCGTGATGTCGCCATGGGCGACGGCCGCGAGGAAGGACGCCTTGACCTTGGCAGCGTCGTCCACCCCCGGCGGCACGCGGTGGGTCAGCAGGTCCACCAGGAAAGCCTCCTCGCCAGCGGGCGGGTTCTTGATCAGCTCGATCAGTTCGGCCGTCTGCTTGGCATCGAGCGGCAGCGGCGGGATGCCCAATGCAGCGCGCTCGGCCACATGGTCGCGGTAGGCTTTCAACATGTCTTCTTTCTCCGGGATAGTCTAGGTTTTCAAAGTGGGGCGACAACCGGCCGGCCACACTGGCGCACACGGCAGGCGTGCACTGCGTGGCCCCGCCGGCAGGCGGCTCTAGGTTTACTTGGCGGCCGGGTTGTCCAGCAGGCTTTGCGGCGGGTTCTTCTTGATGGCCTCGGCCACCACCACCTGCTGCGGGCTCATGCATTCGTCAGCCATGCGCTGGCCCAGCTTCTGGTTCATGAGCATGGATTTGTTGGCGATCTGCACCCACACGGCACCCGCGCGCTGGTCTTCCAGGCGCACGGCGCCGGTGGTGGTGGCCACCGGGGCCATGTGGTACTTGAAGCCCTTGCCTTCCACATGGAAGCGGCCGGGCGACTGCGTATCAGCCTCGATGCTCACGAACGCGCCCAGTTCGCACGCCATGCGGCCCGTGTACACGCGCTCGGCGATCTGCAGTTCTTCGGGAGTGAGCGCCGCCTCGGCTGCGGCCAGGCCCGACGCCACCTGCACGGCACCGCTGTGCAGGCGCGTGCGGCTGCTGGTGGGCGACGCCTTGGCGACGGTGTCGCTCTTCTTCTCGGCCTTGGGCTTGGTCGCCTTGGCGGAGGTGCTCTTCGCCGCAGGCTTGGCGCTGCTCTTCTTGGCCTCGGCGGGGGCGGCGGGCTTGGTCGCCGTCTGCGCCGTGGTGAGGGCGGGCGCCAACAGTATCAATGCGGAAGCGATGAGGGTCTTCATGGTGACTCCTGCGGGGAAAGAATGAATGGAAGGCAGATGGGGCGACAAGAATACCCGTATCAGGTGAACGTGGTCTCAGCCTTGGCAAACCAGCCCTGCGCCTCGGCGGGCAGCATGCGGCCGGTCTGGTGTGCACGCTCGAGCACCTGCCAGAAATAGCGGTAGCTTGCGCGGTCGTGCAGTACGCCCTCCTCGCTGATGGGAGCCCAGTCAGCCTGGATGGCGGCAGAAATGATGCGGCTGGCCCGCGCGATTTCCGCACCTTCCGGTGCGAAAGCCGCCAGGATGGGCCGGATCTGCGCGGGGTGGATGCTCCACATGCGCGTGTAGCCGAACTGGCGCGCAGCCCTGCCGGCCGCGGCCTGCATGGCGTCGGGATCGCTGAATTCAGTGACTACGCAGTGCGACGGCACCTTGCCATTGGCATGGCAGGCGGCGGAGATCTCCAGCTTGGCACGCACGACGAGCGGATGCTCGAACTGCCCGGTGGACGTCATGCCCGAGGCGGGAATCGCACCGCCATGGGCGGAAACGAAGTCCATCAGGCCGAAGCTCAGGCTCTGGATGCGCGGGTGCGCGGCGATCTCGAAGGCCCGGTGCACGGCAGCGGGGGACTCGATAAGGGCGTGCAGCGGCAGATGGCTGGCGCCTGCGGCCTCCAGCGCTCGCTCGGCTGCGAGCACGTCGTCCACGGTTTCCACCTTGGGCAGCATGATGTGGCACAGGTGTTGCCCCGCCTCACCGGCGATGATGGCCATGTCCTGCGCGAAGGCGGGGTGGTCGACCGTGTGCACACGTGCCGCCACGCGCGCGCCGGCTCCGGCTTCGCGCGCCAGGCGTGCCACCAGCATGGCGTGCTCGCGCTCTTGCCCCACGGGCGCGCCGTCCTCGCAGTCGAGCGTCACGTCAAACACGCAATGGCCAAACTCGGCAAGCAGCTCCTGCTGCAGTTGCAGGCTCTTGCGCATGCGCACTTCCACGCCGCTGTAGTGGTCGCACACGGGAATCGCATGGGCGCCCGCCTGAGCGCCCAGCAGGACTTCAGCGGGATGGGCAGCGGACGAGGTCATGGGGCACGCTGGGCAACGATGAACAAACGGGGAAACGCAAACAGCCGATGGCCGTCCGCGCGCTCGGTATAGGCCTCGCCAATGCGCTGCGTGTAGGCTTGCAGATACGCATCCCGCAACACGGCGGAGAGAGGATCAAGGAAGGGTTTCAGGCCTGTGGACTCCAGCCACTCGACGATGGCCTGGACCGAAGGCATGACATGGCGGTATGCGGTATGCCAGATATCGACCCGGCAGGCCATGGGCGCGAGAAGGTCGTAATAAGCCTCCACCGACAACAGCGCCGCGCGCTGGTCCGCGGCATGCGCCAGCAGATCACGCCACGCAGACTGGCTCGCCAACTCGCGCATGAGCTGGTGCGACGGCTGGTCCAGGTTGTCGGGCATTTGCACCGCCAGGACACCGCCGGGTGCCAGGCAGCGCATCAGCCGGGCGAACAGCCCGGCATGCCCTGCCACCCACTGCAGGGAGGCGTTGGCAAAAATCAAATCGGGCGCCACGGTGGGCGCCCAGTCGGCAATGTCGGCCTGCACGAAGGGCACACCGGGCAGACGCTTGCGCGCACTGGCCAGCATCGCTTCGGAGTTGTCCAGACCGATGAGTTGCGACTGCGGGAACCGCTCCAGCAGCAATTGCGTGGAATTGCCATTCCCGCAGCCCAAGTCCACGATGTGGCGGGGTGCGGGATGGGAGACCCGCGCCAGCAACTCGACAGCCGGGCGTGTGCGCTCGCTCTCGAAGCGCTGGTAGAGCGCGGGATCCCAGTCGTGCATGGAGATGCGCGATTACAGCAGGTGCTTGACGCCGTCCTGCTCGCCTTGCAGCTCGGCCAGGGTCTTGTCGATGCACTCTTGCGAGAAGGCGTCGATGGCCAGGCCTTCGACGATCTTGTACTCGCCGTTCTCGGTGGTGACGGGGAAGCCGAACACGATACCGGCGGGAATGCCGTATTCGCCGTTGGAGGGCACACCCATCGTCACCCACTCGCCCTTGGAGCCCAGGGCCCAATCGCGCATGTGGTCAATGGCGGCGTTGGCGGCAGAAGCAGCCGAGGACAGGCCACGAGCGGCGATGATGGCTGCGCCGCGCTTGCCGACGGTGGGCAGGAACACATCCTTGTTCCAGGCCTGGTCGTTGATGGCGTCCTTCACGGACTTGCCGTCCACCGTGGCGAAGCGATAGTCGGCATACATGGTGGGCGAGTGGTTGCCCCACACCGTCAGCTTCTTGATGTCGCCCACCTTGAAGCCACCCTTGGCCGCCAGTTGGGAAGCTGCACGGTTGTGGTCCAGGCGCAGCATGGCCGTGAAATTCTTGGCCGGCAGGTCGGGGGCCGACTTCATGGCGATGTAGGCGTTGGTATTGGCGGGGTTGCCCACCACCAGCACCTTCACGTTGCGCGAGGCCACGGCGTTCAGGGCCTTGCCCTGGGCCGTGAAGATCTGGGCATTGGCAGCCAGCAGGTCGGCACGCTCCATGCCGGGGCCGCGCGGACGGGCGCCGACCAGCAGGGCGTAGTCGGTATCCTTGAAGGCGGTCATGGGGTCCGAGTGGGCTTCGATGCCAGCCAACAGCGGGAACGCGCAGTCTTCCAATTCCATGATCACGCCCTTGAGCGCGTTCTGGGCCTTCTCGTCGGGAATTTCCAGCAGTTGCAGGATGACGGGCTGGTCCTTGCCCAGCATTTCGCCGGAAGCGATGCGGAACAGCAGCGCGTAACCGATTTGGCCTGCAGCGCCGGTCACGGCGACACGAACGGGTTTCTTGCTCATGCGAAAACTCCAGAAAGAGGTGTGAGGGAGGTGGTGTTGGTGCAAGGTCGCACCAGCGCCAGTCATCAGCAGCCCGTGCCCCGCAGAACAGCCCAGGAGTTTACCGCCGATTACTGCGCAGGGTCAATTTGTCTTATGTCTTATATAAGATATGATCGCCCTCAATTCAGCGGCATGCTCCGCCCCCGGCACAGCCCACCATGTCCTCCTCGCTCCCTCCGACCACAGAAGGCACGCCCCCAGGCGCGGGTGCTGGGGCATCGACTCCCGCATTCAGCCCCCTGTACCAGCAGATCAAGGGGCTCATCCTGCACAGCCTGCAGCATGGTGAATGGAAGCCCGGTGAAGCCATCCCCAGCGAAATGGAACTGGCTGCGCGCTTTCGCGTGAGCCAGGGCACGGTGCGCAAGGCCATCGACGAGCTGGCAGCCGAAAACCTCGTGATGCGCCGCCAGGGCAAAGGCACCTTCGTGGCCACCCACGCAGAGCGGCAGGTGCAGTACCGCTTCCTGAAACTGCTGCCTGACACGGGGGACGCCCGCGTGGAAGGCCCGGCGCAGCGCACCATCCTGGAGTGCCGGCGCATGCGCGCCAGTGCGGAGATCGCACGCACGCTGGCGCTGCGGACCGGAGATGTGGTGGTGCAGGTCAAGCGCATCCTGTCGTTTGTGGGCGTACCCACCATCCTGGAGGACATCTGGCTGCCAGGGCAGGCCTTCAAGGGCCTGACCGCGGAGCAGATGGCCCACTACCAGGGGCCCACCTATGCCATGTTCGAGCTGGATTTTGGCGTGCGCATGGTGCGCGCCGAAGAAAAGATCCGCGCTGTGTTTCCCGATGAAACGCAGGCTCAATGGCTGAATATCCCTGTCGCCACACCACTGCTCAGCGTGGAGCGCCTCGCTTACACCTATAACGATGTTCCCATGGAGTTACGGCGCGGGCTGTACCGGACTGACACACATCACTATCACAATGAACTGAGCTGATCCACTGCCCGACCACGAATGCAACCAGGGAAAATACGCAGTCTCCGCAAGCTTCCCGTAATGCATTGCAATAGAATTTTGGGTTGTTTGCATCCGCGCAATTACAACGCAGTTACATCCACGAAAGCACACACGCCATGACAGAACTTGCCAAGCAACGGCCTGAATACCGCAACATCCACGCGTTTCGCGACCTGCCCAGCTACCGGTGGCCGCTGGCCGCGCTGGTTTCTGGCATGCACCGCATCAGCGGCATGATCATGTTCTTGCTGCTGCCTCTGGTGATCTGGATGTTCGATACCTCGGTGTCGTCGGAAATCTCCTTCGGCAAGTTCACCTCTGCCTTCTCGTCGGGCCTGGGCTTCGCGCCTGGCTGGCTCATCAAGCTGCTGACCCTGGGCCTGATCTGGGGCTATCTGCACCACTTCATCGCCGGCCTGCGCCACCTGCTGATGGACATGAACCATGCCGCCGTCACGAAGGAATTTGGCAAGAGCTCTGCTGCCGTCACGCTGGTCGCAAGCTTCGGCCTGACCGCGATTCTGGGCGCCAAGCTCTTCGGCCTGTACTGATCGGCGCACCTGCGCAGATCACTTTTTCACATAAAAAAGGAATTTCCATGTCCGTGAATTACGGCTCCAAGCGCACCGTCGTGGGTGCCCACTATGGCGTGCGCGACTGGCTGGTGCAGCGCGCCACCGCCGTCTTGATGGCTTTGTTCACCCTGGTGCTGCTGGCCTGCGTCATCTTCAGCAAGGGCCCCATCGGCTACGACCTGTGGGCCGGCATCTTCTCCAGCCAGTGGATGAAGGTTCTGACCCTGTCCGTCATCGTGGCGCTGGCCTGGCACGCCTGGGTAGGCGTGCGCAACGTGTGGATGGACTACATAAAGCCGGCAGGCCTGCGTCTGACGCTGCAAGTCTTCACCATCGTCTGGCTGGTGGCCTGCACCGGCTGGGGTATCCAGGTTCTGTGGCGTCTCTGATTCCCGCGACTGAAAGAAAACAATGAGCTACACCAAAGCCAACATCACCAAGCGCAAGTTCGACGTGGTCATCGTCGGTGCCGGCGGCTCGGGCATGCGCGCCTCGCTGGAACTGTCCCGCGCAGGCCTGAACGTGGCCTGCCTGTCCAAGGTCTTCCCCACCCGCTCGCACACCGTGGCAGCGCAAGGCGGCGTGTCCGCATCGCTGGGCAACATGAGCGAAGACAACTGGCACTACCATTTCTACGACACCATCAAGGGCGGCGACTGGCTGTCCGACCAGGACGCCGTCGAGTTCATGTGCCGCGAAGCACCCAAGGTGGTGATCGAGCTCGAGCATTTCGGCATGCCGTTCGACCGCAACCCCGACGGCACCATCTACCAGCGCCCCTTCGGCGGCCACACGGCCAACTACGGTGAGAAGCCCGTGCAGCGCGCCTGCGCCGCGGCCGACCGTACCGGCCACGCCATGCTGCACACGCTGTACCAGAAGAACGTCGAATCCAAGACCAACTTCTTCGTGGAATGGATGGCGCTGGACCTGATCCGCGACGCTGAGGGCGACGTGGTCGGCGTAACCGCGCTGGAACTGGAAACCGGCGACCTGTACGAACTGCACGCCAAGGCCGTGCTGCTGGCCACAGGCGGCGCTGGCCGCATCTTTGCGGCATCGACCAACGCCTTCATCAACACCGGCGACGGCCTGGGCATGGCCGCACGCGCGGGCATCCCGCTGCAGGACCTGGAGTTCTGGCAGTTCCACCCCACCGGCGTGGCCGGCGCGGGCGTGCTGCTGACCGAAGGCTGCCGCGGCGAAGGTGCCATCCTGCTGAACAGCAATGGCGAGCGTTTCATGGAGCGTTACGCGCCCACCTTGAAGGACCTGGCACCGCGCGACTTCGTGTCCCGCTCGATGGACCAGGAGATCAAGGAAGGCCGTGGCTGCGGTCCCAACAAGGACTACATCCTGATGAAGCTCGACCACCTGGGCGCTGACACCATCCGCAAGCGCCTGCCGTCGGTGGAAGAGATCGGTCACAACTTCGCCAACGTGGACATCACCAAGGAACCGATCCCCGTCGTGCCCACCATCCACTACCAGATGGGCGGCATTCCGACCAATATCCACGGCCAGGTCGTCACCTGGGACGGCGAGAAGAACAACGTGGTCAATGGTCTGTACGCCGTCGGCGAATGCGCCGCGGTGTCGGTGCACGGCGCCAACCGCCTGGGCACGAACTCGCTGCTCGACCTGTTGGTGTTCGGCAAGTCGGCCGGCAAGCACATCGTGCAATTCGTTGGGGGCTACGGCGAGCACAAGGCCGTGCCGGCCGACGGCAGCGACCGCACCCTGGCGCGCCTGAACCAGTTGGAAGAATCCAAGGACGGCGTCTACGCCCAGGACCTGGCCAACGACATCCGCCAGACCATGCAGCAGCACGCCGGCGTGTTCCGCACGCAAAAGGGCATGGACGAAGGCGTGGTCAAGATCAACGCCATCCGCGAGCGCGTGGGCACCGTGACCCTGAAGGACAAGTCCAAGGTCTGGAACACCGCACGCATGGAAGCGCTGGAAGTGGACAACCTGATCGAGGTCGCCCAGGCCACGATGACCTCGGCCGCGGCCCGCCAGGAGTGCCGTGGCGCACACACCGTGGACGACTACGAGCACCCTGCCGACCATCCCGACTTCCCGTTGGGCCGCAATGACAAGGAGTGGCTAAAGCACACGCTGTGGCACAGCGCCAGCAACAGCCTGAGCTACAAGCCCGTGAACATGAAGCCCCTGACGGTGGACAGCATTCCTCCGAAGGTCCGCACGTTCTAAGACAGCCGCCGCCCACGAGAGAAATAACCCATGAAACGCACTTTCAAGATCTACCGCTACGACCCGGACAAGGACGCCAAGCCCTACATGCAGACCGTGGAGGTCGAGCTCGACGGCCACGAACGCATGCTGCTGGATGCATTGCTCAAGCTCAAGGCACAGGATCCCACGCTGTCGTTCCGCCGCTCCTGCCGCGAAGGCGTGTGCGGCTCCGACGCCATGAACATCAACGGCAAGAACGGCCTGGCCTGCCTGACGAACATGAAGACCCTCTCGGGCGACATCGTCTTGAAGCCCCTGCCCGGCCTGCCGGTGATCCGCGACCTGATCGTGGACATGACGCAGTTCTTCAAGCAGTACCACTCGATCAAGCCCTACCTGCAAAGCGACATCTACGCGTCGCCCACCAAGGAGCGCCTGCAGTCGCCCGAAGAGCGTGAAGAGCTCAACGGCCTGTACGAGTGCATTCTGTGCGCCAGCTGCTCCACGAGCTGCCCCTCGTTCTGGTGGAACCCCGACAAGTTCGTGGGTCCCGCCGGCCTGCTGCAGGCCTACCGCTTCATCGCTGACAGCCGCGACACGGCCACGGGCGAGCGCCTGGACAACCTGGAAGACCCCTACCGCCTGTTCCGCTGCCATACCATCATGAACTGCGTGGACGTGTGCCCCAAGCACCTGAACCCCACGCGCGCGATTGGCAAGATCAAGGAATTGATGGCACGCCGTGCCATCTGAGAACCATGGCTGACGAAGCGCTGCTGGACGAACGCGAAGTGGCCATCCTGCGGTGGCGCTGCCGCCGCGGGCTGGTGGAGAACGACCTGTTTCTCGAGCGGTTCTTCGCAACCCACGGCTCCTGCCTGACGATCCGTCAGGCGCGAGGACTCACGCTACTGATGGACTTGTCGGACAACGACCTGCTGGACCTGCTGCTGCGCCGCAAGGAACCCACGGGCGAAGTCGCTAAGGACGAAGTCAAGGAAGTGCTGGAGCAGTTGCGCAACCGCGCTTAAGCCCCAGCCCCGTGCAAGGCAAACAACAGAAGGAAACTGGAAATGAAACTGGCAGACAACAAAGCGACGCTATCGTTCAGCAACGGCAGCCCGAGCGTGGAACTCCCCGTGTACCAAGGCAGCATCGGCCCGGACGTGGTCGACATCCGCAAGCTGTACGCGCAAACGGGCATGTTCACCTATGACCCCGGTTTCCTTTCCACGGCCTCCTGCCAGTCGTCCATCACCTACATCGACGGCGACAAGGGCGAGCTGCTGTACCGCGGCTACCCCATCGAGCAGCTCGCCACCCAGTGCGACTACCTCGAAACCTGCTACCTGCTGCTGAATGGCGAGCTGCCCAACGCCGCGCAGAAGGCCACGTTCAACGACCGCGTGACCAAGCACACGATGGTCAACGAGCAGATGCAGTTCTTCCTGCGCGGTTTCCGCCGCGACGCACACCCCATGGCCGTGCTGACCGGTCTGGTGGGCGCGCTGTCGGCCTTCTACCACGACAGCACGGACATCAATAACCCCGAGCACCGCGAGATCTCCGCCATTCGCCTGATCGCCAAGATGCCCACGCTGGTGGCCATGGCGTACAAGTACGGCAAGGGCGAGCCCTACATGTACCCCCGCAACGACCTCTCGTACGCAGGCAACTTCCTGCGCATGATGTTCGGCACGCCCTGCGAGGACTACAAGGTCAACCCCGTGATCGAACGCGCGATGGACCGCATCTTCATCCTGCACGCCGACCACGAGCAGAACGCCTCCACCTCCACGGTGCGCCTGTGCGGCTCCTCGGGCACCAACCCGTTCGCCGCCATCGCTGCCGGCGTGGCATGCCTGTGGGGCCCTGCCCACGGCGGCGCCAACGAGGCCTGCCTGAACATGCTGGAAGAAATCCAGGCCATGGGCGGCGTGTCCAAGGTGGGCGAGTTCATGGAGAAGGTCAAGGACAAGTCCTCCGGCGTGAAGCTGATGGGCTTTGGCCACCGCGTGTACAAGAACTACGACCCCCGCGCCAAGCTCATGCAGGAAACCTGCAACGAAGTGCTGGCCGAGCTGGGCCTGGAAAAGGACCCGCTGTTCGCCCTGGCCAAGCAGCTGGAGAAGATCGCCCTGGAGGACGACTACTTCGTGCAGCGCAAGCTCTACCCGAACGTGGACTTCTACTCCGGCATCGTGCAGCGCGCGATCGGCATCCCGGTCAACCTGTTCACCGGCATCTTCGCGCTGGCCCGTACGGTGGGCTGGATCGCCCAGCTCAACGAGATGATCGGCGACCCCGAGTACAAGATCGGCCGCCCCCGCCAGCTGTTCGTGGGCGCCGAGCGCCGCGACGTTCCGGCCCTCAACAAGCGCTGATCAAGCAGCGCCGCCTGCCGCGAAGGCAGGCGTGCCCCGCCCTCAGCCCGCACGCACCTGTTGCCTGCGGGCTTTTTTGCGTCCGGGCCTTTTTGCTGCGCACAACGGGAAGCGTGCTGCAGCCGCGGTCAACCGCTACGCCGCCAATGCCCGCGCGACACGCCGATCAGGCGCATCCATCTATACCCCCTCCCAGTAATAGGCATTTATTGCCCGCCATCGCTTTATCCTAAAGCGCCATCGATTTATACTTCCCCCTAGTACAAGACACATAGCAACACATCCTGGCGCAACGCCCGCCCATCCAACCGCCATGCCCCATACCGCCGAAGACAAGCAACGCGCCATCACGCGCCTGCGCCGCATCCGCGGCCAGGCCGAGGCGCTGGAGCGCGCCGTGCAGGCGGGCAGCGACTGCGCACCCATCCTGCAGCAGCTGGCCGCCCTGCGCGGCGCCGTGCATGGGCTGATGGCCGACATGCTGGACAGCCATGTGCGCGAAACGCTGGCGCAAGAGCCCGCCCCCTCGCCCCAGGCCGTGGACGAGACGCTGGCCCTGCTGCGCTCGTACCTGAAGTAACGCCCCCCACCCTTTCACTACAAGGAGCCCTCCCATGAAATCCCGCGCCGCCGTCGCCTTCAAAGCTGGTGAACCCCTGCAGATCGTCGAACTCGACGTGGCCCCGCCCCGCAAGGGGGAAGTGCTGGTCAAGATCACCCACACCGGCGTATGCCACACCGATGCCTTCACGCTCAGCGGCGACGACCCCGAGGGCATCTTCCCCGCCGTGTTGGGCCATGAGGGCGCGGGCGTCGTGGTGGAGGTGGGCGAAGGCGTCACCAGCGTCAAGCCGGGCGACCATGTGATTCCGCTGTACACCGCCGAATGCGGCGAATGCCTGTTCTGCAAGAGCGGCAAGACCAACCTGTGCGTGGCCGTGCGCGCCACGCAGGGCAAGGGTGTGATGCCCGACGGCACCACGCGCTTCAGCTACAACGGCCAGCCCGTGTACCACTACATGGGCTGCTCCACGTTCAGCGAATACACCGTGGTGGCCGAGGTGTCGCTGGCCAAGGTTCACCCCGATGCCAACCCCGAGCAGGTCTGCCTGCTGGGCTGCGGCGTGACCACCGGGCTGGGCGCGGTCAAGAACACCGCCAAGGTGCAGCCGGGCGACAGCGTGGCCGTGTTCGGCCTGGGCGGCATCGGCCTGGCGGTGATCCAGGGCGCCCACCTGGCCGGCGCGGGCCGCATCATCGCCATCGACACCAACCCGGGCAAGTTCGACCTGGCACGCACCTTCGGAGCCACCGACTGCGTGAACCCCAAGGACTTCGACAAGCCCATCCAGCAGGTGATCGTGGAGATGACTGGCTGGGGTGTGGACCACAGCTTCGAGTGCATTGGCAACGTCAACGTGATGCGTGCGGCGCTGGAATGCGCACACCGCGGCTGGGGTCAGAGCGTGATCATCGGCGTGGCCGGTGCGGGACAAGAGATCTCGACTCGCCCGTTCCAGCTCGTCACGGGCCGCAAGTGGCTGGGTACGGCCTTCGGCGGCGTCAAGGGCCGCAGCGAACTGCCCGGCATGGTGGAGGACGCCATGGCCGGCAAGATCCAGCTCGCCCCGTTCGTCACCCACACCATGGGCCTCACGGACATCAACCAGGCGTTCGACCTGATGCACGAGGGCAAGTCGATCCGCTCGGTGGTGAACTACGCTGCATAAAAACAGGAGCGCTTGGCGCTTGATGCACAAGGGATTCCAGTACTTTTATTACTGAATCCCCCCCATACCAAACGCCAACAGCTACTTAAAAAGGAGCAACACGCCCATGTCCGACACCCTGGAACAACTCTCGGCCCACGCCTGCTTTGGCGGCGAGCAACGCTTTTACCGCCATGCATCGCACGCAGTGGGTCTGCCGATGCGCTTCGCCGTCTACCTGCCGCCCCGTGCGCTGGCAGCCGAGAGTGCGGATAGAAAGGTCCCCGCGCTGCTCTACCTCGCGGGCCTGACCTGCACCGAGGAGACCTTCCCCATCAAGGCCGGCGCCCAGCGCCTGGCGGCAGAGCTGGGCCTGGCCCTCATCACCCCCGACACCAGCCCGCGCGGCGCGGGCGTGGCGGGCGAGGCCGACGCCTGGGACTTCGGCGTGGGCGCGGGCTTCTATTTGGACGCCACGCAAGCCCCCTGGTCCACGCACTGGCGTATGGAAAGCTACCTGCTGGAGGAACTGCTGCCGCTTGTCACCAACGCCCTGCCCATCGACGGTGCCCGGCTGGGCCTGTTTGGCCACAGCATGGGCGGCCATGGCGCGCTGACGCTGGCACTGCGCCACCCGGGCCGGTTCAAGAGCCTGTCGGCCTTCGCGCCCATCTGCGCCCCCACGCGCTGCCCCTGGGGCGAGAAGGCGTTCACCGGCTACCTGGGCCCGGGCCGCACCTCCTGGGGACAGCACGACGCCACCGTGCTCATGGAGAACCAGCCCCTCGCGCCCTACCCCGGCGGCATCCTCATCGACCAGGGGCTGGACGACAAATTCCTGGCCGATCAACTGCACCCGCACCTGTTCGAGGCGGCCTGCAGCGCCATCGGCCAGCCGCTCACGCTGCGCCGCCACGCAGGCTATGACCACGGCTACTACTTCATCCAGAGCTTCATCGACGACCACCTGCGCCACCACGCGCAGCAGTTGGGCGCCTGAGGCAGTGTGAACGAACTGCCCGGCTCGCTCGTTCCGCACAACCTGTCCGCGCGCCGTTGCGGATGCCCGCTACAGCCCGAACGAGGGGAGCGCCTTGCGCCGCGACTGGCCGCGTTTCTGCCGCCCTTTCGCGGTTGCCCGGGCCGCCTGAGGTTCATGCACCGTCTGACACCCGGCGCCCGCCAAACCGCTCACACCGGGCGGGGCGCACCCACCGCATAGGTGCGCAGGTCGCGCCCGCCGATGCCCAGCGCCGGCCACAGAGCGCGCCACTGCGCAATGTGGGCACTGGCGAAGTGCCGGTCCAGGTCGTCCTGGCTGCGCCACAGCTCATGCACGTGGATCAGCCCGGCGTCCAGCACATCCTGCGCATACGCATATTCGATGCAGCCCGGTTCGGCCCGTGAAGCCTGCACCATCGCCCGCATGGCCGGCAGCGCGGCGGCCAGCCCGTCCGCCGGCAGGCGAATGGTTCCTACGATCAACAGCATTCGGCACTCCCTCCCCACAGCAAAGCGCCCATGCTAGCCGCGGCGCGCACCGCGCTCAGAACAGCACCCCCTGCCCGCGCGCCAGCGCCGGGCGGTACTGCGACAGGTCCAGTTCCGTGCGCTGGCGGTTCAGGCCCAGGCGCGCACAGGTCTTCTCGAAGCGCTGGCGCAGCAGGTCGGCCCACAGGCCCGAGCCCTTCATGCGCGTGGCGTGGCTGCTGTCGTAGCTCTTGCCCGCGATACGCGCGGTTGCGTCGATTCCGTGCAGATCCTGAATGCGCGCCAGGACGCGTTCGGCACGCTGCGGGTAGTGCAGTTGCAGCCACTCGCGCATCAGGGCATTGAGTTCCCACGGCAGGCGGATCACCGTGTAGAAGGCCGAGGTGGCGCCCGCATCGCGCGCGGCGGCCAGCACCTGCTCCATGTCCTCCGTAATGAAAGGAATCTGCGGCGCCACGCTCACGCCGACGGGCACGCCGGCTTCGGCCAGCGCGCGGATGGTGCGCAGCCGCCGGTGCGGCGCGGCCGCGCGCGGCTCCAGCACGCGGGCCAGGCGCGCATCCAGCGTGGTGATGGTCACGTAGGCCGCCGCCAGCCGGCTGTGCGCCAGCGGAGCCAGCAGGTCCAGGTCACGTTCCACGCCGCTGCTCTTGGTGATCAGCGAGAACGGGTGTCGCGCATCGCGCATCACCTCGATCAGCGCGCGCGTGAGGCGCAGCTCACGCTCCACCGGCTGGTAGCAGTCGGTGGCGGAGCCGATGTTGACCACCGAAGGCCGATGGCTGGCGCGCGCCAACTCGCCCCGCAGCACCGTGGCGATATTACGCTTGGCGATGATGCGGGTCTCGAAGTCCAGCCCCGGCGACAGGTTGAGGTAGCTGTGCGTGGGCCGTGCGTAGCAGTACACACAGCCATGCTCGCAGCCACGGTAAGGGTTCACCGACTGCTCGAAGAAGATGTCGGGCGAATCATTGCCGCACAGCGCGCTGCGCGCGTCTTCCCAGATCACCTGGGTCAGCGGCGCGGCGGGCGCGGCACTTTCGTCGCCCATCACACCCTCCGCCGGCCCGCCCCAGCCGTCGTCAAACGCCTCGCGCACATCGCGCATGAAACGGTGGGCCATACGCGTGGCTGTACCCCGCCCCTTGAGTGGCTGCACGGGCGCCCATACGACAGGAGCCAGTGAGGGCGGGGGATCGTCTTCGGAATGCATTGAATAACTGTATAAATAAACAGTTATTCTGGCAATATCCAAAGGCCTACGCCATTTGCCGGGGGGCTGCAAGCGCAGCGCAATTCGCACTGCGCGCGTGTGAGATCGCTTGGCAAACGCGGCACCAGGCCGCACAATTCACCACTTCCGCACCCAATTTGGTGCTTTTTTTGAGAACATGCCTTGGCCCGGACAACCCCGTTGCCCGGGCTTTTGTCCGTTTGAGCGCGGCTGCCCGGCAGGCGCGCTTTCACTATCGTTTACAAGGGAATCACACCATGCAGCGCAAGCCCCACATCATCCTGTCGTCCCTGGACCTGGAGCGCATCGAAGCCCTGCTGGAAAAACAAACCGCCCCCTTTCCTGGCCGGGAAGCACTGGAGGCCGAGCTGGACCGCGCCGACGTGTTCGATCCCAAGGACATGCCCCCCAACGTGGTGACCATGAATTCCACCGTGCGCTTCACGCTGCTGGAAACCGGCAAGACGAACACGCTGACGCTGGTCTATCCGAAGGAGATGGACGGCTCGGGCGACAAGGTGTCGGTGTTCGCACCCGTCGGCATCGCACTGCTGGGCCTGGGCGTGGGCGACGAATTCCAGATGCCCAGTCCCACCGGCCAGGTCACCGTGCGCGTGGACGCCATTGATTTCCAACCCGAGAACGCGGGTGAACTGCATCGCTGAGCGCGATCGCACCACCCAAGACCCGAGGCAGCCATGACTGGCTGCCTTTTTTTCGTCAGCGCAGGCCTGCCATGAGCGCGGTGGTCAGCAGGCCGGTTCCCACGAGTCCGGCCTGCCAGCGCAGCGCAGATTGCCATGTGGGAACGTGGCGCTCCACACGCTCGTACAGCAGGTGGCCCGCGGCGATCGACAGCACGAAAGCGATGCCCATGCCCGCCATCGCGGCGGCTACTGACTGCGGCCAGAAGTAGCTTTCCACCGCGTTGACGAGCACGCACACCGCAAAGTGCACGAGGAATACCGAATACGAGATCTGCCCCAGCCGGCTGAGCGGTGCCCAGCCTTGCCAGCGCTGCATGGCCAGGCTGCGCATGGCCACCACCAGCAGCAGCGCAGTCACGCCGGCCAGCGCAATGCGGGGGCGCCACTCCAGTGCCAACGCAGCCACCACCAGCGCCGCGATCAGCAGCGCCCAGCTCCAGGCTCCCAGCGCGCGGGGCGACTGCACGGCCCAGTAGGCCAGCATGCCAAGGCCATAGGCACCGAAGAAATACACCGCCCAGACGTCCCAATCGGCGTCGCGGTTGAAGTACAGCAGCGAGGCGGCGACGCCCGTCGCCACGAGTGCCTGCGCGCCGCTCAGGGCCCAGGGCCAGTAGCGGGACATGCCGCGCGCACGCAGCGCCACCGCCGCGCGTGATACCCCAGTCAGGACCAGCGTGGTGAGGGCGAACAGCTGAAAGTCGATGGCCACGTACCAGACGCCGGCCGACAGCGACTCCTCGTTCAGCACGCTTTGCAGCAGCAGCGCATGCGCGAGCAACTGGCTCAGGTCCGGCACGTCGGATACCGAGGCGTGGTCGAACCACGGTTGCACGGTCGCCTGCACGACGATGGCGATCACCAGCGCCACCGCGTAGGGCACCACCAGGCGCACGAAACGCCGTGCGATGCGCTGGGCAGGGTCGGTAAAGCGCGCCTGCCCCTGCGGCGCCAGACTGGCTGCTGCCAGGAATCCCCCCAGCACCAGGAACACCTGCACCGCCATGCGCGCGTATTCGTAGAGCCAGTCGATCAATCCCGGCACCGCTTGGCGCGCCACGTCGGACATGGGCCCGTAGAACGCCAGGTGGTGCCAGACGATGGCGGCGCAGGCCAGGCCTTTGGTGCAGTCGATCAACGCGCTGCGGGAGGCATGAGACGGGGTGTGCTGGGACATTCAAAACAGGAACCCCGTGCCGGCAGCAGGCCTGCGACGGGGGTTCACGGTAATCGGGCAAGCCCGAGATTTTGCGCCTTTTGCGCTGATGCTGCTGACCGCTACACAGCGGGCGCGCATCAACAAAAACGGTGCCCCTGGGGCGCCGTTGGGCCAACGGGGCTACGTGGCAGCCCCGCGCGGGCATCAGCCCAGGGCCAGGCGCTCGCGCGCTTGCTGGTACTCGCGGCGCAGGCGCGCGACGAGTTCAGCCGTCGAAGTGACCTCGGTGATGCTGCCGATGCCCTGGCCGCAGCCCCAGATGTCCTTCCAAGCCTTCTTGGCGTCGCCACCGAAGTTCATCTTGCTCGGATCGGACTCCGGTAGGTTGTCGGGGTCCAGGCCTGCCGCGCGGATCGACTGCGCCAGGTAGTTGCCGTGCACACCCGTGAACAGATTGCTGTAGACGATGTCGTCGGAGTTGCCCTCGACGATGGCCTGCTTGTACGCATCGATGGCGCGCGCCTCGTGCGTGGCGATGAAGGCCGAGCCGATGTAGGCGAAGTCCGCGCCCATGGCCTGCGCGGCCAGGATGGCGCCGCCCGAGGCGATGGAGCCCGACAGCGCGAGCGGACCGTCAAACCATTGGCGGATTTCCTGGATCAGCGCAAACGGGCTCTTCACCCCTGCGTGGCCCCCCGCGCCCGCCGCCACGGCGATGAGGCCGTCGGCCCCCTTCTCGATGGCCTTGTGCGCGAACTTGTTGTTGATGATGTCGTGCAGCACGATGCCGCCCCAGCTGTGCACGGCCTGGTTCACGTCCTCGCGCGCGCCCAGGCTGGTGATGACGATCGGCACCTTGTACTTGGCGCAGATCTGCATGTCGTGCTCCAGCCGGTCGTTGCTCTTGTGCACGATCTGGTTGATAGCGAACGGAGCGGAGGGCGACTCAGGATGCGCCTTGTCCCACGCCGCCAGCGTTTCGGTGATCTCGGCGAGCCAGTCGTCGAGTTGCTCCGCCGGCCGTGCGTTGAGCGCAGGCATGGAGCCCACGATGCCGGCCTTGCACTGCTCGATCACGAGCTGGGGGTTGCTGATGATGAACAGCGGCGAGCCGATGACGGGCAGCGAGGGTTTCTGCAACGCTGGGGGCAGTTTGGACATTCGGACGGTCTCCATAATAAAAATGGGCTGTAGCGCTTTACCCGCAAGCGCTAACAGCTATCAAAACAGAAGCAATTTTCAGAATGCTTCCAGCGGCAGAGCCGTGACGCTGGCCGCACCGTGCACGATTGCGTCGCGCTGGCCCGGCGCCTTGGTCAGCAGGTGGTCGGCATAGAAGCGCGCCGTGGCGATCTTGGCCTGCATGAAGGCCACGTCCTGTCCCTTGGCGGACAGCTCCTGCGCCACCAGCAACGCGCGCGCCAGCTGCCAGCCCGCCACCAGATTGCCGGCCAGCATCAGATAGGGCACGCTGCCCGCATACACGTCGTTGGGGTGGGCCTTGGCGCCACCGGCGATGAAATCCACCACTTCCAGGAATGCCTGGCGTGCGGCAGCCAGGCGCTGGGCCACCGCTTGAGCGTCGGCCGTGCCGCTGGCGCGCAACTCGCCCTCGGTGGCCTCGATCTGCGCGGCAATCGCCTTGGCCGTCTGGCCGCCGTCGCGCGCCGTCTTGCGGCCCACCAGGTCGTTGGCCTGGATGGCGGTCGTGCCTTCGTAGATGGTGAGGATCTTCGCGTCGCGGTAGTACTGCGCAGCGCCCGTTTCCTCGATGAAGCCCATGCCGCCGTGTACCTGCACGCCCAGGCTGGCCACTTCCAGGCTCATTTCGGTGCTGTAGCCCTTGACCAGTGGCACCATGAATTCATAGAACACCGCGTTCTGCTTGCGCACCTCGGCATCGGGATGGTGGTGCGCGGCGTCGTAGGCCGCAGCAGCCGTGGTGGCCATGGCGCGGCAACCCTCGGTGTAGGCGCGCATGGTCATCAGCATGCGGCGCACGTCGGGGTGGTGGATGATGGCGGCGCTGCCGGCCACGCTGCCGTCGACCGGGCGGCTTTGCACGCGGTCGCGCGCATACTGCACGGCCTTCTGGTACGCGCGCTCGGCCACCGCGATGCCCTGCACGCCGACGGCGTAGCGCGCGGCGTTCATCATGATGAACATGTATTCCAGGCCGCGGTTTTCCTCTCCCACGAGGTAGCCGATGGCGCCGCCGTTATCACCGTACTGCAGCACGGCCGTGGGCGACGCCTTGATGCCCATCTTGTGTTCGATGGACACGCAATGCACGTCGTTGCGCGCGCCCAGGCTGCCATCCTGGTTCACGAGGAACTTGGGCACCACGAACAGGCTGATGCCCTTCACGCCCTCGGGTGCACCCGCCACGCGCGCCAGCACCAGGTGCACGATGTTCTCCGCCATGTCGTGCTCGCCATAGGTGATGAAGATCTTGGTGCCGAAGACCTTGTACGTACCGTCGGGCTGGGGATCGGCCTTGGTGCGCACCAGCGCCAGGTCGGAGCCTGCCTGCGGCTCGGTCAGGTTCATGGTGCCGGTCCACTCGCCCGTGACCAGCTTTTCCAGGTAGGTGGCCTTGAGTTCGTCGCTGCCGGCCGTGAGCAGCGCCTCGATGGCACCATCGGTCAGCAGCGGGCACAGCGCAAAGCTCAGGTTGGCGCTGTTGAGCATTTCCACGCAGGCCGCGCCGATGGTCTTGGGTAGGCCCTGGCCGCCGAAGTCGGCAGGGTGCTGCAAGCCCTGCCAGCCGCCCTCGGCGAACTGGCTGAAGGCCTCCTTGAAGCCCGGCGTGGTGGTCACGGCACCATCCTTGAACCAGGAGGGTTTCTCGTCGCCAACCACATTGAGCGGAGCCACCACGCCCTCGTTGAACTTCGCGCACTCTTCCAGCACGGCAGCGGCCGTGTCCAGACCAGCGTCCTCGAAACCGGGAATCTGCGCGACCTGGTCGATGCGTGCCAAGTGCTCGATGGCGAACAGCATGTCCTTGACGGGGGCGGTGTAACTCATGGGTGTCTCCAACTCAAAACGGTACGAATGTGATCAAAAAAAAGGCATCGCAAGCGATGCCTTTTTGCCGGCGCAGCGGCTTACAGGGCCTTCACCAGTTCCGGCACGGCCTGGAACAGATCGGCCTCCAGCCCATAGTCGGCCACCGCAAAGATCGGTGCCTCCGGGTCCTTGTTGATCGCCACGATCACCTT
>RJVL01000002.1 GCA_003755025.1 Diaphorobacter nitroreducens | reverse complement strand
CCGCTCCGTCCGCGCGAGGTCCTAAGATCCCCCGCTTTCATCCGTAGATCGTATGCGGTATTAGCAAAGCTTTCGCCTCGTTATCCCCCACGATCGGGCACGTTCCGATGTATTACTCACCCGTTCGCCACTCGTCAGCATCCGAAGACCTGTTACCGTTCGACTTGCATGTGTAAGGCATGCCGCCAGCGTTCAATCTGAGCCAGGATCAAACTCTACAGTTCGATCTTGAAATTTAAAGTCTTTCGACTTCACTCATAAAAACGGAATTGAAGTGAACTTCACTTCTATTCTCATGAGCGTTTGATAGTTCCGAAGAACTTGGCATCCGCCATCAAACGCCCACGCTTATCGGCTGTATGTTTTTAATGAACCCGAAGACCAAAATCTCTTTCAATCTTCATGCTTTGCTGCGATCAGCGAAGCCTTGAATTCTAACACGTTTTAAAAAGACCTGTCAAACTTTGTGGTCTTTCGACCTTTTCGCTAACTTCAGCGACCCACCGCTTTCGCAACAAGCCGCTCCAATCAGCGAAGCCCTGAATTCTACACCGGTTTTTAACCCCAGATCAACTCAAAGCAGAGAATTTTTCAACTCCCCTTCGCTGCACCCACATCACTTCCAGAAGAGCAGCTCTGTAGTGCAGCAAGCCTCGCAGTATAGCCTGAAAAACACCTTCGCAAATTGTTCCACAGACTATGGCGTGGATAGCGCAGATTCAAGCGCGTCGATGAACAAGGCTGCGACGTCACAGCCCGTCTGATCGAAGATCTCTTGGAAGCACGTGGGACTTGTGACGTTGATTTCCGTGACGCAATCCCCAATGACATCGACTCCAGCGAGCAATAGGCCCCGTTCCCGCAGCACTGAACCCAGCGCAGCGCCGATTTCCTGGTCGCGCGCGGTGAGAGGGCGCGCCACGCCCAGCCCGCCGGCCGCCAAGTTGCCGCGCACTTCGGAGCCCTGCGGGATGCGCGCCAGGCAATACGGGACCGGGGTACCGCCAATGACGAGGATGCGCTTGTCGCCCTCTGCGATCTCGGGCAGAAACTTCTGCACCATTACGCTCTGGCTGCCCTCGCGGTTGAGGGTCTCGATGATGCTTCCCAAATTCATACCGTCGGGACCGACCCGGAAGATGCCCATGCCGCCCATGCCGTCCAAGGGCTTGAGGATGATGTCGTGATGCTCCTCATGGAACCGGCGGATATCCTGCGCATCACGCGTCACCAGCGTGGGGCCGATAAACTGCGGAAACTCCAGAATGGCCAGTTTTTCCGGATGGTCCCGCAAAGCACGCGGCTTGTTGAACACCCGAGCGCCCTCACGCTCGGCCTGCTCCAATAGGTGCGTGGCATAGAAATACTCACTGTCGAACGGAGGATCCTTGCGCATGAGCACGGCGCCGAAGTCCGCCAGTGCCGCCAAGCGGAGTTCGCCCGCAGTAAACCAGTTCTCCGCGTGGCCCGTAAGAGTGATGTCGCGCACCCGTGCTGTGACCCGGCCACCGCGCAACCAGTGGATGTGCCGGGGCTCGCAGACCGCGAGCCGGTGGCCGCGGCGCTGCGCCTCGCGCATCATCGCGAAGGTCGTGTCCTTGTAGATCTTGAATTGCTCGATGGGGTCGGCGACGATGAGGAGATTCATGGAATGCACGGGCTGTATTGCAGAGGGCTACGCCCCTAGCGCGGCACCTGTGGCGCGCGCGGGCGTCCATACTGTTGCACAAATAGCGCGATGCTGCCGGCGACCACCCCCCAAAACGCCGATCCGATCCCGGCTATGGTGACACCGCTCAACGTCACCAGAAAAGTGATCAACGCCGCCTCCCGGTGCGCTTCGGCCTGCAGCGCAGACGCTAGCCCTCCTCCGATGGCGCCCAACAGCGCCAGCCCAGCGATGGCCACCACCAGCTCCTGTGGAAACGCCGTCAGCAGCCCCGTGACCACCGCACCAAAGATGCCCACTGCGATGTACAGCAGTCCGCACCATGCGGCGGCGGTGTACCGCCGCGCGCGGTCGGGGTGCGCCTCGGGCCCCATGCAGATCGCTGCGGTGATGGCGCTGAAGTTGAGGGCAAAGGCGCCGAACGGTGCCAGCACCAGGGTGGCCAGGCCCGTCAGGGTGATCAGCCGCGACACCGGCAGTTGGTATCCGGTGGCCCGCATGACGGCCACACCCGGAAGGTTCTGCGACGCCATGGTCACGATGAACAGCGGCAGCGCCAGGCTCATGAGCGCCTGTAGGCTGAACTGCGGCGTGGTGAAGACCGGTGTGGCCAGCGCCCAGTGCACCGCGGACCAGCGCATCTGGCCATTGCCTGCGGCCCAGGCAACGCCTGCCACCAGCGTGAGCACAACCGCATAGCGGGGCAGCAGCCGCCGTGCAAACAAGTAGGACGCCAGCATGACCAGCACCAGCGGCAGCGCGGTCTGCACGGCTGCGAAGGCCTGCATGCCAAAGCGCGCCAGCACGCCGGCCAGCAGCGCCGACGCCAGTTCCATGGGAATACGGTTCATCACGCGCTCGAACCAACCCGTCACTCCGGCCAGGGTGATGAGCAAGGCGCACACCATGAACGCGCCGACCGCCTCGCCCATGCTGAAGCCCCCGGCCAAGCCGGCGGTGGCGAGCACTGCTGCACCGGGCGTGGACCAGGCCACCATGACCGGCTGGCGCAGGATGAGCGAGGGAATCAGCGAGCACAGCCCCATGCCCAGGCCCAGCGCCCACATCCAGGAGGTGATCTGCTCGGGCGTCGCCCCGAACGCCTGCGCCGCCTGGAACACGATGGCGACCGAACTGGTGAACCCTACCAGCACAGCCACGAAACCGGCGGTGAAGGCGGACAGGCTCAGGTCTTTGAAAAACTGCATGGCGGCGGATTGTGGCATTGCTCTTTGCGCAACCACTGTCCTGCTTCATCAAAATATATAGCTGCTCGCGCTTGCCAGCTAAGCGCCGGAGGCGAAAATCTTACAAACCCGCAGCCCCCTCAGATCTCGACCTTGGAGCCCAACTCCACGACGGCGTTGCTGGGCAGGTGCAGGAAAGCCGCCACCCCGCTGGCGTTGTGGTGCATCTGCGCAAACAGCTTTTCGCGCCACGGCGCCATGCCGCTGCCGATGGTAGGCACGACCACGTCGCGCGAGAGGAAATAGCTGGTGCTCATGGTTTCCAGTTCGCAGCCGCGGCCGTGCATCAGGCGCAGCGCGCTGGGCAGGTCCAGTTCATTCTTGAAACCGTAGTTCACGGTGACCTGCCAGCAGTCGCCTCCCAACGGCGCCACCTGCAGGCGCTGGTCCAGGCCGATCCAGGGGGTCTCGTGGTAACGCACGGTGACGAACAGGTTCTGGCGGTGCAGCACCTTGTTGTGCTTGAGGTTGTGCAGCAGTGCATTGGGCACCACGCCCGCCTCGGCGCTCAGGAACACCGCCGTGCCGTCCACGCGCATGGGCGGGTTGGCCTGCACCGAGGCCAGGAAGTCCTGCAGGCCTATGGAGTCCTCTCGCAGCTTGTCGTTGAGCAACTCGCGTCCGCGCTTCCAGGTCATCATGAGCGTGAACACCAGCCCCCCGATCATCAGCGGGAACCAGCCCCCTTGCAGCAGCTTGAGCAGGTTGGAGCTGAAGAATGCCAGGTCCACGACAAAGAAGAAGCCCGTGGTGGCCACGCACAGCGCCAGCGGATAGCCCCAGCCGTAGCGGATCACGAAGAAGGTGAGCACCGTGGTGATCAGCATGTCCAGCGTCACCGCGATGCCATAGGCGGCCGCCAGGTTGCTGCTGTTGCGGAACATGACCACCGCCAACACGATGGCGACGAACAGGCTCCAGTTCACGAACGGCAAGTAGATCTGGCCTGTCTCGCGCACGCTGGTGTGCTGGATGTTCAGCCGCGGCAGGTAGCCCAGCTGGATGACCTGCTTGGTCACGCTGAACGCGCCGGTGATCAGAGCCTGCGACGCAATCACCGTGGCCATGGTGGCCAGCACCACCAGCGGCACCAGCGCCCAGTCGGGCGCCATCATGTAAAACGGGTTCTTGACGGCGGATGGCTCGGACAGCAGCAGCGCGCCCTGGCCGAAGTAGTTGATCGTGAGGGCCGGCATGGCCACGCTGAACCACGCCAGGCGAATGGGGCGCTTGCCGAAATGTCCCAGGTCGGCGTACAGCGCCTCTGCGCCGGTGACGCACAGCACCACCGCGCCCAGGATGATGAAGCTGATGCCCGGGTTGCCCAGGATGAAGCCCAGTGCATGGTGCGGGCTCAGGGCGCCGAGGATCTCCGGATGGCCCACGATGTGCGGCACGCCCAGGGCTGCGATCGTAGAAAACCAGACCAGCGTCACCGGACCGAAGTAGCGGCCCACCCCCGCCGTGCCGCGCTTTTGCACGGCGAACAGCCCGAACAGCACCACGAGCGTGAGCGGAATCACCGCCTTGCCGAAATGCGGCGACACCACCTCCAGGCCCTCGATGGCCGAAAGCACGGAGATCGCCGGCGTGATCACGCCGTCGCCATAGAACAGGGACGTGCCGAAGATGCCCAGGCCCAGCAGCCAGCCGCGCAGGCGCGGCCGGTCCTTCACCGCCTGCGACGCCAGCGCCAGCATGGCGATGAGGCCGCCTTCGCCATGGTTGTCCGCGCGCAGCACCAGCACCACGTATTTGAGCGAGACGATCACGGTGAGCGTCCAGAACAGCACGGACAGCACGCCGTACACGTTGGCATGCGTGAAAGGCACATGGCCGGAGCCGAAGACCTCTTTGACCGCATACAGCACGCTGGTGCCGATGTCGCCATAGACGACGCCGATCGCGCCCAGGGTGAGCGCTGCTAACGACGATTTGGAGGTTTGCACGGTGAACAGGTCCGGGCTGCTGCCTCAGCGGCCACGGGGGATGCCAAAGGAGCGCCATTGTGCGCCGCCCCCGCTCCGGGCACATACGGGGTACCGCCTATGTTGCAATGCAGCAACTGCAGGGCGGCACATCCGGCACATCAGTCGTACACCTCGGCCTCGGGGTCCGTGGCCTCCAGCTCGTAGCTGGCCGCGAGCATCGCCAAGCGGGCGATGACCCCATACATATAAAAGCGGTTGGGGGCACTGGCGCCCGGACGCGCACCGGGCTGCGGCAGATGGGTACTGTGCTCGAACGCCAGCGGCACGAAACTCGCGCCGGGGATGTTCAGGTTCTCATCCACGCCGCGTTCGGCATGCATGCGGTAGAACCCCCCGACCACGTAGCGGTCCATCATGTAGACCACTGGCTCGGCCACCGCTTCGTGCACGCGCTCCTGGGTGAGCACACCCTCCTGCACGATCACGTCATGCACGACCTGGCCGTCCTTGATCACGGCCATCTTGTTCTTGGTCTTGCGATTCAGCCCGTCCAGTTCCTTGGCATCGCGCACCGTCATGATGCCCATGCCGTAGGTGCCGTTGTCGGCCTTCACGACCACGAACGGCTTTTCGTTGATGCCGTATTCCTTGTACTTGCGACGCACCTTGGCCAGCGTGGCGTCCACGGCGCTGCGCAGCTCCTCCATGCCCGTGCCTTCGTTGAAGTCCACGCCTTCGCAGCGGCTGAACAGCGGATTGATGAGCCAGGGATCGATGCCCAGCATCTTGCCAAAGCGCTTGGCCACCTCCTCGTAGCTCTGGAAGTGGCGGCTCTTCCTGCGCACGCTCCAGCCCGCATGCAGCGGCGGCAGCAGGTACTGCTCGTACAGCTCCTCCAGAATGCCCGGCGGGCCGGCCGACAGGTCGTTGTTGAGCAAGATGGTGCAGGGGTCGAAGTTCTTCAGCCCCAGGCGGCGCTTGCTGCGGATCACCGGCTCCAGCGTCACGGTCTCGCCATGGGGCAGCGTGATGGTGGTGGTCTTCTTGATCTCGGGGCTGATGGAGCCCACGCGCACGTTCAACCCGGCCATGTTGAAGATGCGCACCAGCTGCGCCACGTTCGCCAGGTAGAAGGTGTTGCGCGAATGGTTCTCGGGAATGATCAAGAGGTTGCGCGCTTCGGGGCAGATCTTTTCGATGGCCGCCATGGCCGCCTGCACCGCCAGCGGCAGCATTTCATTGGTGAGGTTGTTCCAGCCGCCCGGGAACAGGTTGGTGTCCACCGGCGCCAGCTTGAACCCCGCGTTGCGGATGTCCACCGACGAGTAGAACGGCGGCGTGTGTTCCATCCACTCCAGACGGAACCAGCGCTCGATGGCTGGCATGGAGTCGAGGATGCGCTGCTCCAACTCGTTGATTGGCCCGGTGAGCGCGGTGATGAGGTGGGGAACCATGAAGAGCCCTCAAATGGGAGACGGAAAGAGGTTGGCGACGATTGTAGGGAAGGCCCCGTGCGCCCTAGCGCCGCCAGAATGCGGGCGTGAGCAGGGCCATGAAGCTCAGGATCTCCAGGCGTCCCAGCAGCATGGCCAGCGTACAGACCCACAGCTGGAAGTCGGTGAGCACCGCGAAGTTGGAGGCCGGCCCCAGCATTCCCAGCCCCGGCCCCATGCAGTGCACGCTGGCCAGCACGGCCGAGAACGCGGTCACCATGTCCAGGTCGGTCAGCAGCAGCACCATGCTCAGCGTGATCACTGTGGCGCCGTAGACCAGCATGAAGGCCAGCACCGAGAAGATCATGCGGTTGTCCACCACGCGGTCGCCCAGGCGCACGGGCTGCACCGCACGCGGGTGCACGATGCGCGTCATCTCGCGGCGCGCCTGCTTCAGCAGGATCAGCATGCGCACCATCTTGATGCCGCCGCCCGTGGACCCGGCGCTGGTGGCCACACCCGACAGCAGCAGCATGAACACCGGCGCGAACACCGGCCAGCCCAGGTAGTCGGTGGTGGCAAAGCCCGTGGTCGTGGCCACCGACACCACGTTGAACATGCCGTGGCGCAGCGCCTGCAGCGGGTCGTACACGCCCTTGGCCCACAGCAGCAACGCCACCAACAGCCCGCCGCCCAGCAGCGCGGTGATCGTGGCGCGCATCTCGGGGTCGCGCCAGAAGCCCCGCCAGTTGCCCTTGCGCAGCGCGATGAAGTACAGCGCGAAGTTGCAGCTGGCGCACAGCATGAAAACCAGGGCGATGGTTTCCAGCAGCGGCGACTCGAAGTAGGCAAAGCTCGCATCGTGGGGCGACAGTCCGCCCAGGCTGACGGTGGCGAACATATGCATGATCGCGTCCGGCGGCGTCATGCCGCCCAGCCAGAACGCGAGCGCGCACACCAGCGAGAACACCACGTACACGCCCCACAGCCCCTTGGCCGTCTCGGTCATGCGCGGGGTGAGCTTGGTGTCTTTCACCGGGCCCGCAGCCTCGGCCTTGAAGAGCTGGCTGCCGCCCACCCCCAGCAGCGGCAGCACCGCCACCGCAAGAATCAGGATGCCCATGCCGCCGATCCACTGCATGAACGTGCGCCACATGTTCACCGACAGGGGGAGCCGATCCAGCTCGGCCAGCACCGTGGCGCCGGTGGTGGTGAGGCCCGACACCGATTCGAAGTAGGCATGCGTGAACGACAGCGGCCGGCCGATGGCGTGCATCACTAGCAGCAGCGGCAGCGCCGCGAACAGCGGCAGGATCCCCCACACCACCGACACCAGCATCACGCCGTGGCGCGGCAGCAGCTCGCGCTTGTGCGCGCGCAGGCCGCCCCACAGCAGCGCGCTGGCCATGGATGTGACGGCGATGGCCGTGGCGTAGTGCTGCCACAGGCCCTCCCGCGCCCAGAGCGACGCCGCCAGCGGCACCCCCATGGACACGGCAAACAGTGCCAGCAAGGCACCGAGTACGCGCATGACGGGCAGGACGTCGGACATCGCGGCTCCTGCCGATCAGAAGAAGGTGGCGCTCACGCGGAACTGCTTTTCCACCTCGCGCACCAGCCGCTTGTGGGGCAGGAAGAACACCACGTGGTCGTTGCTCTCGATCACGGTGTGGCTGCGCGGAATGATGACCTGGGGCGGTGCGTCGGCCGGCGGCTCGCCACCGTCCTCGGGCAGACCGCGCACGATCAGGCCCATGTGCACCTCGGCGGGCAGGTGGATCTCGCTGACCTTGCGGCCCACCACGCGCGAATTCTTGCGGTCGCCGCGGGCCACGATCTCCAGCGCCTCGGCCACGCCGCGGCGCAGGCTGTGCACGGCCTGCACGTCGCCGCGCCGCACATAGGCCAGCAGCTCGCCCAGCATGGCCTGCGCGGGCGACAGCGCAATATCGATCTGCGTGCCATGCATCAGGTCGGCATAGGTGCGGCGGTTGATGAGCGCCAGCACGCGGCTCGCGCCCATGCGCTTGGCCAGCAGGCTGGCCATGATGTTGTCCTCGTCGTCGTCGGTGAGCGCGAGGAAGAGGTCCACCTCCTCGATGCTCTCGTCGCCCAGCAGGTCCTCGTCGGTGGCGTCGCCCTGCAGCACGAGGATGTCGGAGGGCAACTCGGCCGCCAGCGCCACGCAGCGCTCGGCACTTTCTTCCACCACCTTGATGTGAAAGCCCCCCCGCTGGGCCAACTGGCGCGCCAGCCGCAGGCCCACGCGCCCGCCGCCTGCAATCATGATGCGGCGCACGGGCCGCGCCGGGTGCCCATGGTGGCGGTGCAGCGCGGCCAGCACCTGCGGGATCTGCTCGCGCGCGGACAGCACGAACACCTCGTCACCCGGCTCCACGCGCGTGGCGCCGTCGCAGGGCAGGAAGCGGTCGGGCTCGTCGGGAAAGCGCCGGTAGATGGCCACGATGCGCATGGCAACGTCGGGCGCGGTTTCGCGCATGGTGGCGATGCGCATGCCCACCATGGGAGCGCCGGGGCGCGCGCGCACCGACACCAGGCAGGCGCGCCCGCCCGCGAATTCGCGCACCTGCAGCGCCTCGGGGTATTCCACCAGCTTGCCGATGTAGCGCGTGAGCGATTCCTCGGGACAGATGACGCGGTCCACGCCAAAGCCCTCCTTGCCCAGCAGCGCCTGGTTGCGCTCCAGTTCCAGGCCCGACGAGCGCACGCGCGCGATGCGCGTGGGGATGTTGAACATCAGCTGCGCGACCTTGCAGCACACCAGGTTGGTCTCGTCCTGCGCGGCGCAGGCGATCAGCAGGTCGGTGTCGCGCGCGCCGGCCTCGGCCAGCACCTGGGGGTCGATGCCGTTGCCCACTACCCCGCGCAGGTCAAACCGCGCCTCCAGGTCGCGCAGCCGCTCGGCGTCGGTGTCGATGACGGTGATGTCGTTCTTCTCCGACACCAGGCTGTCGGCCACGCTGTAGCCCACGCGCCCCGCTCCCAGGATGATGATCTTCATGCGCAATTGGCCTCAATCCCAATGTTGACGGGCGCCAGCAGCTATCAAACTAGCAGCAACCCCATCAAGTCCGCACCTCACCCTCACCCAACACCACCCACTTGAGCGACGTCAGGCCCTCGATGCCTACCGGGCCGCGCGCGTGGAACTTGTCGGTACTGATGCCGATCTCGGCGCCCAGCCCGTACTCGAAGCCGTCGGCAAAGCGCGTGCTGGCATTGACCATCACGCTGGCGGAATCCACGTCGCGCAGGAACTGCTGGGCGTGCATGTGGTCGCGCGTGAGGATCGCGTCGGTGTGGTGGCTGCCGTAGCGGTTGATGTGCGCGATGGCCTCATCCACGCCTGCCACCACCTTCACGCTGATGATGGGGGCCAGGTACTCCTCGCTCCAGTCGGCCTCGGTGGCCTCGGCCAGCTGCACGCCCGGAACGGCGCGCAATATGGCCAGCGCCTCGGGGCAGCCGCGCATCTCCACGCCCTTGGCGGCGTAGACGGCGCCGATCTGCGGCAGGAACTCGGCCGCCACGCCGCGCGCCACCAGCAGGCCCTCGCTGGCGTTGCACGGGCTGTACTTCTGGGTCTTGGCGTTGTCGGCCACCTGCACGGCCATGGCGATGTCGCAGGGGTCGTCCACATAAGTGTGGCAATTGCCGTCCAGGTGCTTGATCACGGGCACCTTGGCCTCGGCGCTGATGCGCTCGATCAGCCCCTTGCCGCCGCGCGGGATGATCACGTCCACGTATTGCGGCATGGCGATGAGCTGGCCCACGGCGGCGCGGTCGGTGGTCTGCACCAGTTGCACGCCGTGCTCGGGCAGGCCGGCCTCGGCCAGCGCCTGGGCCACGAGGCGCGCCAGCGCCTTGTTGGAGTCGATGGCCTCGGAGCCGCCGCGCAGGATGCAGGCGTTGCCGCTCTTGATGGACAGGCTCGCGGCCTCGATGGTCACGTTGGGCCGGCTCTCGTAGATCATGCCGAACACGCCGATCGGCACCCGCATCTGTCCCACGCGGATGCCGCTGGGCTGCTGCTTCATGCCCTGGATCTCGCCAATGATGTCCGGCATGGCCGCCAGCTGCTCGCAGCCCTGGGCGCAGGTCTCCAGCACCTTGGGGGTCAGCTTGAGGCGGTCCACCATGGGCTCAGCCAGGCCGGCGGCGCGGGCGCGCTCCAGGTCGCGGGCGTTGTCCCCCTGCAGGGCGTCCACGTTCTGGCGCAGCAACCGCGCCAGGGCCAGCAATGCCTTGTTTTTGATAGCTGCCGGCGCGCGCGCCATTTGGGCGGAGGCCGTTTTTGCCTGCAAACCAAGCGTGTGCGTGTATTCAGCGATGTTCAGCGCGTTCATGGGCGTGATTCTGACGCAGTTCACCGCCGCCACGCTGGCCGGGGGACTCCGGCTACGCTTGAGGCCTTTGCCACCCTCCGTGCCCTCGCCATGACCGCCGAACTCGCCACCCACCAGCTCGACAACCTGCAGGCCGACCTGCACGCCCTGCGCGAGCAGCGCATCAGCAACCACGCCTTCAGCGCCGCCGCGCGCGGCCACGCCGTGCTGCTGGCCGCCCTGCCCCCGCGCTATGGCGAGGTGCTGCTGGGGCTGTTGGACCGGCTGGAGGCCGGCGCGCTGTTCACCGAGGAGAGCTGCTCCTTCAGCCACCAGGCCCTGGTGGACCAGCTGCAGCAGTGGGCGGACAAGGCGCGTGCGGCGCTGGTCGCCTAAAGCTCCTGAATCAATAGCTACTAGCGCTTATCTCATAAGCGCCAGAGCCATATTTTCCTTGCAATCTCAGCGCGCCAGCTTGCACATCTGCAGCGCCAGCCGCGAGAGCGCCTGCCAGCCGTCCTGTGGCCAGTCGGGCGCCTTCAGGCCCTTGACGATGCCGTCCACCGTGTGGGCGGACTGCAGCAGCCGCGCCAGGGCGGCGTCGCTGGCCTGGGGCAGCAGGCGCTCGAACAACCGCTCCTTCGCGCCCCAGACGCGGTTCTCGCGCAGGGCCATGGGCAGGGGCTTGCCGGCGTTCATGGCGTCTTTCACGCGCTTGAGGGCGCGGATGTCCTCGGCCAGCGCCCAGTGCACCAGCACCTCGGCCTCGCCCTCGGCCTGCAGGCCGTCCAGCATGCGCTGCACGCGCGCCACCTGGCCGGAAAGCACCGCCTCGGACAGCTTGAACACGTCGTAGCGCGCCACGTTGAGCACGGCCGCTTCGACCTGCGCCCAGGTGAGTTCCCCCTCGGGGTGCAGCAGCGCGAGTTTCTGGATCTCCTGGTGCGCGGCCAGCAGGTTGCCCTCCACCCGGTCGGCGAAGAACTGCAGCGTGCGCTGCCCCTCTTCGCCCGCGACCACGCGCTGGCCTTGCGCGGCCAGGCGCTGGGCGATCCAGCCGGGCAGCTGGGCGCGCTCCACGGGGTCGATCTGCACCGTGGCGCCGTGCGCTTCGAGTGCCGCGAACCACGCGCCCGTGCGCGTGGCCTTGTCCAGGCGCGGCAGCACCACCACGGTGAGCGTGCTGTCGTTGCCCGGCGCGGCGGCAGCCATCTGCTGCAGCGCGGCGGCGCCGTCCTTGCCGGGCTTGCCCGAGGGGATGCGGATCTCCACGATCTGCTTGTCGGCGAACAGGCTCAACGACCCGCCCGCGGCCAGCACACCGCTCCAGTCGAAATGCGCGCCGGCCACGGTGAAGCTGCTGCGCTCGGTATAGCCCTGCGCACGTGCCGCGGCGCGGATGGCGTCCAGCGCCTCCTGCTGCAACAGCGCCTCGTCGCCGTGCAGCGTGTAGAGCGGGCGCAGGCCTTTGTGCAGCTGCGCACCGAGCTGGTTCAAAGCGATTTGCATGCGGCCTGTTCTAGTAACAAATATGCCGCTAGCGCCCGTGCAGCAAGCGCAAACAGCTATTAAATAAGGAGCGTTACAGCGATTTCACTGCCGCCAGGCGGCGCATCAGCTGCTGCACGAGGTCGGTGCGCATGTTGCGAAACAGCATCGCCTCCTCGCCTTCCTTGGAAAGGGCGACGGTTTCGTTGTAGCTGATGTCGCGCTGTTGCAGCAGCTCGGTGTCGGCGATCCATTCCTGGCCTTGCTGGCCGCGCAGGCGGATGCGCACGCGCTGGCGCAGCTGCAGCTCGCGCACCTGGCCCGAGGCGTTCAGGCCCACCACCACGCGCTCCTGCTGCTCGGACAGCACGTCCAGGATCGCCTCGGCCTGGGGCAGCTGCGCGGGCGCCGTCAGCACCACGAGGTCCCCGCCCGCCCCCTGCAGCGTGCGGATCAGCTCGCGTGCCAGCGGCGAGCCGGGCTGCGCCTGCACGTACAGGGACCGGAAGGCGAACTGCGGCGCGCCGCGCAGGCGAAAGCCGCAGGCGGTGAGGGCGGCCAGCGGCGCCAGTGCCGCGGCGGTGAGCAGGGTGCGCTTGTGCATGGCGGGAGGGCTCTCAGACGACGACGTTGACCAGGCGGCCGGGCACGATGATGACCTTCTTGGGCGCCTTGCCCTCGGCGAACTTCTGGAAGTCCTCGCTCGCCAGGGCGGCCTGCTCGATGGCAGCCTTGTCGGCCGAGGCGGCCACGCGGATCGCGCCGCGCAGCTTGCCGTTGACCTGCAGCATCAGCTCCAGCTCGTCCTGCACCAGGGCATCGGGGGCCACCTGGGGCCAGGCGGCGTCCAGCAGGTCGCCCAGGGCGCCGGCGTAACCCAGCTCGTCCCACAGCACATGGGCGATGTGCGGCGTGGCCGGGTACAGCACGCGCAGCAGGATGCCGAAGCCCTCGATCAGCGCCACCTGGGCGCCGGCGCTGTCCGTGGCCTTGAAGTCCTCCAGCGCGTTGATCATCTTCATGGCGCCGGAGACCACGGTGTTGTACTGCATGCGCTGGTAGTCGTAGTCCACCTGCTTGAGCACGGTGTGGATCTCCAGGCGCAGCGCCTTGGCTTCCTTGCCGAACTGCACGTCCTTCAGGCTGGCGGCGCCCGCCACGCTGGCCAGGGCCGCGTCCTTGTCAATGGCGGAGAGCTTCACGCCGAAGTTCCACACGCGGCGCAGGAAGCGGTAGCTGCCTTCCACGGCGGCGTCGTTCCACTCCAGCGTCAGCTCGGGCGGCGCGGTGAACATGGTGTACAGGCGCGCGGTGTCGGCGCCGTACTTCTCGATGAGCTGCTGCGGGTCCACGCCGTTGTTCTTGGACTTGGACATCGTGCCCACGCCCTCGTAGTCGATGGGCGTGCCCACGGGCAGCAGGCCGTCGCCGCTCTCGGCGGGGTTCTTGAGCTTGGCGCCAACGATCTTGCCGGCCTCGTCGTAGACGTGCTCGACGTCGTGCGGCCAGAAGTAGTCCTTGGCGCCCTTGGCCGTGCGGCGGCTGTAGATGTGGTTCAGCACCATGCCTTGCGTGAGCAGCTTGGTGAAGGGCTCGTCCACCTTCACCAGCCCCAGGTCACGCATCACCTTGGTCCAGAAGCGCGCATACAGCAGGTGCAGGATGGCGTGTTCGATGCCGCCGATGTACTGGTCCATGCCGCTGCCGCCGGTGGCGGCCTTCTGGTCGCGCATCCAGTAGTCGGTGCCGCCCGCCACCATAGCGTCGCGGCTCTTCGGGTCGCAGTAGCGCATGAAGTACCAGGACGAGTCCACGAAGGTGTCCATGGTGTCGGTCTCGCGGCGCGCGGGCTTGCCGCAGCAGGGGCAGTCCACCTTCAGGAAGGCCTCGCACTTGGCCAGCGGGTTGCCGCTGCCGTCGGGCACCAGGTCCTGTGGCAGCACCACGGGCAGGTCCTTCTCGGGCACGGGCACGGCGCCGCAGCTCTCGCAGTGGATGATGGGGATCGGCGTGCCCCAGTAGCGCTGGCGGCTGATGCCCCAGTCGCGCAGGCGCCAGGTGGTCTTGAGCTCGCCCAGGCCCTTCTCGGCCAGCGCGTGGGCCACGGCGGCCACGGCGTCCTGGTACGACAGACCGCTGAAGTTGTCGGAATTGATGGTGACGCCGCGCTCCTTGTCACCGTACCAGTCCTGCCACTGGTGGAAGTCGAAGGTCTCGCCGTCCACCAGCACCACTTGCTTGATGGGCAACTGGTACTTGAGCGCGAAGGCAAAGTCGCGCTCGTCGTGCGCGGGCACACCCATCACGGCGCCGTCGCCGTAGCTCATGAGCACGTAGTTGCCCACCCACACCTCGACCTGCTCGCCGGTGAGCGGGTGGGTGACGAACAGGCCCGTGGGCATGCCCTCTTTTTCCTTCAGGGCCAGCTCGGCCTCGGTCGTGCCGCCCTTCTTGCATTCCTCGATGAAGGCCGCCAGCGGGGCGTTGGACGCCGCGGCGTGCTGGGCCAGCGGGTGCTCGGGCGCGACGGCGCAGAACGTCACGCCCATGATGGTGTCGGCGCGCGTGGTGAACACGTACAGCTTGCCGTCCTGGATCCGCTCGCCCGCGGCGTTGCGGATGTCGTGCGGGAACGCAAAGCGCACGCCCGCCGACTTGCCGATCCAGTTCTCCTGCATCAGCCGCACCTTGTCGGGCCAGCCGGTCAGCGTGGCCTTCTCGTTGCCGATCTGGACATGGTCCAGCAGCTCCTGCGCGTAGTCGGTGATCTTCAGGTAGTAGCCGGGGATCTCGCGCTTTTCCACCAGCGCGCCGGTGCGCCAGCCGCGCCCGTCGATCACCTGCTCGTTGGCCAGCACGGTCTGGTCCACCGGGTCCCAGTTCACGACCTGGGTCTTGCGGTAGGCGATGCCCTTGTCCAGCATCTTCAAAAACAGCCACTGGTTCCATTTGTAGTAGTCGGGGTCGCAGGTGGCGACCTCGCGGCTCCAGTCGATGGCCAGCCCCATCGCCTGCATCTGCTTCTTCATGTAGGCGATGTTGTCGTAGGTCCACTGCGCGGGCGGCACGCCGTTCTTGAGGGCGGCGTTCTCGGCCGGCAGGCCGAAGGCATCCCAGCCCATGGGCATGAGGACGTTGTGGCCCTTCATGCGCAGGCTGCGCGTGAGCATGTCATTGATGGTGTAGTTGCGCACATGGCCCATGTGCAGCTTGCCGCTGGGGTAGGGCAGCATGGAGCAGGCATAGAACTTGGGCTTGGCCTGGTCCTCGGTCACGCGGTAGGCGTCGTTGGCATTCCAGTGGGCATGCGCGGCGCGCTCCACCTCGGTGTGGTTGTATTTGTCTTGCATGGAAGCTGGGAAAAGGGGAACCGCGCACCTGCGCAGTGGTCACAATGGGCTGTACTGCGCCCAATTCTAGGCGTTCATCCCCCCATCCCCTGCATGGCCGCCCCGCCTGGGCCGGCCGTTTCCTGCATTTCTGGAAAGTTGTCTTGCCTGTGTCCGTGCCCCCGCTGATTGCCGATCTGGATCCTTGGCTGCAGGCCGCCCTGGGCCTGTGCGGCCTGGTGCTGCTGGCCTTCGCCCTCCAGTCCGTCGCCCAATACGTGCTGCTGAACACCGTGCCGCGCCTGCGCGAACGCGTGGGCGCGCGCTGGGCGCGGGTGTTCTGGCACGACCAGGTGTTGCGGCGTCTGGCGCATGTGGCACCGTCGCTCGTCATCCAGGCAGGCATCGGCGCCGTGCCCCATGTGCACCCCGTGGCGGCCGCAGTGATCGGCAACGTGGCCGTGGCGCTCACCGTGCTGCAGCTGGTGCGGACGCTGATCGCGCTGCTGGACGCCGTGCTGCACGAGCATGAGCAGGCCCCGGACGGCGTGCCCACGGCCACGCGCTCGATCAAGAGCTATGTGCAGCTGGGCAAGCTGCTGCTGGCGCTGGTGGGCACCATCGTCATCGTGGCGGCGCTGGTGGACCGCTCGCCACTGATCCTGCTGTCCGGCCTGGGCGCCATGTCGGCGGTGCTGATGCTGGTGTTCAAGGACACCATCCTCTCGTTCACTGCCGGCGTGCAGCTGTCGTCCAACGACATGCTGCGCGTGGGCGACTGGATCGAGATGCCCCAGGTGGGCGCGGACGGCTTCGTGGTGGACATCGCGCTGCACACCGTGAAGGTGCAGAACTGGGACAAGACCATCACCACCATCCCCACCTGGCGGCTGATGAGCGAGAGCTTCAAGAACTGGCGCGGCATGTTCAGCTCGGGCGGGCGGCGCATCCGCCGCGCGTTGCGGCTGGACACGAACTCGGTCCGCTTTCTCACCGAGGCGGAGATCGAGCACCTGTCGCGCATCGCGCTCCTGCGCCCCTACCTGGAAGGCAAGCTGCGCGACGTGCAGCAGACCAACGCCGCCCTGCAGGCGCAGCTGGGTGCACAGGCGCTGGAGCCCGCCAACCAGCGCCGCCTGACCAACATTGGCACCTTTCGCGCCTACTGCGAAGCCTATGTGCGCGCGCACCCGCGCATCCACCAGCAGATGCTGCTCATCGTGCGCACGCTGGAGCCCACGGCCGAGGGGGTGCCGCTGGAGCTGTACTGCTTCACGGCCACCACCGCCTGGGTGGAGTACGAAGCCATCCAGGGCGACATCTTCGACCACCTGATCGCCGTGCTGCCGGAGTTCGGCCTGCACCTGTTCCAGAGCCCCACGGGCAACGACATCCGCGCGGGACTGCGCCAGCGCGCCCCAACAGCCATGGCCGCGTTGCCATAAAAATAAGAGCTGCCAGCGCTTGCCAGCTGGCGTTTTCAGCTACTTTTCTACCGCAAACACCCGCACATCAAGCGCGAGCAGCTCCTATTTTTGAGTACCTTGCACGGCCCCATCGGTGGGCTGCGTGACGAAACCAATGCGCTGCAGGCCCGCCGCATGGGCAGCCCCCATCACCTCCACCACGCGGCCGTAGGGCACGGCGGTATCGGCGCGCAGTTGCACCTCGGTGTCCGGCGCCTCGGCGGCGATCTGGCGCAGGCGCTGCGCCAGCGCATCGGCGCCCAGGGGCTCATCGTCCAGGTAGGCCTGGCCGGCGGTGTCCACCACCAGCATCACGGCATGCGCGGGCGTGCCCGGTTGCGCGCCTTCGGCGCGCGGCAGCTGCAGCCGGATGCTGCTGGCCAGCAGCGGCGCGGTCAGGATGAAGATCACCACCAGCACCAGCATCACGTCCACCAGCGGTGTGACGTTGATCTCGCTCATGGGCTGCGGGCCCGGGGTGCGCTCCAGTCGGCCGAATGCCATGGCGTTTACCGGCCCTAGTCGGCGGCGTTGGTGTCGATGACCAGCTCGCGCAGGTCGCGGGCAAAGCCTTCGAGGTCGGCCTCGATGCGGCCGATGACACGCCCGAACCAGTTGTAGGCCAGCACAGCGGGAATCGCCACCGTGAGTCCGGCGGCGGTCATGATGAGCGCTTCGCCCACCGGGCCGGCGACGCGCTCGATGCTGATCTGCCCCGCGCCGGCCATGGCCGTGAGCGCATGGTAGATGCCCCACACCGTGCCCAGCAGCCCCACGAACGGCGCCGTGGAGCCCACGGTGGCCAACAGCACCTGGCCGAACTGCAGCTTGCCCAGCACGCCATGCAGCGCATCGCGCAACACGCGCGTGAGCCGCTGCGACAGGCCGCCCTGCCCGGCCAGCGTGGCCGCACCGGCCTGCTCCACCTGCTGCGCGGCACGCACCAGCGGCAGCACCAGCCCTTCACGGTCAAAGGCGGGCAGCCGCTCGGCCGCCGCGGCCAGCGACGGCGCCTGCCAGAACGCGGCCGTGCTGCGCGGCACGTCCACATGGGCGCGCCGCATCAGGCGCAGCTTCCAGAAAATCACCACCCAGCTGGCGACCGACATGGCCAGCAGCAGCAGCGCCGACGCCTGCGTGACCGCATCACCCTGACGCAACCAGTGCAGGCTGTCCATGGGCAGGTTACTTGAGGTTCAGCACGTCGAACATGTCGAACAGGCCCGCGCGCTGCGTGGCCAGGAAGCCCACCGCGCGCAGGCTGCCCTGGGCGTAGCCGGCGCGGCTGCTGGACTTGTGCGAGATCTCCACCCGCTCACCCGTCCCGGCGAACAGCACCGTGTGGTCGCCCACGATGTCGCCGCCGCGCACGGTGGCAAAGCCAATGGTGTCTGCCTTGCGCTCGCCCGTGTGGCCGTAGCGCTCGTACACGGCACGGTCGGCGAGCCGCGTGCCCTGCGCCTCGGCAATCACTTCGCCCATCTTCAGCGCCGTGCCCGAGGGGGCGTCCACCTTGTGCTTGTGGTGCGCCTCGATGATCTCGATGTCATAGCCCGTGCGCAACGCCTGCGCGGCCATCTGCAGCAGCTTGAGCGTGACGTTCACGCCCACGCTCATGTTGGGCGCGAACACGATGCCCACCTTCTGCGCGGCGGCCTCGATCTGCGCCTTCTGCGCATCGGAAAAGCCCGTGGTGCCGATGACCATCTGCACGCCGAGTTCCGCGCACACGGCCATGTGGGCCAGCGTGCCCTCGGGGCGCGTGAAGTCGATCAGCACGTCGGCGTCCTTGAGCCCCTCGCGCAGGTCAGCGGTGATGACCACACCGCTCGCGCGCCCCAAAAACGCGGCGGCGTCCGTGCCCACGGCGGGGTTGCCGGGCTGGTCCAGCGCACCGGCCAGCACGCAGCCGTCGCTCGCCTGAATCGCCTCGATGAGCATGCGGCCCATGCGGCCAGAAGCGCCGGCCACGGCCACGCGGCGGGGAGCGGAGGAGGAAGAGGTCATGTCAGTTCGCAATCCAAACAGGGGGCGGTTCTGCTGCGTCCAGAGCGACGCGCTGCAGCGGGCGCACCGGCCGCGTTCAACGGCGCGGAGATTCCAGCGGCGGATAGCTCGTGGCGGGCGGCAGAGCGGGCGCGGCGGCCGGCTCGGCGGCCGGCTCCGCCTTGGGAAAGCGCGCGAGCTGCGCCTCGGTGGCCTCAAGCTGCGGCACCTTGGGCTTGGACACCTTGGTGGAGAGCGAGGCCACGAACTCGGCCTCGGTGGGCATCTCGTCGCCTTCGACACGCTCCATCACGTTGTCCTTGAAGAACACGGTGAGCTTGCGCGTCTGCACCTCGACATCGGGGCGCTTGAGGGTGAAGACGTATTCCCAGCGGTCGGAGTGGAACACGCTCACCATGAGGGGTGTGCCCAGGATCTCACGCACCTGCTGGCGGCCCATGCCAGGCTGCAACATCTGCACCTGCTCGCGCGAGATGAAGTTGCCCTGCACCACGTCCACCTTGTAGGGCGTGACCATGCCGGCCAGGCGACTGCCGGTGCCCGCGCAGCCGGCCATCCCGGCACCAATCAACACAATGGCGCCCCAGCGGGCGCCCCAACGGGCGGGTGCAAACATGGGTTTATGCATAGGGGATATGATCCGGCCCATTGTAGCGGCTGGATCTTCTGGGCCTTGCGCGCAAGCCGCCGGTATCCATGGTTTCGCCCTGGCACACGAAAGACCTTGTCATGACGAACATCGACGAACTCAAAAGCACCGGACTCAAGGCCACGCTGCCCCGGCTGAAGATCCTGGAGATCTTCCAGAAGGGCGCCCAGCGCCACATGACAGCCGAAGACGTATTCCGCGTGCTGCTGGACGAGCGCTCCGACATCGGGCTGGCCACCGTGTACCGCGTGCTCACGCAGTTCGAGCAGGCCGGCATTCTGATCCGCAGCAATTTCGAGAGCGGCAAGGCCGTTTACGAACTGAACGAGGGCCAGCACCACGACCACTTCGTCTGCACCGCCTGCGGCAAGGTCGAGGAGTTCTACGACCCCGAGATCGAAAAGCGCCAGAACCTGATCGCCCAGGCCAAGGGCTGGGTGGTGCACGACCACGCCATGGCGCTCTACGGCCAGTGCGCTAATTGCGCGAAGAAATAAGCGCCCGGCGCCCTCAGGAGGCGCCGCCCCGCTCCATGGCGCGCCGGTGGCGCTCCACGAACTCCTGATAGGTATCGATGCCGCGCAGTTGCAAGATGGTGTTGCGCACAGCCGCTTCCACCAGCACCGCGATGTTGCGGCCCGCCACCACCTGGATCACCACCTTGAGCACCGGCACGCCCAGTACGTCCTGCGTGAGCGGCTCGTAGGGAAGGCGCTCGTAGTCGCGTTCCAGCGTCTCCTTGCGCACCAGGTGCACGATGAGCTTCAGCCGCATGCGCCGGCGCACGGCCGTTTCGCCGAAGATGGCGCGAATGTCCAGCAGACCGATGCCGCGCACCTCCAGCAGGTTCTGCAGCAACTCGGGGCACTTGCCCTCGATGGTGGTCTGGTTGATGCGGTACAGGTCCACCGCGTCGTCGGCCACCAGGCCATTGCCGCGCGTGATCAGCTCCAGCCCCAGCTCGCTCTTGCCCAGGCCCGACTCGCCCGTGATGAGCACGCCCAGGCCCAGGATGTCCATGAACACGCCGTGCATGGTGGTGCGGTCGGCAAAGTGCTTGGACAGGTAGGCGCGCAGCACATCGATCACGAAGGCCGCGGACTCCTGGGTGGAAAACATGGGGATCTGTGCGCGTTCGCACATGGACACCACCTCGTCCGGCGCGGCCTGGCCGTCGGCCAGCACAAGCACGGGGGGCTCCAGCGTGACGATGCGCGCGATGCGGCGCTTGCAGTCCTCCGGCGTGGCGTTGGTCAGATAGGCAATCTCGCGCTCGCCCAGGACCTGCGCACGGTAGGGATGGATGTAGTTCAGGTAACCCACCAGGTCCGCACCCGAGCGGGCGGCACGCACCGCCACCTCGGCAAAGCGCCGCTCGGACGCGCCCAGGCCCGCCACCCACTCCCATTTCAGGAGGTTGCGGAACTCCTCGAAGAGCACATCCGCGCTGACGACGTTGGGTTTCACGGCGGCGCGATGGCGGTGGCGTCAGGCGCCCTGGGCGGACTGCCAGCCCGCGATCAGCGCATGCAGGCTGGCCGCGTCGGTATGGGTCTTGAGGCGTTCGCGCAAGGCTCCGTCGCTCAGCAGTTCGGCGATTTCCGAGAGGATTTCCAAGTGCTTTTGCGTGGCCGCCTCGGGCACCAGCAGAAAAATCAGCAGCGATACGGGTTGCTCGTCGGGCGCGTCGAAGCCGATCGGCTGCGCCAGTTGGAACACCGCCGCCATGGGCGACTTCAGCCCCTTGATGCGGCCATGGGGAATGGCCACGCCATGGCCCAACCCGGTCGAACCCAGGCGTTCACGCGCAAACAGGCTGTCGGTGATCAAGGCCCGCGACAAACCGTGCTGGCTTTCGAACAACAGGCCCGCCTCCTCAAAGGCACGTTTTTTGCTGGTGGCATCGACGCTCACGAGCACTTGTGCGGGAGGCAGTATGGAAGCAAGTCGATTCATGGTCTGAGCGACGATTATGCACGCCTAGCGGAAACCCTGAGAGTGTATCCACTGGCAACAAAAAACCGCCCTGGCTGGGCGGTTGCGGCACCGCCGGCGCGTTCCGGCGGTACACAAGCCGTCAAGGGACGGTTCAAGCCGTGGCGGCAGCTGCTGCCTGAATGGTGGCGCGGCGTAGGCCGGCCTGGTGGTCCTGCAGACGGTCCTTGTGGCGCACGACCATGCGGTCGAGCTTGTCCATCAATTCGTCCACGGCGGCATACAGGTCGAAATGGGTGCTTTCCACGAACAGGTCATTTCCTTTCACATGCACGGTGCATTCAGCGCGCTGGCGCTTTTCCTTTTCCTTCTGCTTCTCCACGGTCAGTAGCACCTTGACATCCACCACCTGATCGAAGTGGCGGGTAATGCGGTCCAACTTGGACGTCACATAGCTGCGCAAGGCGGGGGTCACTTCAAGGTGATGGCCGCTGATCGTCAAGTTCATAGACAAGTCTCCTGTGACTCACAGTTGAAAAACACCGCCCCTTGCCGGTGCGGGGCGGTCTGCGAACGTGAATGCATTCAGGCCTGGGTTCACTATGCGCCCGCCGCCAGCGCAAATCAATCGTTCCCGCGCATGGCGCAAGGGATATGACAGGAAGGTGTCAAACCGACCGAAACGCATCACAATCGTTGGGTTGCCTCCAGCGCCGACCTGGGGCTCCAGCCTCTCCAACCCGCGTGCCTTGTGGCGGGTGCACGGTGCCCGCACGGGGGCCGCGTCGCTAAAATCCCTTCCTCGCCACCAGCGGGGCGTCTTGCCCCAACGTCCACCGCGCGCCTGCATTGCGCGAGCGCCTTCCGTACGACCGCCATGACCCAGCCCAGCACCTCTGCACTGCACACCTCCGCCCTGACCTCGCTGCCGCTCCTGGCACGCGGCAAGGTGCGCGACAACTACGCCGTGGGGGACGACCGCATCCTGATGGTGGCCAGCGACCGCCTCTCGGCCTTTGACGTGATCATGGGCGAGCCCATCCCCGGCAAGGGCGAGTTGCTCACCCAGATGGCGCTGTTTTGGTTCGGCAAACTGGGACACATCGTGCCCAACCACCTCACGGGCGAGGCGCCCGAGAGCGTGGTCACGCCGGCGGAGGCGCCCCAGGTGCGGGGCCGCTCCATGCTGGTGCAGCGCCTCAAGCCCATCCCCATCGAAGCCGTAGTGCGCGGCTACCTGGCCGGCAGTGGCTGGAAGGAGTACCAGGAATCGCGCTCCGTCTGCGGCGTGCCGCTGCCAGACGGCCTGACCAATGCCGCCAAGCTGCCACAGACCATCTACACGCCCGCCGCCAAGGCCGCCATGGGCGAGCACGATGAGAACATCAGCTTTGAGCGCACCGTGGAGATCGTGGGCCTGGATCTGGCCACCAGGATCCGCGACATCTCCATCCAGCTGTACGAGGCCGCCGCCGCCATCGCGCTGGAAAAGGGCATGATCATTGCCGACACCAAGTTCGAGTTCGGCCTGGCGCCCGACGGCACGCTGGTGCTGATGGACGAGGTGCTCACGCCCGACAGCTCGCGCTACTGGCCCGTGGAGGGCTATGCCGAGGCCCTGGCCAAGGGCGAGAACCCCCCCAGCTACGACAAGCAGTTCGTGCGCGACTGGCTGGAGCAGGCCCAGGTGGGCGGCAAGCCCTGGAACAAGACCGCCCCCGCGCCGCGCCTGCCGCGCGAGGTGGTGGAAAAGACCGCCGCCAAATACCGCGAAGCGCTGGAGCGCCTGACCGCTTGATTGCTTGCGCGACGCCCCTGGCCGGGGATCGGCCGGGGATCGCCAACGCTTGCTCAGAACTGGTGGTTCAGCGAGAGCTGGTAGCTGCGCGGCGCGCCGTAGTAGCCCGCGTAGCGCAGGGTGTTGATGTACTTCTCGTCAGTGATGTTGTTCACATTGAAGCGCAGCGTCGTCTTGGGCTGCAGCTGCCATGCGACGAAGGCGTTGAGCACGGCATAGCTGCCCTGGCGCACGGTGAAGCCGCTGGCTTCCATGTTGGAGATCTTGCTCTGCCACCGGGCGCTGGTGCCAAAGGACAGCGCGGGAAGGCTCGGTAGACGCGCCTTGAGCGCGAGATTGGCCGTATGGCGCGGTACCCAGGCGTAGGTGTCGCCGCCATCCGGGCCGGTCAGCTTCAGGGTGGTATAGCCCGCTGTCAGGTCGATATGGTTGTTGAGCCGGCCCACGGCTTCCAGCTCCACGCCGGTGGACTTCACGTCTTCGGGCGCGTAGACCGCCTGGCCATTCTGGTTATAGGTGCCCGTGGGCGTGGCCAGGCCCGACTGCTTGGCCTGGAACACCGCGACCGAGGTCAGCAGGCGCTTGTCCAGCCAGTCGGCTTTCAGGCCCGCCTCGTAGTTGGTGCCCTTGCTAGGGTCGAGATAGCGGTCGTTCGCATCGGCCTGGCTCTGCGGGAAATACAGGTCGGAGTAGCTCACGTAGCCCAGCACGCTGGGCGTGAACTCGAACGTCAGCCCGGCATAGGGGCTGGTCTTGCTGCGTGAAAGGTCCGAGGCCACGCCATAGCTCGTTCCGTCGCGGCTGTATTGCGCGTGGTTGACTCCCACCACCGCCTTGAGGCGATCCGTCAGCGTGAACCGCATGGTGCCAAATGCGCGCTGCAGTTTCTGGTTCAGCGTGCTTTCGAGGGCCAATGGGCCCCACTGCGGCTCGGGAACAAGGTTACCGGGGTACGGAAAGCCCGGCAGCGCGATGGCGCTGCAGGCACTGGCGCCGCAGTCCGACCCGGCGTATCCATTACCCGTGTACTCGCTCTTGGCCCAGCTCACACCGAACAGCGCCTCGTGCTGCCGTCCCAGCATCTCGAAGCGGCCGTTGACGGTGGCGGTGGCCAGGTGCGCGTCCATCGTGTCTTTGCCGCCCCACGCATAGCCGACCAGGCTGGAGCCCGAGGGAAACGCGTAAAAGAGCTTGCTGTCGTTGTCGATGGCGCGGTAGTTGTAGGCCAGCTTGAGCTGCCAGTCCATGCCGATCTGATGGGCGTATTCCACGAAGGCCGTCTTGGTCGTGGTGTCCCAGCGGGTCCAGTCCTGCGTCGTGGATGCGTTGCGGCCCCATGCGTTCTGGGTGCCATCGGCATTCATGAAGGTCAGGGCGCCCCACATGTTGCCCGTGGAGTCGGACTGCTGATGGGACAGGCCCAACGTCAACAGGCCGTTGTCGCCCACCTGCCCATCCACAACGCCATAGAGGAACGTGCGCTCGCGGTCGAAACTGCGCAGGTGCGAGCCGCCCTCTTCGCGTGCCGCCACGACCCGGCCCGCCCAGCGGCGATCGGCGGTGAGCGGCCGCGAGTAGTCCGCCTCGACGCGCGTGGTCCCCCAGGACCCATAGCTCAGACCCAATGAGCCCTGCTCCTTGTTGGTGGGACGCTTGCGCACGAAGTTGATCGTGCCCGCCGCATTGCCCACGCCGGTCAGCAGCCCGTTGGCGCCGCGGATGACTTCGATCTTTTCGTAGCCGAAGGAATCCATGGCGCCGGTGACGATGCCCCAGTCATTGGGCAGGCCGACGCCGTCGATCTGCGTGTTGGCGATGTCAAAGCCGCGCGCGGTGAACGTGGTGCGGTTGGTCTCCCACTCGTCGACGATGATGCCGGTGCTCAATCGCAGCGCTTCGTTGAGATTGCTGGTGCCGAAATCGCGCATTTGCTCGGTGGTCACGATGCTGATGGATTGCGGCGTTTCCTTGATGTCCAGATCCAGCCCGGTCGCCCCGCTGCTCACCCGGTCCTCGCGCTGCTGGACAATCGTCACCTCCTTCAGCGTAGGCTCGACGGGCGCACTCGCCTGGGCCCATGCGGCGCCCATCAGGGGCGGCTGCACGATCAACGTCATGAGTGCGATGGAGCGCACGACAGGGCGGAGGGGATGGGGGTTCATGGACGACAATTCCCTTGATTTCAACAAATGGGAATCATTATCATCTCTATTTGTAAAAAGCACTGTCGCGCAAATGCCGCGCCTGCCGCGATGCACGCATCAGAACTTCTGTTTTTGTAGCGGCTGGCGCTCACCCACCAAGCGCTAGAGGCCAATTTTCTTCATGCACCCGCATCAACCACGGCGAACGCCGCGGCATGGGTCGCAGCGCACTCACTGGGGTTGCATGGGTGGCTCGTCGTCCTCGGGCCGCGGCGCGCCCCATTCCTCGGCCACGAAGCGCAGCAGGGGCGTGCCGTCCTCGCCGCGCAGCTCCAGCGTCCGGCCTTGCTGCCGGTAATACGCCACCGCGCCCAGGCGCTGGAAGAAGGCCGGCTCTGATCCGCCGCCCGCAAGGCACAGGCGCAGGGATGCGCTCATGCGGGACAGCCGCAGTTGCCCGCCCTCTTGCACGTACTGCCCCACGAAACGGTTGCACCCTCCCGAACCGCTCACACGCCCCGCATCGCGCTGCAGCATCAGATGGGCCGCGGCCTGCCCCTCGGCTGGCGCGTCCACGGGCGCATCGTCCACCACCTCCACGAGTTTCCAATAGGTCTGGCGCAGCGGCACGGATGCGGCCGCCGTGGCTTGCAGCGCTGGCACGCGCGCCAGGATGACGTCCACATGGCGGAAGGCCGGATCGATCAGCACCGGGTGCACGCGGGGTGTGTCCAGCAGCAGGCGCCCCTGCTGCATGACCGCTGCGCGCACCTCGTAGCGGCCTTGGGCGTGGACGTCTGCCTGGCGGTACGGAATGCGCAGCATGTAGGGCAGCGGGCCGGCCGGGTCGATGCGCTGGCGGCCCAGCACCCGCGGCGGATAGTCCTCGCGCGTCACGTCTACAAGCGCTGCCTCGAACAGCGCGTCGGGCGGCACGTAAAGCCGCTCGCGCGAGATCACGGTGCCGGAGATCTGCGCATCGGGGCCCGGGGCCGTGGCGCAGCCGGCAAGCCACGCGGCGGCCAGCAGCAGCGCCGTCCGCCCGGCCGCATGCAACGGCTGCAGTCCCGCCACCGCGCGCCCGCCCCCGGCGTGGGTCAGCTCAGCACCACGCTGGACAAGCGCCGCCGGTAGCTGGCCACCACCGGGTCCTCGGGCGGGATCTGCCCGTCGGCCACCTTGACCTTCGGGGGCTCGATGATCTCCAGCACGGCCACGTAGGCCTTGCGCGCGGCATCGTCGTTCCAGGCCTTGTCGCGCATGAGAATTTCCAGCAGCTCGTCCATGGCCTCCTGCCAGCGCTGCTGGGCCATGAGCCAGCGTGCGCGTGCAAAGCGCGTCTCGAAGTCGCGCTTGTTGGCCGCAATCTTTGCATCAAATTCGGCTCCAGCGCCCGCCCCATAAGCGCTAGAAGCTACGAAATCAAGAGCATCCATCCACGCCTTGAGCGCCCCCAGGCGGCGCGAGACCTCGGCCTTGGCGATGACCGGCGCGAAGGCCACCTTGGCGTCGTCTTCGCGGCCCAGCTGCAGCAGCAGCTTGACGTAGTCAAAGCGCGCGTCGTCGTTGGCCGGGTCGGTGGCGACGGCGTGCTGCAGCTTTTCCAGTGCACCCTCGGTATCGCCCTCGGCGAGCGCATCCAGAGCTTCCTCTTCCTGCTCCTCGGCCTGCAGCTCCTCGGCGCTGGGCACATGCTTGTCCAGGAAGGCGCGCAGTTGGCTCTCGGGTTGGGCGCCCATGAAGCCATCCACGGGCTGGCCATTCATCATCAGCACGCAGGTGGGGATGCTGCGGATGCCGAACATGGCGGCCAGCTGCTGCTCCTGGTCAGAGTCGATCTTGGCCAGGGTGAAGCGGCCAGCGTATTCCACCTCCAGCTTCTCCAGTACCGGGCCCAGCGTCTTGCAGGGGCCGCACCAGGGTGCCCAGAAGTCCACCAGCACGGGCACTTGCATCGAGGCGGCAACCACCTCGGTTTCAAAATTCTCTAGGGTGACGTCGATCATGTGTAGCGGTCCCGGTAGTGCGGCGCACGGCGCCGGTCAATGGTGACGGGGATTCTGCGGCAATTTCGCGCGCCACAGGTACAAGCCCGCAGGGCCCCTTGTAGTAGCGGGTTAATACCTGCCGCACCTGCAGGCTGCCCACAATGGTCTGCACCCCAGCCACCCACAGCAAAGGAGACTCCCATGGCAGGCAAGAAGATTCTGATGATCTGCGGCGACTACTGCGAGGACTACGAGACCATGGTGCCGTTCCAGGCGCTGCAGGCCGTGGGCCACACGGTGCATGCGGTCTGCCCGGGCAAGAAAGCGGGCGACCACATCAAGACGGCCATCCACGACTTCGAGGGCGCACAGACCTACAGCGAGAAACCCGGCCACAACTTCACCCTGAACGCCACGTTTGCGGACGTCCAGGCGCAAAGCTACGACGCGCTGGTGATCCCCGGCGGGCGCGGCCCCGAGTACCTGCGCAACGACGCCGCCGTGTGCACCGCCGTGCGCCATTTCTTCGAGGCGGGCAAGCCTGTGGCCGCCGTGTGCCACGGCGCCCAGCTCCTCGCGGGTGCCGGCGTGCTCAAGGGCCGCACCTGCTCGGCCTACCCCGCCTGCCGCGCCGAAGTGGAACTGGCCGGCGGCCGTTACGCCGACATCCCCGTGGACCAGGCGCACACCGAGGGCAACCTGGTCAGCGCGCCCGCGTGGCCCGCGCATCCCGCGTGGATCGCACAGTTCCTGGCACTGCTGGGCACGCGCATCACGCTCTGAAGGCAAAAAGGGCCGCAGCGCTTACCCATCAAGCGCAAGCAGCTATCACTTTGAAAGCACGCACCTCCTGACTTGACGGCGCCGGCGGAGGGCCGCACCATGGCCCGCCGTCCCCACGCCCGAAGGAGTTCCGCCGTGTGCCAGGTCTTCATCAGCGCCGACCCGCAGCTCTACGCCTACCGCGCCCGCTCCGTGCGGCTGCACGGGGTGGCCACGAGCATCCGGCTGGAGAACCTGTTCTGGCAGGTGCTGCAGGAGATCGCCGCGCGCGACGGCTACAGCGTGGCCCAGCTGTGCACCAAGCTCTACGACGAGCTGGTGGCCGAGCACGGCGCGGTGGACAACTTCACCTCGTTCCTGCGCGTGTGCTGCACGCGCTACCTGGCGCTGCAGCTATCCGGCGAGATTCCGCGCGACGCGCGCGTGCCCGTCCGCTCGATCACGCTGGGCGCCAGCGCCGCCCTGCTGGCGCATTGACCCCCGGGCGCGCGCACAAAAAGTAAAATCGCGGGCTTCACCCCCGGCGAGCGCACCGCGCGCACCCCCACATGAACCCCATCCAGATCGGCGTGGTCATGGGCTCCAGCAGCGACTGGGAGACCATGCAGCACGCAGTTGCCATCCTCCAGCAATTCGGCATCGCGCACGAGGCGCAGGTGGTCTCCGCCCACCGCATGCCCGACGACATGTTCCGCTACGCCGAGGCCGCGGCCGGCCGGGGCCTGAAGGCCATCATCGCGGGCGCCGGCGGCGCCGCGCACCTGCCCGGCATGATCGCCGCCAAGACCACCGTGCCGGTGCTGGGCGTGCCGGTCGCCAGCCGCCACCTGCAGGGTGTGGACTCGCTGCACTCCATCGTGCAGATGCCCAAGGGCGTGCCCGTGGCCACGTTCGCCATCGGCGCGGCCGGCGCGGCCAACGCGGCGCTGTTCGCCGTGGCGCTACTGGCCAACGAGAACCCGGCGCTGCGCGAGCAGCTGGACGCCTTCCGCGCCGAGCAGACCGCCGCCGCCCGCGCCATGACGCTGCCGCCGGTGTCCGCATGAACGAGCGTCAGACCGTGATCTTGCCCGGCGCCACGCTGGGCGTGCTGGGCGGCGGGCAGCTGGGGCGCATGTTCGTACACGCCGCCCAGGCCATGGGCTACTTCACCGCGGTGCTGGACGAGGACGCGGCCAGCCCCGCCGGCCTGGTGAGCCACCACCACATCCGCACCGGCTACGAAGACCCGCAGGGCCTGGCCATGCTGGCCCGCGCCTGCGACGCCGTGACCACCGAGTTTGAAAACGTGCCCGCCGCCGCGCTGGACACCCTGGCGCGCAGCCTGCCGGTGTCGCCCGCCGGCAGCGCCGTGGCCATCGCCCAGGACCGCGCGCGCGAAAAGGCGCACTTCGTGCAGTGCGGCGTGCCCGTGGCGCCGCATGCAGTGATCGAAACCGCCGCGCAGCTCGCCGCCGTTACCGCTGATCTGCTGCCGGGCATTCTGAAAACCGCCCGCATGGGCTACGACGGCAAGGGCCAGGTGCGCGTGGCCACGCCCGCCGAGTTGGCCGGCGCCTGGGAGCAACTGGGCCGCGTGCCCTGCATGCTGGAAAAGATGCTGCCGCTGGCGCACGAGTGCTCCGTCATCGTCGCGCGCGGGCGTGACGGCACCGTGGTGCACCTGCCCGTGCAGCGCAACCTGCACCGGGACGGCATCCTGGCCGTGACCGAGGTCTACGAAGGAAATCTGCCTCCAGCGCAGACCAGTCAAGCGCTGGCAGCTGCAAAATCAGTAGCAAACGGTCTGAACTACGTGGGCGTGCTGTGCGTGGAGTTCTTCGTGCTGCAGGACGGCACGTTGGTGGTCAACGAGATCGCCCCGCGCCCGCACAACAGCGGCCACTACAGCCAGAACGCGTGCGACGTCTCGCAGTTCGAGCTGCAGGTGCGCTGCATGACCGGCCTGCCGCTGGTCCAGCCGCGCCTGCACAGCCCCGCCATCATGCTCAATCTGCTGGGCGACCTGTGGTTCACGGGGGACCAGCCCGTGGCGCCGACTCCCCCCGCGTGGGATGCGGTGCTGGCCCTGCCGGGCTGCCACCTGCACCTGTACGGCAAGGTGGAGGCCAAGCGCGGCCGCAAGATGGGCCACCTGAACATCACCGGCACCACGCCCGAGGCGGTGCGCACCACGGCGCTGCAGGCGGCGGCCCTCCTCGGCATCGCGCCGTTCTGAACGAGGCCCGCATGATTCTGGATGGAAGCCTGGACGCCTCGGTGCAGGCCGCCGCGCAGGCCCTGGCGCGCGGCGAACTGCTGGGCCTGCCCACCGAGACGGTGTACGGCCTGGCGGCCGACGCCGACAACGACGCGGCCGTGGCGCAGATCTTTGCCGCCAAGGGACGCCCTGCCAGCCACCCGCTGATCGTGCACGTGGCCGACGCCGCGGCCATCACCCGCTACGCCAAGGAAGTGCCGCTGTTCGCGCAGCAACTCATCGACGCCTTCTGGCCCGGCCCGCTCACGCTCATCCTGCCGCGCCTGGCCCACGCCGCCGTGGCCTCCACGGGCGGGCAGGACAGCGTGGGCCTGCGCTGCCCCGCGCACCCCGTGGCCCATGCGGTGCTGCAAGCCTGTCAGCGGCTGGAGCCCCCCGTGTGGGGCGTGGCCGCGCCCAGCGCCAACCATTTCGGCCGCGTGAGCCCGACCACCGCACAGCATGTGGCCGAGGAATTCGGCGACGGCCTGCTGGTGCTGGACGGCGGCGCCTGCACCGTCGGCATCGAATCCACCATCATCGACTGCACGCGCGGCGTGCCCGTGCTGCTGCGCCCCGGCGCCATCTCGCGCGAGGACGTGCAGCGCGCCTGCGGCCAACGACCGCTATCGAAAGAAGAGCTTCCAGCACTGACCCCGCGGGCTTCAGGCACACTTTTAGCCCATTACGCCCCAACGGCGCGCGTGCGCCTGATGGACGCCAAGCAACTGCAGGCCGGACTGGATGTGCTGGGGGCGGACGCGGCCCACATCGCCGTGTATGCACGCGCGCCGCTGCGCGCGGCGTCGTCGAAGATCCTTGTGCGGCGCATGCCCGATGACGCCGCCGCCACCGCGCAGCAGCTGTTCGCCGCGCTGCGCGGCTTCGACGAGGCCGGAGTGAAGCTGATCTGGATCGAAACGCCGCCCGATGCGCCCGCATGGGAAGGCGTGCGCGACCGCCTGCAGCGCGCCGCGGCCGCGGGCTGACGCGCCTACATCAAGCTACAAGCCTTGTCCGCACCCTCGTTACACTCTCGCCCACTTCAATCGGAGAAATACATGGCAGCAAATTGGATGCGCCGCACTTTCGTGGCCGCCGCCTGTGCATCGGCCGCGCTGCTCGCGGCCTGCGGTTCCAGCAGCACTGAATCGGCAATCTCGCCCCAGCGCTTCATCGCCTTCGGCGACGGCCTGGCCGACGTGGGCCAGAAGGGCTCCAGCTACACGATCAACGACGGCAGCATCAACAACTGGATGCTGCGCATCTCCTCCAACTACGGCGGCACCTTGAAGCCCGTGTCGGCAGGCGGCTTGAGCTACGCGCAGGGCAATGCCCGCGTGACGGCCACCCCCGACGCCGCAGGCAACGCCGCCACCCCCACGGTCACGCAGCAGATCGACCAGTTCCTGGCTGCCAACAAGTTTGCCGACACCGATCTGGTGATGCTGAGCGCCGGCGGGAGCGACATCATCGCCGGCATGGCCGCGGTGCAGGCCGGAACGCTCACCGAAGAACAGTACGTGGCTGCCGCTGGCAAGGCAGGCCAGGAGCTGGCCGCGCAAGTGCGCCGCCTGTCGGACGCGGGCGCCAAGCACATCCTGATGACCGGCACCTACGACCTGAGCCGCACACCCTGGGCCAAGGCCATCAAGAAGGAAAGCCTCATCAGCAGCGCCAGCCGCCGCTTCAATGACGACCTGCTGGTCAACATCGTGGACATGGGCAAGACCGTGCTCTACGTGGACGTGGCCTACTACGTGAACCTGTTCGAGGGCTCGCCCGGCGGGTACGGCTTCACCGACAGCAGCACACCCGTGTGCACGTCGGTGGACACAGGCCCGGGCATCGGCATCGGCGCGGGCGAGGTGAACTCCGCGCTGTGCACCACCGCCACGCTGCTGCCCAACGCCAACCCGGACCGCTTCCTGTTCGCCGACAAGGTGTACATCACTCCGGCCGCGCACCGCGAATTCGGCAACTACGCCTACGACCGCCTGCGCAACCGCTGGTAAGCAAGCACGCCGCCCGCGGGGCACCCGCCGGCGGCCACACCGGTGCTGCGCCGGCCCAGCCACAGGGGCGCATCCGCCCCCGTTCGCTCCCCTGATCGTCAGAGCCCCCAAAAAAAGAGGCCAGCTCCGCAAGGAGCCGGCCTTTCAAGCCTCGGAGACGAAAACCTGGGGCACTTCGCGCACCCCGCGGCGCGCCCCTCCCTCGGCGCCTGGGGCGCTCTCAGAACCGGTAGCCCACCCCCACCGCCACCACGTTGGGGTTCAGCCGCATGCCGATGCTCTGGCCGCTGGACAAGTGGGCCGTGGTCTTGAGGAAGCTCTTGTAGTACGCGACGTCCAGGAACCAGCGCTCGCTGAAGTTCCAGACAAAACCCACCTGCGCCGTGAAGCCCCATTTGTTGTCGATGTGGGCCGTGGTGGGGTTGGCGGGCGAGCCGCCCGTGACGGCCGTCAGCGCCGCCGTGCTGCGGTTCTTGAAGAACTTGCTGTAGGTCACGCCCAAGCCCAGGTACGGCCGCAGCGCGGCCTGGGCCTCGCCGAAGCGGTACTGCGCGAACAGCGTAGCCGGCACCACCTTCGTCTGGCCGAGCTTGCCCACGCCGGCGATCGCGCCGTCGCCGTAGAACGAATGCTGGAACGGCAGGCCCACGGGCAAGTCCAGCGCCCAATGGTCGGTGAGCATGTAGTTGATGCCGCCTGTGAGTGCCGTGTCCGCACCCACGTCCACATGGGTGTGGGGAAAGCTCGGCTCGCTCAGGTCGCCGCTTTTGGTCTGCGGCATGATGCGTGTGAAGCCCGCGCGCACACTGAACGTACCGGCCTGCTGGGCCTGGGCCGCAGCGCACGCGGCGGCCAGGGCCAGCACGCAGCCGGCCCGCAAGAATTGCTGTGTCATGGATCGGTTGTGAGAAATGTCTGCGCAAAAGCGCTCAGAGCCAGCCCGCCTGGGACAGCGAACGCGACACCAGTTGCCCCATCAGCTGGTGGCCGAAGGGCGTGGGGTGGAAGCTGTCGGCAAAGCCGTAGCTCTTCCACCAATCGGCCCCGCCGGTGGCGCCGGCCGGCGGCGTCATGGCCGACAGCGCGGCCGCCGTGCAGGTGGCGAAGCTGTAGGTGGGCAGGCCGTCGCTGCCCACGCCGGTAGCGGGGCAGGCCGGCGTGGTCACGTTGGTGTAGGCGTACTGCGCGGGATGCTCGGCCTGGTCCTTGAACGAGGCATAGAAGTCCACCACGGTGAGACGCCCATCGCCCGCCAGCGCCGCGGCCAGCTTGGCGTTGAAGGCCTGCACCCAGCCATCGAACAGCGTCTGCGCCTGGGCCGCGGCCGCCGCGCCGTTGGCGGCGGAAATGGATGCCAGCACCATGCGGAACTTGGGCGTGAGCGTCACGCCGGGCATGTTCAGCACGGCCACGCGCGTCGCGCCCTTGTCCAGCGTCTGCGCCTTGATCGTGGCCGCGAACTGGGTGGCCAGCGCCTGCATATAGGCGCCGCCTGCCTGGGCCATGCCGGTGGCGCCGCCCGCGAGCAGACTGTTCACCGTGGCGGCGTCCAGTACCGTGCCCAGCAGGGCCGCGTAGGCCTTGCCGCCGTCCCTTGAAGCCCCCAGGTAGGCGCCGATCAGGTCGGCCGCATCGTTGCCGCCACCGTCGATGAGCACCAGGTCACCCGTGGCATAGCCGGCGGCGCCCGCATCCTTGAGCTGTTGGAGGATGGACACGGGCGAGGTGGGCGCCGTGAAGTTGTTGATGCGCCCGCCGCCTACCGCGTAGTTGGTGCAGTCGGCCTTGGCGCTGAAGCTGCCCCCCGCGGACACATAGTGCGGGCACAGCGTGCGGCCATAACTGGCGGCCACGCGCTCGGGCCAGATGGCCGTGGAGCCCGCGCCCGTAGGGGCCGTGCCCTGGACCGTGAACTTCAGCCCGAAGGTGCCGCTGTCCGCCAGGCTGTCGCCCATCACCTTGACTGCGGTGACCGCCGTGGCGGGCGTGGTGTCGGCGCCGCCGCCCCCGCAGGCCGCCAGAACAGCGGCGGAAACGGCAACGGCTACCCACTGCATGCGTGGTTTCATCAGGAACTCCTGTTATGAATAGAACGAACGTTCGTTTTTTTCAGGGATATTACCGATGAAGCGCGACAGGCCGTCTGCGGGTAAATACCAACATCGGAGGCATCCCGCCGCGCCGCGCGGGCAGCACGACACGTCTGCCGGTGGGCTGGCCCGGGCGTTCGATGGCGGACGGCGGCTGCGCCGCCTCAGCGGTCGCTCGCGGCCCAGTCCACCAGCGCGTCCAGGGCCGGTCGTGCCGCGGAGGCATTTGGGTGGTTGACGAAGCCCACCAGCACATAGCGCCGGCCGCTCGCGGCATGCACATAGCCGGCCAGCGCCACCACGTCGCGCAGCGCACCCGTCTTGAGGTGCGCGAAGCCCGCAGCCTGGCCCTGGCGGCGGCGCAGCGTCCCGTCCACCCCGGCAATGGGCAGCGATGCCATGAATTCCGGCATCACCGGCGACGCCCAGGCGTGCTGCAGCATGCGCGCAAGCGCCCGCGCGCTCACGCGCGCCTCGCGGCTCAAGCCGGCGCCGTTGTCCACCACCGGCATCTCGGCGGCGCCCAGGCGCTGGCGCCACCACTGTGCGAGCACGCTGCGCGCCTGGTCGAAGCTGCCTGCGCCGGCTTTTTGCAGCCCCAGCGTCAAAAACACCTGCTGCGTCATGACGTTGTTGCTGTACTTGTTGATGTCGCGCACCACCTCCGACAACGGCGGCGAGGTACTGCCGAATGCCGACGCCAGCCCCGCGGGCACCTTGCCGTCGCGCACGCGGCCGGTGAGCTTGCCGCCCAGTTCGCGCCACATGCCTTCCACCGCGCGCGCCGCATAGCCGCCCGGGTCGGCCGGTGCGATGGACCACTCGCGTTCGCCGCAGGCCGCCGGGTACACGCCCTGGAAGGCGATGCGCGCAGGGTCCGCGAAATCCGCCCGCAGCCCTGCACGCCAATCGCCGCAGGCCGCGCCCTGCGCCGCCAGCGGCACGGTGGCGGGCAGTTCCACCTGGGCCTGCGGCGGCTCATAGCGCAGCCGCGCCACGCCGGCCGCCAGATCCGGCACGAAGCCGATGGACACCGCCTTGTAGTTGAGCAGCAGCGCGTCGGGCGCGGCGTTGTAGGGGCGCCAGGGCTCGCCGTCGAACAGCGCCGGATCGTGCGCCGGCAGCGCGAAGGCGCTGCGGTCCAGCACGATGTCGCCCAGGATCACCTCGACCCCCATCGCACGCAGGCGGCGCATGAGCAGCCACAGGCGCTCCACCACCAGCTTGGGGTCGCCCTGCCCCTTGATGTACACGTTGCCGCGCAGGCTGCCGCCCTGGGGCCCGGCGTCCAGGTACACGGGCGTGTCCCAGGTGAATGCCGGCCCCAGCAGGTCCAGCGCCGCATACGTCGTGACCAGCTTCATGACCGAGGCCGGGTTGGCGGGCGCATCGGCGCGGTGGGCCAGGCGCGGCTGGCGCCCCTCGACCTCCACCACCAAGGCGGAGAGTGCTTCGCGCGGCACCTTGGCGCGCTGCAGCGCGGCCTCGACGGAAGGGGGCAAGGCCGATGCATCGGCGGGCACAGGCTGGGCGCCCGCCCAGGGCGTCAGGAAGGCCAGGGCCAGCGCCCACCCGGCCGCACAGCGCAGGCGGCGGGCCTGCCCAAGGAAAGAAAACGACATGGCGGCGAGTTTAGGGGGCGCCATGGCCGCCCGCCCCGCCATGGCTTGGCGCGCAGCCGATAATCACGCCCTCCATGAACCTGCTTGCCTTCGACACCAGTACCGACGCGCTGTCCATCGCCGTGCAACACGGCGCGCGCGTGTGGCAGCACAGCGGCGCCGGCGGCGCACAGGCCTCGGCCACGCTGATCCCGGCCATCCGCGACTTGCTGGCGCAGGCCGGACTGTCGTTCGATCAGCTGGACGCCGTGGTGTTCGGGCGCGGCCCGGGCTCGTTCACGGGGCTGCGCACCGCGTGCGCGGTGGCCCAGGGCCTGGCCTTTGGCGCGCGCGGCGGGCAAGGCGTGCCCGTGCTGCCGGTGGACACGCTGCTCGCCGTGGCCGAAGAGGCCCGCGCGCAGCACGGCTGCACGCGGGTGGTGGCGACGCTGGACGCCCGCATGAACGAGGTCTACGCGGCACCCTTTGAGTGGCAGGCCGACGGCCGCTGGCAGGTGCCGCAGGACTTCCAGCTGCTGGCGCCCGAGGCCCTGGCCGTGCCGGATGGCTGGACGGTCGCCGGCAATGCCCGCGCCGCCTACGGCGAGCGCCTCGCGCCGCAGGCCCCGCACATGCACGCCCTGCCTACGGCGGCGGCCCTGCTGCGGCTGGCACCGGCGCTGCTGGCGGCGGGCGCGGGCGTGGCTGCCGACGCAGCGCTGCCGCGCTACATCCGCGATAAAGTGGCGCAAACCACCGCCGAGCGAGAAGCCGCCCGCCAAGCCGCGCCGGCCCCCCAGACATGAGCGCCATCGTCCAGCCCCCCCACGCCTTCGAGGCCGCCTTCGAGCCGCTGACGCCCGCGCGGCTGGATGCGCTCCTGGCCATCGAGAACAGCGCCTATAGCCATCCCTGGACACGCGGCAACTTCATCGACGCCATGGCCGCCGGCTACCAGGCCCAGCTGCTCGTGGCCGATGGACAGATCCTGGGCTACTTCGTCGCCATGCGCGGCGTGGACGAGGTGCATCTGCTCAACATCACCGTGGCGCCCGCCTTCCAGCGCCAGGGCTGGGCCCATGTGATGCTGGACACGCTGGCCGTGTGGGCGCGCGGCCAGGGCGCGCAATGGCTGTGGCTGGAGGTGCGCGCGAGCAACGAGCGCGCGCGGCGCATCTATGAAGTCCACGGCTACCGCCGTGTGGGCGAGCGCAAGCGCTACTACCCCGCCGCGGACGGCGAGCGCGAGGACGCCGTGGTGATGAGCCTGCTGCTATGAGCCTGTCCCTGGATGCGCGCCAACGCGCCATGCTGCAAGAGATGGGCGTCACCGTCTGGGCGCCGCCGCCGGCACGCCCGCTGCCGCCCCCAGTGGCCGCGCCTGCGCAAGCGGACGCGGAAGTGGCCATCGCCGCCGCCGCGCCCACGCCAGTGCTGCACGCGCAACCCACGCCAGCCGCGCCATCCGCCCCGCGCCAGCCCGCGCATGCTGCTGCCCCTGCCGCACCCGCGTCCGAGCCGCGCACGGCCGGCGCCGCGCCCACCGGCCTGCTGCTGCGCGCGCCCGTGGCGCTGTACCCGCAGGCCGACGCCCAGGCCGTTCCGCCCGAGCTGGGCGCCGGCTGGCTGGTGGTGCTGGAAAGCCCCACGCCAGCCGAGCCGCTGGCGGGCGACAGCGGCCGCCTGCTGGACAACATGCTGCGCGCCATGCGCCTGCACCGGCACCCGCGCACCTTCGTCGCCACGCTGAACCGGCACGCGCCGGGCCTGACCGCCGAGGGGTTGGAGCCCGCCGCCGGCCTGCAACAGGCGCTGCAGACGCTGCGCCCCTCCCTGGTGCTGGTGCTGGGCCTGGGCGCGGCGCGCGTGGTGCTGGGCAGCCGCGAGCCCCTGGGGCGCCTGCGCGCCACCGCGCACCACCTGCCAGACGGCACGCCCGCCGTGGTGAGCTACGACCCCGCCTACCTGCTGCGCGCACCCGATGCCAAGGCCGCCGCCTGGGCCGACCTGTGCCGCGCGCTGGCCCTGGTGCGGCGCAGCACCGCACCCTGACCCGCCGCACCCTGATCCGCCGCGACCGGACGGCCCGCCCGGCACGCGCCTGGCGGGGTACGGCGCGCACCCAATACCCGACGCGGGTTTCCCCTCTGCAAGTCCCCTCCCCTGGGCTGCCCACAATACCTATGCAAATCTTTTCATAGGCAAGGCGTCCCCTGCCCTGGGCGCCGGTACCCAAGGAGACATTCATGCAAAAGGTGTTGCACATCAACGCCGACAAGTGCACCGGCTGCCTGCAGTGCGAGATGGCCTGCTCTTTCGAGAACTACGGCGTCTACGCCACCGCCAAATCGCGCATCAAGGTGTTCGACTTCCACACCACGGGCAAGAAGGTGCCCTACACCTGCACCCAGTGCGACGAGGCCTGGTGCCTGCACGCCTGCCCGGTGGAGGCGATCACGGTGGACAAGCTGAGCGGCGCCAAGATCGTGTCCGAGTCCACCTGCGTGGGCTGCAAGGTCTGCACCATCGCCTGCCCCTTCGGCACCGTGAACTACGTGGCCGACACCGGCAAGGTGCAAAAGTGCGACCTGTGCCACGACCGCGCCGAGGGCCCGGCCTGCGTGGAGGCCTGCCCGACCACGGCCATCACCTACATCGACGCCAACTGGACCGGCCTGGAGCGCATGAAGCAATGGGCCGAGAAGCTGGGCAATCAAGCCAATCAGCCCGCTGGCGCTTGACCACCAAGCGCCAACAGCTATTAATCAAGGAGCACACATCATGTCCTGGGCTGGCAAGATTCTGCGCGTCAACCTGAGCGCGGGCACCGTTACCCCCGAGCCGCTGAACATGGACTGGGCACGCCAGTACCTGGGTTCGCGCGGCCTGGGCACCAAGTACCTGGTCAGCGAGATCGACCCCCAGGTCGACCCGCTGTCGCCGGACAACAAGATCATCTGGGCCACGGGTCCGCTCACGGGCACCATGGCCTCCACGGGCGGGCGCTATACCGTCATCACCAAGGGGCCGCTCACCGGCGCTATCGCCTGCTCCAACTCGGGCGGCTACTGGGGTGCCGAGCTGAAGATGGCCGGCTGGGACATGGTCATCTTCGAGGGCAAGTCCCCCAAGCCCGTGTACCTGTACATCAACGACGACGTGGCCGAGCTGCGCGACGCCGCCGACATCTGGGGCAAGAGCGTGTGGGAGACCGAGGAGCACCTCAAGACCACGCTGCAGGACCCGCTCACGCGCATCTCCGGCATCGGCCGCGCGGGCGAGAACCAGGTGCTGTTCGCCGCCGTGGTCAATGACCTGCACCGCGCCGCGGGCCGCTCGGGCGTGGGCGCGGTCATGGGCAGCAAGAACCTCAAGGCCATCGCCGTGCGCGGCACCAAGGGCGTGGGCAACATCCGCGACCCCAAGGCCTTCATGGCCGAGACCTTCGCGCGCAAGAAGATCCTGCACGACAACGCCGTCACCGGCCAGGGCCTGCCCACCTACGGCACGCAGGTGCTGATGAACGTGATCAACGAGGTGGGCGCCCTGCCCACGCGCAACCACCGCGACGTGCAGTTCGAAGGCGCCAAGGACATCTCCGCCGAGGCCATGGCCACGCCGCGCGCCAGCGACGGCAAGAAGCACCTGGTGACCAACCAGGCCTGCTTTGGCTGCACCATCGCCTGCGGGCGCATCAGCAAGATCGACGAGACGCACTTCACCGTGGTCAACAAGCCGCAGTACTGGGGCGCCAGCGGCGGCCTGGAATACGAGGCCGCCTGGGCCCTGGGCGCGGCCAACGGCGTGAACGACCTGGAATGCCTGCAGTACGTGAACCTGCTGTGCAACGAGCAAGGGATCGACCCCATCAGCTTCGGCGCCACCGTGGGCGCGGTGATGGAGCTGTACGAAATGGGCGTGCTCACCCGCGAGCAGATCGGCATCGAGGCACCCTTCGGCTCGGCCAAGGCGCTGGCCTTTCTGGCCGAGGAAACCATCCACGGGCGCGGCTTTGGCAAGGAGGTGGGCCAGGGTTCCAAGCGCCTGTGCACCAAGTACGGCCATCCTGATTTGTCCATGTCCTCCAAGGGCCAGGAGTTCCCCGCCTACGACGGCCGCGCCATCCAGGGCATCGGCCTGGCCTACGCCACCAGCAACCGCGGCGGCTGCCACCTGCGCGGCTACACCATCGCGTCCGAGATCCTGGGCATCCCCGTCAAGACCGAGCCTACGGCCACCGAGGGCAAGCCCGAGCTGGTCAAGGCCTTCCAGGACGCGACGGCGGCGTTTGACTCGGCCGGCGTGTGCATCTTCACCACCTTCGCCTGGAGCCTGCCCGACCTCGCCCCCCAACTGCAGGCGGCGTGCGACGAAGGCTTCACGGTGCCGGAGCTGGAGAAGATCGGCGAGCGCATCTGGAACATGGAGCGCGAGTTCAACAACGCCGCCGGCTTCACCAAGGCGGACGACAGCCTGCCCCGGCGCCTGCTGACCGAGGCGGCCAAGACCGGCGGCTCCAAGGGCACGGTGAGCCACCTGCCCGAAATGCTGCCCAAGTACTACGCCGTGCGCGGCTGGGACCCCGAAGGCCGGCCCACACCCGAGACGCGCGCGCGCCTGGGACTGTGAGGCCATCTGCCGCGGGCCACGGCAGGGGCCCGCCCGCGGCGCAAGGACAAAAGGCAAATCGGCATGCAGCGCATACCTATCCTGCGTTAGCAGCTATCAATACTGCAGCAACCGAGCATCCCTATGCACCACCTGATCCTCGGGGCCGGCCCGGCCGGCGTCATCGCCGCGGAAACCCTGCGCAAGCATGCGCCGGGCGACCGCATCACCCTCGTGGGCGACGAGGCCGAGCCGCCCTACTCGCGCATGGCCATCCCCTACCTGCTGGTGGGCGACATCGACGAGCGCGGCACCTACCTGCGCAAGCGCGCCGACCACTTCGCACAGCAGCGCATCGACCGCCTGAGCGCGCGCGCCGCGGGCGTGGATGTGCAGGCCCGCACCGTCACGCTGGAGGGTGGCGTCACGCTGGCTTTCGACCGGCTGCTCATCGCCACCGGCTCCCACCCCGTGCGCCCGCCCATCCCCGGGCTGGACCTGCCGGGCGTGCAGACCTGCTGGACGCTGGCCGACGCGCGCGCCATCGCCGCGCGCGCCCGGCCCGGCGCGCGCGTGCTGCAGATGGGCGCGGGCTTCATCGGCTGCATCATCATGGAGGCGTTGCAAAAGCGCGGCGTGCGGCTCAGCGTGGTCGAGATGGGCGACCGCATGGTCCCGCGCATGATGGGCGCGGTGGCCGGCGGCATGATCCGCGACTGGTGCGAGCGCCAGGGCGTGCAGGTGTTCACGGGCCACAAGGTCGAGCGCATCGACCGCGCACAAGGTGAAGGCGGCGGCGACGCGCTGCGCGTGCACCTGTCGGGCGGCAGGGTGCTGGATGCCGACCTCGTCATCAGCGCCACGGGCGTGCGCCCGGCCATCGGCTTTCTGGCGGGCAGTGGCATCACCTGCCTGCAGGGCGTGTTGACCGACGAGCGCATGCAGACCAACGTGCCCGGCATCTATGCCGCGGGCGACTGCGCCGAGGCGTTCGACCCCTTCACGCGCAAGACCGTGGTCAGCGCCATCCAGCCCAACGCGGCCGAGCAGGCGCGCGTGGCGGCGCTCAACATGCTGGGGCTTCCCGCGGCGCTGGCGGTGGTCACGCAGATCAACGTGCTGGACACGCTGGGGCTCATCTCCACCAGCTTCGGCAACTGGCAGGGCGTGCCCGGCGGCGAACAGGTGGCGCTGACCGACGCGGCGGCCGGCAAACACCTGAGCCTGCAGTTCGAGGGCGACCGGCTCATCGGCTGCAACTCCGTGGGCATGACGCAGCACGTGGGCGCCATGCGCGGCCTGGTGGAAGGCCAGGTGCGCCTGGGCCCCTGGAAGGAACACCTGCGCCGCGACCCCACGCGGCTGATGGAGGCCTACCTGGCCTGCGCCCAGGCGCAGGGGCACTGGAGTGGCGCGCCGGACGCGCGCCGGCGCTGAGGCCAGGGAATTTGCTATGCTAAAAGTAGCAGCGCTTACCCCACAAGTGCAAACGGCTGATTTGGCATGAAACCGGATAGGCACATGCGCATCACTTTCAAGCTCTTTGCCTCGCTCACCGACTACCTGCCGCCCGAGGTGCGCCCAGGCAACCAGATGGCGCTGGAAGTCGCCCCCACGCAGAGCATCAGCCAAATCATCGCGCCTTTCCGCCTGCCGCCGGACATGGTGCACCTGGTGCTGGTCAACGGCCGCTACATCGCCCCCGCGGCGCGCGCCACCACCACGCTGCACGAGGGCGACGCGCTCGCCATCTGGCCGCCGATCGCCGGCGGCTGAATCGCAGCCTCCTACCCTCCCCGCACCTTTTGAGCGATTGGCCTGACCACTTCACGCGCGACATGAGCTGCGCGCCCGCCGAATGGCAGCGGCTGCTGCAGCGGGCGCTGGCGGGGCACGACTGGGCCGCACAAGGCGACGCCCAGGTACGCATCGCGCTCGCGGGGGGCGCGCTCACGCTGCAGTGGGCGCCGGGGCCTGCGCGCCAGATCGCGCTGCTGCGCCTGCCCACGCTGCACCTGCACTTCGCGTTCGACGGCGTCCCGCCCGCCGAGCGCCAGGCTTTCATGCGGCACCTGGACCTGCACACGCACCGCGGCGGGGGGTGATGCGGTGCGGCGCCTTTCCCCCGAAAAGGCGCCAAGAACGTGTCATGCGGCGGTGCTTCCATTGGGGAGCGGATGCGATAATTCCCGCCTTGCACAACGTATGGAGACAGCTCCGTGGAAACCTACCCTAGTTGGTAGCTTTCAGCCTCCCGGCCCATTGACATGCCGAAGGGACTGAAAGCGCCCCCCGCCCCTTTTGCAGACGCCACAAGACAACCGGGAGAGTGAGCCATGCTCAACATCTTTACGCTCGCCAACGGCCGGCTCGTCCAGGAAGAAATCGAGTCCCTGGAAGAGTTGGCGCGCTTTCAGCCGATCTGGGTGGACCTGGAGTCCCCCACGCTGGAAGAAAAGCGCTGGATCAAGCAGCACTACGGCCTGTCCATCCCCGAAGATGCGATGGACGAGGACATCGAAGAGTCCGCGCGCTTTTACGAGGAAGACAACGGCGAGCTGCACATCCGCAGCGACTTTCTGGTGGATGTGGACGACGAGCCCGCCTCGGCCCGCGTGGCCTTCATCCTGAACCTGGTCAACGACACCCTCAAGAGCAAGGGCGTGCTGTTTTCCATCCACGACGAGGACATCCCCGTCTTTCGCCTGCTGCGCATGCGCGCACGCCGCGCGCCCGGCCTGATCGACGATGCCAAGGACGTGCTGCTGAGCCTCTTCGACACGGATGCCGAGTATTCCGCCGACACGCTGGAGGGCATCTACGACGACCTGGAAGAGGTGAGCACCCAGGTGCTGGCCGGCAACGTGACCGACGCACGCGCCGGCGAGGTGCTGGCGGCCATTGCGCGGCAGGAGGACTTGAACGGCCGCATCCGCCGCAACGTGATGGACACGCGCCGCGCGGTGAGCTTCATGATGCGCAGCCGCATGCTCAGCTCCGAGCAGTTCGAGGACGCGCGCCAGATCCTGCGCGACATCGAGTCGCTGGACAGCCACACGGCCTTCCTGTTCGACAAGATCAACTTCCTGATGGACGCCACGGTCGGTTTCATCAACATCAACCAGAACAAGATCATCAAGATCTTCTCCGTGGCCAGCGTGGCGCTGCTGCCGCCGACGCTGATCGCCAGCGTCTACGGCATGAACTTCAAGTTCATGCCCGAGCTGGACTGGCAGTACGGCTACCCCTACGTGCTGGCGCTGATGGTGGCCAGCGCGCTGGGGCCGATGCTGTACTTCCGCAAGCGGGGCTGGTTGAAATAGGGAACATCCCCCTGAGCGGCTGCGCCGCTTCCCCCTTCTCTCGCACCGCTGCGCGCTGCGGGAAGGGGGACGACGCCGGTGGCCTGGCGAAGCCCGTTCCACGGCGTCCGCTGGGGCGGCCTGCTCCGCGGCCATCGGACTGTCGAGGCGTGTGCCAGTTTTGAAGAAATTGGCCTCTAGCGCTTATATAGCAAGCGCTGATAGCTCCTGTTTTCAGAGCATCCGCACGAAGCGCTGCACGATGTGGTCCGCATAGCGGCTCGCCACGTTCTGCACGAAGTGGGCGAAGTCGACATGCGCACTGTCGTCCGCGCGGTCGGAGATGGTGCGCACCGCCGCAAACGGCAGGCCGTAGTCGCGGCAGACCTGGGCCACGGCGGCGCCTTCCATCTCCACGGCCAGCACGTCGTGGTCCGACGCCAGCAGCGCCGCGCGCAGCGCGCTGGATTCCTGCGCCGTGGAGACGAAGCGGTCGCCGCTGGCCATCAGGCCGTGGTGCACCTGCGGGGCGCGCGCAGCGTTGGGAAGATCAGCAACAAAATGGGCTCCAGCGTCCGCCAGGTAAGCGCGAGCAGCTTCCAAAAGCAGAGCATTCAGCGCCGAGTCGCAGTCCATGCGCGCACGGCCGTAGCCCGGCACTTCCCAGCGCGGGAAGATGGGCGAGGCATCAAAGTCGTGCTGCAGGTAGTCCTGCGCGACCACCACATCGCCCACTTGCACGCCCTCGCCCACGCCGCCGGCCACGCCGGTGAACACCATGCGCGCCACGCCAAAGCGCTCGGCCAGCGCTGCGGCCGTGGTGGCCGCCGCCACCTTGCCAATGCCCGACAGTGCCAGCACCACGGGCTGCCCATGCAGGTGGCCGCGCCAGAAGACGCGGCCCGCATGCTGCAGTTGCTCAGGTTGCTGCAGGGCGTGCATGAGGCCGCCCTGCTCTTCGGGCAGGGCGCTGAGGATGGCAGTGGTCATGAGGGCGAGGGCCGGGCGTAAAAAAGCCGGGATTATCCCGGCTGGGGGAATGTACGAACGTGTTCACGAGCTTTTCATGGAGCCCGTTGCCCCGCCAAAGCGGCGGATGCAAGGCGCAAAGCGCAGCCGGGCTGGTGGCCCGGCGAGCCTTTGCAACGCCGCAGAGGCCACTTTGGCGGGGCACCCCTGCGGGCAAGACAGCAAAAAGCCGCACTCGTCGTTGCGCACCTTGTCCAGGCCCCCAGAATGGCCTGCGGTGCGCGCCTAGATTGCGGCTTTTTGCTGCCTTGCGGGCTTCATGAAAAGATCGTGAACACGTTCTAAGAGCCCGCGCGGGGCCCTCGGGTTCTCGGCTTATTTCTTGTCGCGCAGCTCGCGGCGCAGGATCTTGCCCACGGGGGTCTTGGGCAGTTCGGTACGGAACTCGATCACCTTGGGCTGCTTGTAGCCCGTGAGGTTGGCGCGGCAGAAGTCCTTGACCTGCGCCTCGGTGAGCGCCGGGTCCTTCTTGACGATGACCAGCTTCACGGCCTCGCCCGTCTTCTCGTCGGGCACGCCCACCACCGCGCATTCCAGCACGCCGGGCATCAGCGCCACCACGTCCTCCACCTCGTTGGGGTAGACGTTGAAGCCGCTGACCAGCACCATGTCCTTCTTGCGGTCCACCACCTTGAAGTAGCCGCGCGCGTCCATCACGCCGATGTCGCCGGTCTTGAAGTAGCCATCCTCGGTCATGACCTTGGCGGTCTCGTCGGGGCGCTGCCAGTAGCCGGCCATGACCTGCGGGCCCTTGATGGCGATCTCGCCCGCCTGGCCGGTGGCGGAGATGTCGTGCCCCTCGTCGTCCAGGATGCGCATGGAGGTGCTGGGCAACGGCACGCCGATGGTGCCCGAGAACTCCGTGGCGGTGACCGGGTTGCAACTGGCCGACGGGCTGGTCTCCGACAGGCCGTAGCCTTCGCAGATCGGGCAGCCGGTCTTGTCCAGCCAGAGCTTGGCCACGGCCGCCTGCACAGCCATGCCGCCGCCCACGGAAACCTTGAGGTTCTTCCAGTTGACCGTGTTGAAGTCGGGATGGTTGGCCAGGCCGTTGAACAGCGTGTTCACCGCCGGGAAGCTGTGGAACGTGTGCTTGGACAGCTCCTTGAGCACGGCCGGCAGATCGCGTGGATTAGGAATGAGGATGGTTTTGCCGCCCGTGCGCATGGACAGCATCATGTTCACCGTGAACGCGAAGATGTGGTACAGCGGCAGCGCGCACACGGCCGTGGGCTGCTCGCTTTCGGGGATCTTGCTCGTCGCGGGCTTATTCCAGGCCTCGGACTGCAGCACATTGGCGATCACGTTGCGGTGCAGCAGCACGGCGCCCTTGCTCACGCCCGTGGTGCCGCCGGTGTACTGCAGCAGTGCGATGTCGTCGCTCTTCAAAGACGGCTTGTTCAACTGCAGGCCCGCGCCCTTGGCCAGCGCGTCGTTGAAGCGCACTGCGCCGGGAAGCTGGTAGGCCGGCACCAGCTTCTTGACGTTGCGCACCACGTAGTTGACCAGCAGGCCCTTGAGCAGGCCCAGCCGGTCGCCCATGGCGCACAGCACCACGTGCTGCACGGGGGTGTTGGCGATGCAGGCCTGCAGCGTGGCGGCGAAGTTCTCGATGATGACGATGGCCTTGGCACCCGAGTCCTTGAGCTGGTGCTCCAGTTCGCGCGGGGTGTACAGCGGGTTCACGTTGACCACCACGAAGCCCGCGCGCAGCACGGCCGCCACGGCAATCGGGTACTGCGGCACGTTGGGCATCATGAGCGCCACGCGGTCGCCGCGCACCAGGCCCAGGCTCTGCAGGTAGGCCGCGAACTGGCGACTCAGCGCGTCCGTCTCGCGGTAGCTGGTCTCCTTGCCCATGAAGCTGTAGGCCGTGCGGTCCGCATAGTCGCGGAAGGCCTGCTCCATCAGCTCCACCAGCGACGTGTACTGCGTCGGGTCGATGTCGGCAGGAACGCCCTGCGGGTAGGCGCCAAGCCATGGGCGGTCGGTCATAGATGTCTCTCCTGGAATCTTCTAGTTACGAATGACGGCAAAGTGCGGCGCATTGTGGATGGCCTGCAGCCTTCGCGCGTCTGGAATTACCCTAGCGTGCCGGCCCCGCCGGCATGCGCGGATGCGGCACTACTCCACGGCCTTGCCAATGTCTTCGACCACCTTCTTGGCGTCGCCGAAGACCATCATGGTCTTGTCCATGTAGAACAGTTCGTTGTCCAGGCCGGCGTAGCCCGCGGCCATGGAGCGCTTGTTGACGATCACGGTCTTGGCCTTGTAAGCCTCCAGGATCGGCATGCCGTAGATGGGACTGCCCTTGTGCAGCGCGGCGGGGTTCACCACATCGTTGGCGCCCAGCACGATGGCCACGTCCGCCTGGCCGAACTCGCCGTTGATGTCCTCCATCTCGAACACCTGGTCGTAGGGCACCTCGGCCTCGGCCAGCAGCACGTTCATATGGCCGGGCATGCGGCCCGCCACCGGATGGATGGCGTACTTGACGGTGATGCCCTTGTCGGTGAGCTTCTGCGCCAGCTCCTTCACCGCATGCTGCGCGCGCGCCACCGCGAGGCCGTAGCCGGGGACGATGACCACGGTCTCCGCCTGGCTCAGGATGAAGGCCGCATCGTCGGCGCTGCCGCTCTTGGCCGTGCGCTGTACGGCGCCGCCCGCAGCCGCAGCTGCCGCGTCGCCGCCGAAGCCGCCCAGGATCACGTTGAAGAACGAGCGGTTCATGGCCTTGCACATGATGTAGCTCAGGATCGCGCCCGAGCTGCCTACCAGCGAGCCCGCGATGATGAGCATGCTGTTGTTCAGCGAGAAGCCGATGCCCGCCGCTGCCCAGCCCGAGTAGCTGTTGAGCATGGACACCACCACGGGCATGTCGGCGCCGCCGATGGGAATGATGATGAGCACGCCCATCACGAAGGCGAGCGCCAGCATGGCGAAGAAGGCATCCCAGCGCTCGGTGAGCATGAACACCAGCCCCAGGCCGACGGTGGCCAGGCCCAGCACCAGGTTCAGCAGGTGCTGCCCCTTGAAGACCACCGGCGCGCCCTGGAACAGGCGGAACTTGTACTTGCCCGAGAGCTTGCCGAAGGCGATCACCGAGCCACTGAAGGTGATGGCGCCGATGGCCGCGCCCAGGAACAGCTCCAGCCGGTTGCCCAGCGGGATCGGCTGGCCATGCGCCACGATCTGGAAGGCCCAGGGCTCGGCCACGGCCGCCACGGCGATGAACACCGCCGCCAGGCCGATCATGCTGTGCATGAAGGCCACCAGCTCGGGCATCTTGGTCATCTCCACGCGCTGTGCCATCACCGAGCCCGCGCCGCCGCCCACCACCAGGCCGGCCAGCACGTAGGTCATGCCCACGCCCTTGTCGCTGGCCAGCTCCACGATGAGCGCCGCCGTGGTCAGCACGGCGATCGCCATGCCCGCCATGCCGAACAGGTTGCCGCGGATCGATGTGGTGGGGTGCGACAGGCCTTTGAGCGCCTGGATGAAACAGACGCTGGCGACCAGGTACAGCAGCGTGACAAGGTTCATGCTCATGCCAACGCTCCTTATTTCGTAGCTGCTTTCGCTTGTTCGGCGGGCGTCTTGCGCTCTTTCTTCTTGAACATCTCCAGCATGCGCCGGGTGACCAGGAAGCCGCCGAACACGTTCACCGCCGCCAGCGCCACGGCCAGCACACCCATGGTCTTGCCCAGTGGCGTTTCGGTGAGCGCGGCGGCCAGCATGGCCCCGACGATGACGATGGCCGAGATGGCATTGGTCACCGCCATCAAGGGCGTGTGCAGCGCCGGGGTGACGTTCCAGACCACGTGGTAGCCCACGTAGATGGCCAGCACGAAGATGATCAGGTTGATCAGCGTGGGCGAAACCGACTCCATCTCGACGCTCCTTCGGAAAGGGGACCTTTACACGGCCCCAATTGACAGCTATTCGGGCAAGGCCTGGGGAAACGGGGGCACGACGAAACGGCCGTCCAGCATGGTGATGCTCTGGCGGGCCGCTTGGGCGAGTTGCTCCATCCACGCCTGCGCGGGACGGCCTGCACGCAGGAACTCCTCGTTGTTGCGCACGGTAGGCCGCAGCAACCGCCGATCGGCCAGCACATCCACGGACACATAGCCACCTTCGGGGGTGGAGTAGCGGTACGAGACGTGGGAATACGGGTTGGCGGGCACGGCCTGCTGCTGCGTCAGCCACTGGGCAAGCGCCGGACGCGCGCTGGCCAGGTAGCCGTCGGTGCCCGCGCTGCGCTTGTAGCGCAGGCAGTCGATGCGCACCGGACTGCCGCGCGCCGCGTCTTCCACCTGCACGCCCTTTTGCGGCAGGCAGGCCGCGGTCCACAGCGTGGTGTCGCGCGGGTGGTTGCTGGCATTGGTCTGCACCACCAGAACCGCCAGCGGTTCCTTGGCCCGGCCGCGCAGGGCCACTGCGCGGGTCTGCATGGGCAGATCGTGCGCGGTGTCATCGGGGCGGACGTCAAACTGTTCGGCGTCGCCGCCCAAAGGCTGCCAGGTGCCCGCAGGCAACTGCAGTTCGGCACGGCCCACCCGTACGAGGTCCGGCTGCGCTGGCGCGCATGCAACGAGCGACAGCAGGGCCGCGATGGCGGGGACAAAGGGGTTCCAACGAAGACGCAAGAAAGTCACTCCAAGGTTGCGGGCAGAACAGGGTCACGCACGCGTGACGGCCCCCTCATGCGCCACCAAGCAGGCCACCACGATGTCGTCATCGCGGTTGAGATGCAGGGCGCCTTCGGGGTTGATGATGAGTTTGAGAAAGTCGAGCACGTTGCGCGCATACAGCGCGGAGGCATCAGCCGCCACGAGCGCGGGCAGGTTGGTCTCGCCGACCAGGGTCACGCCGTGGTGCACGACGGTCTGACCCGGCTGGGTCAGCGGGCAGTTGCCTCCCTGCGCGGCCGCCAGGTCCACGATGACCGAGCCGGGTTTCATGGACTCCACCATCTCCTGCGTGACCAGCACCGGCGCGGCGCGGCCGGGGATCAGCGCCGTGGTGATGACCACGTCGGCCTGCGCGACACGCTTGGCAACCTCGGCCTTCTGGCGGTCCAGCCAGCTTTGCGGCATGGGGCGGGCGTAACCGCCCACGCCCTCGGCAGCTTCTTTCTCCTCGGCGGTTTCGTAGGGCACGTCGATGAACTTCGCGCCCAGCGACTCCACCTGCTCCTTGACGCTGGGGCGCACATCGCTGGCCTCGATCACCGCGCCCAGGCGCTTGGCCGTGGCAATCGCCTGCAGGCCCGCCACGCCCACGCCCAGGATGACCACGCGAGCCGCCTTCACGGTGCCCGCCGCAGTCATGAGCATGGGAAAGAAGCGCTGGTAGCGATCAGCGGCCATCACCACGGCCTTGTAGCCGGCGATGTTGGCCTGCGAAGAGAGTACGTCCATGCTCTGCGCGCGTGTGGTGCGCGGCGCAGCTTCCAGTGCATAGGCGGTGACGCCGGCAGCGGCCAGGCGGTGCAGACCTGCGGCGTCGAACGGATTCAGCATGCCGACCAAGGTACTGCCCGGGCGCAGCAGGCCGGCTTCGGACTCTTGCGGCGCGCGCACCTTGAGCACCAGGTCGCAGCCCCAGGCGCCGGCCGCGTCGGTGATCTCGGCTCCCACGGCGGCAAAGCCGGCATCGGTGACGCTGGCGCAGACGCCGGCGCCTGACTGCACCCGCACCGTGTGGCCTTGGGCCACGAGTTTCTTGACGGTTTCTGGCGTGGCGGCCACCCGCGTCTCGCCTGCCAAGGTTTCGGCGGGCACACCTATCAGCATGTCATCTCCTCCTGCACGCGAGCGCCCTACGGCGTTGGTCCACGCAGCATTGCGTATTTCTACTTACCGCGAGCTTACATGAAGAATTTCACACCTTCGACGCACGCGCGACATGGCACGGAGCGAGGCCAAAGAAAAAGCCCGGCGGCCATGGGGCGCCGGGCTTGGGAAAGCGTGGGCGGCAGACGGCTCCGCCACGCGCCTCATTGCGTCAGTTCACGACCTGCTGCAGCGCGCCGCTGGCGTATTTGGCAGCCATTTCGCCGAGGGGATAGCCCTTCACCTTCGCGCCCTGGCCCTCGCAGCCAAACTCCAGGTAACGTTGCTTGCAGATGGCCTTGGCGGCTTCGCGCGCGGGCTTCATCCACTCGCGCATGTCGAACTTGTCCGGGTTCTCGGCCTGGAACTTGCGCACCGCCCCGGTCATGGCCAAGCGGATATCGGTGTCGATGTTGATCTTGCGCACGCCGTGCTTGATGGCTTCCTGGATCTCGGCCACAGGCACGCCGTAGGTTTCCTTCATCTTGCCGCCAAACTGGTTGATGAGGGCCAGCAGATCCTGCGGCACGCTGGACGAGCCATGCATCACCAGGTGGGTGTTGGGAATGCGCGCGTGGATTTCCTTGACGCGCTGGATCGACAGCACATCGCCCGTGGGCGGGCGGGAGAACTTGTAGGCCCCATGGCTGGTACCGATGGCGATCGCCAGGGCGTCCAGTTGCGTGGCCTTGACGAACTGCGCAGCCTCCTCGGGGTCCGTGAGCAGCTGGGCGTGGCTGAGCTTGCCAGCCGCGCCGACGCCGTCTTCCTCACCCGCCTCGCCGGTCTCCAGGCTGCCCAGGCAGCCCAGTTCGCCTTCGACGGTAGCGCCGATCTTGTGCGCCATGGCCACCACTTCCTGGGTGACGCGCACGTTGTAGTCGAAGTCTGCGGGGGTCTTGCCGTCTTCGCGCAGCGAGCCGTCCATCATCACCGAGCCGAAGCCCAGCTCCAGCGCGCCCTTGCAGATGGCGGGGCTGGTGCCGTGGTCCTGGTGCATGACCAGGGGGATGTGCGGATACGCCTCGGCAGCGGCGGCGATCAGGTGCTTGATAAAGCTCTCGCCGGCGTACTTGCGGGCGCCGGCGCTGGCTTGCAGGATCACCGGCGCGCCCACCTCGTCGGCAGCGGCCATCACGGCCTGCACCTGCTCCAGGTTGTTGACGTTGAAGGCGGGAATGCCATAGCCGTGGTCGGCGGCATGGTCGAGCAGTTCGCGCATCGAGACGAGAGGCATGGGGTGGATCCGTTCGAGGGTTGATGGATGAGCGGCGGTAACCGCTTGGTAACCCGTAATTTTAGCCGCCCTACCGCTTCCTGGACCCATGCCCCCAATACCCCCCATCGCCCCGTCTGCGTTCACGGGGTGAAAGGATGCGCTACCGCGCTTTCATCGTGCGCGGCAGATCTTGAGCATGTTCGTGCCGCCGGGTGCACCCATGGGCTCGCCGCAGGTGATCACGTACAGGTCGCCCTGCTGCACGATGTTGCGCATCTTCAGGTGGCTCTCGGCCTGGTCCAGTGCAGTGTCGCGGTCGGCGCTGGTGTCCATGAGCAACGGGCGCACGTTGCGGAACATGGCCATGCGCCGCTGCGTGGCCACCTTCGGCGTCAATGCATAGATGGGAATGTGGATGCGGTGGCGGCTCATCCACAGTGCCGTGGAGCCGCTGTCGGTCATCGCCACGATGGCCTTGGCACCCAGGTGGTGCGCCGTGAACAGCGCGCCCATGGCGATGGACTGGTCGATGCGGCCCAGGGTCTGGCCGATGAAGTCGGAGTCGCGCTCCAGGTCTTCGGCCGCTTCCGCGGCGGCGCAGATGGTGGCCATCTCCCGCACCGTGTCCAGCGGGTACTTGCCGGCCGCCGTCTCGGCGCTGAGCATCACGGCGTCGGTGCCGTCCAGCACGGCGTTGGCCACGTCGCTCACTTCGGCGCGCGTGGGCACGGGGTTGGCGATCATGCTCTCCATCATCTGGGTCGCGGTGATCACCACCTTGTCCATGTCGCGCGCCATGCGGATCATCTTTTTCTGCAGCGCGGGCACCGCGGCGTTGCCCACCTCCACGGCCAGGTCGCCGCGCGCCACCATGATGCCGTCGGACACGCGCAGGATCTCCTCCAGCAGCGGCACGGCCTCTGCACGCTCGATCTTCGCAATCAGGCCGGGCTTGTGGCGGAACTCGGCCGCGGCCACGTTGCACAACTGGCGCGCCATCTCCATGTCGGTGGCGTTCTTGGGGAAGCTCACGGCCACATAGTCGGCCTGGAAGCTCATGGCGGTCTTGATGTCCTCCATGTCCTTGGCCGTGAGGGCGGGCGCCGTGAGGCCTCCCCCCTGCTTGTTGATGCCCTTGTTGTTGGACAGCTCGCCGCCGATCTTCACGGTGGTGTACACGGCCTCGCCGCGCACGGCATCCACCTGCAGCACGATGAGGCCGTCGTTCAGCAGCAGCACGTCGCCGGGCTTCACGTCACGGGGAAGTTCCTTGTAGTCCAGGCCCACGCCCTGCAGGTCGCCGGGCTCGCTGCGCGACGCGTCCAGCACGAAAGGCAGGCCCGGCTCCAGCATCACCCGCCCTTCGGCAAACTTGCCCACGCGAATCTTCGGCCCCTGCAGGTCGGCCATGATGGCGACCTCGCGCCCGGCGCGCTGGGCGGCCTCGCGCACCATGGCGGCGCGCTCCACATGGTCCTGCGCCTTGCCGTGGCTGAAGTTCAGGCGCACCACGTTCACGCCCGCCGCGATCATCTGCTCCAGCAGTTGCGGGTCGCTGGAGGCGGGGCCCAGGGTGGCAACGATCTTGGTGGCGCGGCGGATCTGCATGGGGTGTCTCTTTTCCGTGGATGTAATCGAGTTTCGATTTTTGCACAAAATCAGTTACATCGCGGTTCCTGAAAACACCCGCTCAGCCGCGCATCAGCGCCTCGATCTCGTCGCCCTCCACGGGCACCCCGCGGGTGATCAGTTCGCAGCCGGTCTCGGTGACGATGGCGTCGTCCTCGATGCGGATGCCGATGTGGTGGAAGGCCTCGGGCACGCCCGGCGCCGGGCGCACGTACAAGCCGGGCTCGATGGTCAGCACCATGCCTGGGCGCAGGATGCGGCTGGGGCGGTTCTGGATCAACTCGCCCGACAGCGGGTCGCGCCGCTCGCTCACCTGGCCCACTTCTGAGGGCTCGACGTAGCTGCCGCAGTCATGCACATCCATGCCCAGCCAGTGGCCGGTGCGGTGCATGTAGAACTGGAAGTACGCACGGCTCGCGATCACGTCCTGCACGCTGCCGACCTTGTTGGCGTCCAGCAGGCCCAAGTCCAGCATGCCCTGCGCCAGCACGGCCACCGTGGCGTCGTGCGGGTCGTTGAAGCGGTTGCCCGCACGCGTGGCGGCGATGGCCGCCTTCTGGCTCTCCAGCACCAGGTCGTACAGCGCGCGCTGCGGGCCGGTGAAACGGCCATCGGCCGGAAAGGTGCGCGTGATGTCCGAGGCGTAGCCGTCCAGTTCGCAGCCCGCGTCGATCAGCACCAGCTCGCCCGCGCGCACCGGCGCGGCATCGGCGCGGTAGTGCAGCACGCAGGCGTTGGCCCCCGCAGCCACGATGGAGCCATACGCCGGGCACTGCGAGCCCTCTTCGCGGAAAGCGTGCAGCAGCTCCGCATCCAGGTGGTATTCGCGCACGTCCTGGCCGGCGCGCAGCATGCGGGCGCTTCTTTGCATGGCGCGCACATGGGCGCGGGCGCTGATGGCGGCGGCGCGGCGCATCAGGTCCTGCTCATGCGCGTCCTTGATCAGGCGCATCTCGTCGAGCAGCGTGCACAGGTCGCCTTGCTGCGCGGGGCACAGCGCGCCGTACCGCACGCGTGCGCGCACCTGGTTCAGCCAGCCTTCCACACGCGCAGCCAGCCCTGGGTGGGTGGCGAAGGGGAACCAGACGCTGTCGCGGTTTTCCAGCAGGCGCGGCAGGCGCGCGTCGATATCGGCCACCGAGTGCGCGGCGTCCACGCCCAGGGTGGCCAGGGCCGCCTCGGGCCCCAGGCGGTAGCCATCCCAGATCTCGCGTTCCAGGTCCTTGGGCTGGCAAAACAGCGTGCTGTGGCCTTCCGCGGTCAGCACCAGCCACGCGCCCGGCTCGGCAAAGCCCGTGAGGTAGTAGAAGTAGCTGTCGTGGCGGTAGAGAAACTCGCTGTCGCGGTTGCGCTGCTGCAGCGGGGCGGTGGGCACGATGGCGATGCCGCCCGCGCCCAACTGGGCGGCAAGGCGGGCGCGACGCTGCGCGTAGAGGGAGCTGGGCGTGGTCATGCTGCCATTGTGGGCCCAACGGCCGGCGCGCGCGGCGGCACCCAGGCGCCGTGGCAGACTCGCCGCATGTCCTTCCTGCTGACCACCCTCATCCCCCTGCTGGGCCTGGTGCTGACCGTGGCCCTGCTTTCCTACGCGTTCTATGCGCGGTATATCGATGTTCCCAACAAGCCGCGGCTGGACCGGCGCGTGCTGGTCGCCCTGTGCGCCCTGGCCGTGGTGTGCGATGCCTGGCTGGGCCTGCGCCTGTACCTGTCGGGACGCGCGCAGCAGACGCGCCAGGACAGCGCCGTGCATCGCACCCACCGCGAACGCTTCGTGCTGCCGCACGACGTGCAGTACGGCGAACTGGTGATTCCCGCGGGCAGCCTGATCAACCGGTTGGATCCCTTCGACAACGGCGCGCCGGTGCAGCCCGTGTCCCTGCGCGGCCTGGAGGCGGTGCGCTTTTCGCAGCCCGTGCTCGTGGCTGGCGTATGGGCCCAGGCGATGCAGGTGCTGCCGATGCGCGTAGAACTGGCCCAGGACCAGCGTATTGGCCCGCTGTACCGCTACAACACCGACACCAAGGAATGGGAGCTGAACAAGGTGGTACCCGCGCTGCTGTGCCGCCAGGGCCAAATCGCCCTGTTCCAGGTGCCGCACATCCCCTACGACGTGCAGGCCGAGGTGGGCAAGCCCGCACCCGACGGGCCGCAGGCCCGCTTCCTGCCCAGCCAGTGGCAGTTCCGCAACTGCGAGAACGGCCCGGCCATCGATGTGCAGCCCGCCCATCCCGCATCGGCCGCCGCGCTGGCGCCCGCGCCCGAGTTGCTGCCTCCGCCGCCGCCCGCCGAGCCGGCATCAGACCCCTCCGATCCCGCGTCGGGCGCCGCCTCGGCCCCCGCATCCGCGCCAGGCGCCTGAACGGCTGGGCGACGGACGCTGCCTCAGCCGGCGTTCAGCTCGGCCAGCCGCTCGGGCGTACCCACATCGGTCCAGCGCCCGGTATGGAGCGTCGCCGTCACCCGCCCCGCATCCATGGCGCGGCGCAGCAGCGGCGCCAGCGGCGCGGCCACGCCCTCGGGGTTGCCGGGTGCGATGTCGCACCAGGGCGCGGTGAACAGCTCGGCGCGCAGCAGGGCGATGGTGCTGTAGGTGTAGCGCGGCCGCGGGTCCTGCGCCGGCAGATTCAGCGCCAACCCCTCGGGCGACAGGCCGAAGTCGCCGCGCGGGTGGTGCGGCGGGTTGGGCACGAGCCACAGATGGGCCAGGGCATCGCCGGCCACGAACCGCTGCACGGCCTGCGCCTCGAAGGTGAAGTCGGGCGCGAACACATCGCCCGCCGCCAGCCAGAACACCGGCCCCAGCTGCGGCAGCGCGCGTGCGATACCGCCGGCCGTCTCCAGCGCGCGACCGAAATCCCGGCCTTCATGGGAGTATGAAATTGATAGCTGCTCGCGCTTTTCCCGCTTGCCTTCGACGGCAAAAACATCTGAAAACCGGTGGTCAATCTGCTCGCCCAGCCACGCGGTGTTGATCACGGCGCGCTCGACACCCGCTTCGACCAACGCACGCAGGTGCCACTCCAGCAGCGGCCGCCCGCGCACTTCGAGCAATGGTTTGGGACAGGCGTCGGTCAGCGGTCGCATGCGCTCGCCGCGGCCGGCGGCGAGCAGCAGGGCCGGCACTTGCGCCCAGCCGTGCGCCGGGCCGGGGGCTGTCGGGAGGGAGGAATCTGCGAAGCAGGAAGGCACCGTGGGCATGGCTGCGCACTGTAGTGCATGCGCCGCGCGCAACCGTGCAACAGGCCAGCCAGCCGCCCCGCCACCCAGCCCATCAGCCCCCGCGCCGCCCAGGCTGCGGGGCCCCCGGTAAAATCCCGGGTTTCTTCACAAGAACACCGCCCCCTCTGCGGAGCCACCCCTCATGGCCAACTCTCAACAAATGGCGAATGCGATCCGCGCACTCGCAATGGATGCCGTTCAACAAGCCAACTCCGGCCACCCCGGCGCCCCCATGGGCATGGCCGACATGGCCGTGGCGTTGTGGGGCCGGCACCTAAAGCACAACCCCACCAACCCCCAGTGGATGGACCGCGACCGTTTCGTGCTGTCCAACGGCCACGCGTCGATGCTGCTGTACTCGCTGCTGCACCTCACGGGCTATGACCTGCCCCTGCAGGAGCTGAAGAACTTCCGCCAGCTGCACAGCAAGACCGCCGGCCACCCCGAGCACGGCATCACCCCCGGCGTGGAGACCACCACCGGCCCGCTGGGCCAGGGCGTGACCAACGCCGTGGGCTTTGCGCTGGCCGAGAAGCTGCTGGCCGCAGAGTTCAACCGCGAAGGCCACGCCGTGGTGGACCACCACACCTACGTGTTCCTGGGCGACGGCTGCCTGATGGAAGGCATCAGCCATGAGGCCGTGGCTCTCGCCGGCGCGTGGAAGCTCAACAAGCTCATCGCGCTGTACGACGACAACGGCATCAGCATCGACGGCCAGGTGGCGCCCTGGTTCATCGACAACACCCCGCAGCGCTTCATGGCCTGCGGCTGGAACGTGATCGACGCCGTGGACGGGCATGACGTGGAAGCTGTGGCCGCCGCCATCGGCCAGGCCAAGGCCAGCGCCGACAAGCCCACGCTGATCGTCTGCAAGACCGCCATCGGCAAGGGCAGCCCCAACCGCGCCAACACGGCCAAGGCCCATGGCGAGCCCCTGGGCGCCGAGGAAATCAACCTCACGCGCGCTGCCTTGGGCTGGTCGCACGAACCCTTCGCGATCCCCGAGTCGGTGTACGCCGACTGGGATGCCAAGGCCGCCGGCCAGGCCGCCGAAGCCGAGTGGACGCTGCGCTTTGCCGCCTACGAGGCCGCCTACCCCGAGCTGGCATTCGAGCTGTCCCGCCGCATGGCCGGCGACCTGCCCAAGCACTTCGCCCAGGTGGCGGTAGACACCGTGGTGGCCGCGCACACCAAGGCCGAGACCGTGGCCAGCCGCAAGGCCAGCCAGATCGCGCTGGAAGCCTTCACCGCCGCACTGCCCGAACTGCTGGGCGGCAGCGCCGACCTGACCGGCTCCAACCTCACCAACACCAAGAGCACGCCCGCGCTGCGCATCGAGCCCAACGGCGCCGTGGCCAAGACCGAGGCCGGCCAGGTGGGCCGCCACATCAACTACGGCGTGCGCGAGTTCGGCATGGCGGCCATCATGAACGGCCTGGCGCTGCACGGCGGTTTCATCCCCTACGGCGGCACCTTCCTCACATTCAGCGACTACAGCCGCAACGCCATCCGCATGGCCGCGCTGATGAAGCAGCGCGTAGTGCACGTGTTCACGCACGACTCCATCGGCCTGGGCGAGGACGGCCCCACGCACCAGTCGATCGAGCACGCCGCCAGCCTGCGCCTGATCCCCGGCCTGGACGTGTGGCGCCCCGCCGACACGGCCGAGACCGCCGTGGCCTGGAGCGTGGCCCTGTCCAACCGCGACAAGCCCACCGCGCTGCTGCTGTCCCGCCAGAACCTGCCCTACGCGCCCAAGAGCGACCTGGGCGACATCTCGCGCGGCGCCTACATCCTCTCCGAGCCCGCCGCCGTGGGTCTGAAGAAGAAGGCCCAGGCCGTGATCATCGCCACCGGCTCCGAGGTGCAGCTGGCCCTGGCCGCGCAGCAACTGCTGGCCGCCAAGAAGATCGCCGTGCGCGTGGTCTCCATGCCCAGCACCACCACCTTCGATCGCGAGGACACCAAGTACAAGCGACTGGTGCTGCCCGCCGGCACGCCGCGCATCGCCGTCGAGATGGGCGTGTCCGACTTCTGGTGGAAGTACGGCTGCGCCGCGGTGGTCGGCATCGACACCTATGGCGAGTCGGCCCCGGCCGGCGTGCTGTTCAAGCACTTCGGCTTCACGGCCGAGAACGTCGCCGACACGGTGCTGGCCGCGCTGCAGCGCGCGCGCTGATCCCTCCCGGTTCTCGTTTTTTTGCAATCCATCCATCCCTAGAGGCTCACACCATGACGATCAAGATTGGCATCAACGGCTTCGGCCGCATCGGCCGCAACGTACTGCGCTCGGCCGTGCAGAACTTCTCCGACATCGAAGTCGTTGGCATCAACGACCTGCTGGAGCCCGAGTACCTCGCGTACATGCTGCGCTATGACAGCGTGCATGGCCGCTTCAAGGGCGAGGTCTCGGTCGAGGGCAACACGCTGATCGTCAACGGCAAGAAGATCCGCCTGACGCAGGAGCGCGACCCCGCCAACCTGAAGTGGAACGAAGTCGGCGCCGACATCGTGATCGAGTCCACCGGCCTGTTCCTGGACAAGGCCAGCGCCGAGAAGCACATCGCTGCCGGCGCCAAGAAGGTGCTGATGTCGGCCCCGTCCAAGGACGACACGCCCATGTTCGTGTTCGGCGTGAACCACGCCACCTACGCCGGCCAGGCCATCATCTCCAACGCGTCCTGCACCACCAACTGCCTGGCCCCCGTGGCCAAGGTGCTGCATGACAAGTGGGGCATCAAGCGCGGCCTGATGACCACCGTGCACGCCGCCACCGCCACGCAAAAGACCGTGGACGGCCCGAGCAACAAGGACTGGCGCGGCGGCCGCGGCATTCTGGAAAACATCATCCCCAGCTCCACCGGCGCCGCCAAGGCCGTGGGCGTGGTGATCCCGTCGCTGAACAAGAAGCTGACCGGCATGTCCTTCCGCGTGCCCACCTCCGACGTGTCGGTGGTGGACCTGACGGTGGAGCTGGAGAAGGAAGCCAGCTACGACGAGATCAAGGCCGAGATGAAGGCCCAGTCGCAGGGCGCGCTGAAGGGCGTGCTGGCCTATACCGAGGACAAGGTGGTGGCCACCGACTTCGTGGGCGAGACCCACACCTCGGTGTTCGACGCCGACGCCGGCATCGCCCTGGACAAGACCTTCGTGAAGGTCGTGGCCTGGTACGACAACGAGTGGGGCTACTCCAACAAGTGCCTGGAGATGGTGCGCGTGATGGCCGGCAAGTAAGCCGCAGCCTCCGCCGCTCACAGAGAACGCGCCTTCGGGCGCGTTTTTTATGTCAAATATGCCTCCGGCGCTTACCCATCAAGCGCAGGTAGCTATTTATTCAATAGCAAAGCACGTCCACGGCCGGCACCCCATACTTGCGGCATGACCACCTCTCCCGCCCTCCCCACCGCCGCCGACGTGCTGCGCTTCTGGTTCGACGAGGCCACGCCGCAGCAATGGTTCGCCAAGGACGCCGCGTTCGACGCCGCCATCCGCACCCGCTTCGCTGCGTTGCACGCGCAGGCCGCGCAGGGGGAGTTGTGGCACTGGCGCGGTGATGCCCAGGGCCGCCTGGCGGAAATCCTGGTGCTCGACCAGTTTTCGCGCAACCTGCACCGCGACACCCCCGCCGCCTTCGCGCAGGACGGCATGGCCCTGGTGCTGGCGCAGGAGGCCTTGGCACAGGGTCTGGACGCGCGGCTGGAGCCCGCGCAGCGCGCCTTCCTGTACATGCCCTACATGCACAGCGAGTCGCCGCGCGTGCAGGAAGAATCGGTGCGCCTGTTCACCGCGCTGGGCAACCCGGGCAGCCTGCACTTCGCACATGCGCACCGGGACATCATTGCGCGCTTTGGCCGCTATCCGCACCGCAACGCCGCACTGGGCCGCGCCAGCACGGCCGAGGAGCTCGCCTTCCTGCAGCAGCCGGGCAGCAGCTTCTGAAAGGCAAAAGGCCGCAGGAGCCAACGCTCCTGCGGCCTTTTGCGCATTGCAGCGCCCTACTGTCAGGCGCTGGCAGCTATTGCATCAATAGCGCCCGCTCACTCCGCCGTGCGGATGGTGTCGCGGCCGTTGCGGTCCTTGGCGCGCTCGATGTCGTCGCCCAGCGCGCGCACCAGCTTCTCCACGGCCGCCGTGAAAGCATCGGCCACCTTGGCCGCCTCGGCACGCGCAGCCACAGGCTGGCGGCCAGCGGGGCGCACCTCGATCACGCAGCGCTTGTCGGCCGCGCCGGACTTGCCGCCGTCCACGTCGGACAGGAACACCTCCACGCGCGTCACGTGCTCGCGAAAGCGCGCCAGCTTGGCGGTGGCTTCTTCCTGCACCCAGCGGGCCAGCGATTCGCCGCCCTGGATGTGGTCGTCGGTATGCACCTGGATCTGCATGTTTTCTCCTTCGTGAAGTGGATGGGTCGATGGGGCGGACGGTAGCGCCCCTCGTCTTCATCATGCCCCAGTAGGCGCCTGCATGCTTGATTCGTATCAAGCAAAACGCACAGCCGCGCTCTGCGGCTCGTTCCTACAGCGTGCGGGCAAGCGCGGTGTTACAACTGAGTCGATGACTGTCCTGCCGCCCTGGCTACAGCCCGACCGCATGCCGTCGGTAACGCCCTCCCAGCCGCGCCTGAAGATCGGCCTGTCCGCGTGCTTTTCGCATGCGGACCCGGGCCGGCCACTGTTCACCAACAAGACCCTGCAGTACGTGGAGCAGTCCATCGCGCACTGGATCATGTCGGCCGGTGCGCTGGTGGTGATGGTGCCCTGCCCCACGGGCGAGACCGCGCGCGGAGACGTCACGCTCAAGCACTACGCCGAGTGGCTCGACGGCGTGGTGATGCACGGCGGGGCGGACGTCTGGCCCGGCAGCTACGGCGAGGTGCCGCTCAAGGACGCATGGCTGGGCGACCGCGTGCGCGACCTGTACGACCTGGCGGTGGTGGAGGCCTTCGAGCAGGCCGGCAAGCCCATCTTCGGCGTGTGCCGCGGGCTGCAGCTCATCAACGTGGCTTTTGGCGGCACGCTGTACCAGGACATCGAGACCCAGCACCCTGGCGCGCTGCAGCACCGCAACCCGAGCACCTACGACCAGCACTTCCACGAGGTGGACATCGTGCCCGGCACGCGGCTGGCGCGGCTGTACCCGGAGCAGCCGCGCGTCACCGTGAACAGCATCCACCACCAGGGCATCAAGAACCTGGCGCCCGGCTTCGACATCGAGGCCTGGAGCTACCCCGACGGCGTGCCCGAGGCGATACGCCGCAACCCGAGCCACGGGCGCGGCTACATCGCGGCGACGCAGTGGCACCCGGAGTTCCGCGCCAGCGCGGCCGTCACGCTAGACGACTCGCCGCTGCTGCACGACTTCCTGGCCGCCTGCAGCCGGGCGCGCGTGCTGCCCCGGCCCGGCCACAGCCCGCTGCAGATCCGCGACCGCGCGGAGCGCCTGCTGCGCCGCGCGCTGCTGCGCAGGCGTTAGCCAAAATGGCCGCTGGCGCTTGATAGGCAAGCGTTGACAGCTATCAATAAAGCAGCATCAATGGTGATGCCCATGCCCGCCATGCACATGGCGGTGGGCGATCTCCTCGGCCGTGGCGGCGCGCACCTCGGTCACCTTGCAGGCAAAACGCAGCGCCTTGCCGGCCAGCGGGTGGTTGCCGTCCAGGTGCACCACGGGGCCCTTGATCTTGACCACGTGGAACATCTGCGGCTGGCCGTCGGCGCCGGGCCCCTGCAACTGGCCGCCCACCTTCACGCCGGGGGGGAACTCGCTCTTGGGGATGGTGCGCACCAGGCTCTCGTCGCGCGCGCCGAATGCGTCCTCCACCGCCAGGTCCAGCGTGACGGCATGGCCCGGGGCCTGGCCTTCCAGCGCGGCCTCGACCTTGGGGAAGATGTTCTCGTAGCCGCCGTGCAGGTAGGCCACATTGCCGGCATCAAGGGGCTTGCCCGTGGCGGGATCGGTGACGCGGTAGCTGAGCGTGACGGCGGTGTCTTGGGTGATGTTCATGGCTTGGTTTCCGTGGAGGGCGGCGGCGCGGGCAGGCGCCGCAAGGCCGCCATTGTCCCGCACACGCCAAGGCCGTGCGGGCGGCCGGGCCGGCCGCCGTGCAGGCATTCAGGCCTGCGGCACCTCGTCCTGCGCGCTGCCCGGGTGGCGCGCAAAGCGCCGGGGGGCGCTGCCGTGCACCGGGTCGCTCGCGTCCCAGGGCCAGCCGCCGAACTGCGTGCGGCGAAAGTCCTGCATGGCCTGCATGATTTCCTGCTGGGTGTTCATCACAAACGGGCCGTACTGCACCACCGGCTCGCCGATGGGACGGCCCTGCAACAGCAGGCATTCCACGGTGTCGCCGCCGGTGTTGACCAGCTCCAGCGCCCGATCGGCCGCCACCTCCAGCGCCGCGTGGCCGCCCTGGGGCTCGCCGGCGATCGAGAGCCCTTCGCCCACGAACCAGTACAGCATGCGGCGCGTGCCCTGTCCGCGGGCCGCCGGCAGCGTCCAATGCGCGCCGGGCTCCATGCGCAGCGTCCAGATGGCGACGTCGGCGTCCGCCTGCGCGGCCCAGGACTCGGGGGGCGGCGGCAGCGGCGCACCGGCGCCGTCCAGCGCGCCGGCGACCACGGTGACCGTGGTGCGCAGGCCGGCCGCGTCGGCATGCTCCAGGCGCGGGATGCGTTCGTTCCACAGCATGGTGAAGTGCGGCCGCACCATCTTGTGGCGCGCGGGCAGGTTCAGCCAGATCTGGAACAGCTCCAGCGGGTTGGGCGCGTCGGTGTTCAGCAGCGGGAACATCTCCGAATGCATGATGCCCGCGCCGGCGGTGACCCACTGCACGTCGCCGCCACCGAAGCGCGCGGCCGCGCCCAGCGAGTCGGCATGGTCGATCAGGCCCTTGCGCACCAGCGTGACGGTCTCGAAGCCCCGGTGCGGGTGGCCGGGAAAGCCGGGCACGTGCTCTCCGTGGTACATCGAAAAGCCGTCCTTGCGGCTGAAGTCGCTGCCCATCTGGCGCCCCTCCAGCGCCACCGCCTGCACGCCCATGGCGCGGTTGCCGGCGGGATAGGCGTCGTCATGGTGGGCGCAGAACAGGAACGGATCAAGCGTGGGCCACAGCGGCCCCAGGGGCTGGGATTGCAGGACGGGACTGGCGCGGGTGTTCATGGGGCTCCTTTCCAAGGCCGGCGCGGCGACACGGCGCAGGCACTGTGCATCATGTGGGGACGGAAGGCCATTTGCCCAGCGGGCGCCGGCGCGACACTGCGGCCCATGCGTGGAACGATGGCAGCCCAATCTTCGAGCAAAAACCGTCGCAAAGGCAGTCGGGGTGAGCGCTGGCAGCTACTTTTTCATGAGCAACCTGGCGCCCTGTACGCGGGCCCGCAGCTCCCTCGGCGACGGCCGGCCGGCCCGCGGCACCTGCCCCGCGCCTTCAGCCCGGCGCGGAGTCCGCCAGCACCATCCACGACACGCCGAAACGGTCGTTGACCATGCCGAACGCGGGCGAAAAGAAGGTCTTGGCCATCGGCGCCACCACCGTGCCGCCGTCGGCCAGCGCGTCGAACCTGCTGCGCGCCTCCACCTCGCTGGCCACCGAGAGCGTGAGCGAGATGCCGTTGAACACCGGGTGGCCGCCCGCCATGCCGTCCGAGGCCATGAGGGTCGTCTCCCCCACGCGCAGCTCCGCATGCATGACCTTGTCGCCGGGCACGGCGGCTGACGCGGAGCATTCGCCCGCGGGCGGCTCGGGGCTGTCCCGAAAGCGCATCAGCAACTGCGTCTGCGCGCCCAGCGCCTGGGCGTAGAACGCCAGCGCCTCTTCGCAGCGGCCATCGAACATCAGATAGGGTTGGACTTGCATCGCGTTCTCCGCACAAAGGGCCGTGGGGTTGAAAGGCACCGCCTACGCCGCAGCGCCGATGGCGGGCCGGGCCTGTCCGCGCGGGTCCAGCGCCACCTGGATCTGCGGCGCCCCGCGCACGTCGGGGCGGGCGCGGTCGCCCAGGTCCTGCAGCGCGGTGAACTGCCCGTCTAGGTACAGGAAGGTGATGCTGGCGGCGATGTGGGCCAGCGCCTGCCGCGCATCGTCAAAGCCTTCGGCCTCCACGCGCCCGTCGCCATCCAGCTGGTAGGCCCAGCCCTGCGCCTGCGGTGCGAGGGCGCCCAGGTCGATGAGCTTGTCGCGCACATTGCTGGCGTACACGCGCCCGCCCGACGCGTACAGCGTGAAGGTGTGGGCGGGGTGGCTTTCGGCCGGCGGCGGCGCGGCGTCGGTGGCGTCGGTGTGGGAGGGGCGAGAGGTCATGGCGGCGTCCTGGCGGTGGCAGGTGGGATGCCGCGCCACACATGGTGCGGCCCCGGCAGCGCCATCGTAGGCAGCCGGCCGCGCGCGGGCTGTAGGAAAACGCCGGGCGCTGCTGCTTTGCATAAAAAAGGACTACAGCGCCCGCCCATCAAGCGCTTACAGCTATGCAAATAGGAGCATCAACGCCGTCCGCGTCCCCACCACCAGCCCACCGCCAGGCCGACCACACCGAGCACCGCCACCACCGTGGCCGATCCCGCCATGCGCTGGCGGTGGCCGCCGTCGATGGAGGTCTGGTGCGAGGGGGCAAACAGATTGCCTTGGGTGAGCGGCGCGGGCGCTGCCCGGCGCAGCCCCAGGTCGCTGAACCAGCGCATGGCGCGCGCCGTGCCCTGCGGCGCCAGCGCATGCGCCACACGCCCGGGCATCGCGCCCAGGCCCAGCCAGGTGACGGCGCGCGGCTGGGCCGCATCGGCCAGGTCCACGATGGCCTGGGCCACCGCGCGCGGGTCCACCATGGGCAGCGGCGGGCGGATGCGCCGGCCCGTGTAGTTGGCGCCGTGCGACAGGCCCGGCGAATCGACGAACGTGGGCGCCACGTCGCACACATGCACCTGGGGCAGGTCGACCACCTCGGCGCGCAGGCTTTCGGACAGGCCGCGCAGGCCGAACTTGCTGGCCGTGTAGGCGGCCGCGTAGGGCGCAGGCACCCAGCCGCCCAGCGAGATCAGGTTCACCAGCAGGCCGTGGCCCTGCGCGCGAAAGCGCGTGAGCGCCGCGTGCGCGCCGTGCACGTGGCCCAGCAGGTTGGACTCGATCACGCGGCGGTGCGCGGCCAGTGGCACATCGTCAAAGCGCCCCACAGCTCCCACGCCCACGCCGTTGATCCACACATCGATGCGCCCGAAGTGGCGCACCGCCTTGTCGGCCAGGGCCTGCACCGCGTCGGCGCCGGTCACGTCGGTGGGAATGCCCAGCGCCTGCCCACCCTCGGCGCGGCATGCCAGCGCCACAGGGGCCAGCGTGTCAGGGTTGCGCGCGGCCAGCACCAGGCGCGCGCCGCGGCGCGCAAACGCCAGCGCCGTGGCGTGGCCGATGCCGCTGGAGGCGCCGGTGATCACCACCACCGGATTGGGCGAGGACGCAAAGACGCTGGACGGACTGGCGGGCAAAGCTGTGGTCATGGTGCGGCGGGCCGCGCAGACGCTGCGCGGCGCAACGAAGGGCAAAACCCTATTTGTAACCGCGCTGGCGGCGCAACGGCGTAGGACAGCCGCCCTCGCGCTGCGCATTTGCATCCAAACAGCCCGCAGCGCTTGCGTATCCAGCGCGAAGCGCTATGAGTAGCGCAGCATTCACGACAGCGGCTTGGTGCCGAAGCGCACCAGCAGCCCGCGCGGGGTGACGGTGATGCTCTCGGGTTGCAGGCCCATGCCGTCGGCCAGCGCCAGGTCTTTGTCGCGCAGCTGGTGAAGCACCACCTCGCGCAGCGACTGGTCGGCCAACTGCTGGCCGTAGCGCTGCAGCATGCCGGCGGCAGAGGGCTGCACACCGTCCAGGCGCAGCGCGTTCACATGCAGGTCGTGCGCGCGGATGGTGCGGTCGGTGGGTTCGTAGCGCAGGCCGAAGTCCACATCGAACGCGCCCGTGTATCGCCGCGCCTGCAGCAGCGCGCCGCTGGCCGCCACGTCCAGCACGGCGTTGAGGCGGTTGCGCTCGGGCAGCAGCGTGAGTTGCGGCGTCTGCAACTGCAGGTCCAGCAGCCCGCCCAGCGGGTAGCTGCGCGGGAAACGCTCGGCCAGCGCCTGCTGCAGCTGCTGGGTGCTGATGGTGTAGCTGGGCTGCGCGCTGGCACAGCCGGCGGCCAGTGCCAGGGCGGCGGTCAGTGCGTGCGAGAGGGCGAGTCGGCGGTGCATGGCGTTGTCAGCGAAAGACTTGGCATTGTGCGCAGCGCCGCGGCCCGCGGTGCAACCAACTGCGTCAACCGGTGTGCTGCGCGCCGGCCAGCGCGCGCAGTTGCTGGTGCGCAGCGCTGTCCAGGTCCACGGGGCGCTGGTGCTTGGCCAGCAGGTAGCGCTCGCTGAACACGTCCAGCCAGGCCAGCAGCAACGCGGCAGCGTGCGTGTCGCCCGCCTGCGCCAGGCACAGCGCCGCCACCTCGGCGGTGCAGAAATGGTCGCTGCGCTTGGAGCGGCGCAGGCGGTAGCGCGAGGCCTCGTCGCTGTGCAGGCTCAGCACCGGGAAGCGGTCCAGATAGGGGCTTTTGCGGAACATCTTGCGCGCCTCGGGCCAGGTGGCGTCCAGCAGCACGAACAGCGGGCGCGGGCCCTGCGGCGCAGCGGCGGGCGCAGCCGCGTCGGCCTGTGGCGCCACGGCCTGCACCACGCGCGCGGCCTGCGCGAACTCACCCGGGAACACCACGTACGGCTGCCACTGCGGGTCGGCCAGCAGCGCCAGCAAGGCGGGATCGACCTCGGTGCGCGCCCAGCCAAACGCGTGGGTGTCGGGCACCAGGTCGGCGATCAGCCAGCCCGTGTTGCTGGGCTTGAGCGGCTCGGTGTCCGCCATCAGCAGGCACATACCCGCGCGCACCGCGGGCTGCGGGCGCAGCGCGCACTGGCAGTGGCTCAGCGGCAGGCGGCAGCCCTCGCAACGCTCGCGGCGCGAGCCGCCGCGCGCCAGGAACGGCTTGGCGCTGCGGGCCAGGCGCGCGGCGCGCAGCAGGGAAACGGCATGGGGCATGGAAGGGCGGCGTGCGCCGCAACGGGCGCGCACAAGGGTCGGCAAGCCGGCGATTGTGGGGCATGCGCGCGGCGCGGCCGCCGCTTTCATCAGGGTAAGCCCTCGCATCGCGGCGCAACTGTTTTAGCCATTGAAATTTAAAACACGGTCTTTGACCAACCACCGCACCCACACCTAAATTTCATGACAAATCACGTTTCATCCAAAGAAACACACGCCATGCCCCCCACCCCCTCCAGCGCACGCCCCAAGGCCGTGGTGAACCACCTGCCCGGTGGCAGCACGTCCACCGTGGAGCGCGCCATGCGCGTGCTGCGGGTGATGTCCGAGGGCGGCAACTCGCGCCTGACCGACATTGCCGCCGCGGCCGAACTGGACAAGGCCACCACACTGCGCCTGCTGGAGGTGATGGTGCGCGACGGCTTCGTCGCGCGCGATGCGCAGAGCAAGCAGTTCTCGCTGGGGCCCGAACTCATGGTGCTGGGCGCGGCCGCGCTGCGGCGCTTTGACCCGCGGCCGCTGGCGCGCCCCAGCCTGCTGCGGCTGGTGGGCCAGTTCGAGGACAGCGTGGTGCTGTCCATCCCCAGCGGCGTGGAGTCGCTGTGCATCGACGTGGAGGAAGGCACCTACCCCATCCGCGCCAACTACCTGCGCGTGGGCAGCCGCCGCCCGCTGGGCGCCGGGGCCGGCAGCCTGGCGCTGCTGGCCTGGATGCCCGAGGCCGAGCGCGAGGCGGCGCTGGAGATCCTCGCCAACCAGATGAGCCGCTACCCGCGCATCACGCCCGCGCTGCTGCGCGAGCGCATCGCCGACGCGCGCGAACGCGGCCACGTGGTGCTGCTGGACGTGGTAGTCGAGCGCATGGGCGGCATCGCCGTGCCCGTACTCGACCCCGAGGGCCGCCCCGTGGCGGCCCTGAGCATTGCCGCGCTGAACGACCGCATCCTCGCGCGGGAAGCCGCCATGGCCCAGGCGCTGATGCGCGAATCCACCGTATGCCAGGTGCGCTGGTCCGAGGCCGTGCGCACCAGCCGCCGCCAGGCCGGCGCAGCCTCCCCCTCAAGAACCCTCCCGGAGACCCTGCGATGACCCCACCCTCCCCCGCCTACCTGCGCGGCGCGGGCAGCACACCCTTTGGCCGCCACGAAGGGCGCGGCGCGCTCGACCTGATGGCCGGCGCCGCGCACCAGGCGCTGGCCAGCGCCGGCCTGGCACGCGCCGACATCGACGGCGTGCTGTGCGGCTACGCCACCACGCTGCCGCACCTGATGCTGTCTACGCTGTTCTGCGAGCGCTTCGCACTGGCGCCGCACTACGCGCACAGCATGCAGCTGGGCGGGGCCACGGGCGCGGCCATGCTGATGGCCGCGCGCGAGCTGGTGCGCTCGGGCCGCTGCCGCAACGTGCTGGTGGTGGCGGGGGAGAACCGCCTCACGGGTCAGTCGCGCGACAGCTCCATCCAGACCCTGGCCCAGGTGGGCGACGCCGACTACGAGGTGCCCAACGGCGCCAGCGTGCCCGCGTACTACGCGCTGATGGCCTCGGAATACATGCACCGCACGGGCGTCACCAGCGCCGACCTGGCCGAGTTCGCCGTGCTCATGCGCGCCAACGCCGCGCGCCACCCCGAGGCGCACCTGCGCACGCCCATCACCCATGCCGAGGTGCTGGCCGCCAAGCCCATCGCCGCGCCGCTGTCGCTGCTGGACTGCTGCCCCATTTCCGACGGCGCCATGGCGTTCGTCGTCTCGGCCGAGCCCGGCCCGCACGCCCCGGTGCGCCTGGCGGGCGCGGGCCAGGCACACCGCCACCAGCACCTCACCGCCATGGCCGACGTGATGCGGTGCGGCGCATCCGATGCCGCCGCCCAAGCCTTTGCCGAGGCCGGCCTGAGCCCTGCGGACATCGACTACCTGGGCATCTACGACTCGTTCACGATCACGCTGGTGATGCTGCTCGAAGAGATCGGCTTCGCGCCGCGCGCCGGCGCTGCCGCACGGGCCCGCGCGGGCGACTTCGCGCCCACGGGCGCGCTGCCGCTGAACACGCACGGCGGCCTGCTGTCGTTCGGCCACTGCGGCGTGGCCGGCGGCATGGCCCACACCGTGGAGGCGTGGCGGCAGATGACGGGCCAGGCGGGCGAGCGGCAGATCCGCACCCCGCAGCGCGCCTTCATCCATGCCGACGGGGGCGTGATGTCGTCCCACGTGAGCCTCATTCTTTCAACGGAGGGCTGACCGCCATGACCTCGCTGGCAACCCCTTTCAACGACGGCCTGCGCGCGGGCGTGGTGCGCTTTCAAAGCTGCGCCGCCTGCGGCCATGCCCAGACCCTGGCGCGCTACGCGTGCCAACGCTGCGGCCACGACGGGCTGGACTGGCGCGACGCCGCCGGCACCGCCACCGTGCGCGCCACCACGGTGGTGGCGCGCACGCCCTCGGAGGACTTCCGCGCGCTGGCGCCCTACACGCTGGCGATCGTGCAGCTCGACGAGGGCCCGCGCCTCATGGGCCACGCGGCCGCGGGCGTGCAGATCGGCGAGCGCGTGCGCGCCGAATTCTTCGAGCACCAGGGCCGGCCGCTGCTGCGCTTCGTGCCAGCCGCCTGACCGCTTTTTTCACCACAACGATCAAGGAGACAAAGACATGCCTAAGACCACCCCCATCGCCCCGCGCCGCCATGCCGTCGGCCTCGTCTGCGCCGCGCTGTGCGCCGCCGCCACGCCCTTTGCCTGGGCCAGCGACTACCCGAACAAGCCCGTGAAGCTGGTCGTGCCCTACCCGCCCGGCGGCCCCACCGACATCGTGGCGCGCGTGGTGGCGCAGAAGCTCCAGGAGCAGATGGGCCAGCCCTTCGTGATCGACAACCGCCCCGGCGCTGGCGCCAACATCGGCGCCGAGGCCGTGGCCCGCAGCCCCGCGGACGGCTACACGCTGGTGGTGGCCACCACGGCGCATGCCATCAACCCCTCGCTGTTCAGCAAGCTCAACTACTCCATTACCAAGGACTTCGCGCCCGTCTCGCAGCTCACCAGCGGGCCTCTGGTCATCGTGACCCATCCCGCCACGCCCGCCAACAACGTGAAGGAGCTGATCGCGCTGGCCAAGTCCAAGCAGGGCGGGCTCAATTACGCGTCGTCCGGCAACGGGCAGTCCACGCACCTGTCGGCCGAGCTGTTCAGCGCGTCGGCCGGCGTGAAGATGGCGCATGTGCCATACAAGGGCAGCGCGCCCGCACTCACCGACGTGATGGGCGGCCAGGCGGACCTGATGTTCGACACCATGCTCTCGTCCATGCCGCACGTGAAGGCCGGCAAGTTGAAAGCGCTGGCCGTGACCAGCAGCCAGCGCTCGCCCAGCGCGCCGGACATCCCCACGGTGGCCGAGTCCGGCCTGCCCGGCTACGAGGCCATCGCCTGGAACGGCGTGCTGGCGCCCGCGGGCACGCCCAAGGAAGTGGTGGACCGCCTGAACGCCGAGCTGAAGAAGGCGCTGGACAACCCCGAGGTGAAACAGCGCTTCGAGGCCCAGGGCTTTGCCGCCGCCTGGAGCACGCCCACCGCCTACGCCGGCTTCCTGCAGGCCGAGGTGGACAAGTGGGGCAAGGTGGTCAAGGCCTCCGGCGCAAAGATTGACTGAGGCCCGCTGAATGGCCGCGCCGCGCGCTACACGCTCGCCCCGCTGGGCGCTGCGGTGGCGGCGCGGCCGGCTTCAGGCCCCGGGCGGGTTGCCGCCGAGCTGGCGTGTGCTGGCTGCCTGCGCCGCGCCCCTGTCCCTGCCATTCCATTCCACGGCCCTGCCAGCGGCGGGGCGACTGAACGCCCAACGTCTCGCAACCCATCATGTCTGACCTTCTCACCTCCGCACTCAACCCCCGCTCGGTCGCCATCGTTGGCGCCTCCGAGAACATCCACAAGATCGGTGGCCGGCCCATCCACTACATGCAGCGCCACGGCTACCGGGGCACCATCTATCCCATCAACCCGGCGCGCGAGGAAGTGCAGGGCCACAAGAGCTACGCCGGCCTGGCCGCGCTGCCCGAGGTGCCCGACCTGGCGCTGATCGCCGTGGGCGGCGACAAGACCGTCGCCGCGGTGGAGGAATGCGCCGCGCGCGGCGTGAAGTCCGCCGTGGTGATCGCCTCGGGCTTTGGCGAGACGGGCCCCGCCGGGCGCGAGCTGCAGGACCACATGGTGGCCACCGCGCGCGCCGCCGGCATGCGCCTGTACGGCCCCAACACGCAGGGCCTGGCCAACTTCGGCACGGGCGCCATCGCGGGCTTTTCCACCATGTTCATCGAGGTGCCGCCCATGGACGGCCCGGTGGGCATCGTGAGCCAGAGCGGCGGCATGAGCGCCATGGCCTACGGCCTGCTGCGCGGGCGCGGCCTGGGCGTGCGCCATGTGCATGCCACGGGCAACGAGGCCGACGTGACCGCGTCCGAGATGGCCTGGGCCGTGGCGCACGACCCCGATGTGCAACTGCTGCTGCTGTACCTGGAGAACATCGCCCACCCCGAGATGCTGGCCGCCACCGCCGCCTATGCGCGCGAGCGCGACCTGCCCATCGTCGCGGTGAAGGCCGGGCGGTCGGCCAGCGGGCAAAAGGCCGCGTCGTCCCACACGGGCGCGCTGGCCAACGAGGACCGCACGGTGGACGCGTTCTTCAAGCACCACGGTATCTGGCGCGTGCGCGACCCGCATGAGCAGGCACGCGCCGCGCACGCCTACCTGAAGGGCTGGCGCCCCGAGGGCCGCCGCCTGGTGGTGATCAGCAATTCCGGCGCCAGCTGCGTGATGGGCGCCGACGCCGCCGAAGACATGGGCCTGTCCCTGGCGGAGCTGAGCCCCGCCACGCAGGCCGACGTGGCCTCCAAGCTGCCGGGCTTTGCCACCGCCAGCAACCCCATCGACGTCACCGCCGCGCTGCTGTCCAACAGCGGCCTGTTCGGCGACGTGCTGCCCGCCGTGGCGCAGGACCCGGCGGCGGACCTGTTCTTCCTGAACATTCCCGTGGCCGGCGCGGGCTACGACGTGGACCGGTTCGCCCGCGACGCCGCGGCCTTCGAGGCCGCGACGGGCAAGCCCGTGGCCGTGGCCGCGTGGCAAGAGAGCGTGGCGGCGCCCTTTCGCGCGCACGGCATCGCCACCTTCCCCAACGAGGGCGAGGCCATCGCCGTGCTGGCCCAGGTGGCCGGCCACACGGAACGGATGCGCCAGCCGCGCGCCACGTGGCCCGCATTGCCCCACGTGCAGGTGCCTGCCGGCGCACAGGGCTTTCTGAACGAGGTGGACAGCCTGGGCCTGCTGGCGCGCCACGGCGTGCCCACGGTGCCCATGCACCTGTGCCGCACCGCCGACGAGGCGCGCGCAGCGTTTGACGCCATCGGCGCGCCCGCGGTCGTGAAGGCCTGCTCGGCCGAGGTGCCGCACAAGTCCGAGCACGGGCTGGTGGCCCTCAACGTGCAGACGCGCGAGCAGGCGGCCGAGCTGTTCGAGCGCTTCTGGGCCAAGATGGACGCGATGGGCGTGCAGCGCGACGGGGTGATCGTGGCGGCCACGCGCAAGGGCCAGCACGAGTTCATGGTGGGCGCGCGCAAGGACCCGATCTTTGGCCCCGTGGTGGTGGTGGGCGACGGCGGCAAGTACGTGGAGGCGCTCAAGGACTGCGCCGTCCTGCTGCCCCCGTTCTCCGAGGCTGACGTGCAGGCCGCGCTGCGCACGCTGCGCATCGCCCCGCTGCTGGATGGCGTGCGCGGCGAGCCGCCGCTGGACGTGGCCGCCCTGTCGCGCATCGCCGTGGCCGTGGGCCAGGTGATCGCGGGTGCCGGCGGCGCCATTGCATCGCTGGACCTGAACCCGGTGATGGTGGGCGCCGCAGGCCAGGGCGCCGTGGTGGTGGATGCGCTGGTGGAAGTATCAAAAGCATAGCTGCTTGCGCTTGCTACATAAGCGCTAGAGCCGTTTTTGACCATGAACCGGCGCGCTGGCCGGGGCGCGGCGCACGCCCACCCTGGTGCGTGCGCTTGTGCCGCGCCGGGCCGGATGCGTGAGGGCTCGCCGCGCCACGCGTGCGCCCTGGGTGGGGTGAGCCTCGGGCGGGTCAGCCCCGCGCCGGGTTAGCCCCGTGCCGGAATCTCCAACCCCCGCTGCACGGCGGGGCGTGCCACGAAGGCCGCCAGCACGCGCTGCACCTGCGGGAAGGCGTCAAAGCCCACCAGATCGCCCGCGCCGTAGAAGCCCACGAGGTTGCGCACCCAGGGGAACACGGCGATGTCGGCGATGGTGTAGTCGCTGCCCATGATCCAGTCGCGGCCCGTCAAGCGCTGCTCCAGCACGCCCAGCAGGCGCTTGGACTCGGCCACGTAGCGGTCGCGCGGGCGCTTGTCCTCGTAGTCCTTGCCCGCGAACTTGTGGAAGAACCCGAGCTGCCCAAACATCGGCCCCACGCCACCCATCTGCCACATCAGCCACTGCAGCGTCTCGTAGCGCGCGGCGGCATCCTGCGGCAGAAAGCGCCCGGTCTTCTCGGCCAGGTAGACCAGGATGGCGCCGGACTCAAACAGCGCCAGCGGTTGGCCGCCGGGGCCGTTGGGGTCGAGGATGGCGGGGATCTTGTTGTTGGGGTTGAGCGCGAGGAACTCGGGCGAGAGCTGGTCGTTGGTCTCGAAGCTCACCAGGTGCGGCTCGTACGGCAGCCCCGTCTCTTCCAGCAGGATCGACACCTTCACGCCATTGGGCGTGGGCAGCGAATACAGCTGCAGCCGGTCGGGGTGCGCGGCCGGCCATTTGGCCGTGATGGGGTGGGTCCATGCCATGGGCAACTCCTTTTTCAATCCTTGACGAGGCCGCAGTCCACCACCAGGTTCTGCCCCGTCACGGCGCGGCCCCACGGCGAGAGGAAGAACAGCACCGCGTCGGCAAACTCGGCCGGCGTGGTCACGCGGCGCAGCGGGGTCATGCTGGCGATCAGGTCGAACACCGCCTCGGGCGTGGCGCTGCTGGCGTCGGTGGTACGCAGCAACCCGCCCGACACCATGTTCACCGTGATCCCATCCGGCCCCAGGTCGTGCGCCGCCGTGCGCGTGAGCGACAGCAGCGCGGCCTTGGCCGCCGTGTAGTCGTGGTACGGCACCACCGGGTTCTGGAACAGGTTGGTGCCCACGTTCACGACACGCCCGAAGCCCTGCGCGCGCATGGCGGGCAGCGCTGCCTGCATGGTGTTGAGCGCGCCCTTGACCGCGCCCTCGATCTGCTGGCTGAAGCGCTCCCAGGTGATCTCGCCCAGCTTGGGGCGCGCGTCGCCGTCGAACGAGAACTGCGCCAGCGCGTTGTTCACCACGGCGCTGATGGGGGCGCCCGTGCGCTCGCGCGCAGTGGCAAACAGGCGCTGCACGGCGGCAGCGTCAGTCACGTCGGCCTGCAGCGCGATGGCGCGCGGACCCAGCTCGTCGGCCAGCGCCTGCGCGGCGGCATCGCTGCGGTGGTAGTTGATGACCACGCCCGCGCCCTCGCGCGCCACGGCGCGTGTGATGGCCTGGCCCAGGCCCCGGGCGCCGCCCGTGACCAGCACCCATTGTTCAGACAAAAGCATGCATAAATCCTAGTGAAACGCGCCGTCAGGCGGCCTTGGCTTCCTTGGGCGGGCGGTGCAGCACGCACAGCTTGTTGCCGGCCGGGTCGCGCAGGTAGGCCAGGTACAGCCGCCCGCCCGGCGCATGCTCGCGCCAGCCCGGCGGGTCTTCACACGTCACGCCGCCGCTGGCCACGCCTGCCGCGTGCGCCGCATCCACCTGCTCGGGCGACTCGGCCGCAAAGCCCGTCGTGGCGCCGTTACCAAAGCAGGCCGGCTCGCCATTGATGGGCGCGGAGATGGCAAAGGTGTTGCCCGCGTGGCGCCAGAAGGTGCGGCCCTTGGGGTCGGTAAAGCCAGGCTTGCAACCCAGGGCGCCCAGAAAGGCGTCGTAGAACTGCTTGGATTGGTCGGGGTTGCTGGCTCCCAGCATGACGTGGCTGAACATGGGGTGTGGGTCTCCTTGGTGAAATGCTTTGGTGGGCACCTGGAGGACAGGCGCGCGGCACATGCGCCGCGGGCACAGATAGTAGCGGGCGAAGCGCTGGGCCGCAGGAAAGCTACAAGGAGGTATCAACGACCCCTACTTGCAGCCGATGATCGTGGGACGAGTCGTATGCCTAACCCTAACGTTGAAGCTGAGCCGCGAGCGGCGGCCTGCCGACGCGAGTCGGCCCGAGCGACTGGTAAGGTTTCACCCTTGGCTCGGCGTACATGACATAGCGGAAGGCACTCTTTTTGAAATTGCCCCCGCGCTCATCTTTGTAGGAGCCTGCTCGGTGATTCCTGCGCTGGGCACAGCAAATGAGTAAAGCTCTTCTTGAAGCTTCCACTTGCCGTCCTGCAGGGCATACAGCAGCCGCCAATGTTGCATTGTGACAATTGCAACGCCATCCCAAGCTCGCGCAGCTTCTTCGGTAGGGGCTGCAAGCGCCTTCTCTGCGAAGGTCAGGTCTATGTATGCCGTGTAGGGAGAGACAAGCGAGTCTGTCTTTTTGACGTCAAAGCTCATAGGGCCTGGCGTAATCTCAATCCGGACAAAACCACCGGTCTTTCCAGGCACCACGTTATCGCTTGCGTTGAATGCGCCTTGGCACTCTTCTGCGATGACCTTGAAGCTACTGAGCGGATCAAGCTTCACTTCTATCGGCTTGGCAGGTTCCTTTCCGCATCCAACCAAGGCCCCACTTAGGACCAATGAAGTGGCCAACATCCTGGTATTCATGTACGGCCCTTTCATGGTCGCAAAGAAGTGATTCTGAAACCTAACGTTTGAATTCAGCGGCCGCCGTAGGCGGTCCGCTGGAATGACGGGTTGGGCATCGCTGCTCGCAACTAAGCACTGCGTTTCTGGCCCAAGAGGAACACTGTTTCGCAGAGATGCCGCGCGAAATAAACGGTATCCGAGCTGAGCACTTTAGATGCCGTGGGTTCGTACCAATATCGTCCCGAGACGAAGGCACCGTCATGCTTTGTCAGTTCAGCGACGAAATCCACTGCGGTATCAACTTCGCTTGAGCAAACCAGCAACTCATCTTGCAGTGTGGCGGGCAGCTTGTGGAACATAGCGGTCCCGCTATGGCCGCGCTCGGTTGTGGCATGACCCGTTGCATGGCGGGTAGCGAGGAATGACTTAATGAATATCTCGATGGCCAAGCCGGCCACAACGGCGGCAGGTTGGACGCGGTTGTAGTCCAGCAGGATTTCGGCAGATTCGACGTAGTCCCGGCCTTGCAACCAAACTCGGACATTGGGAATTTGCTGAATCGTCATGGTTATGCCCAACGGCCAAAGTAAGCGGCTGGCCGAAGGCCAGTCCGTTTGACTGAAGGGTTAGCAAAATAATCGGGCCAAGGCCACAAATCGCCCGAAAGTCGCTCAGAAAAATTCATTGTAAATCAACCACTTAGAGTGAGCGGCTTGAGAGGTATCGCTTTTTCAATGTTGCTGGGTGCTAAAACTCAGTTGCGTTCCATCAGCTTTCGCCTTGCTTCTGCAAACTCCTGCTCACTAATATGGCCATCTTCCTTAAGCTTTGCCCATTTGAGGAGTTCGTCCGCAACCGAAAACGACCGCAACCTCTCGCCTTTGATGATGTCAATATCTCCTGTGTTGCCTGATGTCGATTTTCTACCAACTGCTGAGACCTTTTGTGTCAGCCAATCTTCATTTGCACGCATGGGCTTTAGGAATAGCACTTGCATGGCGGCAATGTAGAAGAGGGGTATCAAGCTGCTTGCGGCGCATGCGGCCGCGTCGCGAAGGAGGTATTTGCGCTCCCAAGAATCACGGTCTGCTCCGAGGTACTCAAGAAAAAAGTAACCAGCAACGCCCATCAGCCCGAGAAACACCAGAATGCAAAAAATCCGGTAATTGCGTGCAGCAATTTCGATATGGCCAAAGTTTTCTGACTTTCGGAACATAAGAGCGCCAAATAGCAAGAACAGAACAGGAACGATTCCGACCAAAAAAAAGCTCGGCGGAAGTACGAGCAACGCGAAGACAAAGAGCTTCCCGGCGTCGTTGCTGCTGAAAGGCTTGTTGTTGTGTTGTGTCATAAGGAGATTTTATGTTTCGACTTTTTCAACATTATCGCGAGCTGATGTATAGCTGCGGTACAAAAGATGCGCCACTGATTATCAGCTGCGTGACCTAACGTTGAAATTCAGCGGACGCCGAAGGCGGTCCGCTGGAATGATGGGTTAGCCATTCTTCAAATCTTCCTTCTTGACTTTATTGAGGGCTGCGACAAATTGATCTTTCTTGCCAAGTAGGCTTGACCAGGTTCCCACGCGCATACCAATTACGGGGGCGAGAAGAGCACCTCTTACACCACCGGATAAGCCATTTATGCGACCAAAATTTTCGCCGCAGCAACGGACAAAATCCGAGCATTCCGCAACGTTGACCTGTGAGAAGAAAATTCCCACTGGGTTAGGATGATCTGCTGGCACAGAGGGAAGCCTAAACCACATATGCTTAGTTATTTGCTCAAATGACGCGGCGCAGTCTTCCATCGAATCGATCGCGCCCGGCACTGTGGCGAGTATTGAAAAGTGCTTCCCGGACAATCGGTGAATCTCGATAGACATAGCAGATAGCCGCTCTCTTGCCGCCATGAAGGCAGGCAAGCGATCGATAGCCCATTGAACTGCGAAATTGATGTCCGATTGATCTTTGCTACTCTGTATTTTTTTGATGGTGTTTACGAGGGTGTTTGCGTATATCTCGGCATTTGATGTGAGATGCGACGCCTCTGCAAAAAATCCTTCAATCTCTGTGGCGACGTGGATTTTTATGTTTGCGAGAGCTTCGTTCTTCCAGTTTTCGGTTGCGGTCTGAAAAGCGAACATAAACCCAATAATGGTGAGAGATGCTGCGAGAAGCCCAGTCTTTGTTTCTGCCGACAGATCATCAAACCAAACAGCCATCTCTGCAAAAGAGAGAGGTTGTGAGTTCGAAAAATATAACCGATAGATGTAGATGGCAACCGATAACAGCAGAACTCCGTATATATTGCCCAGTAAAAATCGGATCAGAAGCGCGACTGGATAGCCTCTGTAGAACAGCCACGCTGATAGCTTTGGGGGAAGTCGCCTTATAAGCGTGAGGCTCGGCATTTCGGTGGGCTAACCAGGATTAGGTAATCGTACAAACGCAGTCGAAGGCGTGCCGAACACATGCGCGGGCATACAGCACCGCATATTTCTGAGCGTTGTAGAAATTTAGACCGCCTAAAACTTAGCCGATGCACACGCATTGCATTCCTCCCTTTTATTCAGTGACGCTGAAACGTTGAATTAAGCGCGAGGCACTACCACGAATTCGGTGAAGGTCTGCTTGGGGCCTATCGGCATGCCCTACCAGCCGGCAGTCGTCTTCTCAAACTTTCGCTAGCCGCTCGGCCAGCCTGCGTTCACCCGACTGCATGCGCCCCGCGCATGAGCCAAGTGCGGGTATCAACGTCGCCATTCCTCCCCCGCCCATCCCATTTGTTTCGGATTGAAACCTTATAGGCGGCGAAGCTGATTCCAAACTGACGAAAACCCGAGCCCGCGGCATCCGGCTGGATGGGGACGCGGTGCGCGGCTTAAGACGAAAACAGCCCCTAGCGCTTATGCAGTAAGCGCTAATAGCTATCGAAACAGGAGCAACATGAATTCAGGGCGTCAATGCCCTGCAGTCACGGCGCTGCACCAAGCGCATCAGGGGAGCACCACGGCCCCCGGCGCCGCCGCAATGCCCGCTCAGCGCGCCGGCAGGGACGTGACCGCCCCGTCCACCGTCTGCTCCCGGCTGCCCCGCGGGCACGGCTGGTCGGTGTAGATCACGCGGCCGTCGGGTTGCTGGCATTTGCGCGGCTGCGCCAGGGGCGCCGACGCGGCACCGGCCGCGCCCTGTACGGCGGGCGCGGGCCGGCCGGCCTTGTCGCGCGGCAGGGTGTCGGGGCCGGGGCGGGTGATCTTGCGCCACATCTGCGCGGCCCAGGGGGCGGCGTGGGGCGTCCACTGGTCGGCCGTCCACCACGCGGCGGCGGCGCCGGCAATGACGGCGGCGGCCAGGCCGCCCCAGAAGATGCGCTCGCCGCGGCTCAGCATGGCGTCAGGCCAGGTGCTGGCCCAGGATGCCGGCCAGCTCGAACATGCCGATGCGGTCCTTGCCGAAGACGGCGCGCAGTTTGTCGTCGGCGACGATGGTGCGCTTGTCCTGCGGGTCCTGCAGGTTGTGGGCCTTGATGTAGTCCCACATCTTCTTGACGGCCTCGGGGCGCGCCACGGGTTCAGTGCCAATCACGGCGGCCAGTTGGGCGCTGGGCGCCTTGCCGGCGGCGGTGCTGGCCTTGCGCGGGGTCTTGGCGGCCGTGGTTTTGGCGGCGGCCTTCTTGGCGGCGGCCTTGGTGGCGGGTTTAGAGGCTTTTACGGCTCCAGCGCCCGTCCCGCTTGCGCTGGCAGCTCCTGTTTTTGCAGCAGCCGTCTTGCGCGGCGGGTATTTGGATTCGCGCTGCTCGAACTCGAAGTTGACCTTGCCCGCCTCTTTGTCCCAGGCCAGGAAGGCCTTGAACGCGCGGCGCGTGCGCATGCTGACGAACTTGTCCAGCAGGTCGGTCTTGCCGGTGGCCAGCAGCTTTTGCATCTGCGCGCGCTCCACGGGCTGCTGCAGGATGACCTTGCCGCTCTTGAAGGTGCACGACGGCGTGGGCTGCTGGGCGGTGGGCACCGATTTGCTGCACACGTAGTTGCTGCCGTGTTCATACACGGGGGCGCCGCAGCTGGGGCAGGCACCTAAGCTTTCCTGGCCGGCAAAGTCCACGATCTCGCCCGATTCCTCGGCGTTTTTGTCGTCGCCAAAGTCGAATTCGAGCTTGTAGTTGCCCGCCTCTTCGTCGCGGGCGATGGTGACTTCGGCCACGAAGGGCCAGCCGGCCTTGGAGCGGAAGCCCTCCAGCGGGCCGATGCGGCGGTCGCGCAATAGCTGCTCGGCCTCGGCGGTTTCAAACGTGCGGCCCGCGGGCGACTTGGTGAACGAGAAGCCGCAGCCCTCGCCCGCGCCGTTCGCGCCCGTGCAGGCGTAGCGGCGGTAGTTCTCCTTCACCACGCCGCCGCAGTTGGGGCACGGCGTGGACAGGGTGGCGTAGTCGCCGGGGATGGTGTCGCGGTCGTATTCCTTGGCCTTCTTGACCAGCTTCTCGGTCATGGCCTGGATCTGCTGCATGAAGGCTTCGCGGCTCAGCTGGCCCTTTTCCATTTGCGCGAGTTTGAATTCCCATTCGCCCGTCAGGTCGGCGCGGCACAGCTCCTGCACATCCAGGCCGCGCAGCAGCGTCATGAGCTGGAAGGCCTTGGCCGTGGGGATCAGCTCGCGGCCCTCGCGCAGCATGTATTTTTCGGTCAGTAGGCCTTCGATGATGGCCGCGCGCGTGGCCGGCGTGCCCAGGCCCTTCTCCTGCATGGCTTCGCGCAGTTCGTCGTCGTCGATCTGCTTGCCGGCGCTTTCCATGGCACCCAGCAGCGTGGCTTCGGAGTAGCGCGCGGGCGGCTTGGTTTTCAGGCCCTTGGCCTCGGCGAACTCGGTGTGGGTCATCTCGCCGGGCTTGACGGGCACCAGCGGCTGGCCCTTGTCGCCGGCCTTGCCGTCTTCGACCTCGTTGGCGGCCTCCTTGCCGTAGATGGCCAGCCAGCCGGGCTTGACCAGCACCTTGCCCTCGGTCTTGAACGAATGGCCCACCACCTGGCTGATGCGGGTGGTGACTTGGTATTCGGCACTGGGGAAGAACACCGCCATGAAGCGGCGCACCACCAGGTCGTAGAGCTTTTGCTCAGCCTCGGACAGGCCGCTGGGGGCCTGCGTGGTGGGGATGATGGCAAAGTGGTCGCTCACCTTGCTGTTGTCGAAGATGCGCTTGGACGGGCGCACGTAGCCGTCGTCCAGCGCCTGCTGCGCGAACGGCGCCAGGTGGCGCATGCCGCTGCCAGCCAGCATGCCGAAGGTCTGCCTGGCCACGGGCAGGTAGTCCTCGGGCAGCGCGCGCGAGTCGGTACGCGGGTAGGTCAGCGCCTTGTGGCGCTCGTACAGGCTTTGCGCCAGCGCCAGCGTGGTCTTGGCGGAGAAGCCGAACTTGCCATTGGCCTCGCGCTGCAGGCTGGTCAGGTCGAACAGCAGCGGCGATGCCTGGGTGGTGGGCTTGCTTTCCTCGGTGACGGTGGCGGCCTTGCCGCGCACGGCGTCGGCGATGTCCTTGGCCTGGTGGTGCGACCAGACGCGGTCGGCGCGGGCCTCGGGGTCGTCGCTCTTCTTCCACTTGGGGTCGAACCACTTGCCCAGGTATTCGCCGGCTTCGGCATGAAAGCCCGCGTGGATTTCCCAGTAGTCGCGGCTGACGAACTTGCGGATTTTTTCCTCGCGCTCCACCACCAGCGACAGCGTGGGCGTCTGCACGCGGCCCACGGTGGTCAAAAAGAACCCGCCGTCGCGCGAGTTGAAGGCCGTCATGGCGCGCGTGCCGTTGATGCCCACCAGCCAGTCGGCCTCGGAGCGGCTGCGCGCGGCGCTGGCCAGGCCCTGCATCTGCTGGTCGCTGCGCAGGTTCTCGAAGCCGTCGCGGATGGCTTGGGGCGTCATGCTCTGCAGCCACAGGCGGCGGACGGGTTTGGCCAACGTCCCCTTGGCGCCACCGGCGTACTGCTCGATCAGGCGGAAGATCAACTCCCCCTCGCGGCCCGCGTCACAGGCGTTGACCAGTTCGGTCACGTCCTTGCGCCTGGCCTGCTTGACCACCGCGTTCAGGCGGCTCTTGGTCTTGTCCACGGGCTTCAGGTCGAAATACGGCGGGATCACCGGCAGGTGGGTAAAGCTCCACTTGCCGCGCTTGACGTCGAATTCCTCGGGCGCCTGGATCTCCACCAGGTGGCCCACGGCGCTGGTGACCACGTAGCGCTCATTCTCGAAATGGTCCTCGTGCTTCTCGAACTTGCCGGCAACCGGCGTGAGGGCGCGCACGATGTCCTGCGCCACCGAGGGCTTTTCTGCAATTACCAGTGTTTTGGTCATTTTGTGGGTCTCTTACGCCATACCGCGCCCTGCTGGCGCTTCTACAATCCGCCTCACACGCGCGCACGCGCACGCATGTGTGCACACATTCAAAGTAACAGAGTTTCCCCATGCCCCGCACCGCTTCCACCGCCGCCCCCACGCCCGCCGCCGGTCGGCGCATCCAGACCCGGCGCTCGGGCGTGCATGGCAAGGGTGTGTTCGCCGTGCAGGACATTGCCGAGGGCGAGGTCCTCGTCGAATACAGGGGCGAGGTCATCAGCTGGCAGGAAGCCCAGGACCGCCACCCGCACGACCCCGCGCAGCCCAACCACACCTTCTACTTCCACGTGGATGAAGACCGTGTGATCGACGCAAAGTTCGGCGGCAATTCCTCGCGCTGGATCAACCACAGCTGCGACCCCAACTGCTTTGCCGACGAGCAGGGCGGCCGCATCTTCATCACCGCGCTGCGCAACATCCGCGCGGGCGAGGAACTGAACTACGACTACGGCCTGATCATCGAAGAGCGCTACACGCCCAAGCTGAAGGCCGAATACCCCTGCTGGTGCGGCAGCAAGAATTGCCGCGGCACCCTGCTGGCGCCCAAGCGCGGCTGGGCGCCGCCGGGCCTGGCGCCCCAACCTCCCACCGAAAAAGCCGGGAAGGCCCCAAAGACCCGCAAGGCCAAGGAAGCCAAAGGCAGCGGCAAAGCCGGCAAGCCCGCCAAATCCGCGAAACCCCGCCAGGGCCGCAGGAGCGCCCAGCGGTGAGCCCCGCCGCCACCCCCGTGCGCTGGCCGGCCGAGGCCCTGTGGGAGGCGATTGCGCCGCTGCTGCCCGGCTTCACCGTAGAGGTCTTGCCCAGCATCGACTCCACCAACAGCGAGCTCATGCGCCGCGCGCGCGACGGCCGGCTGGAGCCCACGCTGCTGGTGACGGAGGAGCAGACCGCCGGCCGCGGCCGCCTGGGGCGCGACTGGCACAGCGCCGCCACCTACCGCGACACCGGCGTGGTGCCCGCGCTCACGTTTTCGCTGGGCCTGCCGCTGGCGCCGCACGACTGGTCGGGCCTGTCGCTGGCCGTGGGCGTGAGCGTGGCGCAGGCGCTGCAGCCCGTCCTGCCCCCCGAAGGCAGCGGGCACCCGCGCATCCTGCTCAAGTGGCCCAACGACCTGTGGCTCCAGGATGGGCGCAAACTCGGCGGCATTCTGGTGGAGACGGCCACCCTGACCGCGCCCGGCGCGGCCGTGCCGCCGCTGGTGGCGGGCCAGAGCCGCTACGTGGTGGTGGGCATCGGGCTGAACGTTTTGCCCGTGCTGGCCGACGGGCTGCGCACGCCCCCCGCGTGCCTGCGCGAGGTGGACACCACGCTCACCGCGGCCAGCGCGCTGCAGCGCATCGCGCCGCCGCTGGTGCATGCACTGCTGGGTTTTGCCGAGCATGGCTTCGCCCCGTTCCAGGCGCGCTTTGCACAGCGCGACCTGCTGGCCGGGCGCGCCGTCACGCTGAGCGACGGCACGCAGGGCACGGCCCACGGCGTGACCGAGGACGGCACCCTGCTGGTGCACACCGCGCGCGGCATGCAGCCCGTCACCAGCGCCGAGATCAGCGTGCGCCCGCAATGACCGCCACGCCGCGTTCCCCGCGCTTTTTGCGCGCCCCCGCACCCTGAAGGACTGAGCCATGCTGCGCCTTGCCGTCGTGCTTCTGCTACTGGCCAACGCCGGCTACTACGCCTGGTCGCAAGGGCTGCTGCGCGGCTGGGGCCTGGCGCCGGTGGATGAGTCCGAGCCGCAGCGCATGGAGCAGCAGATCGCCCCGCAGAACCTGCGCCTGCTGCCCCAGGGCGGCAAGGGGGCCGCGTCGTCCGCGGCACCGGCGGGCCCGGCGTCTTCCGCGCCGGCCTCCGCACCCGCCACCAGCGGGGCGGCGTCGTCCCCCGCAACCGCCGCCGCGCCCGCGGAGCCCCCGGCCTGCCTGCAGGCGGGCGTGTTCGACGCGCGCCAGGCCGACGCGCTGCGCCAGGCGGCGGCCGCCTTGCCCGAGGGCAGCTGGACCCTGGAGCCCACGCCGATCACGGGCCGCTGGATGGTGTACATGGGGCGCTTTCCCGACGAAGAGGCGGTGGCCAAGAAGCGCGCCGAGCTGCGCACGCTCAAGATCCCCTACGACCGGCCCGGCGCGGCACTGGAGCCGGGGCTGTCGCTGGGACGCTTTTCCACCGAGGAGGCCGCGCAGCGCGGCATGGCCCTGCTGGCCAACCAGGGCGTGCGCACCGCGCGCGTGGTGCAGGAGCGCGCCGACGCGCCCGGCTTCATGCTGCGCCTGCCGGCCGTGAACGACACGCTGCGCACACGCCTGGACACCACGCTGCAGCCGGCGCTGGCGGGCAAGACGCTGCGCCCCTGCGCCTGATCCCTGGCACGCCGCCGGCGCGGTTTGCCGACCGCGGTGGCCTGCGCGGCATGGCGCGCGGCAGTCTTGATGGATGGCGGCCTTCGCACCGGCAGCGCCGCTGCCGGCCCGCCGTCAGCCGTCAGCCCGCGTCCAAGCTGATCTGCGCAAAGCGGCTCACGCGCCGCATCTTGTCCACTTCCTTCTGGATCTGTGCCCCGAATTCCGCGGGCAGCGAGCCCGAGGGGAACAGCCCGTGGTCGGCCAGCGCCTTGCGCACGGCGGGCTCCTCCAGCGCCTGTGCGACGGCATTGCGGCGCGCGCGGACCACGACGGCGGGCGTGCCGGCGGGTGCCACCAGACCGAACCACGACGGATCGTTGTTGGTGAACAGGCTCAGCTCAGCATAGGTAGGCACCTTGGGCAGCACGGCCAGGCGCTGATTCCACGACACGGCCAGCGCGCGCAGCTTGCCGGCCTGGATATGAGGCAGCGACGACGCCACCTGGTCGCAGTACACCTGCACCTTGCCCTCCAGCAGGTCGGCCACGGCGGGCGCCGCGCCGCGGAAGGGCACGTGCTTCATGGACGTGCCGGTGGTGCTTTGCAGCAACTCGGCCCACATGTGGCCGATGGTGCCCGCACCGGGCGTGGCATAGGTGATCTTGCCCGGCTGGCTCTTGAGCAGCTTGATGAACTGCTCGAAGTTTTGCGCCGGCACGCTGGGGTGCACCACCAGCACGCCCGGGGCCTTGACGATCTCGGTCACCGCCGCGAAGTCCTTGATCGCGTCATAGGGCAGCTTCTTGTACACGGCGGGGTTCACGCCATGCGTGGAGAGCGTGGCTACGCCCAGCGTCATCCCGTCGGCCGCGGCCTTGGCCACCGCCTGCATGCCGGTGGCGCCGCCCGCGCCGGGCAGGTTGTCCACCTTCACGGGCATGCCGAGGATGCGCGACAGCGGCGCGGCCAGCACGCGTGCCGTGATGTCGGTGGCGCCGCCCTGCGGGAAGGGGACGACCAGCCGCAGGGTGCTGCTGGAGGCCTGGGCACTCGCCAGGCCGGGGATGGCGCCAGCGGCCGCCAATGTCAGGATGTCTCTACGCTGCATGCAATGCTCCCTCAAGGTTGGTCTTTGGTAACAAACCATTCTGGGAACCCCGCGGGCCGCTGACCAATGAGCATTGCGATACATCTCATTCCAATGCGGAATGCACTGCCGGCGCACACCGCGGGGGCGCCCGGTGGCTGTAGGGAAGAAATCCCGCATTCACCCTTGCCTGGTAAGCGCCAGCAGCTATGTTTTTTATCGCTACTGGCCTGCACAAGCGCGTGGAATGACAAAGGCCCGTCCATGGGAACGGGCCTTGCGTTGGGAACCTCGGTACAGCCGCGGGCCCCTTCGCGGCCGAGGCCGCCGCCTGAATGCCGCCGCCAGCGGTCAGCCGCGCGGGTCGGTCGCCAGCAGAGACTCCACCAGCGCGCGCAGGTCGGCGCGCAGCCGGTCGAACCCTGCCGGCAGGATGTCCAGCGTCTGCTCGTCCATGTAGAGCTTGCGGTTGATCTCCACCTGGATGCTGTGGCGGTGCTGCGCGGGGTTGCCGTAGCGGCGCACCAGTTCCACACCCTTGTAGGGATGGTTGTAGTCCACGCTGTAGCCGCGCTCGCGCAGGAACGCGCAGATCTGCTGCGACAGCGCCGGGCTGGCGGTGGCCCCGTCGCGGTCGCCCACCACGAAGTCGGCATGGTGCAGGCCCGGGTAGAGCGTGGCGTGGCTGGCGGCCACGGCGGGCATGGAGTGGCAGTTGAGGTGGATACTGTAGCCATGGCGCGCGTGGGCGGCGTCGATCTCGGCCGCCACCGCCGCGTGGTAGGGCCGCCAGCAGCGATCGATGCGTGCACGCACCTCGTCCACGCCCAGCGGGCGGTCGTAGATGGGCTCGCCCTCGTCGGTGAACTTCCAGATCAGCCCCTTGCCCAGGCGCACCTTCTGCAGCACCACGGGGTCGGTGGTGACCGGGTCGGGCCAGGGCGCGTCCAGCAGGGTGGCGTCCAGTTCGGTGGTGTCGCGGTTGGCGTCCAGGTAGATGCGCGGGAAGTGCGCCTCCACCCAGCCCACGCCCAGCCCGGGCGCGAAAGCGTAGAGCTTTTCGACGTGGGTGTCTTCCGCACGGCGCAGCACGGGCAGGTCCAGCGCAGCGCGGAAGTCGGCGGGGTAGACGGTGCCGCTGTGCGGCGAATCCAGCACCAGGGGCGTGCGCCCCGCGATGCGGGAGACCATGCGTGCGGGTGACGCAGCGGGCGGCGCCGCAGGGGCGCCGGCTGCGCCGGGCTCGGCCTGCAGGTACTGGCTGTGGATCAGTTTCAGCACTGCTTGCATAGGCACACTCCGTGGAAATCAATCCAGTTTGATCTTGGCATAGGCTGCCACCTGTTTCATCTTGTCAATTTCACGCGCGATCTGCGCGGAGAACTCGGCGGGCGTGGTGCCCGACGCATACAGCCCCTGGGCCGCCAGGCGATCGCGCACCGCCGGCTCCTTGAGGGCCTGGGCCACGGCCTGTTGCACGCGCTGCACCTGGGCCGCGGGGGTGGATTTGGGCGCCACCAGGCCGAACCACGACGCATCGTTGGCCTGCTTGTAGCCCAGCTCGGCATAGGTGGGCACGTCGGGCAGCACGGCCAGGCGTTCGTGCCAGGACACGGCCAAGGCCTTGAGCTTGCCGGCCTTCACGTGCGGCAGCGACGAGGCCACCTGGTCGAAGTACACCGGCACCTGGCCGCCCAGCACGTCGTTGGTGGCCGGACCCGCACCGCGGTAGGGGATGTGCACCATGCTGGTGCCCGTGGCGCTCTTGAACAGCTCGCCCCACATGTGGCCGATGGTGCCGTTGCCCGGCGTCGCGTATTCCACCTTGCCGGGATGGGCCTTCAGGTGCTTCACGAGGTCGGCGAAGTCCTTGACGGGCAGCACCTTGGGGTTGACCACGATGATGCCGGGCGCCTTGACGATCTCGGTCACGCCGACGAAGTCCTTGATGGGGTCGTAGGGCAGCTTGCCCAGCACGGCCGGGTTCACGCCGTGGGTGGACAACGTGGCCACGCCGAAGGTCAGCCCGTCGGTGGCGCGCGCCACCTCGGCCATGCCGATGGAGCCGCCCGCACCGGCCTTGTTCTCGATCACCACCGGCTGGCCCAGCAGGCGCTGCAGGGGTTCCTGCAGCGAGCGGCCGGCAATGTCGGTGGCGCCGCCCGGCGGGAAGGGCACGACGATGCGCAGGGGACGGCTGTTGTCCTGGGCGAAGGTCATTCCAGAAACTACAGAGGTAACCGCCAGCGCGGCAATCAGTTTGCGACGTTGCATGGACTCACTCCTTTGATGGTGCACGAAAGATAAACGAAGGGGTGTGGACGGAAAAGCAATAGCTGTGCCTGTTATCATTCCATTGTGGAATGTTTTGATCGGCAAACCCCATGATCCTGCGCCGCCTTCACCCGCCGCTGCACCTGCTGCGGGCGTTCTGTACCGTGGCCCGCTTCGGGGGCATCTCGCGCGCGGCCGAGGCACTGCACCTCACCCAGAGCGCGGTGAGCAAGCAGGTGCAGGAGCTGGAGCGTTGGGTGGGCGTTCCGCTGTTCGAGCGCAGCCGCAAGCGCCTGTCGCTCACACCCGCCGGTGAGCGCTACGAAAAGGCCGTGAGCGCCCTGCTAGCCCGCTTGGAGGCGGCCACGCTGGAGCTGATCACCAGCGGCGACGAGGGCGGCGCGCTGCACCTGTCGGTGCTGCCCACGCTGGCCGCCAAGTGGCTGATTCCGCGCCTGCCGCAGCTGCGTGCGCAGCACCCGCAGATCACGCTGCACTTCGTGCCCTACGTGCACGGCTACGACTTTGCCGACCCCGAGCTGGACTGCTCCATCCTGTTCGGCGACGGGCACTGGCCGGGCGCACGCGCGCACTACCTGACGGGCAACGACGTGGCCCTGATCGGCCCGCGCGCCGGGCTGGCCGGCGCGCCGCCCCTGCACAGCCCGCAGGACGTGGCACGCCACACGCTGCTGCGCCACGTGAGCGTGCCCGGTGCCTGGCAGCACTGGGCCGAGGCGCACGGCGTGAACGGCCTGGACCCGCTGGCCGGCCCACAGTTCGACCAGTTCCAGACCATCATCCGTGCGGTGTCGGTAGGCATGGGCCTGGCCCTGGTGCCGCGCTGCCTGGTGCAGGACGAGATTGCCGCCGGCACCGTCACCGAGCCGCTGCCCGGCGGCGGCTACACGAGCGACCTGGGCTACTGGCTGTGCTACCCCGAGTCGCGTGCGCAGCTGGCCACGCTGGTGCGCTTTCGCGACTGGCTGCTGGCGCTGGCGGACCCCGCAGCGGGCACTGCCGCACCGGCTGCTTGAATCCACCTCAAAATGCCCTCCAGCGCTTGCCCATCAAGCGCGAGCAGCTATTTGATCGATAGCATCGGACAGCGGCAGCGCTATGGCCCCGATTCGCGTGCCGCGAACCGCACGCTGAAGCGCGCGCCGGGCATGGCCGCGCCGGGGCGCACGTCTTCCAGTTCCACCTCGGCGCCGTGCTGGCGCGCGATCTCGCGCACGATGGGCAGGCCCAGGCCGGAGCCGTCGGCGTCCGTCCCCAGCGCGCGGTAGAAGGGCTGGAAGACCAGTTCGCGCTCAGCCTCGGGCACGCCGGGGCCCGAGTCCTCCACCTGCAGCAGCAGCACATGGCTGAACGGGTCGGGCAGCACGCGCGCGGTGATCACGCCGGGCTGCTGCGCGCTGGACGGGGTGTAGTTGATGGCGTTGTCCACCAGGTTGCGCACCAGTTCCTTCAGCAGCGTGGGGTTGCCGTCCATCCACACGCCATTGGTGCCGGGCTCGACGCCGTCGTAGCCCAGGTCGATGTGCTTGTCCATGGCGCGCGGCACGCTGTCGCGCACCACCTCGATCACCAGCCGCGCCAGGTCCAGCGGCTGGCGCTGCACCACGGCGCTGCCGCCCTCGGCCCGCGCCAGCGCCAGCAGCTGGTTGACGGTGTGCGTGGCGCGGATGGACGAACGCCCGATCTGCTTGAGCGACTGCTTGAGCTCCTCGGTGCTGGTGCCCTCGCGCTGCGCCAGGTCGGCCTGCATGCGCAGCCCGGCCAGGGGGGTCTTCAGCTGGTGCGCGGCGTCGGCCAGGAAGCGCTTTTGCGTGGCCATGGATTCCGACAGGCGCCGCAGCAGGTCGTTCACCGAATCCACCAGCGGCGCCACTTCCATCGGCACGGCCTTGTGGTCCAGCGGCGAGAGGTCGTCGGGCTTGCGCGCTCGGATGCGCTCCTCCAGCTGGTGCAGCGGCTTGATGCCGCGCGCCAGCGCCAGCCAGACCAGCAGCACCGCCAGCGGCAGGATGACGAACTGCGGCAGCATCACGCCCTTGATGATCTCGGTGGCCAGCACGCTGCGCTTGGCGCGTGTCTCGGCCACCTGCACCAGCGCGGCGGGCGCATCGGGCAGCGGCACGCGCACCCAGATGTAGGCCACGCGGATGTCGATGCCGCGCAGCTCGGCGTCGCGCAGCCGCACCTCACCGGAGAACGCCTGCTCCTCGGGCGGCGGGCGCGGCAGGTCGCGTTCGCCCGACAGGTAGTCGCCCGTGGGCGAGAGCACCTGGTAATAGACGATGTCGGACTCGTCGGCACGCAGGATCTCGCTGGCGGGCTGGGGCAGGTTGAACAGCACCTTGCCGTCGTGCACCGTGACGAGCTGCGCCAACGCATGGGCGTTGTACTCCAGCGCGCGGTCGAAGGGCTTGTTGGCCAGGCCCTGGGCCACCAGCCAGGTCAGCGCCAGGCTCACCGGCCACAGCAGCAGCAGCGGCGTGAGCATCCAGTCCAGGATTTCGCCGAAGAGGGAGCGCTGCTCGCGCTGGAAGATTTTCAAGGTGGTGGGCTTTTTTGGCCGCTAGCGCTTATGCATCAAGCGCAAGCAGCTATCAATAACAGAGCATCCACGGGTGCTGTCAGCCGGGGATCTTTTCCAGGCAGTAGCCCAGGCCGCGCACGGTGGCGATGCGGATCGGCCCGCGCTCGATCTTCTTGCGCAGGCGGTGGATGTAGACCTCGATGGCGTTGTTGCTCACCTCCTCGCCCCACTCGCACAGGCGCTCCACCAGCTGCTCCTTGCTCACCAGGCGGCCGGCGCGCTGCAGCAGCACCTCCAGCAGGCCCAGCTCGCGCGCGGACAGCTCCACCATCTTGCCGTCGATGGTGGCCACGCGGCCCGCTTGGTCGTACACCAGGGGCCCGTGGCGGATGGCGCTGCTGGTGCCGCCCATGCCGCGGCGCGTGAGTGCGCGCACGCGCGCCTCCAGCTCCGACAGCGCGAACGGTTTGGCCATGTAGTCGTCGGCGCCCAGGTCCAGGCCCTTCACGCGCTCGTCCACGCTGTCGGCCGCCGTGAGGATCAGCACCGGCAGCGCCGAGCCGCGCCCGCGCAGGCGCTTGAGCACCTCCAGGCCGTGCATCTTGGGCAGACCCAGGTCGAGGATCAGCAGGTCGAACTCGTTGTTGGTCAGGAGCGCGGTATCGACCTCGGTGCCGCTGGCCACATGGTCCACCACGGCGCCCGAGCCGCGCAGCGTGCGCAGCAGCCCGTCGGCAAGCACCTGGTCGTCTTCGGCGATGAGGATGCGCATGGGGTGTCTCTCCTGGTTGTCGTGCGCCGGCCTGCGCTCTATCTGAATTCTAGGCCGCCGTGCCCTCGCCGCCGGCATAGGCCTCCAGACCCAGCGCAACCACCGTGGCCACGTCCTGCCCCACCTCGGCGCGGAACTCGCCCTCGGCCTGCGCCACCGCCGCGCGAAACGCCTGCAGCCACGCCAGTCCCGTGGGCGTGAAGCGCACCAGGCGCGCACGCGCATCGCGCGGATCGGGCTCGCGCGTGACCAGACCCCAGGCCGCGCACTGCTCCACCAGCGCGGCCATGGACTGCTTGGCCATGCCCGCGCGCTCGGCCAGGTCGGTGAGGCGGTCCCCCTGCAGCGACAGATGCCGCGTGATGTGGATGTGCGCGGCGCTCACCTGGTCGCGCGCCGCGAGGTTGGACAGCGCCAGCGGCACCTGCACGTCGCGCGCCATGAGCTGCAGCACGCGCGCATCGAAGCGCCGCATGGCATGGCCCAGCAGGCGGCCCAGGTGGGTCTGGCGCCAGCGGTCGTCGAGGCTGGGGGGAGCGGTCATCCGCACATTGTCAGCCAAACTGACCAAAAATTGATTGGATAACGCATCAACCGCCCATAAACTACTGTTCAAGCATCCAGCCTGTCATTGGAAACAGTTTCCAGGCAGGCACACGATTTCACCGTGACCCCGACCCGAAGGAGCATTCCATGGACGCCACCGTCAAAGGCAACGCAACCGCCGTCAACAGCGAAAAGGCCAAGGCCCTGCAAGCCGCCCTCGCGCAGATCGAAAAGCAGTTCGGCAAGGGCACCATCATGCGCCTGGGCGAGGGCGAGGCCATTGAGGACATCCAGGTGGTCTCCACCGGCTCGCTGGGCCTGGACATCGCCCTGGGCGTGGGCGGCCTGCCGCGCGGCCGCGTGATCGAGATCTACGGACCGGAAAGCTCGGGCAAGACCACGCTCACGCTTCAGGTCATCGCCGAGATGCAGAAGCAAGGCGGCCAGTGCGCTTTCGTGGATGCCGAGCATGCGCTGGATGTGCAGTACGCCAGCAAGCTCGGCGTTCAGCTCACCGACCTGCTCATCAGCCAGCCGGACACGGGCGAGCAGGCGCTGGAGATCGTGGACAGCCTGGTGCGCTCGGGCGCCGTGGACCTGATCGTGGTGGACTCGGTCGCCGCGCTCACGCCCAAGGCCGAAATCGAGGGCGAGATGGGCGACGCCCTGCCCGGCCTGCAGGCACGCCTGATGAGCCAGGCACTGCGCAAGCTCACCGCCACCATCAAGAAGACCAACTGCATGGTCATCTTCATCAACCAGATCCGCATGAAGATCGGCGTGATGTTCGGCAGCCCCGAGACCACCACCGGCGGCAACGCGCTGAAGTTCTACGCCTCGGTACGCCTGGACATCCGCCGCACCGGCACCATCAAGAAGGGCGACGAGGCCATTGGTAACGAGACCAAGGTGAAGGTGGTGAAGAACAAGGTCTCGCCCCCGTTCAAGACGGCCGAGTTCGACATCCTGTTCGGCGAGGGCATCTCGCGCGAGGGCGAGATCATCGACATGGGCGTGAACGCGCGCATCCTGGAAAAGAGTGGCGCCTGGTATGCCTACAACGGCGAGAAAATCGGCCAGGGCCGCGACAACGCCCGCGAGTTCCTGCGCGAGAACCCCGGCCTGGCCGTGGAGATCGAGAACAAGGTGCGCGAAAGTCTGGGCATCGCGCTGCTGCCCACGGGCCACGCCAGCCCGGCGGCCGATCTGCCCGAAGACAAGCCTGCGCGCGGCAAGAAGGCCGACAAGACGGGCGAGATCGAAGCGTAACCACGCACCGGAGTTCTTGAACGAAATCTGCCTCCAGCGCTTGACCATCAAGCGCTGGAAGCTCTTTTTTCAATAGCATTCATGGGATTCACCGCCCTCTCCCTCAAGGGCCGTGCGCTGCGCCTGCTTGCCCAGCGCGAGCATTCGCGCAGCGAACTGCAGGCCAAGCTGGCGCGCCACGTGCAGGAGGGCGACGATCTGCCAGCGCTGCTGGACGAGCTGCAGGCGCGCGACTTCATCAATGCAGAGCGCGTGGCCGAGTCCGTGGTGCACCGCCGCGCGGAGCGCTTCGGCACCCAGCGCGTGCTGCAGGAGCTGCGGCGCAAGGGGCTGGACGAGGATTTGGTGCGCAGCACCGCCGCCCAGCTGGCGGGCACCGAACTGCAGCGCGCCCGGGCCGTGTGGCGCCAGCGCTTTGGCGACCAGCCCGCCGACACGCCGCAGGAGCGTGCGCGCCAGATGCGCTTTCTGGCCACGCGTGGCTTCGCCGCCGACGTGGTGCGCCGCGTGGTGCGGGGTGGTGATGAATGGGAATAGAACGGGGCTTGGCGCGCTTCTGTCCAGCGGCAAAAGCTATGTCATCCATAGCAGCTGTCGACGCGCAGTCCGCCACCGGTCGCACCCCGCAACGCCGCGCCGTCGTGCAATGCCAAACCGCGCAATACGCGCGATGGCTTTAGCGCCGCAATGGACCTGCCAGAGGCTTGAGGCCCGCGGCGCGGCTGTGCGCAGCCGGCCCCCGTTGTGCGCGTTGGGCCGCTGCGCGACCGCTCAACCCAGCAGGCGCTCCGGGTTGGCGTCCAGCTTGATGAGCGCATCGCGCGTGGCGCGCAGCGTGAGGCTCTCCTCCTCCTGCGCTACCAGCAGGCCCGCCTGCAGGTAGGCCCCCAGCCGGCGCAGCTGGATGAGGTAGCTGCCGCCATCGCGCGTGGCAAACAGGTGCAGCTGCTTGCGCTGGCTGTGCCAGGCGTATTGCACCTGCGTGGACGCGCCGTTGTGGTCCAGCGTGAACCAGGTGCCCAGCGGCAGCTGCTGCGCCCAGGCCACCATGTCGTCCTGCACAGGCGCGCCGTTGTCGGCGATGACGTGGATGGACGAGGCGTCGATCCCCAGCAGCATCTCGATGTTGTCCGCACTCAGCGGCATGTCGCCCAGCGCCTCGTCGCCGATGTAGTCCTCCAGGTTCGCCAGGCGTTTGGCCATGGCATCGATGTGCGCCTGCGGGATCGAGGCCGTCTTGGAGAGGAAAGCGTCGGCCAGCGTGTCGGTGATTCCCTTGATCTGTGCATCCTGCTCGGGCCCCGCCACGCCGATCAGCGCCAGCCCCTGGCGCAGGCTCTGCAGCAGCGCCGGCAGGTTCTGGATGACCAGCGCACGGTCGGCCCGGTTGGGCTTGGCACCCGCCGCCCACACCAGGTCGGCCGCGGCGCGCTTGAAGGCGGCGGTACTGGCATGCTGGGCCCCGTCGCGCACGGCCGACATCGCCAGCACCTCGGCCCATGTCTTGAACAAGAACTCGCGGATCTCGTCGCGCACCGGCATGTCCTTGAGCAGCGCGCGCAGTTCGATGGTGTACTGGATCGCCAGCGTCTCGCGCTGCTCCACCTGCTGGGCCACGCTGACGATGCGCGAGGTGCCCTGCTTCTCGGTGAGGAATTTGGCGAGGAATTTCTCGAACTCGTCGTGCACCAGCTGGAACACGCGCTGGCCGGTCTCGGGGTACTGCTCGATCACCTGCACGATGCGGCGGATCTCGGCCTCCAGCGCGCTGCCATTGATGGAGCTGGCGTCAAAGCCCAGCACGCAGGCGCCCATGCGGTCGATGAGCTGGCGCGCGGGGTGCGTGAGGTTGCTGAAGAACTCGGGCTCGGCCAGCGCCACGCGCAGCACCGGCACCTGCAGGCGTGCAAACCACACGCGCACCGAGGGCGGGATGCGGTCTTCGCTCAGGATGCTCTGGAACATCAGCGCCACCACCTCGATGATGGCCTTCTCGCTGGCGGTACTGGCCTTCTTCTTGAACTCCACGGACCGCTCGCGCACGGCGCTCGCCACGCGGACCACGGCCTGTGGGCTGTAGTCCTCGACCAGCGTGGCCACGTCGCTGTAGTAGCTGTCGGCCGAGACGCGGTGCGCCGCCAGCGCATGGGCCAGCGCCGCGGACGCGGGGGGTGCCTTGACCATGTCGTAGCCCGTGGTGGGCTGCGTGAGCAAGCGCCGCAGCTGCATCATCACGCCCTGGGCGCGCTGGCGCGCGCGCACCAGCGGGCTGCCCATGCCGGCCATCGCCGGCTGTCCGCGCATGCCGGGGGGCGGAGGCATGAAGGCCGACGCCGCCTGGCGCGTGGGGGCAAATTCCGTGGGCCGCCCCAGCGCGGCGCGCGACTGCTGCAATGCCTGCGAGGCCAGCCCCACGGGACCGGACGCGGGCGGCGGCTCGCCGGGGCTGCCGGTGTTGGGGCCGGCGGCCGCGCGGCGCACGCGGGCGCGCAGGTCGTCCTGCGCCACGACGCCTTGTTCGTCGTACAGCTTCACGAGGGCCTGGTACTGCGCCAGCGCCAGCGCCGCCAGTTCGCGCTGCAGCGGGTCGATCACCATCTGCAAATGGTCGCGCTGCAGGCCCACCTCCAACCACTGCTCGACCAGATGCAGGCACAGGGTTTCGGGGCGCAGGATATCGGTGCCGGCCAGCTCGCGGCCTTCCAGATGCTGTGTGCGCTGCCGCGCGGCATCGAAGGGAGCGGCCACATGCTCGGTAAGGGTCAGCGCCATGCGCGAGGCGATGATCTTGTTCTCCAACACATCGTCGCCCAGCAGTTCAAGCCCATCGAACGCCTTGGACGCGTTGAGGGTGCCGCGCCCCGTGACGGGCGGGGGCGCCAGGCTTTCACGCCAGGCCCGGCCCAGGTGTTCCACCCAGGTCTTGCGGTGGGCCTGATGGCCCATCCAGGCATCGCGCCGCAACTGCATGTCGCGCTGCGTGGCGGTCTGCCCCATCAACTCGGTCAGGAAGTCATGGACTGTTCTGTCCAGCGCCGACAAGCCGGCGCACAGCCCCTCCACGAAACGCTGGCGGGCCAGGTGGGCCAGCCGTCGGTGGGCAGTGGAAGTGGGCGAAAAATCCATAGGGCTCCGATATTAGCCCCAGCCGCTGTCGCGCCCCGGCCTTTGCATCGGCACGCGGACAAGGCGGCTGCGCACGCGCATCGTCAGACCACGGCGCCGGAGTTCGGGTCGGCCGGGTCGCCTTCCTTGCGGGTCGGCGCCTTGACCAGGTCTTCGCGCTTGACGCCCAGCCACATGGCGATGGCCGCGGCAACGAACACCGACGAGTAGATGCCGAACAGGATGCCGATGGTCAGCGCCAGTGCGAAGTAGTGCAGGCTGGGGCCCCCGAAGAAGAACATGGACAGCACCATGGCCTCGGTGGAAGCGTGGGTGATGATGGTGCGGCTCATGGTGGAGGTGATGGCGTGGTCGATCACCTCATGCGTGTTGAGCTTGCGGAACTTGCGGAAGGCCTCGCGGATACGATCGAAGATCACCACCGACTCGTTCACCGAATAGCCCAGCACGGCCAGCACGCCGGCCAGCACCGACAGCGAGAACTCCCACTGGAAGAACGCAAAGAAGCCCAGAATGATGACCACGTCGTGCAGGTTGGCGATCACCGCTGCCACGCCGAACTTCCACTCGAAGCGGAAGGCCAGGTAGATCACGATGCCCAGCACCACCATGCCCAGCGCCATGAGGCCGCCGTGCACCAGTTCCTCGCCCACCTGCGGGCCCACGAACTCGGTGCGCCGCAGCGTGACCTCGGGGTCCTGCGCCTTCAGCGCGCTCAGCACCTGCTCGCTTTGCTGGGCCGAGGTGACGCCCTTTTGCACGGGCAGGCGGACCATCACGTCGCGCGAGGTGCCGAAGTTCTGCACCACCACGTCGGCATAGCCCAGGCCCGCGACGGTGTCGCGCACCTTGCCGATGTCGGCCGTCTGCGTGTATGCCACCTCCATGACGGTGCCACCCGTGAACTCCACCGACAGGTGCAGGCCCCGCGTGACCAGGAAGAACACCGCGAGCGCGAAAGTGATGAAAGACACCGCGTTGAGCACCAACGCGTACTTCATGAACGGGATGTCTTTTTTGATGCGGAAAAACTCCATGGTTTTCCCCTTTCTTAGTTGCTATTGCCGCGGGCAGCCACCGAGCGGTGCTCATCGCCCTCGGGCTTCCACACCTGGCCGATGGACACGCTCTTGAGCTTCTTCTTGCGGCCATACCAGAGGTTGACCAGGCCACGCGAGAAGAACACCGCCGAGAACATGCTGGTCAGGATGCCGATGCAGTGCACCACGGCAAAGCCGCGCACCGGCCCCGTGCCGAAGGCCAGCAGCGCCAGGCCCGCGATCAGCGTGGTGACGTTGGAGTCCAGGATGGTGGCCCAGGCGCGCTCGTAGCCCGTGGCGATCGCCGCCTGCGGGGCCACGCCAGCGCGCAGCTCCTCGCGGATGCGCTCGTTGATCAGCACGTTGGAGTCGATGGCCACGCCCAGCGCCAGGGCCATGGCGGCGATGCCGGGCAGGGTCAGCGTGGCCTGCAGCATCGACAGGATGGCGATCAGCAGCAGCACGTTCACGCCCAGCGCGATCGTGGAGAACACGCCGAACAGCATGTAGTACACGCACATGAAGGCCGCGATGGCCACCATGCCCCAGACCACCGACTGGATACCCCGGTCGATGTTGTCGGCGCCCAGGCTCGGGCCGATGGTGTATTCCTCGATGATCTCCATGGGCGCGGCCAGCGAGCCGGCGCGCAGCAGCAGTGCGGTGTCGTTGGCCTCGGCCGTGGTCATGCGGCCGGAGATCTGCACGCGACCGCCGCCAATCTCGCTGCGGATCACGGGTGCGGTCACCACCTCGCCCTTGCCCTTTTCGAACAGCACGATGGCCATGCGCTTGCCCACGTTCTCGCGCGTGATGTCCTTGAAGATGCGCGAGCCCTTGGCGTCCAGCGTGAGGTTCACGGTGGGCTCCTGGGTCTGGCCGTCGAATCCTGGCTGCGCGTCGGTGAGGTTCTCGCCGGTCAGCACGACCTGCTTCTTCACGATCACGGCCTGGCCGTTGCGGTCCAGGTATTTCTCGGCACCGAACGGCACGGGGCCCGTGCCCATTTCGGCGGCGCGCGCCTCGGTGCCCTCGTCCACCATGCGCACTTCCAGCGTGGCGGTGCGGCCCAGGATGTCCTTGGCCTTGGCCGTGTCCTGCACGCCGGGCAGCTGCACCACGATGCGGTCCAGGCCCTGCTGCTGGATCACGGGCTCGGCCACGCCCAGTTCGTTGATACGGTTGTGCAGCGTGACCATGTTCTGCTTCAAGGCCTGCTCTTGCACCTTGCGCAGGGCCTCGGGCTTGATGGTGGCGCGCAGGCGCATACCGTCACCGTCGGCGCTGCTCACGACCGCCAGGTCCGGGAACTGGTCGGCGATCAGGTTGCGTGCCGCCGTGAGCGTGGCCTCGTCGCGCACGCGGATGTCCACGGCCTGCCCTTCGCGGCCGATGCCGCCGTGCCGGATGTTCTTCTCGCGCAGCGCGCTGCGCAGGTCGCCTGCGTACGACTCGATCTTCTTCGTGATCGCCGCCTGCATGTCTACCTGCAGCATGAAGTGCACGCCGCCGCGCAGGTCCAGGCCGAGGTACATGGGCCGTGCATGCAGCGCGGTGAGCCAGTCGGGCGAGCGCGACACAAGGTTCAGCGCCACGATGTAGGAAGGATCGCTCGGGTCGGGGATCAGGGCCTTCTCGATCGCGTCCTTGGCCTTGAGCTGGTTGTCCGGCGTGTCAAAGCGCGCGCGCACCGAGTTGCCGTCGAACACGATGGAGTCCGAGGCCACGTTGGCGGCTTTCAACGCGTCCTCGACGCGCTGCTGGACCGCGGCGTCGACCTTCAGCGTGGCCTTGGCCGACGACACCTGCACCGCGGGCGCCTCGCCAAAGAAGTTGGGCAGGGTATACAGGGCCCCAATGAGCAACACGATCACCAGGATCGCGTACTTCCAGACCGGATAACGGTTCATGATCGCGCTCTTCAATCCATGCGGGGCAGCGGCCGCGGGATGCGGCGCAGCACTGCCCTCATAACAAGGCCCGTGGGCCTACAGCTGGGACGGTTTACTTGACCGTGCCCTTGGGCAGCACCTGGGCCACGGCGCTGCGCTGCACCTGCACCTGCACGCCAGGCGCAATCTCCAGTTGCAGGTAGCCTTCGCTCAGGCCCGCCACCTTGCCCAGCAAGCCGCCGGCCGTGGCCACTTCGTCGCCCTTGGCCAGCGCGTCGATCATGGCGCGGTGCTCCTTCTGGCGCTTCATCTGGGGACGGATCATGATGAAGTACAGCACCACGAACATCAGCACCAGCGGCAGCATGCTGGTGAGCGATCCCATCAGGCCGGCCTCGGCGGCTGCGGCGGGGGCGGTCTGTGCAAAAGCAGAAGAAATCAACACGGGAAGAACTCCACTGGTAGTAATAGGTGCAAAGGGGCTCCGCCGGGAGGCGCCAGGGCCTGCGGGCGGTGAGCCGGCCATTGTATGCGGGGGGCTGCCGGCCAGGGCTGCGCGCACCGGCGGCCGGCAGGCTGCGGGCGCCCTCTGGGATTCAGCATCAAAACACATTGCAACGCCCGTCCAGTGAGCGCAATCAGCTATCACTTATATAGCATAAAGCCCCGGACCAGGGGCGGTTAATGCATCGGATGCGACGCGCCCATCGTCGGCCTGGGCCTACGCCGGCGCCTGGCAGGGCTTCGTAGCATGCCTGTGTGCCGCCCGCGGCGGCCGGCGCCGCGCCGCGGCCCCTTCCCTCCCACCCCCCGTGTCAAGAAAGGAAACGCTTTCCATGGATTTCGCATCGGTATCCGCCTGGCTGGAGACAGAGTGGTTCTGGGGCATGTCCGCTGCCGAAGTATTGGCGGCGGCGGCCACGGCCATGGGCATCTACCTGGCGCTCACGCTGCTGCTGCGCTGGGCCGTCGCGCATGCCGACCGCAAATCCGGCGGCGGCGATGCCGGCGCGGCAAGCCTGCTGGCGCAGGTGCTCGCCGGAACCAGCCGTCTGCTCATCCTGCTGGCAGCACTGCTGGTGGGCACCGGCATGCTGGACCTGCCTGGGCGTTGGCATGACCGTGTGAGCCAGCTCTGGTTCCTGGCCGTGGCGGTGCAGCTGGGGCTGTGGGGCACGCGCGCCATCAGTCTGGGGGTCGAGCGCTACCGGCGCCACCATGGCGCCGCGGGCACGGGGCAGATCAGCGCCTCGGCCACGCTCATGTCCTGGGGGCTGCGCACGCTGGTGTGGGCCACGGTGCTGCTGGCCATCCTCTCGAACCTGGGGGTGAACATCACCGCCTTCGTGGCCAGCCTGGGCGTGGGCGGCATTGCGGTGGCGCTGGCGGTGCAAAGCGTGCTGGGCGATCTGTTCGCCTCCATGGCGATCGCGGTGGACAAGCCCTTCGAGGTGGGCGACTTCATCGTCGTGGGTCCCATCGCAGGCACCGTGCAGCAGGTGGGCGTGAAGACCACGCGCATCCGCGCCCTGAGCGGGGAACAGGTGGTGATGAGCAATACCGAGTTGCTCAAGCAGACCATCAACAACTATCGCCACATGCGCGAGCGCCGCATCGTGTTTGGCTTTGGCGTGGCGCAGGACACCTCGCCCGCGCAGGCGCAGGCCCTGGCGCAAGCGGTGCGCGACATCATCGAGGCCGAACCGCAGCTGCGCTTCGACCGCGCTCATTTCAAGGGATTTGGCGCCAGCTCGCTCGATTATGAAGTGGTCTACATCGTCAAAGACCCGGGCTACAACCTCTACATGGACCTGCAGCAGCGCATCAACCTGGCGTTGCTGGGCCGGCTGCAGGCGCTGGGCATGCGGCTGGCGGTGCCGGTCAGCCGCGTGCAGCTGGCCGACCCGCCGGCCGGGCAGGAAGGCCCGTCCAGTGTGGCCGGCATGCCCATTCCTCAGAACGCGTGAACGACCGCGTTGCCCTCGGGCGGGGGCATGCGGCGACGGGCGGGGTCAGAAGGAATGGGCGGGCATGACAGGCCCGCCCAGTCTCAGGCCACTTGGCGGGGCGCACCCGCGTGTGGGGCACGCCAGCGGTCCATGAGCGCGAACCACTTCTTGCGCGCGGCCTGCAGGTGGCGCTCCTTCACATGGCCGTAGCCGCGGATGTCCTCAGGGATACGCGCGATCTCCACCGCCAGCGCCAGGCGCTCGGCCGTCAGGCCCTTCAGCAGTTCCTCGATGCAGGCGCGGTATTCGCGGATCAGCGCGCGCTCGGTCTTGCGCTCCTCGGTCCGACCGAAGACATCGAGCGCCGTGCCGCGCAGTCCCTTCATGCGAGCCAGCACGCCGAAGGCCTTGCGCACCCAGGGCCCGTAGCTTTGCTTGACCAGCTCGCCCTTGTCGTTGTGCTTGGCCAGCAGCGGGGGCGCCAGGTGGTGCACCAGCTTGTAGTCGCCTTCGTACATCGCGGCGATCTTGTCGGTGAACGCCTTGTCGGTGTGCAGCCGCGCCACTTCGTACTCGTCCTTGTAGGCCATCAGCTTGAACAGGTAGCGCGCCACCGCCTCAGTGAGGCGCGTGCCCTGGCCCAGTGAATCCTCGGCCGCGCGCACCTTGTCCACGAAGGCCTGGTACTCGGCCGCATAGGCGGCGTTCTGGTAGCCCGTGAGGAAGTCCACACGCTTGGCGACCATCTCGGCCAAGCCGGGCTTCTTCACGAACTGGATCACCTGCGCGGCCTTGAACAGCGCCTGCACCTCGGCCAGGTTGTGCGCGCAGCGGCGTCCCCATTCGAAGGCGGCCTTGTTGTTCTCCACCTGCACGCCGTTGAGCTCCATGGCGCGCATGAGCGCGGCGTGGGACAGCGGCACGCGGCCCTTCTGCCACGCATAGCCCAGCATCAGCGGGTTGGTGTAGATGCTGTCACCCAGCAACTGGCTGGCCACCTGCTCGGCGTCGAACACGCCCAGCAGCTCGGCGCCCACGGCCTGGGCGATGGCGGCCTCGCAGCCGTCAGCCGGGAACTGCCAATTGGGGTTGTGCACAAAGGCCGCGGCCGGCGTGCCGTGGCTGTTGAGGGCCACGAATGTGCGCCCCGGCTGCATGGCGGCCAGCGTGGCCTTGTTCGCGGCAACGATGGGGTCGCAGCCGATCACCAGGTCCGCCTTGGCCGTGTCCACCTTGGTGGTGTGGATGGCCTCGGGGCGGTTGGCGATCTGCACATGGCTCCAGGTGGAGCCGCCCTTTTGCGCCAGGCCCGCCGCGTCCTGCGTGATGACGCCCTTGCCCTCCAGGTGCGCGGCCATGCCCAGCAGGGACCCGATGGTGATCACGCCCGTGCCGCCCACGCCAGCCACGACGATGCCCCACGCGGCTTCGGCCGCCGGCAGCACCGGCTCGGGGATGGGCGCCATCGTGGACAGGTCGCCCTTCTTCTCCTTCTTGGGTTTCTTGAGCTGGCCGCCCTCGACGGTGACGAAGCTCGGGCAGAAGCCCTTCACGCAGGAATAGTCCTTGTTGCAGGTGCTCTGGTTGATGCGGCGCTTGCGGCCGAACTCGGTCTCCACCGGCTCCACCGACAGGCAGTTGGACTGCACCGAGCAATCGCCGCAGCCCTCGCACACCAGCTCGTTGATGACCACGGTCTTGGCGGGTGTGGCCAGCAGGCCGCGCTTCCTGCGGCGGCGCTTCTCAGTCGCGCAGGTCTGGTCATAGATGATGGCCGTGCAGCCAGTGATCTCGCGGAATTCACGCTGGATGCGGTCCAGCTCGTCGCGGTGGAAGACCTCAATACCCGGCGGCAGGTCGTTGAGCAGCTCGGGGTGGCCGGCGCGCGCGGCGTTGGCCGGGTGCGTGCGGCCGTGGTACTTCTCGGGCTCGTCCGTCACCACCACCAGCCGGACCACGCCCTCGGCGCGCAGGCTGTGGGCGATCTGCGCCACCGAATGCCCCTCGGGGCGCTCGCCCACCTGCTGGCCGCCGGTCATGGCCACGGCGTCGTTGTAGAGGATCTTGTAGGTGATGTTTGCGCCCGAGGCGATGCTCTGGCGAATCGCCAGCAGGCCGCTGTGGAAGTAGGTGCCGTCGCCCAGGTTGGCGAACACGTGCTTGTCCTTGGTGAACGGCGCCTGACCCACCCAGGTCACGCCCTCGCCGCCCATCTGCGTGAAGGTGCTCGTGGCGCGGTCGGGCATCCAGTTGGCCATGTAGTGGCAACCAATGCCGGCCACGGCGCGCGAGCCTTCGGGCACGCGGGTGCTGGTGTTGTGCGGGCAGCCGCTGCAGAACCACGGCATGCGCTCGCCGGTGTCGGTCTTCACCTCCAGCAGGCCGCGTTCGCGCGCCTCCACCACGGAGATGCGCGCGTCCATGCGCGCCACGATGTCCTCGGGCACGCCCAGCTTCTTCAGGCGTTTGGCGATCGCCTTGGCAATGATGGCCGGCGTCAGATCGGCCTTGGGCCGCAGCAGCCAGTTCTGGCTGGGATTGGGCATGCTCCATTCGCCGCCGGAGTTGTCACCCTCGATCTCGTCGAACTTGCCCAGCACGTTGGGACGCACGTCGGCGCGCCAGTTGTAGAGCTCTTCCTTGATCTGGTATTCGATGACCTGGCGTTTTTCCTCCACCACCAGGATCTCCTGCAGGCCCTGCGCGAAGTCGCGCGTGATGGTGGCTTCGAGCGGCCACACCACATTGACCTTGTGCACGCGGATGCCCAGCTGACGGCAGGTGTCGTCGTCCAGGCCAAGGTCCACCAGTGCCTGGCGCGTGTCGTTGTACGCCTTGCCGCTGGCGATGATGCCGAAGCGGTCCTGCGGGCCCTGGATCACGTTGTAGTTGAGCTTGTTGGCGCGGATGTACGCCAGTGCCGCGTACCACTTGTAGTCCATGAGGCGCGCCTCCTGCTCCAGCGGCGCATCGGGCCAGCGGATGTGCAGGCCGCCGGGCGGCATGGTGAAGTCCTCGGGCATGACGATCTTCACGCGGTCGGGGTCCACGGAGATGCTGCTGGACGACTCCACCACCTCCTGGATGGTCTTGAGTCCGGACCACAGGCCCGAGAAGCGGCTCAGGGCAAAGGCGTGCAGCCCCATGTCCAGGATGTCCTGCACGCTGCTGGGGAAGAACACCGGCAGGCCGCAGGCCTTGAAGATGTGGTCGCTCTGGTGCGCCGCCGTGCTGCTCTTGCTGATGTGGTCGTCGCCCGCCACGGCGATCACGCCGCCATGCCGCGCCGTGCCGGCCATGTTGGCATGCTTGAACACGTCGGAGCAGCGGTCCACGCCCGGGCCCTTGCCGTACCAGATGCCAAACACGCCGTCGTACTTCTTGGACTGGGGGTAGATGTCCAGTTGCTGCGTGCCCCAGACGGCGGTGGCGGCCAGCTCCTCGTTCACGCCGGGCTGGAAGACCACGTGGTGCTCCGCCAGGTGCTTGCGGGCGCCCCACAGGGCCTGGTCGTAGCCGCCCAGGGGCGAGCCACGGTAGCCGCTCACGAAGCCCGCGGTATTCAGGCCCACGGCGGCATCGCGCTGGCGCTGCAGCATGGGCAGGCGCACGAGGGCCTGCACCCCACTCATGAAGGCGCGGCCGTGGCCCAGTGTGTATTTGTCCTCAAGGGTGACCGTCTCCAGCGCGCGGCGGACGTGTTCGGGCAGCGGGGCATTCATGTCTTGTCTCCGTGGGTTCTGTGATCCGCCGCCTCTGTTGGGCGCGGCGTGCGGGACGGTGCCGTGTGGGCGCCACCCGATCTGCGCAGTGTATGCGCGAGACACCGATATGTGTTTGCTTTATTTGCCGCGTTTACCCTGATGCGCGAAAGCTTCTTTCTTAAAACAATCCAAAAATGGAAACCTTGGACAAATACGACATCGCCATCCTGCGCGAGCTGCAGGCCGAGGCGCGCCTGACCAACGCCGAGCTGGCGCAACGCGTAGGCCTGTCCGCTGCACCGTGCTGGCGGCGCGTACGCGCCCTGGAGGAAGCGGGCTACATCCGCGGCTATCACGCGGAAATCGACCGCCACAAGATCGGCCTGGGCGTGCTGGCGTTCGTGCGCCTGGACGCCGAGCGCAACACCGGCGACCTGACGCTGGCCATGGAGCAGGCCATCGCCCAGATCCCCGAGGTGGTCTCGTGCCACTACATCAGCGGCACCGGTACCTTCGAGCTGCAGGTGGTGGCGCGCGACCTGGACAGCTTCTCGCAGTTCGCACGCACCGTGCTGCTGAACCTGCCCAACGTGAAGGACATGCACACCAGCTTCTCGCTGGGCGAGGTCAAGGCAGGCGGCGCGCTGCCGTTGGCGCACCTGGGCCCGGTGCGGCCCGTGGTGCGTGGCGCCGCAGCGTAGGACCACTCCTAATTCGGTAGCTTGCACCGCTTTCCCCATAAGGGTTTGACCGCATTTTCATTGCAACTGGTGCCCGGGCGCCACGATGCCAGCAACCCGCTGAAGCGGCCGCGCATCGAGGCGGCTTCGTTCCAGCGAGGTCAAACTCCAGCGCGTTCAGGGAACATGACGCCAACGGCCATCGCGCCTGGCGGTCCTTCTCCTGGTGTCAGGCAGATGGCACACTCGCATTTTTTAGGCACCGCTGGCTGCATAAGCAGTCACACTTGAGCGACGAGCCTCTCGCCCTTTCACCTTCCCATGCAAGACCGCCTGAAATGGACGCAGTCCGCGCTGGTACGAATCCTTCGCCCCGCGGTCAGGCTGGCGTTGGCGATGGGACTGAAGCACGCCCAACTCGAAGAAATCCTGAGGGACCTGCTGCTGGAGGAAGCGCGCCATCTCTGGCGCAGCCAAGGCATTCCCGACCCCAACCTGAGCCAGATCTCGGTCACCACCGGTCTCAATCGCAAGGACGTGACCGCCAGAGTGCGCCAAGTACGCGACCCTTTGCCTGCCACCGAAGGGTCGTCGGCCGCCAAGGCTTTCACGGCCTGGTTGCAGCTTGCCGCCGAGGAGCCCAGCCGGCGCCGCCTTCCTATTGTGGACACCGGCCATGGCCCCTCCTTTGAACTGGTGGCGCGTCTCGCCACCCGCGGCGATGTGCACCACAGAACCCTGCTGGAGGAGCTTCAGCGCCTGAATCTGGTCAGGGGGCTGACGGGCGACGGCGAAGGCGAGGTGGAACTGGTGGGCGACGGTTTCATCCCGGCCACCAGCCTGCGGGACATGCTGGCCTTCACCGGGGACAATGTGCGGGACCATCTGCTGGCCGCCGTCAGCAATACCTTGGGACAGCAGCCCCGGATGCTGGAACGCTCCGTCTATGCCTCGGGCTTGACCGTGTCGGAGTGCGAACGCATCCACCAGATGGCACGGGAACATTGGGATTCCGTGCATTACCGCCTGGTACGGGAAATGACCCAAGCCCATGCCTCTGCGGCAGGCATGGGAACGGCACGCATGCGCGTAGGGGTGTATGTCTACCATGAGGACGAGCCGCCGGACCTGAAACCGACCACCCGTGCAGGCTCTGCAAAGCGCAGGAAAAAAACATGAGGACTGGGATATACGCGCTGATGACCACGCTGGGGCTGGTGCTCGGAGCCTGTGGAGGCGGCGACGGCGTGGGCTCGGGCGGCACCGGCATCGCCATGTCTTCCGTGGCCATTGGCAGCGTCGACAGCCTCGGCGAATCACCCAGCGGGTCGTACATGGTTGTGAACGGCGTGCGCTTCGATATCAGCCACGCCCAGGTGGAAGTGGAAGGCGTCTCGCAGGAAGACGCCGATGGTCAGCAAAGCCTGAAGAGCGGCCAGAGCACCCTGAAACCTGGCATGACCGTGCAAGTGAACGGCACCCTCGATACCGGATTCAGCACGGGTACGGCCGCGCACGTACTGTCGATACCGGAGCTACGGGGGGCGGTGGATGCCGTGGACGCGGCGCTGGGGCGCATCGAGGTAATGGGTGCGCGGGTATATGTCGATGACGAGACCGTGCTCGACGGACTGTCCGGCTTGGCCGCCTTGCAAGTCGGCCAGATCGTGCAGGTACATGCGTTGCCCACCAGCAGTGGGCTGATGCGCGCGACCCGGCTGCAGCTGACCACCGCCACGCTCCCCTCGGTACAGCCCGTGCTGTGGGGCAGCGTGCAGGCCCTCGATACGGTGGCCCGCCGGTTCCAGTTGGGCAGGATGCAGATCCAGTATGCGCAGGCTGCCTTTTTGAATGGTCTGGAGGCCGGCATGCTGGACAACGGCATGCCGCTGTATGTGCATGCAGCCCAGGCCCCGGCCGGCAACGTGCTCGCGGCCCGCGTGCTGCGGCCAGCGCACAGCCTCTCACGCCAGGCAGACGCGCCCGTCGTGCTGGAAGGTGTGGTGACGAACTTCGCCTCTGCACAATCCTTTGCGCTGCAAGGCACGGATATCGATGCCTCGGGCGCGCAAATAACCGGGGGGCGGGCTGATGACATCCGCAACGGCGCAACGCTGGAAGTGGCGGGCCGGATGTCTGCCAACGGCGTGCTGGTCGCGCAGCGGATACGCGTGCGGCAGAGGGCCGTAGTTGACCCTCCATCCGCGTTGCCTCCTCCCGCAAACACCAACGGGAACGGGAATGCCGGAGGCAATGGCAACGGGAATGCCGGAGGCAATGGCAACGGAAATGCCGGAGGCAATGGCAACGGAAATGCCGGAGGCAATGGCAACGGGAATGCCGGAGGCAATGGCAACGGGAATGCCGGAGGCAATGGCAACGGGAATGCCGGAGGCAACGGCAATGGGAACGCCGGAGGCAACGGCAACGGCAACGGCAATTCCAACAGAGGCTGAACACCGTTTCGCACCCGCCGAGATTGCGGCCCCGGCGCAGCAAGCGCGCCGCATTCCCGTCACAATGGCCACACATGCCGCCCCAGCCCCTCCATGACAGCGGACCGCTGAGTTCACCACCCACACCGCCAGGCCCCGACGCGGCCTCCGCCGCCGCCCACACCGCCGAGGCCGCCGCCACAGCCGAGTTGCAGCACAGCGCGGCGCAGCGTGCGCCGCAGTCGCCCTTCGCGCCGCTGTCGGTGCCGGTGTTCCGCATGCTGTGGCTCACCTGGCTGGCGGCCAACACCTGCATGTGGATGAACGACGTGGCCACGGCCTGGCTGATGACCACGCTGACCGATTCGCCTGCCCTGGTGGCGCTGGTGCAGACGGCCTCGACGCTGCCCGTGTTCCTGCTGGGCTTGCCCAGCGGCGCGCTGGCCGACATCCTGGACCGGCGGCGCTATTTCATGGTCACGCAGTTCTGGGTGGCGGCCGTGGCGGTGGTGCTGTGCGTGGCCATCCTCTGGGGTGGGCTCAACCCCTACCTGCTGCTGGCGCTGACCTTCGCCAACGGCATCGGGCTGGCGATGCGCTGGCCGGTGTTTGCGGCCATCGTGCCGGAGCTGGTGAACCGCCAACAGTTGCCCGCGGCGCTGGCGCTCAATGGCGTGGCCATGAACGCCTCGCGCATCATTGGCCCGCTGGTGGCCGGCGCCATCATCGCCAGCGCGGGCAGCGCCTGGGTGTTCGTGCTGAATGCCGTGCTGTCGCTGGTGGCGGGGTTCACCATCATGCGCTGGCGGCGCCAGCCCATGCCCAACCCGCTGGGGCGCGAGCGCCTGACCAGTGCCATGCGCGTGGGTCTGCAGTTCGTGCGCGAGTCGCCCCCGATGCGCGCCGTGCTGTGGCGCATCTCGATCTTCTTCCTGCATGCCACGGCGCTGCTGGCGCTGCTGCCGTTGGTGGCGCGCGACCTGCAGGGCGGCGGCGCAGGCACCTTCACGCTGCTGCTGGCCTCCATGGGCGCGGGTGCCGTGAGCGCTGCCATGTTCCTGCCGCGCCTGCGCCAGATGATGTCGCTGGACCAGCTGGTGGCGCGCGGCACGCTGCTGCAGGCGCTGGCCACGGCCGTGGTCGCCATTGCGCCCAACGTGTACGTGGCGGTGCCGGCCATGCTGGTGGGCGGGGCGGCGTGGATCACCACCGCCAATTCGCTCACGGTGGCCGCACAGCTGGCGCTGCCCAACTGGGTGCGCGCGCGCGGCATGTCCATCTACCAGATGTCCATCATGGGCGCCACGGCCGTGGGCGCGGCGCTGTGGGGGCAGGTCGCCGCACTCTCCAGCGTGCACATGAGCCTGGCATTGGCGGCACTCACCGGGGTGCTGGTGATGGCGCTGGTACAGCGCCTGGTGAGCAACCGCCATGGCGAGGAGGACCTGAGCGCCTCGCGCGCCTTCCAGGTACCGCGGGCCGACAGCCCGCCCGCCGCCGGCCTGCGGCTGGTGGTCAGCATCGAATACTTCATCAACCCCGCGCGGGCGGCAGAATTCCGCGCCGTGATGCAGGAAAGCCGCCGCGCGCGCCTGCGCCAGGGCGCCTTGAGCTGGGAGCTGCAGCACGACATCGCCGACCCGCGCCGCTACGTGGAGCGCGTGGTGGACGAATCCTGGACGGAACACCTGCGGCGCTTTGACCGCGTCACCGCCTCCGACGTGGCGCTGCGCGACCGGCGCTTTGCCTTCCACGTGGGCGACGCGCCGCCCGTGGTGTCGCGCTACGTGGTCGAGGGCGAATGAATCACTACCATATTGATAGCTTTCAGCGCTTGCCTTACGGTCATTTCAGCATTAATTTGTATTAAAAGCACCATAGATCAAGCGCGAGCAGCTTCCAAATCAATAGCACTACCGCGGCCACAACGCCCACAGGCGTAGGCCCTGCTTCAGGCGCCCGGCAATCTCGCCCGCCTCGGGGCCCCAGCCGGTGAAGTAATCCGCGCGCACCGCGCCCAGGATGGCGCTGCCCGTGTCCTGCGCCAGCACCAGGCGCGACAACTGCGCCGTAGGGCCGCTGGAGGCCAGCCACACCGGCGTGCCGTAGGGGATGCTCTGGCGGTCCACGGCGATCGAGCGCCCCGGCGTGAGCGGCACGCCCTGCGCGCCCTTGGGCCCGAAGGCGGCGTCCAGCGCGTCCAGCGGCTCCTCGCGAAAGAACACGTAGCGCGGGTTGGACCACAGCATCTCGTTCACGCGCTGCGGATTGGCCCGCACCCAGGCGGTGATGCCGGGCCAGGTGGCGTCGCGCACCAGGCCCTGGTCCAGCAGCCACTTGCCCACGCTCTTGTACGGCTGGTCGTTGGTGCCCGCGAAGGCCAGGCGCACCAGGCGCACGCTGCCGTCCGCCTCCTGCACGCGCAGCCGGCCCGAGCCCTGGATGTGCAGCACCATGGCTTCCACCGGGTCGCGCACCCAGGCGATGGCGCGGCCGGCCAGGGCGGCCTGGGCCTGCGGCAGGGTGTCGATCTGCTGGCGCGTGTACCAGGGCTTGCGCGCCGCCAGATCGGCCGGGGGTGCATACAAAGGCACGCTGAAGCCGTTGCCCGGTTGGCGCGCGGCGTCCAGATAGGGCTCAAAGTAGCCCGTGAGCAGGCCGTCGGCCGCTCCGTCCAGCGACTCGACGCGGTAGGGCTGCAGGCGCTGCATCATCCAGCCGCGCTGCTCCTCGGGCGACGCGATGCTCAGGCGGCGCACATCGCCGCACAGCGGCGCGAACGCCGGCGCGGGGCGCTCGCAGCTGCGCAGCCAGGCGTTCCAGGCCTCGTGCAGCGCATCGCCCTCAAACCCCGGCAACTCGCCCCAGCCCACCGGCACCCAGCGGCTCTTGGACTGCGTGAGCGTGCCCGGCACAGGCACCGGTACAGTGGGCGCGGCGGGCGGCTGCACGGACGGCACGCTGGGCGTCACGGGCGCCGGAGGACGGGTGGAGCACGCGGCCAGCGTTCCTACAATCAGCGCCGATACCACCAGGCGCAGGAGACGAAGATTCATGGGGCTGATTTTGCTTGAAGCATTGCTTGCACTGGTGCTCCTCGTGGGCATTGTCTGGTGGACCATGTTCAGCGGCCGCAAGGGCGGCGAGCCGCCAGCGGCCCCCAGCGAGCCCCCCTCGCGGGACGACGCCCCGCCGCACGACTGAGGTCTTTCGCGGGGTCTGACTTGGCATCTGCGCGGCCCATCGAATGCAGGCCGATCGGCCTCAAGCCGCGCACGCGCGTTGCGCCGCGTCCTACAGACGAGGCACCGCTGGATTGCTACGCTGCTCGCACTGGCCCAGCCGCCCGCTGGAGGGCTGCGAGCCGACCGAGCAACAACAAAGGAGTTCTCTCATGCGCAAACCTCTCCTCATCGGCAGTCTCGCGGTGGTCATGCTGGCCACGGGCTGTGCCAACATGACCGACACCCAGCGCCGCACCGCCACCGGCGCCGGCGTGGGTGCACTGGGCGGCGCAGCCATCGGCGCCATGACGGGCGGTCATGCGGCGCAGGGCGCCGTGATCGGCGCGGGCGTGGGCGCCCTGGGCACCTACATCTGGTCCCAGCACATGGAGCGCCAAAAGCAGGACATGCAGGCTGCCACCCAGGGCACCGGTGTGACGGTGACGCAGACGCCGGACAACCAGCTCAAGCTGGACATCCCGAGCGATATCTCGTTCGCCACCAACCGTTCGGACATCCAGCCCAACTTCCGCCCCATTCTGGACCGCTTTGCCGAGGGCCTGCGCAACAATCCGAACACCGAGGTACGCATCGTCGGCCACACCGACTCCACCGGCAGCGATGCGATCAACAACCCGCTGTCGCTGGACCGCGCCGAGAGCACGCGCAACTACCTTACGGCGCGTGGCGTGAACGGCAACCGCATCCACGTGGAAGGCCGTGGCTCGCGTGAACCTGTGGCCTCCAACGACACCTCCGACGGGCGCGCCCGCAACCGCCGCGTGGAGATCTATGTGGGTGAGCGCCAGGGCCGCGGCTGATCTGCAACAGGCCGTCGGCGCGGCAATCCTGCCCGCGCCGACGATGTGAAGACGAAGACGACGCGCGCCCGCAAGGGCCCGCGTCTTTTTTTACGCCGGTGGCGCGGCGCGCAGCAGGTTGGCAAGCTCCACCGCCGACTTGACCTGCATCTTGTCGAACACGCGCGCGCGGTGCACCTCCACCGTGCGCACGCTGATGTCGAGCTGATCGGCGATGAGCTTGTTGGGCAGGCCTTCGACCACCAACCGCATCACATCGCGCTCGCGGTCGGTCAGGTCGGCCAGCCGGTCCTGCAGTTCGTGGCACGCGCGGCAGGCCTCGATGTGCCGGGCCGACAGCTCCAGCGCTGCTTGAATGCGGTCCACGAGCTGATTGTCGGAAAACGGCTTCTCGCAGAAGTCGAACGCGCCGCGCTTGACCGTGGCCACGGCGGTGGGCACGTCGGCGTGGCCCGTGAGGAAGATCACCGGCATGCCCGCGGTGTCGCCGCGCTCCACCATCTTGTCGAACAGCGCCAGGCCGCTCATGCCGCCCGGCATGCGCACGTCCAGGAGCAGGCAGCAGGGCTGGCGCTGCATGAGGCCGCTGGCGGTGCGCTCGGCCAGCATGGTCTCGAACGCTTCGGCGCTGGCGAACGCCTCGCTGAGCACACGGCGCGAGCGCAGCAGCCAAGCCAGCGCCTCGCGCACCTCGGCGTCGTCGTCCACGATGTACACAGTGGCGTTGGAGGCGGGTTCCATCAGGGGTCGGCTTTCTGAAATGCGGGCAGGGTGAAAGTGAATACCGTACCACGCGGCTCACGCGCCGCATGGTCCAGAAAGCCCCCATGCTGCTCCACCACGGTGCGGCACAGGCTCAGCCCCAGGCCCATGCCCTCGACGCGCGTGGTGTAGAACGGCGTGAACAGGCGCTCGGCCACATCCTCCGGAATGCCCATGCCCATGTCGGCCACCGAGAACTCCAGCCAGCTGTTGGACGCATTGGAGGCCGCGCGCCGCACCCGCAGGTCGAGGATGCGCGGATGGATCTGCGGGTCGTCCATGGACTGCATGGCGTTGCGCGTGAGGTTCAACAGCACCTGCTCGACCATGGTGCGGTCGCACAGCGCGGGCGGCAGGCCGTCCTCGATCGACAGCACCACGCGCACGCCCAGCTTGCGCGCCTGCAGCCGGATGATGGGCAGCACCGCATCGAACAGGTCCTGCGCGGTGACCGGCTCGCGGGTCTGGTCGCGGCGCCGCACGAAGTCGTGCACGCTCTTGATCACGCGGCCCGCGCGCTCGGCCTGCGCTGCAATGCGCTGCACGCCCACGCGCACGTCCTGCAGGTCCTGGGGCGACGGTAACTCGGCGCCCGGCGCCGGCTCCAGCAGGTTGAGCGAGCCGTTGGCATAGCTGGAGATGGCCGCCAGCGGCTGGTTCAGTTCATGGCTCAACAGCGATGCCATCTCCCCTACCGTGGCCAGGCGTGCCGTGGCCTGCAGGCGCTCCTGCGAGGTGCGCGACAGCTCCTCCACGCGCCGCTGCTCGCTCACGTCGAGAAACGAGCCCATCCACCCCGTGTGCAGGCCCTGTGCGTTGATCAACGGCGCTTCGTAGATCATGACGGGAAAGCGCGTGCCGTCCCTGCGCATGAAGGTGGATTCGTACCCTTCGCGCGGCGGGTCGAGCCGGCCCGACATGCGCACCACCTGCCGCTCCGCATATTCCTGCGCATGCTCGGGCGGCCAGTAGGGCAGCGGCGACGTCTGGCCCACCAGCTCGGAAGCGGGAAAGCCCACCATGTCGCAGAACGCCGGGTTCACATAGGTGATGCGGCCGTTGAGGTCGCGCGCACGCAGCCCCGTGACCAGCGAGTCCTCCATCGCCTTGCGAAAAGCCAGCGCGTCGCCCAGGTCGCGCTCGGCGCGCAGGCGGCGCCGGTTGTCGCGCACCAGCACCACCAGCACCGACACCAGCGCGATCGACATGGCCGTGACCAGGGCCGTGAGGACGTTGGGAAACACGCTGGGCGCGGCGTGCCAGCCGTCCATGCGCAGCACCAGGGTGTTGCCCGGCAGGTCGAACAGCTGCTGCGCCGTGAACATGCGCGAGCCGCGGCGCAGCGCGCCCACCAGCGCCAGCCGCGTGCCGTCGGCCTCGGTGAACGAAACCTCCTGCGTGCGCTGCAGGCTGGGCGCCACCAAATCCTGCAGCACGGTCTGCAACGCGTAGGTGGCCACCAGGAAGCCGCGCACGCGTCCGTCCTGGATCAACGGCAGGCAGACCTCCATCATCTCGGCGCCCATGCCGTCGGGCAGGGGCTGGAAATAGCTGCTGGAGTACGACGGGCCGGTGATGCGCCGCGCGTTGGTACAGGCCAGCATGGTCTCCGAATGCGTGCCGCTGCGCGTGGTGGCGTCCCACGGCAGGGGGCGATAGGGCGACTCCGCATGTGCGCGCAGCAGCAACTGCGTGTCCCGCCATTCGATGCGCACCAGCTCGCGGCGCGTGCTCAGCAGCTCGGCCGCGCGCGCCTCCCACGCGGCCAGATCGGGGTCGCCCGCCTGCAGCGCCTGCAGGTTCTGCAGGTTGTGCGCGAAGGCGTTGCGGATGTCGGCCACGGCGTCGGCAGTGTCGCGTTCCAGGCGGCTTTGCACCTGGCTGGCCTCGTAGCGGCCAGCCAGCCATACCTGGGTAACCAGCATGCCCGCCACCAGCGCCACCAGCAGCGTCCACAGGGACCAGCGCCGCCACGCACCCACCCAGCGGCGCCACCGGCGGGGTACCTTGTCCTGGGGCCCGTCTTCAGGCGCCGAAGGGGGCAGCAGCGACTGCGGGCCCTGCTGCCGGCCCGCAGCACCTCTGTCCCGTCCGCCCGCCGATCCGCCGTGCTCCACGGTGCCGCCCATCAGAGCACGCAATGCTCAAGCGCCGGCAGCTGGCGGCGTACCTGGCGCAGATGCGCCGCATCCAGCGTACCCAGGACCACGCCCGCGCCCTCGGGCTGCTGGGCCAGCACGCTGCCCCAGGGGTCCACCAGCATGCTGTGGCCCCAGGTGCGCCGGCCGTTCTCGTGCGTTCCGCCCTGCGCCGGCGCCAGCACATAGGCCAGGTTCTCCACGGCGCGCGCACGCAGCAGCACCTCCCAGTGTGCCCGGCCGGTGGTGTAGGTGAAGGCGCTGGGCACCAGCAGCAGGTCGGCACCCGCGCGCGCGTGCTGGCGGTACAGCTCGGGGAAGCGCAGGTCGTAGCACACCGACAACCCCACGCGCCACACGTTGCCATCCCGCGCCGGCAGGGCAAAGCGCACGCTCTCGCGCCCCGCCTGGATCACGCGCGCCTCATCGAAGCATTCAGTGCCGTTGTCGAAGCGGAACAGGTGGATCTTGTCGTAACGCGCCACGCAGTCCCCGGCGGGCGAGAACACCAGCGTGGTGTTGTGCACGCGCTCTTCGCTGTCGCACACCAGCGGCAGCGTGCCGCCCACCACCCACAGGCCCAGCTCGCGCGCCGCTTGCGCCAGAAACCGCTGGACAACGCCGTCGCCCATGGTTTCGCGCAGCGCCAGCTTGTCCGCATCGGCCAAGCCCATGGCGCAAAAATACTCGGGCAGCACCGCCAGCTCCGCGCCCGCCTGCGCCGCCTGCTCCAGCAGATCGCGCGCCTGCGCCAAGTTGGCCTGCAGCGCGACGCCCGAGACCATTTGCAAGGCTGCGACTTTCATGGTTTGTCTCCTGATGCCGGTGGAACGGTAGGGCTCGCTGCGCCTTCCGGCGCAGCGCTCTTGCGGCGCTGGATGCGCTCCACACGCGGTTCTGACCAGGTGCCGTCGATGCGGAATTCCTGCGTGGCGGCCTGGATCAGCGGGCCGCGCAGGAAAACCTGCGCGAGGAAACTGCCCAGGCCGATAACGGGGTTGATCGCCGTGGCCACGAGGGAAGCCGTCATGGCGTTGATTTCGGGCACGACCACCACGTGCAGGTCCTGCGTCTCGCGTTCGATGTCGGCGCTGCCTTCCATGAGCACGGCGGCATTCACGCCCTTCATCTGCAGATTGTTGGTGGTGGCCACACCGTTTTCGATGCGCATGTCGCCACGCACGAAGTCGAATGCGAAGCCTTCGCTGAACACGTCGCGGAAGTCCAGCGCGAAGCGCCGCGGCAGGGATTGCAGGCTCAACACGCTCAGCAGCTTGGCCAGTCCCGGGTCGGCCTGGAGGAACTGGCCTGCCTCCACGTTCACGTTCATCTGGCCGCTCATGGTGCGGTAGTCGGGTGACAACGGCGAGCCCAGCCAACCCACCTGGCCCCCGATGCGTCCCTTGCCGTGGCGCACCACGCCGTCCATGCCAAAGCGTGCCAGCAAGGCGCCGGAATCGCGGATGTCCAGCTCGAAATCCATCACCGTGCGCCGTTGCGCCTGCGCCCCGCTGCCCACCAGCGCCCAGTGGCCCTGCGAGGTCAGCACGGCCTCGGGGGCGGTCAGATTGAACTTGGAAAGGCGCCACTCGCGCTGGCCGCCCTCCGTGCCGCGGTTGCGCGCCTCGATCTCGATGCGCCCCAGGCGCCGTCCGCGCAACTCGAAATCCTCCACCACGATGTCCAGCGCCGGCAGCGTGCCCGGTTCGCGCGCATCGAGCAGCGCGTTGACCTGCGTCTCGGCCATCTGCGGAATGGCCAGCCGCGCCAGCCGGGCGTGCAGCAGCCCCTGGGCCGCATCGGCACGCGGCGCGGACGCGCCGGCAGGGCGGTACTCCAGGTACCCGTCCAGCTCATCGGCATCCACGTTGGCACGCCACACGGCGCCCTGCCGCGACGCGCCCACCACCACGTCGTGCAGCGTGCGCCCATGCAGCGTGAGCGTGGCAGCGCGCACGGCCAGGCTGGTGGGCAGGTAATGGGTGGTCAGCGCCTCTCCGGAGGGCACGGGTGCCGGTACTACTGCCTGTGCCTGTGCCGACGGTGCCGAGGGCTCCTGCAACAGCGCCGTCCACGCATCCACGTCCAGCGCACCCAACACGGCGTGTGCCGCGACACCCTGGGCGGGAGGCGCGGGCATCTGCGCCGGCGGCACGCCGATGGCGAGCGCGCCGCGCAGCACGCGCGCCTGCGGCCCGTCCAGTGCGCGCAGGTAGTTGAGCCTGCCCACGTCGCCCAACTCCAGCGTCAATTCGTCCTGCAAGGGCGCGGTACCCGAGGCTGCGGCCTCGGGCGTCAAGCGGTTCTCGAAGCGCACGGGCAACGGGGCCTGCGCTGCCTTGCCCAGCGGCGCGGGCGCCGTCAGCGAAAGACCGACGAGGTCGCTGGCCACCTGCAGTTCGGCCACTCCCCGCCGCACCCCCACGGCCACCGTGTAGGCGGCGCTGCCACTGGCGCCGCGCACCAGCCGCGACACCAGGCCCAGCTGCTGCGCCTCGCGCAGACCCTGGGCGGTGGCTGTGCCGCGCGCACGCACGCGCACCGAGGACTCTCCAACCCCCGCCGGCGCCGCATTCATGCCGCCTTCCAGCCGTACCTCGCCCCCCAGGGCGCGTCCCTGCACGTCGACCAGCGTGAAACCGCTCTGGCTGAACTGCACCACGCCCCGGGCCGCGCTCACCAGGGGCGCCTCGGGCACAAAGTGCACGTCGTTGCCCGCCAGGGTGACGCTGCCGCGCACGGTGGACTGGTTGATACGGCTGATGGGCAGCGTCAGGCCCAGCTGCAGTTCGGCCACGCCGGTGGCGGCGGCCCGGTCCAGCGCCCCCTGCGTAAGCCGGGAGATGGGCGAGGCGCTCACCAGCGCCAGCATGTCGGGCAGCGGGCCGCGCACGTCGGCCCCGACCACCACTTCAGTGTGCTGCAGGTCCGCGATCTTCGCGTTCACTTTCTGCACCCGCAGCGCGGGATACCCGGCAAAGCGCCCCGTGGCGTTGCGCACTTCCATGCCCGCGCGGTCGAAAACCAGCTCCCCCGACAGCGCCGTGAGAGCCGGCCAGGGCCGGTCGCCCGCGTGCAACAGCGCCGGTGGCACGTAGCCGTACGTCACGTCCTTGACACGCGCTGCGATGTGGAATTCGCCCTCGCGCGGAACATGGCCATAGGGAAAGCCGTGCAGATCGCCCTTCACGCGGAACTGCACCTGGCTGGCGGTCCCCGCAAGGATGGCGTCGCGCACATAGTGCCGCGACTCCGCTGGCACGGTGAGCGGCAGGTAGCGATGCACGCGCGTGCCATCGGCCCGCGACAGCGTGCCCGAAAGGTCCAACACCCCCGGAAAGCGCGCGCGCGCAGGCGACGCCGCAGGGTCGCCCGTGTGCCAGCTCAGCCGCGCCTCGCCTTGGGCGTCCGCATTGGCAAAGCGCAGCTGGCTGGTCTGGACCGCGATGCGCTCGCCCTCGATCTGCCAGCGCACCCCCGCTTCCAGCCGCTGCACGGGCACTACGGGCTCTTCAAACACGCCAGGCAGGCGCAGCGTCCCGTCGGCCATGGCCAACTCGGCCTGCCCACCCGCCTGGGTGAGATCGAAAGACACCTGCGCACCACTGAGGCCGGCGACGGTGGGCACGGCGTCATCCGCCGCCAGCGCCAATCCTGCGACCTTGCCGCGAACCTGGTACTTCTGCGGCTGCGCCAGCGGCCCTTGCCATTCGGCCTGCAACTGCTCCACCAGGCCGCGCGGCGCATAGTCGCGCACCGCTCCGTGCACGGTGTCGCCCAGGGGCAGCCGGCTCGCGATCTGCGCCAGGGCGGCCAGGTCCAGCCGGTCGGCCTGCAGTTCGCCACGCTCTCGGCCTGCCTGGCCCTGTCCGCTGTGGCGCAGCGCCAGATTGCCGCCGGGCCAGCGCAGGCCATCGTCGGCCACGAACTGCAGATTCTGGGTGGACAGCTCAAAGCCGTCGTCCAGCCAGCGACCGCCCACCCGCCCCGTCACCGTGCGCAGCGCCAGTGGGCGCAGGTTCTTGCCCAGGGTAGCGTTGACCTCGTCGAGTGCCATGTCCACCGTGCCGCCGCCGATCTGGCCGCGCTGCACATCCACCCACGCGCGCACGGCGCCCCGGCCCTGCGCGACCTGCAGCCCCTCCAGATCGGCGTGCCGGTGCAGGCGCGACACGTCCACGCGCGGGAAGTGGGCGAACAGCTCGCCGCTCCAGCGCTGCCAGTCGCCGCTGTGCGTGGACAGCAACGGCTGGCGGAACTGGCCGCGCAAGGTAAAGGGTGCGCCCCATTCGGCGGGTGGCGTGGCGTCCAGGCGCACCTGGTGGCGGCGCGCGCTGTTGCGCAGCACCACGCTCACCTCGGTGAGCGCCAGCGGCTCGGCGCTACGCAGCTCGTCGGTCCAGCGCAGCGTGCCGCCGCGAATCGCCACCTCGGCCTGGGAGAACAGCCAGTCGGCCGCCGCACTGTCGCCCTCGGCGCTGTCGCGGAAGGCCAAGCCCGCGATGACGATGCGCCCGTCGCGCTCGCGGCGCATGTCCAGCTCGGGGCCTTCGATATAGATCTGCTCGAACCCAAAGCGCAGCAGCGAGCGCGGCGACAGCGCCACCACCACGCGCGGCAGGCGCAGCGCCTCGCGCCCCTGGGCGTCCAGGAAGGCCACGTCCTTCAGCTCCACCGAGGGGATCAGCCCTTCGCTGCGCGCGCTGATGGAATGGATGCGCACAGGTACCCCCAGTGCGCGTTGGGCCTGCTGTTCCAGCTGCGGACGGAAGTCGCCGATACGCGGCACAATCCAGCCATGCAGCCCCCCCCAGGCGGCCGCCAGCAGCAACCAGAAGGTCACCAAGGCGACCAATCCCCATCGCGCACAGCCCGCCACGAGTTTGAGAAGGCGGGAGGGATGGGGAGGAGACTCTGTCATGGCGGGCGAAACGATGGCAGGAATTATGACCCGCACATCCCCTGAGGGTTCAGCACCCCACGGTGTCGTTATGTACGGCCGCGCCCCGGCGTGGCCCGCGAGCGCACCGAGCAGCCCTTGCCATGCAGATGCCTTCGACTGATCCCGTGACCGCCGGCAGCCCGCCGTCGGAATACTCGCGCTTTCACCAGCGCCTGCACCGCCGTTACCAGGCCGAGCTGGCGCTGCTGCCCCCGGGCGTGCCCACCCGCGAGACCATGGCCCAGGCCTGCGACGCCCTGCTGGCGCGCGGCCACGACCTGGGCGCGGCGCTGCGCATCCTGCGCCAACTGGTGATGGAGCGGCTGATCACACTGGATTGCGACCAGGCCGCGCCGCTGTCCGACATCACCCTGGCCGTGACCCGGCTGGCCGAGTTGGCACTGGACCGCGCCTGCCGGCACGCCCGCGCCGAGCTGGACGCGCGCCACGGCGCGCCGCTGGGGCCCCAGGGCCAGCCCGTGCAGCTGTGGATCGTGGGCATGGGCAAGCTCGGCGCGCGCGAGCTGAACGTCTCCAGCGACATCGACCTGATCTACGTCTACGAACACGAGGGCGAAACCGCCGGCCAGCCCGACGGGCGCGGCAAGCTCTCCAACCACGAATACTTTGCCCGGGCGGTCAAGGCCATCTACAGCCTGGTGGGCGACACCACCGAGCACGGATTCGTGTTCCGCGTGGACCTGGCCCTGCGCCCGCACGGCAACTCGGGGCCACCGGCCGTGTCGCTGGCGTCGCTGGAGGAATACCTGCTGGTGCATGGCCGCGAATGGGAACGCTTTGCCTGGCTCAAGAGCCGCGTGGTGGCGCCGCTGGACTGCCTGGGCATGCCGAACGTGCAGGCGCTGCGCGGCGTGGTGCTGCCCTTCGTCTTCCGCCGCTACCTGGACTACAGCGTGTTCGACGCACTGCGTTCGCTGCACCGCCAGATCCGCGACCATGCCGCCAAGCGCAGCGCCGGCCACCCCGAGCGCGCCAACGACGTGAAGCTTTCGCGCGGCGGCATCCGCGAGATCGAGTTCACGGTACAGCTGCTGCAGGTGGTGCGCGGCGGCCAGTTCCCCGAACTGCGCTGCCGTCCCACGCTGGAGGCCCTGGAACGCCTGGCGCGCGCCGGCCTCATGCCGCAGGAGACGGCCGAGCAGCTGGCGGCCGCCTATACCTTCCTGCGCCGCGTGGAGCACCGCATCCAGTACCTGGACGACCAGCAGACCCATGTGCTGCCCACGCGCGACGATGATCTGGCCTGGATCGCACGCACCCTGGGCCTGAACTGCTGCGACTTCCTGCGCGCGCTGGACGCGCACCGCGAACTGGTGGCCCAGGAGTTCGACATCCTGCTCGGCGGCACGGGCCACAAGCAATGCAGCAATGGCGGATGCGGCGGCCCGCGCGCCGCAGCGGCTGCGTCGCCCGCCCCCGACCTGGAGGCGCTGCTGGAGCAACTGCCCGCCAAGGTGCGCGAGCGCGTGGCCGAGTGGCGCACCCATCCGCGCGTGCAGGGCCTGCGCGATGAGGCGCGCGCACGGCTGTTTCGCATCGTGCAACGCACCGGGCGCTGGCTGGCCGAGGGCCAGGTCAACGAGGACGCCGCCGTGCGCCTGGTGGGCTGGCTGGAGCCACTGCTGCGCCGCGAGAGCTACCTGGCGCTGCTGCTGGAGCGCCCCTCGGTGCACGAGCATCTGCTGCACCTGCTGGGCGCCGCCAGGTGGCCCGCGCGCTACATGCTGCAGCACCCCGGGGTGATCGACGAGCTGGCGGGCGACGCCCTGCTGTCCGAGCGCTTCGTGCCCGCCGACTTCGAACGCGAACTGGGGCTGCGCCTGGCCGCGCTGCAGTCCACGGGCGAGGACGACGACGAGAACCTGCTCGACCTGCTGCGCCGCGCCCACCATGCCGAGACCTTCCGCACGCTGGCGCGCGACGTGGAGCGGCGCATCACCGTGGAGCAGGTGGCGGACGACCTGTCCGCGCTGGCCGACAGCGTGCTGCGCGTCACGGCCGAGTGGTGCTGGGGCCGGCTGCGCAACCGCCACCGTGAGCAGCCGCAGTTCGCCGTCATTGGCTACGGCAAGCTGGGGGGCAAGGAACTGGGCTACGGCAGCGACCTGGACATCGTCTTCGTGTTCGACGACGACGACGAGCGTGCCCCCGAGGTCTACGCCGCCTTCGTGCGCAAGCTCATCAACTGGCTCACCGTGAAGACCGGCGAGGGCGACCTGTTCGAGATCGACACCGCCCTGCGGCCCAACGGCAATTCGGGCCTGCTGGTGACCAGCTTCCAGGCCTATGCCGACTACCAGCAGCAGCGCGGCAGCAACACCGCCTGGACCTGGGAGCACCAGGCCATGACACGCGCGCGTTTCGTGATGGGCAGCGAAGGCCTGCACGCGCGCTTCGACGCCGTGCGCCAGGCCGTGATCACCGCGCCGCGGGATGCCGCCGCGCTGCGCAGCGAGATCGTCGCCATGCGCGAGCGCGTGCGCAGCGCCCACCCGGCGCCGGCGGACCAGTTCGACGTGAAGCACAGCCCCGGCGGCATGGTGGATGCCGAGTTCGCCGTGCAGTACCTGGTGCTGGCGCACTCCGCGGCGCACCCCGAGCTGCAGGGCAACGTGGGCAACATCGCGCTGCTGCAGCGCGCCGAGGCCGCCGGCCTGTTGCCTGCGGGCGTGGGCCGCGCCGCCGCCGACGCCTACCGCACGCTGCGCCACGTGCAGCACCGCGCGCGGCTCAACGAAGAGCCCACCCGCGTGCCGCCCGAGACGCTGGCCGCCGAGCAAGGCGCCGTGCGCGCGCTGTGGCGCGCCGTGTTCGGCTGAGTGGACTACGGCAGTTAGCTATATTTTTCATAGCTATTAGCGCTTATCCATAAAGCGCTAGAGGCACTTTTGATACATGGGATTTCCATTCGTGCGCAGATGTAGCGCCCCGTAAAAATCAAACAAACGTTTGATTCATCGTGGTCTAATGCGCCGCGATGACGACGTCTGCCCCCCTCTCGCCCCCCCGCCCCGGCGCCACCGGTGACAGCCCGCCGCCGGCGCGCACCCGGCTGCTGATGGCGGCGCTCAAGCTGTTTTCCGAACAGGGGTACGCCAAGACCTCGATCCGCGCGATCGCCGCCGAGGCCCAGGTCAACGTGGCCTCGGTGAGCTACTACTTCGGCGACAAGGCCGCGCTGTACGCGGCGCTGTTTTCCGCGCCCTTCGGCTCGCTGCAATCGCTGGTGCCCGACTTCATGCGCCCCGGCCTGTCCCTGCGCGCCGCGCTGCACTGCTTCTACCAGGGCGCGCTGGGGCCGCTGCACGACGGCGAGATGGCACGCCAGGTGGTGCGGCTGCACATCCGTGAAATGCTGGAGCCCACGGCGCAGTGGCAGATCGAGCTGGAAAAAGACGTGCGCGCACCCAACGAGGCCATGGCCGCGCTGCTGTGCCGGCACCTGGGGCTACCGCAGGCCGACGACGACCTGCACCGCCTCACGCTCACCGTCACCGGACTGGCCTTTCAGCTGTGGAGCCACCAGGAAGTGGTGTGCGCCATGCAGCCACAGCTGCTCGCATCCCCGGCGGCCGTGGACCAGTGGGCGGAACGCCTGGCCGACTACGCCATGGCCATGGTGGCCACCGAGCGGCGCCGGCGTACGCGCGCTCAGCCTGTCCGCCCTTCTACTCCAGCCTCGCCCTCCCCTTCGACCTCTTCCACCCCCCGCCGGCGCACCGCCCGCAGGTCTACCGCACCATGAAGCGCCCCGTCCTCCAGCGCCTTGCGCTTTCCACCCTGCCCCTGGCACTGGCCGCCTGCGCCGTGCAACGCCCGCCCGCGGCCGTGCAGGCGCCCGCGCCCGCCGCCTGGCACGCACCGCTGCCCCACCAAGGCAGCGTGGCCGATCTGGCCGACTGGTGGCAGCGCCACAGCGACCCGCTGCTGGGCGCGCTGATCGTGGACGCACAGGCCCTCAGTCCCACGGTGGCCGAGGCCGGCGCCCGTCTGGCACAGGCCCGCGCGCAGCAGACGGCCGCACGCGCGGCACTGCTGCCCAGCCTGGACGCGCAGGCCAGCGCCAGCCGCGGCTTCAACGAGCAGGTGCGCGGCGTGGCCACCACCGCGCAGGCGGGGCTGCAGGCCGGCTGGGAGATCGACCTGTTCGGCCGCAACGCCGCCGTGGCGGACGCCGCGCGCGAGCGCCTGGCCGGTGCGCAGGCGCAGTGGCACGAGGCCCGCGTTTCCGTGGCGGCCGAGACGGCTCTGCAGTACAGCAATTGGCACCACTGCGCGCGCCAGTTGCAGGTGGCGCAGGCCGACGCGCGCTCGCGCGGCGAGACGGCCCGCCTCACGCGCGAGAGCGAACGCGCCGGCTTCACCGCCCCCGCCACTGCCGCGCTGGCCACGGCCAGCCAGGCCGACAGCGCGGTGCGCGCCGAGCAGCAGCGCCTGCAGTGCGAGGTGATCGTCAAGACACTGGTGGCCCTCACCGGGCGCGACGAGCCCCTGCTGCGCACGCAGCTGGCTGCCGCGCCGCCGCTGCACCCGCCCGAGCAGCTGTTCAGCATCGACGGTCTGCCCGCGCAGACGCTGGCGCAGCGGCCCGACGTGTACGCCGCCGAGCGCGAGGTGGCGGCCGCCAGTGCCGAGGTGGGCGACGCCCAGGCGCAGCGCTACCCGCGCCTCACGCTCAGCGGCACCATTGGCCGCGGGTTGGTGCGCACCGCGGGGGTGCAAGCCACCAGCAACACCTGGTCCATCGGCCCGCTGGCCGTCACGCTGCCGCTGTTCGACGGCGGTCGCCGCGCCGCGCAGGTGGATGCCGCCCGTGCGCGCTACGACAGCGCCGCGCAGGCCTACCGCGCGCAGGTGCGCCAGGCCGTGAGCGAGGTGGAGCAGGCCCTGGCGCGGCTGGACAGCACCGCGCGCCGCAGCACCGACGCCCGGCGCGCCGCCGAGGACTACCGCCGCTCCTTCACCGCCACGCAGGAGCGCTGGCGCGCTGGCCTGGCGAGCCTGGTGGAACTGGAGGACGCCCGCCGCACCGCCCTCGCCTCGGACACCGCCGTGGTCGCGCTGGAGCAAGAGCGCATGGCCGCCTGGGTGGCGCTGTACCGCGCGGCCGGCGGCGGCTGGACGCCCGAGGCCGACGCGCCGGCGGCCCAGACCTCCACGCAGGCGGCCACCACCCCCCCTTCTTCTTCGCACTAAATCCTTTTCGACCGCCATGCCGCGCCTGACACCGACCCGCACCCTGATCGCCCTGGCTTTGCTGGGGCTTGCCGCGACCACCGCCGTCCTGCTGGGCAGCGGCCCCACCCATGCCGAGGACTCCGCACAGGCCGAGGGGCCGCGCCCCGCCCTCACCGTGGCCACCACCCAGCCGCAGCGCGGCAACGTGACCCAGCGGCTGCCGGCCAACGGCAACGTGGCCGCGTGGCAGGAGGCCAGCATTGGCGCCGAGGTGAGCGGCCTGCGGCTGACCGACGTGCGCGTGAACGTGGGCGACACGGTGCGCGCCGGCCAGGTGCTGGCCACCTTCGCGCCCGAGACCATCGAGGCCGACGTGGCCCAGGCCCGCGCCAGCCTGCTGGAGGCCCGCGCCGCCCAGGCCGAGGCGCAGGCCAACGCCGACCGCGCCAACACCCTGAGCGCCTCGGGTGCACTGAGCCAGCAGCAGATCCAGCAATACGCCACCGGCGCGCAGACCGCGCAGGCTCGCGTGGCGGCGGCACAGGCGGCGCTCAACGCCCAGCAGCTGCGCCTGAAACACACCCAGGTATTGGCGCCCGACAGTGGCGTGATCTCCGCGCGCACGGCCACCGTGGGCGCGGTGGTGGGTGCAGGCACCGAGCTGTTTCGCATGGTGCGCAAGGGCCGGCTGGAGTGGCGCGCGGAGGTCACCTCCAGCGAGTTGCCCCGCATCCGTCCCGGTGCCAAGGCGGTGGTGACGGCCGCCAGCGGCGCGCAGGTGGAAGGCACGGTGCGCATGCTGGCCCCGACGGTGGACCCGCAGACGCGCAATGCGCTGGTGTACGTGGACCTGCCGGCGCACCCCGAGATAAGGGCGGGCATGTTCGCGCGCGGCGAGTTCCTGCTGGGCGAGCGCGACGCGCTGCTGGTACCCCTGTCGGCCGTGGTGGTGCGCGACGGCTTCTCGCACGTGTTCGAGGTAGGCACGGACTCGCGCGTGGCCATGCACCGCGTGCAGACCGGTGCGCGCAGCGGCGAGCGCGTGGCCATCACCTCGGGCCTGGCGCCCCAGGCGCGCATCGTGGCGCGCGGCGGCGCCTTCCTGAACGACGGCGACCTGGTGCGCGTGCAGGCTGCGCCTGCCGCAGATTCAGCACCAAAAGAGGCTGCAGCGCCCGTCCCTCAAGCGCAAGCAGCTAGCAAATAAGGAGCGACCATGAACCTCTCCGCCTGGTCGATCCGCAACCCCATCCCGGCGGCCATGCTGTTCGTGCTGCTCACGCTGGCCGGACTGCTGGCCTTCCGGTCCATGAAGGTGCAGAACTTTCCCGACATGGACCTGCCCGTGGTCATGGTCACGGCCTCCCTGCCCGGCGCGGCGCCGGGGCAGCTGGAGAGCGACGTGGCGCGCAAGATCGAGAACGCCATCGCCACCACCCAGGGGCTCAAGCACATCACCTCCACGCTGACCGACGGCACAGCCACCATCGCGGCCGAGTTCCAGCTCGAAAAACCCGTGCAGGAGGCGGTGGACGACGTGCGCTCGGCCGTCTCGCGCGTGCGCTCCGATCTGCCCGCGGACCTGCGCGACCCCATCATCACCAAGCTGGAACTGTCCAGCCAGCCCATCCTGGCGTTCGCCATCGCCTCGAACCAGCTGGACGACGAGGCGCTGTCCTGGTTCGTGGACGACACCCTCACGCGCCGGCTGCTGGCCGTGCCCGGCGTGGGCGCGGTCAACCGCGTGGGCGGCGTGGCGCGCGAGGTGCGCGTGGCGCTGGACCCGCTCAAGCTGCAGGCGCTGGGCGCCACCGCGGCCGAAGTCTCGCGCCAGCTGCGCCAGGTGCAGGTGGAAAGCGCTGGCGGCCGCGCCGAGCTGGGCGGGGCCGAGCAGCCGCTACGCACGCTGGCCACGGTGCAGACGGCGCAGGAGATCGCGGCGCTGGAGATCGCGTTGTCCGGCGGCCGCCATGTCCGCCTGGACCAGGTGGCCACCGTGACCGACACCGTGGCCGAGCCACGCACCGCCGCGCTGCTGGGCGACAAACCGGTCATCGGCTTCGAGGTCTCGCGCAGCCGCGGCGCCAGCGAGGTGGAGGTGGGCGCGGGCGTGCAGCGCGCGCTGGACCAGTTGATGGCCGAGCACCCGCACCTGCAGCTCACGCGCACGGTGGATTTCGTGGACATCGCGCAGGACGAGTACGACAGCTCGATGAAGCTGCTGTACGAGGGCGCCATCCTCGCGGTGGTGGTGGTGTGGCTGTTCCTGCGCGACTGGCGCGCCACCATCGTGTCCGCCGTGGCGCTGCCGCTGTCGGTGATACCCGCCTTCATCGGCATGCACCTGCTGGGCTTTTCCATCAACATCATCACGCTGCTGGCGCTGTCACTGGTGGTGGGCATCCTGGTGGACGATGCCATCGTGGAGGTGGAGAACATCGTGCGCCACCTGCGCATGGGCAAGACGCCGTACCAGGCGGCCATGGAGGCAGCCGACGAGATCGGCCTGGCCGTGATCGCCACCACCTTCACGCTGATCGCCGTGTTCCTGCCCACTGCGTTCATGAGCGGCATTGCCGGGCGGTTCTTCAAGCAGTTCGGCTGGACGGCGGCGCTGGCGGTGTTCGCCTCGCTGGTCGTGGCGCGCCTGCTCACGCCGATGATGGCCGCCTACATCATGAAGCCCATGGTGGACCACGAGAAGGAGCCGCGCTGGCTGGCCGCGTACATGCGTGCCTCGCACTGGTGCCTGAAGCATCGCGTCCTCACGCTGCTGGGCGCGCTGCTGTTCTTCGTCGGTTCCCTGGCGCTGATCCCGCTACTGCCCTCGGGTTTCATCCCGGCGGACGACAACGCCCAGACCCAGGTCACGCTGGAGCTGCCGCCCGGCGCGAAGCTGGCCGACACGCGCGCCGTGGTGGCCCTGGCCACCGAGCGCGCCATGGGCGTGGGCCATGTGGAGAGCATCTACACCACGATCGGCGGGGGCTCGGCCGGGGCCGACCCGTTCGCCGGCGCGGGCGCGGGCGACCCGCGCAAGGCCACGCTCACGCTGCGCATGACGCCGCGGGGCGAGCGCCCGCGCAAGCAGGAGATCGAGCAGCGCCTGCGCGCCGCCATGCAAGAGCTGCCCGGCGTGCGCGTGAAGGTGGGCCTGGGCGGCTCCAACGACAAGTACATCCTGGCGCTGGCCAGCGAAGACCCGCAGGCGCTCGCGGCCGCCGCCCGCGCGGTGGAGCGGGACATCCGCACCATCGCGGGCATCGGCGGCGTGAGCTCCACGGCCAGCCTGGTGCGCCCGGAGATCGCCGTGCGCCCCGACTTCGCCCGCGCCGCCGACCTGGGGGTCACCAGCAGCGCCATCGCCGAGACGCTGCGCGTGGCCACCGTGGGCGACTACGACCAGTACCTGCCCAAGCTCAACCTGGCGCAGCGGCAGGTGCCCATCGTCGTGCGCCTGGAGGATGCTGCGCGCGAAGACCTGTCGGTGCTGGAGCGCCTCACGGTGCCCGGCGCGCACGGCCCGGTGCGCCTGGGCGAGGTGGCCGAGCTGTCGCTGGCCGGCGGCCCCGCGGTCATCAGCCGCTACGACCGCTCGCGCAACGTGAACTTCGAGATCGAGTTGGGCGAGCGCGGCCTGGGCGAGGTGACCGAGGCCGTGCGCCAGCTGCCCGCAGTACGGGGCCTGCCTGCCAGCGTGCGCCTGATCGACGTGGGCGACGCCGAGATGATGGGTGAGCTGTTCGCCAGCTTCGGCCTGGCCATGCTCACCGGCGTGGTGTGCATCTATATCGTGCTGGTGCTGCTGTTCAAGGACTTCCTGCAGCCGGTCACCATCCTCGCGGCGCTGCCGCTGTCGCTGGGCGGGGCGTTCGTGGCGCTGCTGCTGGCCGGCAAGAGCTTCTCCATGCCGTCGCTCATCGGGCTCATCATGCTCATGGGCATCGCCACGAAGAACTCCATCCTGCTCGTGGAATACGCCATCGTGGCGCGGCGCCACGGCATGAGCCGCATGGACGCGCTGCTGGACGCCTGCCACAAGCGCGCGCGCCCCATCATCATGACCACGCTGGCCATGGGCGCCGGCATGATGCCCATTGCCCTGGCGCTGGGCGGCGCGGACATGAGCTTCCGCTCCCCCATGGCCGTGGCCGTGATCGGCGGCCTCATCACCTCCACGGTGCTCAGCCTGCTGGTGGTGCCGGCGGTGTTCACCTATGTGGACGACTTCGAGCAATGGCTGCGCCACCGGGTACTGCGTCGTCCCCATGCGCGCGAGGCGCAGGCAGGCGAGGCCCGGGCACCCAGCTAGGGTCTAGCGTGTTTTAGGGCTCCAGCGCTTTTACAGCAAGCGCTGGAAGCTATATTTTTAATAGCAATTACGCGACATCGAGGGCGGTCAGATCGCAACAAGGTGAAACCCATGCTTTCAGCATGGTCGATAGCCAAAAACTTTTTCGCCGCCTGCAGACATGGTGCAATGGCGGCGTGTACGGGCTTTTGCCCTCCCCGCCATCCCTGCACCATGCCACGCCTGACCTTGCCGCTGCTCCTATGCGCCACGCTGCTGGGCCCCGCCGCCCAGGCGGCGGATGTTGCGGCGACTCCCGCAGTAGACGCCCAGGCCTGCCCCGCCCTGCTGCAGCACACCGTGCCGCGCCTGCAGGACGAGGCGCCGCAGGCCTTGTGCCAATACGCCGGCAAGGTGCTGCTGGTGGTCAACACGGCCAGCTACTGCGGCTTCACCGGCCAATACCAGGGCCTGGAAGAGCTGTACGCACGCTACCGCGACCAAGGGCTGGTGGTGCTGGGCTTTCCGTCGAACGACTTTGCACAAGAAACCGGCAGTAACACCGAGATCGCCCAGTTCTGCGAAAACACGTTTGGCGTGCGCTTCCCGCTGTTTGCCAAGAGCCACGTGAAGGGCGGCGAAGCCCTGCCGCTGTACCGCCAGCTCGCCGCAGCGTCCGCGGGGCAGACGCCACGGTGGAACTTCCACAAGTACCTGGTCAGCCGTTCGGGCAAGGTGGTGGGAAGCTACGGAAGTTCGGTGGAACCCCACAGCAAAGCGCTGATCCAGGCCATCGAGCAGCAACTGGCGGCGCCGCGTTGAGGCTTGGTGAAATTTTTTTGAAATTTTTTATGGGTGAGATCTGGAACTTTTTACCATCACCTCCACTCTAGGAGTTAACCGTGGCCGCGAGTCCATCGCGGCGTGATCCGATAACCGTTTTTAACGTTGCGAAGCCTTCCAGGCCCGGCCTGGTTGCAACCCTGGGGCGCTTCTCCTCCCTCCCTCTCTTCATTCGTTTCGGGGCGCTTCGCAACTTTTTTTATTCCGCAGCAAAAAGCGCGCACTTCCTCACGGAAGGCGCGCTTTTTCTTTAGGCCCAGTGGGTCGGCGGTTCAGCGCGGCTGGGTGTCGATGAAACTCTGGCGCTGCATCAGCTTGTCCATCAGGCGGGCCAGGTTGGGATGGTCCGTGCGCCAGGCGATGTCAGGAAAGCGGAACTCCAGCCACCCGAGCGCGCTGCCGACGGCAATGTCCGACAGCGTAAGGTGGATGCCGCTGCAATAAGGCTTGTCGCCCAGCCCCTTGCTCATGGACTGCAGGCTGGCGCGCGCCTTGGCGAGCTGCCGGTCGATCCACGCCTGGCTGCGCTCGCCGTCCTGACGCCCGGCCCAGGTGGCCTCCAGGCGCGCGAGGATGGCGGCGTCCAGCAGGCCGTCGGCCAGCGCCTCCCAGGTCTTGACCTCGGCGCGCTCGCGCCCCAGGGCGGGAATGAGCTTGCCCACGGGGGACAGCGTGTCCAGGTATTCCACGATCACGCGCGAATCGAACACCGCCTCACCGCCCTCCATGATCAGACAGGGCACCTTGCCCAGCGGGTTGGACGCGCTGATGGCCGTGTCGTCGGCCCACACGTTCTCCTCGATGAACTGGTAATCCAGCTTTTTCTCGGCCAGCACCACGCGCACCTTGCGCACGTAGGGGCTCGTATTCGATCCGATCAGTTTCATGGTGGTGTGCAGCGCCTAGGGGGATGGGGTTGGTCGGGTGAGCGCGATTCTAGGGGCGGGCGCGCCGGCCGGCCGCGGCCCTTCGGCATTCCAGGCGCCCACCTACAATGACGGCCCATGAGCCTGTCCACCATCACCGCCCTGTCGCCCCTTGACGGCCGCTACGCCGCCAAACTCTCCGCCCTGCGTCCCATCATGAGCGAGCACGGCTACATGCACCGCCGCGTGCAGGTGGAGGTGGCCTGGTTCATCGCGCTGTCGGACGCGGGCTTTGCCGAATTCAAGCCGTTGTCCACCGGCGCGCGCGCCTACCTGCTGGGCCTGGTGAAGAACTTCTCCGAGGCCGACGCGGCCGCCATCAAGGACATCGAGAAGACCACCAACCACGACGTGAAGGCCGTGGAATACTGGATCAAGTCCAAGTTCGAGGCCCGCCCCGAACTGGAGAAGGCTGCCGAGTTCGTGCACTTCGCCTGCACCAGCGAGGACATCAACAACACCAGCCATGCGCTGCAGATCCGCTCGGGCCGCGACCAGGTCATCCTGCCGGGCCTGGACCGCATCGTGCTCAAGCTGCGCGAGATGGCCCACCAGTTTGCCGACGTGCCCATGCTCAGCCGCACCCACGGCCAGACCGCCAGCCCCACCACGGTGGGCAAGGAGCTGGCCAACGTGGTCGTGCGCCTGCAGGCGGCCTGCGAGCGCATCGCGGCGGTGAAGATCCTGGGCAAGATGAACGGCGCCGTGGGCAACTACAACGCCCACCTGTCGGCCTGGCCCGACTTCGACTGGGAAGCCTTCAGCCGCAAGGTCGTGGAGACGCCCGAGCCGCTGGGCCTGGGCCTCACCTTCCAGCCCTACAGCATCCAGATCGAGCCGCACGATTACATGGCCGAGCTGTTCGACGCCATCGCCCGCGCCAACACCATCCTGGTGGACCTCTCGCGCGACATCTGGGGCTACGTGAGCCTGGGCTACTTCAAGCAAAAGCTCAAGGCGGGCGAGATCGGCTCGTCCACCATGCCCCACAAAGTCAACCCCATCGACTTCGAGAACGCCGAGGGCAACCTGGGCTTGGCCAATGCGCTGCTCAGGCACCTGTCCGAAAAGCTGCCCATCAGCCGCTGGCAGCGCGACCTCACCGACAGCACCGTGCTGCGCAACATCGGTGTGGCGCTGGGCTACGCCGCGCTGGCCTATACCTCGCTGATGACCGGCCTGAACAAGCTGGAGCTGAACGAAGAAGCCCTGGCCGACGACCTCAACACCAGCTGGGAAGTGCTGGCCGAGCCCATCCAGACCGTGATGCGCCGCTACGGCGTGCAGGGCGCGTACGAGAAGCTCAAGGAAGTCACGCGCGGCAAGACCGTGACGGCCGAGGCGCTGCACGCGCTGATCAACGGCCTGGAGATCCCCCAAGCCGACAAGGACCGCCTGCTGGCCATGACGCCGGGCAGCTATACCGGCAAGGCGGCCGAGCTGGCGCGCCGCGTCTGATCCAGCCGGTTTGAGCCTTTTTGCCTGCCCGCGCTTGCCAGTCAAGCGCGGGCAGCTCTCATTTTGAAAGCATCCCATGGCCCTCAAGTCCACCATCTTCAAGGCGAACCTGCAAATCGCGGACATCGACCACGGCTACTACGCCGACCATGCACTCACCCTGGCGCGCCACCCCAGCGAGACCGACGAGCGCATGATGGTGCGGCTGGCCGCCTTGGCGCTGCAGGCCCATGAACTGCAGGACACCTGCCAGGGCGATGGCACGCTGGCGTTCGGCGCGGGCCTGTCCGATCCGGAGGACCCGGACGTATCGCTGACCGACTTCACGGGTCGCAAGCGGTTGTGGATCGAGGTCGGGCAGCCCGAGGACAAGCCGCTGACCAAGGCCTGCAGCAAATCCGATGCGGTCATCGTTTATTGTTTTCACCACGCAGCCGAGGTGTGGTGGAAGGGCATCGAGAACAAGCTCACGCGGCTGGACAAGCTGCAGGTCTGGCGCCTGCCCGCCGACGCCGCCCAGCAACTGGCGACACTGGCCGAGCGCAGCATGCAGCTGCAGGCGACAGTACAGGAAGGCGGCCTCACGCTGAGCAGCACCCTGGGCAGCGTGCATGTGGAACCGCTGCGCTGGAAGTAACGTGGCGTTTTGAGCAAAAAACACCTCTAGCGCCCGACCAACAAGCGCCAGCAGCTCCTGAATAAATAGCAATCTACTGCGGCATCAAGGCGCCGCAATTCCAGCACTGTTCGAAGCCGCCCTCGATCGCCTCGCCGCACGCGTGGCAGCGCCACTGGCGCTGCGGCAGATGCTGGAACTCCCGCAACAGCGCACGGGCGCGTTCTGCATGTTCGGGGTACGTGAGCCAGATCTCGGGCAGGCACTCTCCTGGCGGCAGGTGGCCCGCCGCCGCGCCCAGATGCTGGCGCTGCACGCTGGCGGGCATGCCGGCCTCGCACAGCAGGTCGCGCCACAGCGTGGCCATGGCGATATCGGGGGCCTGGGTCAAACGCAGCATGCGGCCACCTTAGCCGGCGCGCGCCCCGCCGTAAAGCCGGTCAACCAGCGCCGGGAGCGCCGCCGGCGCAATCGGCGGGGCGCTCAGCCGCACGTTCGGCATAGCGCGTGAAGCGCAGCGCCACGCCCTCGCGGGTGATGCGCCGCCACACGGCGCGCTTGTCCATCGGGCTCATCGCCAACCAGTGCTGCACCTCGGCAAAGCTGCGCCCGCAGCCCTTGCACCATTCATCCCCCTGGCTGGTGGAGCAGATGGCGATGCACGGTGTGTCGGGTGTGGTCTCGTACCAGGCCAGCCACGCCGCCAGCGCCGCGGCGGGCATCTGCTGCGGCGCCACGTCCTCGGCCCGCGCAAACACCATGCGGCCATACACCTCGGCCAGCGCCTCGATTTCCGGCGCCAGTCCCACGCCATCGGGCGATGGGGCGCGGGCGCGCCAATGGTTGATGGCGGCTTCGATATCGGCGACGTGGATGCAGGACATGGCAGGTAGGGGCGCGCCGATGATACCGCCCGTCCCGGTGTGTTCCATGCGCATGGCGGCGGGGTCGCCAGGGCCATTCGCTATGTTTTAAATAGCATGACAGGCATATTCCGTCGCGCATCTGGCAACATTTTCTTCAAACCGCCTTGCGCAAAAAACGCCTGCCGCTTGCGCGCCGCCCTCGTGGCATGTTCCAATCGCAGGTTCGAAGGGGAGTAGCTCCTGACCTCCAAGTCCTGACGGCCATCGCCCCGGGGTGCGGAGGCTCTCGGTCTGTCGTCAGTACGAAGCGCACCGCTTCCGGCAGCCCGGGCCCGGCATGCGCCACGCATCGCACGCGGGCTGAGCAAGACCTTTGATGGCCCTGCGGGGCTGATCAAGGCCGTCCTTACCTCTTCGCGCGTCGCAACCCACGCGGGTGGACGAGTCCCTGGTCACCGTGCAGTGTCTCTCTTGCGGAGCCGCCCACCGCCACCTACAGTGGCTGCGGGCCTCCTTTCGGTTACTGATAACGAGGACTTTATGGAATTTCTGACTTCACCCGAGTTCTGGGTTGCACTGGGGCAGATCATCATCATCGACATCCTACTCGGTGGTGACAACGCCGTGGTGATCGCCCTGGCCTGCCGCAAGCTGCCGCCCGCGCAGCGCACCAAGGGCATCATCTGGGGCACGGCGGGCGCCATCATCCTGCGCGTGGTCCTGATTGCCTTCGCGATGACGCTGCTGAACCTGCCCTTCCTGAAAGTGGTGGGCGCCATCCTGCTGGTGTGGATCGGCGTGAAGCTGCTGGCCCCCGACGAGGACGGCCACGGCAGCGTGGCCGAGAGCGACAAGCTGCTGGCCGCCATCAAGACCATCATCGTGGCCGACCTGGTGATGAGCGTGGACAACGTGATCGCCATTGCCGGCGCCGCGCAGAACGCGGGCGACCACTCGCTGCTGCTGGTGGTGCTGGGCCTGCTGATCTCCATCCCGATCATCGTGTGGGGCAGCCAACTGGTCATCAAGCTCATGGAGCGCTTCCCGGTCATCATCACCGCCGGCGGCATGCTGCTGGGCTGGATCGCCGGCGGCATGCTGGTCTCCGACCCCGCGCTGGCCAACCCCGACAAGTGGCAGTGGATGTTCAAGCTGGAGCAGTCCGACACTCTGAAGTACGCCGCCAGCGTGGCCGGCGCCCTGCTGGTGCTGGTGGTCGGCAAGGCCATCGTCGCGCAGCGCGGCAAGACGGCCCCTGCACAGCACGGCTGAAACAGGCCTTCCTGCACACGCACCCATAGGCCCGACAGGAGATCCGCCATGGACAAGGTCATCGTGTATGTGGACGACGCAGCCTACGCGCGGCAAGTCCTGGAGCCGCTGGCGACCCCCGCCACTGCGGGCACGATCCACTGGGTGCTGGTGGCCTGCGCACCGCGCATGACGCACCGCATTAGCAAATGGGTGAGCCATAGCGCACGCGAGAACTGGCGCGCCAAATGGGCGGACAAGCTGTTTGCGCAGCTGCAGCCCTGGCTGCGGGCAGAGGGTGCGCCCATCAGCACGGTACTGGCCAAGGGGCCGCTGCCCGAGCTGCTGGCGCAGCTGCAGTCCGAGCATGGCGCGTGCACGGTGGTAGACGCCCGTCGCCCCAAGCTGGAACAGGAGGTGAACACCCCGACCGACGCAGCGCCCGCCGCCGCGCCGGTCATCGTGCGCAAACCGCCACGGCGCTGGACGGTGCCCGGCTCGCTCGCCAGCCTGGGCCTGCTGTTCATGCTGGCCGCCGACTGATCGGCACGGCAGGACTCGGCAAAACCACGGTTCAGCCCAGCCGGCCCATCGCGTGCAAGCGTAGATGGGCCGGCTTTTTTTTACACGCTCTCATGCCGCATGCGGCGCGGCGCATTCGCCGGCCCGGTGCTATGCTGCGCGCCATGCGACTACTGCTCAAATGGCTGCTGAGCGCGGCCGCCCTGCTTTGCGTGGCCTACCTCTACAGCGGCGTGGAGGTGCGCAGCTTCGGCGCTGCGCTGATCGCGGCCTTTGTGATCGGCCTGTTCAACGTGGTGCTGCGCCCGGTCCTCGTGGTGCTGACGCTGCCGGTGACCATCGTCACCATCGGGCTGTTCCTCTTCGTGATCAACGCGCTCATGTTCTGGGCCGCCGCGTCGGTGCTGGGCGACGGTTTCCAGGTACACGGCTTTACCGCCGCGCTGATCGGTTCGCTGATCTACTCCCTGCTGGGCATGCTGATCGAATCAGCGCTCGGCGGCCTGTTCCTTAAGAAGTGACTCCACCGCACGCAGCCGCGTGTCGATGATCGACGCTTCGATGTAGTCCCCCGCCGCGCTGCTGCGCCGCGCAAGGTCCTGCCCCGCCTTGAAACGGTCCACCGCAGCCGCGTAGTCATAGCGTGCAGCGTGTGCCTCGGCCTCGGCGCGCACCGCGCGCAGAGGCTGCCCCTGCTGTTGCCATACCTGCGCCAGCGCCTGCCAGACGGTCGCGTCCCGAGGATGCGTGGCTACCCAGGTCTGCAAGGGCCCCGCCATCTCGCCTGCCGCGCCCGTGCGCAGCAGGGCCTGGGTGCGCAGCAGCATCTCTGGCCGTGCGGGCGCGGGCGCGCTGGGCACACCGCTGCCTTCCGTGACGACGCTGCCCTGCAGGTACGTCAGCGCCGCGGGCGCGTCGCCCGCAGCCAGCTCCAGCTCGGCACCCAGCAGGCGCGCCTGGCGCAACGCGGCAGCATCGGTACCTGCGCTGGACTGCAGCGCACGCAACGCCTTGCGCGCAGCCGCCATGTCGCCCAACTGCACCGCGCTGAGGGTGGCCGCATACCAGGCCGCCACCCGCTGCCGTGCGGGCCGTGCGGCAAAGCCGGCGTCCTGCGGCTCGGCAACCCACTGTCGCCAAGCGTCGACACCGGGGCGCATCAGCACGCGCGCGCGCGCAGCCATCATCAGGTGCTCCAGCGTAGCCTGCGCGGGCTGCGCCGCACCCGGCGGAATGCGGCTGTGCATGTCCGCAATGCGCTGCGTGGTCAAGGGGTGGCTGCGCAGGTAGGGCCAACTGCCGTTGTCGTTGATGCGGTTGGCCTGCTGCAGCTTGTCGAACATGCCCACGAAGCCCTGCGGCGCAAAGCCGGCGGGCGCCATCAGGCCGTAGCCCACACGGTCGGCCTCGCGCTCCATGTCGCGCGAGAAGTTCAGTTGGCTCTGCACGGCCAGCGCCTGCCCGCCCACCATCAGGGCCTGGGCCGCATCGGGGCTGCGGCTCGCCGCCAGCGCGCCGAGGATCAGCGCACCCAGCATCAGCGGCGTCTGCCGCCCCTGCTGCGCGATCAGGCGTGAAATATGGCGCTGGGTGACATGGCTGAGTTCGTGTGCCAGCACCGACGCGAGTTCGTCGCGCGTGCTCACCACACCGATCAGCCCGAGATGCACGCCGAAGTAGCCGCCCGGCAGGGCAAATGCGTTCACCGTACGGTCGCGGCCCAGCAAGATCTCCCAGGCAAAGCGTTCCTCGAGTTCGGGCGACAATTCCCCCCGCGCCTTGGCAGCCTGCACCAGTGGCTGAAACAGGCCCTGCACATACTCATTCAGCACCGCGTCATCGATGTAATCCGGGTCGCGGTACAGCTCGCGGATGATGCGGTCGCCCAGCTTGCGCTCGGCACTGGTCGTCATCTCCAGGCCGTCTCCCAGTGTGGGCAGCGATGGCTGTGCCACCACAGCCGGTGCTTGCAGGGAGCCAAATGCTATAAAAAAAGAAGCTGTCAGCGCTTTCCAGCTGGGCGCTGGGAGCCAATTTTGTAGAGAACCTTGCACAAAACTCCTCCACCCGCGGGAACGGGCCGGCCATCAATCGCGGCCATCTGCACATGGCCGTATGATGCCCCGGCCATTGGAATGTTTCGCACCCGGTTGTAAACCCGCCTTATGACAACGTCCCCCTCTCCCCTCACCCACTTCGACGCCCAAGGCCAAGCCCACATGGTGGACGTCGGCGCCAAACCGGCCACGCACCGCGTGGCCATTGCCACGGGCCGCATCGAGATGCAGCCCGCCACACTGGCGCTGGTCGAGTCGGGCACCGCCAAGAAGGGCGACGTGCTCGGCGTAGCGCGCATCGCCGGCATCATGGCAGCCAAGAAGACCAGCGAGCTGATCCCGCTATGCCACCCCTTGGCCCTCACCCGCGTGGCCGTGGAGTTCGAACTGCTGCCTTCCGACAGCGCTGTGCAATGCACGGCTACGGTGGAAACGGTGGGGCCTACCGGGGTGGAGATGGAGGCCCTGACCGCCGTGCAGGTAGCGCTGCTCACCGTTTATGACATGTGTAAGGCGGCGGACAAGCGGATGGTGATGACGGGGGTCAGGGTGCTGGAGAAGCACGGCGGGAAATCGGGTAGTTTTATGGCCTGAATGGCAAATCCTCTTCCATCAGTAAAACTTGTGTGCTGCGGCTGTCTAGATTAGCCGCGCGTGCTTTAACTGTGCGCGCTCTGTTTCTTCGAGTTCGATATTGTTTACTCAAAACCTCCGACAGGCGCTTGACCGACAATATTGGCTTCCTTGTCCAGCAAGATAATCCAGTCATCCAACGACTTTGAACTGACAAGTGGCATGTAGTGGATATTATCCATTGGTTGCCCAGTTTTTTGAACAGCAATATCAATAGCCGTCTGTTCTTCCGGGGGCCTCGCAGCCCGCAAGGCCGTAATAGGTTTCATACGTGATTGGACTGCGAGGCGACTTTCCTCATAGTTTTGCCACCAACCAGGACGCACACTGGGCTCCATACCCTGCAATGACAGTTCAATGCTGCGAAGTGTGTCATCGCCATCGCGCGGTGCTCGGATGCCCAACACCACAGGCCCCGTCCACGACAATTTGCGAAACTGGGTAGGCGCCTCGTGCAAATCATCGCGGTTAATCTGGACCGCCGAAACAACCACAAAACGATCAACCTCGGCTGCTACCACCACTGGGCGCGCTAATGCAATGCTATATACACCGTAGGCAAGGGCTGCAATTTGCAACAGCGCCACCAATGAAAGGTCTAGTGTCAATTCACGACGCGACTTCGACGGATTGAATAGAACAGCAGTAAGCAGCGGACCGCAGACAACGTCTACACCGATCAGCAACCAGAATAGATGTAGCCCCCCGGCTAATGTACGGAAAGGCGCACCAAACCATAGGCCAAAAACAACAAAAGCCATGAGCAAAGCAATGCACGCACTAATTCCAAAATGGATCAGTACTGCACGGGCGGTTGCCTGGGATTTGAGAAAACGGACCATCATGACGGAAAGCCAAAAGAAAAAAGGACCCCGATTTCCCGGAGCCCTTTTTGTTGGGCTGAAATCAGCCCATCACACAGGTATTAACGGCACTCAGCAGGTGCATACTTGGGCTGCAGCGTGGCGCCGTTCGTAGCACCATCAACTGCAGCCTTGCCCGCCGTGTAGCAAGTCCACTTCAGTGGACCATTCGGAGGCGTACCTGCGGCCAAAACGGCGCCGTTAGCAGTAGGCCACAATTCCAGAATGTTGCTTGCAGCTGGCACCAGAGCGGGCGTGTACGAAATCACCATATGGCCATCAGCCGTGGTGCCAACAATGCTCTCGACATTCTTCGTCAGAGGAGCAGCAGTTGTTCCGCCATTCAGACTGCAAGTACCTGCGGCATTGCAAGGCGCAGCAGCAGCACCTGGCGCAGCCGTTTCCATGCTGGCGAACAAACCACCTGATGCATCAGGCGTGGCATTAGCCGCATTGTCTGCAACGATGGGCTTTTGACCAGAAGCCAGAACCAAGCCCTCAGAAACCTTGGTACGGATCGTATAGTCTTGATAAGCAGGCAGCGCAATGGCGGCCAAAATACCGATGATGGCCACCACGATCATCAATTCGATCAGGGTGAAACCTTGTTGCAGGGTACGCTTCATAAATCCTCCTCAGAATTAGGTAATAGCCCCCGCAGACGAATCCTGCGGGTTGAAAACACTTGAGCAGCTTCTGTGCCAACATCAAAATGCAACCAAACGTTGCAGTGCGCGACATTTTTCACCAGTTTCCTTGACCCAGCAAAGGAAAAACCTAACCAATCGGTCACACGTCGACACATTTGTCACCCTAAGGTGTTCTACGTGGAGAACTACGCAATTCGGTCTGTTAGAAGCAGCGTGGCATTCTGCGACCCGCGGCAGCACCCCTTCTCCCATCAGGCGCTAACGGCTTTTAAAAGCGAAGCGCTAATGATCGCCACACTAGCGTTGCCCTCTGCACGCTCTAGCCTTGCACAAACTCCATCTCGGTACTGGCCAGCGCGATGCGGTCGCCATTTTTGAGGGTGACGGGACTCCCCCCCACCGGGGCCCCGTTCAGCAACGGAAAGTCACCCCCCTCCACATGAGCCAGGACGAAGCCGCTGTGCCGCTTGGTAATGGAAGCCACGGCCACGCCGGGCTTGCCAATGGTGGTAACCACTTTTGTCAGCGCCACCTCACGGCCAGCGGCGGGGCCGTTCATCACCCGTACGGCGGCGCTCAGCACGACTGGAGCAGAGGCCGCAGGCTTGGCCAGCGGCGGCAACATGCCCGGCTTAAAGACCATCGTCTTCTCATAGTCGTGACCAGGCTCTTCGTGCAGGAAGCGGATTTTGTACTTCCCCAATTCCACCGTGTCGCCGTTGCGCAAAGGCTGTCGCTTGATGGCCTTGCCATTGACATAGGTGCCATTGGTGCTGCCCAGGTCTTCCACTTCTACATCGTCCCCATTCATGAGGAAGACCGCATGTTCACCACTGACGGCAAGGTTGTCGATGACCACGTCGTTGTAGGGGCGGCGGCCTACCGTTGTGCGTTCCTTGGTGAAGGTAACTTCCTTGATGACAACTCCATCGATCGACACGACCATTCTGGGCATGATCACTTTTCCTTATCCAAACAACTTAGCTAGTAGAGGGAAGTAGCAATTTCCGGGCACAGGCAATTGAAGCCCTGGCGGTCGGACTGAGCTTGGTGGAAGGGTCACGAGGTGCGCAGCAGGCGCGCCATGAGGCCGCCGCGTTTTTTGGCGTCCTGAGCGAGTTGCGTTTGCGCCAGCACTACGCTGATGTTGTCCCGCCCTCCCATGGCGTTGGCCATGGCCACCATGCGCGCCGCTTTATCTTGTAGCGCAATGGGCATCCGCGCCAGTTCGGCCAAATCTTCGTCACTCAACATATCCGTCAGGCCGTCGGAGCAAAGAATGAACAAGTCACCGGGCTCGACAGGAAATTCGTTGATTTCTATGTGCACGGACACATCCACTCCCAGCGCCCGTGTAACCAGGTTGCGCTGCCCCGAAACGGCTGCTTGTGCCGGTGTGAGCAGTCCCAGGTCGATCTGCTCCTGCAACCACGAGTGGTCGCGCGTGATCTGCCGCAAGAGGCCCTCGCGCCACCGGTAGCAGCGCGAATCACCGATGTGGCCGAGAATGAGCCGGTCGTCACGGAACACGCCGACGACCAGCGTGGTACCCATTCCCAGGTACTGCGGGTTGGACATCGAGGCGCCGAGGATCGCGTGGTTCGCATTGTCCACACAGGCCTCTAGTGCATGCCGTACATCCGAAGGCGATGCCGCGGAGCCATCGCCTTGCAGCCAGCGGACCATCTCGGTGCCGATGTAGGTGATCGCCATCCCGGCAGCCACCTCGCCCGCGTTGTAGCCCCCCATGCCGTCGGCCAGAATGACCATCTGCACCGTCTCATGGATGGCCACAGCGTCTTCGTTGTTGGAGCGCACCCGCCCCGTGTCCGTCAACGCGCAGAATTCGTAGCTCAGCATCGGCAGAGGTTTCATAAGAGACTCCCGCGATACGCCTCACGCGAAGACGCTTTACATGCGGTTGAGGAGGGCATCGCTGCATATCCCTCACAACCGGCATTGCGGGACTGCGCATCATAGTCGAGGCGCACCGGGCGATAGGTCCGTCATGATGTTGAACGCATGCAAGCCAGGCCCGTTGACGTGTGTTGCAAAAGAGGCCCTACGCAGCCCCTTCTTGCCTGCCATTTTTGCTACTTCAAGGACATGTCCGTCAGGTCGCGGCACATTCCCGTCGCACTACCGCGCGCCAGACTTTTCACGCCTGCCGAGGTTCGCCGCGGGATTGCGCCAGCTTGCCCACCATCACCACCAGCACGGCGCCCGCTATGGCGGCTACGTAGTGGAGCCACGGGTGCCCAATCGCGTAATCGTGGAGCAAGTTGTCGTTGACGATGGTCTCGCCTCCCACCCAACCGATCAACGCGGCCCCCAGCGTGACGATGACGGGAAAGCGTTCCATGAGCTTGATCATCAGGGTGGAGCCGAAGATCACCAGCGGTATGCTGATGGCCAGCCCCAGGACGAGCAGCACCATGTTCCCCTGGGCCGTCGCGGCGACGGCTATGACGTTGTCCAGGCTCATCACCAGGTCGGCAATCAGGATGGTGCGGATGGCCGCGAACATGCCCCCTGCGGATTTGGAAGCACCGTCATCTTCCTCTTCGCCCGTGAGGAGTTGATACCCAATCCACAGCAGAAGGCAGCCCCCGACGATCTGCAGGAAGGACAGCTCCAGCAGCTTGGCCGCCACTACCGTCAATACGATGCGCAACACCACCGCCGCGCCGGAGCCGAACATGACGGCCTTCTTCTGCTGCTGCGGAGGCAGCGAACGCGCCGCCAAGGCGATGACGACAGCGTTGTCGCCCGACAAAATGATGTTGATCCAGACGATCTTCACCAGGCCGATCCAGAAATCGGCATTGCTCAAGTACTCCATTGATGGCTCCAGTGTTATGAATCGAAAACGCCAGCCTGGGTAAACCAAGCTGGCGTTTCTTTTGTGTTGGAACCGACAGTGTAGAGAGGGACGACCCTCGCGCGCGTGCGTAATTTTGCGTAACCTGGCGCGCTACACCGCGCCACGCTCGCAGATTACAGCAGGCCCTTGAGCAGGCGAGCCATCTCGGAAGGATTGCGGGTAATGGTGAAACCGCACTCTTCCATGATGGCCAGCTTGGCGTCCGCCGTATCGGCGCCGCCGGAGATCAGCGCACCCGCATGGCCCATGCGCTTGCCCGGAGGAGCGGTCACGCCGGCAATGAAGCCCACGATGGGCTTCTTCATATTGGCCTTGCACCAGCGGGCAGCTTCTGCCTCGTCGGGGCCGCCGATCTCGCCAATCATGATCACGGCGTCGGTATCAGGATCGTCGTTGAAAGCCTTCATCACGTCGATGTGCTTGAGGCCGTTGATCGGGTCGCCGCCGATGCCGACGGCGGACGACTGGCCGATGCCCAGTTCGGTCAACTGTGCCACGGCTTCGTAGGTCAGCGTGCCGGAACGGCTCACCACGCCCACACGGCCCTTCTTGTGGATGTGACCGGGCATGATGCCGATCTTGATCTCGTCCGGCGTGATCAGGCCAGGGCAGTTGGGGCCCAGCAGCAGCGTGCGCTTGCCGCCGGCGGCTTCCTTGGCCTTCATCTTGTTGCGCACTTCAAGCATGTCGCGCACGGGAATGCCTTCGGTGATGCAGATCGCCAGGTCCAGGTCGGCCTCGACGGCTTCCCAGATGGCGGCGGCCGCGCCTGCGGGCGGCACGTAGATCACGGAGACGGTAGCACCGGTTTCCTTGGCGGCGTCCTTGACCGACCCAAAGATTGGAATGTCAAAAATCTTCTCGCCGGCCTTCTTGGGGTTCACACCCGCCACGAAGCAGTTCTTGCCGTTGGCGTATTCCTGGCACTTTTCCGTGTGGAACTGACCGGTCTTGCCGGTGATGCCCTGGGTGATGACCTTGGTGTCTTTGTTGATGTAGATCGACATGTTTTATCTCCGGGCCTGCTTAACGGACGGCTTCGACAATCTTCGTGGCGGCTTCCGCCATGGTGTCGGCGCTGATGATGGGCAGGCCGGACTCGGCCAGCATCTTCTTGCCCAGCTCTTCGTTCGTGCCCTTCATGCGCACGACCAGCGGCACCTGCAGGTTCACGGCCTTGCAGGCGGTGATCACGCCGGTGGCGATGGTGTCGCACTTCATGATGCCGCCGAAGATGTTGACCAGAATGCCCTTGACCTTGGGGTTCTTGAGCATGATCTTGAAGGCTTCGGTGACCTTCTCGGGGGTGGCGCCGCCACCCACGTCCAGGAAGTTGGCCGGCTCGCCGCCAAACAGCTTGATGGTGTCCATGGTGGCCATGGCCAGGCCCGCGCCGTTCACCAGGCAGCCGATGTTGCCGTCCAGGGAGATGTAGGCCAGATCGAACTTGGAGGCCTCGACTTCCGCCGGATCTTCCTCGTCCAGGTCGCGCAGGGCCACGATTTCCGGGTGACGGAACAGCGCGTTGGCGTCGAAGTTGAACTTCGCGTCCAGGGCCATCAGGTTGCCCTTGGAGTCGCAATTCAGCGGGTTGATCTCGACCAGGGACGCGTCAGTGTCCATGTAGCACTTGTAGAGCTTGGCGAACAGGTCCACCGCCTGGTCCACCGAAGCACCCGTCAGGCCGATGGCTGCGGCCACCTTCTTGGACTGCTCGGGCGTGATGCCGGTCAGGGGGTCGATCATCTCGGTGATGATCTTCTCGGGCGTGGAGTGGGCCACTTCCTCGATGTCCATGCCGCCTTCGCTGGAAGCGATCAGCGCCACTTTCTGCGTGCCACGGTCGGTGACCAGGGACACATACAGTTCGTTCTTGATGTCAGCGCCATCTTCAATGTACAGGCGGCGCACCTTTTGCCCTTCAGGGCCGGTCTGGTGCGTGACCAGTTGCATGCCCAGGATCTCGCTGGCGCGTGCCTTCACGTCATCAATGGTCTTGGCGACCTTCACGCCACCGCCCTTGCCACGGCCACCGGCGTGGATCTGGGCCTTCACGACCCACACGGGGCCGCCGAGCTTTTGTGCGGCTTCCACGGCTTCTTGCACCGTGAAAGCGGGGATGCCACGCGGGACGGGCACGCCGAAACTGCGCAAGATTTCCTTGCCTTGGTATTCGTGAATCTTCATGAGGTCTCTCTCAGGGGAAGGATGGTGTTTGTACCCGTTCTGCCGAAGAGCGGAAATACAGCCGCATGCTCGGGAATGGCAGCCGGTAAATGTATCATGCTGCGACGCACCATTGATGTGGATATAACTTACGCCCCCGGCCCCATCCCTGGGCCGGCCCTTGCAGGAGCTACTCGATGTCCAAGGTCTTTATTGATGGCGAGGCAGGCACCACCGGCCTGCAGATTCGTGAGCGCCTACAGGCCATGCCCCAGGTGGAGTTGGTCAGCATCGCCCCCGAACTGCGCAAGGACGCCGCCGCCAAGCGCGCACTGATCGCCGGTGTGGACCTGGTCGTGCTGTGCCTGCACGACGATGCCGCGCGCGAAACAGTCGCGCTGGTGGACGCCATCACTGCCGAGACCGGCCGCGCCATCAAGATCATTGATGCCTCTACCGCCCACCGCACGGCGCCGGGCTGGGTGTTCGGCTTTCCCGAACTGGCACCCGGCCAGTTGGAGGCCGTGCGCAGCGCCACGCGCGTATCCAACCCCGGCTGCTATGCCACCGGCGCCATCGCCCTGCTGCGCCCGCTGGTCGACGCCGGCCTGGTGCCCGCCGACCACCCACTGGCGCTGCCGTCGGTGAGCGGCTACTCCGGCGGCGGCCGTACGATGATCGAGGCCTATGAGCAAGGCCAGGCGGCGCCCTTTGAGCTGTATGCGCTGGGCCTATCGCACAAGCACCTGCCCGAAATCCTGAAGTACACCGGGCTCACGCGCCGCCCGATCTTCATCCCCTCGGTGGGCAACTTCCGCCAGGGCATGCTGGTGCAACTGCCGCTGCATCTGGACCTGCTGCCCGGCCAGCCGAAGGCGGCGGACCTGCACGACGCACTGGCGGCCCATTACGCCAAGAGCAATACGCCCGAACAGTGGGTGAAGGTGCTGCCGCCCACCGAGGACGGCAAACTCGATGCCCTCGCGCTCAACGACACGAACCAGTTGGAACTGCGCGTGTTCGCCAATGAGAGCTATCGCCATGCCGTGCTGGTGGCGCGCCTGGACAACCTGGGCAAGGGCGCGAGCGGCGCCGCGGTGCAGAACCTGCGGTTGATGCTCGGGCTATAACATCAAAAAACATAGCTGCCTGCGCTTATTTCATCCAGGTTTCAAAGGAAAAAATCTTTGAAATGGTTGCACAGCAAGCGCGAACAGCTCATTTTTATATAGCAAACGCGTGCCCGTACCGCGCCGGCTGATCCGCCGAGCGGTCAAGGCCACGCGGCAAGCCCCTTCCCCGCAGGCGTGCACCGCGAAGCGCGCACTGCCGTCGCTGCTTTAGGCCTGCCCCGTGCGCTGGAACAGCCCGCCGGGCAGGCGCGCCACCCGTCCCTCCAGTTCCAGCTCCAGCAGCCGTACTTGCAGCGTGGCGGCATCCAGCCCCGTGCGCGCCACCAGCGCGTCCAGCCCCAGTGGATCGAACCCTAGCGCATCCAGCACACATTGATACGACGGCGCGAGGGGCTCCTCGGGCGCGGGCTGTTCCGCAGGGATGGCGGCTGCCGGCGCATGCCAGCGCAGTTCTTCCAGTACGTCCTGCGCCGACTCCACCAGCTTGGCGCCCTGGCGTATCAGCGCGTGGCAACCACGCGACTGGGGCGCGTGGATGGAGCCGGGTATGGCGAACACCTCGCGCCCCTGCTCGGCCGCGAGTCGCGCGGTGATCAGCGAGCCCGAGGCCAGCGCCGCCTCCACCACCAGAGTGCCCTGCGACAGGCCGGAGATGATGCGGTTGCGCTTGGGAAAGTTGGCCGGCAACGGCGGCGTGCCCAGCGGGTATTCGCTGACCAGCAAGCCGTGGCGCGCGATGCGGTGGGCCAGCTCCTTGTTGGCACGCGGGTACACCCGGTCCAGCCCGGTGCCCACGATGGCAATGGTGGCGGGCGCGGCGCCGTCGGGCGGATCGATCAGCGCGCCCTCGTGCGCCGCCGCGTCGATGCCCAGCGCCAGCCCAGAGATGATGCACAAACCCGCCTCCCGCAGAGCGCGTGCGAACTGCCGCGCATGGTCCGCCCCCTGGGCCGTGGGGTTGCGGCTACCCACCATGGCCAGGCTGTGCGCCGGCGCGAACGGCGCGCCGCCCTGCACGAACTGCGGAGCACCCAGCAGGTACAGCAGCAGCGGCGGATCCTCGGTGGCCAGTAACGCAGGAGGATAGGCCTCGTCACCCAGCGTGACGATGCCGTGCGCCGGCTGCGCGGGCGCCCGCCCGTCCAGCAGCCACTGCCACGTCCGCTCGGTCAGCACCTCCAGCTCCTCGGGCACGCAGGCGAGCGCGCGCGCCTGCGCCGTGGTGACGCAGGACTGCCAGGCCCTCTCGCCCTGCGCAAAGATGTTCTGGGGAAGGCCGAACGCGGCCAGCAGCCTGCGCGCGGCACCGTTGCCCACGCCAGGCGTGAGCGTCAGTCGCAGCCAAGCGGCCAGTTCGTCGCGTTGCATGCGCGGTGACAAGGAGGGGGAGCGGCCGCCCGCAGGTGGCGGCGCCCGGGGCTTACTCGGGGTTGACCAGACGGTCGCCCACACGCACCGCCTGCTGCGACTGCAGGATCAGGGCGTAGGACACGCGGTCGAACGTGAGGAACACCATCGCCACGCCATTGCTCTCGCTGGGCAGGCGCACCATGGCGCGCTGCTCGTCGGTCTTGTCCTTGAAGCGCTCGCCCTGCGTGAGCAGCTGCAGCACGTGGCCGGCTTCCATGCCGTCGCGCATACCGCGGTTGATGGTGATCACCTGGTTCTGGCCTGCATAGGCCACGGCCGCGCTGCCGTAGATCGACACCACGCTGGCATCCACGGGGCCCTGCGGTGCCCGCGGGGTGTAGCTGTTGAAGCTACGCTGTGGTGCGGGCAGCAGGCGGTCGCCGGCGCGGATTTCTTCCTTCGCGCCCCTCAGGTCCACCGTGGCGGGAACGATGTCCACCGCTGTGCCGTCGGCTTGCCCCTCCAGCACTTCCCCCCGGCCCTCGCTGGAACTCTTGCCCCGCGCTACATCGCGCTGGTGCACGGGAGTGGTAGTTTCACTGCGCACCAGTTCGGCGCGGCCGACATACTGCGCTTCGTAGCCCAGCACCTCACCAGTGTGCGGATCCTTCAGCGGAATGGCGTTGCGGAACACGCGGTACTGGCGCGGCACGCCAGGCGCCATCACGAGGGGACTGCCTTCAGGGCCGCGCACGTAGGCGCGGTCGCCGTTGGCCATGATCATGCGTTCGTCGCGCGTGGCCACGATGCGCGGGGCCTGCTGCAGCGTGAGCTCGTCCACCACCAGAGGCTCGACGAGGAAGGGTTCGATCAGGTGCGGCTTGAGCGTGGGCAGCGCCGTGCCGGCCAGGCTGTCATAGCGCGTGCGCGGCGACACGCGCACGGTCTCGGGCGCGCCTTTGCGGCTGGTGCTCAGGCGGGCATAGCCGTCCACCTTTTCCAGGTACAGCGTCTGGCCCGGGAAAATCAGGTGCGGGTTGGGAATGGACTGCAGATTCATGCCCCACAGTTCCGGCCAGCGCCAGGGGCGCTTCAAATACATGCCGGAAATACCCCACAGCGTGTCACCGCGTTTCACCACGTAGGTATCGGGCGCATTGGCGGCCAATTCGGAAAGGGGAACGCCGCGTGAAGCCACCTGCTGCGCGGTGGCGCGCTGCTCGGAAGTAATCGGGTAATTCTGTGCCTGCGCCGCCGGTGCCATGGCGGCACCCGCCAACAAAGCCAGTGCGCCGAGCGCCGTCACGCGCATACGGGCCTGAGCCGCCATATTGTTCCTCGTGTCATTCATTGGAAAAACGCCCCTCTCGCTGCGGTGCAGTTAATTGTTTTACAGAAGAAACTGCCGCGAATACATTACAAACCATTTGAGATTCTGTGCCCAAGCCCTTGATCGGGCAACGATTATTGTGATTGGGCGCCGCAATGGCGGGCAAAAGTGGCGAAAATAGCGACATATTGAGCGCTCTGCCATGGCAATTCTTCCGATTCTCTGTTACCCCGATCCTCGCCTGCACAAGGTCGCCCAGCCCGTGACGGCGGTGGATGAGCGCGTGCGCGCCATCGTGGACGATATGTTCGCCACCATGTACGACGCCCATGGCATTGGCCTGGCCGCCACGCAGGTCGATGTGCACGAGCGCATCGTGGTGATCGACGTCTCCGAAGAGCGCGACACGCCGCTGGTGCTGATCAACCCCGAGATCACCTGGGCCAGTGCCGAGAAACAAGTGGGCGACGAGGGTTGCCTGTCGGTGCCTGGTATCTACGATGGCGTGGAGCGCTCCACTGCCGTGCACGTGCGCGCGCTGGACCGCGACGGCCAGCCGCGCGTGATCGAGGCCGAGGGCCTGCTGGCCGTGTGCATCCAGCACGAGATGGACCACCTGCTGGGCAAGGTGTTCGTGGAATACCTGTCGCCCTTGAAGCGCAACCGCATCAAGACCAAGCTGTTGAAGCAGCAAAAGCAGGCCGAACGCGCATGACCCCGCTGCCGGCGCACGCAACCGCACCGCGCCGGCTCCGCTGGAGCGCACTGCTGCTGGCTGTTTTTTTGGCGGCCTGCGCCGTACCCGAATGGCAGAAAGCAGGCACGCCGCGTGCGGACATCGAGCGCGCCATGGGCGCACCCACGCTGACCGTAATGCTCCCGGAAGGCGGAGAACGGCTGGTCTACAGCCGCCAGCCCGCAGGCCAACAGGTCTACCACCTCGACTTTGACGCCCGGCAACGCCTGGTGCGGGTGGAGCAGGTACTGACGCTGGAGCACTTCCATGCGCTGCGCAATGGCGTCGATACGCGCGCAGCCGTGCGACGCACCTTCGGCCCGCCTGCGCTGGTGGAGAAGGTGGCGCGCTTCAATGGCGATATCTGGACCTACCGCTTTCGTGACAATGGAGAGCCCCGCCAGGCCCATGTGCACATCGACCCAGCGGGCGTCGTGCAGCGCGTGATGTTCACGGACGAGCGGCTGAACGACAACGACCCCTTTCACTGAGCCCCACCCCGGGGCCGCTATTCCACGCGTTGTATGAGAGTCATTTTTGCCGGCACGCCCGAGTTTGCGCGCGTGGCCCTGGAACGCCTGCTGGCCGCGGGATTCACCGTGCCCCTGGTGCTGACCCAGCCCGACCGCCCCGCGGGCCGCGGCATGAAGCTGCAGGCTTCACCCGTCAAACAGTGCGCGCTGCAGCACGGCATCGCCGTGGCGCAGCCGCTGAGCCTGCGCTTGGATGGCAAGTACCCTGAGGACGCAGCGGCCGCCAAAGCCGCCATCGAGGCTGCGCAGGCCGATGTGATGGTGGTGGCCGCCTATGGGCTGATCCTGCCGCAGTGGGTGCTCAACACGCCCCGGCTCGGCTGCCTGAACATCCACGCCAGCCTGCTTCCGCGCTGGCGCGGCGCGGCGCCCATCCACCGCGCCATCGAGGCCGGCGACGCGGAAACCGGCGTGACCATCATGCAGATGGACGCGGGCTTGGATACCGGCGACATGCTGTTGCTGGAAAAGACCGCCATCAGCCCCGCCGATACCACCGCCACGCTGCACGACCGGCTGGCGCAGCTGGGCGGGCGGCTGATCGTGGAGGCGCTGGAGATGGCCGCCTGCGGGGGCCTCAAACCCACACCGCAGCCAGCCGAGGGCGTGACCTACGCGCACAAGATCGACAAGGCGGAAAGCACCATCGACTGGAACCAGCCGGCCGAGGTGATCGCCCGGCGCGTGCGTGCCTTCGACCCCTTCCCCGGCGCGGCCACCACGCTGGGTGCCGATGCCATCAAGGTATGGAGCTGCGAAATAGATAGCTGCTCGCGCACGCTGGATGCGGCCTGCGGCCAGATTTTGTCTATAGATGCCGACGGCATCGGCGTGGCCTGCGGCGCCGGCAGCCTGCTGCGCTTGACGGTGCTGCAACGCGCGGGCGGCAAGCGGCTGCCCGCCGCGGACTTCCTGCGCGGCTTCCCGCTGGCGCCAGGCATGGTGCTGGGCGCCGCCCCATGAGTCTGCCTTTCCTGCGCGCCCAGCTGCGCGACCCGGCCTTCCGCCAGGGCGTCAGTGACATGGCCGGCACCTGCCTGGGCATCGGCGCCTGGGGCCTGGTGACGGGCGTAGCCATGGCCAAGAGCGGCATGTCGCTGCCGATGGCGCTGTTCATGTCGCTGGCGGTGTATGCCGGCAGCGCACAGCTGGCCGTGCTGCCGCTGATGGTGGCGGGCGCACCGCTGTGGGTGGTGTGGCTCACGGCCACCTGCGTGAACCTGCGCTTCGTGATCTTCAGCAGCATGTGGCGCAGCTATTTCGCCCACCTGCCGCGCCGCCACCGGCTGGCGCTGGGCTACTTCAGCGGCGATGTGATCTTCGTGAGCTTCATGAAGCGCTTTCCCAAGCCCGTGCCTGCGCCCGAGCAGGTGCCCTATTTCTGGGGCGCGGCCTCGGCCAACTGGCTGGCCTGGCAGGTGCCGTCCATTGCAGGCATCGTGCTGGCCAACGCCATCCCGCTGTCCTGGGGGCTGGGCTTTGCGGGCGTGCTGGCGCTGCTGGGCATCCTGCTGTCCATGCTGAACGATCGCGCCACCTGGCTCGCCACGGCCGTGGCCTGCACGGCGGCGGTGGCCACCTTCGCGCTGCCGCTCAAGCTCAACATCCTGGTGGCGATCGCCGCAGCCGTCACCGCAGGGCTGGCCGCCGAAGCGGCCGAGCGCGCGCTGCGGCGTGCGCGCACCCGCGCGGTGGGAGGCGACACATGAACGGTGCCTGGATCGAGCCGGCCATTGCCATCCTGGGGCTGGCCGGCATCACCCTGCTCACGCGCGCGTTCTTCATGATCCCCGAGCGCGACCTGCCGATGCCCGACTGGCTGCGCCGCGGCCTGAAGTACGCGCCGCTGGCCGCGCTGGCCGGGGTCATCGCGCCCGAGCTGGTCATGACCCAGGGCGCGCTGATCCAGACGCTGCAGGACGCACGGCTGCCCGCCGTGGCCGCCGCCGCGGGCTACTACTTCTGGCGCCGCGGCATCCTGGGCACCATCGTCGTGGGCATGGCGGTGTACCTGCCGCTGCATATTGGACTGGGCTGGTAGAGAGTTACGGCGCGGTTACCCGGCGCCTACAATCCGCGCAGTTTTCATGACCGCACCGTGACCGCGCGGCGCACTCACCCACTGTTCCCATGCACATCCTTCGCTTTTCCGACCTTTGCGCCCAGGGCCAGGCCCGTGGCCAGCGCGTGTTCATCCGTGCCGACCTGAACGTGCCGCAAGACGACGCCGGCCGCATCACCGAGGACACGCGCATCCGTGCCTCCGTGCCCTGCATCCAGATGGCGCTAGAGGCCGGCGCCGCCGTGATGGTGACCAGCCACCTGGGCCGCCCCACCGAAGGCGAGTTCAAGCCCGAGGATTCGCTGGCCCCGGTGGCCCAGCGCCTGTCCGAGCTGCTCGGGCGCGAGGTGCCGCTGGTGGCCGACTGGGTGGACGGTGTGCAGGTGCAGCCCGGCCAAGTCGTGCTGCTGGAAAACTGCCGCGTGAACAAGGGCGAGAAGAAAAACAACCCCGAGCTGGCGAAGAAGATGGCCCAGCTGTGCGACATCTACGTGAACGACGCCTTCGGCACCGCCCACCGCGCCGAGGGCACGACCTACGGCATCGCCGAGTACGCGAAGGTGGCCTGCGCCGGCCCGCTGCTGGCCGCCGAGATCGACGCCATCCAGACCGCGCTGGCCAACCCGAAGCGCCCGCTGGTCGCCATCGTGGCCGGCTCCAAGGTCTCGACCAAGCTGACCATCCTGCAAAGCCTGTCCAAGAACGTGGATGGCCTGGTGGTGGGCGGCGGCATTGCCAACACCTTCATGCTGGCGGCCGGCCTGCCCATCGGCAAGAGCCTGGCCGAGCCCGACCTGGTGAACGAAGCCAAGGCCGTGATCGCCGCCATGGCCGCGCGCGGCGCCGAGGTGCCGATTCCCACCGACGTGGTGGTTGCCAAGGCCTTCGCGGCCGATGCACCCGCCACCGTGAAGAAGGCCAGCGAAGTGGCCGAGGACGACCTGATCCTGGACATCGGCCCCGAGACGGCGGCCAAGCTGGCCGCGCAGCTCAAGGCCGCGGGCACCATCGTCTGGAACGGCCCCGTGGGCGTGTTCGAATTCGACCAGTTCGCGGGCGGCACCAAGGCCATCGCACAGGCCATCGCCGAATCCAGCGCCTTCAGCATCGCCGGCGGCGGCGACACCCTGGCGGCGATTGCCAAGTACGGCATCGAGAAGGACGTGGGCTACATCTCTACCGGCGGTGGCGCGTTCCTGGAGGTGCTGGAGGGCAAGACCCTGCCGGCCTTCGAAATACTGCAAAAGCGCGCGGCAGGCTGATCCGACCGTAGAACGCTATAAAAGTAAGAGCTCCTAGCGCTTATTGCATAAGCGGTAGGAGCTCTTTTTATTAGAACTTCTGCGCCTGCACCGCACGCGCGGGCCACAGCACGGTACCGATGGCCACGGCCATCAGGCCCACGGCGGTCCAGTCCTGCCAGTGCAGCACCTCGCCCAGCCACAGCGCGCCGCTGAACACGCCCAGCACCGGAATCATCATCACGCTGAGCGTGGAGGCCACGGGCGGCAGCGTGCGCACCAGGAAGAACCACGCCGTCTGCGCAAAGCCCAGCGCCAGCAGCCCGTTGTAGAGAATGGCGGCCCAGGCCTGGGCGTCGGGCGCCACCCAGCGCTCGCGCTCGAACGCCACCGCCAACACGGTGAGCACCACGCAGGTGATGGCCACCATCCAGAACGACAGCGTGAGCAGCGGCACCGGCACGGTCAGGCGCCGCAACAGCTGCGTGCCCATGGCCCAGCTCGCGGCAGACACCAGCATCAACGTCACGCCCAGGGGCCTGCCGCCCAGCGCGCCGATCTCATGCCACAGCAGCAGCACCACGCCCACCAGCGCCGCCCCCACGCCCATCCACGCGCGCCCGGCCAGGCGGTCGCCGAACACCAGCGCGCCCAGCACGGCCGAGAAGATGGGCATGGTGTAGCCCAGGATGGCCGCGCGTCCGCTGGACAGCTGCGGGATCGCCAGGATCATGAGTACATGCCACAGCACCATGTTGGTCAGCGCCAGCAGCGCCACGCGGCCCCAATGCGCGCGCGCAATAGTGAAGGGCAGCTTGCGCACCCCTATCACCGCGGCCAGGATGGGCAGGCCCAGCCACAGCGATGCCATGCGAAAGGTGAGCGGCGGAAAGTGCGCCACACCCATCTTCATCACCGGCCAGTTGAGGCCCCACACCAGGGTCAACAGGGCAAGAACGACGAGCTGGCGGCGGGAAAGAGCAGGCATGGGTGGCGATTGTGCCGGGCAGGCGCCGTCCTTGCCGAAGCCGCCCGCGAAAACACCAGGACGCCATGGCGCACGGCAGCGGCACGGTGTTGCCTAAAATCACGGACATGACTTTTCTTGACATGCTGCGCGACGCCACCACGCGCAACGACTCCCTGTTGTGCGTGGGCCTGGACCCCGAACCCACGCGCTTTCCCGAGTCCGTGCGTGGCGAGGCGCACAAGATCTACGACTTCTGTGCCGCCATCGTGGACGCCACGGCCGACCTGGTGTGCGCCTTCAAGCCGCAGATCGCCTACTTCGCCGCGCACCGTGCAGAGGACCAGCTGGAGCGCCTGATGCAGCACATGCGCTGCAACGCCCCGCATGTGCCCGTGATCCTGGACGCCAAGCGCGGCGACATCGGCTCCACGGCCGAGCAGTACGCCAAAGAGGCCTTCGAGCGCTATGGCGCGGATGCCGTGACGCTCTCGCCCTTCATGGGCTTTGACTCCATCGAGCCCTATCTGGCTTACCACGGCAAGGGTGCTTTCCTGCTGTGCCGCACCTCCAACCCCGGTGGCGATGACCTGCAGGCCCAGCGCCTGGCCAGCGTCGAAGGCCAGCCGCTGCTGTACGAGCACGTGGCCCGCCAGGCGCAGGGCCCCTGGAACAAGAACGGCCAGCTCGGCCTGGTGGTGGGCGCCACGTACCCGCAAGAAATTGAGCGCGTGCGCGCGCTCGCACCCACGCTGCCGCTGTTGATCCCCGGCGTGGGCGCGCAGGGCGGCGACGCAGCCGCCACCGTGCGCGCCGGGCTGCGCGCCGACGGGCCGATCATCGTGAACTCCTCGCGCGCCGTGCTCTACGCCTCGGGCGGTGCAGACTTTGCCGCGGCCGCACGCAACGCGGCCCAGGCCACGCGCGCCGCGCTCAACGCCGCGCGCGCCTAGCCCAGCGTTTTCCGGCCATGCAACTCAAGTGGCTGGAGGACTTCATCGCCCTGGCGCATGAGCGCAGCTTCACCCGCGCGGCGGAACTGCGCCATGTGACGCACCCCGCGTTCGGGCGGCGCATCCGCGCGCTGGAGGCGTGGGCCGGCACGCCGCTCACGGAGCGCGACGGCGGCGGGCCCGTGCGGCTCACGCCCGCGGGCCAGGCCTTCCTGGAAACCGCGCAGCAGATGGCGCAGAACCTGGCCCATTCACACGAGGAGTTGCGCGCCATCGCGGGGCGGCAGGCGCGCACCGTCACCCTGGCCACCGGCCGTACCCTGGCACGCACCGTGGTGGCCGACTGGCTGGCCCGCATACAGCCCGTGTTGGCGGGCGGCGAGCTGCGCGTGCGCACCTGTGCGCTGGATGAGTCCGTGGCCATGATCGAGCGTGGCGAGGCCGACTTCACCCTGGCCTACCACCACACCTCGCTCGCCGTGCGCCTGGACGCACGGCAGTTCACCCACCTCACGCTCGCCAGCGACCGCCTGGTGCCCGTCTCCCGCGCCCGCGCCGGCGGTGCGCCGCTGCACCACTTTGGCGGAACGGATGCGGTGCCCTACCTCGCCTACTCGCACACGCTGGCGCTCGGCCGGCTGGTGGAAGACCGCCTGGCGCATGACCCGCTGGCGCCGCGCCTGGCGCGCGTGGTGGAATGCGACTCGGCCGACGCGCAGTACGAGTACGTGCTGCGCGGCCTGGGCGTGGCCTGGCTGCCCTGGTCCATGGTGCATGCCGACTGCCAGTCCGGGCGGTTGGCCCGCGCGGGCGACGAGCGCATGCAGGTGCGCTTCGACGTGCGCATGTACCGGCCCAAGCGCCGGCTCTCGCCCTGGGCCGAGGCGCTGTGGGCCACATTGGCGCGCCAGTGATCCCCGGATAAACCCGCGGGCCGCGTGCCCACAATGCACGGCCTGGTGCCACTTCGGCACGACGCCGCCACGATGCGCTTTTCACAATGGCACCCACCTCGACCTGCCTATGGAAAACGCCATGCACACTTCCCGCACCCCCGCCCCGTTGCGCCGCGCGCTGCTGGCCAGCGCCGCGCTGCTCGCCGCTGCCAGCCCTGCCGCTTTCGCGCAAGCGCCCGCCTACCCCAGCAAGCCCATCACCATCGTCGTGGGCTATCCGCCCGGCGGCAGCACCGACCTGACCGGCCGCGCCGTGGGCGCGGAGCTGTCCAACCGCCTGGGCGTGCCCGTGGTGATCGAGAACCTGGGCGGCGCGGGTGGCGCCATTGGCGCGCAGAAGGTGGCCAGCAGCGCGCCCGACGGCTACACGCTGCTGGTCGGCGCCAGCAACGAGATCGCCATCAACAAGCTGGTGACCAAGAAGGTCAAGTACGACATCAAGGACTTCACCGCCATCGGCCTCGTGGCCTCGCAGCCCCTGGTGCTGGTGGCCAGCACCGGCACCGGCGTGAAGAACCTGGCGGAGTTCACCGAACGCGTGCGCAAGAACCCCGGCAAGCTCAGCTATGGCAGCTCGGGCGTGGGCACCTCGCTGCACCTGGCCGGCGAGATGATCAAGGAACAGGGCCAGCTGTTCATGACGCACATCCCCTACCGCGGCGTGGCGCCGCTCACCAACGACCTGGTGGGCAACAACCTGGAATTCGGCGTGTTCGTGCTCTCCAGCGGCCTGCCGCACATCAAGAGCGGCAAAGTGATCGCCCTGGGCACCACCGAGGCCAAGCGCTCGACCGTCGCGCCCGACATTCCCGCGCTGGCCGAATCGGCGCAGTACAAGAACGTGGACATCGGCACCTGGTTCGCCCTCATGGCGCCCGCCCACCTGCCCAAGCCCGTGGCCGAGCGGCTCAAGAAGGCGCTCAACGAGACACTGGAGTCGCCGGACTTCCGCAAGCGAATGGAAGCCGCGGGCTCCACCGTGGCATCCCCCAGCCTGGACGTGGACAAGTTCCTCGCCGCAGAGGTCGCCAAGTACAAGAAGATCATCGAGTTCGCCAAGATCGAAGAATGATGAGCGCTCCCCTGCCTTTCACTTTGACCGCGCCCGACCTCGGCGCCTGGCGCGCCGGCAACACCGGCACCGAGGGCGTGTGGCGCTTCGACTCCGGCACGCCGGGCCGCCACGTGATGATCAGCGCCCTCGTGCACGGCAACGAGCTGTGCGGCGCCTGGGCGCTCAAGGGCCTGCTGGAAGCCGGCCTGCGCCCCGCGCGCGGCACGCTCACGCTGGCGCTGTGCAATCTGGCCGCGTTCGACCGGTTCGACCCCCACCACCACGACGCCGCCCGCTTCGTGGACGAAGACCTCAACCGCCAGTGGGTGGATGCGCGCATGGACGCCGGCGACACGCTGGAGCGCCGGCGCGCGGCCGCGCTGCGCCCCTTCGTGGCCGAGGCCGACTGGCTGCTGGACCTGCACTCCATGCACGAGCCCTGCGCGCCGCTGCTGCTCACCGGCATGCAGCCGCGCAACCTGCACCTCGCGCGCACCCTGGCCGCGCCTGAGCACATCGTGGTGGACGCGGGCCACAAGGACGGCACGCGCATGCGCGACTATGGCCGCTTCGGCCAGCCCGATGCCGAGGGCGGCGACACGCGCTCGCTGCTCGTCGAATGCGGCTTCCATGGCGACCCGGCCAGCCGCGCCGTGGCGCAGGACCAGTGCGTGCGCTTCCTGCAAGCGGCCGGCGTGGTGGATTCCGCCAGCCTGGCACGTGTGCTGCCCGGCTGGCGCCTGCCCGACGCGCCGCGCCAGTGGGCGCTGGAGGTCACCGGCCCGGTGGTCGCCAGGAGCGAGCGCTTTCGTTTCACCGAGCCCTTCACGGGCCTGGAGGTGATCCCCCAGGCCGGTACCGTGATCGGCGACAACGATGGCGAGCCCGTCACCACGCCTTACGACGACTGCGTGCTGGTCATGCCCAGCACCCGCCAGGCGCGCGCCGGCGTGACGGTGGTGCGCTTCGCCACGCGGCGGCCGCTGTAGGCGGCACGGCCTGCGGTCGGTGCCTCGCCCCGCGCAGGGCGGGCCGGCCGCGTGGCAGCGTCTGGGGCATGCGCAGGTTTTGCTTCCATACTGATAGCTACTAGCGCCCGTATTTATTGGGCTAGGGGCCAAAAACACCCTTAAACCCGTCGCAAAACCTCTGGGACGGAATGAAGCCCCTGCGCGCCCAAAAAGCTGAACTCGTTCAAGGACAGGCCGGTTTTTGCCGAATAACATTACGTTACACGTCCTTGACATCTCTTTGTCTCGCCCGCCCACTAGGCGGTCTCGCGGACAAGGAAAGGTTCCCGCTATGACCTCGCTTTCTCAGCGCCTGCCGCTGCTTTACAAATTCCTCATCCTGGGCCTCGCCGGCATCCTCATGAGCGCCGTGCCCACCTGGCTGTTCGTGAGCGGCGCGCTCGACGACCTGGCGCGCGCCCGCCACGAGGCCCGTGGCGCCCCGCCGCTGCTGGCGCTGCACAAGGTGGTGCAGGGGCTGCAGGTGCACCGCGGCCTCTCCAACGGCATGCTGGGCGGTGACGAAACCCTGGCCGCCCGGCGCCCGGCCGCGCGCGATGCGGTGAACAAAGCCTTCGCCGAGGCCACCGCCCGCCTGGACGCGGCGCAGGTGCCCGCGGCCCAGCGCGACGCCTGGCAGCGCGCCCAGCAGGCCTGGCAGCAGCTGGAGCCGGCCGTGGCCGCACGCTCGCTGCCCGCCGCGCAAAGCACGGCGCAGCACACGGCGCTGATCACGTCGCTGCTGCAGACCGGCGAGCAGCTGCTGCACAGCTACGAGCTGCAGCTGGACCCCGACTTCGCCACCAACGCGCTGATCCAGGCCTCGCTGGTGCATGCGCCGCAGCTGGGTGAGAAGCTGGGCGTGATGCGCGCCCAGGGCGCGGGCTTCCTGGGCCGCGGCGGCGAGCTGCCGCTGGAGGCCAAGGGGCTGCTGCAGTCGCTGCGCCAGCGCGTGGTGGAGCTGCAGGGCGACACGCTGCGCAACTTGGCGCGCGCCACCGAGGCGAGCCCTGCCTTTGCGGCCACGCTGGGCGCGCCCGCGCGCACGCTGGACGCGCAAATCACGGCCACGCTGGCCCTGGCCGACAAGGCCCTGCTGCAGGCCGACACACTGACGCTGCCCGCGCAGGAGTATTTCGACACCTACACCCGCACCATCGACGCGCTGTATGCACTGAACGCCCAGGCCATGCAGGGCGTGGACGAGGCCCTGCAGGCGCGCATCGACCACCTGCGCGCCACGCTGGCATGGCAGGCGCTGGCACTGCTGGGCACGCTGGCGGGCGCCACGGTGCTGATGCTGGTCTTCGTGCGCTCCATCACGCAGCCGGTGGCGCAGGCCGTGGAGCTGGCCCGCGCCGTGGCGCGCGGTGACCTGTCGGGCAGCGACATCGCCCACGGCAGCAACGAAATGGGCCGCCTGATCGCCGCGCTGTTGCAGATGCGCCGCCAGCTCACCGAGGTGGTGGGCCGTGTGCGCCAGGGCGCGGAGGGCGTGGCCACGGCCAGCGCGCAGATTGCGCAGGGCAACACCGACCTGGCAGCCCGCACCGAAAGCCAGGCCAGCGCCCTGGAAGAGACCGCCGCATCGATGGAGCAGATGACCGCGACCGTGCGTCAGAACGCCGACAGCGCCGCGCGTGCCAGCGAGCTGGCCACCAGCGCCAGCGGCGTGGCCGCGCAGGGTGGCGAGGTGGTGGCGCAGGTGGTGCAGACCATGCACGGCATCCACAGCTCGTCCGGCAAGATCGCGGACATCATCGGGGTGATCGATTCCATCGCGTTCCAGACCAACATCCTGGCGCTGAACGCCGCCGTGGAGGCCGCGCGTGCCGGCGAGCAGGGCCGCGGCTTTGCCGTGGTGGCCAGCGAGGTGCGCAGCCTGGCGCAGCGCAGCGCGGGCGCTGCGCGCGAGATCAAGGAGCTGATCTCCGCCAGCGTGCATGACGTGGAACGCGGCAATGCGCTGGTGGAGCGCGCCGGCAAGACCATGGAAGACGTGGTGACCGCCGTGCGCCGCGTCAACGACATCATGGGCGAGATCAGCAACGCCAGCCGCGAACAGTCGCTGGGTGTGGCCCAGGTGGGCGAGGCCGTGAGCCAGATGGACCAGACCACGCAGCAGAACGCCGCGCTGGTCGAAGAGATGGCCGCCGCCGCCGCCAGCCTGCGCAGCCAGGCGCAGGAGCTGGTGGAGGGCGTGGCGGTGTTCAAGCTGGGCGAACGACCGCACGCCGTTGCGCTATCCAATTAATAGCTGTTAGCGCTTATCCATAAAGGGTTTGAGGCCATTTTTGCCTCAAACCCGCAATCGCCTCAAGCCTGCAGACGCGCCATCTCGGCGTCCACCGCGTCGTGGCGCTGCAGCATGGCGGGCGAGGGTTGCTTGCCCAGCTTGCTCACCAGCACCACGGCCAGCGCGCCCAGAACGAAGCCGGGCACGATCTCGTACAGCCCCAGCCAGCCGCCCTGCTTCCACACCACCACCGTCACGGCACCAACCACGATGCCGGCCAGCGCGCCGTTGCGCGTCATGCCGCGCCAGAACAGCGACAGCAGGATGACCGGCCCGAACGCCGCGCCGAAGCCCGCCCAGGCGTAGCTCACCATCGACAGCACGCGGCTGTTGGGGTTGCCCGCGATGATGATCGCCACCACGGCGATGGCGAACACCATCGCCCGGCCCACCCACACCAGCTCGCGCTGCGTGGCGTTCTTGCGCAGGAACACGCGGTAGATGTCCTCGGTCAGCGCGCTGGAGCACACCAGCAGCTGGCACGACAGCGTGCTCATCACCGCCGCCAGAATGGCCGCCAGCAGCAGGCCGGCGATCCAGGGGTTGAAGAGCTGGCGCGCGATCTCGATGAACACCGTTTCGGCATTGGCCTGCACGCCGGCGGCCTGCTGCGTGTGCACCGCGAAGTACGGGATGCCGACCAGGCCCACAGCCACCGCGCCGCCCAGGCACAGCACCATCCAGGTCATGCCGATGCGGCGCGCGCGCGGGATGGAGGCCACCGAATCCGCCGCCATGAAACGCACCAGAATGTGCGGCTGGCCGAAGTAGCCCAGGCCCCAGGCCATGAGCGAGACCACGCCGATCACGCTGGCGTTGTGCATCAGGTCGAGCTTCTGCGCACCGATCATCTCGGTGAGGCTCTGGCCGGCCTGCAGTTCGCCGGTGACGGCGAAGTAGGCCACCACGGGCGCCAGGATCAGCGCGGTGATCATCAGCGAGGCCTGGATGGTGTCCGTCCAGCTCACCGCCAGGAAGCCGCCGATGAACACGTAGGCGATGGTGCACAGCGCCCCGACCCACAGGGCTGTCTGGTATGGCAGGCCGAACATGCTCTCGAACAGGCGCGCACCCGCCACCACGCCCGAGGCGCAGTAGATGGTGAAGAACACCAGGATCACCGCCGTGGTCACCAGGCGCAGCACGTTGGCGCCGTCCTCGAAGCGCGAGGCCAGGTAGTCGGGCAGCGTGAGGGCATTGTTGGTGCGCTCGGTGTACAGGCGCAGCCGCGCGGCCACGAGGCGCCAGTTGAGGTAGGCGCCGATGGTCAGGCCGATGGCGATCCACGCCTCGCTCAGCCCGCTCAGGTACACCGCGCCGGGCAGGCCCATGAGCAGCCAGCCGCTCATGTCGGACGCGCCGGCCGACAGCGCGGTGACGAAGCTGCCCAGGCTGCGCCCGCCCAGGATGTAGTCGGAGAGGTCGGTCGTCGCGCGGTAGCCCAGCCAGCCGATGAACAGCATGGCCAGCAGGTAGATGCCGAAGGTGATGACGGTCGGGTCTAGCAGGTTCATGAAACGTCCAGGCCCGCGGGGCGCGCTGCGCGCCGCGAAGTCCTGCCAAAAAAGGTGGAGGAGAAGCCGGCGCGGAGGCCGGGGGCTGCCGTGCCGGTAAGCGCCGGCCAGCGAAGTGGCGCGATGATTCCAGAGCCCGCGCCCAATCATTCGCCATAAAGCCGCGCTGGCGTAGTGAAACACTCCGCCGCGGCGCGCAACTGTAACTGCCGGCGGCGCAAAACCTCAGGGTTACTACTGATTTTGGGCGGCAGACAGGTATGGCGCCAGGTAGCGGCCCGTGTGGCTGGCCGCATTGTGGGCCACCTGCTCGGGCGTGCCCTCGGCCACCACGGTGCCGCCGCCGGCCCCGCCCTCCGGGCCCATGTCGATGACCCAGTCGGCGGTCTTGATGACGTCCAGGTTGTGCTCGATGACGATGATGGTGTTGCCCGCGTCGCGCAGCTGCAGCAATACCTTGAGCAGCAGGTCGATGTCGGCGAAATGCAGGCCGGTGGTGGGCTCGTCCAGGATGTAGAGCGTGCGGCCGGTGTCGCGCTTGGAGAGTTCCTGCGCCAGCTTCACGCGCTGCGCCTCGCCGCCCGAGAGCGTGGTGGCGCTCTGGCCCAGGCGGATATAAGACAAGCCCACGTCCAGCAGCGTCTGCAGCTTGCGCGCGATCGTGGGCACGTCCTTGAAGAAGGCGTGGGCGTCCTCCACCGTCAGGTCCAGGATCTGGGCGATGTTCTTGCCCTTCCACTGCACCTCCAGCGTCTCGCGGTTGTAGCGCTGGCCGTGGCACACGTCGCAGGGCACGTACACGTCGGGCAGGAAGTGCATTTCCACCTTCACCACGCCGTCGCCCTGGCAGGCCTCGCAGCGCCCGCCCCCCGAGCCCTGCGCCACGTTGAAGGAGAAGCGCCCAGGGCCGTAGCCGCGCTCCTTGGCGGTGGTGGTCTCGGCCATCAGTTCGCGGATCGGCGTGAACAGGCCCGTGTAGGTGGCCGGGTTGCTGCGCGGCGTGCGGCCGATGGGGCTTTGGTCGACGTTGATGACCTTGTCGAAATACTCCAGCCCCTCGATGGTTTCATGCGCTTCGGGCTCGTCGTGCGCGCGGTAGAGCTGGCGCGCCACGGCCTTGTGCAGCGTGTCGTTGACCAGCGTGCTCTTACCCGAGCCGGACACGCCCGTCACGCAGGTGAACAGCCCCACCGGGAACTGCACGCTCACGCCCTTCAGGTTGTGCCCCGTGGCGCCCACCACGCGCAGCGCCTGCAATTGCCCCTGCGTGGCGCGGTGCTCGGCCAGGCGCTCCTTCTTGCGCAGGCTGGCAGCCGTCTCGGGAAAGCGCGACTTGGGCTTCTTGTCGGGTTCGGGCGCTGCGGCGCTCTGTTGCAACACGGGCAGCCAGGGCGTGCGCCGCGCAGGCACCGGCAGGGTCTTGGCGCCGCTCAGGTACTGCCCGGTGAGCGATTGCGGGTTGGCGCACAGCTCGGCGTAGGTGCCCTGCGCCATCACGCGACCGCCATGCACGCCCGCGCCGGGCCCCATGTCCACGCAGTGGTCGGCGGCGCGGATCATGTCCTCGTCATGCTCCACCACGATCACGCTGTTGCCCAGGTCGCGCAGCCGCGTGAGGGTGGCGATCAGCCGGTCGTTGTCGCGCTGGTGCAAGCCGATGCTGGGCTCGTCCAGCACGTACATCACGCCGGTCAGGCCGCTGCCGATCTGCGAGGCCAGGCGAATGCGCTGCGCCTCGCCGCCCGAGAGCGTCTCGGCGCTGCGGTCCAGGCTCAGGTAGGACAGGCCCACGTCGTTCAGGAAGGTGAGGCGCGCGGCGATCTCGCGCACGATCTTGCCGGCGATCTCGGCCTTGGCGCCGGCCAGCTGCAGAGACGCGAACCACTGCAGCGCGTCCGCCAGCGTGCGGTGGCTCACGTCGTAGATGCCGAGCGCGGCGTCGCCCTCGCCCACCTTCACATGGCGCGCTTCGCGGCGCAGGCGTGCGCCGTGGCATTCGGGGCAGGGCTGCGCGCTGCGGTAGCGCGCGAGGTCTTCGCGCACCACGGCCGAGTCCGTGTCGCGGTAGCGCCGCGCCATGTTGGGCAGGATGCCCTCGAAGGGGTGCTTCTTGACGATGGGCTTGCCCTTGTTCGGGCCGCTGTCCAGCAGGTAGCTGAAGGCGATCTCTTCCTCACCCGAGCCGTGCAGGATGACCTCGCGCACGCGTTCGGGCAACTCCTCGAAGGGCGTCTCCACATCAAAGCCGTAATGCCGCGCCAGGCTCTCCAGCATGGCGAAGTAGTAGCCGTTGCGCCGGTCCCAGCCCTTGATGGCGCCGCTGGCGAGGCTGATGGCCGGGAAAGCCACCACGCGCGCGGGGTCGAACACCTCCTGCTGGCCCAGGCCGTCGCACGCGGGGCAAGCGCCCGTGGGCGAGTTGAACGAGAACAGGCGCGGCTCCAGCTCGGGCAGGGAGTAGCTGCACATCGGGCAGGCGAACTTGCTGGAAAACAGGTGCTCCTGGCCCGAGTCCATCTCCAGCGCCAGTACCCGGCCGTTGCCCTCGTGCCCGCCCACCCGCAGGGCGGCCTCGATGCTCTCGGCCAGGCGCTGCTGGGCGTCGGGGCGCACCTTCAAGCGGTCGATCACCACGTCGATGTCGTGCTTCTCGGTCTTCTTGAGCTGCGGCAGACTTTCGTGCTCGTAGATCTGCCCGTCCACGCGAAAGCGCACGTAGCCCAGCGCCTGCATCTGCAAGAACAGCTCGGTGAACTCACCCTTCTTCTGGCGTGCCACGGGCGCCAGCAACATGAGCTTGGTGTCCTCGGGCAAGGCCAGCACCGCATCCACCATCTGGCTCACGGTCTGCGACGACAGCGGCAGGCCGTGGTCCGGGCAGTACGGAGTGCCCGCGCGCGCGAACAGCAGGCGCAGGTAGTCGTGGATCTCGGTCACCGTGCCCACGGTGGAGCGCGGGTTGTGGCTGGTGGCCTTCTGCTCGATGGAAATGGCCGGCGACAGACCCTCGATCAGGTCCACATCGGGCTTGTCCAGCCGCCCCAGGAACTGCCGCGCATAGGCCGACAGGCTCTCCACATAGCGGCGCTGCCCTTCGGCATACAGCGTATCGAACGCCAGGCTGGACTTGCCCGAGCCCGACAGCCCGGTGATCACCACGAGCTGGTTGCGCGGGATGTCCAGGTCGATGTTCTTGAGGTTGTGCGTGCGCGCGCCGCGGATGCTGATGCGCTGCTCGCGCAAAGCGCTGGCGAGGTAGGGGTCATCGGCCGGAGGGGTGGGTTCGTCGGTGCGGGTCACGGGCGAGAAGGCGGAAGGGAAACCTTACATCATAGGCGGCGCCCTGCCCGGCGGGGCCTGGTCCGTGCATGGGTGGCAGAAAGTGGCGACCCTGCACCGCAGGCATGCACTTGCGCGACCCTGAGCGTACGCGCCATCCTTTTTACTTGTGTTACATCAAGTTTTCTCGGATATTTGAACAGCCCCCGCCACGAGGCGCCTCCTCCACCTGCCGTCGCTGCTCCGGCAACCCACAGCCCAAGCCGCTCTCGATGCATTTCAGCCATCAAGCTCTGCGTGATGCTGTCTCTCTGAAAACTGCCCCATGAACGCTGCCCTTTTCTTACGTCAATGCCTTCACCGCATTTCCACGCGATGGCTGGTTGCGTTCGCCATGGTTGCCACCATGCCGGCTTTCGGGGTCATTTTCACCGCACACGCGGCGGAAACTCGCGCGGCCAACCCATCGCAGCTTGAAGGGCGTAAAGAAGTGGCCCTGGTGGATACCTCGGTAAAGGACTATCAAGACCTAGCACGGGGCATTGGCGCGGGCATCGGCATTGTGGAATTCGACGGCAGCAAGGACGGATTGGCGCAGATCGCGCAATGGGCCGCCACCGCAAGCGGCTATGACGCCATCCATATCCTGTCGCATGGCTCCGCCGGGGTGGTGCGGCTGGGCACAGCAGTGCTCACCCAGGAATCGCTGGCTGACGCCACCACACAAGCAGAGCTGTCCGCACTAGGCCGAGCCTTGGTTACGGGTGGCGATGTGTTGCTGTATAGCTGCGACGTGGCGTCGGGTATTTCAGGCCGGGCCTTTGTTAAAAGTCTGTCCGCCACCATGGGGGTCGATGTCGCGGCTTCCAGTGACGCCACGGGCGACGCCGCACAAGGCGGCAACTGGGTGCTGGAATACCAAACGGGCGCCATCGAAACCGCCAAGCTGACAGTGCGCGGGTATCCGCACCTGCTGGCCAGCACGACTTTCGACTTTGAAAGCGTCGCTCCGGCTAGTAGCAAAACGATTACCCAAACAATCGGTTCTGACACGATGGTGATCACGTCGACCGATAGCAACATGTTGGTTGACTCCGAGTCAAATGCGTTCAGATTCGATGTCCCCGATGCAAGCGGCAATGTCATGGCGACGGGAGAAGGCGGTTTTTACACAGAGTCACGCCTTGTCTTGACGATGTCCGGCGGAAAAACATTCGACTTGACCTCTTTCACGCTGGCCCAAGTGGGGGGTGATGGAGCAACCATCACTCTCACCACTAGTAAGGGTAGCGAAACTTTCACTGCCAATTCTGTAGGCAACTCGCGGGTGCTCAACCTTTCAACTGCGGTGCATCCTGGATACTTCGTCGGGGTGAGCAGCGTGGTCATAACCACAGCTGATTCCGGGGGTGTCTTTGAATGGGGCTTCGACAATATTGTGCTGAGCAACATCGTAGGACCGCCGAGCACCATCGTAGTTACCGCAGCTCTGTCGCAAGATTCTGGGCAAAGCAGCAGGCGACTTCATCACCAACGTTGCAGCGCAAACCATCAGTGGCACCCTGTCGGCCAATCTGTTGGCGGGCGAAAGCGTCCAGGTGTCCTTTGATAACGGCTCCACTTGGAGCAATGCCACCAGCGCTGTCGGCAGCAGCACGTGGAGCACGAACGCCACGCTGACTGGGAGCAACACCTTTCAAGCCCGGGTGGCCAACGCCAACGGCAGTAGCACTGCTTACACCCACACCTACACTCTCGACACCACCGCCCCCTCCATCACCTTCAGCAATCTCGGGCTGTCTGCAGACACGGGCCTCAGCGCCACCGACTTCATCACGAACGCCGCCAGCCAGACCATCAGTGCCACGCTGAGCAGTACGCTGGCCCTCGGCGATGTCGTCTACGGTTCGCTGGACGGCGGGGCCACATGGTTCGATGTCAGCAGCAAGGTCAGCGGCATTACGCTGGCTTGGAGCGGCGCTACGCTGGCAAACGGCACCAACAACCTGAGCTTCCGGGTTACTGATGCCGCTGGCAACGTCGGCCCTGTCGCCAACCAGAGCTACATGCTCGACACCACGGCACCTGCCGTGACCTCCGTGGCGCTTCCGCCCAATGCCACCTACTACGCTGGTGATTCGCTGGACTTCACGGTGAACTTCAACGAATCAGTCCACGCCGATACCAGCGGCGGCACCCCGCGTATCGCCATCGTGGTCGGCGCCACTACCCGCTACGCCACTTATGTAAGCGGCTCGGGCACCAGCGCGCTGGTGTTTCGCTATACCGTGGTCAACGGCGACGTCGATGCCAATGGCATCACCGTCGGCGCCCTCAACGCCAATGGCGGCACGCTGAGCGACCTCGCCGGCAACAATGCCGTACTCACATTGAACGGCTTGGGCAGCACTGCTGGCGTACTGGTCGACGGTTCACAGCCCAGCATTACCAGCGTCAGCTCCAGCAACGCCAATGGCAGCTACGGCGCCGGCCAGGCCATCTCCATCACCGTCGGTTTCAGCAGCGCTGTTGTCGTGGACACCAGTGGCGGCACCCCGACTCTGGCACTCAATTCCGGCGGTACCGCAGCTTACGCAAGTGGCTCCGGCACTAGCACCCTGACTTTCAGCTACACCGTTGCCACCGGCCACAACAGCGCCGACCTCGACTACAGCAGCACTGGCGCACTGGCGTTGAATGGCGCCACCATCAAGGACAGTGGTGGCATCCATGTGAATGCCTTGCTCCAACTGAGCGCGCCGGGTGCGGCCGGCTCGCTGGGAGCCAACAAAAACATCGTGATTGACACCACGGCCCCAACGACCACCGTAGCCACCGCGGCGTTTTCTGCCGACACGGGCGCCAGCAGCACCGACTTGATCACCAAAGTGGCAGCGCAAACGGTCAGCGGCACGCTGTCGGCCAACCTGGCCAGTGGTGAAACCGTGCAGGTATCTCTGGACAACGGCGCCACCTGGGCCACTGCGACCGCCAGTGTGGGTTCCAGCGCCTGGTCGTTGTCGGGAGTAACGCTCACCGGCAGCAACACGCTCAAAGCCCGCGTCAGTGATGCCGCAAGCAACAGCGGCGCCGTCTGGTCGAGCGCCTATGTACTGGACACCACCGCGCCGACCGTTCCCACCGTGAACGCTCTGGTGGCGACCAGCACTACGCCCACACTCACCGGCACTGCCACCTTGGCCGCCGGCGAAACACTGACGGTTTCCGTCGGCGGCGCCACGTATGCCGTGGTGCCCACGGGAGGCAACTGGAGCCTGAACCTGGCATCGGCCACGCCTGCCAGCGGCACCCTGGCGCTGACCTACAGCAGCACCCACAGCGTCACCGCCACGGCGACCGACCTTGCCGGCAATGCGTCCACCGACACCACCACCAACGAGCTGGTGATTGGCGCTGCCCCGACCGCACCCGCCGCCCCCTCCTTCACGAGCGTCACCGCGGGCGATCGTTCCGTCTCGCTGGTATGGAGCGCACCGGCGTCCAATGGCAGCCCCATCACGGGCTACCAGGTCACGGGCACGCCCTCGGGCAGCTGCTCCACCACGGGGGCGACTTCCTGCACCGTGACGGGGCTGACCAACGGCACGTCGTACACCTTCACGATGACAGCCACCAACAGCGTTGGCACCAGTGCGCCATCGGCAGCCTCCAGCGCCGTGATCCCACGTCTGCTGACGGTCAGTGGCAGCGCGCCAGACATGCCGGGTACCGCAACGGCAACGCTCAGCGGAGGCGGCGCAAGCTGCACGCTGGATCCGACCAGCGGCTTCGCCAGCCTCTCGAACCCCGCCCCGGCAGGCAAAACCATGCTGTATGGGGAATATGCATTCCAGGCCAGCGGGTGCGCGGCATCGGTGACGATGACCCTCGAATACCCCCAGCCCTTGCCGCAGGGAGTGCAGTTCTGGAAATATGGCCCCGCCACGGTCGGGGCAACCAGTTCCACCTGGTTCCCGTTGGCGGGAGTGACACTGAGTGTCGATCGCAAGACCGTGAGCTACACCATCACCGACAACGGAGTGGGTGATTCAGACCCCGTGGCAGGGGCCATCCGAGATCCGTTTGCGCTCGTTGCTGGCCCTGTCGTGAGCGACCCCGCCTCCATTCCGGTGGATGCGCCTTGGGCGCTGGGGCTGCTGTCGGCCGCGCTGGGTGCGCTGGGCTGGCGCAGACAGCGCCGCTTGGCGCGGCGGTGTTGAGACACGCGCCAGTAGCAGAAATGGGTCGAAACGGTACGCTCTCAAAAACATAGCTACTACCGCTTATCCATCAAGCGCTACAGGCATTTTTACTTGCATCTTTCGAAAAGGCCCGGCCCAGCGGGGGTGCCGTTGGGCAGCCCCCTTGGCCCCTGGCTTTCACAGGTTCAGGCATGCAGGACGCCAATCGGTGAAAATCGCCTTTTGCTTTACTGGCCTCAGTGCACGCCGTGCCGGATTCTTCTTTTTCCCAGTCGGATGCTGCTGCAGCCCGATCGACGCCCGCCCCTCAGCGCATGACCCCACTCGAGCGCCGCGCCAGCGTGAGCCTGGCGCTGATCTTCGCGCTGCGCATGCTGGGCCTGTTCCTGGTGCTGCCCGTGTTCGCGCTGGAGGCACGCAAGTACCCGGGCGGCGACGACCCCGCCCTGGTGGGGCTGGCCATGGGGATCTACGGGCTCACGCAGGCGGTGCTGCAGCTGCCGCTGGGCATGGCGTCGGACCGCTTCGGGCGCAAGCGTGTCATCGTCCTGGGGCTGCTGGTCTTTGCCGCGGGCAGCCTGCTCGCCGCGCTGGCCGATTCGGTGATGGGGCTGCTGGTGGGGCGCGCGCTGCAGGGTGCGGGCGCGGTGTCCGCCGCCGTCACGGCGCTGCTGGCCGACCAGACACGCGACGCGGTGCGCACCAAGGCCATGGCACTGGTGGGCGCCAGCATCGGGCTGATGTTCGCCATCGCCCTGGTGGCGGCGCCGCTGCTGGCCGCGCACATCGGCCTGGCCGGCCTCTTCGGCCTGACCTGCGCGCTGGCGCTGGGCGGTGTGGCCGTAGTGCTGTGGATGGTGCCGCCCGAGCCAGTGCAGCATGCCGACGCACCGCGCGGGCGCCTGGCCGACGTGTGGCGCCATGCCGACCTGCTGCGCCTGAACCTGGGCGTGTTCGTGCTGCACACGGTGCAGATGGCCATGTGGGTGGCCGTGCCGGCCCTGCTGGTGCAGGCCGGCTTGCCCAAGGACGCGCACTGGCAGGTGTACCTGCCGGCCGTGGTGCTGTCCTTCGTCGCCATGGGCGGGCTGTTTGCCATGGAGCGGCGCGGACGGCTGCGCGCGGCGCTGCTGGTCGCCATTGGACTGGTGCTGGTGGTGCAGATGGGCTTTGGCCTGCTGGCGGCCGGAGGCGCTGCGCCATCGCTGATGCCGGTGGCGGCGCTGCTGTTCATCTTCTTCTGCGGCTTCAACGCGCTGGAGGCCACGCAGCCCAGTCTGGTGTCGCGCATGGCGCCGGCCAACCTGCGCGGCGCGGCGCTGGGCGCCTACAACACGCTGCAGTCGCTGGGCCTGTTCGCGGGCGGTGCGCTGGGCGGCGCGCTGGCGAAGTGGGCGGGCGCGCCGGGATTGTTCACCGCCACCGCCGTGCTCACGGCCCTGTGGTTGCTCATCACCTGGCCACTGCGACCGGTGGGACGCGGCGGCGGCCACTGATTTTTTCCCCCTCCGGCGCACCGGCGGCGTGCAAGCCGCTATGCTGCGCACCTGCGGCCTCGCAGGGGTCGCCTGTTGGACTCATCTGGCCCGGAACCCTTCCCTGCCGTCCGGGCTAAGCACAAGGATTTTTCATGGCATCCGTGAACAAAGTCATCATCGTCGGCAACCTGGGGCGCGACCCCGAGATGCGCACCTTCCCCAGCGGCGACCAGGTCGCCAACGTGCGCATCGCCACGACGGACCGCTGGCGCGACAAGAACACCGGCGAGAACAAGGAAGCCACCGAATGGCACAGCGTGGTCTTCAACGGCCGCCTGGCCGAGATCGTGGGCCAGTACCTGCGCAAGGGCTCCCAGGTCTACGTGGAAGGCAGCCTGCGCACGCGCAAATGGACCGACCAGAGCGGCCAGGAGCGCTACACCACCGAAATCCGCGCCGACACCATGCAGATGCTGGGCAGCCGCCAGGGCATGGGCGGCGGCCAGGGCGGCGGCTATGACGACAGCGGCTACGGCGACAACGGCGGCGGTGGTGGCGGCTACGAGGCCCCGCGCCGCGCCGCACCCGCGCCGCGCCCCGCCCCCCCCGCGGCCCGCCCCGCCCCCGCGCCCGTGGCACAGCCGCCGCGCGCTGCATCGGGCTTTGACGACATGGACGACGACATTCCGTTCTGATTCGGCCTCGCACCAAGCACAACGGGCGCCCCAGGGCGCCCGTTTGCTATTGCAGTGATAGCTGCTCGCGCTGGATGGACAAGCGCTGCAGCCCAAAAACACTCAAATCAGTGCACCACCATGAGGGAGAACGGCCAGACATAGGCCTGCATCGTCACGTACAGGCCCACCAGGCAGGCCAGGGCGATGGAGTGGAAGAACACGTAGCGCAGGATGTCGCCCTCGTGGTCGAACCAGCGGGTGGCGGTGGAGGCCACGACGATGGACTGCGCGTCGATCATCTTGCCCATCACGCCGCCCGAGCTGTTGGCTGCGCCCATCAGGTTGGCCGACAGGCCCAATTGCTCGGCTGCCACCTTCTGCATGCCACCGAAGAGCACGTTGGAGGCCGTGTCCGATCCCGTGAGCGCCACGCCGATCCAGCCCATGAGCGTGCCGAAGAACGGATACAGCACGCCGGTGTTGGCAAAAGCCAGGCCCAGCGTGGTGTCGGTGCCCGAATAGCGCGTGAGCGTACCCAGCGCCAGCATCAGCACGATGGTGAGCAGCGAGTAGCGCACCAGCCAGAAGGTGCGGAAGAACGTGGTGACGATGGCCACCGGGTTGTACTTCATGACCAGCGCGCTCACCACGGCCGACAGCAGGATGCCCGTGCCGGTGGCCGACAGCAGGTTCAGCGTGTAGACGGCGGCCTCCTTGTGCGGCGCGGGCACCACGGGCGGCACCTTCTCGATCAGGTTGTGCAGCCCGGCCATGGGGAAGGCCGGCGCGAAGATGCCATTGAGCCAGGCCTTGACCGAGGGCAGGCCCCAGATGAACACGAACACCGACAGGATGACCCAGGGGGTCCAGGCGGCCACCAGCGCCTGGGTGCTGTGGCGCTTGACCGGCTGCGGCGGCTTGGCCTCTGCGGCGCTGGGGTCATGCCCGCGCAGCGAGGGCGACGTCCACACCGTCTTGGGCTTCCACACGCGCAGGAAGGCCACCAGGCAGACCATGGAGACGATGGCGGCGATGATGTCCACCAGTTCGGGCCCGATGAAGTTGGACACCAGGAACTGAGGAATGGCGAAGGACACGCCCGTCACCAGGATGGCCGGCCAGATTTCCATCATGCCCTTGCGGCCGGCGAAGGCCCAGATCAGCCAAAACGGCACCAGCAGCGAGAAGAAGGGCAGCTGGCGGCCGATCATGGCCGTCACCTCCATCAGGTCGTAGCCGTGCACCTTGGCCAGCGTGATCACCGGCGTGCCCAGGGCGCCAAAGGCCACCGGCGCCGTATTGGCGATCAGCGACAGGCCCGAGGCCGCCAGCGGCGAGAAGCCCAGGCCGATCAGGATGGCCGCCGTCACCGCCACGGGGGTGCCGAAGCCGGCCGCGCCTTCAAAGAACGCGCCGAAGCAAAAGGCGATCAGCAAGAGCTGGATACGGCGGTCTTCCGTGATGCCCGACAGCGAGTCCTGCAGCACGGCGAAGCTGCCGTTCTGCTCGGTGAGCTGGTGCAGGAAGATGATGTTCAGCACGATCCAGCCGATGGGCAGCAGGCCGGTGAAACCACCGAACAGCGCCGCACGGCCGGCCATGTCGCCCGGCATGCCGTAGACGAAGACCGCCACGAGCAGCGCCGTGATCAGGCCCATGCCTGCCGCGATATGCGCCTTGATGTGGAAAAAGCCCAAGGCCGCGAGCATGACCACCACCGGCAGCGCGGCCAGTGCGGTGGAGATGACCATATTGCCCAGTGGGTCGTAGATTTGTTGCCAGACCATAGCCTGTGCCCCCTGTTGTTGTCCCGGTTTTGGAAGGAGAAATGCCTCGCACGCCCAGTACCGGAGGTCAACCGGCTGGAGCGGCGCGGACGAGACTGTAGAAAGCCCGCCCGCGACGCAGCGTGAAAAAACCGGAGACCGGTACTGAAGCAATTTCACACCATAGCAAGGACGCAGGTCCGGCATCCCGGCTATTCGGGTATCCCCTGATGCCGCCTACGCCCCCCGGGGCGGGCTTTCAGCCGTTCACGGCCGCGATCACCCCACCGCCCAGGCACACCTCACCGTCGTACAGCACGGCCGACTGGCCCGGCGTCACGGCCCACTGCGCCTCAGGGAAGTGCAGGCTGAAGGCGTCGCCCTGTGCGGCCAGCACCGTGCAGGCGGCGTCCTGCTGGCGGTAGCGCGTCTTGGCAGCGCAGGCGCCTGCAGCGGGCGGATGGCCGGCAATCCAGCTCGCGTCCTGCGCATCCAGGCGGCGCGACAGCAGCCACGGGTGCTCGTGGCCCTGCACCACGCGCAGGGTGTTCGTCTCCAGCTCCTTGCGGGCCACGAACCAGGGCGCATGGTCGCCCGCGCCGCGCTGCGCGCCTTTTTCCTTGACACCGCCGATCCCCAAGCCCTGCCGCTGGCCCAGCGTGTAGAACGACAGGCCCACGTGGCGGCCCAGCTTGCGCCCGCGGTCGTCCAGGATGGGACCGGGCGCATGCTGGATGTAGCGGTTGAGAAATTCACGAAACGGCCGCTCGCCGATGAAGCAGATGCCGGTGGAATCCTTCTTCTTGGCGTTGGGCAGGCCGATGTCGGCAGCGATGCGGCGCACCTCGGTCTTGTGCAGCTCGCCCACGGGGAACAGCGTCTTGGATAGCTGCGCCTGGTTCAGGCGGTGCAGAAAGTAGCTCTGGTCCTTGGACGGGTCCAACCCCTTGAGCAGCTCGAACAGGCCCGTGGCCGGGTTCTGCCGCACGCGCGCGTAGTGGCCGGTGGCAATCTTCTCGGCGCCCAGGCGCATGGCGTGGTCCAGGAAGGCCTTGAACTTGATCTCGGCGTTGCACAGCACGTCCGGGTTGGGCGTGCGGCCGGCCTGGTACTCGCGCAGGAACTCGGCGAACACCCGGTCCTTGTACTCGGCGGCAAAGTTGACGTGCTCGATCTCGATGCCGATCACGTCGGCCACGCTGGCCGCGTCCAGGAAGTCCTGGCGGCTGGAGCAGAACTCGCTGTCGTCGTCATCTTCCCAGTTCTTCATGAAGATGCCGACCACCTCGTGGCCCTGCTGCTTGAGAAGGTGCGCCGTGACGGCGGAGTCCACGCCCCCCGACAGGCCCACCACGACCCGGTGTTTTTTCATCGCCGGGCCGCCCCAAGATGAAAAGCGGCCCCCTTGGGGGGCAGCGACCACACGAAGTGGGGAGCGTGGGGGGCATATTTCATAGGTGTGCGATTATCCCAGCCCACCCCGGCCGGGCGGCGCCTGGGGTCAACCGGGTGTTGGAGACGATGGAACTGCGGCAATTGCGATATTTCGTGCGGGTGGTGGAGCTGGGCTCCATGAGCCGCGCCGCGCTCGACCTGAACCTGGTGCAGTCCGCGCTGAGCCAGCAGATCACGCGGCTGGAGGGCGAGCTGGCCACGCGCCTGCTGCACCGCACGCCGCGCGGCGTGGCCCCCACCGAGGCCGGGGCCGCGTTCTTCCGCGAGGCGCAGCTCACCCTGCGCCATGCCGAGCAGGCCGTGCGCGCCGCCCAGCAGGCGCGGCTGTCGGGCACCGTCACCGTGGGCCTGGCGCCCACCACCTCGGCGCTGTTGGGGCTGCCGCTGATGCAGGCCATGCGCGCGCGCTACCCCGACGTGCGGCTGCACATGGTGGAGGGCATGTCGGGCCACCTCTCGGCCATGCTGCATGCGCGCGAGCTGGACCTGGCCGTGCTGTTCGACTCGCGCCTGCACCAGGCGCAGCTGGCCGGGCGCACCCAGCGCTGGCAAATCCAGCCACTGCTGGAGGAAGACCTGTTCCTGATGCGCGGCGCCGCCGCCCCGCGCCTGGCCGCCGAGGTGGCGATCACCGAGCTGCGCGAGGAGCCGCTCATCCTGCCCACCGGCCCGCACGGCCTGCGCAGCACGCTGGACACGGCCTTTGCCAGCGCGGGCATCGCCCCGCATGTGGTGCTGGAAGTGGACTCGCTGGCCATGGTGATGGCCGCGGTGGACGCCGGCCTGGGCTCCACGCTGCAGCCCTGGGCGGCGCTGGGCCGCTACCCGGACGCGGCCACGCGCTTTCAGTGCGCGCGCCTCACGGGCGCGCCGGCGCGGCGCGTGAACCTGCTGTGCAGCCTGCCGGACGAAGAGCTGTCCCCCGCCGCACTGGCTGCGCGCGTGGTGCTGCTGGACTGTGCCCGCGGTCTGGTCACCGAGGGCCGCTGGATCGGCACCTCACTGCTGGCGCAGGCACCGGCAGGGGTTCCCGCCCCGTAGCGGCTGCTTCCGGGCGTCGCGCCCGGGCGCGCAGCCATCACCGTTCGTGATACCCCCATACCCGCCCGCGGCTGCACGGCTGGCGGGCCGCTGCCTACAGTCCGCTCGACTGCTGCGCCCCTCGCCCCTACCGGGTGCGCCTCCACGAGCGAAATCTATGCAATCTCCCCCGATGGACACCGATGTCCTGGTCATCGGCGGCGGCAACGCCGCCCTGTGCGCCGCGCTGATGGCCCGCGAGGCCGGCAGCCGCGTGCTGCTGCTGGAATCGGCCCCGCGCGCCTGGCGCGGCGGCAACTCCGCCCACACCCGCAACCTGCGCTGCATGCACGACGCGCCGCAGGACGTGCTGGTCGATGCCTACCCTGAAGAAGAGTACTGGCAGGACCTGCTGAAGGTGACCGGCGGCCAGACCAACGAGCACCTGGCGCGCCTGGTGATCCGCGCGTCCAGCACCTGCCGCCCCTGGATGCGCCGCCACGGGGTGCACTTTCAGCCCGCGCTGGCCGGCACGCTGCACGTGGCGCGCACCAATGCCTTCTTCATGGGCGGCGGCAAGGCGCTGGTGAATGCCTACTACCGCAGCGCCGAGGCGCTGGGCGTGCAGGTGCGCTACGAATCGGCCGTGGAGCGCATCGAGATCGAGAACGGCACCTTCCAGGCCGCCTGGGTGAAGGGCCAGCGCATCACCGCCAAGAGTTGCGTGCTGGCCGCCGGCGGCTTCGAGTCCAACCGCGAGTGGCTGCGCGAGGCCTGGGGCCAGAACGCGCGCGGCGAGTGGCCGGCGGACAACTTCCTGATCCGCGGCACGGCCTACAACCGCGGCGTGCTGCTCAAGCACCTGCTCGACGACCACGGCGCCGACCGCATTGGCGACCCCACGCAGGCGCACATGGTGGCCATCGACGCGCGCGCGCCGCTGTACGACGGCGGCATCTGCACGCGCATCGACTGCGTGTCGCTGGGCGTGGTGGTCAACCGCAATGGCGAGCGTTTCTACGACGAGGGCGAGGACTTCTGGCCCAAGCGCTATGCCATCTGGGGCCGCCTGGTGGCGCAGCAGCCGGGGCAGATCGGCTACTCCATCATCGACAGCAAGGCCATCGGCCGTTTCATGCCGCCGGTGTTCCCCGGCGTGAAGGCGGACAGCCTGCCTGCGCTGGCCGAAAAGCTCGGCCTGCCCACAGAGACCTTCATGCGGACGCTGAACGCCTACAACGCCGCCTGCCGCGTGGGCCAGTTCGACCACACCACGCTGGACGACTGCCACACCGAGGGCCTGACACCGCCCAAGACCCATTGGGCGCGGCCCATCGACACCGGGCCGTTCTACGGCTACGCGCTCAAGCCCGGCGTCACCTTCACCTACCTGGGCCTGCACACCGACGACACCGCCGCCGTGCGCTTCGCCGACCAACCCAGCCGCAACCTGTTCGTGGCGGGCGAAATGATGGCCGGCAACGTGCTGGGCAAGGGCTACACCGCGGGCGTGGGCATGTCGATCGGCACGGCCTTCGGCCGCATCGCCGGGCGCAACGCCGCGCTGGCCGCCGCGGGCCAGGCTGCCGCGCACGGCGCGGTGAACGACGAGGGCTGAACACCATGCAAACCCTGAAATCCCTGACCGACGAAGCGATAGGCCTGGCCCAGGGCGGGCCCGCCCGCGTGATTCCCATCGTGCCCGTGCCGGCGCAGAGCGCCGCCGAGACCGAGGTGGCGCGGCAGATGCAGATCTGCAACGCCTGCCGCTACTGCGAGGGCTTTTGCGCCGTGTTCCCGGCCATGACGCGCCGTCTGGACTTCACCCAGGCCGACGTGCACTACCTGGCCAACCTGTGCCACAACTGCGGCGCCTGCCTGCACGCCTGCCAGTACGCGCCGCCGCACGAATTCGCCGTGAACATCCCGCAGGCCATGGCCCAGGTGCGCGGCCAGACCTACGCCGACTACGCCTGGCCGCCCGCGCTGGGCCGGCTGTACCGCCGCAACGGCCTCACGCTGTCGCTGGCCCTCGTGGTCGCGCTCACGCTGTTCCTGGTGCTGGGCGCCGCGCTGCAGGGCGGCGGGCTCGGCGCGCTGTGGGGCGCGGACCTGGGCGGCAACTTCTACCGCCTGTTCCCGCACAACCTGCTGGTGGGCCTGTTCGCGCCGGTGTTCCTGTTCGTGGTGTTGGCCTTGTCCATGGGCGTGCGCCGCTTCTGGAAGGACGTGAAGCCCGCCACCAGCGGCGCCGACGTGAGCGCCCCCGCCGCCACCGAGGCCGCGCACGACGTGCTGCGCCTGAAGTACCTGGACGGCGGCCATGGCGACGGCTGCCACAACGAGGACGACGCCTACACCCTCAAGCGCCGCCGCGCGCACCACCTCACGTTCTACGGCTTCCTGCTGTGCTTTGCCGCGACCTCGCTGGCCACGGTGTACCACTACGTTTTCGGCTGGCCGGCGCCCTACGAGGCACCCAGCATTCCCAAACTGCTGGGCGTGGCGGGCGGCGTGATGCTGGTGCTGGGCACGATCGGCCTGTGGTACCTGAACCGCACGCGCCACCCCGACCATGGCGACGCCGCGCAAAAACCCATGGACCTGGGCTTCATCGCCCTGCTGTTCCTGGTGGCTGCAAGCGGCCTGGCGCTGTGGCTGGTGCGCATCACCCCGCCGGCCGCGCCCGCGCTGGCCCTGGTGCTGTGCCTGCACCTGGGCGCGGTGATGGCCCTCTTTGCCACGCTGCCCTACGGCAAGTTCGCCCACGGCGTGTTCCGCACTGCCGCGCTGCTGCGCCACACCACCGAAAAGCGCCAGCCCAACCCTATCGGGCTGGGCAGCGATTGATTGCTTCTAAAACCATAGCTGTTAGCGCTTGATGGATAAGCGCTAGAGCACCATTTGATCTACAACGACTAAAGGAGCCTCGCCATGAAAAAACGCACCCTGATCCAGGCCGCCGCCGTGGCCCTCACCTCCGTCGCCTGGGCCGGCCCGGCACTGGCGCAGGACTTTCCTCCGGCCAAGCCGGTCACGCTGGTCGTGGGCTTTGCGCCCGGGGGCGCAGCCGACGCGGCGGCCCGCCTGATCGCCAAGAAGCTGGCCGAGAACATCGGCCAGTCCGTGGTGGTGGAGAACAAGGGCGGCGCGGGCGGCAATATCGCCCACCAGCAGGTGGCCGCGGGCGCATCGGATGGCACGGTGCTGCTGTTCGGCTCGGTGGGTCCGCTGACCATCGCGCCGCACCTCATGAAGCTGCCCTACGACCCGTTCAAGGACCTGGCGCCGATCTCGGGCGGGGTGTACTTCCCCAACGTGCTGGTGGTGCACAAGGGCGCGGGCGTGAAGACCCTGGCCGAGTTCGTGCAACTGTCCAAGGCCAAACCCGGCAGCGTGGACTATGCCTCCACCGGCGCGGGCTCGGCCTCGCACCTGGCGGGCGAGCTGTTCAACCAGCGCGCCGGCATCGACATGGTCCACGTGCCCTACAAGGGCGGCGCCCCCGCGCTGCAGGACCTGCTGGGCGAGCGCGTGACCAGCTACTTCGCCGCGCCGCCCACCGCCATGCCGCACGTGGAAGCGGGCAAGCTGATTCCGCTGGCCACCACGGGCCTGACGCGCCCGGCCTATCTGCCGAACATCCCCACGGTGGCGGAGTCGGGCTTCCCGGGCTTTCAGGCGCTGAACTGGTATGCCTTCGTGGCCTCGGGCAAGACGCCCGCGCCGCTGCTGGACCGCTGGAACAAGGAGATCGTGAAGGCGCTCAACGACGCCGGCGTGAAGGAGGCCCTGAACAAGCACGGCCTGTCGCCCCACCCCACCACGCGCGCCGAGCTCGCCAGCTTCATGAAGAAGGAATACGACCAGTGGGGCGCCATCGTGCGCGAGCGCAAGATCACCGCGCAGTGACCTCCCCATGAGCGGCTGCGCCGCGTCCCCCTGCTCTCGCTTTGCGGAAGGAGGGGCGACGGCCAGTGACCGTGCCAAGCCCGCGCCACGGCGTCTGCTGGCTTGGCTGGCGCTGCAAGCCAAGCCAAGCCCAGCGCCCTGATCCTCAGCCCGGCGTCTGCAGCACGCTGGCGTCGGTGTGGATCAAGTCCAGCGGCGCGCGCCGGCCGGCCAGGTAATCCTCGACGGACTGCAGCACCAGCGGGCTGCGGTGGCGCGCGCTGCAGCTGCGCAGCTCCTCGGGCGTGAGCCACACGGCGCGCAGGATGCCGTCGTCCAGCGACCGCCAGGCGTGGTGCGCGCCCACATTGCCCGCAAACGCAAAGCGCAGGTAGGTGATGTCATCCCCCGTGCGCGTGCGCGTGAAGCGGTTCAGGTACACGCCCACCAGCGCCGTGGGCTCGAAGTCGTAGGCCGTCTCCTCCAGCACCTCGCGCACGCAGGCCTGGATGGGCGACTCTCCCGGGTCCAGGTGGCCCGCGGGGTTGTTCAGCCGCAGCCCGTCGGCCGTGTCTTCCTCGACGAACAGAAAGCGGCCCTCGCGCTCGACGATGGCGGCCACGGTGACGTTGGGTTTCCAGCGGTTTGGCATGGCCGCGATTATCACCAGCGCATGTGGACACTTTCTGACGGCTTGCGCTGGGTCAAGTTCCGGCGCGCCCCGAACGCGCAGCGCTCGGGATAATCCCCACCCCATGCTGCAGCGCATTCGCCACCACCGACGCCTGGGCTCCGCGGTCCTCGCGGTGTTCGTGTGTGCGTGGCTGGTGGCGCTGTGGGCCAACGTGCAGGTGCGCCAGGCGCTGCCGGCAGTCGACCTGGCGCACCTGGACGTCTGCTTCGCTGCACCTGCGGGTGGCCCTGCGCCGCACGCCGACCCGGCTGCGCACGACAGCCACCATGCCGACCCCGGCTGCCTGCTGTGCATTGCCCTGGCCACGCCGCCAGCCTTGGCACTGGCCGCCCTGCGCCCGCCCGCCCCGCGCGTGCACCCCGCACAGCGCAGCCGCGCGCCGGCCGTGGCGGCCTGGCGCGCCCAGGCGCCGCTGCCACCGCGCGGCCCGCCTTCCACCCACGCCTGACTGCAACCACCCGCCGGCCCGTGGGGCTGGCGCCTTCCGTTGTTTGCCTGCGCGCTGATCTGCCGCCCCGCGGCCGAGCAGCGCCGGGCGTGGATTTCTCATGACTGCATATTCCTTCCGCGCGCCTGCCTTGCGGTGCGCGCCCCTGTCCTCGCACCTCACCCCCTGCGCGCTGGCCTGCGCGCTGCTGCTGGCCGGCCCGGCCCTGGCCGCGAGCGACGCCGTGAACAACGCGGCCGCGGCCCCCGAGCACACGCTGCGCGACGTGGTCGTCACGGCCGTGCACGACCACTCGCCCCTTCAGGTGGTGGCCGACCCCAAGCAGCCGCGCCAGCCCGTGCCGGCCAGCGACGCGGCCGACTACCTCAAGACCATCCCGGGCTTCTCGGCCATCCGCAGCGGTGGCTCCAACGGCGACCCGGTGTTCCGCGGCCAGTTCGGCTCGCGCCTGCCGCTGCTGACCAACGGCACGCAGCTGCTGGGCGCCTGCCCGGGGCGCATGGACGCGCCCAGCTCCTACATCTCGCCCGAGACCTACGACACGCTCACCGTCGTCAAGGGGCCGCAGACCGTCGTCTGGGGGCCGGGCACCTCGGCCGGCGTGGTGCGCTTTGACCGCGAGCGCCCTGACCTCACCGAACCCGGCGTGCGCCTCAGCGCCAGCCTGCTGGGCGCCAGCGCCGGGCGCAACGACCAGAACGTGGACTTTCAGGCCGGCAACGCGCAGGTGTACGTGCGCGTGACCGCCAACCATTCCCACGGCCAGGATTACAAGGACGGCGACGGCCGGCGCGTGCCCTCGGCCTGGGACAAATGGAACACCGACGTGGCGCTGGGCTTCACGCCCGACGCGGACACGCTGCTGGAGCTGAGCGCCGGCACGGGCGACGGCGAGGCGCGCTACGGCGGGCGCGGCATGGACGGTACGCAGTTCAAGCGCGAGAGCTGGGGCCTGCGCTTCGAGAAGCGCCACCTCACGCCCTGGCTGGCCAAGCTGCAGGCACAGGTCTACGGCAACCGCGCCGACCACGTGATGGACAACTTCACGCTGCGCACCTTCCAGCCTGGCGGCAGCATGTCCATGCCCATGGCCAGCAACGTGCGGCGCACCACCGAGGGCGCGCGCGTGGCCGCCACGCTGCAATGGCAGCCCGACTGGCAGCTGGAGACGGGCCTGGACGCACAGCGCAGCCCGCACGACAAGCGCAGCGGCACGCCCAGCGTGCCCTACGACAGCAAGCCCTGGATGCGCGACGCCAAGTTCGAGAACCTGGGCGCATTTGCCGAGCTGTCATGGCAGGCCCAGGCCGACACGCGCTGGGTGGGCGGCCTGCGCCTGGACCGCGCCGAGGCCTGGCGCTACCCTGCCCCGAGCGGCATGGGCGGCATGGCCCCGGCGGCCGGCGCGGACCACCGCACGCGCTCGGCCATGCCCAGCGGCTTCGTGCGCTGGGAACGCACGCTGGCGCCGCAGGGCGCGCTGGTCTACGCGGGCCTGGGGCACGTGCAGCGCTTTCCGGACTACTGGGAGCTGATCTCCCCCGGGAACAGCGCGGCCAGCGCCGGCAACGCCTTCGCCACGCTGCGCCCCGAGAAGACCACGCAGCTGGACATGGGCGCGCAGTGGAAGGGCGCGGACTGGCAGCTGTGGACCTCGGCCTATGTGGGCGTGGTGCGCGACTACATCCTGTTCGACTACACCGGCATGAAATCGGCCGTGCGCAACGTCGACGCGCGCACCGCCGGGCTGGAGCTGGGCGCCAGCCAGCGCCTGGGCACGGCGTGGACGGCGCAGGGCACGCTGGCCTACAGCTGGGGCCGCAACACCAGTGAAGGCCGCCCGCTGCCGCAGATGCCGCCGCTGGAGGCGCGCCTGGGCCTGGAATACGCCCAGGGGCCGTGGAGCGCCGGCGGCCTGTGGCGCCTGGTGGCCGCGCAGCACCGCCATGCCAACGGCCAGGGCAACGTGGTGGGCCGCGACCTGGGCGCAAGCGCCGGCTTCGGCGTGCTGTCGCTGCACGCGGGCTACCGCATCAACGCACAGCTGAAGCTTGCCGCCGGGGTGGACAACCTGCTGGACAAGAACTACGCCGAGCACCTGAACCTGGCGGGCAACGCCGGCTTCGGCTACCCGGGCGGCGTGCGCATCAACGAACCCGGCCGCACGCTGTGGCTGCGCGCGGACCTGCAGTTCTAGGCTTCGGAGGTAATTAAAAAGATAGCTGGTCGCGCTTGCTGCATGGGAGTTTCAGGCACAAAACATGCTGTAATCCTTTGATGGCAAGCGCTAACAGCTATCATTTTTACAGTGCCTGCGCCATGTACACCGCGCCAGCGCCGTAGCTGTCCAGGTGGCGCCGCTGCGCGGCGTCCTGCACCGGGTGCAGGGCGTAGCCCTGGCGCGCCCAGTAGGCCTGCGAGCCCTGCACCGACACCAGTGCCGTGTGGCGCAGCCCCGCCGCGCGGGCCCGCGGCAGCAGCCGCGCAAGCAACGCACGCGCCAGGCCCCGGCCGGCGCAGGCGGGCAGCACCGCCATGTCGTGCAGGTACAGCGTGTCGGGCGCCGGCACGGCATCGAAGTCACCGTGCAGCGGCGTGACCTTGCCCAGCAGCGAGTGGTAGGCCGCCAGGTAGGCGGCCACGCGCCCCTCATGCTCCAGCACCAGCGAGCAGTTCACGGGGCTGGCCAGGCGGCGGGCAAACACCTCGGCGCTTTCGACGTAGGCGTCGCCGTAGCAGGCGCGCTGCACGGCCAGCAGGTCCGGCAGGTCGGCGCGCGTGAGGGCGCGCGGCGCGCCGGTCATCGCTGCGGCGGCAGGGCCCTGGACGGGTGCGGAAGGTAGTCGTCCAGCGACAGGCCCTTCTCTTTCAGCAGCCCCTCCAGCACCGGCGCCAGGCGGCCCAGGCTTTCCTGCACGGCCTCGCGCACGGTATCCACCACCACCTGGGTGCTGCGCTCGATCTCGATGTTCAGACGATCGCCCACCTGCACGTCCTCGAACACGGTGGCGCGGCGCGTCTCGGGGATCAGCCAGACCTCGAACCAGCCCTCGGCGCGGTCCACCTCGGCCACGGTGAGGCTGGCGCCGTGGAGGGCGATGTAGCCCTTGGCGAACACGTAGCGCCGAAACGCCTCGGGCACAGCCACGCGCCACACCAGGTTGTTGTCCAGTTCGCGCCGCTGCACCAGTTGCCCGGTGAAGTCGATGTGGCCCGACAGGGGGTGGCCGCCGATCTCGGCGCCCTCCTTGGCGGCACGCTCCACGTTCACGCGGTCGCCCACGGCGTAGCTGCCCAGCGTGGTGATGTTCAGGCTTTGCAGCATCACGTCGAACGTGGCGCGCGTGGGCGAGAGGATCTCGGTCACCGTGAGGCACACGCCGTCCGTCGCCACGCTGGCGCCGATGGCGAGGTCCTGGCAGAAGCCAGCGGGGAATTCGAGGGTGAAGGTACGCAGGCCGGCGCGGTCGTCGATGGCGGCGATGCGCGCGGTGGCCTGGACGATGCCTGTGAACATGGCGCGGATTCAGATAGCGGAAGACTCCGGGATTGTGCCAGCCGCACTCACGCAGCGCCGCCGCCCTCCGCCGCCGGCAGGCACAGGCGCAGCCGCGCCCCGCCCAGCGGCGAGGCCTGCGCCTGCACGCTGCCGCCATAGGTCTGCGCCAGCGCGCGCACGATGTCCAGCCCCAGGCCCGAGCCGGGGCGCTGCTCGTCCAACTGCACGCCGCGCTCGAACATGCGGTCGCGCAGCGCCTCCGGAATGCCGGGGCCGTCGTCGTCCACGGTGAAGCACAGCAGATCGCCCTCGCGCCGCACATCCACCACCACGCGCGTGCGCGCCCACTTGCCGGCGTTGTCGATCAGGTTGCCCAGCAGTTCGTACAGATCCTGCTCCTCGCCGCGAAAGGCGCCGTCCTGCGCCTGCGGCGCCAGCTCGAAGGCGAGCTGCCGGTCGGCATGCAGGCGCTGCATGGTGCGCAGCAGGGCCTGCAGCGGCGCCAGCACCGGCGTGCGCAGCCCGGTGGCGCGTACGGCCGCGGCGGCACGGGCGCGGGCGAGGTGGTAGTCCACCTGGCGGCGCGCGCTGGCCACCTGCTCGGTCACCAGCTGCGCCAGCGGCGTGCTCTCTTGTGCCGCGGCGTTCGCCAGGATGGACAGCGGCGTGTGCACGGCGTGCGCCAGGTTGCCCGCCTGGGTGCGCGCGCGCTGCACCATGTCGGCGTTCTCGGCCAGCACATGGTTGAACTCATTGACCAGCGGCTGCAGCTCCTGCGGGAAGCACCCCTCCAGCCGCGTGGCGCGCCCGCCGCGCACGGTGGCCAGCTGTTCGCGCAGCAGTTGCAGCGGGCGCAGTGCCAGCTGCAACTGCACCGCCACGGCGACGGCCAGGCCCAGCGCCAGCAGGCCCAGCGCGATCAACAGCAGGTGGGTGAAACGCTGCAGCGGCTCGGCCAGCAGGGCGGTGTCGCCCGCCACGACCAGGCGCAGCGGCGGGGCGTCGTCCTCGGGCAGTTGCAGAGTGCGCGCCACGGACAGCAGCGCATGGCCCTGCGCATCGTGCAGCTGCAGCACGCGGTAGCCGCGCGCGGGGTAGTCGCCCGGCACGGGCGGCAGCGCCAGCACCTGGTCCCACAGCGAGCGCGAGCGCGCCACGGCGGCCTGCGGCGCCGCGCCCACCTGGTCCACCTGCCAATACAGGCCCGACAGCGGCTGCGCCAGCCGCGCATCACCGGCCAGCGGCGCCACGGCCGTGCCGCCCTGCGGGGTCCATTCCACCGAGGCGCTGAGCTGGTCGAGCTGCACCACCAGTTGCGCCTGTAGCTGCTGGGTGATGTGGTCTTGGAACAAGGTGCGCAGCGCCCAGCCCGCGAGCGCGACGCTGATCAGCATCCACGCCAGCGTGCCCGCCAGCAGGCGCAGGCGCAGAGAGCCGCCCACCCTCATGCCGTGGCGCCGGCCTCGGCCAGGCGGTAGCCCAGGCCGCGCACGGTTTCGATGCTGCCCGGCGGCAGCTTCTTGCGCAGGCGGCCCACGAAGACCTCGATGGTGTTGGAGTCACGATCACTGTCGTGCGGGTAGATGTGCTCGGACAGCTCGGTGCGCGACAGCACCTGCCCCTTGCGCTGCATCAGGAGCGAGAGCAGTTTGAACTCGTGGCTGGTGAGCGTGAGCGGCTGGCCGTCCACCAGCACGCGCGCCTGGCGCGTGTCCAGCCAGATCGGGCCGCACTGCCACTGCGCGCTGGCGTGCTCCCCCAGACGGCGCAGCAGCGCACGCAGGCGCGCGAGCAGCTCCTCCATGTGAAAGGGCTTGGCGAGGTAATCGTCCGCGCCCGCGTCCATGCCCGCCACCTTCTCATGCCAGGCGGCGCGCGCGGTAAGGATCAGCACCGGCATGTTGCGCCCCGCGGCGCGCCAGCGGCGCAGCACCGACAGGCCGTCCAGCACGGGCAGGCCCAGGTCCAGCACCACGGCGTCAAAGTCCTCCACCTCGCCCAGGTAGTGGGCCTGCGCGCCGTCGCTGGCGGCTTCCACCGTGTGGCCCGCCGCGGCGATCGCCTGCACCAGTTGGTCCCGCAGCGTAGGTTCATCTTCCACGACGAGGATGCGCATCAATGTTCCTTGCGTTTGATCTGCAGCACACGTCCATCGACCGCGTCGATCTTAAGCTTGGCCATGCGGCCGTCCTGCTGCAGCAGGCGGATCTCGTAGATGAAGCGACCGTCATCATGCTCGAACTCCACCTTGAGCACCTGGCCCTGGTACTCGCGCTCGACCTTCTCGAGCACGGTACGCAGCGGCAGCACCTGGCCGCGCTCCAGGGCCTGGCGCGCCAGGTCATGGTCGCCATGGCCGCGCTCGGCGGCCTGCGCGGCAGGGCCCGCGGTGGCGGCGGCCACCGCAAGGGCCATCAGGACGAAGGGGCGGCGCAATGCGTTCATGGGCGTTTTTTATACGTGCACGGCGATGAATGTCGCATGAACGCGGCCTTCAGCACGAGTTCATCGTGGCTTTTCCAGAATCGTTGCCAAGCCGCTCGCCACACACCCGTGGCGGGCCACTTGCTCAACGTACAAGAAGGAAACGCCATGCGCATCAAGATCGTCCTGGGAGGCTGGCTGCTGGCCATCACCCTGGCCTGGCTCGCGGTACTGCCGCCCGAGCTGGGCGTCTCTCCCCTTGTGGATGCACAGGGGGCAGGCACTGGCTGGTGGCAGCTGCGCCAACAGGCGCTGTATCTCTCGGGCCTGTGGAGCATCGGCCTGATGGCACTGGCCATGGTGCTGGCGCTGCGCCTGCCCTGGCTGGAGCGCCCGCTGGGCGGCATGGACCAGGTCTACCGCCTGCACAAGTGGGCCGGCATCAGTGCGGCGCTGACGGCCGTCCTGCACTGGGGCGCCGATGAATCCAGCGACTGGATCAAGGGCCTGTGGGGCCGCGCCGGCCGGCCGGCGCGCGACGCCGTTCTGCCCTGGCTCACCGACGCCCGGGGCTTTGCCAAGGACCTGGGCGAGATGGCTTTTTACCTGCTGCTGGTCATGGTAGCCATCACGCTGCTGACCCGGCTGCTGGCCTACAAGCCGTGGCGCTTCCTGCACCGCGCCATGCCGCTGGTGTTTCTGGCGCTCACGCTGCATACCGTGGCGCTGATGCCGCTGACCTTCTGGACGCTCCCGCTGGGCCTGCTGATGGGCACGTTGCTGGCGCTGGGCAGCCTGGCCGCCGTGTGGTCGCTGGCCGGCTGGATCGGCCGCGCACGCAGCCACGCCGGCCACATCCATGCGGTGCGCACGCTGGGCGATGGCAGCGCGGCGGCGCCCATTGAGGTGATCTGCGCCCTGCCGGCAAGCTGGCCGGGCCACCGCGCGGGGCAGTTCGCCTTCGTGCGCTTTGATGCGTCGGAAGGCGCCCACCCCTTCACCATCGCCAGCGCACCGGGCAGCCTGGGCACCAGTGCGCAAGGCGAGCCATTGCTGCGTCTGGTCATCAAGCCACTGGGCGACTACACCCGCACCCTGGGCCAACGCCTGCAGGCCGGGCAGCGCGTGGACATCGAAGGCCCCTACGGCCGCTTCGACGGCCGGGGCCGCCACCGCCGCCAACAGGTGTGGGTGGCGGGTGGCGTGGGCATCACGCCTTTCCTGGCACTGCTGGAAGCCCGGCAGCCGGGCGCCACGCCGGGGCCCTCCAAACTGCAGCCCGTGCAGATGCATTACTGCACCCGCGACGCCGCCACCGATCCGCTGCTGCCGCGCCTGCGCACGCTGTGCGCGCAGGCCCAACCACCGGTCACGCTCACGGTGCACGGCGACGCCCAGGGCCAGCGCCTCAGGCCCCAGGACCTGGAAGCCACCCCCGGCCCGCTGGACATCTGGTTCTGCGGCCCCCAGGGTCTGGGCGATGCGCTGCACGCGCACGCCAGTGGCCCCCGCCCGTGGCGCGTGCACCGCGAGTCCTTTGCCATGCGTTGATCCACCGAAAGGAGCTTTCCATGAAATACCCGACCCCGTTGCTGGCCCTGTGCCTGGCCCTGGCAGCAGCCCCTGCGCTGGCGGACGATGACTGTGAGGCCCCCGTGCAGCACTGGCAGTCACGCGACGCCGTGATGCGGCACGCGGCCGCTCAGGGCTGGCAGGTGCAGCGCCTCAAGATCGATGACGGCTGCTACGAAGTGCGCGGCCGCGACGCCCAGGGCCGCGCCTTCAAGGCCAAGCTGGACCCCCAGACGCTGCGCGTGGTGAAGATGAAACTGCGCGATGACAGCCATGAACCTGAGCGCGAACGCCGGCGCGAGCGCGATCGCACCCCGGCCCCCGATGCGGCTCCCGCCCAGGACGTCGCGGCACCCGTCGCGGCCCCCAAAAGCCCCGTACTGACGCCCGGCACCACGCCACGCGGCCAGATCGAATGACCCTTTGAATCGTCCACACGCTCTTACCGGAGAACCTCCATGTCCAGCACCAAACCCCTGCTGACCACCGTGGCCGCCGCCTGCGCGCTGACCCTGCCCGCCTTGGCACACAGCCGCGAGGTCACGCTCTCGACCACCCTCAAGAACTACGGAGGCGACGGCGCCTACCTCGCCGTCTACCTCACCGACGCCAAGGGCGCCTACGCGGGCACGCTGTGGGTGGCCGGCGGCAAGGCCAAGTACTACAAGCACTTGGCCGACTGGAACCGCCTGTCCGCCAAGGACGGCAAGCGCCTGCAAGGCGTGACCGGCGCCAGCGTGGGCGCGGGCCGCACGCTCAAGGTGACGGCCGACCTGGCCGACGCGCTGCTCGACGCGGGCTACGAGATCCGCATCGACGCTGCCGCCGAGGACATGCGCGACAGCCCGTCGGAAATCCGGGTGCCCCTGTCTACCGCCCAGGCCGGCAAGCCGCAGGCGGGCAAGCAGTACATCCAGTCATTCACCTACCAACTGAAATAAGCGAGGGGGCATCCATGGTTTGGCGGCAGATCCACCGCTGGTTGGGCCTGATGGCCGGCGCGCTCGCGTTGGTGCTGGGCATTACGGGCACGCTGTTGGCCCTCGACCCGCTGCGCAACGCCTGGCAGGCGGCTTCCCCGGCGCAGGACCTGCCCGTGGCCACCCTCGTGCAGCGCGTACAGGCCAGCGTGCCCGGCGCGGAGGAAATCCGCCACCTGCCCTCGGGTGGCATCGTGGTACACGCCTTCGACAACGGCCAGGCCCAGGCCCTGCGCGTGGACCCCGCGGACGGCCGCGTGCTGGGGGACTACGAGCCCTCGCTGCTGCCACGCTGGGTGAAGAACCTGCACCGATCCCTGCTGCTGGGCGACGCCGGGCGCATGACCGCGGCCGTAGTGGCGCTCGCCATGCTGGTGCTCTCGGTCTCGGGGCTGGTGCTGCTGCTGCGCCGCATGGGCGGATGGCGGCAACTGGCCGGCCCGGTGCGCGGCACGCTGGCGCAGCGCCTGCACGTGCTGGCGGGGCGGGTCATCCTGTTGGTGCTGGCGGTGTCCGCCGCTGCCGCCCTGGTCATGAGCGCCGCCACCTTCGGCCTGCTGCCGCTGGATGCCGTGGCAGAGCCCGACGTGGCCTCCATACAGGGCAGCCAGGTCGCCCTGCGCGCCGACCAATTGCCCCTGCTGCAGGAGCTGCGCGTTCAGGACCTGCGCAAGCTGAATCTGCCGGCGGCCGACGATCCGCAAGACACCTGGCGCGTGACCACCGCGCAGGGCCAGGGCTGGGTAGACCGCTACAGTGGCCAGACCCTGGCCTGGCAGGACGCCACGGCGGCGCAGCGCGTACACGACTGGGCGTTGCTGCTGCACACCGGCGAAGGCGCGTGGGTCTGGGCGCTGGTGCTGGGCGTCATGGGAGCCAGCATCCCGCTGTTCTGGATCACGGGCGTGGTGTTGTGGTGGCAGGCCCGTCGCAGCCGCCCCCGCATGGCCAACAACAGCCCGCTCGCGCAAGCCGACAGCCTGGTCTTCGTGGCCAGCGAAGGCGGCACCACCTGGGGCTTTGCCCAGGCCCTGCATGCCGCACTGGTCGCCACAGGCCAGCGCGTGCACACCACGGCCCTGGAGCACTGGCGCGTGCCACCGACCGCACGCCAGGTCTATGTGCTGGCGGCCACCTATGGCGACGGCCAGCCGCCGGCCCATGCGGCGCGCGCGCTGGACGCCATCACGCGCCAGCCTGTCACGGGAGCGCAAGTCACGGTACTGGGCTTTGGCGACCGGCAGTTCCCCGCCTTCTGCGCGTATGCCGAGGCGCTGGAGCAGGCGCTGCGCGCGCAGGGCTGGCCCTCGCTGCTGCCGCTGGAGCGCATCCACCAACAGTCCGCGCAGGAGTTCGCCCGCTGGGGACGGACCTTGTCGCAAGCACTGGGTCTGCCCCTGCAGATCGACTACCAGCCACGCCTGCCGCGCACGGTGGCACTGACGCTCGCCGCGCGACAGGACTTTCCGGGCGGCGCGGGCGAACCCGCGGCCATCCTGCGCTTTGCCCTGCCCGCCCGCGGCCTGCCCCGCTTCGCCGCGGGCGACCTGATCGGCATCGTCGCGCCCGGCCAGGCCGTGCCGCGCTACTACTCGCTGGCCAGCGGCACGCGCGACGGCTTCGTGGAAATCTGCGTGCGCCGCATGCCCGGCGGCGTGTGTTCCAGCCACCTGCATGCACTGCAAGCGGGCGACAGTGTGCAGGCGTTCATCCGCTCCAACCCGGGCTTCGTGCTGCCCGCGGGCCGCGCGCCGGTACTGCTGATCGGCGCGGGGACGGGCGTGGCGCCACTGGCAGGCTTCATACGCGACAACACGCGCCGCCGCCCCATGCACCTGTACTACGGCGCGCGCCACCCCGAACGGGACTTCTACTTCGGCACCGAGCTCCCGTCCTGGCAGGCCGACGGCCGCCTGGCCGGGCTGCACACCACGTTCTCCCGTACACCGGGCGGTGGCTATGTGCAGGAAATCCTGCGCCGCGATGCCACGCAGGTGCTTGCACTGATCGCGCAGGGCGCCCTCGTGCGTGTGTGCGGCAGCCGCGCCATGGCCCAGGGCGTGGCACAGGTGCTGGATGCGCTGCTGGGCCCGCAGGGCCAGAGCCTGGCGCAACTGAAAGAGCAGGGACGCTATGCCGAAGACCTGTTCTGACCCGCGGCGGCTGGCGCTGCATGGCCCCACCATGGGCACGCGCTGGTCGGTTACCTGCGATGCGGCGCCGGACACCGATGTGCAGGCGCTGCAAACCGCGCTGGCAGCCGCCGTGCAACGGGTGGATGCGCAGATGTCGCCCTGGCTGCCGGGCAGCGATCTCAACCGCTTGAACCACGCCCCCGTGGGGGCCTGGGTCACGCTGCCCGCTGAAATCCTGGAGGTATTGGTCTGCGCGCTGGACGCCTGCCGCCTGAGTGCGGGCGCCTTCGACCCGGCTGCGGGTGCGCTGGTCGATGCCTGGGGCTTTGGAGCGGTGCGCGACGCTCCCGACGCCGAGGCGATCCGCACAGCCACCAGCGCGGCACCACTCGCGCGCACCCCCACGTACGAGGCGCTAGAGCTGGACAGCGGCATGCTGCGTGCCCGCAAGCACGCACCCATGCACCTGGACCTGTGCGGGATCGCCAAGGGCTACGCCGTGGACCGCATGGCCGACGTGCTGCGGCAGAACGGCGTACCGCACGCCCTAGTGGCGCTGGACGGCGAGCTGCGCGCCGTGGGCGGCCAGGCCGATGGCCAACCCTGGGCCGTCGCGGTGGAAAGCCCCGAGACCGGCCGCCGCGCCGTGCACAGCGTGGTCGAACTGCAGGACCTGGCTGTGGCGACCTCGGGCGACTACCGGCACTATCTCCAGGTAGGCGACGCGCGCTTGGCGCACACCATGGACACGCGCCGTGGCGCCCCCGTGCGCAACGAAGTCGCCTCTGTCACCGTGTTGGCACGCCAGTGCATGCACGCCGACGCCTGGGCCACCGCGCTGCTGGTGGCCGGCCCTGGCGAAGGGCTGGCGCTGGCCCAGCGCATGGGGCTGGAGGTGCTGTGGATGCTGAGGCGCGGCAACGGACTGGTCACGCTGGGGCTGGGCCGGTTCGGCTCGGGCGCACCGGCGAGCGGGGTATGAACGGCAGGTGAATCCAGCGTTCAGCACTGATTCACCGCCTCCCGCGCAGACTGCAGGCACAGTCACTTTCGGCTGCAATCACCGGGCACAAAGGAGTTCATCATGCGCACCACCTTCTCTCTCGCCGCGATCGGAATGCTGGTGGCCGCCCTCGGCGCCCCCGCATTTGCCGGGGACCGCGACCACCAGGACCGCCGCCACCCGCGTGAGCGCGCCATGGTCACGCGCTGCAACGACAACGCAGGCCAGGGCATGCAGGCCATCTCCAACAATGCAAGCGCCCAGGAGCGCGCCCACGGGTGGCAGTATTTTTCGGACCCTGCCGCCTGCCGCGCCGTCGTCATCAGCCCCCAGGGCGACTACTACTTCAGCCGCGGCAGGGGCCTGCGCTGGGTGGCCGCGGCGCAGACGGAGGTCTGACGGGACGAGGCAAGGAGCTGGAACCCACGAGGCCGCTTATGCGCCGCCGGGCTCCACGCCATTCCACGCCGCAGCCTGCAGGCTTTCGGGCAATTCATGCGCCAGCGCCTGGTGCTCGCGCTCATGGTGATGCTCCAGCACATGCCGCAGCGCGTGTGCCGCATCCAGCAGCCCCAGCACCGCAGCGCGGCGGGCCTGCTCGCCCTGCGGCGGCTGCTGCGCCATTGCCCGCACCTTCAGCAGGTACTCGTCGGCCAGCAGCGCGATACGGTCGTGCTCCACCAGGTACACCCGCGCGGCCCAGCGGGCACCCGGCGGCACATGGGGCAGTAGCCGCGTATTTTCGATCTCGATGTGCTGGGCCAGGTCGGCGCGCCAGCGCTGCAAGCGTTGCAGCGCGCTATCGAAATCCGCACCCACGACATCCAGCAGATGGGCGTGCAGCTGCGCCTCCAGGCGCTCATGCTGATGTTCAAAAAACGGAGGGGAACTGCTCACTTGCATAGATCAGGAATGGCGCAAAGACCGGCGCTGAGGTTATACACCGCGGCCTCGCACGCTCCGGCCTGGCCGCATGCATGGAATCCGAATCCTGATTTTTGCCAAGGAATGGGCCCATGGGCCATTCCCCCGCCTCGGCCCATTGCAACACCGGATCACGAGGCGAAAGATCGCCGTGACCCAACCTCATCGATTGATGGGGGGCGCCAGTGATCACGGCGGGTTCTTTGCCCCGTGCCACACAGGGGCCGGCGATCCAAAGTTCACCCCACTCCCCCGGCGCAAGCACCTACACTGCCGCCATCCCTCGTACTTCTGGCGCGCTCTTGCATGGCAGAACAGTCCTCCTCACATCGCCACGGCCTGCAGGGCCTGAGCAGTGCCGAAGCCGCCGAACGCCTGGCACGCGACGGACCGAACCAGTTACCCGGCAACGCACCCAAGTCGACGTTCGCCATCGTGCGCGAGGTGCTCACCGAGCCCATGTTCCTCATGCTGCTGGCCGCGGGCGGCGTCTATCTGGCACTGGGGGACAAGGGCGAGGCGCTGTTCCTGCTCAGCTTCGTCTTCGTGGTCATCGGCATCACGCTGGTGCAGGAGCGTCGTACCCAGCGCGCGCTGGAGTCGCTGCGCGACCTGTCCGCACCCCGCGCCCTCGTGCTGCGCGATGGAGCGCAACTGCGCATTGCGGGGCGGGATGTGGTGTGTGGCGATCTGCTGGTGCTGCGCGAAGGCGACCGGGTCGCCGCCGATGCCCAGTTGCTCAGCGGCCAGCTGGAGGTGGATGAATCCCTGCTCACAGGGGAATCCGTACCCGCCGCCAAGCACCCCTGCGCCAGCGAAAGCGCGTCCACCCTGCAGGCTGACACCGATAGCGACCGCGTGTTCGCCAGCACCGTGGTCACCCGCGGAACGGGCCTCGCGCGGGTGCATGCCACGGCGGGGCATACCTCCGTGGGACGCATCGGCACAGACCTGGCGACCACGCAGACACCGCCCTCGCCGCTGCAGCAGCGCTCGCGCCGGCTGGTGCGCAGCCTGGGGCTGCTGGCCCTCGCGCTGGCAGGCGCCCAGGTGCTGCTGGGCTGGGGCTGGGCGGGCCGCCCGCTGCTGGACAGCCTGCTGTCGGGTATTGCCCTGGCCATGGCGCTGCTGCCCGAGGAAATCCCGGTGATCCTCACCGTGTTCCTAGCGCTGGGGGCATGGCGCATCTCCCAGCGGCAGGTGCTGACGCGGCGCATCACGGCCGTGGAGACCCTGGGCGCGGTCACCGTGCTGGCCGTGGACAAGACCGGCACCTTGACCATGAACCGCATGGCCGTGGCCGAGCTGGCCACGCCCACGCTGCAATGGCGCGCCGAGGGCGCCCAAACGCTGCCCGAGGCGCTGCACCCGCTGGTCGAATGGGCCATGCTGGCCACGCCGGGCGATCCGTTCGATCCCATGGAAAAGGCCATTCAGCATTTCGGCCATACCTGGCTGCAGGGGACGGAGCATGTGCACGACGGGCGCGAGCCCGAGTTCGCCTACGACCTGTCGGGCGAGATCCTGGCCATGACCCGCGTGTACGCCACCGGCGCGCCCCAACGGCACCTGCTGGCCACCAAGGGCGCCCCGGAGGCCGTGGCCGACCTGTGCCACCTGGACGCGGGCCGGCGCGCGGCGCTGCGCCGGCAGGTGGAAGACCTGGCCGAGCGCGGCCTGCGCGTGCTCGGCGTGGCACGCGGGCAGTGGGTGGGGGAGGGCGCCTCGCCGGGCCAGCCACCGGCATGGCCCGGCAGCCAGCACGACTTCGACTTCGAATTTCTCGGCCTCGTGGCGCTGGCTGATCCGCCCCGGCCCGAGGTGCCCGAGGCCATCGCCCAATGCCGCAGCGCGGGCGTGCGCGTGGTGATGATGACGGGCGACCACCCGGCCACCGCCCGCGCCATCGCGCGGCAGGTGGGCCTGTCCGAGCGGCCCCAGGTGCTCACGGGCGATGAGCTGCAAGCGCTGGACGACGCCACGCTCCGCGAGCGCCTGCGCCACACCGACCTGTGTGCGCGCCTCAAGCCCGCGCACAAGCTGCGCCTGGTGCAGGCCCTGCGCGCCGATGGTGCCGTGGTGGCCATGACCGGCGACGGCGTGAACGACGCCCCCGCGCTCAAGGCCGCCGACGTGGGTATCGCCATGGGCGAGCGCGGCACCGATGTGGCGCGCGAGGCCGCGGCCCTGGTGCTGCTGCAAGACAGCTTTGCGCACATCGTCGCCGCGATCCGCCAGGGGCGGCGCATTGACGACAACGTGCGCAAGGCCACACGCTTCGTCTTCGCCGTGCACGTGCCCATCGTCGCGCTAGCGCTGGTGCCTACCCTGCTGCACTGGCCCGCGCTGCTGCTGCCGGTGCACATCGTGCTGCTGGAGCTGCTCATCGACCCGGCCTGCTCCGTCGTCTTCGAGGCCGAGCCCGAGCAGGCCGACACCATGCAACGCCCTGCCCGCCCGGTGCAGGACTCGCCCTTTGCCCTGCGTGCGCTGCTGTGGCCCCTGGCACAAGGCCTGGGCGTGGCCGCGCTGCTGCTGGCGGCGCAAGCCTGGCTGCATGCCCAGGGCTGGGAGGCCGCCCAGGGCCGCGCCGTGGTGCTGGGGACGCTGCTGGTGTGCGTGCTGCTGCTCATCCAGGCGCAGCGTGACCCGACGCGGCCGCTGCTGGTGCTTCAGGCACGCGCCAACCGCTGGCTGGCACCCATGGCGGCGGCCGTGGGGCTGCTGCTGGCGGCGATGCTGGGAATTCCGGCGCTGCGCGACCTGATGGGTCTGGCCCCCGCAGGCCTTGCAGCCTGGGGCGCCGGCGCAGGGGTGCTGGTCTTGAGCGTGGTCTGGCTGGAAGGGCTGCGGCGGATCGCCCGCCGCAAAGAGAACGCCCGCTGAAGCGCGCGTGCGCAAAGCAACGATGGCTCAGCGCTCCGTGCTTTGCCTACCAGCGCACCGCCAGCCCCGCCGCATGGCCGCGCGTGAAGGCTTCTTCGAACACCGAGTAGCCCGACCAGTCGGCGTGCGCGAACAGCAGGCGCTGCGTGCCCGGCGTGGGCGGCACGGGAACACGCTCTCCATTTAATAGCTGGTAGCGCTTGCCAGACAAGCGCGAGAGGCCGATTTGGCTTAAAAATGCCTGCGTGCCCGGTACGGGGATGGACATGGCATGGCCGTAGCGTGTGATCTCCATGCGCGTGGCGCGCTCGGGCAGGTCCGGGTGGGGTACGGCCAGGGCCGCCAGAATGGCGCTGCGCCAGTGCGTCCAGGGTTGCTCTGCCAGCTGCTGGCGGGCGCCCGGCACGTCGCCCAGCGCCTGGTAGTAGGTGAGCACGGTGGGGCCGCTGGCGGCGGCGCGCGGGTCCAGGCGCTGGTGGCCGGCATGCACGTAACCCAGCCCGCCGGGCACGGGGTCGGCGTAGAGCACGTTGTCCCACGCGGGCGCGGCGCCCTCGCGGTCGGCCAGCGGCGCGCTCACATGGATATTGGCCACCAGCCACGGCGCCCACTGCAGGCGGCGCGCGGCCTGGGCAAGGAAGTCCGGCGCAGGCTGCACCACGCGCGCGGCGACGTACACCGGCAGCGCCACGATGCAGCGGCGCGCCTGCCAGCGTTCGATGCTGTCGGTGGCATGCAGGTACACGTCCACCTCCACGCCGCGGCGCGTCTCGGCGATGCGCAGCACGCTGGCGCCGGTGCGCAACTGGCCGCCCTGCACCAGCGGCGCGGCCAGGCGCTGGGTGAGCCAGCCGTTGCCCTCGGGCCAGGTGAGCACGCCCTCGCGCCCATCGCCGGCATCGGCCTCCAGGCCCGGGGCATGGAAGCCGTGGCGGCTGGCGAAATAGTGGATGCCCGCCCAGGCCGACACGCGCGCCGTGCCGGCGCCGTAATCGTCACGGCAGCAGTAGTCCAGGTACCAGCGCAGGTGGGCGTCATCCAGGCCCTGCTGCGCCAGCCACGCATCGAAAGTCATAGCATCCAGCGCTTGATGGGCGGGCGCCAACGGCTTATTGGGCGCCCAACTCTTGAGCACCGGCATGGTGAAGCGCACGCCGCGCGAAAGCGCGGCCACCTGCTCGGCAAAGCGCCGGTACTGCGCCAGCGTGGACTCCCCCACCCCGGCGACGGGCAGCAGGCCCTCCTGCCAGTGGCCCTGGAAGTAGAGGCGCTCCTGCGGGCTGTGGCTCAGGTGGCGTTCGTCATACCGCCAGCGGCCGGCCACGCGCTGGCGCAGGCCCAGCTCCTCCAGCAGGTCCTGCACCTCGCGCGCATGCTCTCCGGGCACGGGCAGGTAATGCGCGCCCAGCGGGCAGGCAATGCCGTTCACGCTGCCGGCGCGGCTGTTGCCGCCGGGCTGGTCCTCCATCTCCAGGCACTGGAAATCATCCACACCCGCCAGGCGCAGCGCGCGTGCGGCCGCCAGCCCGGCCACCCCGCCACCCGCGATCACCACCTCGGTGCGGCGCACGATGTCGGGCGTGTAGGGCGCGCCCTCGGCCAGCCGGTCGCGCAGCGCATGGCCGCGCGCCATGTCGATGCCGGTGTAACCGCCCAGCACGTCGGCCGGCGCAGGCTTGTCGCAGCCGGACAGGCCGAGCCCCGCGGCCAGGGCGGCGCCGGCCTGCAGCAACTGGCGCCGGCGGGGAGAGAAAGGAGTGTGGGCGGGGTGGGACATGGGCCGCCCACTGTACGGCATCGGCCCCGGCCGGGTTCGTCAGACACCGCCGGCAGGGGCAAGGGCGGGGCAGGGTCGTCCCGCAGCATCGGCCCAGGGATCAGTGGGCGACCTGGCCCCACTCCTGTTCGTAGGTGTGCACCAGCACCTGGTTGGACAGGCGGTTGACCTCGGCGGGCACGCGCGCCATGTCCCGCGGGAAGTCGAACAGCAGGGGCAGCGCGGCCGCGTCCAGAAAGCGCAGTCCCGCGGGCAGCTCGGCCGGCACGCGCCAGGGGCGGCGGCTGGCGATGACGAAGCCCCACTCGCCAAAGCTCGGCACATGCGCGTGGTAGGGCCGCGCCTGCAGGCCCACGGACTCGATGGTCGTGACCACCGTCCAGAAGCTCCTGCGCGCCACCAGCGGCGAGGTCGTCTGCACCACCGCGTAGCCGCTGGCGGCCAGGCGCTGGTCCAGCAGGGCGTAGAAGCTGTTGGTGTAGAGCTTGCCGATGGCGAAGTTGGTGGGGTCGGGAAAGTCCACCACGATCACGTCATAGGTGTCATCTCCCTGTTGCAGCCACTGGAAGGCATCGGTGTTGACGATGGTGAGCTTGCGTGACGCCAGCGCATCGCCGTTCAGCTGCCGCAGCGTGGGGTGGCTGCCGAAGAGCTGCGTCATCGCCGGGTCCAGCTCCACCAGCGTGACCGACTCCACCGAGGGGTACTTGAGCACCTCGCGCACGGCCATGCCGTCGCCGCCGCCCAGCACCGCCACGCGCTTCGGATGACCGTGCGCGGCCATCACGGGGTGCACCAAGGCCTCGTGGTAGCGGTATTCGTCGCGCTCGGCGAACTGCAGGTTGCCGTTCAGGTACAGGCGATGCCCCGCGCGCCCGTGCGTGACCACGATGCGCTGGTAGGGCGAGGCGCTGCTGAGCACGATGCGGTCCTGGTAGAACTTGTCCTCGGCGAAGCGGGTGATGTGCTCGGCCCCCAGCAGCCCCGCCAGCAGGGCCGCCAGCACCAGCGCACAGGCCAGCGCGTGCGCGCCAAAGCGCCGCAGCTCATGCCGGAACAGCCACAGCGCCCACACGGCCACGGCGGCGTTCATGAAGCCGAACAGCAGCCCCGTGCGCACCAGCCCCAACTGCGGCACCAGCAGCAGCGGAAACGCCAGCGACACCGCCAGCGCGCCAAGATAGTCGAAGGTGAGCACCTGGCTCACGAGGTCCTTGAGCTGCACATTGCGCTTGAGGATGCGCATGACCAGCGGGATCTCCAAGCCCACCAGCGTTCCCACCAGCAGCACCATGCCGTACAGCAGCACGCGGAAGGCGCTAGGCACGTAGGCATTGGCCAGGAACAGCACGGCAGGCAGCGCCCCGCCGATGAGCGCCACCAGCAACTCGATGCGCAGGAAATGCGCGGGCAACTGCCGCTCGAAGTAACGCGACAGCCACGAGCCTACGCCCATGGCGAACAAATAGGTGCCGATGACGGTGGAGAACTGCAGCACCGAGTCGCCCAGCACATACGACGCCAGCGCCCCGGCCGCCAGCTCGTACAGCAGCCCGCAAGCGGCGATCACGAACACGCTGGCCAGCAGGGCGACGTCGATGGGGCGCGGGGCGGAAGTGCTGGTGTCCTTCATGGGAGTGCGCATGCCGTGGGCGTAACCGATGCCAGCAGACGCCGCACAAGGGCCTGGGCCGGCCGCGCCGCCCCGCCGCGCTGGCGTCGTCTCCCTGCCCGTATCGCGCAGCGATGCGGGAGCGGGGGGAAGCGGCGCAACCGCTCAGGGGGCTGTTTCAATGGATCGCCGCCGCCACGATGATGCTGATGCCCAGGCACATGGCGGCCACCACCATCGCCAGGGCGCGGTTCTGCTTTTCCACGATCTCGGCCCACAGGTCGGCCGGGGTGACCTTGTCGATCAGCCAGAAGCACAGCCAGAAGATGACCACGCCGATCAGCGCGTAGAGGATGGACCCGAGGAAGGCCGCGGGCCGAAGCCATTCGATTCCCATCATGGCGTTTGCTCCTTGGAGGGGTTGAGAGAAAAAGGTGTCACAAAAGTCGTCACTTGTGGCCGCCGCCCGTGCTGTAGCCACCGAACGAGCCGCCCGAGCTGCGGTAGTACCCGCCTGAAGAGCCCGAGCAGTTGCTCATGAGCACCAGCAGAATGATCAGCACGATGAGGATCACGATCACCGTGCCGCAGCCGATGCCAGAGCCCGCGGCGACGGGCCCCGCGTCCTGGCGGCGGAACAGCGCCGCCTTGTCACCCAGCTTGAAGGCCTGGGCGACGGCGCTGGAGTCCATGCGCTGGCCGTGCGACCAGGTGACCTCGCTGCGCGACTGCTCGCGCGACAGCAGGCCCTTGCCGTTCACGGCGGCAAAGTCGCTGTTGCTGGTCTTCTGGCCGCGCTCCACGGGCCAGTAGAACTCGCCCGCCACATAGTTGGTCTCGGCCTGGTAGGTGGAGGTCAGGCGGTACTGCGTGCCCAGGTAGGTGGCGGTGGGCGCGCCCGGCTTGTGCTGCGGCGCGCCCGTGGCAGGGCGCACCAGGCTCCAGCCATCGCTGGCGTCCACCAGGAACAGGAAGCCCCGCTGGCGGTGGTACAGCAGGTATTCCTCCCAGCCGAAGTGCTCGTCATCCCCGGGCTCCACGCCCGTGCGGTGCTGAAAGCCCACCACCTGCCATGGCGCGCCCTCGAACTGGCCCACGCTGCCCAGCGGGATCAGCGGTTGCACCGGTTCGTACTGTGCGGCGTGGCGCAGCTCGCCACCCAAACCCGCGCTCAGGTCGATCAGGCTGTGGCACGACGGGCAGGTGCAGCTCTTGGTGCTGGACAGCTGCACCTGCACCGGCGCGCCGCAATGGGGGCAACTGAACTGGCGGCCCTTTTCCTCCTTGGCGGACTCGTCCTTCAGCCCCTGGAGCTGCAGATCCTCCAGCCGCACCGCCCGGCCGCGCTGCACCTGGGGGGGCTGGGTGCCGTAGTCGATGGAGAGCACCTCGCCGTCGGCCGAGCGCAGCTCCACCACCTGGAACGGAGTGCCCAGCGGCGGCAGCTTCGGCACCTCGCCCTCGGCCGCGACGAGTTGTGCGCGCACATTGGCCGCCACGCTGAACGGCTGGCCGGCCACGGCCGTGGTCATGCCGACGCGAAAGCGCTCGGCTTCGGGCAATTCCCGCCCCAGCGTGGCCGGGCGGGTGAAGACATAGGCGCCGTTGTCCTCGCTGAGCGTGGCGGTGCTGCCGTCCTGCAGGAAGGCAACCCACTCGGTCCAGCGGCCTTCCTCGCCCTGGTATTGCAGGCGGCCGATCAGCGTGAACGGCAGCGTCTGGCCGTCCAGCGCGATGCGTCCGCTGGCCATGAGCTGCAGCGGGCTGTGGTCGTCGAAGACCTCGGCCATGCGGCCCAGGCGCTGCAGCACCTCGCCGCTGCGCACCACGGTGCTGTGGCAGTAAGCGCAGATGGCATGGGTGGATTGCGCGCTCTTGAATTCGACCGGCGCGCCGCAGCCCGGGCAGGGCGCGCGGTAGGTCCGCTGGGTGCCGCTGTCGGCCATGCGTCGTGGATCTAAGGTGTTTTTGGCCTCCAGCGCTTGTGTGGCAAGCGCTGGCAGCTACTAAAAAGAGAGTGTACGCGCGTCAGATGAGCTTCTTCAGCAGCTCCGCCTTCTTCGCGTCGAACTCCTCCTGCGTGAGGATGCCCTTGGACTTGAGCTCGCCCAGCTTCTCCAGCGTGGCCATCACTTCCTCGGGCCGCACACCCACCGGCGCGGCGGCAGGCGCGGCCTGCGGGGCCGATGGCGCAGCGCCGCCCTGCAGGCCCTGTTGCAGGTTCTGCGCCAGCACCTGGCCCAGCGCCACGCCGGCGCCCAGGCCCATGGCGTCGCCCGCCACGCTGCCGCCACCGTTTCCACCACCCGCCGCGCCTTCGGCGAACTTCGGGATGGCCTGCGCCGTCTGGTACTGCATGAACTTGCCCATGTCGTTGCCGACCATGCCCATGCCGATCTTCTGGTCGAGGATCTTCTGCAGCTCTTCGGGCAGCGAGACGTTCTGCACCGTCATCGATTCGAGCTTCAGGCCGATCTTGGCGAACGCGGGCTGCAGTTCGTGCGCCAGCGCGTCGGCAAACATCACCTGGTTGGCCGCGAGGTCGAGGAACGGCAGGCCGCTGCCCGCGATGGCGTTGCTGATGTTCTGCAGCACCAGGCCGCGCAGCTGGCCCTCCAGGTCCGCCGAGGGGTAGGACTCGCGCGTGCCCGAGATCTCGGTGTGGAACAGCTTCGGGTCCGCGATGCGGTACGCATAGTTGCCGAAGGCGCGCAGGCGCACCGCGCCGAAGTCCTTGTCGCGGATGGTGATGGGCTGGGGCGTGCCCCACTTCTGGTCCACCTGCTGGCGCGTGCTGAAGAAGTACACGTCGCTCTTGAACGGCGACTGGAACAGCTTGTCCCAGTTCTTCAGGTAGGTCAGCACCGGCAGCGTCTGCGTGGTCAGCTTGTAGGTGCCGGGGCCGAACACGTCGGCCACCTGGCCTTCGTTGACGAACACCGCCATCTGCGACTCGCGCACCACCAGCGTGCCGCCGTTCTGGATTTCCATACCCTCCATCGGGAAGCGCCAGGCCAGCGTTCCGTTGCCGTCCTCGGTCCACTGGAGGATGTCGATGAACTGCTTCTTGATGAAGTCCATGAGGGCCATGCGGTGCTCCCGTTCGGGTCGGTTGAGAGGTTGAAAAAAGAGAGCGGCCATCATATCCGCGGCGATTCGACAGTTTCTATCTGCAACTTAGCCACGAACAATTGGCCAAATCAAATGCGAATGACTAGCATTCTCCACATACCGTTACAGGAGAGCACCATGTCCCGCATCCGCATCGCCGCCCGCCATAACCTGCCCACGCTGGCCAAGACCGGCAGCTATTACGTGATCCACATCTGCGTGGCCGCCCTGGTGGCGTATGCCGTCACGGGCAATCTGATTGCGTCGCTCACCCTTAGCCTGCTGGAGCCCACGGTGCAGGCTGTGGCCTTCTTCTTCCATGAAAAGGCCTGGGAGCGCGCCCGCCAGCGCCGCGAGGCACAGGCACACGCCCCTGCGGAGGCCGCCCATGCGCATGCCGCCTGAGACCCCGGCCCACCTGCGGTCGGAGTCGTTTACCGACTGGCTGGCGCAGCAACTCGCGCACCTCGCCCGGGCCGCATGATGGGCTAGCGGGTTGCGATTGCTCTTATTTGTGTAGCTATTAGCGCTTGCCAGATAAGCGCCAGAGGCACTTTTAATGTAAACCGACAGCGTCACGCCCGCACGTCCAGCAACGCGCCCGCCATCTCGTCGGCGCGGCGCAACACCAGCAGGTTGGCCTGGAAGGCATAGGTGGCACTGATCTGCTCCACGGCCTCCGCTTCCAGCGCCACGCCCGTCGCGGCCGCAGGCGCTGCCACGCGCGCCTGCACGCCGCCCGGCGCCGGTGCGGCCTGCTGGTCCACCGTCTGGCGCCGAAAGCCCGGGGTGTTCAGGTTGGCCACGTTGTGGGCACTGCTGTCCAGGCGCAGCTGCGCGGCCTGCAGACCAGATTGGGCGATGGCGGCAAGGGTGGTCATATGCCTTGCATTATCGGCAGCGCGGCCCGGCGCTTGAGCGACCCGGGCGGGCCGTCAGGCCCCATGCGCCTGCAGCAGGCAGCGCTGCAGCAGTTGCGCGGCCCGGCTGGGCGCGGGTGAGCGGCGCACCAGGCTGACGAAGCGGCAGTCGTAGCGGAACAGCGCGGGCCGCACGGGCTGCATGCGGCCCTGGCGCTCGAAGCTCTCGGCATAGTGGTCGGGCAGAAAGCCCAGAAAGCGCCCCGACAGCACCAGCGTGGCAATGGACTCCTGGTCAAACCCCGTGGCCGCGCGCGTCAGGCGCGCCTCGTGGCTCAGCTCCATGTTGGGCGAGTGGTAGCCCAGCCCCGCGAACGGGTAGCGGCGCACGGCGTCCCAGTCCAGATCGTCGTGGGGTGCGCCGAACAGCGGGTGGCCCGCGCCGCAATACAGCAGCATGGTCTCGCCGAACAGATCGGAATAGACCAGGCTCTGCGAGCTGCGGTGGGCGGGAATGATGCCCACCTGGAAGCTGCCGTCGATCACGCCGCGCTCGATGGCGTTGATCGACCCCACATGCAGCTGCAGCTGCACGTCGGGCGCTTCCGCCGTAAAAGTGGCGATGGCGTCGCCGATGCGCGCGGCCGGGTTGCTCGCCGTCTTGTCGAACACCGCCACGGCGAGTTGTCCGCCCATGCGGTCGTGGATGTCGTCGATGCTGCCCAGAAAGCCGCGCACCGAGGCCAGCAGGCGCAGCGTCTCCTCATAGACCCGCTGTCCCTCGGGCGTGAGCGCAAAGCCCGCGCGCCCGCGCCGGCACAGCGTCAGGCCCAGGCGCGTCTCCAGATCCTTCACGTGACGACTCACGGTGCTGGTGCCGATGTTCAGCTCCAGCTCGGCCGCGGCCATGCCGCCGCACTCGACCACGGCCTTGAACACCTGCAGCAGGCGCAGGTCCATGTCGGACAGCTGCCCCAGCACGGCGCGCGGACGGCGGGCGTTTTTTACTTGCATGGATTGCTAAGTGAATGTGGATATTTGTTGCTTCAACGGATTATTACCGTGACCAACAATGCGCGCATTCCCTTCAGGAGATCGCCATGAGCTTCGCCGTCATTGACCCTAACCCCGCAGCCGCCGTACGCACCGACGCCGCCTGGCTGGAAGCCCACTGGATGCCCTTCACCGGCAACCGCAACTTCAAGGCCCAGCCGCGCATGATCGTGAGCGGCCAGGGCGCCTACTACACCGACGCCGAAGGGCGCAAGATTTTTGACGGCCTCTCGGGCCTGTGGTGCTCGGGCCTGGGCCACGGCCGCACGGAGGTGGCCCAGGCCATCGGCCGCGCCGCCGCCACGCTGGACTACGCGCCGGCCTTCCAGTTCGGCCACCCCGCGTCATTCGCGCTGGCCAACAAGCTCAAGGAACTGACGCCCGCCGGGCTGGACTATGTGTTCTTCACCGGCTCGGGCTCCGAGTCGGCCGACACCTCGCTCAAGATGGCGCGCGCCTACTGGCGTGCCAAGGGCCAGGGCACCAAGACGCGCCTGATCGGCCGCGAGAAGGGCTACCACGGCGTGAACTACGGCGGCATCTCGGTGGGCGGTATCGTGGGCAACCGCAAGCTGTTCGGCCAGGGCGTGGAGGCGGACCACATTCCCCACACCCAGCCGCCGGCCGGCACCTTCCAGAAGGGCATGGCCGAGGACGGCGGCCGCGCGTTGGCCGACAAGCTGCTCGACGTGATCGCGCTGCACGACGCGAGCAACATCGCCGCCGTGATCGTGGAGCCCTTCTCGGGCTCGGCCGGCGTAGTGATCCCGCCGAAGGGCTACCTGGAGCGCATCCGCGAGATCTGCACGCAGAACAACATCCTGCTGATTTTTGACGAGGTCATCACCGGCTTTGGCCGCTGCGGCACCTGGACCGGGGCCGAGGCCTTTGGCGTGACGCCGGACATCCTGAACTTCGCCAAGCAGGTGACCAACGGTGCCCAGCCGCTGGGCGGCGTGATCGCCAGCAAGGAGATCTACGACACCTTCATGGCGCAGGGCGGCCCCGAGTACATGCTGGAGTTCCCGCACGGCTACACCTACTCGGCCCACCCCGTGGCCTGCGCGGCGGGCAACGCGGTGCTCGACATCCTGCAAAAGGAAGACATGCCCGGCCGCGTGAAGGCGCTGGCGCCCTACTTCGAGAACGCCGTGCACGGCCTGAAAGGGGCCAAGCATGTGGCCGACATCCGCAACTATGGCCTGGCCGCCGGCATCACCATCAGCGCCCTGCCCGGCGAACCCGCCAAGCGCCCCTACGAAATCGCCATGAAGTGCTGGGAGAAGGGCTTCTACGTGCGCTACGGTGGCGACACCATCCAGCTCGCGCCCCCGTTCATCAGCACCCAGGCCGAGATCGACCGCCTGGTCAGCGCCCTGGGCGACGCTCTGCACGAGACCGCTTGAACTCCTGTTTTGATAGCTGTTAGCGCTTGATAGATAAGCGCTAGAGCCCGTTTTTATCTTAGAACATCATGCACCACGACAAGAACGTCACCACCACCGTCGGCCACCTGATCGATGGCAAGCTTGTTGCCGACACCGAGCGCACGCAGCCCGTGTTCAATCCCGCCACCGGCCAATCGACCACCAGCGTGGCGCTGGCGAGCCAGGCCACGGTGGAAGCCGCCATTGCCTCTGCCGAGGCCGCCTTCCCCGCCTGGCGCAACACGCCGCCGCTCAAGCGCGCCCGCGTGATGAGCAAGCTCAAGGTGCTGCTCGAAGAAAACGCCGACAAGATCGCCGCCCTCATCACCGCCGAGCACGGCAAGGTGCTCAGCGATGCGCATGGCGAGCTGCAGCGCGGTATCGAGAACGTGGAATACGCCAGCTATGCGCCCGAGCTGCTCAAGGGCGAGCACAGCCGCAACGTGGGCCCCGGCATCGACTCGTGGAGCGAGTTCCAGGCGCTGGGCGTCACGGCAGGCATCACGCCCTTCAACTTCCCGGCCATGGTGCCGCTGTGGATGTGGCCCATGGCCGTGGCCTGCGGCAACACCTTCGTGCTCAAGCCGTCGGAGCGCGACCCGTCTTCCACCCTGTTCGTGGCCCAGCTCGCGCTGGAAGCGGGCCTGCCGCCCGGCGTGCTCAACGTGGTCAACGGCGACAAGCTGGCCGTCGATACGCTGCTGCAAGACCCGCGCGTGAAAGCCGTGAGCTTTGTGGGCTCCACCCCCATCGCCGAGTACATCTACGCCGAAGGCTGCAAGCACGGCAAGCGCGTGCAGGCCCTGGGCGGTGCCAAGAACCATGCGGTGCTCATGCCCGACGCGGACGTGGACAACGCCGTGAGCGCGCTGATGGGTGCCGCTTATGGATCGTGCGGCGAACGCTGCATGGCGATCCCGCTGCTCGTGGCCGTGGGCGACGAAGTGGGCGATGCCGTGATCGCGGGCCTGAAGGCCGAGATCGCCAAGATGAAGGTGGGCCCGGGCACCGACAACGGCAACGACATGGGCCCGCTGGTGACGAAGCAGCACTTCGAGAAGGTGAAGGCCTATGTGGACAGCGGCGTGGCCGAGGGCGCCACGCTGGTGGTGGACGGCCGCGGCGTGCAGGTGGCCGGCCATGAGGAGGGTTACTTCCTGGGCGCATGCCTGTTCGACAACGTCAAGCCCGGCATGAAGATCTACCAGGAAGAGATCTTCGGCCCCGTGCTCGGCGTGGTGCGCGTGAAGACGCTACAGGAAGCCATGCAGCTCATCAACGACCACGAATACGGCAACGGCACCTGCATCTTCACGCGCGACGGCGAAGCCGCGCGCTACTTCACCGACCACATCCAGGTCGGCATGGTGGGCGTGAACGTGCCCCTGCCCGTGCCCGTGGCCTACCACTCGTTTGGCGGCTGGAAGCGCAGCCTGTTCGGCGACCTGCACGCCTACGGGCCGGACGCCGTGCGCTTCTACACCAAGCGCAAGACGATCACCCAGCGCTGGCCCTCGGCCGGCGTGCGCGAGGGGGCGGTGTTCAGCTTCCCGAGCAGCCGCTGATCCGGGCGGCCGGGGCGGCCCTGCCCCGCGCCGTTTGCGAAAAGCCCCTGGGCCTTGCGGCCGCAGGGGCTTTGTCTTTTGTGAGGGAGGCGGCCTGGCCTGCCTATTCCGCTCCCACGCCGGCGGCGCGCCTGCGCGGACGCTTGGCCCCTGCGGCGGCCGTGGCTGCCGTGGACACGGCAGGCGCCGCACGCGGACGCCGCAGCGTGTCTGCGTCGAGGATCAGGCGCCCCTGAATGCGGCCCTTCATGCGCTTGACGCTGCTCGCCGCATCCTGCATGTGGCTCTGCATGAGCGTGCGCACCTTCTCCGCGTCGCGCGCGCGTGCGGCCTGCACGATGGCGCGGTGGAACTGCGCGTTGGCCTCGCCAAAACGCCGGTGCTCGGTTTGCGGCGTGCGATTGCCGAACACGATGAGCTGGCGAATCATCTCGTTGATCAGCTCACAGGTGAAGCGCAGGAACGGATTGGGGTTGGCCGCCGCGAGGATGTCGTGGAAGTTCACGTCTTCGCGCCGCTGGCTCACCAGGTCCTCCTGGCTCTGGGTGGGGTCGCAGCAGGCGATGCTGTGCTCCAGCGCCTCGAAGTCGGCCTCCGTCAGGTGCGGCACGGCACCCGCCGCCAGCATGGGCTCGAGCTGCTGGCGCACGGCATAGATGTCGTCGATGGTCACTTCCTGGAAGAACAGGTAGTTCTGCATGAACTGCAAGGTGCGGTCCAGAGGCACTTCGACGATGGTGCCGCCGCCCGAGGGGCCCGTGGAAATGGTGACGAGGCCCTGCACCTCCAGCGACTTGAGCGCCTCGCGGATGGTGCCCTTGCTGACCTGGAACTGCGCCTGCAGCTCGATCTCGCGCGGCAGGCGGTCACCGGGACTCAGGTTCTTCTCGGTAATCAGCCGCTTGATCTCCTGGGCCACGAGATCGGAGCGCTTGAGCTGCTTGATCGCCAGGGGAGCGGGCTTCTGTATTGCCATGGCTTGTTGTCTTTCCTCGGGATAGTCCGGTACCACCACCGCCACCCCGGTGTTCGCTGTCGTGGTGCAGTATGCACCGCCCAGGGGCATGCCGGAAGCGTCTAGGGTTTGTACGCGTCATATTCATTCTATTTGTCACTATAAATATGAATTAAGGAGCGTGCACGCATTCCGACAAATTGGCATGCATCGTGCTCTGAGACCCGTACCACCCACTGTTCTTCAGCCTCACCACGGAGTCCCCTATGCAACGACGTCACCTCCTGCAACTCTCCGCATTCGGCGCGCTGCCCGCCTCCCTGGGCTTGGGCGCCAGCGCCTGGGCACAGTCCAAGGACGCGATCCAGTTCGGCTGCCCCGTGCCCATGTCGGGCGCATTCGCCGCGAACGGCAAGTTCGCGGACCTGGGAATGAAGCTCGCCATCGAGCAGTACGGCAAGGCCCTGGACCGGCCGCTGGCCTACACGCTGCTCGATACCGAAGGCAAGCCCGCCACCGCGGTGCGCAAGGTGCAGGAGGCGGCTCAGCAAAAGGGCGCGCGCTTCTTCGCAGGCGGCATCCTGTCGTCAGAAGCGCTGGCCATGGGCAAGGAAGCCGAGAAGGCCGGCGGCATCTTCATCACGACCGCAGGGGCCGACGAGCTCACCGGCTCCGACTGCAATGGCGCCACGTTCCGCTGGTCGGTACCGACCTTCGGCGCCATCGAGCAGACCGTGCGCCCCTTGCTCGACGCGCACCCGAAAGCCAAGCGCTGGTACACCATCACGCCGCAGTACGTGTTCGGCGACGGCCTGCTGACCGCTGCCAAGAACATCTTCAAGGAAAAGGGCATCGAGCACGTGGGCAACAGCTACCACTCGCTGACCGAGAAGGAGTTCAGCGGCTACCTCACCAACGCCATGGCCGCCAAGCCCGACGTGCTGCTGCTGCTGAACTTCGGCGCCCAGTCGTCCGACGCGCTGCGCCAGGCCATCAGCTTTGGCATGCACAAGAACATGACCATCCTGATCGCCTGGGCCTCGGGCCTGGAGCAGTTCGAATCGCTGGGCGCCGATCTGTGCGATGGCGTGTACTTCGGCGCGCAGTACTGGCACACGGTGGACACGCCGCTCAACCAGGACCTGGTCAAGCGCACCCAGGCCGCGTTCAAGTCCAACCCCAACTACAGCCTGGCGGGTTCGTACATCTGCACCAAGCTGCTCCTCGACGCCATCCTCAAGGCCGGCACGGTGGACCAGAAGGCCGTGGTGGCAGCCCTGGAGGGCATGAAGTACCAGGGCCTCACGGGCGAGGAGGAAGTGCGCAAGGCCGACCACCAGGTGCTCAAGAACTACTACCTGCTCAAGGGCAAGGCCAAGGCCAAGATGAAGAACAAGGACGACTACGTGGACGTGGTCAGTTCCGGCAAGTCGTTCCTGCCCATCGACCGCACCGGCTGCAAGCTGGCCTGACCGCCCGCCCCCGGGCCTCAAGCCAAAAGACCACCTAGCGCTTGACCAGCAAGCGCTAGCAGCTATTTTTTTGATAGTCGAGTATGAGCATCTACCTGCTACAGACCATCAACGGGATCGGCATCGGCATGCTGTATTTCCTGTTGGCCGTGGGCCTGTCGATCGTGTTCGGCCTGCTGCGCTTCGTGAACTTCGCGCACGGAGCCTTCTACCTGCTGGGCGCGTATTTCTGCTACCAGATGACACGCTGGGGCCTGAGCTTCTGGCTCGCCCTGGTCGTGGTGCCGCTGGCCGTGGGCGCGATCGGCTGGTTCACCGAGAAGCTCATGCTGCGCCATGTGTACGCCAAGGCCCATGAGTTCCACATCATCATCACCGTGGGCCTCGCGCTCGTGGTGCAGGAACTCGTGATCCTGCAATGGGGGCCGCTGGGCGACAGCGTGGCCGTCCCCGACCTGCTGCAGGGCGTGGTGATGTGGGGCAGCTTCGTCTATCCGAAGTACCGGTTGTTCGTGATCGGCTTCACCGCCGTGCTCGCGGTACTGCTGTGGTGGGTGCTCGAAGGCACGCGCCTGGGCAGCGCGGTGCGCGCCGGCAGCGAGTCGACCGAGATGGTTTCGCTGCTCGGCCTGAACGTGCTGCGCATCTTCAGCCTGGTGTTCGCGCTGGGCGCGGCCACGGCGGCCCTGGCGGGCGTGCTCGCGGCGCCGATCCGCGGCGCCGAGCCGTTCATGGGCATCGAGGCCCTGGGCGTGGCCTTCGTGATCGTGGTCGTGGGCGGGTTGGGCAGCTTCGGCGGTGCGCTCGTGGGCGGCCTGCTCATCGGCATCGTGCAGAGCGTGATGAGCACGCTGTGGCCCGAGGGTGCTCGTCTCATGATCTACGTGGCCATGGCTGCCGTGCTGCTGCTGCGCCCCCACGGCCTGCTGGGCCGCAAAGGATGAACACGATGAACATGTCCAGACATTCCCATTTCCTTCTCGCGCTGGCGATCGTGGTCGCCATGCCGCTGTGCATGCAGTCGGGCTCGCTCGCGAGCGAAGTGCTGATCTTCGGGCTCGCCGCCATGGGCTGCAACCTGCTGCTGGGCTACACCGGGCTGCTGTCGTTCGGGCAGGGCATCTTCTTCGGGCTGGGCAGCTACACCATCGCGCTGCTGCTCACGCGCTGGACCTTGCCCATGCCGCTGGCGCTGCTGGCCGCCGTGGCCATGGGCGCCGCGGGTGCAGCCATCGTGGGCTGGGTGGCCATCCGCCAGCGCGGCACCTACTTCGTGATGCTCACGCTCGCGTTCGCGCAGATGTTCTATTTTCTGGCCTACACCGCCACGGGCCTCACGGGCGGCGACAACGGCCTGCTCGACATTCCGCGTCCCTCGCTGGCCGTGGCCGGCCAGACGTTGTGGCCCCTGGACTCGCCCTGGCAGTACTACGGCTTTGTCGCGGTGCTGTTTCTTGCGGCGTTCTGGCTGCTGCGCCGCGTGTGCGACTCGGTGTTCGGCCGTACGCTGCTGGCCGTGCGCGACAACGAGGAGCGCGCCGCGGCCGTGGGCTATGACCTGCGCCTGCTCAAGCTGCAGGCCTTCGTGATCTCGGGCGCCGTCACCGGCCTGGCCGGCGCGCTGCACGCCATGATGACCGGCATCGCGCCGCTGTCCAATGCCGAATACCACACGAGCGAGATGATCCTCGTGATGACCGTGATCGGTGGCACGGGCAACCTGCTGGCCTCGGTGCTGGGCGCGGCGTTCTATGTGCTGCTGGGCGACTGGCTCTCCACCCTGTGGCCGCGCTGGCTGCTGCTGTTGGGCGTGGTGCTGATGGTCGTCAGCCTGGGGCTGCAGCGCGGCCTGTGGGGCCTGGGCGAGTCTCTGTGGAGCCTGCTGCGCCGCAAGGGCGGCGGGGCCGACGCACAACGCAACGGGGCGGCGTCCCAGGCCAACACCCAGGGAGGCCAGGCATGAGCGCCACCGCATCCCCCATCCTGCTCGAAGCCCAGGGCGTCGAGAAACGCTACGACAAGTTCGTCGCCCTGGGCGGCGTAAACCTCAAGGTGCGCGCCAACACCGTGCATTCGGTGATCGGCCCCAACGGGGCGGGCAAGACCACGCTGTTCCACATGCTCACGGGGACCAAGCAGGTGAGCGGCGGGCGCATCCTGTTCGACGGTCACGACGTGACGCGCGAGCCCGACCACCGGCGCGTGCGCCGGGGCATGGCGCGCTCGTTCCAGGTCACGAGCCTGTTCCTCACCCTGCCGGTGCGCGAGAACCTGCGCCTGGCCGCCCAGGGTGTGGCCCCCAAGAAGGCGCTGGACTGCTGGAACGCCCCCGAGGGCCGACGCTCCTGCGCCGACACGGTGGCCAGCGTGCTCGAACGCCTGGGCCTCGCGCGCTACGCCGACACACCCGCCGGCAATCTCTCGCATGGCCAGCAGCGGCGCCTGGAGGTGGGCATGGCGCTGGCCGCGCGCCCGAAGGCGATCTTCCTCGACGAGCCGACCTCGGGCATGGGCATCGACGACCTCGAGGAGATGAAGCGGCTGATCCAGGGCCTCAAGGACGAGCACACCGTGGTGCTCATCGAACACAACATGGGCATCGTCATGGACATCTCCGACACCATCACCGTAATGCAGCAAGGCCGTGTGCTCGCCGAGGGCCTGCCGCACGAAATCCGCAACGACGAGCGTGTGCGCAGCGCCTACCTGGGCAACATGATCACCGGAGGCAAGGCATGAAGACATTGCTGTCCGTGGAATCCGTTCACGCGCATTACGGCAAAAGCCATGTGTTGCAGGGCGTGTCGCTGCATGTCGGCGACGGCGAGCTCGTCACGCTGCTGGGCCGCAACGGGGCGGGCAAGACCACCACGCTCAAGACCATCGCCGGCGTGATGGCGCCCACGCAAGGGCAAGTCCGCTTCGGCGGCGAGCCCGTGCACCAGCTGGCCACCCATCTGGTGGCACAACGCGGCATCTGCCTGGTGCCGGAGCATCGGGGCATCTTCAAGCTGCTCACGGTAGAAGAGAACCTGTTACTGGGCCAGCGCAAGCATTCGCCCTGGCAGCTGCCCGACGTCTATCGCATCTTTCCGCGCCTCAAGGAGCGCCGCGCCAATGGCGGTGGCCAGCTCTCGGGCGGCGAGCAGCAGATGCTGGCCATCGGCCGCGCGCTCATGAACGCGCCGCGCCTGCTGATGCTGGACGAGCCCGTGGAGGGACTGGCGCCCGTGATCGTCGAGGAGATCGTGGCCCAACTCCAGACCATCAAGGCCGCGGGCGTGTCCATCCTGCTGGTGGAGCAGAACCTCGAGGTCTGCACCCAGCTCGCCGACCGCCACTACGTCATCGAACAGGGTGCCATCGTGCACGAGGCCAGCAACGCGGACTTCCTGGCGGACGACGCCGTGAAGGACCGCTACCTCGGCGTAGGCATGGCCTGACATCCAACGGCAGCCCCTGCGGCCCGTCCAGCAAACGCGGAGGCCGCATCGCGCTGCGAACAGCAGTGAAGGACTCTCTCATGGACATGCAAACCTCCCCCGCCACCGCGCTGCGCATCGACGGCGCACGCCTGTGGCAATCGCTCATGGACCTGGCGCGCATCGGCGGCACCCCCAAGGGCGGCGTGTGCCGCATCGCCCTCACCGACCTGGACCGCCAGGGCCGCGACCTCTTCGTGCAGTGGGCGCGCGAGGCCGGCTGCAGCATCCGCATCGATGCCATCGGCAACATCTTCGCGCGCCGTGCAGGCGCGGACGACAGCCTGGCGCCGGTGATGACGGGCAGCCACATCGACACCCAGCCCACCGGCGGCAAGTTCGACGGCAACTACGGCGTGATGGCCGGCCTGGAAGTAGTGCGCACGCTCAATGCCGCTGGCGTGCGCACCCGCGCGCCCATCGAGGTCGCCGTGTGGACCAACGAGGAAGGCTCACGCTTCGTGCCCGTGATGATGGGCTCGGGCGTGTTCGCGGGCGCCTTCACGCTGGAGCATGCCCTTGCACAGCGTGACGCCCAGGGCGTGAGCGTGGCCGAAGCCCTCGCCGCGATCGGCTACGCGGGCCAGGCCGGCGCAGCACCCGCCGTGGGGGCCTACTTCGAGGCGCACATCGAGCAGGGCCCGGTGCTGGAGAACCACGAACGCGTGATCGGCGTGGTGCAGGCGGCGCTGGGCCAGCGCTGGTATGACGTCACCGTGCAGGGCATGGAGGCGCATGCCGGCCCCACGCCCATGGAATTGCGCCAGGATGCGCTGCTGGCCGCGAGTGCGCTGGTGGCCGAGGTCAACCGCATCGCCCTGGACCGCCTGCCGCATGCGCGCGGCACGGTGGGCTCGCTGGAGGTGCATCCCAACTCGCGCAACGTGATCCCGGGCCGCGTGAAGCTCAGCGTGGACCTGCGCGCGCCCGACGACGCCCAGCTGCTGGACATGGACGCCGCGCTGCGCGCCGCCTGCGCGCGCATCGCCGCCGAGCGCGGCCTGGTCATCGACGTGGAGCAGGTGGTGTACTTCCCACCGCAGCCGTTCACGCCGCACTTGGTGGAGGCCGTGCGCGCCAACGCCGCGGACCTGGGCTACAGCTGCATGGATGTGGTGAGCGGAGCGGGCCATGACGCAGTCTATGTGGCGCGCGTGGCGCCCGCGGCGATGGTCTTCGTGCCTTGCGCTGACGGCATCAGCCACAACGAGATCGAAGACGCAGATCCCGCCCACCTGGAGGCCGGATGCAACGTGCTGCTGCGCGCCATGCTCGCCAGTGCCGGGGTGGTGGCATGAAGATCCTGATCGCACGGCTCAACCACGAGACCAACACCTTCTCGCCCGTACCCACGCCCCTGGAGGCGTTCTCGCCGGCTTTTGGCGAGGCGGCCTTGCGCGCCAACAAGGGCATGCGCACGGCCATGGCGGCCTTCATCGACCTGGCCGAGAGGATGGGGGCCACGCTGGTCACGCCCGTGTCCGCCACGGCCAACCCCAGCGGTCCCGTGCACGCGAAGGCCTACGACGAGCTCACGCGCCGTATCGTCGAGGCAGCTCCCGGCTCCGATGCCATCCTGCTCGACCTGCACGGCGCGATGGTGGCCGAGCACACCGACGATGGGGAGGGCGATCTGCTCGCGCGCGTGCGCGCTGCAGCGCCCGGCGTGCCCATAGGCGTGGCATTGGACCTGCATGGCAACATCACCGAGCAGATGGTGCAGAGCGCCGACGTGATGGTGGGCTTCAAGACCTACCCGCACATCGACATGTACGAAACCGGAGAGCACGCAGGTCGCCTGCTGCTGCAGATGCTGCGCGGCGAGGCGCACTTTCGCGTGTGCTGGCACCGCCTGCCGCTCATGAGCCACACGCTGCGCAGCACCACGCTTGAGGGCCCGATGCGCGATGCCGTGGAGGCCGCGCGCGGCCTCGAACGTAGCGGGCTGCCCGCCGTCTCCGTGTTCGGCGGCTTCTCGCTGGCTGACATCGAGGCACCCTGCGTGAGCGTCGTCGCCACCTGCCGCGCGGAGGATGCGGCCGCCACCCAGGATGCCGTAGACGGGCTGGCGCGGCAGATATGGCAGCGGCGGACGGAATATGTCTACCGCAGCGACCCATTGGAAGACTCTCTGCGCCGCGCGCAGGACATGGCACAAGGCGCCACCCGCCCCGTGCTGCTGCTCGACCACGGCGACAACTGCATGTCGGGCGGCACCTGCGACACCATGGACGTGCTGCAGGCCGCGCTGGAGCGGGGCCTCACCGGCATCGCCATGGGGCCTCTGTGCGACCCGGAGGCCGTGGCCCGGCTCATCGCAGCCGGCGAGGGTGGCGAGGTGGACGTCGACCTTGGCAACAAGGTGCCACTCGACCGCATCGGCCTGCACAAGAAGCCACTGCGCCTGCACGGCACGGTGCGCGCCGTGAGCGATGGCAGCTACACCGTCACGGGCCCGATCTACACGGGCCAGCGCTGCCATATGGGGCGCACGGTGTTGTTCGATACCGGTAGCGCGCAGATCGTGGTGTCCGAGCAGACCCATGAGCCGTGGGACCTCGGTGTGTTCCACTGCGTGGGGCTGGATCCCACGCGCTTCCGGTTCCTGCTGCTCAAGTCACGGATGTACTGCCGGCCCGTGTTCACGCCCCTTTCCGAGGGCCTCGTCGAGTGCGACAGCCCGGGCGTAACCACATCGGACTATGCGCGGTTCCCTTTCAAGCGGGTGCGCCGGCCGGTATACCCGCTCGATCCGGCGTGAACACCGGCACATGGAACTGCCTGCACTGCGATCACAAGTGTTTCACTTGACGGCAGACTGACAGCCTCGCGTCCTACAATCGGCTCCCCTTACATATCGCCGACGGGGCGCAGTGCTCGCATGCCGCCACGTCGGCCATGCCTTCGCTGACGATTGGAGACGCTTGATGTCCGACAACACGGCCCACAACCCTACCGACAAGCGCGCCCTGCTGCGTCGTGCCGCACTCGAATATCACGAGTTTCCCCAGCCCGGCAAGATCACGATTGCTGCGACCAAGCAGATGGTCAATCAGCATGACCTGGCACTGGCCTATTCCCCCGGCGTGGCCGCGCCCTGTGAAGAAATCGTCAAGGACCCCGCCGCTGCCTTCCGCTACACCGCCCGCGGCAACCTGGTCGGCGTGGTGACCAACGGCACGGCCGTGCTGGGCCTGGGCGATATCGGCCCGCTGGCCGGCAAGCCGGTGATGGAAGGCAAGGGCGTCCTGTTCAAGAAGTTCTCGGGCATCGATGTGTTCGACATCGAGATCAACGAGAAGGACCCGGACAAGCTCATCGAGATCATTGCCTCGCTGGAGCCCACGTTCGGTGGCATCAACCTAGAAGACATCAAGGCCCCAGACTGCTTCTACATCGAGCGCAAGCTGCGCGAGCGCATGAGCATTCCGGTGTTCCATGACGACCAGCACGGCACGGCCATCGTCGTAGGCGCCGCCATCCTCAACGGCCTGAAGGTGGCCGGCAAGGACCCAAAGAAGATCAAGCTCGTGACCTCGGGCGCCGGCGCGGCCGCGTTGGCCTGCCTGGGCCTGCTGGTCAAGCTGGGCATTCCACGGGAAAACATCTGGGTGACTGACCTGGCCGGCGTGGTCTACGAAGGACGCACCGAGCTCATGGACGAGGACAAGGTGCAATACGCCCAGAAGACGTCCGCCCGCACGCTGGCAGAGGTGATCGAGGGTGCCGACGTGTTCCTCGGCCTGTCGGCCGGCGGCGTGCTCAAGCAAGACATGGTCCGCAAGATGAACGCGCGCCCGCTGATCTTCGCGCTGGCCAACCCCAACCCCGAGATCTCGCCCGAAGACGTGAAGGCGGTCCGCGACGACGCCATCATCGCCACCGGCCGCACCGACTATCCGAACCAGGTCAACAACGTCCTGTGCTTCCCGTACATCTTCCGCGGCGCGCTGGACTGCGGCGCCACGACGATCACCACCGAGATGGAGATCGCCGCCGTTCATGCCATCGCCGAGCTGGCCCAGGCCGAGCAGAGCGAAGTGGTGGCTGCCGCCTATGTCGGCGAGCCGCTGGCATTCGGCCCGGACTACCTGATTCCCAAGCCGTTCGACCCACGCCTGATGATGAAGATCGCGCCGGCGGTGGCGCAGGCCGCGGCCGACAGCGGCGTGGCGCAGCGCCCCGTGGCCGACATGGACGCCTACCGCGACCATCTGCAGACCTTCGTCTACGCCTCCGGCACGACGATGAAGCCGATCTTCACGGCGGCCAAGGTGGCTCCCAAGAAGCGCGTAGCCTTCTCCGAGGGCGAGGAAGAGCGCGTGCTGCGCGCCGCGCAGATCGTGGTGGACGAGAAGATCGCGCGCCCCACGCTCATTGGCCGCCCGGCCATCATCGCCCAGCGCATCGAGAAATTCGGCTTGCGCCTGAAAGAGGGCCAGGACTACGACGTGGTCAACGTGGAGCAGGACCACCGCTACCGCGACTTCTGGCAGACCTACCACCGCATGACCGAGCGCAAGGGCGTGACGGTGCCCATCGCCAAGATTGAGATGCGCCGGCGCCTGACGCTGATCGGCTCGATGCTGTTGCACAAGGGCGAGGTGGACGGCCTGATCTGCGGCACCTGGGGCCACACATCGCACCATCTGCAGTACATCGACCAGGTGATCGGCAAGCGCGCCGGCGTGAACACCTACGCCTGCATGAACGGCCTGCTGCTGCCCGATCGCCAGGTCTTCGTGGTGGACACCCATGTGAACTACGACCCCACGGCCGAGCAGCTCGCCGAGATCACCATCATGGCGGCCGAGGAGATGATGCGCTTTGGCATCAAGCCCAAGGCAGCGTTGCTGTCGCACTCCAACTTCGGGTCCAGCAACCAACCCAGCGCGGTGAAGATGCGCCAGACGCTGGACCTGCTGCGCGTGCAGGCGCCCTGGCTGGAGGCGGACGGCGAAATGCACGGCGACGTGGCGCTGGACGGCAAGGCCCGCTCGGCCCTCATGCCCCATGGCACGCTGGCGGGCGACGCCAACCTGCTGGTCATGCCCAACATCGACGCGGCCAACATCTCCTACAACCTGCTCAAGACCGCCGCTGGCGGCAATATCGCCATTGGCCCGGTGCTGCTGGGCGCGGCTGAGCCTGTGCACATTCTCACCGCCAGCGCCACGGTGCGCCGCATCGTCAACATGACCGCCCTCACCGTGGCGGATGCCAACGCGGCCCGATAACGGCCATGACAAGCGCCGCTCTACGAGTGGGCGCTGACAATTGCCCTTCGTTCCTGCCCATTTTTTGGGCAGGCGCTTGCCTTATGTGCGCCTTTTTGTCACACTAGCGGGTCGAAATTTCGGGTTAACCCGTAGTTTCTGAAAGGTGTAGTGGATGTTGCAGGCTGTCGCCATCCGGGCGTACAAGGCAATGGGGGCGTGCGTTCTGGGTGCTGCGGTCACGCTTGCGCCCGTGGTGGTGTCCGCGCGGCAGCTCCCTGACACTGCCGCCAACCCTCCCATCTCGCTGGCTGAGCTCCCCCCGCAGGGGCGGGCCACCTATGCGCTGATCCATGAGGGTGGGCCGTTCCCGTACGACAAGGATGGTTCGGTATTCGGCAACCGCGAGCGTCTGCTCCCCCTGAAGAAACGCGGCTATTACCGCGAATACACGGTGCGCACGCCCGGCGTGCGCCACCGGGGAGCGCGGCGCATCGTGTGCGGGGGCGCTCCCCGCACACCGGACGCCTGCTATTTCACCAGCGACCATTACGCGAGCTTTCGAGAAATCAGGGAATGAACGCCAGGAATGCCCCTTGCGGCAAATCCCCTGGCAAGGCCCCTGATGCATCGCACCAACGGTTTTTCTTCCGCTAGCCGCCTTCGCCAGGCTGTCGGATACTTCTATTCGTGGACCTCTAAAAGAAAGAGCAACGGAGATGGAAACGCCACTTCGTAAAGACCAGGAAACGCTTCTGCGCGGTGTGCGCCCCAATATCGTGCAGTCGATCCGTGCCTTCCGGGTGCACGACCTGCAGGACACGGCGCGCGCCATGGGCCACCACTTCCTGTATGCCAACCTGGCACATGCGCAGTCCAAGCAGGACATCCTGGACCTGATCGCCACGCAGTTCACCTTCCCGGCGCACTTCGGCAAGAACTTCGACGCGCTGTACGACTGCATGACCGATCCACTGCACAAGTCGGGCCCGCAGCCGGGCTTCATCGTGGTGCTGGAGCAGATCCCGATCACGGCCAAGTTCGACAAGGAAGCCCGCGAGCAATTGCTGGACATCTTCCGCGATGCCGCCGACTACTGGGGCGACCGCAAGATCCCGTTCCGCTGCTTCTATTCTTTTCTGTAGCCCGTTCTGCAACCGCCGGCCAGGCGGAACGGGCGCAGGAGGAGCACGGCAGTGCCGCCTCCCAGGCCATAGAGATCGCGATCGATCCCGTGGGCGAGAAGATGCCCACCGACAAGCTGGTGGACGTCTCCCCCATGGCGCTGCGCATGAGCAGCCCCTTCAACGCTGGCTACTGGCTCACGGCCGCGTGATGAAGCGTCACCGGCCGCTGTCCTGCCCCGGCCGGTCACGGTTTTGCGCTTTGAAACAAATCGGGCGCTAGCACCCTACTGATAAGCGCGAGCAGCTCCTATTTCAGGAGCATTTTTGCGCCAATGCGACGTACTCGCTCACTGGCACCTCCTCGGCCCGGCGCTGGGTGTCGAACGTGCCGGCAAACTGCCGCGCTTCGAGCCAGCGGCCCAGCGTGTGGCGCAACAGCTTGCGCCGCTGGCTGAAGGCCACCTGCACCAACTCCTCCAGCACGGGCACCGACAGCGCCTCGGGCGCTTCGTGCGGCACCATGCGCACCACCGCACTGTCCACGCGCGGCGGTGGATCGAAGCTCTCGGGCGGCACGAACAGCACGTTCTCCATGGCGTAGCGCCATTGCAGCATCACCGACAGCCGGCCATAGGCGCTGGTCGCCGGCGCGGCCACCATGCGGTCGATGACTTCCTTTTGCAGCATGAAATGCTGGTCCGCGATGACCCGCACGTGCGCCAGCAGATGGAACAGGATGGGCGTGGAGATGTTGTAGGGCAGGTTGCCTACTACTCTTATTTTGGGAGCATTCAGCGCTTGCGCTACCTGCGCAAAGTCCACTTTCAGCACATCGGACTCGATGACATCGAGCTGCCCGTGCTGGCGCAGCCGCGCGGCCAGGTCGCGGTCCAGCTCGACCACCGTGAGCCGGCCCAGGCGTTCGACCAGCGGCTGGGTCAGCGCCGCCAGCCCCGGGCCGATCTCCACCATGGGCTGCCCGGGCTCGGGCGCGATGGCGCGCACAATCGCATCGATGATGCCCTGGTCGCTCAGGAAGTGCTGGCCGAAGCGCTTGCGCGGGATGTGCTTCATTGCGGAGCGTCGCGGTATTCCACGTAGGCCCGACCCCGGGCTTCCTGGATCCAGGTGGCGAAGGCCTCGTCGAGCTTCTTCTCGCGCACGGTGTCGCGCACCATGTCACGCTGCTCGCGCTGGGTGAGCTTGGCCTCGCGGCGCTCCAGCAGCTGGATCAGGTGCACCCCAAAGCGCGACACCACGGGGCGGCTGATCTCGCCAGGGCGCAGGGCATTGAGCGCCTCTTCGAATTCGGGCACGTAGCGCCCGGGCGATGCCCAGCCCAGGTCGCCGCCGTCCTTGGCGCTGCCGTCCTGCGAATACTCGCGTGCCAGCGCCGCGAAGTCGGCGCCGCCGCGCGCGACGCGATCGCGCAGATCCTCCAGCCGCTCGGCCGCCTGGCGTTCCGACAGGTTGGCATTGGTGCGCAGCAGAATGTGGCGCGCGTGGCTCTGCACGGCCGTGGTGGGCACGCCGCTCTGGGTCTTGTCCACCACCTTCAGGATGTGAAAGCCCGCAGGCGAGCGCACCGGGCCGACCACGCTGCCCACGCTGGCTTGCTGCGTGGCGTTCACGAACAACTCCGGATAGCGGTCGGCCGGGCGCAGGCCCAGCAGTCCGCCGTTGGCGCCTTCGGGCGCATCGGAATACTCGCGCGCCACGGCGCCAAAGTCGCCGCCCGCCTGCACCTTGGCCAGCGCCTCCTGTGCGCGCGCCGAGCGCTGGGCCACCTCGTCCGGGCCGGCGTTCTCGGGCACTTTCACCAGGATGTGGCCCAGGTTGAGTTCCAGCTTGCCCGGGCCGGCGGCCTGCCGCTGCTCGCGCAGGTACTGGTCCACCTCCAGGTCGCTCACACGCACGCGCGACTCCACGTCGCGCTCGCGCAGGCGCAGCGCCAGCAGCTGGTTGCGCAGTTCTTCGCGAAAGCGCTCCTTGCTGATGCCATCGGCGGCCAGGCGCCGGTGCATTTCGTCCACGCTGATGCTGTTCTGCCGCGCCACCGACTGCTCGGCCTGGTTGACGGCATAGTCGTCCACCTTGATGCCGGTCTCCTTGGCCTGCTGCACCTGGATCTTCTCCAGGATCAGGCGCTCCAACACCTCCTTGGCCAGGAGCTCCTGCGGCGGAACCTTGCCGCCCTGGCTGGCGATCTGCTGCACCACGCGCTCGGTGCGCTGGCGCACCTCGTTGTTGGTGATGGGCTCGGAATTGACCACGGCGACGATGTAATCCGCCTGCCGCGGCGCATTGGAGGCCGTCGCACCGGCCGGCGGCAGCAGCGTCGCCGCGGAGGGCAGCCGCGGCTGGCCGGAGGCCGACGGGCGCAGCCCCTGCGCATGGGCGCTCATGGGCACCAGCGGTGCGACGGCGGTCAGGCAGACCAGGCCCAGGGTCAAGGCACGGTGTTTCATGGCGTGGTGCAAATTCATGGTGCAAGGCGGCGCGTCGCCCAAGCGGGGCGGCGCGCAAGGCGATCAATCGTACTGGGTGAAGCGGCTGGGGGTGGACACGCTTTCGCGCAGGAACTGGTAGCGCGGCACATTCTGCTTGAGGCTGGACAGCGGGTTGGAGCCCAGCGACAGGCGCGAGAAGCCGATGAACTCGATCTGGAACATGAGCCGGGTGTTGGACGACGTGACGCTGCGCTGCAGGCGCTCCAGCACCACGCGGCCGATCCAGCAGCAGCTCTCGTACTCCAGGCCCACCACGGTGTCCACCAGTTTGCGGTCCTGCAGGCTGTAGTTCAGCCGCCCCACGCTGTACCAGCGCCCCCCGGCAGAGGAAGGCTTGTCGCCGCGATCGCCCCACAGGTCGTTGAGCGGCCACTGCCAGCCCACGTCGATCTGCTCGCTGGGCTCGGTGATCAGGCCGGTGACCTTCTGCATGCGGTAGGCCGCGCTCACCGTGCGGTAGTTGCCGGGCGAATAGCGCGCCCCCACCGTGGTGCGCAGGGACCGGCCGGTCTTGGGGTTGTATTGCACCGTGGAGTCGAAGCCCCACTGCGGCGTCCAGTTGATGCCCGCGCCCAGCAGCACGTCCGACAGCCGCTCGTTCACCGGCGAGCCGCCGGGCATGGTGACTTCCTGGTCGGAAAAGCGCACGCGCTGTGCCACGCCGAAGCGCGCGGCCTCGGCGCCGGTGTCGGGGTCGAGCAGGCGCGTGGTCACGCCCAGCGTGAGCAGGTTGTTGTCGGCCAGCCGGTCCTGTCCGCCAAAGGCGTTCTCGGTGTAGATCGACGCGAAGTTGAAGTCGTTCACCGCGGTGTCGTAGATCGGCAGCAGGCGCTGGTCGCGGTACGGGGTGTAGGTATAGAAGGCGCGCGGCTCCAGGGTCTGCAGGAAGTCGCGGCCGAAATAGCGGGCGTCGCGCTCGAACACCAGGCCGCTGTCCAAGCTGAACGTGGGCAGCGTGCGGCTGGCGGTGCGCTGGCCGTTGGCCAGCGGCGCATCGAACTCGTAGTGCGTGCTGTGCAACTGCACGCGCGGTGTGATGAAACCCGCCGGCGCCAGGAACGGCCGGCTGACCTGCGCCATGGTGTAGCTGCGCTTGGCGTTGGGCTGGCCGGTGTAGGCGCGGTCGGCGTGAAAGCTGGTGTAGTCGGCCTCGACACTCGCATCCAGCCCGCCGGCCAGCTGCAGCGGCCGGTATTCCCAGCGCAGCTGCGGCATGCGGTCGTAGGGCGGGATGATGGGCGCGTTCACGTCCTGCAGCGTTTGCCACTTGAGGGTGCGCAGCAGCAGCGAATGCTCGCCGCGCGCCCAGTTCAGCGTCGCGTCGCCCGGCAGCAGGCGCTGGGTGAGCTGGTCGTTCACGCCGCTGCGGCCACTGTTGCGCTGGGAAAAATCGCGCCAGTAGTTGTCGTCGCTCACGCGCTTGATGTCGATGCCCAGACCCACGCCGCCTGCGGGCGTGTCAAAGGTAGCGCGGTGCTTGATGCCATAGGCCCAGCGGTCGCGGTCGCGCAGCCGGTCGTTGGGCATGTAGTCGGCCGTCAGCTCGCCGCTGTAGCGCGGCTCCAGGTAACGGAACTCCGTGCCCAGGGCCACGCCGCGCCGCGTCATGACCGTAGGCGTGATGGTGGCGTCGCGGTTGGGCGCGATGTTCCAGTAGTACGGCTGCGCGTACTCGAAGCCGCTGACGCTGTCCAGCCCGAGCGTGGGCGGCAGCAGGCCGGACTTGCGCCGGTCCGATAGCGGGAAGGTGATGTGCGGAATCGGCAGCACCGGCACGCCCTTGAACTCCAGCACGCCATTCTCGGCCGTGCCGACGTCCTCCACGCGGTCCAGGTGGATGCGCTCGGCGCGCAGGATCCAGTCGGGCTGCCAACTGGCCTCGTCGGTGCGCTCGCAGGTGGTGTAGGTGGCGTTGTGCACCACGGAACGGTCGCGGTCGAGGAAGTCCACGCGCGAGGCCTCGCCATGCGCCGCGGTCTCCAGGAAGCGATAGCGCGCGTCGCTGAAGAAGCCGGTGAAGGCCTCCACGCGCAAGTCCAGCTGGGAGCCTTCGTACCGGTTGCCCGCGCGGTTGATGAGCACGTTGCCGCTGGCGCGCGCGCGGTCATCGGCCACGTCGTATTGCATGCGGTCGGCATGCACCACCGTGTCGCCGCGGCGCAGCTCGGCGTTGCCCTCGATCGTGGCCTGGATGTCCGGTTGGCCCGTCACGCGGTCTCCGCGCACGAACACCGGCAGTTGCTGGCGGATGCCGTAGGGCAGCACCTCCTGCAGGCGCGGGCTGGAGCGCAGCGCCGGTGCAGGCTCGGTCGGGACAGCGTCCGCCGCGGGCTGTGCCTGGGCCAGCACGGCCAGTGGCACGCCGCACAGCATCAGGGCCGCCAGCCGCGCCAGCATGCGGCGCGGAGGCAGGGGCGCGGCGAATGGGCGGTGCGTCGGGACGTGCAGGGCGTGGGGCAAGGGGAGACGATCCATGGATTGCGACGGACGGCGGGCCGCTGGGCACGGGCACCGCGGGCCACCCCGCCGGGGAAGGCCGGGTTTGTAGAATCCGATTATCCATGAGCCACCCCTCTTCCCCCACTCCGGCGGGCACATCCGAGCCGGCCACGGGCGCCGTGCACACGGGCGCCGTGCATACGCGCGCCGTGCATGCGAGCGCCGTGCATTGGACCGACCCGGCCCGCCTGGCAGCCTTCAACGCCTGGCTGGCCCCGCTGGCCGCCTCGCTCCAGTTGCGGCCCGAGTCCCTGCGCCCGGCGTCCGCGGACGCGAGCTTTCGCCGCTACCTGCGCCTGGACGCTGTTGATGGCACCAGCCGCATCGTCATGGACGCGCCGCCCGACAAGGAAGACTGCCGCCCGTTCGTGCAAGTGCAGGCGCTGCTGCAGGCCGCCGGCCTGCGCGTGCCGCAGATCCAAGCCTGGGACGAGGCGCACGGCTTCATGCTGCTGTCCGACTTGGGCGCGCAGACCGCCATCGAACGCCTGGACCCCGCCAACCCGGCCGCCGCACACGCCTGGTACCTGCAGGCCGTGGACCTGCTCATCGACTGGCAGCGCGCCTCGCGCCCCGGCGTGCTGCCGGCCTACGACGAGCCGCTGCTGCGCCGCGAGCTGCAGCTCTTTCCCGACTGGTACATCGCCCGCCACCGCCAGGCCACGCTGACCGATGCGCAGCAGACCACGCTGGCCCGCGCCTTCGACGCGATCGTGGCGCAGAACCTGGCGGCCCCCAGCGTGTACGTGCACCGCGACTTCATGATGCGCAACCTGATGGTGGGCACGGACGAGCACCTGGGCGTGCTGGACTTCCAGGACGCGGTCTACGGCCCCGTGACCTATGACATCGCCAGCCTGATGCGCGACGCCTTCATCAGCTGGGAAGAAGACTTCGTCATCGACATTACCGTGCGTTACTGGGAGAAGGCCCGCCGTGCGGGCATTCTCGGCGCCGCGAGCGGCAGCGGCTGGGGTGCGGACTTCGGCGACTTCTACCGCGCGGTGGACTTCATGGCGCTGCAGCGCCACCTGAAGGTGGCCGGCATCTTCGCGCGCCTGACGCTGCGCGACGGCAAGCCCAAGTACCTGGCCGACGCGCCGCGCTTTATCGCCTACATCCGCCAGACGGCCGGCCGCTACCGCGAGCTGTCGCCGCTGCTGCGGCTGGTGGACGAACTGGAAGGCACCCAGGCCGCCATGGGCTACGCCTTCGGGCGCGTCTAGGTTTACAAGCCAAATCGGCCTCCAGCGCTTGTCCACCAAGCGCTGGCAGCTACTATTTTTGAAAGATATGCCCCGTTTTCACTGCCCCCTGCCCCTGGCCGCTGATGCGCAGCTCACGCTGCCGCCGACGGCCGCGCGCCATGTGCAGGTGCTGCGCCTGCAGCCGGGCGACGCGGTCACGCTGTTCAACGGCGAGGGCGGCGAGTGGAGCGCCACCGTCACCCACATGGGCCGCAGCGATGTGCAGGTGCAGGTCGGCAGCCACAGCGCCGTGGAGCGCGAGGCCGCGCGCGCCGTGCACCTGGTGGTGGGCATGCCCGCCAACGAGCGCATGGACTGGCTGGTGGAAAAGGCCACCGAGCTGGGTGCCGCGAGCATCCAGCCGATTGCCGCAGCACGCAGCGTGCTCAAGCTGTCCGGCGAGCGCGCCGCCAAGCGCCAGCAGCACTGGCAGGCCATCGCGGTGGCGGCCTGCGAGCAATGCGGGCGCAACCGCGTGCCCTCCGTGCACGCGCCGCTGTCCCTGGCCGACTGGCTGCGCCAGCCCCCTGCCGACGCACTCGCCACCGACGCGGCGCGCCTGCTGCTGTCGCTGCGCAGCGGCAGCCGCCCGCTGCGGGAAGCCGCGGCCCAGGCCGGCGCCGTCTGGGTGCTGCACGGCCCCGAGGGCGGCCTGACCGCGCAGGAGGAAGACGCCGCGCTGGCCCAGGGCTTTGCGCCGGCCAGCCTGGGCGCGCGCGTGCTGCGGGCGGAAACCGCCTCGGTGGCGGCGCTGGCGCTGCTGGGGCTGGCCTGATGCGCGCACTGGCCCCGGACGACCTGGCGCTGCAGGTCGGCGATGACGCGCTGGACAACGGCGTGGGCGCAGGCATGGGCGTAGGCATGGGCGTAGGCATGGGCGCCATCGCGGATTTCTTTCGCGACGCCTACAGTTTTGACGATACCGCGCAGGACTCCCCGCTGCTGTGGCACCTGTCGCGCCAGCAGCCGCTCACGCAGGCGCTGAGCGGCCTGTTCCACGGCCCGGCGGCACTGGTGCAGCTGCGCGTGTGGGTGTTCCTTCAACTGGCGGCGCAGGGCGACGCGCAACTGCCGCGCGAACGCATCGACGAACTGTTTCACGCGCTGCGCCCCGAAGCGCTGGAGACGGTGCTCAAGCGCCTGCGCGACGTGGGCCTGCTCGCCTGGGACGAGACCCAGCGCAGCTACCACCTGCCCGCGCTGGCCCAGCGCGTGGCCGGCCTGCTGGCGCCGCTGACCAGCCCCGCGCCCGAGGACGACCACGCCGACGGCGGCGAACTCGCCGCCCTGCTGGGCCAGGTGGTGGGCGCCAACCAGCTGGGCAGCGTGGATGCCGGCCAGGTGCAGCTGCTGCAGGCGCAGCTGGCGCGCCTGCACGGCGAGTTTGCCGACGCCATCGCCAGCGGCTCCGAGTTCCGCCTGCGCGAGGCGCGCAAGCGCTACGACCGCGCAGCCCAGCTCATCGACCGCGCCTCCGATGCCATCACCGCCATCATCGGCAACAGCCACGGCCACCTGCTGCTGGAGCGCGCGGCGCGCGGCCTGGGCCAGGCGCAGTCGCGCCTGCTGGCCATGGCCAGCCAGTTCAACCGTGCGCTGCAGCAGGTGGACCGCCAGCGCGTGACGCTGGGCACCACCGGCATCACCAGCACCGACGTGAAGCGCTGGCTGCAGGCCGCGCCGCAGCTGCACCGCCTGCTGGACGGCGCCGTGGCCCTGCCCACGCAACTGGCCACGCTGGCCCCGCACGAGCTGCTGGACGTGGTGGAGGCCGAGTTCGAACGCGACCGCCCCCAGCCCGCGCAGGCCGAGGCCCTGCCCGGCGCGCAGAGCGCCCCGGCCGGCACGCTGACCGCCGTGGCCCTGCCGCGCGAGCTGGGCGACCTGAATGCGCTGCTCGCCGAATGGGCCCGCGACGGCGGCCATGCCGATGCCGCCCGCACCGCGGCCGAGGCCCTGCTGGGCCCGCGCCCCGGCGCCACGCGCTACGCGCAGCTGGCCTACAAGGCCCAGCTCATGCCCCTGCTGGGCGATCCGCAGGCCGCCGTGCTGCCGGGCCTGACGGGCGAGCTGGCGCGCCAGCCGTGGCGCATCGAATGGCAGCCGCAGGCCGAGCCGCTGGACCACCACCAGGTGGAGCTGCTCAGCCGTGGCCGGCTGGTGCCGGCCGAACCCGACAGCCCCCAGGGCACCGAGGAAGTGAAGAATGGATGACGCCGCCCTGCTGATCGCCGAGCTGCTCACGCGCCGCTGGCTGCCCCGCAGCCACCCACGTGTGAAGCGCGCGCTGGTCGATGCCGAACTCTTTGCCCAGGTGGAGCAGCGCCTGGCCCAATCCGGCCTGCGCTGGATGGACAGCATCTACGCCGACCACGTGAGCGTGGCCCTCTTGAGCGCCGCGCAGAACGGGGTGATGGGCGAGTCCGGCCTGAACGCCAACAACAACCTGGAGCTGCCGCGCGATGCGCAGGCGCTGCTCATCGTGCTGTGGGCGCTCATCGTTTTACCGAAGCGCGAGCGCCAGACCAGCCGCGTGCAGGAGGCCGACGCGGGCCAGAACGACTTCTTCCCCGGCGCCAAGCCCCTGCCCCAGGCCAGCGTGGCCAGCCCCGTGCTGTCGTACAAGGCGCTGCTGGAAGACTACGGCCCGCAGCTGGGCAAGAAGCTGCGCCTGGACGCCAACCTCAAGCTGCTGGAGCGCCATGGCTTCATCCTGCGCCGCCAGGACGAGATCGCCGAGGGGCCGCTGCTGGACGTGCTGCTGGACTACGACGTGCTCGCCCCGCGCATCCTGGACGGCGCGCTGGCCGACGTACTGCTGCGCGAGCGCGCGGCTGCGCCGGAATACGAGCCAAATCAGCCTCTAACGCCCGAACAGCAAGCGCCAGCAGCTATGAATAACGAAGCATCCACGGTGCAGGAGAACTGACCGCCATGTTCCACCTGCAAACCCTGGAACTCGTTCACTGGGACTACTGCCAGCGCGTGTCGCTGCCGCTGGACGGCTCCATCATCACGATTGCCGGCCCCAACGGCTCGGGCAAGACCACGCTGCTGGACGCCATGCGCACCCTGCTGGGCCTGCGCTGCTCGGCCCCGCGCGACTACCGCACCTATGCGCGCCACGCCGGCGCGCAGACCGCCTGGCTGCGCGCCGTGGTGGACAACCGGCCGCAGGGCCGGCAAAGCTCCAGCCGCCCGTTTGCGCGCCGCCTGCTCTACAGCGACCAGGTCACGCTGGCCTGCCGCATCGACAAGAACGGGGGCGACTGGCAGCGCCGCTACTGCCTGGTGGAGGGCGATGTCTCCATCGAGCAGCTGCTGGACATGCCCGAGAAGGACCTGGGCTTCATGGGCGTGGAGGCCTGGGGCCGCGTGCTGGCCGCCGCCGGCCTGTCGCCGGCGATTGCGCGCGTGCTCTCGCTGGAGCAGGGCCAGACCGACCGGCTGTGTGAGTTCAGCCCGCGCGAGCTGCTGCGCCTGGTGTTCGACGTGTTCGGCGACCAGCAGGTGCTGGACGCCTACGACCAGGCGCGCGAGCACCAGCAGCAGCTGGCGCGCGAGATGGCGCAGGCCGAGCGCGAGCTGGACCACAGCCGCGCGCAGCTCTCCGAACTGCACAACCGCGTGACCAGCTACAAGACCTGGCAGATGCGCCTGGCCGAGCGCGAGCGCCTGGCCACCGAGGTGCTGCCCGTGCTCGGCTGGTGGGGCGAGCGCGAGCAGCTCACCAAACAATCGCGCGAGTTGCGCCGCCAGAAGGCCCAGCACCGCGCGGCCCTGGCGGAGCAGGCGGTGCAGAACAAGCGCCTGCTGCACCTGCTGGAGGAAGGCACGCGCGCGCAACAGCAAGCCGAGCAGCTGCGCGCAGAGCGCGACCAGGCGCGCACGCAGCTGGACGAGGCCACACGCCACGAGGCCCCGCTGGAAAAGCTGGCCCAGCGCGAGCAGGAGCTGCTGGCGCTGGTGGACAAGGGCAGCAATGCCGACGAATTGCAGGCCCACCTGGCCCAGTTGCAGGACCAGGAATCGGCCCTGCAGGACGAGCGCAGCCAACTCACCCAGCGGCGCAAGCTGGCCGCCGCGCAGCTCGCCGCGCTCGAAGGCCAGAGCCTGCCGCCGCTGCCGCCCGAGGTGCTGCGCTTTCGCAAACAACTGGCCAACGCCGGCATCGGCCACCGCTTCGTCGCCGAAACCGTGGAAGTGCAGGACGAGCGCTGGCGCGCCGCCATCGAGGGCGTGCTGCGCGGCCACCGCTGGGTGGTGCTGCTGGACCAGGCCAACGACCTGGCCGAGGCCTGGGAGCTGGGCGAGCGCGAGCGCTACCGCCACTACATCGTCGAGCCGGGCAGCGTGGCGCTGAAGGGCGAGAGCGGCACGCTGCTGGAGCATGTGCGCTTCACCGCGCCCGTGCCGCGCTGGCTGGTGCAGCAACTGCAGAACCTGCGCTGCGTGGCGGACCCGCGCGAGGGCAAGAAGCTGGGCGGCACCTGGATCACGCCCCAGGCCTACATGCACGACGGGCGCGGCGCGCGCTCCATGTGGGTGGAGGCGCATGAGCACCAGTTCGGCGCCAGTGCCGTGCAGGCACGCCGCAGCGCGGCCGAGCGCGACCTGGCCCGCATCGATGCGCAGCTGGCACCCGTGCTGGACCAGCTCATGGCCCTCAAGCGCCAGATCACCGACACCCGCCGCGCCCTGGAAGGCCACAGCGCCGCCGAGGAGCTGGCGCGCCGCAGCGACGAGTTTGGCCAGGCGCGCGAACAGTTGCCCGCCGCCAAGCAGGCGCGCGTGGCCGCGGCCCAGCTGTGGCAGCGTCTGGAGCAGGAATCCGCCCGCGCCCACGACCGCCACCGCGCCTTCAATGAGGAGCACAAGCGCCTGGAGGCGCAGCTGCAGCGCGCGCGCGGCGACAGCGAGCGCGCCGCGCAGGAATGGAGCGCGCGCCGCCGCCAGCAACAGGGGGCCGTGGCCCGCAGCCAGGCCCAGCGCGCGCAGTTCCCGGCGCGCTGGATCACGCCCGCCGCCATGGGCGCGCTGGTCGACGAATACGTAAACGACACCCAGGCCAAGCTGCGCCTGCATGCCGTGGAGCAGGAGCTGGAGCAAGGCACCTGGGAGCAGGACGCCACCGTGGAAGAACGCCACCGCCGCATGGACGTGACGGTGCGCGAGCAGGCGGCCAGCCTGTCGGACCACCAGGTCAAGAACGCCCAGGCCGCCACGGCGGTGCTGAACGCGCGCGAGAGCTACATCGAGGTGCTGCGCAGCACGGTGCGCCGCTACCGTAAGAACATCCAGGAGCTGGGCCAGCTGGCCGGTGTGGAAGTGGCGGCCGACCTCCCCCTGCTGGAGAACGACGACACCGTGCTCGCCCAGGCGGGCCTGAAAGTGCATTTCGCCTTCGACGGCAAGGGCAGCATCGGGCTGAACGACGGCGAGGCCTCGGGCGGGCAGCAGGTCATCAAGTCGCTCATCCTGCTGGTGGGCCTGCTGAAAGACGAGGAAAGCGGCTCGGGCGGCTTCGTCTTCATCGACGAGCCCTTCGCCCACCTGGACGTGCGCAACATCCAGCTCGTGGGCCACTTCCTGCGCAGCACGCGCGCGCAGTACGTGCTGACCACGCCCATCACGCACAACCTGGAGGTGTTCGAGCCCGCCGAGATCACCCTCGTGACCAGCAAGAAGCCCGCCGGCAGCCGCTGGGCGCCGCCCATCGCCGTGGCCAAGCGGCGCGGCGTGCCGGAGCTCAAACCCATCAGCGCATGACCGCCCCGCGCACGCAACCCAACGGGCACAGGCGCCGTATGCGGCACGGCGCACCGTGGGCGAGCCTGCCAACGTTGCGCCCCGCCCAATAGGCCCTTTTGTGCGACTGGCTGCGCGCCGACGCGGCAGAACGCCAATGGCAGTCCCTAGTGGACATTGCGGGTGCGCAGCGGCTGGAAGCGCTGGGCATCGCCCGCTTCGCGCCGCTGTTGTGGCCGGGCGGCTCGCTCCCTTTGAAGACACCCGGGGGCTGCATCGACGTAGCGGCTGCCGGCCTGTGCAGCCTGCCCACGCGCCTGTTTGGCGCGCCGGCTCAGGTGGGGTGCCCCGCCGCTACTGGCTGATCGAGAACCGTGCAAGCTTCGAGCGCCAGGCACTGGCGGCCGCGCCCGGCCCTTGCGTGGTCTGGCTGCCCGGCCAGCCGCCGCAGAGCTGGCGGGGGGCGATGCAGTGGCTGCAACATCGTCCCACGACAGGGCATCGGGACAACTCATCGCCCCCCTGGCAGGCCAGACCTCCAGCTCACGGCAACTACCTATTCTCAGACCGCGCGCGGGCCGCCTACAGTCCACACAGCGTGCGCGGTCCGCAGCCCCGCGCCTCTGAGAAAAGGAGCTTGCGTGAACCAGGAGGTCACGGGCCGCCGCGGCCTCGCCCAGCGGACGCTGGATGCACTCATCACGACCGATCCCCATCAGCGCATCCGCCTGGCCATGGCGGGGTTGTCGGCGCTGCTGATGCTGGGCTGCATCGGGGCGATGCACCTGGTGGCCGCCGCAGGCCTGACCGATCCCGTGCCAGTGTACTGGTGGACCCTGGCGTGCGGCGCGGGCATCACCACGGTGTTCGTGCTCATCCGCAGCGGCGCCAGCCGGCGCTTTGCCGACCCGTCGCTCACGCTGTTCCAGATCGTCTATGCGATTGCCTGCAACGCGGCGGCCTATGTGATCGCCGGCCCCGCGCGCGGCATTGCGCCACCCATTCTCGCGGTCATCATGATGTTCGGCGTCTTCGGGCTCACCCCTCGCCAGATGGTGGGCGTGGCGCTCTACGGGCTGGTGGCCTTTGGCGCAGCGGGCGCCGTGGTGCAGTGGTGGCATCCGGCTTGGCTATCGCCCGACAGCCAGCCCCCGGCGCTGTCGGCGGCCTACCTGGTCATGATCGCGGTGGTGCTGGCCAGCAGCACCTTTCTCACCACGCGCGTACACAGCGCGCGGGCCCGTCTGCGCAGCCAAAAGCGCGAGCTGGCCGCCGCCGTGGAGCAGATCCGCGAACTGGCCATCCGAGACGAGCTCACAGGCCTGCCCAACCGCCGCTGCATGCTGGAGATGATGCGGCTGGAGCATGCGCGCGCGCAGCGCAGCCGGCAGCCCCTGCTGCTGGCGCAGCTGGACCTGGACCATTTCAAGGTGGTGAACGACACGCACGGCCATGCGGCCGGCGACGTGGCGCTGCAGTCGTTCGCGCAGACGGTGCACGGCTGCGTGCGGGCCAGCGACCTCCTGGCGCGCTGGGGCGGCGAGGAGTTCCTGCTGCTCATGGCCAATACCCACCCGGCGGACGGCACGCGTCTGCTGGAGCGCGTGCGCGCCACCGTGGCCGCCACGCCCGTGGCCCTGCCAGGCGGCACGCAGCTGTCTCTGACGGTGTCGGTCGGGCTGGCGGAACTGGCCCCCGGCGAGAGCACCGCGGCGCTGCTGCAGCGCGCGGACGCGGCCCTCTACGGCGCCAAGCGCCTGGGGCGCAACCGCGTGCTGCTGGCGCACTGACGGCGGATTTGCTCCTAATACAGGAGCTGCTAGCGCTTGCTACACAAGCGCTGGAGGCCGATTTGACTCAAACCGCCACGGGCTGCGCCCGGCGCACCGGGCAGCGCTGCTCCAGCCACGATTCCAATTGCGCGAACACCGGCGCCGCGTCGCGCTCGTTGAAGATCTCGTGGTACAGCCCCGCAAAGCCCTGGGCGTGCACCACGGCCGGTGGCGCCGCTGCCGCGAAGGCACGGCTGCCCGCGGGATTGACGATGCGGTCGTCCTCGCCCCACAGCAGCAGCGTAGGAACCGTCCAGCGCGCGGCGCGCGCCAGCGTGGCGGGGCCGGCATCGGCAATGAAGCGCGCCAACCGCGCGCTGATGCGGTCGTGGCAACGCCGGTCGGCCCGGTAGGCGGCCACCACGGCCGGGTCATGCGACAGGTGTTCGGGGTTCAGGCCGTTGCCCACGCGCAAGTTGGGCACCAGCCGGGGCAGCGTGGCCAGCAGCAGCTTTTGCAGCGGGTTCATGAAAGTGGCCAGCGCGGGCGACGAGAGCACCAGCGCATCCACGGGGCGCACGCCCCGCGCCACGAAGCTCGCCGCCACCAGCCCGCCCATGCTGTGGCCCAGCAGCACCAGCGGCTCGCCGGGCCGCAGCCGCGTACGCGTGGCGTCCACCAGGTCCGCCAGGTCGGCCAGCAGGCGCAGGTCGCTGGTGAGGCCGCCTCGCGGCCCGCCGGAGTCGCCGTGGCCGTAGTGGTCGTAGCCGCGCACGCTGAAGCCCCAGCCGTTCAGGCGCTGGGCCAGGGCCTCGTAGCGCCCCGCGTGCTCGCCCAGGCCGTGCACCAGCAGCACGGCGCCGCGGCGCTCCTGCGCGGGCAGCGGCCAGTCCTGCACGGCGAGGTTCTCGCCGTCGCTGGCGGTGAAGGGGCGCAGCGTGGGTTCGCTCAGTTCCTGCATGGCCGTGCGCGTTTTCAGGCCGGCATGCTGGCGATCACCTGCGCCACGGCCGCGGTGAGCTTCTTGGCGTAGGGCACGTGCAGGAACTCGTTGGGGCCGTGGGCATTGCTCTTGGGGCCGAGCACGCCGCAGACCATCATCTGCGCCGTCGGGAAACCGCGGCTCAGCATGTTCATGAGCGGAATCGTGCCGCCCTGGCCGATGTAGCCGCAAGGCGCACCGAAGTGCGCCTGGCTCGCGGCGTTGAGCGCCTGCTCGAACCACGGCGTGATGGCCGGGGCGTTCCAGCCGCTGGCCGCGCCATCGGGGGCGAAGGTGACCTTGGCCTGGTAGGGTGCGTTGTCCTCCAGCACGGCCTTCATCTCCTGCAGGCAGGCAGCGGCGTCCACCAGCGGCGGAAGGCGCAACGACAGCTTGAAGGCCGTGTAGGGGCGCAGCACGTTGCCCGCATCCTTGAGGGCGGGGAAGCCCTCGGCCCCCGTCACGCTGAGCGTGGGCTCCCAGGTGCGCTTGAGCAGCGCCTGTACCGGGTCGGTGGTGGTGGGCAGGGCAAACACCGTGCTGCCACCGCAATCGGCATGCGCCCAGGGGAAACGCTTGTAGACCTCCTCGCCCAGGATGGCGGCGGTGGCCCGCGCCTGCGCCAGGCGGTCGGGCGGCACCTCGCAGTGGAAGTGCGCAGGCAGCAGGCGGCCCGTGGCCGAGTCCTCCAGCCGGTCGAGCACCTGGCGCATGATGCGAAACGACGACGGCACCAGACCCGATGAGTCGCCCGAGTGCACCCCCTCGGTGAGGATCTGGACCTTGAGCGTGCCGCTGGCCATGCCGCGCAGGCTGGTGGTGAGCCACAGCTGGTCGTAGTTGCCCGCGCCCGAGTCCAGGCAGATTACCAGCGCCACGTCGCCCAGGCGGGTCTTCAGCGCGTCGATGTAAGGCAGCAGGTCGGCGGAGCCGCTCTCCTCGCAGGTCTCGATCAGGCCCACGATGCGCGGGTGCGGCACGTTCTGGCGCTTGAGCTCCTGCACCGCGGCCACGCTGGCGTAGACCGCGTAGCCGTCGTCGGCGCCGCCCCGGCCGTAGAGCTTGCCGTCCTCGTACTTGGGTGTCCACGGGCCCAGGTCGCTGCGCCAGCCCTCGAATTCGGGCTGCTTGTCCAGGTGGCCGTACATCAGCACGGTCTGCGTGGACCGCGGCTGAGTGGCCGCCACCTCGAAGAACAGTACCGGCGTGCGCCCCGGCAGGCGCACGATCTCCAACTGCAGGTCCGCCACCTTTTGGGCCTCGACCCACTGTGCGGCGTTGCGCAGCACGGTCTCCAGGTGGCCCTGTTCGCGCCAGTCGGGCGCAAAGCCCGGGGACTTGGCGGGGATGCGGATGTAGTCGGTGAGCTGCCGCAGGATGTCTTCGTCCCACACCCGCCCCACGCGTTCCAGCGCGAGTGCGGCATCCAGGGCGGCGGCGGGCAGGCGGTCGTTCATGGCAGAACCTCTGTCGGTGCGCAAAAGGCGCAGGATACGCCAACACCCGCCGCCCGGCGACGGCGATCTGCACGGCGCCCTATTAGTCCACCGCCGGTGCGGGCGCGGGGCGCGGTGCCGCCAGCGCCGTGGACTCTACCCGGTTGCGCCCGGCGAGCTTGGCCGCATACAGCGCCTCGTCGGCCCCCTGAACGAGCCTGTCCCAGCCGTCCGCGGGCTGCAGGGGCCCGCCGCACACGCCGATGCTCACGGTCACCGGTATCTCCTTGCCGCCGCCCACACAGGGCAAGCGCTCCACGGAGCGGCGCAGCGTCTCGGCAAGCTCCAGGGCCCCGCCGAGCGGGGTGTGCGGCAACAGGACCATGAATTCTTCACCCCCGTAGCGACCCACCAGGTCCTGCGCCCGCAGGCGCGTGCGCAGCAGGTCCGCCACATGGCGCAGCACGCTGTCGCCCGCCAGGTGGCCATGGCTGTCGTTGACGGACTTGAAGTGATCGATGTCCACCAGCATCACCGCGTAAGGCTCGCGCAGGCGCACGGCGCGGGCCACATCGCGCTCCAGCGCCATGATGAGCGAACGGCGGTTGACCAGCCCCGTGAGCGCATCGTGCGCGGCGAAATAGCGGTTGTCGGCATCGGAGCGGTCCTTGCCCATGAGGATGAAGCCCAGCGAACTCAGGATCACCACCACGAAGGCCGCCATGAAGGTGATGGACTGCATGGCGTTGCCCTGCATCAGCCCCTCGACCGGTATGTCGCGCGTCGCGGCGAGCATTCCGCGCACCCCCAGCAGCAATACCTCCATCACCAGGCCCACGCTGAGCAGCGTCGCGCCGCGCAGGGACGCAGCCGGCCGCTCGCGCCACAGGGACCACAGCACCATGCCCAGCTGCAGCGGTGGCACCACGCCCGCCGTGATGATGCGTGCGCGGTAGTCGTCAATGAAGAACGCAAACAACAGCGCTGTCGCCGCGACCGGCACCGTCATGCGGCGCCACGGCAACGCCCGCCCCTGGAACTGGTGCACGGCGGCCAGCACCATGGCGAACGTGCCCGACAGCAGCGTGTTGGCCAGGACGATGCTGGCCCAGTCGGACACCAGGCCGCGCAGGGCGTACAGCACGTACGTGGAGGTGTGCATCATCAGCCCCAGCGCCCACAGGCTGATGCCCTCGCGGCGCCCCGGCCGCACCGCGCCCAGGGATGCCGCCATGGTGAGGGAAGCCGCCGCGGTCATCAGCAGCATGGTGGGCACATCGAGGAACGGCATGGAAACGGCAAGGGTGGACGCGCCCCGAGCCAGGCGCGCAGCGCGCGAGGATAACCGCCCCGCCCCGGCGAGGCCCGCACTCAGGTAAGCGCGAGGGCCCCCACGCGCAGGTCGGCCACCTCAGCCATTGGCGCGGGTGCATGCGCAGGTGCCCCAATCAGGGACGCGTCGCCCAGGGCCGGCCCCAGCCTGAACACCTGCACGGCCGCGGCCAGGCGCGCCGCCTGCTCGCGCAGGCTGTGCGCGGCGGCGGCGGACTCCTCCACCAGCGCGGCGTTCTGCTGCGTCATCTGGTCCAGCTGGCCCACGGCCTGGTTGACCTGGCCAATGCCGCCGGCCTGCTCAGACGCTGCGGCCGTGATCTCGCCAATGATGTCGCCCACGCGCTGCACGCTGCCCACGATCTCGCCCATGGTGCTGCCGGCGTCCTGCACCAGGCGCGCGCCCGTCTCCACCTTCTCCACCGAGGCCTGGATGAGCTGCTTGATCTCGCGCGCCGCCTCGGCGCTGCGGCCCGCCAGGCTGCGCACCTCGCCCGCCACCACGGCAAAGCCGCGGCCCTGTTCGCCGGCGCGTGCAGCCTCCACGGCGGCGTTCAGCGCCAGGATGTTGGTCTGGAAGGCAATGCCGTCGATCACGCCGATGATGTCGGCGATCTTGCGCGAGCTCTGGTTGATGTCGTCCATGGTGGTCACCACCTCGCCCACCACCTGACCGCCGCGGGCCGCCACCTGCGCGGCGGAGGCCGCGAGCTGGTTGGCCTGGTGGGCCGCATCGGCGGACTGGCGCACGGTGGCCGTGAGCTGGTCCATGCTTTGCGCCGTCTGCGCCAGGCTGCCGGCAGTGGCCTCCGTGCGTGCCGACAGGTCCTGGTTGCCGCTGGCGATCTCGGCGCTGGCGGTGTCGATGCTGTCCACAGCCGTGCGCACCTCTTGCAGCATCTGCACGTAGCGCAGGCGCATGCCTTCCACTTCCCGCACCAGCGTGCCGATCTCGTCGCGCCGCGTGGTCTCGAAGCTCTGCGTCAGGTCGCCCTGCGCGACGAGCGTGATGGCCTGCGTGAGCCCGGTGAGCGGCTGGCTGACGCCGCGGCGCAGCATCACGAACAGACCCACGCCCAGCAAGCCGACGGCCAATGCCATCAATCCCCACACGGCCCAGGTAACGTGGCGCTGGCCGGCCATGGCCTCGGCGTCCGGCACCTCGGCAACCACCCACCATCCGCCCTGTGTCTTGCGCAGCAGCGCCCAAGGGTCCTGCGCGCCAGGCGAATACACCGCCACCGCGTCGCGCACGAAGCCCTCTGGCGCAGCCACCAACGCCTCGAAGAACGCCCGTGACTGGGGGAAGGCCTCCAGCACCCGCTGGCCCCGCGCCGTGGGGTGGTACACGAAGCCGGCCTGCTCCAGCCCGGCGCCGGGGTTGATCACGTACACGCCGCCGTGCTCGAAAAAGCGTGTCTGCTCCACCTGCTTTTGCAGCATGGCGTGGAAGATGCTGACGTCATTGCCGATGAACAGCAGCGCCACCACCTTGCCTGCCGTGTCCTTGACCGGCAGGTAGTGGCCCATGTAGGGCTTGCCTGCGACCACGGTGATGCCGGTGTAGGGCTCGCCCTTGGCGACTGCCGCGTAGGCAGGATCGGCACGATCCAGCGGCGTGCCCTGCTGGCGCTGGCCTTGCGCATCTTTCACCGAGGTGGTGATGCGCACGAAGTCGTCGCCCTTGCGCGCAAACACCGTGGCCACGCCGCCGGTCTCGTTGGCGAACTTGTCCACCGCGCTGTAGTCCTCGTTGACCAGCGCGCCGAAGCTGCGCAGCTCCCCCGCGCCCTCGTCGAGTTGCATGGTGGCCTCGAAGTAGCGGCGAAAGCCGCGCATGGTGGCCTGGACCAGCTCACGGTTGGTGTTGTCCGCCGCATCCAGCGAATGGGCGACGGCCTGGGTGGTGCCGCCAATGCTCTGCACCAGCTGCGCCCGCGTGCTGCGTTCGGTCAGAACCGCCAGGGCCAGGCCCACGCCCACCAGCACCAGGGCCACAAGCCCCAGGGCGGTCAGCGTGACCCGGCGGGCAACGGAATGGTGGGCAAGCGAAACGGCGGCCATGCATGTCTCCAGAAAAAGGGGTGCGCCGGGTCGTCCCGGTCTGTCTGGAAATCTACGGCAGGCCTGCCGTTACATCTATTCACAATATCCCTTACGCGGTCTCACGTACCACGCATCCCGCCCAGAGGCCCGGCATCGGGAACAGAGGAATTTTGGCCTCTAGCGCTTGCCCATCAAGCGCTGATAGCTACATTTTCAATAGCAACAAACCCCACCGGCGAGAAATGTCCCCTGCGCGCCAGGCTGGACGGTGCGCTCAGTCGTGCTCGAAACGGAACACTGCCGTGCCCGCACGCGCATTGGGCAGCCAGCGCACCTCGCGCCCGTCCTGCAGGCCGAAGGCGTCCAGGATGCGCAGCTTGTTCTTGTGCGCCAGCACCTCGAAGTCCTTGTAGGTGCCCACGCGGATGTTGGGCGTGTCGTACCACTGGTAGGGCAGGCGCCGGGTGACGGGCATGCGCCCGCGCAGCACCGACACGCGGTTGGGCCAGTGTGCGAAATTGGGGAAGGCGACGATGCCGCTCTTGCCCACGCGCGCAGTCTCGCGCAGCATCACCTCGGCATTGCGCAGGTGCTGCAGCGTATCGATCTGCAGCACCACGTCGAAGCTGTTATCGCCGAACATCGCCAGCCCCTCGTCGAGGTTGAGCTGGATCACGTTCACGCCGCGGCGCACGCAGGCGAGCACGTTGGCGTCGGCGATCTCGATGCCATAGCCGCTGCAGCCGCGTTCGCGCTGCAGGTAGTCCAGCATCGCGCCATCGCCGCACCCCAGGTCGAGCACGCGCGCGCCTTCGGGCACCAGGCGCGCAATGGCTTGCATGGTGGCGTGGTCGCTCATGGTTGTCCTCCCTGCAGCCCCTTGGCAACACTATCGAAATAAGAGCGCACCACGCCCATGTAGCGGGGGTCATCGAGCAAAAATGCATCATGCCCGTGCGGGGCGTCGATCTCGGCGTAGCTCACGTCGCGGCGGTTCTCCAGCAGCGCGTGCACGATCTCGCGGCTGCGCTGGGGCGAGAAGCGCCAGTCGGTGGTGAAACTCACCAGCAGGAACTTGGCACGCGCCACGGCCAGCGCCTGCGCCAGATTGCCGCCATGCTGGCGCGCGGGGTCGAAGTAGTCGAGCGCGCGCGTGATGAGCAGGTAGGTGTTGGCGTCGAAATAGTCGCTGAACTTGTCGCCCTGGTAGCGCAGGTAGCTCTCGATCTGGAACTCGATGTCCTGCGTGCTGTATTTCAGGTCCATGCCCTCGCGCAACTGGCGCCCGAACTTCTCGTTCATCACGTCGTCGCTCAGGTAGGTGATGTGGCCGATCATGCGCGCGATGCGCAGCCCGCGCTTGGGGATCACGCCGTGGCGGTAGAAGTGCCCGCCGTGAAAGTCCGGGTCAGTGACGATGGCCCGGCGCGCCACTTCGTTGAAGGCGATGTTCTCGGCCGTGAGGTTGGGGGCGCTGGCCACGACCACGGCGTGGCGCATGCGTTCGGGGTACTGCAGCGTCCAGGAAAGCGCTTGCATGCCGCCCAGGCTGCCGCCCATTACCGCCGCCAGTTGCGTGATGCCCAGGCGGTCCAGCAGGCGCGCCTGCGCATCGACCCAGTCCTCCACCGTGACGACGGGGAAGTCCGCACCGTAGACCTCGCCCGTGTCCGGGTGGCGGTGCATGGGCCCCGTGGACCCGAAGCACGAGCCCAGGTTGTTGACGCCGATGACGAAGAACTGGTTGGTATCGACAGACTTGCCCGGCCCAATCATGTTGTCCCACCAGCCCTCGCTCCTGGGCTGGCCTGCGTAGCTGCCTGCGACGTGGTGCGAGGCATTGAGCGCATGGCATACCAGTACGGCGTTGGAGCGGTCGGCGTTGAGCGTGCCGTAGGTCTCGTAGGCCAGGGTGTAGTCGCGGATCGAGGCCCCCGACTGCAGCGGCAGGGGCTCGGCGAAGTGCATGGTTTGCGGTGTGGCGATGAACGACATGAAAAAACCCGGCTTCGCTAAACAACGAGGCCGGGTCCGGGTGCGTGCTGGGGTGGCAGGCGTGTCGATCGGTCACGTCTTTAGCTGGATTTGTAAAGCGCCCGCAAGCGGTGCAAATCGGCGCGTCTGCGGGTCATTATGCCAAAGGCGTCGCATCTCCCGCAAACAGCGCCAGCAGGCCCAAGACCAGGAAGATCAACGCAGACACCAGATGCACCACGCGGATCGGCACCTTCTTCACCAGACGATCCCCCAGCCAGACCACGGGCGCATTGGCCAGCATCATGCCCAGCGTAGTACCCGCTACCACCCAGAAGTAGGCGCTGTACTGCGCAGCCAGCATGACGGTGGCGACCTGCGTCTTGTCGCCCATCTCGGCCAGGAAGAACGCCACCAGCGTCGTGCCGAACACGCCGAAGCGCGGCGCCGCACCGTCACCGTCGTCGTCCAGCTTGTCGGGAATCAGCATCCACACCGCCATGGCAATGAAGGAAAGACCCAGCACCCAGCGCAGCACCTGCGGCCCCAGCACGGTGGTCACCCATGACCCCACCGCGCCTGCCAGCGCGTGGTTGGCCAGCGTGGCCACGAAAATGCCCAGCACGATGGGCCAGGGCTTGCGAAAGCGTGCGGCGAGCACCAGCGACAGCAGCTGGGTCTTGTCACCCATCTCGGCAAGGGTGACGATGGCGGTGGAGACGAGGAAGGCTTCCATGGGGCGGTCGTAATAGGATTTCCGGCCGGAAGTACATCGGACAGCATTGACCACGCTCCGACTCCGGCCTGATGGATCGGTACGCGGTCAATGGTCTCGCCCGACCCGCTGTGGCAGCGGGTCCCATGCACCATGGCGCCCAAGGGCCCCAAGTCTGTTGATGCATGCATCCTCTCGCGTCGCAGTCGCAGCGGACTCGCGCGGGGCAGGCTACTCCCCAAAGACAGCGGGGGATTGTATCCGGTCGAAGAAGGCACCTTTTTGCCCAGCCGGACACAGTAGTTACCCTGGAAAGTGTTGCAGGCGCGCAATTACGACATCTTTGGGGTTATGGCAATGCTTGATAATGGCCGTGCAGTTCTGCCATGCGGAAGTGCACGCTGCGGTGTCTGGTCAGTTTCGCGTCTTTGAAGTCGTCACAGGTTTGTTGATTGCGTCGGGCTCCATCGCATTTCATGTTTTTTCTAGGAGTCCGATCATGGGCAACAAACTCTACGTGGGCAACCTGCCCTATACCTTCCGCGACCAGGATCTGGAGCAGACCTTCAGCCAATTCGGCGCCGTGCAAAGCGCCAAGGTCATGATGGAGCGCGACACCGGCCGCTCCAAGGGTTTCGGCTTTGTCGAAATGGGCAGCGACGCTGAAGCCCAGGCCGCCATCCAGGGCGCGCATGGCCAGAACTACGGCGGCCGCGACCTCGTGGTCAACGAAGCCCGTCCGATGGAACCCCGCCCGCCCCGCAGCGGCGGCGGCTTTGGTGGCGGTGGTGGCTACGGCGGTGGCCGCAGCGGCGGTGGCGGTGGTTATGGCGGCGGCTACGGTGGCGGCCGCTCCAGCTATTGATATTCCGCTGAGTCAAAAAAGGAGCCTTAGGGCTCCTTTTTTTGCGTCAAATTGACGACACGTGCGTTGAAAACCCCTTGCATCTTTACAAAGGTTCTGGCGCATAATGTTTTGACGAGGGTATTGCCTCGTAGAGGTTGCGGTGATCCGTCAGTTTTCGCGCATAGGGCGTCATTGTGATTAACTGGCTGCGGGTTCGGGACTCCGTCGCTCATTCCATTGTTTTTGAGGAGTCCCTTAATGGGCAACAAACTGTACGTCGGCAATCTGCCGTACTCGGTGCGTGACCAAGATCTGGAGCAAGCCTTCAGCCAGTTCGGTGCGGTGACCAGCGCCAAGGTCATGATGGAGCGCGACACCGGCCGCTCCAAAGGCTTTGGCTTCGTGGAAATGGGCAGCGATGCCGAAGCCCAGGAAGCCATCAATGGCATGAACGGCCAGTCCCTCGGCGGCCGCAGCATTGTCGTGAATGAAGCCCGCCCCATGGAAGCGCGCCCCCCCCGCAGCGGTGGCGGCGGCTTTGGCGGCTTTGGCGGTGGTGGCGGCTACGGCGGCGGACGCAGTGGCGGTGGTGGCGGCTACGGCGGCGGCGGTGGTGGCCGCAGCGAAGGCGGCTTTCGCAGCCCCTACGGCTCCGGTCCACGTGGCGGCGGCGGCGGTGGTGGCCGTGGCGGCTACGGCGGTGGCGGCAACAACGGATATTGATTTTGGCAGGCGCGAGTAAAAGCGCGCTCCACCATCAGAAGGCTCCCTCGGGAGCCTTTTGTCCTTCCAGGCCTCAGGGATTGGAAGATCGGCCCTGGCCCGCGCGATGCTTGCGTGGCCGTCCCGCCAGCAGCCGGTCGAACCACGCATCCGGCAATATGCGCAGCAGTTTGGCCACTACGCCCATCTGCCAGGGAATCACCCGGTACGTCGCACCCGCCTCAATGGCATGGAACGCGCGGTCCGCAAAAGCCTGCGGCGGCAACAGGAAGGGCATGGCATACCGGTTCTCCCGCGTCAGCGGCGTATCCACATAGCCCGGGCAAATCGTCACCACCTGCACGCCGGTGCCACGCAACTCCCCCCGCAGGCTCTCGCAGTAGCTGATCACCGCCGCCTTGCTCGCGCAATAAGCTCCATGGCCAGGGAGGCCCCGGACACCCGCCACGCTGCCGATTCCCACCAGCCGCCCGCTGCCGCGGCGGACCATCGCATCGATGAACGGATGAAAGGTGGCCGCCATGCCCAGGTTGTTGGTCGCAAAGGTCTGCGCCATGACATCGAGGTCGCCGCGCTGCGCCGTGTCCACCCCGACGCTGATTCCCGCGTTGGCCACCACCACATCGGGCAGCCCTTGACGCTCCAGGCAAGCGTGGCACGCCGCGATGACGCTGTCAGGCTGTGCTACATCTGCGCTATATGTTTCATAGCTGTTCGCGCTTATCCCTACTGCCCTAGCCCAAGATTCGATCATATCGACGCGCCGCGCCACAAGGGCCAACCGCCACCCTGCCCGGTGGTAGCGCTCGGCCAGCGCCTGGCCGATGCCGCTGGAGGCTCCAGTGATCAACACCAGTGGGCGGTCTTGCGAAGCCGAACGCGCCATCTCGGTCAACGGCGCACGGGTGCCGGCATCAGCGTGCCGCGCACGCGGCCGCGCAGTTGCATGACCTGCTCCAGGTTGTCGTAATCCATGCTGTCGGCGGTGAACGTGTCGGCGCCGCGCTTGAGTGTCACGGGCTGGTCGGAGCGCACGCGCTCTTCATTCACCCATGCATGCAGGAACTCCCCCTGGAACTCCAGCCGCGGCACTGGAGCGCGGCCTTCGGGGGCAGACGCCTCGCGCGTAACGATGGCATTGCCGTAGAGCTGAACCTCGCTGCCGTCCCCGTTGGACAGCGCACGATTCGCACGGGCGGTGACGACGCGCCCCTCCTCGTTCACCGAGCGCATGCGCGCCTGGTCGATCTCCAGCGTGTCGTTGTCAGCGTAGTGGCGCGCCAGGGTGCCGCGGATCTCGCTCTGCAGTCGGCCCGTGGCATCAAAGCTTTTGACCGCGAAGTCGCGCATGTAGTAGTCAGGCTCGTGGCTCACGGGGCGCTCCTGCGCCGGCTGCTGCGGTCGCGGCGCGTTGCGCACCAGCCACCAGGAGCCCAGCGCCAGCAGCCCCATGAGCAGCACGGGCAGGTAGAGCGACAGGCGTTCCCACGCCAGGTGTAGGCGTGAGGTCATACGGCGTGCGCGGCCAACAGACCGGCGTAACGGCCACTGGCGACCAGCAGCAGGTCGCAGAACTCCCGCGCCGCACCCGCGCCACCCGGCGCGGCAGTGACATGGTGGGCGACGGCGCGGGCCTCGATGTGGGCCTGCGCGGGCGCGCAGGCGAAGGCCACACGGCGCATCACCGGCAGGTCGGGCCAGTCGTCTCCGATGGCGGCGGCCTGAGGCCACGACAGGCCCAGCTCGGCCAGGATGGACTCAGCCGCCGGGCGCTTGTCCTCGGTGCCGAAACGCGCATGCATCACCCCCAGCGCCTTCAGGCGCAGCCGCAGCGCCGGTGAATCACGCCCCGTGACCACCGCGGGCGTGATGCCCGCCTGCTGCAGCAGCTTGATGCCGTGTCCGTCAAGCGTATGAAAACGCTTGAGGGTCTCGCCCACTTCAGAGAAATACAGGCCGCCGTCGGTCAACACACCGTCCACGTCGAAGAAGGCGACGCGCACCGGCTGCGCCAGCAGCAGGAGTTGCGGATCGAACTGCAGGGCCGGTTGCAGGGGGGGCAGCGGCGTGGCGTTGGACTGGGACATCAGATCACCTTGGCTCGCATCAGGTCGCCGATGTGCACCACGCCCACCAGCACGCCGTCGTCGTCCGTGACCAGCACGCTGGTGATCGAGTGGTGCTCCATGGCCTGCGCCGCATCGGCCGCCAGGGCATCGGCTGCAATGGTGCGCGGGCTGGCATGCATGACGTCCTGGGCGCGCGTCTCGCGCAGGTCCACGCCGGCCTCGATGCGCCGGCGCAGGTCGCCGTCCGTGAAGATACCCACGGGCCGGCCCGCATCGTCTACCACCGCGGTGGCGCCCACGCCCTTGGCGCTCATCTCGCGCATCAGGGTGCTGAAATTGGCATGGGGCGGTACATGCGGCACGTCAGCGCCCGCGCGCATGACGTCGCGCACATGCGTCAGCAGCTTGCGGCCCAGCGCACCGCCGGGGTGCGACCGCGCGAAATCCTCAGGGCGAAAGCCGCGCGCGTCGAGCAGCGCCACCGCCAGCGCGTCGCCCATGGCCAGCTGCGCCGTGGTGCTGGTGGTAGGCGCCAGGTTCAGCGGGCAGGCCTCGCGCTGCACGCTGCAGTCCAGCACCAGGTCCGCGTGGCGCGCCAGGGTGGACTGCAGCCCGCCCGTCATCGCGATCAGCGGGACGCCCAGGCGCTTGAGCACCGGTAGCAGCACGGTGATCTCGCTGCTTTCGCCGCTGTTGGAGAGCGCCAGCACCAGGTCGCCGTTGGTCACCATGCCCAGGTCGCCATGGCTGGCCTCGGCGGGGTGCACGAAGAACGCGGGCGTGCCGGTGGAGGCCAAGGTAGCGGCGATCTTGCGCCCCACGTGGCCGCTCTTGCCCATGCCCATGACCACCACGCGGCCCGTGGTTGCCAACACGCGCTGCACCACCTGCACGAAGCCGCCGCCCAGGCGTTCGCCCATGGCATGCAGCGCCTCGGCCTCCGTGCGGACGGTCTCGCGTCCCAAGCGCAGGGCCTGTTCGGCATTGAAAGACGAGGAAACGGCAGGAGCGACAGGCATGGATGAATTCTATCGGTCGGCCCACCTGCGGCTCGGCTACGATGAAACATGTCCTCTCTCGCCCTGACCCTGCTTTACCTGCTGGCCGCCGTGCTGGGCGTGGTGGCATGCCGCAGCCTGCGGTTGCCGCCGATGATGGGCTATCTGGCGGCGGGCATCCTCATCGGCCCGCATGCCCTGGCCTTGACGCAGAACTCCGAAGGCGTGCGCCACCTGGGCGAATTCGGAGTGGTGTTCCTCATGTTCACCATCGGCCTGGAATTCAACCTGCCCAAGCTGCGTGCCATGCGCCGCCACGTGTTCGGCCTGGGCCTGCTGCAGGTGTTGGCGTGCATGGCGGCCTTCTCCGCATGGTTGCTGCTGCTGGCGCGGCTGACCGGCGGCGTGTGGGACATGGGCTGGCAGACCGCACTGGCGCTGGGCGGAACGCTGGCGATGAGCAGTACAGCGATCGTCGTGAAGCTGATGTCCGAGCGCGGCGAGCTGGAGAGCGAGCATGGGCGCAGGGTGTTGGGCATCCTACTGTTCCAGGATTTGGCCGTGGTTCCCATGCTGGTGCTGGTGCCTGCGCTGGGGTCCGAGCCCGAGCAACTGCTGACGGCGCTGGCGGTCGCCCTGCTGAAGGCCACAGTACTCGTGGCGGTACTGCTGGTTGGCGGCCAACGCGTGATGCGCTGGTGGCTCACGCAGGTGGCGCGGCGCAAGAGCGACGAACTGTTCATGCTCAACCTGCTGCTGGTCACGCTGGGGCTGGCCTGGCTGACCGAACTGGCAGGCCTCTCGCTGGCCCTGGGCGCCTTCATCGCCGGCGTGCTGGTGTCCGAGACCGAATACCGGCACCAGGTGGGCACCGACATCCGCCCCTTCCACGACGTGCTGCTGGGGTTGTTCTTCATCACGGTGGGCATGATGCTCGACTGGCACGTGCTGGTGGAGCGTTGGTCGCTGGTGCTCGTGTTGCTGGCCGCGCCGCTGCTGATCAAGACGGCCATCATCGTCGCGCTGGCCCGCGGGTTGGGAACGACAACGGGCGTATCGCTGCGCACCGCGCTGTACGTGGCGCAAGCAGGGGAGTTCAGCTTCGTGCTGCTGTCGCTCATGCAGGTCCACGGCCTGCTGCAGCCCGCACTGATGAACCCGGTGCTGGCGGCCATGGTGCTGTCCATGCTGGCTACGCCATTCCTCATCCAGTACAGCAACCGCATCGTCATGAAGCTGGTGGCCAGCGACTGGCTGCAGCAGTCGCTGCAGGTGACCACCATCGCGCGCCAGGCCATCAACACCAGCGGGCACGTGCTGATCTGCGGCTACGGCCGCTCGGGGCAGAACCTGGCACGCATGCTGGAGCGCGAAGGCATCGCCTACATGGCGCTGGACCTGGACCCCGACCGCGTGCGGCAGGCCGCCGCCGCGGGCAACTCGGTCGTGTTCGGCGACGCCACGCGCCTGCAGGCGCTCAAGGCAGCGGGCCTGGCGCGTGCGGCCGCCCTGGTCGTCACCTACCTGGACACTCCCGCCGCGCTCAAGGTGATTCACCATGCGCGCACCCACGCGCCACAGCTCCCCGTGGTCGTGCGCACCCAGGACGACTCTCAACTGGAGAAATTGCAGGAGGCCGGCGCCACCGAGGTGGTGCCCGAGGCCATCGAGGGCTCGCTGATGCTGGCCAGCCACGCACTGGCGTTGGTGGGCGTGCCCATGCGCCGCGTGCTGCGCCTGGTGCAAGACCAGCGCGATGCACGTTACGGCCTGCTGCGCGGCTACTTCCACGGGGCGGACGACGACACGCCGTCCGAACGCGACCAGGAGCGGCTGTACTCCCTGTCCCTGCCCGCGGGCGCCGCCGTGGTGGGGAAGCCGCTGGCCGACCTGCCCCTGCATGGCATCGGCGTGCGTCTGGTCAACGTGCGTCGCGCCAGCGGCGCCATGTCCCCGCCCGACGACCGCACGCCCCTGGCCGAAGGCGACACGCTGGTGCTGTCCGGCCATCCCACCGCCCTGGGCCTGGCAGAGGAGAAGCTGCTGCGCGGCTGATTACACTGTGCGCCCTGGCGGTGCCCGGCAGGGTCTGCACATCCGAATCGTTCTCTCTTTTGCCCCACCCATGACAGCCCTTAGCGTCAACGACTACCTGCGCCAGCACATCCGCACCGTCCCTGACTGGCCAGCGCCGGGGGTGCAGTTCCGCGACATCACGCCCCTGCTGCAAAACCCCAAAGTGTTCCGCGTGCTGATCGACGCCTTCGTGCACCGCTACATGGACCGCGCGCTGCGCCCCGACGTGGTGGCCGGACTGGACGCCCGCGGCTTCATCCTGGGCGCGGTGGTGGCCTATGAGTTGAATGTGGGCTTCGTTCCCATCCGCAAGAAGGGCAAGCTGCCTTTCACCACCGTCGAGGAAACCTACGAACTCGAGTACGGCAGCGCGACCGTGGAACTGCACGCGGACGCGGTCCAGCCCGGCGACCGGGTGCTGCTGATCGACGACCTGATCGCCACCGGCGGCACGATGATGGCCGGCAAGAAACTGCTGGAAAAACTGGGCGCGACCGTCATGGAAGGCGCCGCCATCGTGGATTTACCGGAACTCGGCGGCTCGGCACGCCTGCGTGCCAGCGGACTGCCGCTGTACACGCTGGTGGACTTCAGCGGCCACTAGACCGCTGGGCTGCCGCAGTCCCCGCAGCCGGTTCTTCAGCGCAGGTCGCCGTATTGCGTGGAGCTGAGGTCGGACGACCGGCCGTCCTGCCCCGGCATGACAGTGTCCTCGAACCCCGTGGGCGCGGGGCTTGGCGGCAGCAGCGGGCCGCTGCGCGTGGTAACGCCCAGGGCCGGCGCGGCCGCGGGCGCACGCGCCACAGCGCTGGTGAGCGCCTGCTTGAACGCCGCCACCTCGTCGGCCTCGATGGGCTCGAACCGCGGCGCCGCGCGCGCGGGCGCGGGTGGCACCAGCGGCGCTGGACGCGAGGGTAGTGCCGCTCCCTGCGTAGCGGCAGCCGCGGGCCGGGGCGTCCCGGAAATGATGGGCGATGCGGGGGCGGCAGAAGCCTGCGGCGCGGGCGCCTGGGCCGCCGGGGTGCGCACCTGCACGCCCGTGCTGATCTGGTCGTTGGTGCGCCAATACACGGCAGTCACCAGGATGTCGAAACGAGAACGAGCGGTCTGCGTCACCAGGGTTTCGATTTCGCCCAGCCGCGCCATGTCCCGCCCATACTCCGGCGCCAAGTCCATCATCACCAGGAACTGCGCCCCACGCTGGTCCAGCGACAGCACCTTGAACTTGTACCCCGCCGACAGCACGCCGGCACGCACCATGGCGTCACGCACCACGGTGTACAGCAGCTCGCGGCGCTCCATGCGTTCGTTCTTGCGGCCCGTGGCGGGCTCGGGGGCCGCGGCGGGTTGCGGCTCCAGCAGGGGTTTGCCTGCATGCGCCGGGGCCGCGCCATTGGCCTGGGTAGCGGCGGGTGCCGGGCGCGCACGCGCGACCGGAGGCTTGGATTTGCGGGTGAACCAGCTGAACAATGACATGCTTGCCTTCGCGAAGAAGCGCTCAAAAAACGTCGGCAAGTGTACTGCGCGCGCCTCGGCCGAGGCGTGACAGTTGCAGGATCGGCCGCGCCGCGATGGGCGCTGTGGTCACAAAGCGTGGCGCTCGCGCGCCGTGCTCAGGTCGCCGCGATGCGGCGGCGGCGGTTGCCCAGGCGCTTGGCCAGCACGGCGCCGGCCGCCATCGCCAAGTGCAGCGCTACCGCCGGTTGGCGATTGCAAAGTTCCGTAAAGCGCAGAGCGGGCAGGCTCCAGAGCTTGCTCGGTGCGCCCGCCTGCACCGTGGCGCTGCGGGGCTGATGGGAAAAGAACGCCCCCTCGCCCACCATCGAGCCGGGGCCGACGATGGCCAGGCGCAGCCGCTGCTTCTCGTCCTCAAAGTGCACGCTGAGCGAGCCGCTTTCCACCAGGTACAAGGTGCGGTCGTTGGTGCCCTTGGCGAACAGCACCTGTCCCGAGGGGATGCTGATGGGCAACAGGTAGGCGGACAGCCAATCCCACTGCTCGGCGGTGAGCACGTTGTTCATGCTGTCGTCCGCCGTCGCGTGGGTGATGGCCTGGATCAGACCCGAAAGGTCGACTTTGGAGGAGGGAGCGGTGATGGCATTCATCGGGCGCGAACGGTAACGCGCCGCCGTCATCTGCACAAGCACTCATTACCCTTACTTACACATGGCGTTGCGCGCCCGCCGCGCCGGCTATTTGCCGATGCAGAAGCTGGAGAAGATGACACCGAGCAGATCGTCGGACGTGAACTCGCCCGTGATGGTGTTGAGGGCGTTTTGCGCCAGGCGCAGCTCCTCGGCCAGCAGGTCCAGCGCCGGCCCGTCGCTTTCCAGCTGCGCGGCCGCCTCCATGAGGTGGGCGTCCACGGCGCGCAAGGCTTCGATGTGGCGCGCGCGGGCGATGTACACGCCCTCCGCAGCCGACTGCCAACCCGCGATTTGCAGCAATTGCCGACGCAGCGTATCCAGCCCCTGGCCGGTGCGCGCGGACAGCAGCACCGCCTGGCTCTCACCCTCGCGCGCAGGCGCCGCCGCCTGCGGGGCGGCGTCGGCCTTGTTCCAGACGTCGACCACCGGCACGCCCGCGGGCAGCCGGGTGGAGAGCGTGTGCGCAATGGCGGTGTCGTCGTCCTGGTACTGCGCACTGCCCCAGCGCGTGAGGTCGTGCAGGAACAGCACCGCGTCGGCGCCCGCGATCTCGTCCCAGGCGCGGGCGATGCCGATGCGCTCGACCTCGTCGTCGCTTTCGCGCAGGCCCGCCGTGTCGATCACGTGCAGTGGCACGCCCTCGATCTGGATGGTCTGCTGCACCTTGTCGCGCGTGGTGCCGGCGATCGGCGTGACGATGGCCAGTTCCGCCCCTGCCAGCGCGTTCAGCAGCGAGCTCTTGCCCGCGTTGGGCTGCCCGGCGATCACCACCTTGATGCCCTCGCGCAGCAACGCGCCCTGGCTGGCACGCTGCATCACGCGGGCCAGCGATTGCTGCAAATTCGATAGCTGCCCGCGCGCGTCTGCCTTGCGCAGGAAGTCGATTTCCTCTTCAGGAAAGTCCAGCGTCGCCTCCACCAGCATGCGCAGGTGCACCAGCGCGTCGCGCAGCGTGTGGATCTCGCGCGAGAAATCGCCCGACAGCGAACGGCTGGCGCCGCGCGCGGCCGCCTCCGTGCTGGCGTCGATCAGGTCGGCGATCGCCTCGGCCTGGGCCAGGTCGATCTTGTTGTTGAGGAAGGCGCGCTCGGTGAACTCGCCGGGCTCGGCCAGCCGCAGGCGGTCCAGCACGCCGCCCGTGGCCGCCTCCAGGCAGCGCGCCAGCAGCAGCTGCAGCACCACGGGGCCGCCATGGGCCTGCAGCTCCAGCACGTCCTCGCCGGTGTAGCTGTGCGGCGCGGGAAAGTACAGCGCCAGCCCCTGGTCGATGGCCTGGCCCGCGGCATCCCGAAACGGCAGGTAGGTGGCCTCGCGCGGCTTGAGCGCGCGGCCGCACAGCGCCTGCACCAGTGCACCGATCTGCTTGCCCGAGACCCGCACGATGCCGACCGCGCCGCGCCCCGGCGCGGTGGCAATGGCAACGATGGGGTCGGAATGGCGCGGCAGCATGGGCTTACAGGTGCGGTGGAGAGGGGCAGCGCATGATAGCCGCGCCCCGCCCGGCGCCATGAAGAAGGCCCGCGCGGGGCGGGCCTGGGGCGTGGGTAACGCATATTTTGATAGCTGCTTGCGCTTGTCCAACGTCGGTTTCAGGGGTTTTTGTATCTGAAAACCTTTGTAGCCAAGCGCTGCCAGCTATCGTTTTTAAGGCCTTCGACTTGCCGCGATCACTTGATGGTCGTCCACGCGGGCATGGGGCGATCGTCCGCGCGATGCGGCGTGTCCACGTTCTTGCGCATCGCCCAGGGGCGGATCTGGTGGTGCAGCGGCAGGTAGTAGTACTCGTCCTTGACCAGCTTGAGCGCGTCGTTGATCAGCGCGTCGCGCTTGGGGGCATCCATCTCGACCTTGATCTGCTGGATCATGCCGTCGAGCTTGGCGTCGGAAAAGCGCCCGCCGTTGTAGACGCCAGCCGAGGTCTTGCCGTCCTTGGTGGACATCAGCGAGTCCAGCGAATACAGCGCGTCGAACGTGGCCACGCCCCAGCCGAACAGGTAGGCGCTCACGTCGTTGTTCATCACGCGGGTGACGAACTGCGCCATGGGCGCAGTTTGCAGGTTGGTCTTGACGCCGATGCGCGTCCACATGGCGGTGACGGCCTGGCAGATGGCCTCGTCATTCACGTAGCGGTCATTCGGGCAGTCGAGCTTGAGCGAGAAGCCGTTCGGGTAGCCGGCGTCGGCCAGCAGCTTCTTGGCGGCCTCCACGTCGTACTTGGCGGCACGCTCGTCAAGTTGCTTGGTCCAGCCATGCACCATGGGAGCGATCATGGTGCCCGCAGGCACCGACAGGTTGCGCATGGTGCGGCTGTGCAGGCCCGCAGAGTCGATGGCCTGGTACAGCGCTTGGCGCACGCGCTTGTCCTTGAGCGGGTTCTTGCCGGCCGTGCCGGCGCCGGGCAGCTCGTCGCGGAACTGGTCCAGGCCCAGGTAGATGGTGCGGTTCTCGGCCCCTTCGATGAGCTTGATGTCGGGGTTGGCCTTCATGCGCGCCAGATCCTGCGGCGGCGGGTCGACCACGAAGTCCACCTGCCCCGAGATCAGCGCGGCCGAGCGCGTGGCGGCCGACTTGATGGGGGTGAACACCACCTCGTCGATGTTGCCCTTGGGCTTGTCCCACCAGTTGGGGTTCTTCTTGAGCGTGACCTTCACGTCCGGCTGCCAGCCCACCATGACGAAGGGGCCCGTGCCGTTGGCGTTGCGCGAGGCGTAGTTCTCTTCCTTGCCCGCGTAGTCTTGCGACTTCACCGAGTTGTGTTTCTCGGCCCAGGCCTTGTTCATGATGCGCGCCTCGGTCAGCTCGCGCAGCAGGATGGGATTGGGGCCCTTGAGGAACACGTCCACCGTGTGCTCGTCCACCTTCTTGACTTCCTTGACGCTCTGCACCGCGGACATCATGTTGGACGGCGCCGTGCCGGCACGCGTGAGCGAGAACACCACGTCATCGGCCGTGAATGGCGCACCATCATGGAATTTCACGCCCTTGCGCAGTTCAAAACGCACCTGTGTGGGGGAGACCTGCGTCCACTTGGTGGCCAGCGCGGGCTCGATCTGGTACTTGTCGTCATAGCGCACCAGGCTCTCGTACACCTGCTGCAGGAAGGCGTGCGTGGTCTGGTGGTTCTGCGCGTGGGGGTCCACGGTGAGGATGTCGTTGGCGCCGGCCCAGCGCATGGTGGCGGCGTGGGCGGTGCCCATGGCCACGAGCACGGCGGCCCCCAGCAAGCCCAGTTTGAAGGTGGTACGTTGAATCATCCGTCTGGCTCCTGTGTGTTGATGGTTACTACCGGATCACGTAGTAGCAATCATCGTACCGAAAACAACAACGGCCGCTGAGCGGCCGTTGCGGGGAGCAGGGGATTGCGGCCGGGAAGGCCGCGCTCCGTCAGCGGAACTTGGGCAGGTTGAACTGCGGCGGCACGCCCATGCGGGTGTTGATGATCCACTGCTGCGCGATCGACAGAATGTTGTTCGTCAGCCAGTACAGCACCAGGCCGGCCGGGAAGAAGAAGAACATCACGCTGAACATCAGCGGCATCAGCCACATCATCTTGGCCTGCATCGGGTCCGGCGGCGCGGGGTTCAGCGCGGTCTGCAGCAGCGAAGAGAGCGTCATCAGGAGCGGCAGGATGAAGAATGGGTCGGGCGAGGACAGGTCCTTGATCCAGCCGATCCACGGCGCATTGCGCATCTCCACGCTGGACAGCAGCACCCAGTACAGCGCAATGAACACCGGGATCTGGATCATGATGGGCAGGCAGCCGCCCATGGGGTTGACCTTCTCCTCGCGGTAGATGCGCATCATCTCCTGCTGCATCTGCTGGGGCTTGTCCTTGAGGCGCTCGCGCATTTCCATGATGCGCGGGTTGATGGCCTTCATCTTGGCCATGCTGGCGTAGGCCTTGGCGTTGAGCCAGTAGAACGCGATCTTCAGCAGGAACACCAGCGCCACGATGGACCAGCCCCAGTTGGCGATCACCTTGTGCAACTGGTCCAGCAGCCAGTACAGCGGCTTGGCCAGGATGGTGAGCCAGCCATAGTCCTTGACCAGCTCCAGGCCCGGGGCCAGCTTTTCCAGCAGCGTCTCGATCTGCGGGCCGGCGAACAGGCGCGCGTCCACGGCCTTCGACTGGCCGGGGGCGATCTCGCCCAGCGGCGTGATCATGCCCACCGAGTACAGGTTGGTGTCCACCTTGCGCACGAAGTTGTCGCGCTGCACGCCATCGCCCAGCAGCCACGCGGTGGCGAAGTAGTGCTGCACCATGGCCACATAGCCGTTGCTGGAAGACTTGTCGATCTCGGCCTTGCCGTTCTCGATGTCCTTGAATTCCACCTTGTGGTATTTCTTCGCCTCGGTGTACACGGCCGGACCGGTGAACGTGGAGTAGAACGACGACTCGCCCGCCGGCTTGTTGCCATCGCGCGCCAGCTGCAGGTACAGCTGGGGCGATACCGGGGCCGTGCCCGTGTTGACCACCTCATGCTTCACGGCCACGTCGTAGGCGCCGCGCTTGAGCGTCCAGGTCTTGACCAGCTTCACGCCGCCCATGTCGGCCGATTCGAAGCGCACGGTCAGCTCGTTCTGGCCGTCCTGCAGTTCGCGCGGACCGGGCACGACCGCCATGGGGGTCTTGTGCGTGGGGAATGCGCCGCCGGCACCGTTGCCGATGAGGCCCGTCTGCGCGACATAGACACGCGAAGCGCTCTCGTCCAGCAGCAGGAAGGGCTTGGTCTTGTCCTCCATCTCGGGATACTGCAGCAGCTCTCCGTGGACCAGCGAACCGCCTTCGGAGTCAAAGCTCAGGCGCAGCACGTCGGTGCTCACGGTCACCCGCTCGCGCGGGATGGCGGCAGGCGGCACGCTGGCGCCTGCGGGCGGCTGCGGCGCCGCGCCCGGCGTGGCGCTGGCGGCGGCCACCGGCACGTCGGCAGCGCCAGCGCCGGAGGCCGCTACCGCGGGCGTGCTGGCCGTCTGCGCCGGCGGCGTGGGGAAGAAGGTGGCCTTGTTGCCGTTGTGGATCTGCCACTTGTCCCACAGCAGAACCATGGAAAAGCCAAAGATCACCCACAGGATGGTGCGGCGGATGTCGTTCATGAAGTCTTCTTACGTGAGGAAGAGGGAGTGTCGTCGGAAGGCGTGAGCCGTGAAAACAGGCGCATGCCGCGCGGCAGCTCCTGCGGCACGGGGTCCAGCCCGCCCTCGCACCAGGGATGGCAGCGCGCCAGGCGGCGCACGGTCAGGTGGCTGCCGGCCGCGGCACCATGTTGCTCCAGCGCCTGCAGAGAGTACACCGAGCAGGTGGGCTCGAAGCGACAGGCCGACCCGATCCAGGGACTTAGCAGCAGCCGGTAGCCGCGCACCAGCCCCATGAGCAGCGCGCGCATCATGGTCGCACCCCTGTCGCGGCCGCCTTACTGCGGCGTTCGGCCGCGGCAAAGAGCTGTTCCAGTTCGGCGCGCACGGCCTGCTTCAAAGCCTCGGAGGTGGCGCTCACGAACTGCTTGCGATCAAAGCCCATGCGCAGGCGCACCACGTGCGCGCCGCTGGGCATGCGCGCCTCGAATCCGCTGGCCACGGCGTAGATCTGGCGCTTGATGGTGTTGCGCGTGACTGCGCGGCGGGCCCAGCGCTTGGGCACCATGGCGCCCAGCCACACGCCGCCCGCCTGCCCCCCAACGAGAAACAGGGCCTGCGATCCCTGCGCCTGCGGCGAGGAATCGGGCCCTGTGGCTGGCGGAACTCCATCGATTGCCACCGGCGGCAAACCCAGCCGGTGCAATGCGAAGTGCGCCGTGCGGGAGACGGTGCCTCCCGCCATGGCTGCCTGGAACTGGGGGCGCGTTTTCAGCCGATGCATGGGTGCAGCGTCCCCGGCAGGGAACTGGCGGTGCAAACCCGTAAGCGGCCGAAAGCCGAGCGGCCCGGCCTCAGACGGCCAGACGCTTGCGGCCCTTGGCGCGGCGAGCGTTGATGACGGCACGCCCGCCGCGCGTCTTCATGCGCACGAGGAAGCCATGGGTGCGCGCACGGCGCGTCTTGGAGGGCTGGTAAGTACGTTTCATGTTCTCAATCCTTGAAGGTTCAGTTACGGGCGCGGCTTCGATCGGCAACACCCGCCGGGCCTGCTGCATCCTGCATGGAATGCGCGAAAAGCAGCCGCCCGGGCTTGATCACCCTGAACACCATTCAGGGAAACCGCGGATTATTGCAGGCTCGGTGAATCCTGGCAATGCCTGGGGCGTATCGGCCTACTTCGCGATCCGGTGCATGTAGGGCCGCGCATGCCCCCTTACCGCCTCGCTCAGATTGTGGATAACTCCTTGACAAGCTAGAATCGCGGGCCTTGTACCGTTCCTCCTATCCACAACAAGAATCACCTGAAATGAACGAGGGACTTCACTCCTCCAGCCACGACAGCGACGGCGCCAGCGCCGGCCAGGGTCTGTGGCAGGCCTGCGCCGAGCAACTGGCGCAAGACCTCCCGGAACAGCAATTCAACACCTGGATCAAGCCCCTGGTGGCCCAGGTCGCCCCCGATTTTTCCAAGGTCACCCTGCTGGTGGCCAACCGCTTCAAGCTCGACTGGATCCGCGCGCAGTATGCCGGCCGCATCTCGGCCCTGCTGGAAGGTCTGTACGGCCAACCGGTCACATTGGAGTTAGCGCTTGCTCAGCGGGAATCCGTTGTCAGGACTTACGTCCGTCCCACAGCGCCAGACACCCCCGCCACCGGCGATGCACCGTCCGCCCACCCCACCGCCGACGAGGCGCCTGCCGGCGCCTTCCGCACGCGCCTGAACCCGGCGTTGACCTTCGAGACGTTGGTGGAGGGCACGGCCAACCGCATGGCGCGCTCGGCGGCGATGCACGTGGCCGGCTCGCCCGGCCACCTGTACAACCCGCTGTTCATCTATGGCGGCGTGGGCTTGGGCAAGACCCACCTGGTACATGCCGTGGGCAACAAGCTCCTGCAGGACCGGCCCGACGCGAAGGTTCTCTACATCCATGCGGAGCAGTTCGTCTCGGATGTGGTCAAGTCATACCAGCGCCGTACCTTCGACGACTTCAAGGAGCGCTACCACTCGCTCGATCTGCTGTTGATCGACGACGTGCAATTCTTTGCCAACAAGGACCGCACGCAGGAAGAATTCTTCAACGCCTTCGAGGCGCTGCTGGCCAAGAAGAGCCACATCGTGATGACTTCGGACACCTATCCCAAGGGTCTGGCCAACATCCACGAGCGGCTGGTCTCGCGCTTCGACTCTGGGCTGACGGTGGCGATCGAGCCGCCCGAGCTGGAAATGCGCGTGGCCATCCTGATCAACAAGGCGCGCGCCGAAGGGTCGGAGATGCCCGAAGAGGTGGCCTTCTTCGTGGCCAAGAATGTGCGCTCCAACGTGCGTGAACTCGAAGGCGCGCTGCGCAAGATCCTGGCCTACAGCCGCTTCAACCAGAAGGAAGTTTCCATCCAACTCGCGCGAGAAGCGCTGCGCGACCTGCTGTCGATCCAAAACCGGCAGATCTCGGTGGAAAACATCCAGAAGACCGTGGCCGACTATTACAAGATCAAGGTCGCGGACATGTACAGCAAGAAGCGCCCGGCCAGCATCGCCCGCCCGCGGCAGATCGCCATGTACCTGGCCAAGGAGCTCACGCAAAAGAGCCTGCCCGAGATCGGCGAGCTGTTCGGCGGGCGCGACCACACCACGGTGCTGCACGCGGTGCGCAAGATTGGCGCCGAACGCCAGCAGCTCACCGAACTCAACCAGCAGCTGCACGTGCTGGAGCAGACGCTGAAGGGTTGACGCGCCCCATGGAGCGAAAAGGACCGCCCCCCCGCAAAAGCACGCCCGTTCGCGGGCAAAATGGCGCGTTGGACGGCCCGGGAGGGGGCACTGCCCATGCCGCCGTCTGCGCACCTATCCCCAAAAACCACCAAAGGTTGACGACATGATTGTCCTGAAGGCCACACAAGACAAGGTTCTCGCCGTTCTGCAATCGGTTGCCGGCATCGTCGAGCGCCGCCACACGCTGCCCATCCTGGCCAATGTGCTGCTGCGCAAGACGGGCAATGCCATCCAGCTCACCACCAGCGACCTGGAGATCCAGATCCGCACCACGGCCGAGCTGGGCGGCGACACGGGCGACTTCACCACCACGGTGGGTGCGCGCAAGCTCATCGACATCCTGAAGACCATGCCCTCCGACCAGACGGTGAGCCTGGAGTCCAGCCAGTCCAAGCTGATCCTGAAGGGCGGCAAGAGCCGCTTCACGCTGCAGACGCTGCCGGCCGAGGACTTCCCGCTGGTGCAGGAAGCCGCCAGCTTCGGCCCCGCGTTCAGCGTGCCGCAGAAGGTCCTGAAGAGCCTGCTGGGGCAGGTGTCGTTCGCCATGGCGGTGCAGGACATCCGCTACTACCTGAACGGCATCCTGTTCGTGGCCGAGGGCACTACGCTCTCGCTGGTCGCCACCGACGGCCACCGCCTGGCATTCGCCAGCGCGCAGCTGGACGTGGAAGTGCCCAAGCAGGAGGTCATCTTGCCGCGCAAGACCGTGCTGGAGTTGCAGCGTCTGCTGTCGGACGCCGACGGCGCCATCGAGATGCAGTTCGCCAACAACCAGGCCAAGTTCAGCTTCGGCGGCATGGAGTTCGTCACCAAGCTGGTGGAAGGCAAGTTCCCCGACTACAACCGCGTGATTCCCAAGAACCACCACAACAGCGTGACCCTGGGCCGCGCCCCGCTGCTGGCCAGCCTGCAGCGCACGGCCATCATGACCAGCGACAAGTTCAAGGGCGTGCGCCTGAACATTGAACCCGGCCTGCTGCGTGTGGCGTCGAACAACGCCGAGCAGGAAGAGGCGGTGGACGAGCTGGACATCGACTACGGCGGTGACGCCATCGAGATCGGCTTCAACGTCAGCTACCTCATCGACGCCCTGGCCAACATGGGCCAGGACATGGTGAAGGTCGACCTGGCCGATGGCAACAGCTCCGCGTTGATGACCATCCCCGACAACGAGCACTTCAAGTACGTCGTGATGCCCATGCGCATCTGACACACTATTATTTTGATAGCTGCTAGCGCTTGATGGACGGGCGCTAGCGGCACATTTGATTCCTATAAGGCCGCCGGCACGCCGTGCCGGTGCGCCTGGACCGAAGGCAGCCCTTTCATGACCGCAGAGCAATCGCAGCCCGCCCCCGAACAGCCCATTTCCGCCCCGGCCGAGCAGCCCGTCGCATCGGTCGCCGGCAGCGACGGCTACGGCGAGGGCGCCATCCAGATCCTGGAGGGCCTGGAGGCCGTGCGCAAGCGTCCGGGCATGTACATCGGCGATACGTCCGACGGCACCGGCCTGCACCACCTGGTCTTCGAGGTGGTGGACAACTCCATCGACGAGGCCCTGGCCGGCCACTGCGACGACATCGTCGTCACCATCCACACCGACAACTCCATCAGCGTGGTGGACAACGGCCGCGGCATTCCCACCGGCGTGAAGATGGACGACAAGCACGAGCCCAAGCGCTCGGCCGCCGAGATCGCCCTGACCGAGCTGCACGCCGGCGGCAAGTTCAACCAGAACAGCTACAAGGTCTCGGGCGGCCTGCACGGCGTGGGCGTGTCCTGCGTGAACGCGCTGTCCAAGAAGCTGCGCCTGACCGTGCGCCGCGACGGGCAGACGCACCAGCTGGAGTTCTCCAAGGGCGTGGTGCAGAACCGTCTCATCGAGATCGTGGATGGCTTCGAGGTCTCGCCCATGAAGGTCATCGGCCCCTCGGAAAAGCGCGGCACTGAGGTGCGCTTTCTGCCCGACACCGAAATCTTCAAGGAGAACAGCGACTTCCATTACGAGATCCTGGCCAAGCGCCTGCGCGAACTGTCCTTCCTGAACAACGGCGTGCGCATCCGCCTGATCGACGAGCGCACCGGCAAGGAAGATGACTTCTCGGGTGCCGGTGGCGTCAAGGGCTTTGTGGAATTCATCAACGGCACCAAGAAGGTGCTGCACCCCACGGCCTTCCACGCCACGGGCGCGCGCCCGGCCGAGACCTACGGCGGCATCCCCGGCACCGAGATTGGCGTCGAAGTGGCCATGCAGTGGAACGACGGCTACAACGAGCAAGTCCTCTGTTTCACCAACAACATCCCGCAGCGTGATGGCGGCACGCACCTGACCGGCCTGCGCGCGGCGATGACGCGCGTGATCGGCAAGTACATCGAGCAGAACGAGCTGGCCAAGAAGGCCAAGGTCGAGGTCAGCGGCGACGACATGCGCGAAGGCCTGTGCTGCGTCCTGAGCGTGAAGGTGCCCGAACCCAAGTTCAGCAGCCAGACCAAGGACAAGCTGGTCAGCTCCGAAGTGCGCGCGCCGGTCGAGGACATCGTCGCCAAGGCGCTCACCGACTATCTGGAAGAAAAACCGAACGACGCGAAGATCCTCTGCGGCAAGATCGTCGAGGCCGCGCGCGCCCGCGAGGCCGCGCGCAAGGCACGCGAGATGACACGCCGCAAAGGCGTGCTGGACGGCATGGGCCTGCCCGGCAAGCTGGCCGACTGCCAGGAAAAAGACCCGGCGCTGTGCGAGATCTACATCGTCGAGGGCGACTCCGCCGGCGGCTCCGCCAAGCAGGGGCGCGATCGCAAGTTCCAGGCCATCCTGCCGCTGCGCGGCAAGATCCTGAACGTGGAGAAGGCACGCTACGAGAAGCTGCTGTCCAGCAACGAAATCGTCACCCTCATCACCGCCCTGGGCACCGGCATCGGCAAGGCCGCCGTGGAATCGGGCAAGAGCGGCGCTGACGACTTCGACGTGGCCAAGCTGCGTTACCACCGCATCATCATCATGACCGACGCGGACGTGGACGGCGCCCACATCCGCACGCTGCTGTTGACCTTCTTCTACCGCCAGATGCCCGAGCTGGTGGAGCGCGGCCACATCTACATCGCCCAGCCGCCGCTGTACAAGGTGAAGAACGGCAAGGAAGAGCTGTACCTGAAAGACGCCGCGGCGCTGGACACCTTCCTGCTGCGCGTGGCGCTGAACCACGCCAGCATCACCACCGGCGGCAACCAGCCCCGCACGCTGGCCGGCGACGAACTGGCCCAGCTGGCACGCACGCACCAGCATGCCGAGCAGGTGATCGCGCGCCTGTCCGCCTTCATGGATGCCGAGGCGCTGCGCGCCGTGGCCGACGGCGTGGTCTTCAACCTGGACACCCTGCAGGACGCCGAGGCCAGTGCCGTGCAGTTGCAGGCCAAGCTGCGCGAGCTCAACACCAACGGCGTGCCCGCCGATGTGGCGGGCGAGATCGACCCGCGCACCGACAAGCCCATCCTGCGCATCAGCCGCCACCACCATGGCAACATCAAGAGCAGCCTGATCACGCAGGACTTCGTGGCCGGCGACGACTACGCCGCCCTGGCCCAGGCCGCCGAGAGCTTCCGCGGGCTGATCCAGGAAGGCGCCAAGGTCACGCGTGGCGAGGGCGAGAAGGCCAAGGAGGAAAAGGTGGGCGACTTCCGCCAGGCCATGGCCTGGCTGATCAGCGAAGCCGAGCGCACCACCAGCCGCCAGCGCTACAAGGGCCTGGGCGAGATGAACCCCGAGCAGCTGTGGGAAACCACCATGGATCCCGAGGTGCGCCGCCTGCTGCGCGTGCAGATCGACGACGCCATCGAGGCCGATCGCGTGTTCACCATGCTGATGGGCGACGAGGTCGAGCCGCGCCGCGACTTCATCGAAACCAACGCGCTGCGCGCGGGCAACATCGACGTCTGATTTGTGGGGTTTCGAGGCCTCAGGCCTTCTTACGCGATTGGATCGCTTTCAGGTACGCGGCCTGAAGTTCATCGAACACGGAGCGCGCCGGAGGTGCCGCTCCAAGATGGAGGTGACGCAGTTCGGCCATGAACGCGTCCCACAGCGCAGGCCCGCCTTTTTCCAGGATTTCTGCGCGCACGGATAACTCCCTGCTCGGATGCGTGTGCCGCCGCCCCCATGCAGCCATATGCGCAAGCAGCGGCACGAGCTGGATGGATGATTCCGTCAAACTGTAGATGCCCTTCTGCCGGTGATTCGGGTCGTTCTGCCGATCCAGGAGCCCAGTGGCCGTGAGCCGCTTCAACCTGTCCGCAAGAATGTTCGAAGCAATGCCTTCCTCGCTGTTTTGCAGGAGTTCCCCATAGCTACGCCGGTTCCCGAACATCACATCACGGATGACGATGAGGCTCCAGCGATCACCCAGCTGCTCGAGCGTGAGGTTGATCGGGCATCCGGATCGACCATGCTGTTTCACGCGCACCCCTAGAAATGACTTGCATTGTGCAAGTGGATTCCGATAGAGTCAAACCACTTGCACAATGCAACCACTCAAAGGCGGTGTCCATGTCGCTCACTCTCTACGGCCATCCATTTTCTTCGTACACACAGAAGGCGCTGATCGCGCTGTACGAGAACCATGTTCCCTTCGAGTTCCGATGCATCGACGCGGAGCACCCGCACAACGCGCAGGAGTGGCTGCGGCGCTGGCCGATGGCGAAGTTCCCGCTGCTAGTGGACGGCGATCGCGCGATCAGGGAAACAAGCATCATCATCGAATATCTGCAACTCACGCATCCCGGGCCCATCAGCCTGCTCCCTACGAACCCAATGGCCGCCCTGGAGGTGCGCTTTCTCGACCGGTTCTTCGACCTGCACGTGATGTCGCCGGTGCAAGGCGCGGTGAGTGCCGCCCTCACCGGCGATGCGGGGCAGCGCGAGTACTTTCACACCCGGGCTCAAGAACTTCTCGAGCGAGCCTACACGTGGCTCGAAGCACACCTCGCGGACAAGAAGTGGGCCGCCGGCACAACCTTCTCCCTCGCGGACTGCGCTGCCGGCCCTGCGCTGTTCTACGCTGATTGGACGCATCCGATTTCGCTGTCACTGCCTCATGTTCGCGCCTATCGAGCTCGTCTGCTCGATCGCCCCTCGTTCGCCCGCGCAGTGCGCGAGGCAAGGCCCTACCGGCCCTTATTTCCTCTGGGCGCGCCAGATCGCGATTGAGTTCAGACGACCAGGCCCGTCGCAGCCCTCACGGAAGGCGCAAATCCATACCGAGCATCCTGGAAAGGCCGAAGGTGAAGAGCAACACCGCCAGCAGCGCCAGCATGAAAACGGCAACGACCTTGCCGCTCGTGCGCAGCAGCGCGCGCCTGTCCGTTCCTTTGTTCCCCTGGTCGTAATGCCATTTGATGGCAAAGAACATGCACGTGCCGAAGACGAGCACCTTGAACGTGATGAAGACTACAGCGACCCAATCGATCATTTTTTGAGGAATTTCAGCGCTTGAGTTGTTATTGTCTACCGTGAAGAACACCACCGCTGCATGGCAGGTCATGGCTATCAAAAAGCAACCGGCAGCAATGCATCGGTTGCAGCCCTCCACACCATTGCGTTTTTAATGAACTTCTGCTGCACCAAAGCCGTTGGCAGTTATGACCGTCTTGACCATCCGCCCCGCCACCATTGACGACACCGATCTGATCTTGCACTTCGTGCGGGAACTGGCGATCTATGAAAAAGCGGAGCATGAGGCGCTGGCCACGCCCGCGCACGTGCACCGCACGCTGTTCTGCGCCAACCCCAAGGTGCACGGCCTGATCTGCGAGGCCGGCGGCACCGCCGTGGGCTTCGCGGTGTACTTCTTCAACTACTCCACCTGGCAGGGCCGCCACGGCCTGTATCTGGAAGACCTGTACGTCTCGCCAGAGCACCGCGGCAAGGGTGCAGGCATGGCGCTGCTGCGGCAACTGGCCCGCATCGCCGTGGACCACGACTGCGGGCGCTTCGAGTGGAGCGTGCTGGACTGGAACACACCCTCCATCGCGCTGTACGACAGCCTGGGCGCGCGCCCGCAGAGCGAATGGATCCGCTACCGCCTCACGGGCGACGAGCTGCATGCGCTGGCGGCGCAGGCCCGGCCGCTGGCCCCGCAGCCCTGCACGCCCGCGCCATGAGATCCCCCATCGCCATCGTCGACGTCGACCGCGTCGACACCTGGACCCGCTACCGCGCGGGCCTGTGCGAGAGCTGCGCGGCCAACTGCTGCACCATGCCGCTGGAGGTGCAGCTGTCCGACCTGGTGCGCCTGGGCCTGGTGGACGCGTTCGAGGCCGAGCATGAAGAGCCCCGCCACATCGCCAAACGGCTGCAGAAGGCGCGGCTGATCGACCACTTCAACCACAAGAACACCCTCTTCACCCTGGCCCGGCGCGCCAATGGCGACTGCCAGTTCCTGGACGCCGCCACGCGCCTGTGCACCGTGTACGAGCAGCGGCCCGAGACCTGCCGCCTGCATCCACAGAAGAAAAGCCCCAAGCCCGGCTACTGCGCCTACGGCGCGCGCGAACGGCAGCGCCGCGGCTGACCACCACGCTGTAGGACGCGGCCCACGCCGCAAGCCAGCGGCCGCCCACCTGCGCCGCGCGCGCGGCGTGGTGTCATGGGCGTCTTTGCACACTGTGGAGGTTCCCATGTCCGAGAAGAAGGCCAGCGTTCACTGGGAAGGCGGCGGCAAGGCCGGCCAGGGCCAGATCAGCACCGAGACCGAAGCGCTGCAGAAGTACCCCTATGGCTTTGCCAGCCGCTTTGGCGACGACCGCAAGGGCACCAATCCCGAGGAAATCCTGGGCGCGGCGCATGCCGCCTGCTTCACGATGGCCTTTTCGTTCGCGGCGGACAAGGCCGGCTTCGCCACCGAGCGCGTCGACACCACGGCCAGCGTGCGTCTGACCCAGCAGGGCGAGGGTTTTCTCATCGACCGCATCGCGCTCACGCTGAAGGCCAAGGTGCCGGGTATGGACGAGGCCACCTTCCAGAAGCTGGCCGCCGACGCCAAGGCCAACTGCCCCTTGTCCAAGGCGCTGGCCGCGGTGCCGGAGATCACGCTCAGCGCCACGCTGGTGCAGTGAGCGGCGCTGCCGTGGACACCGCCACCGGCCGCCCGCACATCCGCGTCGGCATCGGCGGCTGGACCTTCGCGCCCTGGCGCGGCAGTTTCTACCCGCCGGGCCTGGCGCAGGCCAAGGAACTGCATTACGCCAGCCGCCAGCTCACGGCCATCGAGGTCAACGGCACGTTCTACAGCACCTTCCAGCCCGCCACCTTCGCCAAGTGGCACGACGAAACACCGGACGGCTTCATGTTCTCGCTCAAGGCCCACCGGCGGGTGACGCACCGCCGGGTGCTGGCCACGGCGGGTGATGCGATCGCGCGCTTTGTGGGCAGCGGCATTGCGCAGTTGCAGGGCAAGCTCGGCCCCATCGTCTGGCAATTAATGCCCAGCAAGCGGTTCGAGGAAGAGGACTTCGAGGCCTTCCTGGCGCTGCTGCCGCGCGAAGTGGATGGGCGCCGCCTGCGCCATGCGCTGGACGTGCGGCACGAGAGCTTTGCCACGCCGGCCTTCATCGCCCTGGCACGCCGCTACGGCTGCGTGCCGGTGTGCACGGACTCCGAGAAATTCCCTGCGATGGCCGACGCCGAGGCCGACTTTGCCTACCTGCGGCTGATGCGCAGCCAAGCCGACATCCCCACCGGCTACACGTCCGAGGCCATCGCGCAATGGGCTGCCGGCGTGCGCACCTGGACCGGCGGCGAGCGGCCGCGCGACGTATTCGTGTACTTCATCAACGGCGCCAAGGAGCGGGCGCCGGCCGGCGCGCTGGAATTGCTGCGGCAGCTCGCCTGACGCCCAGCCGGAACGGCCACTGCCGGCAAGCTCCTGTTTTCATAGCTGCCAGCGCTTGCTGGATAAGAGCTAGAGGCCGATTTGACTTAAACCGTCTCGCGCTGCTCAAACCCTTGGGCGTCGCAGGCGGGCGCCTGCGCCACCTCCACACGCTCCACCCGCGCGGCGGGCGGACCCTCGTGGGCCCAGTCGATCAGCGCCTGCACGGCCGGCGCAGCGCCGCTGGCCACCGCTTCCACGGTGCCGTCCTGGCGGTTGCGCACCCAGCCCTGCACGCCCAGGCGGCGCGCGGCTTCGGTCATGGATTTGCGGTAGTACACGCCCTGCACCAGGCCGTGGATGCGCAGGTGGCGGGTGATGGAAGCAGCGGATTCAGCCATAAGCCCCGCACTGTAGCGCCCGCCGTGGCATGCTGCGCCGATGACCGCCCCGCGCAAGGCCCTGCCCGCGATCGACCCGCAGCGCTGCACCGGCTGCGGCTGGTGCGTGGGCGTGTGCCCGCCGCATGTGCTGTCGCTGCAGATGCAGGGACCGGAGCGCTTCGGCCCCAAACGCTCGGTGCTGCATGACGCGCCGAGCTGCACCGGCTGCGCGCTGTGTGCGCTGCGCTGCCCGTTCGATGCGATCCGCATGGTGCGCAATTCCACGCAGTAGGGCGGCGCCTTCACGGCGGCACAATCGACCCGGCATTCCTTCCCCTTCCAGATCGGCTTCCATGACTTGGCAACTCCCCTACCCCTCCGGCCGCCAGCCCGTGCTGGCGCGCAACGTGGTCTCCACCTCCCAGCCGCTGGCCGCGCAGGCCGGCGCGGCGGCGTTTGCGCGCGGCGGCAATGCGATCGACGCGGCCCTGGCCGCGGCCATCACGCTCACGGTGGTGGAGCCGGTGATGAACGGGATTGGCGGCGACGCCTTCGCGCTGGTGTGGGACGGCGCCGCGCTGCACGGGCTGAACGCCTCGGGCCGCGCGCCGCGCGCCTGGTCGGCCGAGCTCTTTGCCCACCTGCCGCAAATGCCGCGCATCGGCTGGGACACGGTGACCACGCCCGGCGGCGTGGCGGGCTGGGTGGCACTGTCCGAGCGCTTTGGCGCCCTGCCCTTCGAGGACCTGTTCACCGACGCCATCCGCCACGCGCGCGACGGCTTTCCCGTCAGCCCGGTGATCGCGCGCCAGTGGGCGCAGGCGGCCATCGACCTCAAGGGCCAGCCGGGCTTCGAGGCCTTCACGCCCGGCGGACGCGCGCCGCAGGCGGGCGAGATCTGGCGCTTTGCCGACCAGGCGGACACGCTGGCGGACATCGCCCGCACGCGCGGCGCGTCGTTCTACCGCGGCCGGCTGGCGCAGGCCATGGCCGACTACGCGCGCCAGCACGGCGCAGGCCTGGCGCTGGAGGACCTGGCCGCGCACGCCGTGGAATGGGTGCAGCCCATCAGCGTGCCCTTTGGCGACCGCACGGTGCATGAGATCCCGCCCAACGGCCAGGGCATCGCCGCGCTGATGGCGCTGGGCCTGCTGGAGCATCTGCCCTACCGCAGCACCGCAGCGGGCTCGGCCGCACGCATGCACCTGGAGATCGAGGCCATGCGCGTGGCCTTTGCCGACCTGTACGCGCACGTGGCCGACCCGGACCACATGCGCCTCACCTCCGCGCAGCTGCTGGACCCGGCCTACCTGCGCCAGCGCGCCGCGCTCATCGACCCGCAGCGCGCCGGCCAGTACCCCGCCGGCCAGCCCGGCAGCGGCGGCACGGTGTACCTGTGCACGGCCGACAGCGAGGGGCGCATGGTGTCGTTCATCCAGTCCAACTTCAAGGGCTTCGGCTCGGGCGTGGTGGTGCCGGGCACGGGCATCGCGCTGCACAACCGCGGCATGGGCTTCGTCACCACGCCGGGCCACCCCAACCAGGTGGCGGGCGGCAAGCGGCCCATGCACAGCATCATTCCCGCCTTCGTCACGCGCGGCGGCCAGCCCCACATGGCCTTTGGCGTGATGGGCGGCAACATGCAGGCCCAGGGCCATGTGCAGATGGTGCTGCGCGAGGCCGTGGAGGGCCTGAACCCCCAGGCCTGCTCCGACGCGCCACGCTGGCGCATCAACGACGCGGGCGCGCTGACGTTGGAACACACCGTGCCCGCCGCCGTGGTCGACGGCCTGCGCGCGCTGGGGCACGACCCGCAGGTGGCCGCGCCCGGCAGCCTGGAATTCGGCAGCGCACAGATCATCCGCCGGCTGGAGGCCACGCCCGGCACCGGCTTCGCCTACGCCGCGGGCTCCGACCACCGGCGCGACGGCCAGGCCGTGGGCTGCTGATTCCCATCCCGAGGCATTCAAACCAAAACCGCCTATAGCGCTTGTCCATCAAGCGTTAGCAGCTATCAAATCAAGAGTAAAGCACGCCGCACCGTCACCTGCGCTACACTGCACGCATGCTGTTCACACTGCTTTGCTCTGACCCACGCACCCCCGCCACCGGCGCGGCGCGGGCCTGCGCATCGGGCGTGAACGCACGAATGATTACCACCATGACCACCGCGGCGACCTAGCGCACGCGCAGGGTGGCCGCACCGGCGGCCCCCTGGTGTCTTCTTCCCCCTCCGAACGAAACCCAGCCCCGGCCGCTGGTTTTTTTTGTGGGCTTTTGCAGCCCGTGTTTGGAGAAAGACATGTTCGTAGAACCCCAACTCAGCCCCTCGCCCGAGGTGCACGCCAGTGCGCGCCGCGCTCCGGCCCCGCCCCCTGCCCTGCGCGTGGGCATGATCGGCACCGGCACCGTGGGCAGCGGCGTGTGGCGGGTGCTGCGGCGCAACCAGGACCTCATCAACGCACGCGCCGGGCGCGCCATCGAGATCGTCGCGGTCGCCGCGCGCAACACCGCGCGTGCCGCTGCAGCGCTGGACGGCGCGCCCGGCGTGCGCCTGCTGACCGACCCGCTGCAACTGGCCGCCGACCCCGGCGTGGACGTGGTGCTGGAACTGGCCGGCGGCACGGGCGCCGCACGCGACTGGGTGCAGGCCGCGCTGGTGCATGGCAAGCATGTGGTGACCGCCAACAAGGCCCTTCTGGCCACGCACGGCGAGGCGCTGGCGCAGACTGCCGCGCGCCACGGCCGGGTGCTGGCCTATGAAGCGGCCGTGGCCGGCAGCGTACCCGTGATCAAGGCGCTGCGCGAAGGGCTGGCGGCCAACCGCATCACCGCGCTGGCAGGCGTGCTCAACGGCACCAGCAACTACATCCTCACGCGCATGCAGGCGGCGGGCCTCGGCTTTGCCGCCGCGCTCACCGAAGCCCAGGCACTGGGCTATGCCGAGGCCGATCCGGCCTTCGACGTGGACGGCACCGACGCCGCGCACAAGCTGGCGCTGCTGGCCGCCAACGCGTTCGGCATGCCGGTGCGGCTGGACGCCGTGCATGTCGAGGGCATCCGCGACCTGCAGCGGGGCGACGTGGCCGCGGCCGCGCAACTGGGCTACGCCGTCAAGCTACTGGCCGTGGCCGAGCAGCAGGAGTGCGAGGGCCGCGTGGCCATCCAGCTGCGCGTGCACCCGGCCCTGGTGCCCGCGCGGCACCCGCTGGCGCTGCTGGACGACGCGACCAACGGGCTGCTGGTGCGCGGCGACGCAGCCGGCAGCGCCTTTTTCAGCGGCGCGGGCGCCGGCGGCGAGCCCACGGCGAGCGCCGTGCTGGCGGACCTGATCGACCTGGCGCGCCTGCCGGCCGTTTCTTCCCCGGCACCCACGGGCCCTGGCGTGCCCACACTGGGCACCCACCGCCGCGCGGACGCCCCCGCCGTACTGCCGATGGCCTCAGTGAAGACGCCGCACCTGCTGCGCCTGCTGCCCGGTGCGGCCCTGTGCGAAACGGCAGTGCTACGGGCGCTGGCGCGCGACGGCGTCACGGTGCGGCGCCGCACGTGGGCGGCACCCGTCACCCCGGGCGGAGCGCCCGAGTTGCTGCTGCTCACCGCGCCGACGCCCGATGCGCTGGCCGCACAGGCCACGGCGCATTTGCAGGCGTACACGGGTGCGCAGGTGCGGCGGCTGCGCGTGGAGCTGTGCAGCGCTCCCACGGATGAAGAATAAAAACAGGTTCTAGCGCTTTACCATCAAGCGCTGACAGCTACGTTTTTAATAGCTATTCCGAGTCCTTGAGCTTGCGATAGGTGCGGCCGGCGGGCGGTCCACGGTCGGTATCCTGCAGGCCGCGTTCCACGTCGCGGTGGGCCTGCTCGACCTCGGGATGGCGCTCGCCGCCGGTCATGGTGACGGACTGGTCCCGCTCGTGCGGCAGCTTGGGCGCGGCGGGGGTACCGGCGGCGCGTTCCTGCTGGGGCGGGGTCTGCAGGTCCACGCCCTGTTCGTGGACATCGGTGTGCTCGCCCGGCGACGGCGGCGCGGCGCCCGGGGCATTGGAAGGGGACGGGGTATCGCGATGGGATGGCATGGGGAACCTCTCGTTTGCCTGCAAGGCAGATCGCCCCATGCTAGGCAGTCCCCGTCCGGTTCCGCGTAGGCCGGGGGCGGACGACGGCATCAGCGTTGGGCGCACGGGCGACCACGCATCACCTGGGGGGCACGGCCAGGGGTGTATAGCCGGCCCTGAGCGGCGCCCAGCCCGCTTCGGCTAACATGCCTGGATGCATTTACAGTGGCACGCCCCGCAAAGCCGGCCCCGCGCCTGATCTCCCCTTCCATGTCTTCCACAGAGTGGGCCGCCCAGGCCCTGCAATCGTTCGAGGCGGTGGTCCAATCCACGGCCGGCTTTCGCGTGCGCGAGGGCCAGCGGCGCATGGCCGAGCAGGTGGCCCAGACCTTCAGCCAGGCGCAGCTGGGCAAGCTGGAGGACGACGATGCCCTGCCCCAGCGCGCGATTGCCGTGGTGCAGGCCGGCACGGGCGTGGGCAAGTCGCTGGCCTACAGCGTGCCCGCGATCGCGATGGCGCTGGCGCGCGGCACGCGGGTGCTGATCTCCACCGCCACCGTGGCGCTGCAGGAGCAGCTGGTGCACAAGGACCTGCCGGCCCTGGCCGCCCGCATGGAGCAACCCTTCCAGTTCGCGCTGGCCAAGGGGCGCGGGCGCTACGTGTGCAAGCTCAAGCTGGAGCGCCTGGCCGGCGGCGGCGCGGCCGGCCCGGGCGGTGACGGCGACCTGCCCGACGACGACCTGTTCGCCGACGAGGAAGCCGAGCAGCGCGGCAAGCGCCCGCGCCACGAGTCCGAGGCGCGCATGAAGTTCTACGCCAGCATGGCAGACGCGCTGGCGACCAGCGAATGGGACGGCGACCGCGACACGCTCGCTACGCCGCCCGAGCCCGAGGCCTGGAGTCCCGTGGCGGCCGAGGCCAGTTCCTGCACCGGCAAGCACTGCCCGGTGTTCAACCAGTGCACCTACTACGAGCGGCGCAAGCAGCTCGTGGCCGCGCAGGTCATCGTGGCCAACCACGACCTGCTGCTGTCGTCCCTGGGCGCGCGCTTGCTGCCCGAGCTGGACAACTGCCTGCTGGTGATCGACGAGGCCCACCACCTGCCCGCCACCGCGCTCGACCAGTTCGCCTGCGAGGCCGACCTCTCGCGCCTGACCTGGATCGACCGCCTGGCCAGCCGCGCGCTGCGCATCGGCCAGCTGGTGGAGGTCGAGGACATCGCCGACATTCCCAACCACGCCGCGCGCCTGCGCGCCGCGCTGCAGGATGCCGCGCGCCTGGTGATGGACGTGTATGGCGAGCAACTGCGTGCGCCCGTGCCGGGGCGCCGCCAGTTCGCATCCAGCCTGCCCACGCGCGCCCGCGTGGCCGGCGGTGTGCTGCCCGAAGCGTTGGTGGAGCCCTTCAGCCAGGCCGCGCACCACGCCGAGGGCTTCCTGAACGCCCTGCGCGCCATTTCCAAGGCCCTGCGCAGCGAAATGCGCGACAAGCCCGACGAGGCGCGGCGCCTGTCGCAGCTGTATGCGCAGATCGGCGTGCTGGCGCCGCGGCTGGAGGCCGTGCACGCGGCCGCCCAGTTGCTGCTGCAGGACGCGCCCGAGGGCGCGGTGCCGGCCGCCAAGTGGTTCACGCTGGAGGTCGAGGGCGACTTCATCGTCGTGCGCGCGCATGCCAGCCCCGTGCTGCCGGGCAACACGTTGCGCAACCACCTGTGGTCCGCCGTGCGCGGCGCGGTGCTGACCTCGGCCACGCTCACCAGTTGCGGGCAGTTCGACTTTTTCCTGCGCGAATCGGGCCTGTTCGGCGACGAAGCCGTGACCACGCTGGCCGTGCCCAGTCCGTTCGACTACGCGCTGCAGGGCACGCTGGTGGCCACCGAGACCCGCGCCGAGCCGCGCGATGCGCAGGCCTTTACCTCCGAGATGGTGGACGCGCTGCTGTCCGACCTGGCCCTGGTCGAGGCTGGCGCGCTGGTGCTGTTCACCTCGCGCGAGCAGATGCGCCAGGCCGTGGACATGCTGCCCACCGCCATGCGCAGCGCCGTGCTGGTGCAGAACACCCTGCCCCGCCCACAGCTGCTGGCCCGCCACCGCGAGCGCGTGGCCGAAGGCCAGCCCTCCATCATCTTCGGCATGCAATCCTTCGGCGAGGGGCTGGACCTGCCCGGCAGGCTGTGCGAATCGCTCTTCATCACCAAGCTGCCCTTCGCCCCGCCTGACGACCCCGTGGGCGAGGCCCGCGCCGAATGGCTGCGCGGCGCCGGACGCGACCCGTTCAGCGAACTGGTGGTGCCCGCCACCGCCATCCGCCTGGCGCAGTGGGTGGGCCGCGCCATCCGCACCGAGGAAGACCGCGCGCACGTGTATTGCTACGACAAGCGCCTGGTGCGCACCGGCTACGGCCAGCGGCTGCTGCAGGGCTTGCCGCCGTTCACGCTGGCGCGCCGGGCCGCAGGGTGACCGATTGCTCCTATTGGTATAGCTTGTGGCGCTTGCTGGATAAGCGCTGGAGCCCGATTGGACCATTAACCCCTTCCCGCATCGCCTGTCGGGCCGCGTCCCACAGGCGGGCAGGCCCATCGCCGACGCCCGCGCTCTGCCGTGCTGCCTAGAGTGGATTGGACCGATCTCTGAAAGGCCCGCCATGAAGCGCACCAACGACAACTCGGGCGCCACCGACAAGGTGGCCAACGACCACAACCAGCAGGGGCACCAGCCCCCCACGGCCCTGAACCAGGCGCGTCGCACGCCCGATAGCCGCAGCGACCGCACGGACCAGGTGGGCAGCGGCAACCAGGCGCAGTCGCGCCGCGGCAGCAAGAACCAGGGCGGCGCGGGCTGAGCCCGGCCTGCAGGGCCCGCGTGGCCCGGCATCCGCACTTTTGGGGGCGGCGGCGCTTCGTGCGTGGCGGCTACGATTACGCACCGGTGCCGGTGGCCCGTGCCTATCGCACGGGGTGCGCGGGGCCGGTTTCCTGCCGTCCCGCATGCCGTCCGCCCCCATCGCCGTCATCGATTTCGAAACCACCGGCATGATGCCTGCCCAGGGTGCACGCGCCACCGAGGTGGCCATCGTGCTCATGGAAGGCGGCCGCGTGGTGGACCGCTACCAGAGCCTGATGCGCACGGGCGTGCGGATCCCGCCCTTCATCACGCAACTCACCGGCATCACGAATGCCATGGTGGAGGCCGCTCCCGCTGCCGCCGCAGTGATGCGCGAGGCCGCGTGCTTTGTGGGCGACGCGCCCATGGTGGCCCACAACGCCGCATTCGACCGCAAGTTCTGGCAGGCCGAATTGCAGTACGCCGGGCTCGCCGCGCCCCATCCATTCGCCTGCACCGTGCTGCTGTCGCGCCGCGTGTACCCCGATGCGCCCAGCCACAGCTTGGGCCGCCTCACGGACCACCTCGGCCTGCCGCGCGCCGGGCGCGCCCACCGCGCGCTGGCCGATGCGGAAATGGCCGCCTCGCTGCTGGCCTGTATGCAGCGTGACCTGTGCCAACGCTTCGGCCTGGCCTGGCCGGACCACGCGCTGCTGATGCAGTTGCAGCGCTGCGCACGCCCTGCCATCGGCAAGCTGCTGCAGCACCACCGCCAGGCCGCGCCAGCCGAACAGCCGCCAACGGCGTTGCAAATGGGGTAGCTGCCCCCGCCCTTATTGCGGGCGCGACAGGGCATTTTTCAATTCTTCTCCCATTCATACCGCGCGTCGGATTGCGCGCACATCCAGGCGTGACCGGGGCCGACGCCGCGCACCCCGAGCGCACCCTACAGTGCGTTGTATGCCCGTCCCGGCGCGTGCGTGACGCACCGCGCCGTGGCGTCCACCTACATCCCACGGAGGTTCTCCCATGTCCATGCCCGACGATTCCCCCCACGCCACGCTGTGGAACCGCATCAAGGACATCCGCTTTGCCATGCTCGCCCACCGCGCGGCCGACGGCCGGCTGCATGCCCACCCGCTGACTACGCTGAACAAGGACATCGATGCGCAGAGTCAACTCTTCTTCTTCATCCCGCGCGGCAGCGAGTTGCACAGCCGCCTGCAGGCCGACAGCCAGGTGCATTTGAGCTACGCCGACCCGGGCGAAGACTGCTACGTGTCGCTGTCGGGCACGGCCGGTTTCATCGAGGACCCCGCGCGCAAGGAAGCACTGTGGACGCCGCTGGCCAAGGCCTGGTTCCCCGACGGTCCCACAGACCCCAATCTGGTGCTGCTGGCCGTCCGCATCGAGCATGCGGAATACTGGGACGTGAAGGACAGCAAGCTCTCCCAGCTCTACCAACTCGCCACCGCCGCGTTGACCGGCGAGCAGCCCAAGCCGCTGGGCGAGCACCGCGAGCTGTCGCTGGATTGACGGCGCGCCCAACCCGCGCGGGGGCACTTTGCGCGAGGAGCGTCTGTCTTGCCAGCGCGCGTTGCTGGAGCGGAGAGCGGGCGCCGCAAGCCGCGGCGTGCCCCGCCACAGGGTAGCCCTTAACCCTTAGCTCGTCGCCCGCAGAGAGGTCAACCACAGACCACGTGGCGGCAGTTCCAAGGACCGCCTCCCTCCGCGCAAGAGGCGAGATTGACAAAATCCCTCCACGGGCGGCGTGCAGCACGGGAGCGCTGCCGTATTCGCGGCGCGCTCGCGTTCGTTAAAACACCGCCCGCACCGCAGGTCGCAGCGCCCCTGCCAGGTCGCGCGCCAGCCGGCCCATATCGCGCACGCCCACGGCGCCCAGGCTGATGCGCACACCCTGCCCGCTGTGCAGCCGCAGCGGAGCGCCCGCCTGCACCGCCCAGCCCGCGGCCGCGAGGGACTGCACCGCCGCGGCTTCGTCGGACACCGGCATCCAGGCGTGCAGGCCCTCGCCTTCCAGCCAGGGCGCCGCCACCCCGTGGCCGCGCAGCGCGTCCGTCAGCGCCGCGCGGCGGGCCGCGTATTGGGCCGCGGCATGGCGCCATGAGCCCCGCGCACGCCCCTGCGCCGCCTGCCGCCACAACTGCGCCACCAGCCCTTGCAACCAGTGGCTGACCCAGCGCGGCCCCAGCGCCTGGTGTGCGCACATGCCCTGCACCAGCGCCGGCGTGCCCGCGGCCAGGGCCACGCGGCAGTCTGCGCCCAACGCCTTGCTCACACTCAGCACATGCAGCCACAGCGGCGGCAGGGCCCCGGCCATCGCCAGGGGCGCGTGGCTCAGCAGGCCCCAATGGTCATCCAGGATCAGCAGCGTGTGTGGGTGGGCCCGCAGTTGGCGGCGCAGCGCCTTCCAGCGCGCCACACCCAGGGCCACGCCCGTGGGGTTGTGCGCGCGCGGCGTAACCACCACGGCGCAGCACTGCGCCAACACGCCCGCTGCCGGCACGCACAGCCCTTGCGCGTCCACGGCCAGGGGTACGGGCTGCAGGCGCAGGCTGTGCAGCAGCGCCAGCAGCGGTGGCCAGCCCGGGTCTTCCACCGCCACGCGGTCGCCGGGGCGCGCATGCTGACGCAGGGCGCGCTCGATCGCATCCAGCGCGCCCGAGAAGACCCCCACGGCATCGCCAGGCAGGCCCTGGCTCTCCAGCCAGGGGCGTGCTTGCGACAGCAGCGCCTCCGCAACCGCTTGCGGCGCATGCGGCACCGCTGCCGGCTGCCCCAGCGCAGCGGCCCAGGCCGCGCCGCGGGGGCGCGGCAGCAGCGCAGGATCGGGCTGGCCGCTGGCCAGGTCGCGCAGGCCCTCGGGCGGAGCGAACGAAGGGGCAGGGCGGGGCGGCTCGCCCGCTACGCGGGTGCCGCGGCGCCCCGCAGTGACCACGCGGCCCGCGCTGCGCAACCGCGCATAAGCGGCGGCGACGGTGTTGGGATTCACCCCCAGTTCTGCGGCCAGATGGCGCACCGAGGGCAGGGCAGCGCCGCTTGGCAGAGCGCCGCGGCGCATGGCATATTCAAGGCTTGCCGCAATGTCTTTGGCATTGCTTCCTTCTACAGACAACGATGGCATGCACACATTGTATTGTTTGTACTAGTACAATTTTTTGTACTGCGCGGCTCAGTCGCTGCAATCGCGCCCCACACCCTTCGCGCGTGCACCACGGCGAGGCGCCGCGAGAAAAGTGCAAAAAATGACCCCAAAAAACGTTGCAAAAGTAGGAGAAAGCGCGTTCGGGCGCGGGGTGTTGGCTGCGCCATCGCGCCGCGGCTGCTACGCTTGACCCCCATGCGCGCCTTTGCCCTTCTCGTCCTGACGCTCGCGGCCAGCCTGCTGGTGGTGGGCTGCGGCACCACGCCGCCCACCTCTGCCTCGCGCAACGCCGCCTATTCCCGCCTGTCGCCCGAACAGTCGAGCGACATCGCCATCCATGCCCTGGGACTGGTGGGCACGCCCTACCGCTACGGCGGCAATACGCCCGACAGCGGCTTCGACTGCAGCGGTCTCATCGGCTACGTGTACACCAGCCGCGCGGGCGTGGCCCCGCCGCGCACGGTGGCCCAGTTGAGCGGCTTCGGCCAGTCCATCGACGCGGACGAGCTGCGCACGGGCGACCTGGTGGTGTTCGGCCGCGGCCGGCCCACGCATGCCGGCATTTACGTGGGGGAGGGGCGCTTCGTACATGCGCCGTCCAGCGGCGGCACGGTGCGCCTGGACCACCTGAAGTCGCGCTACTGGTCGCAACAGTTCGCGAGCTTCCGGCGCCCCTGAACTTCCACGGCGCCGCTTGCGGCGGCCACAGGCAGTGTTACCTTCCTTCACCGCCACCTGCCGCCCGGGCAGGGCGCCGGACTCCCCGAACAGGCTCTCACGCGGGTAGCGCGACAATCGGGGCACCATGACCCTGACCGAACGCCTCGCATCCCCGCTCACCACCCACGACACCACGCGCATCGACGACCTGCGCATCAAAGCCGTGCGCCCGCTCATCACGCCCGCGCTGCTGCAGGAATGGCAGCCCGCGCCCGAGGCGGCGCAGACGCTGGTGGAAAGCAGCCGCGTGGCCATCTCGCGCGTGCTGCACGGGCAGGACGACCGCCTCATCGTCGTGGTGGGACCGTGCTCCATCCACGACCATGACCAGGCCATGGAGTACGCGCGCCTGTTGAAGGAGCAGGCGGATGCGCTGGCGCAGGACCTGCTCATCGTGATGCGCGTGTACTTCGAGAAGCCCCGCACCACCGTGGGCTGGAAGGGCTACATCAACGACCCGCACCTGGACGGCAGCTTCGCCATCAACGAAGGCCTGGAGCGCGCCCGCGCATTGCTGCTGGACGTGCTGGCGCTGGGCCTGCCCGTGGGCACGGAATTCCTGGACCTGCTGTCGCCGCAGTTCATCAGCGACCTGGTGAGCTGGGGCGCCATCGGCGCGCGCACCACCGAAAGCCAGAGCCACCGGCAACTGGCCAGCGGCCTGTCCTGCCCCGTGGGCTTCAAGAACGGCACGGATGGCGGCGTGAAGGTGGCGGCCGACGCCATCCAGGCCGCGCAGGCACCGCATGCCTTCATGGGTATGACCAAGATGGGGCAGGCGGCGATCTTCGAGACGCGCGGCAACCACGACTGCCATGTGATCCTGCGCGGCGGCAAGGCCCCGAACTACGGCGCGGCCGACGTGCAGGCCGCCTGCGTGATGCTGGAGAAGGCCGGCCAGCGCCCGCAGGTGATGATCGACCTGTCGCATGCCAACAGCAGCAAGCAGCACCGCCGCCAGATCGACGTGGCGCAGGACGTGGCCCAGCAGATCGCCGCGGGCGATGCACGCATCACCGGCGTGATGATCGAGAGCCACCTGCAGGAGGGCCGCCAGGACATCGTGGACGGCCAGCCGCTCACACCCGGCGTGTCGGTCACCGATGCCTGCATCAGCTTCGCACAGACCGTGCCGGTACTGCAGCAGCTGGCTGCGGCCGTGCGCGAACGCCGCACACGCGGCTGACACGCTCCGGCGCCGTCGCGGCCGAAAAGAAGGAGGGCGCCCATGTACCATCAGTCACATCCGCCCGCCTTTCGGGCCGCAAGCGTCCGCCATGTTCTTCCAACACCCCGCCGCGCCACCGCCGAGCCCCTTGGCCGGCGCCAGCCTGGGCCGCTCCTGACGCGCGCCATGGCCCGGGCCGCCTCTCGCTCCTTCCCGCAGCGCCATCCCGGCCGCGCGTGGGCATGACACGCAGCGCGCCATGCCGATGAGCGATTCCACTGGAACCCCGTCAGCCCACCCGGCCGAGGCAGGAGGCCTGGCCACAGCGGTGCAGGCGCACGACGAGGCGGCGGCGCATGCCCTCCTGCTGCAGCTCCAGCAGCTGATCACGGACCTGCAGCTGCCCCTGGAGCACGTCCTGGCGCAGGCCGCCCAAGCCGCCTGCGCGATCACGGGCGCAGTCGGGGCAATGATCGCGTTGCGCGAAAACGATGCGCTGGCCGTGCGCGCCAGCGTGGGCGCGCCGCCCCTGCCGGCGATCGGCACCCGCGTGCCGCTGGACGCCTGCGCATCCTGGCAGGGCATGGAGCAAGCCGCACGCGCGGGCCTACAGGCAGCCACGGACGCCCCCGCGCAGGATGTGGGAAGTGCGCAGCCCCCCCACCGGCGGGTCAGCATGCCGCTGGGCAGCGGCGCGCTGCTCGCGGGCCTGCTCCAGGTGAGGGTGCCCCAGGGCGCAGCGCTGGAGGCGCAGCATCTGCTGCACCTGCGCATCCTGGCCGAGTCGCTGGGCGCCATGTTGCAGTTGCGGCGCGTGGACGCGCAGCTGCGTGCGTCCGAGCAGCAGTACCGCACGCTCTTTGCCGAACATCCGCAGCCCATGTGGGTCTGCGACCGCGACAGCCTGCGTCTGCTGGCGGTGAACCACGCCATGGTCCGCCACTACGGCCATGCGGAGCAGGAGCTGCTGGGCATGGAGTTGCGCGCGCTCTGGTCCGCGGAGAACCAGGACGCGGCCACCTGCGCACTCGACATGCTGCGCCGCGAGGCCCATGCACCCGGGTCTCCCGCGTCCGCACCACGGCTGTGGCGCCACTCACGCAAGGACGGCGCCGCCCTGGACGTGGAAGTCGTCGTGGGCGACACGGACTTCGGCGGGCGCCCGGCGTGGCAGATGCTGGCCAGCGACGTGACCGAGCGCTGCCGTATCGAGGACGAGCTGGCGCGCGTCAACCGGGCCAAGCGCATGCGCGGCGCTTGCAGCGAGACACTGGTGCGTGCCACCAGCGAGTCCGATCTACTGCACGCCGTGTGCAGCGTGGCCGTGGAGATCGGCGGCTACCGCATGGGCTGGGTGGGCATGGCACGCGACGATGCGCACAGGCGCATCGAGCCCGTGGCGCACGCGGGCGTCGCCCAAGCCCATGATTACACCGAACACCTGCACCTGAGCTGGTCGGTGCAGGAGCCGGGCGGCAACGGCCCGGCAGGCGTGTGCGTGCGCAGCGGCCGCACGGTGATCGTGCACGACGTGCACCACAGCCCGGCTTTCAGCCACCTGGCGGACCGCATGGCCCAGTTGGGCTTTCACGCCGTGGTGTGCCTGCCGCTGCGCAACGCCGAGCGCACCTTCGGCCTGCTGTACCTGTATGCGCCCGAGGTGCTGCACCTGGGGGTGCAGGAGACGCAGTTGCTGGAGGCCATGGCCGCCGACCTCGCGTTCGGCATCGAGAACCTGCGTGCCCGCGCGGAGCAGCAGCGCCTGCAGGCCACGTTGGTCAAGGTGGCCACCGCCGTCTCGGCCGGCGTGGGCGCGGCGTTCTTCGACCATCTGGCGCAGCACATGGCCGAGGCGCTGGGCGCCCAGGTGGCCTGCGTGGGCCGCTTCCTGCCGGCCGCCCCCGGGCAGGCGCGGCGGGCGGTGGCGCTGTCGCACGTGGTCGATGGCGTGACCCAGCCCAATGCCGAGTACGTACTGGAAGGCACGCCGAGCGAGCGGCTGCTGACCCAGCGCTCGCTGGTCATCCGCGACCGTGCGCGCGAGCGGTTCCCGCGCGCGCCGGTGCTCGCGCGCACCGGCGCGCGCAGCTACGTGGGCCAGCAGCTCACGGCCAGCGACGGCACGCCCATCGGCATGATCTTCGTGGTGTTCCGCCAGGCGCTGGAGCGCAGCCGCTTCGTCAGCAACACGCTGCAGATCTTCGCCGCGCGCGCGGCCGCGGAACTGCAGCGCCAGACGGACGACCAGCGCATCCGCCAGCAGGCATCGCTGCTGGACAAGGCGCGCGACGCCATCATCGTGCGCGATCTGGAGCACCGCATCACGTTCTGGAACGAGGGCGCAGAGCGCATGTACGGCTGGTCGCGCGAGGAGGTCCTCGGCCGCTCCATCGCCACGTTGCTGTACCAGAACCCGGAGGACTTCCTGCGCGCCACCCAGCAGGTGATGCAGCACGGCGTGTGGAGCGGCGAGATCCTGCAGTGCGACCGCGCGGGTCGCACCCTCGAAGCCGAAGGCCGCTGGACGCTGGTGCGCAACGACCGTGGCGAGCCCGAGTCGGTCCTCGCGATCAACGCCGACATCGGCACGCGCAAGCACCAGGAGCGCGAGATCCAGCGCCTGGCCTTCTTCGACCCGCTCACCCACCTGCCCAACCGCGTGCAGCTGCTGGACCGCGTGGACCAGGCCCTGGCCAAGGCGCAGCGCCTGGAGCAGGGCGGGGCGCTGCTGTTCATCGACCTGGACAACTTCAAGACCCTCAACGACACGCTGGGCCATGACCAGGGGGACGAGCTGCTGCAGATCGTGGCGCAGCGGCTGAACACCTGCGTGCGCAGCGCAGACACGGTGGCGCGCCTGGGTGGCGACGAATTCGTGGTGCTGGTGGAGCAGCTCAGCGCGCACAGCGACACGCTGGCGGAGCAGGCGGGCGCCGTGGGCGAGAAGATCCTCGCCGTGCTCAGCGCCCCCTATGCGCTCACCGGGTACCAGTACCGCAGCACGCCCAGCATCGGCATCGCACTGTTCAACCACGCGCCCACCACGGTGGGCGAACTGCTCAAGCAGGCCGACCTGGCGATGTACCAGGCCAAGACCGCGGGACGCAACACGCTGCGCTTTTTCAACCCGAGCATGCAGCATGCCGTGGCCGAGCGTGCCTCGCTCGAGGCGGATCTGCGCAACGCGCTGGCGCAGAAAGAGTTTCTGCTGCACTACCAGCCGCAGATCAACGCGCGGGGCGCGATCGTGGGCGTGGAGGCGTTGCTGCGCTGGGCGCACCCGCGGCGCGGCATGGTGTCGCCCGGGCAGTTCATTCCGCTGGCCGAGGAGACCGGCCTGGTGCTGCCGCTGGGGCACTGGGTGCTGCACACGGCGTGCTCGGTGCTGGCCGATTGGCAGCGGGTGCCGGCGCTGGCGCCGCTGACCATGGCAGTGAACGTGAGCTCGCGCCAGTTCCGGGATGCGGGTTTCGTGGACGACGTGGCGGGCGTGCTGGCCGCCACCGGCGCGCCGGCCTCCCAGCTCAAGCTGGAACTGACCGAGAGCCTGCTGGTGGAGGACTTGGCCGCCACCATTGCCACCATGGCGGCGCTGCGCGCGCTGGGCGTGGGCTTTTCGCTGGACGACTTCGGCACCGGCTACTCGTCGCTGGCCTACCTCAAGCGCATGCCGCTCGGGCAGCTCAAGATCGACCAGAGCTTCGTGCGCGACCTGCTCACGGACCCCAACGACGCGGCCATCGTGCGCACCATCATCGGCCTGGCCGCCAGCCTGGGCCTGGAGGTGATCGCCGAGGGCGTGGAGACCAGCGCGCAGCGCGACTGGCTGGCGCACGCCGGCTGCGCGGTGTACCAGGGTTACTTCTTCAGCCGGCCGCTGCCGCTGGACCTGCTGGAGCAACTGCTGCACGACTACATCGCCGCAGCCCGCACGCCGCCTCTTTAAGCCCAATTGGCCTCTAGCGCTTGTCCAGCAAGCGCTGACAGCTATTTAATCGATAGCTTACGCTTCCTCGCTGCGCACGAACGGCTCCAGCCCCTTGACCATGCGTGCGAACTGCGGGCCGATCTCCTGCTCCAGCAGCGCGCGCGGGAACTTGCTGGCCGAGCCGCCTGCGTTGAAGCTGATCACGCGGCCGTCGGGCTGGCGGATGGCGGCGCCCACGCCCGCGATATCCGTCTGCCAGTCGCGCACCACCACCGTGAAGCCACGCGCCCGCCAGTGGGCACACCCGGTCTCGATGGCCTGGCGCAACTGCGGCCAGCGCTCGCCCTCGGCCTGGCGGATCTCGGCCAGCAGCCGCTCGCGCTCGCGCGGCTCCATCACGGCCAGCAAGGCGTGGCCCATGGCCGTCTCCGCCACCGGAAGGCGCGCCCCCAGGTCCAGCCCCAGCGACAGCGGCGTGCCCGAGCGGCAGTTCTCCACGTACAGCACCGACAGCCCGTTGCGGATGCCCAGCGACACCGAGATGTCGTAGCGGTCCGCGAAGTCCTGCATGTAGGGCCGTGCAATGCGCCGCAGCCGCAGGTTGGACACCATGGTGATGCCCAGTGCCGCCAGGCTGTCGCCCAGCGCGTACTTGCCGCTGTCGCGCGAATGGCGCAGGTAGCCCAGCACGCACAGCGTGTAGGCCAGGCGCACCACCGTTGGCTTGGGCAGGCCGGTGCGCGCGGCGATCTCGGCATTGGTGAGCCATTTTTCGTCCACCTGGAAGCACGCCAGCACGTCCAGCCCCCGGGCCAGCGCGGTCACGAAGCGCCGGCTGTCCGCGCCTTCGTCGAAGTCGATGTTCCGTGTGCGCGCCATTCCCACTCTCCAGGTAAATTTCTCTTAGCGGAATTATTTCATCGCAACTTTTCTGCACCGACTCATGGATTTCCCTAGCGAGAAGGGTTTTTCATCAGGGGGATACTGAAATCACGCCACTTCTCCCGTGCCTCCATGAATTTCGCACAGAGAAACCACGCTACCTGAAGGCCTCCACAGCACACGGCCTGCACAGCGGGTTGATCGCAGCGCCGGAGGCCATAGACCCAAGGACTCCCTCCATGACCCATGCTTTGCTCAACCGCCGCACCCTGTCCCTGCTGCTGGCCGCCGGCTGCGTGGCCGGCCCCGCGCTGGCGCAACCCGAGCGCTTTCCCAGCCGCCCGATCAAGGTGCTGATCGGCTTCACCGCCGGCGGCTCGACCGATGTGCCGTTTCGCGTGCTGGCGGAGAACGCCTCCAAGATCCTGGGACAGCCCGTGATCATCGAGAACAAGCCCGGCGCCGGCGGCGTGCTGCCCGCGCAGATGATGCAGAGCACCCCGGCCGACGGCTACACGCTCGCACAGGTGCCGCTGCCGGTGTTCCGCCTGCCCTACACGCAGAAGATCAACTGGAACCCGGCCACCGACCTGCAATACGTGATCGGCCTGGCGGGCTACGCCTTCGGCCTGGTGGTGCCCGCGGACTCGCCCATCAAGTCCATGCAGGACTACATCGCCTACGCCAAGAACAACCCCGGCAAGCTGAACTACGGCACGCCCGGTGCGCTGACCACGTTGCACCTGACGATGGAGAACATCGCCCTGCAGGCCGGCGTGACGCTGAACCACATCCCCTACAAGGGCAACTCCGAGTCGCTGCAGGCCGTGCTGGGCGGGCATGTGATGTCGATTGCCGACACGCCCGGCTGGGCGCCGTACGTGGAGCAGGGCAAGCTGCGCGTGCTGTCGGTCTGGGGGGACAAGCGCTCGGCCCGCTTCCCCAACGTGCCCACGCTCAAGGAAGTGGGCATCAACCTGGTGCAGACCTCGCCGTTCGGCCTGGTGGTGCCCAAGGGCACAGACCCGAAGATCGCCCAGGTGCTGCACGACGCCTTCAAGAAGGCCATGGAGATGCCCAACTACAAGGAGTCCCTGGCGAAGTTCGACATGGACACCTACTACATGGACAGCGCCACCTACAAGCAGTACGCGCTGGACACCATGAAGACTGAGAAGGTCATCATCGAGAAGCTTGGCTTGGCCAAATAACCCGGCTTGCAGGAAAAATGGCTGCTGGCGCTTGATGGGCAAGCGCTGGCAGCTATCAATAATGAAGCACACCGGCCGACGGCCTGACCCACGCGGCCATCGCTCCGGTTATTCATGAATGTGTCTATTACTTCATAGTGGTAGTAGTAGAGCCCGCGCCATTTTGTGGACAAGCCGCTTTTTCTGAATGACGGCGCGTACTTGCGCTACTGCAAAGTCTGTGTCCCGGCACCGGGTCAAGTCCGGCCTGAAATGGGTACAACTGCGCCGGTGGGACGGGTGCTGTGGACAAGGCGCAGATGACCAGCGCCGCATCCCCAGGCTTGTCCACAGGCCGCTCAGAAGTGCAACGCGTAGCGCAGTTGCAGGAAGTTCTCCCCGGGGTTGGGGCTCTTGATGCCGGCGTTGGACACGTGCTGCACGCTCAGCATCAGCTCATGCTGGCGCTGTGCGCCGAAATTGCGCCCCAGGCCCAGGTGCGAGGCAAAGTTGAAGCGGGTGCTGAACTCATGGTCCTGCACGCGGTAGCGGTGGCTGGCCACGGTGGCACCGATGCCGGCCTCCCAGAACCAGGGGGAACGGCCCTCGTCGGGGCGCAGGCGCAGCGTGGGCGCCACGCCCACCACCACGGCGCTGTTGTGCCCGCCGATGCCGTCAAAGGACCAGCGGCTCAGTGAAACATCCCAATGGCCGCGCAGCTCGCCGCCCCACAGCGGGCGGCGCCAGGTGCCCCAGGGCAGGGTGGCACCGATGGTGATGGCATCCGTCTGGCGCCGCGCCCATTCGCCCTGCACGTAGACCGAAGGGGCGTAGGCCCGGTCCTCTGACGGCTGCGCAAGGGCTGGTGTGGCCGTGAGGCACGCAGCGGCAGCTGCGAGAAAAGGCGCCGGGGAGAGAAGGGCGGTGCGCCGGAAAAAGGCGCTGCGGCGGGCGATGGTAGGCATGGTTGCGAGGTGTTGTTGTTACCTGAATATGTAACCACTGTAGCCCCCCACTGCCCAGCCGCCCTGTAGGCCAGAGCCGCAGCCCGCGGCCGGGCGCAGCGGATGCGCACCCGGCCCTGGGCAGGCTTACTGCGGCGTCAGCGGCGCGCCGGGAGCTGCGCCTGTGCCCGGGCCAGGGCCTTGGTGGCGCATGCCGCGACCGTCACCGCGGAAGTCGCCCCGCGCACCGTCCTTGCCCCAGCGCTTGCCCATGGGGTGGTCGCCGCCCCAGTGGCGGTACATGCGCTTGCCTTCGGCGTCGAAGGTCTTTTGCTGCGCCGGCGTCAGCGTGCCATAGAAGGCCTTGACGGCGTCGCCGCGGCGGTCCATCTCGGCCGCACGCTGGGAGCGCAGCGCGCGCATGCGGTCGATGCGCTCGGGCGTGGTGAGCTGGTCCATGCCCTGCCAATCCAGCCGCGCCTTGCGTGCGTCGGCGTCGGGCTTCATGGACTGCAGGAAGCTGTTCCATGCGGGCTCCTGCTCGGGCGTGAGCTGCAGCTTGCGCTTGAACGCCTCGGCGCGCTGGGCCCTGTACTGCTCGCGCTGCTCGGGCGTCAGGGCGCGCTGGCGCGGACGCTGCTGCGCCTGGGATGCGCCTTGCTCGGTGGCGGCTGGGCCGGGGCCGGGTTGCGCCAGGGTGGGCACAGCCATGCCGGCGAGCACAGCGGCCGCCACGGCGGTGGCGGCCAGGCGCTGGGTGATCTTGAAACGGGCCATGGTGTTTCCTTTCTTGCTTCACACAGGAAGTGATGGGCGCCTGGTGGTCCACCCGAATGGGGGACACTGCACCCTGCGCTTGCAAAGCAGTGTGCGCCGCGTGTGTAACGCGCCCGTGAGCGAATTCTGCGCCTGTGTAAAGTTCTGCTATTCACCCGGCATGCCCCACCCTGCCGGCTACAGTCGTTTTATGCCAAAAGTGCCTCCAGCGCTTATCCAATAAGCGCTGACAGCTATCAAATCAGGACCATTCACCGCCCCGCCCGTCGTGCAGCCCTGGCGCGGGGCCGGCATTTCAAAAGGAATCTCCCCGTGTTCAAGAACATGATCGTGTACCGCATTGCCCCCGAGTGGCAGGTGGAGCTGACCCAGCTGGAGGAAGCGCTGGCCAAGGCGCCCTTCCAGGAGTGCGGCGCCACGCAGGAAAAGTCCAGCGGCTGGGTGCCCCCGCGCGGCGAGGCCCACGGGCTGCTGGCCGAGAGCGTGGGCGGCCACTGGATGCTGCGCTTTCAATGGGAAGCCAAGATGCTCCCGGCCACCGTGCTGGCGCGCAAGGTGAAGGAAAAGGCCGCGCAGATCGAGCAGCAGACCGGCCGCAAGCCCGGCAAGAAGGAAACCAAGGAACTCAAGGAAGAGGCCAAGCTGGACCTCCTGCCCATGGCCTTCACCAAGCAGGGCGGCACCTGGGTGTGGATCGACCCACAGGCGCATTTGCTGGTGCTGGATACCGGCGCCCAGGGCCGTGCCGACGAGGTGGTGAGCCTGCTGGTGGAGCACCTGCCCGGCCTGTCGCTGGCGCTGCTGGACACGCAGACCAGCCCTCAGGCGGCGATGGCGCTGTGGCTCAAGGAGCAGGAGCCGCCGGCGGGCTTTTCCATCGACCGCGAGTGCGAGCTGAAGGCGCCCGACGAGACCAAGGCCGTGGTGCGCTACGCCCGCCACCCGCTGGACATTGAGGAAGTGCAGGGCCACATCGAGGCGGGCAAGCTGCCCACCAAGCTCGCCATGAGCTGGGACGACCGCGTGAGCTTCGTGCTGACCGAGGGGTTGCAGCTCAAGAAGGTGGCGTTCCTGGACACGGTGTTCGAGGGCCAGGCGCAGGACGATGGCGGCTTCGATGCCGACGTGGCGATCGCCACGGGCGAGCTGTCGCAGCTGATTCCCGACCTGATCGCGGCGCTGGGCGGCGAGGGGCGCACGAGCCTGGGGGGCGCTGCTGCCGCCCCCGCACCAGCCGCCGGGGCCTTGCATGCTGCGGCCAGCGGCCCCGACGACGACGCGCCGTTCTAAGGGCATGAAAAAAGCCCACGCGCCGTTGCCGGTGCATGGGCTTTGGGGCCTGGCCTGAAGGCCGCTGCCGGATCAGGCCCGGTGGCGGGCCAGCACGACGGGTTCCACCGCCCGTTCGGGCTCGGGCAGGAACTCGGCCTCACCGTCCAGCACGCGGTGCAGGCGGTCGGCATCCAGCGCGTTTTCCCAGCGCGACACCACCACCGTGGCCACGGCGTTGCCGATGAAGTTGGTGAGCGAGCGGCACTCGCTCATGAAGCGGTCCACGCCCAGGATCAGCGCCATGCCGGCCACCGGCACCTCGGGCACCACGGCCAGGGTGGCGGCCAGGGTGATGAAGCCCGCGCCGGTCACGCCGGCCGCGCCCTTGGACGACAGCATCGCCACCAGCAGCAGCGCGATCTGGTGGCCCAGCGTTAGGTGCGTGTCGGTGGCCTGCGCGATGAACAGCGCGGCCAGCGTCATGTAGATGTTGGTGCCGTCCAGGTTGAACGAGTAGCCCGTGGGCACCACCAGGCCCACCACGGACTTGCTGCAGCCGGCCTTTTCCATCTTTTCCATCAGCGAGGGCAGGGCGGACTCGGACGAGGAGGTGCCCAGCACCAGCAGCAGCTCGGCCTTCAGGTAGCGGATCAGCTTGAGCACCGAGAAGCCGCAGGCCCGTGCCACCGCGCCCAGCACCACCAGCACGAACACGGCCGAGGTGATGTAGAAGGTGAGCACCAGCTCGGCCAGGTTCACCAGCGAACCCAGGCCGAACTTGCCGATGGTGAACGCCATGGCGCCGAAGGCGCCGATGGGCGCGGCCTTCATGACGATGTTCACCAGCTTGAACACGGGTTTGGTCAGGCCGTCCAGAAAGTCCAGGATGGGCTTGCCGGCGTCGCCCACCATGGCCAGCGACACGCCGAACAGCACGGCCACCAGCAGCACCTGCAGGATGTTGTCGCCCACGAAGGGGCTGATCAGCGTCTTGGGAATGATGTCCAGCGCGAAGCCGGTGAGAGTCATCTCGTGCGACTTGCTCACGTAGCCCTTGACGGCGGTCTGGTCCAGCTCGGCCACGTTGATGTGCATGCCGGTGCCGGGCTGCATCACGTTGGCCACCACCAGGCCCACCACCAGCGCCAGCGTGGAGAAGGTGAGGAAGTACGCCATGGCCTTGCCGAACACCCGGCCCACGGCGCTCAGGTGGCTCATGCTGGCGATGCCGGTGACGATGGTCAGGAAGATCACCGGCGCGATGATCATCTTGATGAGCTTGATGAAGGCATCGCCGAACGGCTTCATCGCCGCGCCGTACTCGGGCTGGAAGTGGCCCAGCAGCACGCCGATGATGATGGCGAACACCACCTGGAAATACAGTTGGCGATAGAACGGAAGCCGCACCGACGGGGCGGGGGCGGCAGAGGGAATGGCATGCATGCGGCGTGTCTCCGGAGGTCGAAAAAAAGACGCGCCAGGGCCGTGCAATGCCGCGCATCTTTGGAAGTCCGCGGTTGTACCCCTGCATCGCCGCCGCGCCGATAACCTATTGGTATTAGACGCCGCGCCCGCCCCGCCCACGGACACCAAACCCAGGGACACTCCGCCCATGCCGCTACGCCGCCGCCGCCCCCTGCTCACCGCGCTTGTCGCACTGTTCGTGCTGGCGGGCATGGCCGTGTGCATGCTATTGGCCAGCCAGTACGCGCAGCGCCGTGCGCTGCACGACGAAAGCCAGGGGGTGCGGCGCCAGCTCACGCTGTACGGCCAGGCGCTGGAGCAGCGCATCGACCGCTTTCGCACCCTGCCCGAGGTGCTGGCGCTGGACGCGCAGCTGAGGGACGCGCTGACCCACCCGCTCACGCCCGCCGAGGTGGACGTGCTCAACCGCAAGCTGGAGCAGGCCAACGGCGCCAGCCATTCGTCCACACTCACGCTCATCAACCTGCAAGGCCGCGCCATCGCCGCCAGCAACTGGCGCGACACTCCCAACAACGTGGGAGAGGACTACCACTTCCGCCCCTACGTGCAGCAGGCGCTGGCGCAGGGCCACGGGCGGTTCTACGGCATCGGCCTGACCACGGGGGAGGCGGGCTACTTCCTGTCCACGGCGATCCGCGGTGATGACGGGCAGACGCTGGGCCTGGTGGCCATCAAGATCCTGCTGACCGAGCTGGAACGCGAATGGCGCCAGAGCCCCGACGTAGTGCTGGCCTCGGACGCGCACGGCGTGGTCTTCCTCGCCAGCCGCGACGCCTGGCGCTACCGGCTGCTGGCGCCCCTCACGCCCCAGGCGCGCCAGGAGCTGGAGGCCACGCGCCAGTACACCGGCCAGCCCCTCACGCCGCTGGGCCTGCAGGTGGAGCGGCGGGTGGACGAAGGCACGGTGCTGGCACGCGCGCAGGAGCCCCCCTTGCCCGGCCCGCTGCTGTGGCACACGCAGGAGCTGGCAGGCACCGGCTGGCAACTGCACCTGCTGCACCACGCGGACAGCGCCATCGAGGCCCGCCGCTGGGCGGCCGGTGCGGCCGCGGGCCTGTGGCTGGCCCTGGCACTGCTGGTGCTGTTCGTGCGCCAGCGCCAGCGCCTGGCCCTGCTGCGCCAGCGCAGCCGCCAGGAACTGGAGACCGTGCTGCGCCAGCATGCCCAGGAGCTGCGCACCGCGCAGGACGGCATCGTGCAGGCCGCGCGCGAGGCCGACACCGGCCTGTCGCGTAGCCTGCAGCACCTGCCCCAGGGCGTGGTGGTGATCGACCGCGACCTGAACCTGGTGGCGTGGAACTCGCGCTACGTGGAACTGTTTCGCTTTCCGCCCGAGCTGATGCGCGTGGGCACGCCGGTGGAGGCGCTGATCCGCCACAACGCGCGGCGCGGCCTGCTGGGCGCCACGCCCACCGAGGACGCCATCCAGCGGCGCCTGCAGCACCTGCGCAGCGGCAAGCCCCACCTGCATGAGAGCGCCAAGAGCGACGGCACGGTGCTGGAGATCCGCGGCAACCCGCTGCCCGACGGCGGCTTCGTGACCAGCTACGCCGACATCACCAGCTACAAGAACGCCGCACGCGAGCTGCGTTCGCTGGCCGATGCGCTGGAGCTGCGCATTGCCGAACGCACGCGCGATCTGGACGCCGCCCGGCGCGAGGCCGAGGCCGCCAACCGCTACAAGACCCGCTTCGTGGCCGCCGCGGTGCACGACCTGCTGCAGCCGCTGAATGCGGCGCGCATGTTCGCCTCGCTGCTGCGCGGCCACCTGCACGACGCCGCCGGACGCCAGGTGGCCGACAGCATCGACGGCGCGCTGGCCGCGCAGGACGGCATCCTCAACAGCCTGCTGGACATCTCGCGCATGGAATCGGGCCAGTTGGAGGTGCATGTGCGCGACTTCGCGCTCGGCCCGCTGCTGCAGGTGATGCAGCACAACTTCGGCATCATCGCCGCCAGCCGGGGCCTGCGCCTGCGCACCGTAGGCACGCGCTACGCGGTGCGCAGCGACGAGGCACTGCTGCGGCGCATCCTGCAGAACCTGGTGTCCAACGCCATCCGCTACACACCCCGCGGGCGCGTGCTGATCGGCTGCCGGCGCCGCGGCCGGTACCTGCGCATCGAGGTGCATGACCAGGGCCCCGGCATTCCCGAGAGCCTGCAGCGCGAGATCTTCGAGGAGTTCCGCCGCCTGGGCGAGGGCCACAGCCAGGATGGCGACCGTGGTGCGGGCCTGGGGCTGGCCATCGTCGAGCGCCTGGGCAAGCTGCTGGGCCACGAGATCGGCCTGCGCTCCGAACTGGGGCGCGGCAGCGTGTTCTGGGTGTGCGTGCCGCTGGCCGATGCCGCTGCCGCACCCCGCCCCGCCGCCGCGGGCGCAGCCGCCCCGCCCGAGGGCGACCAGCCCCTGCAGGGCACCACGGCCTGGTACATCGACGACGATGCGCCCAGTTGCGAGGCCACCGGCGCATTGCTGCGCCGCTGGGGCTGCGAGGTGCCTTTGGCGGGCGGCCCGCAGTCGGCCCTGGACTTGGCCGCGCCCGGCAACGCGCCACAGCTGGTGCTGCTGGACGTGCGCATGGGGCCCTTCCACGGCCCCGACCTGTACGACCGGCTGTGCACCGTGTGGGGCCAGGCACCCTCGGTGGTGCTGGTGACGGCCGAGCGCAGCAGCACCCTGCGCCGCCAGGCGGCCGAGCGCGGCTGGGGCTACCTGCTCAAGCCCGTGCGCCCGTCTGCACTGCGCGCGCTCATCAGCCAGATGATGCTACGCAAACAGTAGCTGCTAACGCTTGTCAGACAAGCGCTAGAGGCCGATTGGGCTTGAAACTTGTGTAGGCAGGGTACTGCGCTCAGGGCGCGGCTTCCGGCTCCGTCTCCAGGCTTTTCACCAGCACCGCGGCCTGGGTGCGGCTGTAGCACTCCAGCTTTTTCAGGATGGCCGTCACATGCACCTTGACGGTGTTCTCGGCCAGGCCCAGCTCGTGCGCGATCTGCTTGTTGAGCAGGCCATCGGCCAGGCACAGCAGCACGCGGAACTGCTGCGGCGTGAGCTGCGCGAGCTTGGCGGCCAGCGCGGCGTCGGCCTCGGAGCGCTCGGCCGCCATGGGCGGGAACCAGCTGCCGCCGTCCAGCACGGCCCGAATGGCGGCGCCCATGTCCTCGGCCAGGGCCGACTTGGGGATGAACCCCGCCGCACCGAACTGCTGCGCACGGCGGATCACACGCGGGTGGTCGTTGGACGAGATCACCACCACCGGCACCTGCGGGTACTCCCCGCGCACGTGCAGCAGGGCCGAGAAGCCCCGCGCGCCGGGCATGGCCAGGTCCAGCAGCACCAGCTCCACCTCGGGGTGGTCCTGCAGCGCCTGTCCCAGCGTGGCGGCGCTGGCGGCCTCCAGCGTCTGCAGCGGCGCAAAGCGCTCATGCAGCACCTGGATCAGCGCCGCGCGGAACAGCGGGTGGTCGTCGGCAACGAGCAGGGTGGGGGGCGGCATGGGGTGCAGTCTGCCACGGCGCACGGACGGGGCCAGCCGCTACCATCGAGTTCCATGGCACTCAACTGGGTCTGGACGGGGTTTTTCATCGTGGCATTCGCCACCGCCGTGGTGCGCTGGCTGCTGGGCGAAGCGGGCATCTTCCAGGCCCTGCTGACGGCGCTGTTCGACGGCGCGCGTGCGGGCTTCGAGATCTCGCTGGGCCTGGCCGGCATCATGGCGCTGTGGCTGGGCCTGATGCGCGTGGGCGAGCGCGCCGGCATGGTCGAGCTGCTGGCGCGCCTGGCCGGGCCGCTGCTCACGCGGCTGTTTCCCGGCGTGCCCGCCGGCCACCCGGCCCAGGGCGCGATGACCATGAACATCAGCGCCAACCTGCTGGGGCTGGACAACGCGGCCACGCCGCTGGGCCTCAAGGCCATGCAGGAGTTGCAGACGCTCAACCGCGAACCGGCGGGCACGGCCAGCAACGCGCAGATCATGTTCGTGGTGATGAATACGGCGGGGCTGACGCTGATCCCCACATCCGTCATCGCCATCCGCCAGAGCGTGGCGCTGAAGCAGGGCCTGGGCGCGGGCTTCAACGCGGCCGACATCTTCCTGCCCACGCTGCTGGTCACCTTCGCCTCGCTGCTGGCGGGCGTGCTGGCGGTGGCGCTCTTTCAGCGCCTGCCGATCTGGCGCGCGCGCCTGCTGCTGCCTTTGCTGGCCGTGGGCGGCGTGCTGGCGGCGGCGGTGGCGGGCCTGGCGCAACTGCCCGCAGAGCAAGCCGCCCAGATTGCGGGTGCCACGGGCGCGGGCGTGATCCTGGGGGTGGTGGCGCTGTTCCTGCTGGCCGGGGCCTGGCGCCGCGTGAACGTGTACGACGCCTTCATCGACGGCGCCAAGGAGGGCTTTGCCGTGGCGGTGCAGATCATTCCGTACCTGGTGGCCATCCTGGCGGCCATCGGCGTGTTCCGCGCCGCGGGCTGCATGGATGCGCTGCTGGCGGCCATCGGCGCGGGGGTGGCGGCGCTGGGGTGGAACACCGACTTCCTGCCGGCCCTGCCCGTGGGGCTGATGAAGGTGCTCTCGGGCGCCGGCGCCCGGGGTTTGATGATCGACGTGCTGCAGACGCACGGCGTGGATTCCTTCGTGGGGCGCCTGGCCGCCATCGTGCAGGGCTCCACCGAGACCACCTTCTACGTGCTGGCCGTGTACTTCGGCAGCGTGGGCGTGAAGCACACACGCCACGCACTGGCCTGCGCGTTGGTGGCCGATGCCGTGGGGCTGCTGGCCGCGATCGGTGTGGGCTACGCGCTGCTGCGCTGACCGCAACCTTCCCTCTTTCCCCAAAAAGCGCCTGACAAGGCGCTTTTTTTTCGCCAAAGCCTCCTCAATCCGGGGCCGAGAAAGGGGTTTTGTGCGGCGCTGCGGTTTGCCACGGGTTGTTCTTTGTAGTTCTTATAAAGAATAGTCGTAGTAGTAGAGGGCGGCCCGGCCTGTGGGCAAGCCGATTTTTGTTTGACAGATCAAGCACTTGCGCTGCGCCAAAGCATGGGGACGGCCGCAGGCGCCTGCTGTACCGCAAATGGGGACAAGCCCCAGATGCGCCCCGCACCTGTGTATAACTGGTCAGTTGTGCCAGAACGCTCCGCAGACTTATCCACAAGGCGGCCTTCCCGGAATGACTGCCGAACAAAAACGGCGCAAGCGAAGGCTGACACAGCGTTAGAAGCTCCTTTTTCAGGAGCGATGGAGCCGTGGCACCGCGATACAGGCCACAACCGCCCCGAGATTGCGGGACAATGCAGGCCCTTTACTGCTTTCCGAGACCTTTCCCTGTGACCGACTCCGCCCTGCTCCCCTTGCCCGACCGCCTGGCCATCGACCCGCGCAGCCCGCACCATGTGGCGGCGGTGTTCCAGCAGGCGGCGGACATCGGCATCCGCTTCAACGGCAAGGAGCGTGTCGACGTGGAGGAGTACTGCGTGAGCGAGGGCTGGATCAAGGTGCCCGCCGGCAAGACACTGGACCGCAAGGGCCGGCCGCTGCTCATCACCCTCAAGGGCAGCGTGGAGGTGTTCTACAAGCCGGAAGCCGCGGCATAAAAAAAAGCTACCCGGCGGGATCGGGTGGCTGGTGGGTGGATGCCCGCTGGTTCATCGGCCCGGTAGTGGCCGCGCAACCCTTCCCCTCATGATGTCCGACGTGCCGCCGTGGATGCGCAGCCTGCGCGCGTCGGTTCAGAAAAGCGCGGGAATCGGGTATGCAGCCCTAGGGTCGGAGCCACCCAAGAGCTGCATGCAGGCGTTCTGATCGGCCGTGAGGAAGGCGCGGGATCGTTTGGTTGCTACTTAATCAGGAGCTAGCAGCGCTTGATGGACAAGCGCTGAAGGCCAGAACGACTCAAACCCGTTCGAAGATGGCCGCGATGCCCTGGCCGCCGCCGATGCACATGGTCACCAGCGCGTAGCGCCCGCCCGTGCGGTGCAACTCGGCAATCGCCTTGGTGGTGATGATGGCGCCCGTGGCACCCACGGGGTGGCCCAGCGAAATGCCCGAGCCGTTGGGGTTGACCTTGGCGGGGTCCAGGCCCAGTTCCTGCACCACGGCGCAGGCCTGGGCGGCGAAGGCCTCGTTGGCCTCGATCACGTCCATGTCCTGCACCTTCAGGCCGGTGCGCTGCAGCACCTTCTGCGTAGCGGGCACGGGGCCGATGCCCATGTAAGCCGGGTCCACCCCGGCGTGCGCATAGCCGACGAGGCGCGCCAGGGGTTTCAGGCCCAGGGCGGCCACGCGGTCACCCGCAGCCAGCACCACGGCGGCAGCGCCGTCGTTGATGCCCGAGGCGTTGCCGGCCGTGACCGTGCCGCCTTCCTTCTTGAACGCGGGCTTCATGCCCGCCAGCACGTCCAGCGTGGTGGCGGCGCGCACATGTTCGTCTTCCTGGAACAGCACGGTGCCCTTGCGCGTGGCGATTTCGACCGGAACGATCTGTTCCTTGAAGTAGCCGGCGGCGATGGCGGCGGCGGCGCGCTGCTGGCTGGCCAGGGCGAGCTGGTCCTGCATCTCGCGCGAAATTTGGTAGCGCTCGGCCACGTTCTCGGCGGTGATGCCCATGTGCATCTTCTGCCAGGGGTCGTGCAGGATGCCGAGCATGTAGTCGATGCTCTTGCTGTCGCCCATGCGCTGGCCCCAGCGCGCGCCCTGGTCGAAGTAGGGGCCGCGGCTCATGGATTCCGAGCCACCGCCCACGGCCACGTCGCAGTCGCCATAGCCGATGGCCTGCGCGGCGCTGATGATGGCCTGCAGGCCCGAGCCGCACAGGCGGTTGACGTTGAAGGCGGGCGTCTCGATGGGGCAGCCGGCGTCAATCGCCGCCACGCGGCTCAGGTACGCGTCTTTGGTGTCGGTGGGGATCACGTTGCCCATCACCACATGGCCCACGGCGTTGGGCGCGATGCCGGCGCGCGCGATGGCGGCCTTCACGGCGGTGGTGGCGAGCTGGGTGTTGGGCACGTCCTTCAGGCTGCCGCCGAAGGTGCCGATGGCGGTGCGTGCGGTGCTGACGACGAAGACTTCGCGGTGGGTCATGGGGCAGATACGGTGGTTGGAGGTGGATAGGTGACCGTACCGTCCGGGTGGACCTGCGCGGCCGGGGTGAGTGTCGCACTCTCGGTGCGCGCGCCCAGGATGTGGCGCACCGCGCCGCCGGCGGCCAGCACGTGGTCGGTGATGATGCGGCGGTGGCAGCGCCACCACACGGCCTCGGCGCACATGATGGCGCAGGGCTCGCGTGCCGCGGCCATGCGCAGCGCGGCCAGCGCGGCGCGAAAGGCGGGCTGCAGCGCGTAGTCGGCGTAGTTGTGGAAGCTGCGGTTGTCCCAGTAGCCGTTGGTGGTGGGCGGCACGCCGCGCTGCAGGGGGCGGCGCCCGCCCAGCGCCGGCATGTGGGTGTAGGCGATGCCCTGCGCGGCCAGCGCGCCGGGCAGCCGGTCCTCGTGGAATTGCGGCTGGCGCAGCGAGCGCGGGATGGCGCGCACGTCGATCACCCGTGTCACGCCTTCGCGCTGCAGCAGCGCGATGAAGTCCTGCACCGCCAGCGTGGAATGCCCGATGGTGTAGAGCGGCGGCGCGGCCATTGCGTGCGCCGCTCAGCGGGCCAGGCGGTGCAGCGCGCTGCCCTTGTGCAGCGCGACATGGTCGGTCTTGTCGCTCTGGATCTCGTACTGCGGCTCTTCGGCGCTGGCGTGGTGGGTGTAGCCCTTCCACTGCAGCGCGCGGGTGTGGACGGCGGTGATGCGCCCGCTGACGCGGCCGGCCTCGGAGTTCCAGCTGACGTGGTCGCCCACCTTGAAAGGGTGTGCCATGGCATGCCTCCTGCAGGGTGTGTCAAGGCGGCCATTGTGGCCCGGCCTGCAGGTTGGTTTGGGGTGTTTTAGGCCTCCAGCGCCCTGTTCACAAGCGCTGACAGCTATGAATTAAATAGCGACTTCGGCGGCGCCGCTATTCGGGGTGCCGGCCATGGCCAGATCGTCCAGGATCGGGCAGTCCGGCCGGTCGTCGCCGTGGCAGCAGTGCACCAGCGCCTGCAGGCTGCGCTGCATGGCCTGCATGGCGGCGATGCGCTCGCTCAGGTTGTCGATGTGCGCCTGGGCAATGCGTTTGACCTGGCTGCTGGCGCGCTGCTTGTCCTGCCACAGGCCGAGCAGGGTGGCGATCTCCTCCATCGAGAAGCCCAGGTCGCGCGCACGGCGGATGAAGCGCAGGGTGTGCACATCGGCCTCGGTGTACTGGCGGTAGCCGCTGTCGGTGCGCGCCACGCCGGTCAGCAGGCCCAGTGATTCGTAGTGGCGCAGCATGCGCGCCGAGACGCCTGCGCGCTCGGCGGCGGTGCCGATGGCCACGGGCCAGTCCAGCGCGGCCGCGTGCCCAGCGACGGCGCGGGGCACGCGGTGGGCGGGGCGCCGCGGCGCGGTGCTCATGCGGCGACCTTGTAGCCTTCTTCCTGGATGGCGTTGGCCAACGCCTCGCGCGACTTGTCGCTCTCCACGATGACCTGGCCGGTGGCCAGGTCCACCTTCACGAGGGCGTCGGTGTCGACCTGGCGCACCGCGTGCACCACGGCGCGTTCGCAGTGGCCGCAGGTCATTCCCTGGACTTGAAATGTGTATTGCATGATGGTCCTCTCGATCAAAGGGCGGTGGATGGGTTGCGGGCCAGCGGGTGGCCGACAGCTGCATCATGAAGCCTGACATGGTGTCAAAGTCAAGCGGGGACACGCGCGGCCTGCCGCTTGACCTTGCCAGCATGTCAAGGTTTAAGGTGCGCCCTGTATCGATTCCAAGGTGGCTTTCATGACTTCTGCTTCCCTTTCCCCTGCCGCAACGGGCGACGCCCCTGCGGGCACGCTGGACCTGGGCATTGCCGGCATGACCTGCGCGAGCTGCGTGGGCCGGGTGGAACGTGCGCTGCGCAAGGTGCCGGGCGTGCAGGACGCCACGGTGAACCTGGCGACCGAGCGCGCGCACATCGTGTTCGACGCCGCCAGCGGCGGAGGCATGGAGGCGCTGGCACGCCGCGCCGTGCGCAATGCCGGCTACGAGCCGCGCAGTGTGGAGGAGCAGGAAGCGGGTGAGGAGGGCGCGCAGTCGCCCTGGGCAGGCTTCACGCCGGTGGCGGTGGGGTTGCTGCTGTCGGCGCCGCTGGTGCTGCCCATGCTGGGCGATCTGTTCGGCTTGCACTGGATGCTGCCGGCGTGGGTGCAGTTCATCCTGGCCACACCGGTGCAGTTCATTCTGGGCGCGCGCTTTTACAAGGCGGGCTGGCATGCCGCCAAGGCGCTCACGGGCAACATGGACCTGCTGGTGGCCATCGGCACCAGCGCGGGCTACGGCCTGTCGCTGTGGCTGTGGGCCACGGCCGAATCCACCCATGGCGCGGGGCACACGCCGCACCTGTACTTCGAGGCATCGGCCGTGGTGATCACGCTGGTGCTGCTGGGCAAGTGGCTGGAAGCGCGCGCCAAGCGCCAGACCACGGCCGCCATCCGCGCGCTGCACGCGCTGCGCCCCGAGGTGGCCCACCTGCTGGGCCGGGACGGCGAGGTGGACGTGCCGATCGCTGAGGTGATGGCGGGTGACCGGCTGGTGGTGCGCCCGGGCGAGCGCATCCCCGTGGACGGCACGGTGGTGGAGGGGCACACCCAGGTGGACGAATCCATGCTGACAGGCGAGCCGCTGCCCGTGGCGCGCAGCGCCGATGGCCCGGAGGGCGGGGCGCTCACCGGCGGCTCGATCAATGGCGATGGGCGCATCGTGATGCAGGTGACGGCCGTGGGGGGGGAGACGGTGCTCGCGCGCATCATCCGCCTGGTGGAGGATGCGCAGGCGGCCAAGGCGCCCATCCAGCGGCTGGTGGACAAGGTGTCGGCGGTCTTCGTGCCGGTGGTGCTGGCGATTGCCATCGTCACACTGCTGGGCTGGCTGTGGGCGGGCGCGGGCGTGGAGGCCGCGCTGATCCATGCCGTGGCGGTGCTGGTCATCGCCTGCCCGTGTGCGCTGGGGCTGGCGACGCCGGCGGCCATCATGGCGGGCACGGGCGTGGCGGCCAGGCACGGCATCCTCATCAAGGACGCGGAGGCGCTGGAGACCGCCCACCGCGTGCAGACCGTGGCCTTCGACAAAACCGGCACGCTGACCGTGGGCCGCCCGCGCCTGACGGCGTTTCACGTGGAACCAGGGGTGGATGAGGCGGCACTGCTGTCGGCTGTGGCCGCGGTGCAGAGCGGCAGTGAGCACCCGCTCGCACGCGCCGTGGTGAGCGCCGCCCAGGAGCGTGGCCTGCCTGTTCCTGCGCCCGACGGAGTGCGCGCCGTGCCCGGCCGCGGCACCGAGGGCGAGGTGGCAGCGCGCAGCTATCTGGTCGGCAGCCTGCGCTGGATGCAGGAACTGGGCGTGGACCTGGGCCCGCTGGCCGATCGTGCGGCCACGCTGCAGGCCGAAGGCGCCACCGTGTCCGCGGTGGCCGAGCGGGTCGCGCAGGACCCGAGCGGCGCACGGCCGCCCGAAGCCGCGGGCACTCCCTTGGGGGGCAGCGAGGACACGATAGTGCCGGGCGCGGGGGCGCACTATGTCTTGCGCGCGCTGCTGGCCTTTGGCGACGAGCCCAAGCCCGGCGCGCGCGAGGCACTGGCGCAACTGCGCGCCCAGGGCGTGCGCTGCGTGATGATCTCTGGCGACAACCGCGGCGCGGCCGAGGCCATGGCCCGCCGCCTGGGCCTGCAGCCGGAGGCCGGCGAGGTGATGGCCGAGGTGCTGCCCGGCGACAAGGCGGCGGCGGTGAACGCGCTGAAGGCGCAAGGCCATATCGTGGCCATGGTGGGCGACGGGGTGAACGATGCGCCCGCGCTGGCTGCGGCCGATGTGGGCATGGCCATGGGCAACGGTACCGACGTGGCCATGCACGCTGCGGGCATCACGCTGATGCGCGGCGACCCGCAACTGGTGGCGGCGGCGCTGGACATCTCGCGGCGCACGGTGGCCAAGATCCGCCAGAACCTGTTTTGGGCCTTTGCATACAACGTGGCCGGTATTCCGCTGGCGGCGCTGGGCTACCTGAGTCCCGTGGTCGCGGGGGCCGCGATGGCGCTGAGTTCGGTCAGCGTGATGACGAATGCGTTGTTGCTCAAGCGTTGGCGGGGGTGATTGCGGGATAAACGAGACAAAAGGATTCTTATTTCTCTGGCAAACTGCAACGTTTTGTTGCATATTGGCGCGCGGCTTCTTAGTAAGTCACGCGCAAGCCATCGCCTGACAGGGTGACGGATTGCGTGACGCACATCATGGGAGGGTGGCCCGCCGGGGGCTGCACACGACAAGGAAACGGTGATGAATATTTACGCGCTCATGCGGCTCTTCACGATCCGCCTGCGAATGATCGGCGCCATTGGCGTGGTACTGGGCCTGTTGGGCCTGCTGGGCGGTGCCGGCATGCTGGGCATGTTCCGCATCCACGGGCTAGCCCAGGACTTCGTCAGCCAGCCCCATGCCGCGGTGAAGCTGATGGGCCAGCTGCGCAGCGAGATGGGTGAGATCCGCCAGCATGAGAAGGACATGATCATCCACTACGAGCGCCCCGAGTCGGTGCGCGCCGCGCACGACCGGTGGCTGGCGTCGCTGGACCGTGCGGGCAAGGTCACGGCCACGCTGGGCCAGATCTGGCAGGGCGAGGACCTGGCCGAGGCGAAGGACGTCGCCAAGCACCTGGTGGCCTACCGCGAGCAGTTCGCACACGTGGCACGCCAGCTGGAGGCCGGCGGCTACGACACCGCCACGATCGCCAACCGCATGAGCGGTAAGGCGGTGGAGCAGTTCAACATCGCCACCGAGAAGGTGGCCGCGCTGGACAAGCGCCTGGCCGCCGAGGTGGACAGCGCCATTGCGCACCAGGACCGCGTCACCGACCAGACCAAGTGGCTGTTCGCCCTGGCGGTGCTGATCACTGTGGTGGTGGTGGTGCCGCTCACGCTGCTGAACATGGTGTCCATCTGCCGCCCGCTGGAAGTGGCCCGCGCGATGGCACAGGCGATCGCCGGGGGCGACCTGTCTCAGCGCATCCGCGTGGAAGGCCGTGACGAGGCGGCCGACCTGCAGCGCGCGCTGCTGGACATGCAAAACGGCCTGGGCGCAATGGTGGCGCAGGTGCGCGACGCGAGCAGCAACATCGCCACGGCCAGCCAGGAGATCGCCACCGGCAACCAGGACCTGTCCGGCCGCACCGAGCAGACCGCCAGCAACGCACAAGAAGCCGTGGCCGCGCTCTCGCAGCTCACCGCCACGGTGCAGCAGACGGCGTCGTCCTCGCAGGTGGCCAACCAGCTCGTCACCTCGGCCTCGGGCATCGCCACGCGCGGTGGCCAGGTGGTGCAGCAGGCGGTGAACAGCATGCACGAGATCTCCTCCTCCAGCCGCAAGATCGGCGACATCATCGGCCTGATCGACTCCATCGCCTTCCAGACCAACATCCTCGCGCTGAACGCGGCCGTGGAAGCGGCGCGCGCGGGCGAGCAGGGCCGCGGCTTTGCCGTGGTGGCGGGCGAGGTGCGCAGCCTGGCGCAGCGCAGCGCGGCCGCAGCCAGCGAGATCAAGGGCCTGATCAGCTCCAGCGTGACGGCCGTGGACGGCGGCGTGCGCCACGTGGAAGATGCCGGCAAGGCCATGCAGGAGATCGTGTCCAGCGTGCAGCGCGTGACCGACATCATTGGCGAGATCAACTCCGCCGCCTCCGAGCAGGCGGGCGGCATCGGCGAGGTCAACGCCTCCGTGGGCGAGATCGACCGCATGACGCAGCAGAACGCCGCGCTGGTGGAAGAGTCCGCCGCGGCGGCCGAGTCGCTGCGCGAGCAGGCCGCCCGCCTGTCGCAGGTGGTGAGCCAGTTCCAGTTGGCCGACGACGGCCACGCGCCCGCGGCCTTCACGCGCACTGGCGCGCCGGCCCCCGCGCTGCGGGGCGGCGACACGCCGCGCCTGAGCGCCGCTTGAGCGCTGCATGACGCACGCGGCGGCCGGGCGCCGCCGCCAGTTTTCAACAAACCCTCCTTGCGCACCTTCGGGTGCTTTTTTTTGCCCCTTGGTTTTGCGGCCTGTGATGGCGCGCAAGGAAGTTAACAGATTGCTATTTAATAAGTAGCTGTTAGCGCTTACTGGGCGCGAGTTGGAGCCGATTTTTATGCCGATGCCAGCAGGCGCGGCACGGATGCCACCAGCAGCGCACCGCCCGACAGCGTGAGCAGGCCCAGCACGATCTGGCGAAAGCGGACCTCGCTGATGCCGATATACAGCCGCGTACCCAGGAGCACCGGCACCAGCACGGCCGTAGCCACGATGCCGAAGGCGGGCAGCATGTCGCGCGTGACCAGACCCTTGGCCAGATAGGTGGCCATGGCCACGGCCAGCATCGCCAGGTTGAAGTTCTGCACCACGGCGCGCTGGGTGTCCTTGGGCAGGCCGCGCAGCGTGCACCACAGCGTGGGCAGCACGCCCGTGAAGCCGCCAATGCCGCCCATCACGCCGCCGCACAGGCCCACCACGGCGTCGGCCGTGCGCCCGCCCCAACGCACCCGCGGCAGGCTGCGCGCCATCAGCATGGCGGGGCACCAGCACACCAGCAGCGTGCCCAGCAGGGCTTTGAACCAGTGGGCGTTCAGGTGGGGCAGCAGGCTGGCGCCAACGGGCACGCCCACCAGACCGCCCAGAATGAACGGCCACAGCAGGGCGGCATTGAAACCGCGGCGCATGGTCACCGCAGCCAGCACCTGGCCGGTGAGCGAGCCGAACACCGCCAGCGCCGCCGCCAGGTGCGGCTCCAGCACCCAGACCCAGAACGACATGGCCACCATGCTGAACGCAAAGCCCGACAGGCCTTGCACAAAGCCCGCCACGACGGCGCCCAGGACGAGGACGGCCAGTGTCTCCATGCATCTCTCCCTGCTGCCCGCGGGTCCCCATGGGCGTACCCGCTTTTGTTTTGATAGCTGTCAGCGCTTTGCCCATCAGCGCTGGAGCCGTTTTTTATATCCATCCATGAAGCATCACGCCCGGCGCCGGGCGTGATGCTTGGCGGGCCGCCTGCGTCAGGCCGGGACCTGCTCCAGCGCGGGGTAGTCGATGTAGCCGTGCTCGCCGCCGCCGTAGAACGTGGTCTTGTCCCAGGCGTTGAGCGGGGCGCCCCGCCGCAGGCGCTCCACCAGGTCGGGGTTGGAGATGAACGCGCGGCCAAAGGCCACGATGTCGGCGCGGCCGCTGGCCAGCGCCTCCTGGGCCATGTCGCGGTCGTAGCCGTTGTTCACCATCCAGGCGCCGCGCCCGCCTGCGCTGCGGTAAGCGTTCTTGAACGCGGCGTAGTCGAAGGGGCGGCCCTCCACCTCGCGCGGGCCGCCGGTGGCGCCCTCGATCACGTGGATGAAGGCCAGGCCCAGCGGCGCCAACTCGCGCGCCAGGTGTTCAAACAGCGGCTGCGGGTCGCTGTCGCGGATGTCGTTGGCGGGCGTGACGGGCGAGAGACGAATGCCCACGCGGCCGCCGCCGATGGCGTCCACCACGGCGCGCGTCACCTCCACCATCAGGCGCACGCGGTTGGCGATGCCGCCGCCGTAGTCGTCCTTGCGCTGGTTGGCGCCGTCCTTGAGGAACTGGTCCAGCAGGTAGCCGTTGGCGCCGTGGATCTCCACGCCGTCAAAGCCCGCCGTCTGCACCGCGTTGCGCGCGGCGGCGGCGAAGGCATGCACGATGTCCGGCAGTTCCTCGGCCGCCAGTGCGCGGGGCTCGGACGTGGGCACGAACTGGCCCTGGCCGCTGGCCGGGTCCACCAGGTAGGTCTGCGATTGCGCGCGCACGGCCGACGGCGCCACGGGCGCGCCGCCCTCCGGCTGCAGGGCAGTGTGCGACACGCGCCCCACGTGCCACAGCTGGGTGACGATCTTGCCGCCGCGTGCATGCACGGCCTGGGTAACGCGCTTCCAGCCGTCCAGCTGCTCGGTGCTGTACAGGCCCGGCACGTCGGAATAGCCCTGGCCCTGGTGGGTGATGGCCGTGCCCTCGGTGATCAGCAGGCCGGCGCTGGCGCGCTGGGCGTAGTAGGTGGCGGTGATGTCGCGCGGCACGGCCCGGGGCGAGCGGTTGCGCGTCAGCGGCGCCATGGCGATACGGTTGGCCAGGTGCAGGTCACCGGCCTGGATGGGATCGAACAGAGTGGGCATGCGACTTCAGTACCTTCTTGCAAAGCGAACCGCGGGAGGTGCGGCACGCATCAAAGGTTACCGGTATCGCTCAGGGCGTGCAGTACACCCAGGCGCTGCAGAACCACGGGTTCTGTGCTACGTCAAACAGGGAGGGGGTACGGCGGTGGGGCCGGCCGGCGGCCCTGGATGGCGCCGGGCGTGCGGCGCGCGGGGGGATTTTTGCGGTGAGGCGCCGGCACGCACAAGCCGCGCCCCGCAGATGCCGGGCGCGGCCATGTGGGCCTTACTTGAGCAGGCCCTCGGCCTTCATGGCGGCCTGCACGGCGGGGCGGGCGGCGATGCGTTCGCGGTAGGCCGCCAGGTTCTTCAGTGCGGAGATGTCCAGGTTCACGGCGGGGGCCCAGTTGGTCACCGTGAACAAGTAGGCGTCGGCCACGCTGAAGTGCTCGCCCATGAGGTAGGGCTTGTGGGCCAGTTCGCCGTCCACCCACTTGAGGCGGCTGAGCAGTTGCTCATGCACCAGGGGCTTGTAGTCTGCGGGGGTGGTGGGCTTGAACAGGGGGGTGAAGCCCTTGTGGATCTCGGTGCCGATGAAGGTCAGCCACTCCTGCAGACGGTAGCGCGCCAGCGTACCGTTGGCGGGGGCGAGGTTTTTGTGCGGCGCCTGGTCGGCCAGGTACTGCACGATGGCGGGGCCTTCGCGCAGGCGCGTGCCGTCGTCCAGCTCCAGCACCGGCACGTAGCCCAGGGGGTTGATGGTGTAGTAGTCGGTGCCGTCCTGCAGCTTGTGGCTCTTGGTGCTGGCCAGCACCGAGGTGTGGGCCAAGCCGGTTTCGTGCAGCACGATGTGCGGGGAGAGCGAGCAGGCGCCAGGGGAGTAGTAGAGCTTCATGCGGTCTTGTCCTTTCAAGAGAGTGATGAAGAAAATCTCCGCAGCGCATGCTATGCCGACCTGCGCGGGTCTGCCATGCCAAGGCCTTTGCGGGGGCGTTTCCCCGCGGCGCTGCGCCTGGGGGGCAAGGCGGCCTCAGCGGGGCGTGGACGGCTGCGTGGCCTGTTCCATGAACGCCAGCCAGCGCATCGCGTGCGCGCGGCTGTCGCCGCACATGGCGGGGCTGGGCCGCAGTGAGGCACACACCGCGGGGCGCTCGGGCCGGCCGAAGATGCGGCAGCGTGCGTCGTCGTCCAGTTGCACGCAGCGCATGCCGGCCGGCTTGCCGTGCGGCATGCCGGGAATGGGCGAGGAGATCGACGGCGCCGTGCAGCAGGCGCCGCAGCCGGGGCGGCAATCCATGGCGCTATTTAATTCATAGCTGTCAGCGCTTGCTGGATATGCGCTGTTGCCGGATTTTGCTTCTGTCACGCGGTGCCGTGCAGCCGCCCGGCAGCCCACAGGACCTGCTCCACCACGCCGCGCACGTGGGCGGCTTGGCTTGCGTCGACCAGCTGGCCCTGGGCGTCGAAGGCACTGGCCGCGCGCGGCAGCGCGAAGTGGCGCGGCGCCAGCCAGCATTCCAGGTTGAGCAGCAGCGGCGCCAGGTGGCTTTGCGACCGCAGGCCGCCCAGTGCGCCGTTGGACGCGCTGAGCATGCCCACCACCTTGCCCGCGAACGGGCGTGTGCCGTCACTCCATTCCGCGTGTCCGGCCACGGGGCTGGAGGCCCAGTCGATGGTGTTCTTGAGCAGGCCGGTGTAGCTGCCGTTGTATTCGGGCGAGCAGATCACCCAGGCGGGGTGGGCGTCCAGCACTTCCTTCAGCCGGATCACGTCGGCCGGGGTGCCCGCGGTCTCCAGGTCGGCGTTGTAGAGGGGGATGTCGAAGTCGGCCAGCTCCAGCAGCGTGACGTCGGCGCCGGCGTCGCGCGCCATGTGTGCGGCCACGGCGGCCAGACGGCGGTTGAATGAATGGGTGCGGGTGCTGCCCGCGAACACGAGGAACTTCATGCGCGGGATTGGAGCACAGGCCGGGCACACTTTTCCTGCGCGGTTTCACGTGAAACAAACCCCGCCGCGCATCGGGGAGGCAAAGATGGGAAAATCACGGGTTCCCCGCCGGGCCGGCAGCGCAGGCGCGAGGGTGGGGGCGGTACCGGCGCCGTGAAAGCCGGGCTTGTTCACCGTTTGACAGGGCCGCAGCGGGCCCGGAGCACCCCACCATGTTGTACCCCCAGGATTTCGATGTCATCGTCGTTGGCGGAGGCCATGCCGGCACCGAGGCCGCGCTGGCCGCCGCGCGCATGGGCAGCCGCACGCTGCTGCTCACGCACAACATCGAGACGCTGGGGCAGATGAGCTGCAACCCCAGCATCGGCGGCATTGGCAAGGGCCACCTGGTGAAGGAAGTGGACGCGCTGGGCGGCGCGATGGCGCTGGCGACCGATGAGGCGGGCATCCAGTTCCGCATCCTCAACAGCAGCAAGGGCCCGGCCGTGCGCGCCACGCGTGCGCAGGCCGACCGCATCCTCTACAAGGCGGCCATCCGCCGCATGCTGGAGAACCAGCCCAACCTGTGGTTGTTCCAGCAGGCGGTGGACGACCTGATGGTGGAGGGCGACCGCGTGGTGGGCGCCGTCACGCAGGTGGGTATCCGCTTTCGCAGTCGCGCGGTGGTGCTGACGGCGGGTACCTTCTTGGACGGCAAGATCCACGTGGGTCTGAACAACTACGCAGCGGGCCGCGCGGGGGATCCGCCGGCCGTAAGCCTGTCGGCACGCCTGAAGGAGTTGCAGCTACCCCAGGGGCGCTTGAAGACCGGCACTCCGCCGCGCATCGACGGGCGCAGCATCGACTTCAGCCAGTGTGAGGAGCAACCCGGCGATGGCATGCCCGGCGGCGTGAACGAGGGTACTGTGCCGGTGTTCAGCTTCATGGGCAGCACGGCCATGCACCCGCGCCAAGTTCCGTGCTGGATCACGCACACCAACGCGCGCACGCACGAGATCATCCGCAGCGGCTTTGACCGCAGTCCCATGTTCACCGGCAAGATCGAAGGCGTGGGCCCGCGCTACTGCCCCAGCGTGGAGGACAAGATCAACCGCTTTGCGGACAAAGAAAGCCATCAGATCTTTCTGGAGCCGGAAGGGCTGACCACGCACGAGTTCTACCCCAACGGCATCAGCACCAGCCTGCCGTTCGACATCCAGTACGACCTGGTGCGCTCGATGCGTGGCCTGGAGAACGCGCACATCCTGCGGCCGGGCTACGCCATCGAGTACGACTACTTCGACCCGCGTTCGCTCAAGAGCAGTTTCGAGACGCGGCAGATCCAGGGCCTGTTCTTCGCCGGCCAGATCAATGGCACCACAGGGTACGAGGAGGCGGCGGCGCAGGGCCTGTTCGCCGGTATCAACGCCGCGCTGCAATGCCGAGGGGAGGGTGCCTGGGTGCCCGCGCGCGACGAGGCCTATCTGGGCGTGTTGGTGGACGATCTGATCACCAAGGGCGTGACCGAGCCCTACCGCATGTTCACCAGCCGCGCCGAGTTCCGCCTGCAGCTGCGCGAGGACAACGCCGACATGCGCCTGACCGATGCGGGGCGTCGCATGGGTTTGGTGGATGATGCGCGCTGGGACGCTTTCAGCCGCAAGCGCGATGCGGTTTCACGTGAAACAGAGCGTTTGAAATCGACATGGGTGAACCCGCGCAACCTGCCCACGGTGGAGGCCGAGCGCGTGCTGGGTAAAGCCATCGAACATGAATACAACCTCTTCGACCTGTTGCGCCGTCCGGACGTAGGGTACGACGCACTGACGACCATGGATGGCGGCAAGTATGCAAGCGAGGCTGTTTCACGTGAAACGTTGGGCGAGCTGAGCGCACCCGTGATCGAGCAGGTCGAGATTGCCGCCAAGTACGCGGGCTATATCGACCGCCAACGGGACGAGGTGCAGCGCGCCGCGCACTTCGAGAAGCTGCGCCTGCCCGAAGATCTGGACTACATGCAAGTGGCGGCCTTGTCGATCGAGGTGCGGCAAAAATTGCAGAAGCACCGGCCGGAGACGTTGGGCCAGGCGTCGCGCATTTCCGGGGTGACGCCGGCGGCGATCTCGCTGCTGATGGTCCACTTGAAGAAGGGCGGTTTCAAGGGGTTTGCCCCGCAGCCGGCGGATGGGGTGGAGACGGTCGCATGAGCGTGGTGTCGAACACAAGCCTTGAGTACACCCTGCGTGAGGGCGCCAACGCCTTGGGGTTGGATCTGTCGGAAGCGCAAATCACACAGCTATTGGACTTCCTGGCGCTGCTGCAAAAGTGGAACAAGGTCTACAACCTCACGGCGGTGCGCGATCCGCAGGAAATGCTCACGCACCACCTGCTGGACAGCCTGGCTGCCGTCCCGCCGCTGCGCCGCCATGTCGCGCAAACGGGGCAGGGCAGTGCGGCCCGCCCGGGCGCACGGCTGCTGGATGTGGGATCAGGCGGGGGACTGCCTGGCGTGGTGTTCGCCATTTGTTGCCCGGAAGTGGATGTGAGTTGCGTGGACACCGTGGCCAAGAAAGCAGCGTTCATCCAGCAGGCGGCTGGCACCCTCGGTCTGTCCAACCTGCATGGCATTCATGCGCGCGTGGAAACGCTGGCCGGTCCGTTCGATGTGGTCAGTTGCCGCGCCTTTGCCGCTCTGGCGGACTTCACCGCCTGGTCGCGCCAGGCACTGGCACCGCACGGCGTGTGGCTGGCCATGAAGGGAAAGCACCCGCACGACGAGATTGCCGCGCTACCGGCGGATGTAGGCGTGTTTCACGTGGAACAACTCACTGTGCCGGGGCTGCAGGCCGAACGCTGCATCCTCTGGCTGCGCCCCGTCGCGTAAACTCAAGCCCCCTCCCGCTTCGCAAGGCGCTCCCATGTTCGGCATTGCAGACTACGGCGCATTCGTCGCCGCCATCGTGTTGTTCCTCGCCATCCCGGGGCCGGGCAATCTGGCGCTCATCACTTCCACCGGCAAGGGCGGTGTGCGGGCCGGCATGGCCGCCTGCATGGGCGTGATCGCCGCCGACCAGGTGCTCATGTGGATGGCGGTGGCGGGCGTGGCGGGCCTGCTGGCCGCGTATCCGGCGGCATTCCATGCCGTGCAATGGCTGGGCGCCGTCTACCTGGGCTGGATGGGCTACAAGATGCTCACCGCCAAGCCGGGGGAGGCGCCGGTGCTGAACATCGCGCCGCGCCACTACTTCCGCCAGGGGGCGGTCATCACGCTGCTCAACCCCAAGGCCATCGTGTTCTACATGGCCTTCTTCCCACTGTTCGTGAACCCGGCCACGCACCGCGGGCTGGTCACCTTCGCCGCCATGGCCGCCACCATCGCCACGCTCACCTTCCTGTACAGCCTGGTCGTGGTGCTGCTCACGCACTTCCTGGCCGAGCGCATGCGCGCCAACCCCACGGTGGCGCGCGTGCTGGAGAAAACGGCGGGCGTGTTCCTCATCGGCTTCGGCGTCAAGCTGGCCATTTCCAAGTAATAGCGAATTGCCCCGCATGGCCAAGATCTTCTGCATTGCCAATCAAAAGGGTGGGGTCGGCAAGACCACCACTTCCGTCAATCTGGCCGCGGGCCTGGCCAAGATCGGCCAGCGCGTGCTGCTCGTGGACCTGGACCCGCAGGGCAATGCCACCATGGGCTCGGGCGTGGACAAGCGCGCGCTGGAGCTGTCGGTGTACGACGTGCTGCTGGAGTCGGCCTCGGTGCCGGAGGCCGCCGTGCTGTCGGAGCAGTGCGGCTACCGCGTGCTGGGCGCCAACCGCGAACTCGCCGGGGCAGAGGTGGAACTGGTGCCGCTGGAGCAGCGCGAACGCCGCCTGAAGGCCGCCCTGGCCGCGGTGGACTCCGACTACGATTTCGTGCTCATCGACTGCCCGCCCTCCCTGTCCATGCTCACGCTGAACGGCCTGTGCAGCGCCCACGGCGTCATCGTGCCGATGCAGTGCGAGTACTTCGCGCTGGAGGGCCTGACCGATCTGGTGAACACCATCAAGCAGGTGCATGCCAACCTGAATCCCGACCTGCAAATCATCGGCCTGCTGCGCGTGATGTTCGACCCGCGCATCACGCTGCAAAGCCAGGTCAGCGAGCAGCTCAAGGACCACTTCGGCGACAAGGTGTTCGACACCGTGATCCCGCGCAACGTGCGCCTGGCCGAGGCGCCCAGCTACGGTTTGCCCGGCGTTGTGTTCGATCCCGCGGCGAAGGGCAGCCAGGCTTTTCTGGAGTTCGCGCGCGAGATGGTGGAGCGCGTGAAGCGCATGTGATGCCTGGCCAAGGTCTTACAGGTCAAAATGGCCTCCAAGGCTGATTGGATAAGCGCTATCAGCTATATAAATCATAGTGACGCCGCATGAACCCCTCCCAGATCCTTCTCCTGCCCGGCTGGCAGAACTCCGGCCCCGGCCACTGGCAAACCGAGTGGGAGCGGCTGCATGGCTACCAGCGCGTGCAGCAGCACGACTGGATGCGTCCGTTGCGCGGCGACTGGTCCGCGCGGCTGGAAGAGGTCGTGGCTGATGCGCCGGGCGAGGTGGTGCTGGCCGCGCACAGCCTGGGGTGCATCCTCACCGCTTGGTGGGCGGCGCACACCCGCCACGCGCACAAGGTGCGCGGCGCCCTGCTGGTGGCGCCGGGTGATGTGGAGCGGCCCGACTTGGCCGCGCAGATCCCCGGCTGGGCGCCCATCGCGCGCCAGGTGCTGCCCTTTCCGGCCGTGCTGGTGGGCAGCCAGGACGATCCTTACTGCAGCTTTGAGCGTGCGCAGACGCTGGCCGGTGCATGGGGCGCACGCTTCGTGGATTCTGGGCCCCGCGGCCATATCAACGCCGATTCCGACCTGGGCGACTGGCCCGAAGGGCACGCACTGCTGCGCGCATTGATGAACAAGGACTGAAGACACATGGTCACCAAGAAACCCAAGGGCCTGGGACGCGGCCTGGAAGCACTGCTGGGCCCCAAGGTGGCCGACAAGGCGCCCGCCGGCGCCAACGCAGCGGGTGCGGCAGACGGGCCGGTGAGCACGCTGGCCCTGGACCGGCTCGTGCCCGGCATCTACCAGCCGCGCACGCGCATGGACGAGGGCGCGCTGTACGAACTGGCCGAATCCATCAAGGCCCAGGGCATCATGCAGCCGATCCTCGTGCGTCGCCTCGACGACGAACAGGCGCAACAGCGCCGCCAGGAGCGTGCAACGCAGGGGGCTTCGGCGGCGATGGGCGCCCTCAGCGCCAGTGGGCCGTTGTACGAAATCATCGCGGGCGAGCGGCGCTTTCGCGCCTCACGCCTGGCGGGCCTGGCCGAGGTGCCGGTGCTGGTGCGCGACGTGCCCAACGAGGCGGCCGCGGCCATGGCGCTCATCGAGAACATCCAGCGCGAAGACCTCAACCCGTTGGAAGAGGCCCAGGGCCTGCAGCGCCTGATCCGCGAATTCGGCCTCACCCACGAACAGGCGGCGCAGGCCGTGGGCCGCTCGCGCAGCGCGGCGAGCAACCTGCTGCGCCTTTTGAACCTGGCCGAGCCGGTGCAGACCATGCTCATGGCCGGCGACATCGACATGGGCCACGCGCGTGCGCTGCTGTCGCTGGAGCGCGCGGCGCAGATCACCGCGGGCAACCAGATCGCGGCGAAGAAGCTGTCGGTGCGCGAGGCCGAGAGCCTCGTCAAGAAGCTGGGGGCGGAGTTCGCCCTCACGCCGCAAAAGCCCAAGAAGGACAAGTCGCGCGACCTCAAGCGCGTGGAGGAAGAGTTGTCCGACCTGCTCATGGCCGAGGTCGAGGTGCGCGTCAAGAAGCGCGTCAAGCGCGGCAGCCGGGTCGAGGAGATGGGCGAGCTGGCCATCCAGTTTGGCTCGCTGGAGGCGCTCAACGGCCTCATCGAGCGCCTGCGCGGCGGCTGACGCCGCATCGTTGCGGCCCGTGCCCATGCCGCGCCGGCCCCGCCGACTCCATCATCTGCACGCGCCGCCGCCGCGGCGCATCGTCCTGCCCTGGCCGCTGCCGGCGGTGCTGGTGTGGGCAGCGGCGTGGCTGCTGTTCGCGGGCCTGCGCGGCAGCGTGGCTCCGCTGGCAGCGCTCGGGCTGGCCTGCGCCGTGGGTGTGGCGGGCAGCCTGCTGGCGCAGGGCTGGTGGCGCCGCGGCCTGATCGCGCTGGGCTTTCCCTTGTCGGCGGCGCTGGGGGGCGCGGTGGCGCTGCCGGCCTGGGGCTGGCTGCTGCCGCTGGCGCTGCTGCTGCTGGTGTATCCGCTCAATGCCTGGCGCGATGCGCCGCTGTTTCCCACCCCGCCGGGTGCGCTGCACGGCCTGCAGGACGCCGCGCCGCTGCCCGCGGGTGCTGCCGTGCTGGACGCCGGCTGTGGCCTGGGCGATGGCCTCAAGGCCCTGCGCGCGGCCTATCCGCAGGCGCGGCTGCACGGCCTGGAGTGGAGCGGACCCTTGGCGCTGCTGTGCCGGCTGCGCTGCCCCTGGGCGCGCGTGCGGCGCGGTGACCTCTGGGCCGCAGACTGGGGCGGTTACGACCTTGTGTACGTGTTCCAGCGGCCCGAGAGCATGGCCCGTGTGGCCGCGAAGGCCCGCGCGGAGATGGCGCCGGGCCGCTGGCTCGTGAGTCTGGCGTTCGCCGTGCCGGGCGTGTGCCCCAGCGCGCGGCTGGATTCCTTCGCCGGCCATGCGGTGTGGATCTACCAATTGCCTTTGCCGGGGGACGGTGCTGCGCCACACTAAAACGAAACAACTTGCAAACATCGGTTGCAAAAACTGCCGAATCGGTATGATTTTGCATTCACGTCGGCCACGCCGCTCCCGTACCGGGTGCGCAGACCGCAACGCCTCGGTTGAGACGTGTCCACACACCCCGGAATGCAAGAAAAGAGAGAGAGGAAGGAAAGCTATGTCCCGTAAACCACTGACGCTGCTGGCGGCCGCCTGCGCCGCCCTGGCCCTGACCGGCTGCGAAACCACCAACATGCGGATGGGCAGCGCCGAGTCCAAAACCGTGGCCACCGGCGCTGCCGCCGGCGGCAGCGCCGCCAACGAGAGCGGCCAGCTGGAGCGCTGCCAGTCGCCCCTGGGCACCGTGTCGCTGGTCGAGAACCAGGACGCCGGCTGGTACACCATCTTGCGCAACGAGTACAAGCTGCCCCCCACGGCCAACCTGCTGCGCCTGCTGATCCAGCAGTCCAACTGCTTCATCGTGGTGGAGCGCGGCGCAGCCGGCATGCGCGCCATGGACCGCGAGCGCCAGCTCATGGGCTCCGGCGAGATGCGCGGTGGCAGCAACTTTGGCCGGGGCCAGATGGTGGCGTCCGACTACGGCATGTCGCCCGAGATCATCTTCTCGAACAACGACGCAGGCGCCATCGGCGGTGTGCTGGGCGGCCTGATCGGCGGCGGCAGCGGCCGTGCGCTGGCGGCCGTCGGCGGCGGGCTGAAGACGCGCGAGGCCAGCGCCATGCTGACCCTGGTGGACAACCGCTCGGGCGTGCAGGTGGCGGCCTCCGAAGGCAGCGCCTCCAAGAGCGACTTTGCCGGCTTCGGCAGCCTGTTCGGCGGCTCGGCCGGCGGTGGCCTGGGGGGCTACCAGAACACCGCGCAAGGCAAGGTGATCACCGCTGCGTTCATGGATGCCTACAACCAGATGGTTGTGGCGCTGCGCAGCTACAAGGCGCAGTCGGTGCAGGGCCAGGGCCTGGGCGGCGGCGGCCGCCTGGGCGTGGATGGCGGCGCGGCTCCCTCGCAGACCCGCGCGGGTGCGGCCATGTCGGTGCGCGAGGCGCAGGAACGCCTGAACGCCATGGGCTACAACGTGGGCACGCCCGACGGCTCCGCCGGTCCCAAGACGGCACGTGCGCTGCGCGAGTTCCAGCAGGCCCAGGGCCTGCCCGTCACCGGCCGCCTGGACTCGGCCACGGCCGGCGCGCTGTCGCGCTGAGCGGGGTGCAAGGGGCTTCGCCCCTGGCAAGCAAGCGGCCTTCGGGCCGCTTTTTCGTGGGCGCTTTATGGGGAAAGTGCTTCGTTATTCATAGCTGCCAGCGTCTTTCTCGCAAGGGCCATAGCCCGAAAACGCCAAGAACGACACGGTATCGCACCCGCGGGGTGCGGTATCGCCGGCGGGGCTGGCCTTCAGGCGTGCGGTGGCCTAGCATGCGCGCCGCATTGTTATTGCCGCAGTTCCATGTACCTGTCCCTGCCGCCGTTCTGGTCGTCATGGCTGGCGTGGCCCAAGCCGCCGCCCGCCCCCGACGCTTCTGACGTTTTTTCCTCCTTTCTTGATGTCTCCCGGCGCCAGGCGCGCCGCCTCGCGCAGCCCGCCGAGCTGCGCATCGACGTGGACCCGCCCGACGCCACGATCGAGCAGGAACTCTCGGCCCTGCACCAGCGGCTGCACTCTCCCGGTGACGCCCTGCATGGCCTGCCCTCCACGCCCCTGCCGGGGCACCCCGGCCTTTTCGTGCGCAGCCGCGTGGCCGATGGCGAGCTGTACGTCTACATCGAAGACCCGCTGCGCCAGTGCCTGGCGGGCACCACGGTCTTCAACCGCCTTGTCGAACTGAACCGCCGCGCCGACCGCCACCTGCGCGCGCCGCATTCGCGCTACGCGCCCGCCTACCAGCGCCGGGGCCTTGCCACGGCCGTGTACCGCTGGGCGCTGGACGGTGGGCAGTGCCTGGTGTCCGGTGCGCGCCAGTCTGCAGGGGCCCATGCGCTGTGGCAGCGCCTGGGGCGTGATTACCCGCAGGGCTATGTCTGCCTGCAGCACAAGACCCCGCGCTACCTGGGCCGCCAGGTGGATGCGCGCGTGCAGGAAGCCCTGGCCACGCGTCGCCTGCTGCTGGGCCGGGGCTGGACGCTGGCCCGCCTGGCCGCCGCCACGGGCATGCTGTCTGTGTAGTGCTCCTGAAAAAAGAGCTGCTTGCGCTTATGGGGTAAGCGCTGGAGCCCTATTTGCCTTGAGATCTATGGCGACCCCAGGAAGCGTCCCGGCGCCAGCCCCACGGCCCGCCGCACCATGGCGCTGAAGGCGCTGGGGCTGTTGTAGCCCAGTTCCGCCGCGATCTGGTTGATGGGCTTGCGCCCCGCGGCCAGCGCCACGGCGCGCGCCAGGATCACCTGCTGGCGCCACTGCGTGAAGGTGCTGCCCAGCTCCTGGCGAAAGAGGCGCGCCACCGTGCGCGGGCTGGCGCCGGTGTCGCGCGCCCAGTCGGCCAGCGTGTCGTGGCGTGTGGGATCGGCCAGCACCGCCTCGCACAGGTGGCGCAGGCGCTTGTCGCGCGGCAAGTCCACGCCCAGGCGCACGCTGCTGGCACGGCGCAACTCGTCCAGGATCAGCGCGCTCAGGTGGCGCTCGCGGTGCAGCAGCTCGGGCGGCGGCGGGGCGCCGTCGTCGGGGTCGGTGGGCATCTCGCGCACCACGGCGCGCAGCAGCTCGGACACCTCCAGCACGCGGCACTGGCGCCAGGGCTCTTCCTGCGCGCGCGCGACGGCGGGGCCGCAGCGCCCGGGCGGCTGGTAGAAGTACAGCGTGCGCAGGTCGGCGTCCTCCACCATGGTCACGGCGTGCTCCACGCCCGGCGGGATCCACAGCGCGCGCGAGGGCGGCACGATGTAGGTGCCGCGCGGCACGGTCAGGCGCAGCACGCCCGTGGTGGAGATGGCCACCTGCGCCCAGGGGTGGCTGTGCGGACGCACCTGCGTGTCGGCGCGCAGCTCGCGGTGCTTGGCGCGCACGGGGCGCTCCCGGCTGGGCACGAACAGGTGCGGCGTGAGCGACTCCACGTACGACAGCACGCGCACCGGCCGCGCGGCGCGGCCGGCGGTGCTGGCCGCGACGGGCTCGGCAGGCGGCGGGGCAGGGCGCGGAAGGGACGGGCTTGGCATGATCGCGACAGCAATTGGCCGACTATCGTATATCGGCCGGGACTGCCTTGCCTAAGATCATGCCCATGACGACTGCTGCCCCCACCCTGCGCCAGGACGCGCGCACCATTGGCCTGATCGGCCTTGCGCACGGCTCCTCGCACTTCTTTCACCTGCTGCTGCCGCCGCTGTTTCCGTTCCTGATCGCGGAGTTCGGCTACAGCTATTCCGAATTGGGGCTGCTGGTCTCGGTGTTCTTCGTGGTCTCCGGCGTGGGCCAGGCGCTGTCGGGCTTCCTGGTGGACCGCGTGGGCGCACGCCCGGTGCTGTTCGCCGCGCTGGCCAGCTTTGCGCTGGCGGGCCTCACCGCGGGCAGCGCCAGCGGCTACCTGGGCCTGGTGGTGGCGTCGGTGCTGGCGGGCCTGGGCAATGCGCCGTTCCACCCGGTGGACTTCACCATCCTCAACAAGCGCGTGTCGCCCGCGCGGCTGGGCCACGGCTTCTCGGTGCACGGCATCTCGGGCAACCTGGGCTGGGCCACCGCGCCGCTGTTCATGGCGGGCATTGCCACGGCCACGGGATCCTGGCGCATGGCCTGCCTGAGCGGCGGTGCGCTGGCCCTGGTGGTGCTGGCCGTCATGGTGTGGAACCGCGACGCGCTGGACGACCGTCAGGGCGCCTGGGCGCATGCGCCGGCCAAGGGCGCCACGGGCAGCGCGCACGCGCAGGAACACCCCATGGCCTTCCTCAAGCTCCCGGCCGTGTGGCTGTGCTTTTCGTTCTTCTTCTGGAGCACCTGCTCGCTCAGCGCCATCCAGAGCTTTGCCGCCCCGGCGCTGCAGCGGATGTACGACATGCCGCTGTCGCTGACCTCCATGGTGGTCACGGGCTACATGCTGTGCAGCGCCGTGGGCATGGTGATCGGTGGCTTCCTCGTGGGCCGCGTGGTGCGGCTGGAAAAGACCATCAGCATCTGCCTGATGGCCTCCGCCGCGCTGCTGGTGCTGGTGGGGCTGGGCGCACTGCCGGGCACGGTGGCGCTGGCCGTGGCGGCGCTGGCGGGCATGGGCGTGGGCATTGCCGGCCCGTCGCGCGACATGCTCATCAAGCGCGCCGCGCCCCCCGGCGCCACGGGCCGCGTGTACGGCACGGTGTATTCGGGGCTGGACCTGGGCTTTTCCGTCGCGGCGCCGTTGTTTGGCGTGCTGCTGGACCGCGGGCAGACCGCCGACATCTTCTACGGTTCGGCCCTGGCGCTGGTGCTGAGTGTGGTCTCGGCGGCACTGGTGGGCGGTGGCGTGGCGCGACGCCAGGCGCAGGCTGCGTGATAGGTGTAGGGGGCTTCCAGCGCTTACGTAGCAAGCGCTAATAGCTATTGAAACAGGAGCGCTGGCGCGCCCTCCAGGGCAAGCCCTGCGCCGCGCATACCGGCGTGGCGGTTCTCCTGCCGCTGGGCGCGGGGCGGCAAGCGTTCGCCGCAGCCTGCATTCGGCGGTTATGCAGGACGGTGTGATGCGCTCTGGCCCATTGATCAAGCGGTGGATGCGAAATACAGTGAACCGCAGTGACGAGCGGCGCGCCGCCGCGCCGTTCTCCAGCGTACGCGCCCGCTCCTTCCCCCCGGTTCTGCATCGACCCCACCCATGGAACCCCACGCCTTCAGGCACCTGCCCGAACTGCAAGGACGGCTCACGCCGCCCCAGGCCAGCGGGCTGCGCCTGACCGACGAGGTGCTCGCCGCCTGGGATGCGCAGGCGCGCCAGCAGGGCCTGTCCGCCGACTGGCGGCTGCCCGATGACGTGGTCGAGCGCTCACGCCAGGCCGTGCTGGCGCAGAGCGAGGGGTGCGACCTCTGGGTGTTTGCCTACGGCTCGCTGATGTGGAACCCCGCCATCCACTTTGATGAGGTGCGCCGCGCCCGGCTCGCGGACCATGCGCGCCGGTTCGCGCTGGCCACCACGATCGGCCGCGGTACACCCGACAGCCCGGGGCTGGTGCTCACGCTGCAGCGCGGCGTGGGTGACTGCGAGGGGTTGGCATTCCGCATTCCGCAGGCGCTGCTGGAGCGGGAGTCGCGCATGCTGTGGCGGCGCGAAATGATCCACGGCAGCTACTGCCCGGGCTTTCAACCGCTGCACACGCCGCAGGGCGGTGTGCGCGCGCTGGTGCTGTCCGCCAACACCGCGCACCCGCTGCACCGCGGCGGGCTATCGCTGGACGACACCGCGGCCATCATCGCCAGCGCGCAGGGCAGCGTGGGCAGCAACCGCGACTACCTGGACCAGCTGGCGTGCCAACTCGACCTCTTGGGCATCCGCGATGACTACGTGCGCTGCCTGGCTGCCCGGGTGCGCCCGCACCGCGCGGCGCAGGACCGGGGTGGTTAAGTGAGATCGAACCAGCGCCGGTGGCGCCTGCTGGAGCGGGGTGCCTGCGTGTGCTGGCCCATGAAGGCGGCGGGGTGCTGCGCGCGCTGCCTGCCATGCTGCTTGTGGCTGCACAAGCGTTCTTGAAAAGGGAAAGTCATGTCCAAGGTACTCGTTCTCTACTACTCGACTTACGGCCATCTCGAAACCATGGCGCAGGCCGTCGCCGAAGGCGCGCGCTCTGCCGGTGCCACGGTGGACGTGAAGCGCGTGCCCGAAACGGTGCCGCAGGAGATTGCCCGGTCCGCGCACTTCAAGCTGGACCAGTCCGCACCCGTCGCCACCGTGGCCGAGCTGGAAAACTACGACGCGATCATCGTCGGCGCGCCCACGCGCTTTGGCCGCATGCCCTCGCAGATGGGCAGCTTCCTCGACCAGGCGGGCGGCCTGTGGGCGCGCGGCGCCCTCAACGGCAAGGTGGGCGCGGCGTTCACCTCCACCGCCACGCAGCACGGCGGGCAGGAGACGACGTTGTTTTCCATCATCACCAACCTGCTGCACTTCGGCATGGTGATCGTGGGCCTGCCCTACAGCTTCCAGGGCCAGATGACGCTGGACGAAGTGGTGGGCGGCGCCCCCTACGGTGCGACCACCATCGCCGGCGGCCAGGGCCAGCGCCAGCCCAGCGCGACCGAGCTGGACGGCGCACGCTTCCAGGGCCGTCTGGTGGCCGAGACGGCCAACAAGCTGTTCGGCGCCTGAAAGCCGCGCCGGTGCCGCGCGGCGTGGCCCGCGTGGTGCCGGGTAGCGGAGCGCCTGCCACCAGCCCGGCCGCGGACCGGCTGGGCTTTTTATTGCCCGCGCGCTCGGGCCCGTTGTGCGGAAAACAAGGGTAAAAAAGGCCCTAGCGCTTATGCAGCAAGCGCTTGCAGCTATTGAATCAGGAGTGCCCGCGCGGCCGCCGCGGCGCAGGCTATAGCGCGAAGATCTTGCCCGGATTGAGGATGTTCTGCGGGTCCAGCGCGCGCTTGATGGCGCGCATCATCTCCACCGCGCCCTCGCCGGCCTCGTCCACCAGAAAGCCCATCTTGTGCACGCCCACGCCGTGCTCGCCGGTGCAGGTGCCGCCCAGGCGCAGCGCGCGCGCCACGAGCTGGTGGTTGAGCCGCTCGGCTGTCTCGCGCTCGGCGGGGACGGCCGGGTCCAGCAGGTAGCCGAAGTGGAAGTTGCCGTCGCCCACGTGGCCCACCAGGAAGTAGGGGATGCCGCTCGCGTCGGCCTCGGCCACGGAGTCGAGCAGGCAGTCGGCCAGGCGGCTGATGGGCACGCAGGTGTCGGTGCTGATGGCCTTGCAGCCCGGGCGGCTCTGTACGGCGGCAAAGTAGGCGTTGTGCCGCGCGGTCCACAGGCGCGTGCGCTCCTCGGGCGTGGTGGCCCATTCAAACGCGTTGCCGTCCCATTCGCGTGCAATGTCCTGCACCACCTCGGCCTGTTCCTGCACGCCGGCGGGCGAGCCATGGAATTCCATCAGCAGCAGTGGCTCCTCGCGCAGACGGAGCTTGCTGTGGGCGTTGACCATGCGCACGCTGTTGGCGTCGATGAGCTCCACGCGCGCGATCGGCACACCGAGCTGGATGGTCTGGATCACCGTGCGCACGGCGGCCTCGATGGTGGGGAACGAGCAGATCGCCGCGCTCACCGCCTCGGGCAGCGGGTACAGGCGCACGGTGACCTCGGTGAACAGGCCCAGCGTGCCCTCGCTGCCCACCATCAGGCGCGTGAGGTCGTAGCCGGCGCTGCTCTTCTTGGCGCGCGTGCCGGTGCGGATCACCTCGCCACGGGCGGTGACCACCTCCAGCGCCAGCACGTTCTCGCGCATGGTGCCGTAGCGCACGGCATTGGTGCCGCTGGCGCGCGTGGCGGCCATGCCGCCGATGCTGGCGTCGGCGCCGGGGTCGATGGGGAAGAACAGGCCCGTGTCCTTGATCGCCTCATTGAGCTGCTTGCGCGTGATACCGGGCTGCACGGTCACGGTGAGGTCATCGGCGTCAACGGACAGCACCCGGTTCATGCGGCCCATGTCGATGCTGATGCCGCCCTGGACGGCCAGCAAGTGCCCTTCGAGCGACGAGCCCGCGCCGTAGGGGATCACTGGCACGCCGTACTGCGCGGCCAGGCGCACGGCGTCCTGCACGTCCTGCGTGCTCTCGGCAAACACCACGGCCGCCGGCGGGGGCGCCTGTAGCGAGCCCTCGTCGCGCCCATGCTGCTCGCACACCGCCTGCGCCGCCGAGTACTGCGCGCCAAAGCGTGCGGCCAGCGCGTCCAGCATCGCCTGCGGCACGGGGCGCGGCGTGGTCAGGGGTTGCAGATGGGCGGTGGTCGCGGGGGCGTTCATGGCGGGCTTCCTTCAAGGCGCGTGGGTGGCGGCCATTCTAGAAGTCCGGGCTGCGGCCTGCGGGCCGCGTGTTGAGAGTCCACCATGGTCGGCCTGTGGCGAAAGGCCGATTTAGCGTGTATCCATGGAAAAACCCCGCCCGCACCCTGGAGGACAGTGCAGGCGGGGGGTGGTGGCGGCCCGAGAGGACGGGGTCGCCCAGACGGGCCGCCCAGGACGGGTACGGCGTTGCGCTCGAAGGGTGCGTAATCAATGCTTGACCATGCCCGTCCCTTTAAGCGTCAAGACCGGCTGCCGGCCTCGAATTCGGTGCGGGACAGACTGCCGTTCTTGTCCTTGTCCAGCGCCTGGAAGCGGTTGGCGATGGCGGGTAGCTGGCCCGCCTCGGCGCTGCTCAGCTGGCCGTCGCGGTTGGCATCGGCGCGTTCAAAGGCGCTGGCGCTGCTGCCGCTGGGCGTGGCCGTGCTGCTGCCGCCAAAGGTCGCTTTGGGCTGCGTTGTGGCTTGGCCCGGCCCCGTCTGGTACTGCGGTTGTGCGGAGGGGGCGCTGGGCGTCTGGGCCTGCGCCGCCGCACCGCCCACGGTCAGCGCCGCAAACAGCATCACGCTGCGGGCATCGAAGGAGGGGAGGGTGCGTCGTTGCGGTGTGTGAGGCATCGATTCGGCTCCGGTGGAAGTTGAACAGGCCTTCATTGCACCGCAGCATGGATGCCGCAGCCAGCACTTTTGCCCGCTGTTGCCCGTCTCCACAATGGCCCGGCGGATGTAACGCACAATCGTCGCCCCGGCCCCGAATGAGGAGGAAACGCGCCATGGGAAACAGACTGACACAAATCGCCACGCGCACCGGCGACGACGGGTCCACGGGCCTGGGCGACAACACCCGCGTGTCCAAGGCCAGCGGCCGCCCGCAGGCCATGGGCGACGTGGACGAGCTCAACTCCCACATCGGCCTGCTCCTGTGCGAGCCGCTGCCCGCGGACATGCGCGAGCTGCTGATCGACGTGCAGCACCAGCTGTTCAACCTGGGCGGCGAGCTGTCCATGCCCGGCTACGAGCTGCTCAAGGACGATGCGCTGCTGCAGCTGGACAACGCGCTCGCGCGCTACAACGCCGAGCTGCCGCGGCTGCTGGAATTCATCCTGCCCGCGGGCACGCGCGCCGCCTGCCAGGCCCATGTGTGCCGCACGGTGGCCCGCCGTGCCGAGCGCGCCGTGGTGGCGCTGCAGCAGCACGAGACCATGCGCCCCGCGCCGCGCCAGTACCTGAACCGCCTGTCCGACCTGCTGTTCGTGCTCTCGCGCGCGCTCAACCGCATGGACGGCGGCAGCGAGGTCTACTGGAAGAGCGAGCGCCTGGCACGCCAGAACGATGCTACTGAATAAGTAGCTGACAGCGCAGACTGGTCAAGCGCTGCGGCACGATTGGACGCATAACACGATGGGGCGCATAAGTCACCGCAACGCGGCAGGTGCGCCGGCGCGCAACCCATCACCGCGCTCCAACCTTCCGAAAGCCGCAGCGCAGGCCCCCCTGGCAAACGCGCGGAGCGGGCTGTGGGCCGCAGGCGCTGTCTTTGGGCGCGAGTGGGGTGGTGTTGCTATTAAAAAAGTAGCTTCTGTCGTTTACCCATCAAGCGTTACACCCCGATTGGACCCATGTTCCCGCTGAGGCCAGGAACGGTGCCGGCGCGCGATCCCTCGTCACGCTGCCCTTCCGAAGGCCGCAGAGCAGGCCACGCCAGCAGACGCCGCGCAGCGCCTCAGGGGGATGCCTTTATTTCGGCGCCAGCATCGCCATGGTGATGCGCGACACGCAGGTCAGCTCGCCCGCGTCGTTCACCATGTCGATCTGCCAGACCTGTGTGGTCTTGCCGATGTGCACCGGCCGGGCCGTGCCCGTGACCCATCCGCTCCTGGCGGCGCGCAGGTGGTTGGCGTTGATGTCCAGGCCCACGGCCAGCCAGCCCTCGGGGCTGGCGTGGTAGGCGCCCACCGAGCCCAGTGTCTCGGCCAGCACCACGCTCACGCCGCCGTGCAGCAGGCCGAAGGGCTGGCGCGTGCGCTCGTCCACGGGCACGCGCGCGCGCAGGAAGTCGTCGCCGACTTCGGTGAACTCGATGCCCAGGTGGCTCACGGCGGTGTTGGCGCTGGAGGCGGTGAGCAGCGCGAGGGTGGTGGGTTTTTTCCAGAGGGACATGGGCTGAGGGGTCTCACATCAGGGCTGCGCCCGGCAGCGGCGCCGGGCTTTGGCACGATTGGTGGGCTCGGTGGCGGAAGTTGCAACCTCCACGCGCCCAGAATCGACCGGTTTGCTCGTTTGGAGCTTATCCGTTTCCCGTGCGCAGTGCTTTGCGTGGCCCATCAGCGGGCCGGGGCGCCGCGGGGCAGCCTTCCCATCCAACCCACACATTCCTTTGACCATGCAACGCCGCCAGTTTGTCCTCCAAGCCGGCCGAGCCGCCGCCCTCGCGGCCGCGCCGGCCTTCGTGCTCCCGGCCCGTGCGCAGGACGCGCCAGGCGTGTCCGCCAAGGCCCTCTCGATCGGCTGCTCGGCCGCCATGAGCGGCCCGCTGCTGGGCTTTGGCACCGACATCCAGCTGGGCGCGGGCGCTGCTTTCGCGCAGGCCAACGCGCGCGGCGGTGTGCATGGGCGCACGCTGCAGCTGCAGATGGTGGACGACGCCTATGACCCCGAGCGCACGCTGGCCAACGTCAAGCAGATCATCGGCCAGGGCAGTGCACTGGCGCTGCTGTCGTGCGTGGGCACGCCCAACAACGCGGCCATCGTGCCGCTGGTGGAAGAGGCCGGTATTCCTTACGTGGCGCCGATCACGGGCGCGTCGTCGCTGCGCAAGAGCACGCGCAACGTGTTCCATGTGCGCGCCAGCTACACCGACGAGGTGCAGCGCCTCATCCAGCGCCTGGCGGGCATGGGCCTGAAGGGCATCGGTGTGGTGTACCTGGACAACGGCTACGGCCGCGAAATGCTGGAGGACGCCACGCGCGCCCTGGCGGCACTGAACATGAAGCCCGCCGTGCAGGTGGCCGTGGCCACCGACGGCAAGAACCTGCCGCAGGTGCTGCAGGCCGTGGCCGCGGCGCGCCCCTCGGCCGTTCTGCTGGCGACCGCGGGCACGGTGTCCGTGGGCCTGGTGCGCGGCATCAAGAAGGAATCGCCCGGCGTGCTCATGGCCGGCCTGAGCGTGACGCTGCCCAGCGCCAGCCTGGGCCAGCTGGGCGAGGACGGCAGCGGCCTCGCGCTGTCCATGATCGTGCCCGACCCCAACCGCGCCAAGCTGCAGCTGGTGCGCGACTACCAGTCCGCCATGCGCGCGCAGGGCAAGAGCGAGTTCTCGCAAGGCAGCCTGGAGGCCTACGTGAACGCGCGCGTGCTCATCGAAGGCCTGGACCGCGCCGGCAAGGACGTGACCCAGCCCAAGCTGCGCGCGGCGCTGGCGGGCATCCGCAACCTGGACCTGGGCGGCTTCGTGGTGGACTACAGCGGCCAGGCGCCCTACGTGGGCTCGCGCTTCATCGACCTGGGCGTGCTGGGCAGCACGGGCCGCTTCATCGCCTGAACACGGCACCGCTGAGGCGCTTTGCGCCTCGGTGCAGCCCAAGGCAGCAGCCCTTCGGGGCCGTCCAAGCCTGCGCAGGCAGCTAGCGCGCCCCGCAGTCCCGCTCTCGTATTTGCTGCGCGATGCGGGCAGGGGGCGCGCCCCACGGCCAGGGGGCGGCGCGGCCGGTCCAGGCCCTTGCCTGGGGCGCGCCAGTTCTCCGTTCTTTCTGTAGGCCCCGGGGCGCCAGGGACGGCTGGGCCCTCAGGGCAGCATGCTGCCCGTGGCCAGGCAGCGCTCGTGCCAGGACAAGGCCTCGCCCAGGATGTGGGGCGTGTGCTGCGCGCCCTTGCTGCGCGCGCGGTCGAAATAGTCCTGCAGCAGCGGGCGGAAGTCCGGGTGCGCGCACTTGTCGATGATGACCTGCGCGCGCTGGCGTGGCGACAGGCCGCGCAGGTCGGCCAGGCCCTGCTCGGTGACGATGATCTGCGTGTCGTGCTCGGTGTGGTCCACGTGCGAGACCATGGGCACGATGCAGCTCACCTTGCCGCCCTTGGCCACCGAGGGCGTGACGAAGAACGACAGGTAGCCGTTGCGCGCATAGTCGCCCGAGCCGCCGATGCCGTTCATCATGGCCGAGCCCATCACGTGCGTGGAATTGATGTTGCCGTAGATGTCGGCCTCGATCATGGCGTTCATGGCGATCACGCCCAGGCGCCGCACCAGCTCGGGGTGGTTGCTGATCTCCTGCGGGCGCAGCACGATGCGGTCGCGGTAGAAGGCAATGTGCTCGTTGAAGTCCTTCAGCGCCTCGCTGCTCAGCGAGATCGCGGTGGCCGACGCCGCAGTCATCTTGCCGCGCTTGATCAGCTCCAGCATGCCGTCCTGCAGCACCTCGGTGAAGCCCAGCAGTTCGTCGAACGGGCCGTCCAGCAGCCCGGTCAGCACCGCGTTGGCCACGTTGCCCACGCCCGACTGCAGCGGCAGCATGTTCTTGGGCAGTCGGCCCACCTTCACCTCGTGGGCCAGGAAGTCGATGATGTGCGCCGCGATCTGGTTGGAGACTGCGTCGGGTTTGGCGAAGGCCGTGTCGCGGTCGCGCTGGTGCGTCTGGACCACCGCGATCACCTTGGACGGGTCCACGCGCAGGTAGGGCTCGCCGATGCGCTCGGTGGCCTGCGTCAGGTGGATAGGCTGGCGGCGCGGCGGGATGGCCGTGCCGTAGTAGATGTCGTGCATGCCCTCCATCTCGATCGGGGGCAGCGAGTTCACCTCGAGGATCACCTTGTCGGCGATCTCCAGCCAGGTCTTGTTGTTGCCCACGGCGGACGAGGGGATCAGGCGGCCGTCGGGCAGGATGCCCAGCACCTCCACCACGGCCACCTGCATGGGGCCCAGGAAGCCGAACCACGCGTGCTGCGCCACGTGCGAGAGGTGGATGTCCAGGTAGTGCACCTCGCCCGCGTTGATCTTGTCGCGGCAGATCGGGTCCGACTGGAACGGCAGGCGCTGGTGGATGCCGTTCACCTTGGCCAGCGCGCCGTCCAGTTCGGGCGCGGTGGAGGCGCCTGTCCACACGTTGACCTGGAACGGCCGGCCTGCTGCATGCTCGGCCTCGATGCGCGCGGCCAGCGCCTGGGGCACCTGCTTGGGATAGCCCGCGCCGGTGAAGCCGCTCATGCCGATATTGGCGCCGGCCGGGATCAGGGCCGCGGCTTCGGCCGCGCTCATGATTTTCTGGGCCAGACCGGGGTGCTGGATACGGGGGGACGACGAGGTGGACACGCTAACTCCAGACGGACAAGCGCCCCGTGCAGGCCTGGCGGGCAGCTGGCGCGGGGCGCAAAAAAGAGCGTAAATCTTAGCAGCCGCTCCGTGCGCGGCTAGGGATAACCCTGGCCTTACACCGCGCTGACGCAGGCCGCACGCGCAGGCACGGCCGCGTCGCGGCAACGGCCGGGCAGGCAGTACGATCGCGTCCACCATGCCGTTCACACCGCTTTGCCCCTCGTGCCGCCAGCCCTCCGAGATCCGGCGATTTGCCGCCAGCACCGGAGGCACGCTGGAGCTGGACCTGTGCTTTGCCTGCCAGGGCATGTGGTTCGACCCGCAGGAGAACACGCGCCTGGCGCCGGCGGCCGTGCTGGAGCTGTTCGAGCTGCTGCACCAGCACCGAGGCGACGCACACCACCCGCTGGCCGACCGGCTGCGCTGCCCGCGCTGCAGCCAGGCGCTGGCCAAGGGCTACGACGTGGCGCAGGGCGGGCGCTACGTCACCTACCGCTGCGCGGCGCGCCACGGGCGCTTTTCGACCTTTGGCTCGTTCATGGTCGAGAAGGGCTTCGTGCGGCACCTGTCCACGATGGAGATCGAGGCGCTGGCCGAGCGTGTGGGCACCATCAACTGCACAAGCTGCGGCGGCACCGTGGACATCCGTCACGACCACGCCTGCCCTTACTGCCGCTCGGCCCTGTCGCTGCTGGACCCGCAGGCGGTGGACAAGGCCCTGGCGCGCCACGGCAGCGCCGCCCGTCAGACCGCGCCGGCGGACGCCGCCTCGCCCGACGCCCTGGCCGACGCGCTGGTGGCGCTGGAGCGCAACCGTGCGCGGGAGGAGCGTGCGCGCCAGCGCGAACGGCTGGAGGGCACGCGCAGCGACGAGTTCGACCTGCTCACGGCGGGCATCGAGATGGTGTGGTCACTGCTGCGGCGTTGATCTGTTTGCTACTAAAAAAAGAGCTGTTGGCGCTTGTTACGGTTGATTATCAAGGCGGAAAGTGCCTTGAATCGTTTCAGAATAAGCGCTAGCAGCTATGGATATGGGAGCGCGCCTGGGCGCTCCCGCCCAGCCTTACTTGCCGCGGTTCAGGGCCGCGTAGAGCACGATGGCGCCGAAGGTCGCGGTGCCGATGCCGCCCAGCGCGAAGTCGCCGAACTTCAGCGTGAATTCGCCCGTGCCCAGGATCAGCGTGATCGCCGCCACGATGAGGTTCTTGTTCTGCGAGAAGTCCACCCGGTTGTCCACCCAGATCTTGGCGCCGGCAATCGCAATCAGGCCGAACACCACGATGGACACGCCGCCCATCACCGGCAGCGGGATCGCCTGGATCAGCGCGCCGAACTTGGGCGAGAAGCCCAGCAGCACCGCCAGCAGCGCCGCGACCAGGAACACCGCCGTGGAGTAGATGCGCGTGGCGGCCATCACGCCGATGTTCTCGGCGTACGTCGTCACGCCCGTGCCGCCGGCCGCGCCGCTCACCATCGTCGCCACGCCGTCGCCGATGAAGGCGCGGCCCATGTACTGGTCCAGGTTCTTGCCGGTCATGGCCGTCACGGCCTTGATGTGGCCCAGGTTCTCGGCCACCAGGATGATGACCACGGGCACGATGAGCAGCAGGGCGTTGGCCTCGAACACCGGCGCATGGAACTGCGGCAGGCCAAACCAGGCGGCGTTGGCGATGCCCGACACGTCGATCGGCTTGCCCAGGCCCATGCCGTTGGTCAGCAGCGCGTACAGCAGGCTGGCGATGATCAGTCCCACCAGGATCAGCAGGCGCTGCAGCATGCCGCTGGTGAATACCGCCACCAGCGCCACACACACGAAGGTCAGGGCCTGCATCCAGGCCTCGAAGTTGTTGGCCGCCATGTTCTTGATGGGGATGCCGGCCAGGTTCAGCCCGATCACGGCCACCACCGCGCCGGTGACCACCGGGGGCATGAAGCGCTCGATCCAGCCCGTGCCCACCAGGTGCACCACCACGCCCACCAGCGTGTACACCAGGCCGCAGGCGATGATGCCGCCCAGCGCCACGCCGATGTTGGCGTTGGGCCCCTTGCCTGCATAGGCCGTGGCCGCGATCACCACGCCGATGAAGGCGAACGACGAGCCCAGGTAGCTCGGGACCTTGCCGCCGGTGATGAGGAAGAAGATCAGCGTGCCGATGCCGCTCATCAGCACCGCCACGTTGGGGTCGAACCCCATCAGGATGGGCGCCAGCACCGTGGCGCCGAACATGGCAATCACGTGCTGGATGCCCATCAGCCCCGTTTGCGGCCAGGGCAGGCGTTCGTCGGGGCCGATCACCCCGCCCGATTGCAGCACCTGCGCCGGGCGCTCCGTCCATTGGAAAAGTCCCATCAATCACTCCTTGTTATGAAAAGTGGGGCGATGTTAGGGCTTGTTCATCCTGTTTGCCTGGTGCCGGTGCCGCCTGCGCGAAGGCGGCCACCGCCTGCAGCACCTCGGGCGCTTGCAGCATGCCCCTGTGCCCCAGCCCCTCGGTGACCAGCAGGCGCGCGCCAGCGATCGCGTCGCGGAAAGCCTCGCCATCGGCAAGGCGGTTCACGCGGTCGCCGCGGTCGTGCACCACCAGCGTGGGCACGGCCACGCGCGGGCCCACGGCGGCGGGCTCGAACTGGCGCATCAGGATGCCCTCGCGCGCCTCGATGCGCTGCTGCATGGCCGCGCGGGTGCGCTCCGTCAGACCGAACACCTGGGCGAACACCCGCGTGAACTCGTGTGGCGAGGCCGGAGGCGCCAGCAGCACCAGCCGATCCGCGGGCAGGCCCCGACTGGCCGCATGCGCCGCGGCGTTGGCCGCCAGCGAATGCGCGACCACGGCGCCCAGCGACGCGCCCTCGGCGCGCAGTCGCTCGGCCACGTACTCCAGCGCGCGGGAGAACTGAGGGAGGTTGCTCACCCGGCCGCGGCTGCGGCCATGCGCCGGCATGTCCACCAGCACGGGGGCCAGGCCGCCGTCCGCCAGTGCGTCGGCCAGCCTCTGCATCTGCCCCGCCTGGCCGCCCCATCCGTGCAGCAGCAGGGCCGTGGGGCCCTGTGCGGCGTGGTGGCGGTAGAGGGTGATCTCGGCGTCCTCAAACGGCCAGCGCTCCACGCGCCAGAGGGCGCCCCAGGGCGCGTTGCGGGCCGGCCGGCGCAGCGGCAGCGGCGTGCCGAACAGCCGGTAGGCCGCGCGCACCGCCAGCGTGGGCCACAGCCGCTGGGTGGCGGCCATCGCCCAGCGCAGGGCGCGCACGCCCGTGACGTTACGGTAGTAGGCAGGAGTGGTCTGCAATGCGGTGGGGGTCATGGTGTGGGCTCAGTAGAAGATCCAGTCGGCATTGCTGCGTGGCAGGGCGCGCAGCAGCCGCAGCGCACACCAGGACAGGCGCAGGGCGGCCACGACGGCCGCGATGAAAAGCATGATCAGCATGATTGCTCCTTTATTCGCACGGTTGTGCGAAATTTGGGAAAAGAAAAACAAGGGTTCCGTGCCACGCCCCGCGGATTCAGGCTTGGTAACTCTTGACCAGGCGCTCCCAGGACGCCTCGGTGCGATGCGCCGCCTGCGGGTCGCGCAGGAAGCGCACGTCGTGCAGCTGGCCCATGATGAGCGCGCTGATCTCGCCCGCCAGCTGGTCGGCGGACGTATCGGCGCGCAGATGCCCGGCCTCGACGGCCTGCAACACCGTGCGGCGCAGCGCGGCGCGCCAGCGCAGCACCTCGCTGAGCAGCAGGTCGCGCAGCTCGCCTTCGCGGTCGTCCAGCTCGAACGCGCCGGCCGTGAAAATGCAACCCTGGTGGGCCTCCACGTCGCGGGTGCGCGCGATCCAGCGCCGCACGATGGTGTCCAGGCGCGGCAGGCCCTTGGGCTGCTGCATGGCGGGCACGAACACGTCGGCGATGAAGCGGCGACCGAATTCCTCGATCACGGCCTTCTGCAGCGCCTCGCGCGAACCCACGCGAGAGAACACGCCGCTCTTGGACAGCTGCACGCGGTCGGCCACGGCCTGCAGCGTGATGGCCTCCAGCCCCTCGGCCGCGGCCAGGTCCAGCGCCGCGCCGATGATGGCCATGCGTGTGAATTCCGCCTTCTGGGTCTTGGCATCCATGATGGAGCGCAATTTAGCACAATTGTGCGAAAAATGGCGGAGGCGCTCTTTTCTTGTTCAGAAGTCAGCCTGTCGAGGCAGCGTTGACGCCATGCGTTGACCTACCGGGCGCCCTGACTGCGCGGGTTGCCGGGGCTGCTATACGCAATGACAGGTGGTGGAGGCCATGTTCCGCGTTGGCACCCGCCACAGGGTCTCGCGGACTCTGACGCCCCCGCGCAACCGGCCATGGCACATTGCAGTCAGCCGCGCGATGCCAGCGCCCGTGCGATGCGGTCGCGCTTGACCGTGGTTTTGGGTACGCGGAACGGGAACCACATGCGCACGTCCTCTTCCAGCCCGATGCCGTGCATGTAGTTGTAGATGGCTTTCTTGAGCCCCGCGCCCAGTGCGTCGTGGTCCACGCCCGTGGGGTCGACGAAGGCCACGTCGTTCTTGGCGAAGCCGCCGGGCGGCAGCGGCGCGAGGGTGATGCCGTATTCCGCGGGGTTCTGGCCCACGGGCGAGTGCACGGTGCAAGCGAAGCGGTGAAAGAACCCGCTCTGGATACAGCCGTTGCCGAACAGCTGGCGCACGTACTCCAGTGCGTCCACCGTGTCCTGCACGGTCTGCGACGGAAAGCCGTACATGAGGTAGGCATGCACTAGGATGCCCGCGTCGCTGAATGCGCGGGTCACGCGCGCCACCTGGTCCACGCTGACACCCTTCTTCATCAGGCCCAGCAGCCGATCGGAGGCGACCTCCAGCCCGCCCGAGATGGCGATGCAGCCCGCGTCGGCCAGCAGCTCGGCCAGCTCGGGCGTGAAGGTCTTTTCAAAGCGCACGTTGCCCCACCAGGAGATGCCGGTGCCGCGTGCGATCAGCTCCTGCGCGAGCGCCTTGAGGGCCTTGGGCGGCGCGGCTTCATCGACGAAGTGAAAACCGGTCTGCCCGGTCTCGGCCACGATGGCCGCGATGCGGTCGGCCAGTACCTGGGCGCTGGCGCCCTCGTAGCGGCCGATGTAGTCCAGATTCACGTCGCAGAAGCTGCACTTCTTCCAGTAGCAGCCGTGCGCCACGGTGAGCTTGTTCCAGCGCCCGTCGCTCCACAGCCGGTGCATGGGGTTGAGCATGTCCAGCAGCGACAGATAGCGCTGAAGCGGCAGGCCGTCCCAGGTGGGCGTGCCGATCTCGGCAAAGGCGACGTCGGGCTCTGCCAGGTGAATGTACTGCACGGCACCATCGTCATTGCGCACAAAGGTGCGCACCAGCCGCTGGCGCCCGCGCTGGCCTTGCAGGTGCTCCAGCAGCGCGAGCAGCGGGCGCTCGCCGGCGTCCAGCGTCACGTAGTCGAAAAAATCGAACACCCGTGGGTCGGCCAGCTCGCGCAGCTCGGTGTTGACGAAGCCGCCGCCCAGCACGGTGACGATGTGCGGGTGCTGTGCCTTGAGGGCCTGGGCAATGCGAAACGCGCCGTACACCGAGCCCGGGAAGGGCACCGAGAGCAGCACCACGCCGGGCTGGTGGCGCGCGACGGCCTCATGGGTGAGCTGCTGCAGCACCTCGTCCAAGAAGGTCGGCGCCTGCGCCAGCGCGTCGGCCAGCGGGTCGAACGTGGGCTGGCTGCCGGCGAGCTGTTCGGCGTATCGCACAAACTCGAAACGCGCGTCCACGGCGCCCTGCAGCACGTCCGCCAGGTCGTTGAGGTACAGCGTGGCCAGATGCTTGGCCTTGTCGGTCAGGCCCAGGGCGCCGAAGGCCCAGCCCAGCGGGTCGCCGCTGCCGTCGTCCTCGTACACGTCCAGCGCCGCGAAGCGCGGCCCCTCCGGCAGGTAGTGGCGGCCCACGATGCGGTGCGCGAGGGTGCTGTCGCGCCCCTGCAAAAAGGCCATGGCTGGGCCGATGGTGGCCAGGTACCGCTCCTGCTGTGCAAGAAAGAACTGCACCGCCGGGCTCTGCGCGTTTGCGGGCAGGGCCCGCGCCCTTTCGGCGACCTGCGCGAGACCGTCGCGCGAGAGCAGCCGCAACACCAGCGCGATCGCCAGGTCCTCCTGCCACGCCGGCACGCCGCGCGAGCGCAGAAAGCCCGTGAGGTAGGCGGTGGAGGGGTAGGGCGTGTTGAGCTGCGTCATCGGCGGGATGACGGACAGCACGCGGGGCAGGGCTGCGGGCATGGGCAAAGGGGTGGAGGGGGCTGGCAGAGCGGCGGATTATCCCGGCCCCCTGCCGCGCATGCCCGTGCGGGGGCTTGTTCAGCGCACGGCGCGGCGCGCCTTCTTGGCGGCGTACATGGCGCGGTCGGCCTCGCGCAGCGCCTCGTCGGCCGTCATGTCGTTGGGGAGCACGGCGATCACACCCACGCTGGCGCCCGCGTAGTCGATGGGGGCGTCCGCCCCGCCAAAGCGCCCGCGCGTGGCCTGTGCCAGGCGCTGGCCGAACCCCTGGCGGGCCGCCTCCAGCGCCGGGCCGGGCGCGGGGCCGGGGCCTACGGCCACGAACTCATCGCCCCCGTAGCGTGCGACGAAGTCCTGCGCGCGCGCGGCGCCGCGCAGCCGCTCGGCCATGTCGGCCAGGAAGAGGTCGCCCACCTCGTGGCCATAGGTGTCGTTGATCGCCTTGAAACCGTCCAGGTCCATGAAGGCGATCAGCACCGCCGTGCCCTGGCGCGCGCCTTGCGCCAGTTGCTGGTGCAGCATTTCGCGCAGCGCGCGGCGGTTGGGTAGGCCGGTAAGGGCATCGGTCGCCGCATAGGCCGCCAGCCGGGCATTGGCCTGCAGCAATTGCTGCAGCAGCAGCTCGCGCTCGACCTGCTGGCCAATGAGCCGCGCGAACAGCGTCAGCGCGTTGCGCGCCTGCGAAGTGAGCTCCTGGCGCTCGTCGCTGGCGGCGCAAAGCGTGCCGTAGAGCTGGCCGTCGGCCATGCGCACCGGTGTGCTGGCGTAGGTCTGGATGCCCAGCGCCGCGGCGGCCTGCGAATCGCCCCAGCATTGCCCCACGTCGGCGGTGAAGGGGCGGCCCTCGTCCAGCGCGCGTTTGCACAACGTGTCGTGCCAGGGCACGCTCAGTCCCTCCGGGATCTGCATCTGGCGCGTGTTGCGCGCGTACAGCACACGCTGCACACCCCGCTCCAGGTCCACCACCGTGAGGTAGGTGGATTCGAACCCGGTGATGTCTTCCAGCAGCTCCAGCAGTGGCCGGGTGAGCTCTTCGACGGTGCGTGCGCGGGTGACGGTCTCGCTGAGATGGTCCAACAGGTTGTCCATGCGGCCATTATGGATGGGTGTGCCGCAGGACGTAGGCCGGGACAGGCAGCGAGTGCCTGCCCCTCCAGTTGGATGGCGGTGTGCGCACTAAGGTGCGGCGCTGGGCCAGGCGGGGCGCCGGCCTGTGAGCTGGCTCACGATGGCGCCCTTGAGGGGCGGCAGCCGGTTGGCGCCCGCCAGCACCACCTGGCGCAGCAGGCGGGGCAGCGGCCGGTCGTCGGTGTACAGGCGCACGATGGCATTCGTGCCCTGGTACAGCGGCCAGGCGTGGCGGTGATGGCCGCGCGCGTAACCCTCCAGCACGCTGGCGGCGCCGATGTCCGCGCCACGCTCGCGTGCCTGGGTGAGAGTGCGCGTGAGGCTGTCCACACCCGCCAGCCCCAGGTTGAACCCGTGCGCCGTCACCGGGTGCATGCCGACGGCCGCGTCACCCAGCAGCGCGCAGCGCGCGGCGGCGAAGCGGTGCGCATACACGGCGACCAGCGGGTAGGCGTGGCGCTCGCCCACCAGCCGCATTGCGCCCAGGCGGTCCTTGAACTGGGCTTGCACGCGTGCGGCGAATGCCTCAGGGGGCAGTGCCAGCAACTCCTGCGCATGCGCCGCGCCGGTGGTGACCACGGCCGAGCACATCGGCGCGCCATCGACCAGGTCGCCCGGCAGCGGCAGGATCGCCAGCGTCTGCTCGTAGCCGAAGCACTCGTGCGCGACCTCGTGGTGCGGCAGTTCATGGCGCAGGCGGCAGACGATGACCGTGCGGCCGAAGTCGTGCATGGCTGCGCCGATGCCCAACTGGCGCCGCGTGGCGGAAAAGCGGCTGTCGGCCGCCACCAGCAGCGGGGCCTGCAGACGCAGGGGCGCTGCGTCGAGGTTGCGGGTGTCGGTGTATTCCAGCTCGGCATGCGCGGGCGTGACGGCCACGCGGGTGACGCGCGCCTCGGTGACCAGTCGTACGCCGGGCGTGTGCGCGGCTACCTCGTAGGCCGTGCGGCGCAGCGCGTGGTTGGGCACGATCCAGCCCAGATGCTGGACGCCGCTGCCGCCTGCGTGCAGCTGCATGGCCCCGCGCTGGCCCACGGGGCCGTCGTGCACCTGCGCCTCGCGCAGCAGGCCGACCTCGTGCGCGGCCAGGCGCTGCCAGCTGCCGATGCGCTGCAGCGTGGCCACGCTGGGGTGGGTGAGTGCAATCTCGCGCCCGTCGGCCGGGGGCGCGGCCAGCGTGGAGGCGGGTTGCTGCTCCAGCACCGTGACCTGCATGCCGGCCTGGGCCAGCGAGGCCGCCAGCGACAGCCCGGCAGGCCCCGCACCCACGACGAGCACGTCGCTGCGCTGAGAGGAAACGTCTTGTGTTGTCATGATTCAGAAACAGGCCGCCGGCAGTGGCAACAGCGGGCAATTGTCGGCAGGGCAGAAAGCGGCGATCTTGCCTTGCGTCAAGCACGGCGGCCATGCGGCCGCTTCCTACGCCGGGCGGGCGATGGTCTCACTACAGTGGAGAACCCTGCAACCAGCAAGCAAAGGACCCGACATGCGCGTGGACATCTACCGCCGATCCGAAGCCGAGGGGCGTTATTCCCATCTGGCCGTGCCCGAGGGCAAGCCCATACCGCAGGAGGCCATCAATACCGATTGGAACTGCGAGCACCGCGCCGTGGAACGGGACGAAACCCAGGCGCACTGGAACGACCTTGGTATTCCCGAGCCCGGACGGCAGCTGCGCGACAAGGGCTATGCCATCACCAGCGTGACGGAGCAGCCGCGGCGCTGAGGCCAGGTGCGGCCGGCGAGGTGCCGCCGGCCAGGTGCGACCGGCCAGTTGTCACGCGTGGCGCGCACGGCGACCGCGACCGCGCTAGGCTGTGCGCATGGAGACACACCACAACATCCCCCCAACACACCCGCCTTACGCGCCCCAGATACGCCGCTACCAGGATTGGCTGCAGGCGCAGCACGGCCTGCGCTTTGACGATTACGACGCGCTCTGGCGCTGGTCCACCACCGATCTGGACGCCTTCTGGCAGAGCGTCTGGGACTATTTCGACCTGCAGTCGCCCACGCCGCACAGCGCGGTACTCGCAAAGAACGTGATGCCGGGGGCGCAGTGGTTTCCCGGCGCGCAGGTGAACTACGCGCGCCAGGTGCTGCGCCATGTGGACGCCGCACAGGCCGCGGGCCAGCCGGCCCTCATCGGCCGCAACGAACGCGGCGAGCGCCGCGAGCTGTCCTGGCCCGCGCTGCGCCGGCAGGTGGCGGCGCTGGCGCTGCACATGAGGGCCCAAGGCGTACAGCCCGGCGATCGCGTGGCAGCCTACCTGCCCAACATCCCCGAGACCATCGTCGCCTTCCTGGCCTGCGCCAGCATCGGTGCGGTGTGGAGCCTGTGCGCGCCCGACATGGGCACGCACGCGGTGCTGGACCGCTTCCGCCAGATCGCACCGACGGTGCTGTTGGTCGTGGACGGCGTCACCTATGGGGGGCGCGACCACGACCGTTGCGACGTGCTGGCGGAACTGCGCGCGCAACTGCCCACGCTGCGCCACGTGGTGCTGGTGAACAACCTGGATGCTTCAAAAACAGTAGCTGATACCGCTTGCTACGCAAGCGTCATCGCCCGAAATGATGCAGAGACTGCGGCCTTTGAACCGGCGTGGCTGCCGTTCGACCACCCGCTGTGGATCGTCTATTCCAGCGGCACCACCGGCCTGCCCAAGCCCATCGTGCACGGCCATGGCGGCATGTTGCTGGTGATGCTGCAGCTGGCGGTGCTGCACAACGACATCGGCTGCAGCTACGCGCCCAACTCCCTGGGCGAGCGCTACCACTGGTACAGCTCCACCGGCTGGATCATGTGGAACGCCCAGGTCGGCGGCCTGCTGGGCGGCACCACCTGCGTGCTGTACGACGGCAACCCCGGCGGCAGCAAGGAGCGGCCCGACTGGACAGTGCTGTGGCGCATGGCAGCCGAGGAGCGCGTGACCTTCTTCGGCGCTGGCGCCGCGTTCTACGGCCACTGCATGAAGGCCGGGATCACCCCTGCGGCCTGCGGCGATCTGTCGGCGATCCGCGTGCTGGGCTCCACGGGGTCGCCGCTGCCTGCCGAAGTGCAGCGGTGGGGATCGCAACTCCTGGCCAGCGCGGGCGTGCCTCAGGTCTGGTGGTGCAACATCTCCGGCGGCACCGACTTCGCGGGCTCCTTCATCGGCGGCAATCGCGAGCTGCCGCAAACGCCCGGGCGCATGCAGTGCCGCATGCTGGGCGCAGCCGTCGAGGCCTGGGACGAACGAGGCCGCCCGGTACTGGACGCCGTGGGCGAGCTGGTGTGCACCCAGCCCATCCCGTCCATGCCCTTGTTCCTGTGGGGCGACGCCGATGGCGCGCGCTACCGCGCCAGCTACTTCGACATGTACCCGCCCGGCCATGGCCGCAGGCCCGGCGGCGGGGATCTGGGGCCCGAGGCCGGGGCCGTCTGGCGCCACGGCGACTGGATCGAGATCGGCTCCAGCGCCCGCCCCGGCTGCGTGATCTACGGCCGCAGCGACGCCACCATCAACCGCCACGGCCTGCGCATGGGCACGAGCGAGATCTACAGCGCCGTCGAGGCCCTGCCCGAGGTGCTCGACAGCCTGGTGGTGGACCTGGAATACCTGGGCCGCGCGAGCTACATGCCGCTGTTCGTGGTGCTGCGCAGCGGCCTGGTGCTGGACGACGGCCTGCGCGCGCGGATCAACGACGCCATCCGCGCCAGCCTGAGCCCGCGCTTCCTGCCCGACGAAATCGTGCAGGTGGCCGAGGTGCCGCGCACGCTGAGCGGCAAGAAGCAGGAGCTGCCCGTCAAGAAGCTGCTGCTGGGTCAGCCGATGGACAAGGTGGTCAACCCGGACGCGATGGCCAATCCCGGCTGCCTGGCGTGGTACGTGGACTTTGCCGCGCGGCGTGCGGCCGGTGGTGCTTCATAAAAGATAGCTAATCACGCTTGATGGACGGGCGGTTCAGCCCGGTTTGTCCCAGTTCTCTCCTTCCACGCGCGGCACGCTGGCAAAGCGCAGCGCGTGCTCGGTGAAGCGCTCCACCACGCGGCTGGTGCCGCCGGCCAGGCGCGCCAGCGCAATGCCCACGTGAAAGCCCGGCGGGTTGTCGGTGAGCGCCAGGCATTTCACGCCGCGCGGCACCACCTGCCGCGCCACGCTGGCCACCAGGCCCACGCCCAGGCCCGAGGCCACCAGGCTCATGATGGTCTGCACCTGCATCGCCTCCTGTGCCACGCGCGGCGCAAAGCCAGAGAACTGGCAGCGCATCATGGCCAGGGCCGAGAGGCTGGGCACCTTGTGCTGCGGGTACATGATGAAGGGCTCGTGCGCGGCCTCGGCCAGCGCGATGGCGTCGCGCTGCGCCAGCGGGCTGCTCTCGGCCACGGCCAGCACGAAGTCGTCGCGGTCCAGCGGCAGCAGCTCGAAGCCGCTCGGGTCCAGCACCGGGTAGCGCAGCAGGCCGGCATCGAAGCGCCGCGACACCAGCCCCTCCAGGATCTCGGACGACGTGGCTTCGCTCAGCTCCAACTCGATCTGCGGATAGCGCTGGCGCAGTGACGGAATGAGCTGCGGCAGCAGCGCATAGGTGGCCGAGCCGATGATGCCCAGGCGCAGCAGCCCGCCCTCGCCCTCCCGCGCGTCCTGTACCGCCTGGCGGCACTGCTGGGCGTGGAACAGCGCGCGGCGCGCGTCCCCCAGCATGGCTTCGCCGGCCGGGGTGAGCACCACGCCCGTGGTGGTGCGCTCGAACAGGGGGCTGCCGAGTTCCTCCTCCAGCTTGCGGATGGACACCGACAGCGGCGGCTGCGCCATGTGCAGGCGCTCGGCCGCGCGGTGGAAGTTGCCGGTTTCCGCCAATGCGACGAACTGGCTGAGTTGCCGGAGGTTCATGCGATATGCAAAAAGTATTGAAATCTAAATTCTTAATATTAGACAGCATGCAAGGTGCTGCCTAGAGTGCCAACTCCGACCCCTTTGCGGGGCACCGTAGCGGAGCAGAGACTCCAAGGAGACATTGCACATGGCATTCCACCGCAGAACCACCCTGCGCGCCCTGGCGGGCGCCAGCCTCATGGCCCTGGGCGCCGCCCTCGCGCCCGCCGTGCAGGCGCAGGCCTTCCCGTCCAAGACCCTCAAGTTCGTCGTGCCGTTCGGGCCCGGCAGCGGCACCGACACCTCGGCGCGCTACTTCGCGCGCAAGCTGCAGGACCTCACGGGCCAGTCCGTGGTGGTGGAGAACAAGCCCGGCGCCAACGGCTTCATCGCGGTCAAGCAGGTGCTCTCGGCCCCGGCCGACGGCTACACCGTCTTCATCGGCAGCAACTCCACGCTGGCGGTGAACGCGGCGCTGTTCAAGGAGCTGCCCTACGACCCGGTGAAGGACTTTGCGCCGCTGACCATGATGATGCGTTCGCCCGCCATGCTGGCCACGGCCCCGCAGGCGCCGTTTGCCGACCTCAAGGGGCTGGTCAGCTATGCCAAGGCCCACCCGGGCAAGGTGAACTTCGGCGCCGGCTCGGCCGGCTACCAGCTCATGGGCGAGCTGCTCAACGACAGCGCCGGCGTGCAGACCGTGCATGTGCCGTTCAAGGGCGCCGGCGAGACCATGACCGCCCTCGCGGCGGGCACCGTGGACTACGCCTTTGCCGAAGTCACGGCCGTGCAGGAGCTGGCCAAGGGCGGGCGCGTCAAGGTGCTGGCCGTGGCGGCGGACAAGCGCGTGGCCACCTCGCCCGACGTGCCCACCGCCAGCGAGGCCGGCCTGCCCGGCTTCGAGGCCTACACCTGGGTGGGCGCGATGGTCAGCAGCAAGACACCCGCGGCCGAGACCGCCAAGCTGGCCGAGCTGTTCACCACCATCTCCAAGATGGATGAGACCCGCGCCTTTTACGAGCGCCTGGGCGCCACGCCCATGACCGGCGGCCCCGCCCAGATGCACGAGTTCCAGAAGAACGAGATCGCGCTGTGGAAGCGCATCGTCACTCAGGCCAAGGTGCCGCTGCAATGACCTCGCCGGCCGCCCTGCAACCCGGCGCGCTGCAGCACGTGAAGGTGCTGGACCTGTCGCGCGTGCTGGCCGGCCCCTGGGCCGGCCAGACGCTGGGTGACCTGGGCGCCGAGGTCATCAAGGTGGAGCGCCCCGGCAGCGGCGACGACACGCGCGCCTGGGGCCCGCCCTACGTGACCGACCCCGCCGGCCAGCCCACGGGCGAGTCGGCCTACTACATGTGCACCAACCGCAACAAGCAGTCGGTGACCATCGACTTCACCCGCCCCGAGGGGCAGGAGCTGGTGCGGCGCCTGGCGCAGCAGTGCGACGTGCTGGTGGAGAACTTCAAGACAGGCGGTCTGGCGCAGTACGGGCTGGACTATGCCTCGCTGAGCGCACTCAACCCGCGCCTGGTGTACTGCTCCATCACCGGCTTCGGGCAGAGCGGGCCGTATGCGCACCGCGCCGGCTACGACTTCCTGATCCAGGGCATGGGCGGGCTGATGAGCGTCACCGGCCGCCCCGACGGCGAGGACGGCGGCGGCCCGATGAAGGTGGGGGTGGCGCTCACCGACATCCTCACTGGCCTGTACGCCAGCACCGCCATCCTGGCCGCGCTGCAGGCGCGCGAGCACACCGGCCGCGGCCAGCACATCGACCTGGCGCTGCTGGACGTGGGCGTGGCGTGCCTGGCCAACCAGGGCATGAACTACCTGTACGGCGGCAAGGTGCCGCAGCGCATGGGCAACGCCCACCCCAACACCGTGCCCTACCAAGACTTCCCCACGGCCGACGGCCACATGATCCTGGCCGTGGGCAACGACGGGCAGTTCGCGCGCTTGTGCCACGCCGCGGGCCAGCCCGGCTGGGCGCAGGATGCGCGCTTTGCCACCAACGCCGCGCGTGTGGCGCACCGCCACGAACTGGTGGCGCTGATCCGCGGCGTGACGGTGGGCAAGCCCACGCGCGACTGGATCGCCCTGCTGGAGCAGCACGGCGTGCCCTGCGGCCCGATCAACACTGTGCGCGATGTGTTCGACGACCCGCAGGTCAAGGCGCGCGGCATGCAGATCGCCATGCAGCACCCCCAGGCGGGCAGCGTGCCGCTGGTGGCCAGCCCCCTGCGCCTGTCGGACACGCCCGTGAGCTACCGCCATACGCCCCCGCAACTGGGTCAGCACACCGATGCGGTGCTGGCCCGCCACCTCGGCCTTGCGCCCGAGGCACTGCAAACCTACAGAGACAACGGAGTTTTGGGATGAGTACCCTGGATTCACTCGCGCTCACGCGCATCCCTCCCGAGGACGAGGCCCTGCGCGCCGAGGTGCGTGCCTTCCTGGCCGAGGCGATCGCCGAACTGCCCGCGCATATCCGCGCGCGCTCGTGGGGCGGCTACAGCAGCGAGCTGAGCCGCAAGCTGGCCGCCCGCGGCTGGATCGGCGTCACGCTGCCCAAGGAATATGGTGGTGGCGGACGCAGCGCCTTCACGCGCTATGTACTGGTGGAGGAGTTCCTCGCCTGCGGCGCGCCCGTGGGCTCGCACTGGATTGCCGACCGCCAGAGCGCGCCGCTGATCCTGAAGTACGGCACCGAGGCGCAAAAGCAGTTCTACATCCCCAAGGTGTGCCGCGGTGAGGCGTTCTTCTGCATCGGCATGAGTGAGCCGGGCTCGGGCTCGGACCTGGCCAGCGTGAGGACGCGCGCCACGCCCAATGACCAGGGCTTTGTGCTCAACGGCCAGAAGATCTGGACCACCAACGCGCACCACTGCCAGTACATGATTGCGCTGGTGCGCACCTCCGGCAGCAGCGAGGACCGCCACAAGGGCCTGTCCCAGGTCATCGTGGACCTGTCGCTGCCCGGCGTCACGGTGCGCCCCATCGAGGACCTCTCGGGCGACCGCCATTTCTGCGAGGTGTTCTTCGACAACGTGCAGTTGGGCCCCGATGCGCTCATCGGCGCCGAGGGCCAGGGCTGGGTGCAGGTGACGGCGGAACTCGCCTTCGAGCGCAGCGGGCCCGAGCGGCTGTTCTCCAGCATCGTGCTGTTCGACCAGTGGCTTCAGTACGTGCGCACGCCGCAAGGGCGCACGGAATCGGCCCAGCGCCTGGCGGGCCAGGTGCTCACGCAGCTCGCGCCGTTGCGCGCCATGTCGGTGGCCATTCAGGACAAGCTGGTGCGCGGTGAAAGCCCCATCGTCGAGGCCGCGCTGGTCAAGGAGCTGGGCACCACGCTGGAGCAGATGATCCCCGCGGCGATCGCCGACGACCTGTTCGCCCGCGAGGCGGAAGACGTGCCGGTGGAACTGCTGATGACCCTGAAATACGTGACCGAGGCCTCGCCCTCGTTCTCTTTGCGCGGCGGCACGCGCGACATCCTGCGCGGGATGATCGCCCGGGGCCTGGGCCTGCGCTGAAACGGAGCCACGACATGAGCCAAGACAACGATCTGTTTGCCGACGCCGCCCGCCAGGTGCTGGCCGACCAGTGCACCCCCCCGGTGGTGCGCGCTATCGAATCCGGCGGGCGCGCTGCGCCTGCGACGCAGCAGCTGTGGGCGCAGCTGGAGGCCACGGGCCTCGCCGATGCGCTGCTGCCCGAGGACGAGGGCGGCGCCGGCTTGGGCCTGACCCAGGTGTTCGGCGTGCTGGAACAATGCGGCGCGCATGCGCTGCCGCTGCCGCTGGGCGAGACCATGGTGGCGCGCGCGCTGCTGGCCCAGGCCGGCGTAGCGCGCCCCACCGGCAGCATCACGCTGGCGCGTGGCGAGCGGCTGCCGGATGGCGGCGTGCGCTGCGCCCTGGTGCGCGGCGGCCAGGTGGCCGATCACGTACTGGTGCAGGCAGGCAGCGCCTGGCACCTGTTGGCCATGGCCGATGCGCAGGCCGCGCCCCAGGCGCTGGCGCTGGATGCCGCCCTGGCCTGGTCTGCTGCCCAGGTGGAGGCCGCGCCCGGGGTGCCGGCGGATGCCGCGCAAGACGCACGCACCCTGCAGGCCGCCGTGGTGGCCCCGCAGATGGCCGGCGCGCTGGGCGACGTGTTCCGCCGCACGCTGCAGTACGCCAACGAGCGCCAGCAGTTCGGCCGCCCCATCGGCAAGTTCCAGGCCATCCAGCACCAGCTGGCGGTGATGAGCGAGCATGTGTTCGCCGCGCGCATGGCTGCGCAGCTGGGCTGCAACGGCGCCGGTGTGCTGCCCGACCGGCTGCGTGTGGCCACCGCCAAGGCGCGCTGCAGCGAGGCCGCATTGGCCGTGGCCGAGTTCGCCCACGCCATCCACGGCGCCATCGGCTTCACCGCGGAATACGACCTGCAGCTGTTCACCCGCCGCCTGCACGCCTGGCGCCAGACGGCCGGAAGCGAGTCTTACTGGCACGGCGTGGCCGGCCAGGCGCTGCTGGCGCACGGCGGGCTGACGCTGGACCTCGTGCGCCGCATCACCGACGTGGAAATGATGCTCTGAAAACCATAGCTGTTTGCGCATACCAATCAAGGCGTTCAATGTGTTTTCATATTGAAATCAAGCGGTGATGTGCGCTGGCAGCTCCTACTTTTGATTACGGAGAGACACCATGGCCTTCCTGACCATTGAACGCGACGGCGGCATCCTGACCGCCACCATGAACCAGCCCGAGACGCGCAATGCGCTCACCGGCAACACGGCCGTGCAGGAGTTCGTGCAGCTGTGCGACACCGTGCGCAAGGACGCCAGCGTGAAAGTGCTGATCCTCACCGGCGCAGGCCCCATCTTCAGCTCGGGCGGCAACGTCAAGGACATGCAGCGCTTCTTCGACGATGCGCTCACGCCCGACCTGATCCGCGAGGAATACCGCCAGGGCATCCAGCAGATTCCCAACGCGCTGTACCAGCTCGACGTGCCGGTGATCTGCGCCGTCAACGGCCCGGCCATCGGCGCGGGGCTGGACCTGACCTGCATGTGCGACATCCGCATCGCGGCCGAGAACGCCACCTTTGCCGAGAGCTTCGTGCGCGTGGGCATCGTGCCCGGCGACGGCGGCGCCTGGCTGCTGCCGCGGGCCGTGGGCATGGCCAAGGCGTCCGAGATGGCTTTCACCGGAGAGGCCATCAGCGCCCAGGACGCCCTGGCCTGCGGCCTGGTGAGCCGCGTGGTGCCGGCCGACCAGCTCCTGCCCACCGCGCGTGCGCTGGCCGAGAAAATCGCCGCCAACCCCGGTGCCGTGATGCGCATGACCAAGCGGCTGCTGCGCGAGGGCGAGCACGCCTCGCTGGCCTCGCTGCTGGAGATCTCCGCCGGCTACCAGGCCATCGCCCACAAGACGGCCGACCACCGCGAGGCGGTCACCGCCTTCATCGAGAAGCGCGCCCCGCGTTTCCAGTAGACCGAATCAGCCATCGGCGGACAAGGAAAGGCCCGGCGGCCGTTCGATAATGCCGCCATGGCTTCTCCCCACAAACGCTTTTCGATGATCCGCGAGTTCCACCTCGCGGACTGGTTCACGCTGGGCAACGCGGTGTGCGGCGTCGGGGCGCTGTTCTCGTCGATGACCTATCTGGAAACGTCGGACGTGCGCCATGTGTACTTCGCCTGTGCGCTGGTGCTGGCGGCGCTGGTGTTCGACGTGCTGGACGGGCGCATCGCGCGCTGGCGGCAGAAAAGCTCGGCCATGGGGCGCGAGCTGGATTCGCTGGCCGACGTGATCTCCTTCGGCGTGGCGCCCGCCATCATCGCCTACGCCTGCGGCATGCAGGGGCTGTACGACCGCGTGGTGCTGGCCTTTTTCGTGGCCTGCGGCGTGTCGCGCCTGGCGCGCTTCAACATCACGGCCGAAACGCTGGCCGAGGGCCCGTCGGGCAAGGTCAAGTACTTCGAGGGCACGCCGATCCCCACCTCCATCGTGCTCGTGGGGCTGATGGCCGTGGCCGCCAGCGTGGGCGCGGTGCGCGGCCAGCTGTGGCTGGGGTCGGTGACGATCGGCGGTTTCACGCTGCACCCGCTGGTGCTGCTGTTCGCACTGTCGGGCTCGCTGATGATCAGCCGCATCCGCATTCCGAAGTTCTGAGCATCCCCCCCGCGGCGCTGGCGCACCTTTCCCCTTCTCTCGCCGCGCTGCGCGGCGCGAAGGGGGCGCAGCCGGTGGACTCGTGAAGCCAGATCCGCGGCTGCCCAGGCCTGGGGTGCGCCCGGGTTCGCCGCACGTCCTGATACGGTGGCAGCGGCGCAGCGCAGGTACACTTTGCGGCTTCGAGGCGGCGCCCGTGCGCGGCGTCTTTTTTCCCATCCGAACCGCTTCATGGCCGTTGATACGGCGGGCCAGGCCCGCACCCACCTAGACCTCAAGAGTGCCCAGCTGCCCGTGGTGGCCATGGTGCTCAAGACCACCGACGTGGCCAGCATCGCCGCCGAGCTGGCTGCCCGCAGGGCCGACGACCCCGAATTTTTCGACAACGACCCGGTGCTGATCGACCTCTCGGCCGTGCAGGACGAGCCGCAGCCCATCGACTTCGCCGCGCTGGTCAAGACGCTGCGCAGCCATCGTACGCAGCCCGTGGCCGTGCGCGGCGGCAGCAGCGCGCAGAGGCAGGACGCGCACGACGCGGGCCTGATTGCCGCCCCCGACGCGCCGCCCCCCCGCATGCAGGCTCCGCGTGAGAACACTCCCCGCGAGGTGGTCCACGAAGTCATCCGCGAGGTGGAGGTCGTGCGCGAGGTCCCCGTGCCCGCGCCGGCGCCGGGGACCGTGGTGGTGGACAAGCCGCTGCGCTCGGGCCAGCAGGTGTATGCCCGCGGCTCGGACCTGGTGGTGATGGCCGTGGTCAGCTTTGGCGCCGAGGTGATCGCCGACGGCAACATCCACGTGTACGCACCGCTGCGCGGGCGCGCCATCGCCGGCGCGCGCGGCGACACCAGCGCCCGGATTTTCAGCACCTGCATGGAGCCGCAACTGGTCTCCGTGGCAGGCATCTACCGCACCACCGAGACCGAGCTGCCCGACAACGTGCGCGGCAAGCCGGCCCAGGTGCGGCTGGACGGTGAGAAGCTGCTCATCGAGCCGCTGTGACTGTCCCCACCCTTTCTTACTCCACAGACCGCAACGCAAGGACCTCTCAGAACATGGCCAAAATCGTCGTCGTGACCTCCGGCAAGGGGGGCGTGGGCAAGACCACCACCAGTGCCGCCTTCGCATCGGGCCTGGCGCTCGCCGGCCACAAGACCGCCGTCATCGACTTTGACGTCGGCCTGCGCAACCTGGACCTCATCATGGGCTGCGAGCGCCGCGTGGTGTATGACCTGATCAACGTGATCCAGGGCGAGGCCAACCTGAACCAGGCCCTCATCAAGGACAAGCAGTGCGAGAACCTGTTCGTGCTGGCCGCCAGCCAGACGCGCGACAAGGACGCGCTCACGCAGGACGGCGTGGGCAAGGTGCTCAAGGACCTCGCCGACATGGGCTTTGACTACATCGTCTGCGACTCGCCCGCCGGCATCGAAAGCGGTGCGCTGATGGCCATGCACTTCGCCGACGAGGCGCTGCTGGTCACCAACCCCGAAGTCTCCAGCGTGCGCGACTCCGACCGCATCCTGGGCATGCTCAGCAGCAAGACCAAGCGCGCCATCGAAGGCGGCGAGCCCGTCAAGGAACACCTGCTGATCACGCGCTACAACCCCCATCGTGTGGAAGACGGCCAGATGCTGAGCCTGGAGGACATCCAAGACATCCTGCGCATCAAGCTCATCGGCGTGATCCCCGAGTCCGAGAGCGTGCTGCAGGCCTCCAACCAGGGCCTGCCCGCCATCCACCTGTCGGGCACCGATGTGTCCGAGGCCTACAAGGACGTGGTTGCGCGCTTCCTGGGCGAGGACAAGCCCCTGCGTTTCATCGAGGCGGCCAAGCCCGGCTTCTTCAAGCGCATCTTCGGCGGGAGGTAAGCGAGATGTCCCTGCTGTCCTTCCTGCTCGGCGAGAAGAAAAAGACGGCCTCGGTGGCCAAGGAGCGCCTGCAGATCATCCTGGCGCACGAGCGCAGCGGCCGCAGCGCCGGCCAGCCCGACTATCTGCCCGCGCTGCAGCGCGAGCTGGTGGCGGTGATCTCCAAGTACGTGAAGATCAACGCCGACGACCTGAAGGTCCACTTCGAGCGCCAGGACGACCTGGAAGTGCTGGAGGTGAAGATCGAACTGCCCGAGGCGACAGCCAAGTAACGGGCAGATATCCGGCCCGTTCCGCCCAGCCCCGAAGCGGCCGGGCGTGCCTGCGCTCCGGCGCAAGCCGGGGCGCTATTTCTCCATCGGGCGGGCTACGGTGGCCGAAAGGCTTCCCAGCGGATGCTCCGTATAGAACACCCCCCCGTGGTACAGCAGGGGCGAAGCGCCTTCCCGGTGGCTGCAACGCTCCACCTGGCCGACGAAGATCGTGTGGTCGCCCTCCACGTACTGGCTGCGGTTGAAGCACTCGAACACGGCCGCCGCGCCGTCCAGCACCGGCACGCCGCTCCGTCCCAGGCGGTAGGCCACGCCGGCGAAGCGGTCGATGCCGCGCGTGGCGAACTGCTCGGCCAGGGCGCGCTGTTCCACCGTCAGCACATTGATGGCGTAGTGCGTGGCACGGGAAAAAGCGGGCAGCGACGACGTCTTGTGCCCCAGGCTCCACAGCACCAGCGGCGGCTCCAGCGACACCGAGTTGAACGAGTTTGCCGTCATGCCGATCAGCGCGCCGCCTTCCCCGCGCGCCGTGACGATGGTCACGCCTGTGGCGAACATGCCCAGCGCGTCGCGGAACTCGCGTGGCGTGAAGACGGGAGGTTGGCTGGAGGGCGGGTGGGGCAGGCGGCTGTTCACGAAGGGGGGGCGGCGCCCTGGGCGCGCCGCGTAGGGCAATGGGAGGGCTATTATCAGTCTGCACCTGCGCGCCTGCAGCGCGCATGCCCTGCGGCCCTGGACCCTGCGATGTCTCTTCTTCCACGCTTTTCCCTGCTCGGCTCCGGCCCTACCGTGTTGCTGCTGCACGATGCCGATGGCGATCACCTGGGCTTTGCCCCCACGCTGGAAACCCTGGCCGCCGCGGGCTACCGCGCCGTGGCATGGGACATGCCGGGCTATGGCGGCAGTGCGCCGGTGGAGCCCTACAACTTCAAGGGCCTGGCCCAGCGTGCGCTGCTGTTGCTCGATGCCCTGCGGTGCGAGCAGGTGGTGCTGGTCGGCCACGGCCTGGGGGCGATGCTGGCGCTGGAGATCGCCGTGCGGGCACCGCTGCGCGTGCGGCGGCTGGTGCTGTGTGCCGGCGGCCCGGCGCTGGACGAGGCCGCCACCGCCGTGTGGGTGGCGCCGCGCCTTGCGGGCTTGGACGATGGACGGGACATGGCCCGGCTGGCCGACCCTACCGTGGCGCGCGACGCCGGCCCCGGCGCGCTGCCCGAGGGGCTGCAGCTTGCACGGCACGCCATGGGCCGCGTGCCGCCCGCCACCTACCGCCGTGCGTTGGAAGCCCTGACGGCTTTCGCGCGGCGTGCGCCGGAACTTGTGCGCCTGCAGGTGCCCGCGCTGCTCGTCGGGGGTGAGTACGACCGCTGCACTCCGCCCGAGGCACTGCTCGCCCTGGCCCATGTGCTGCCCGATGCGCGCGCCGTGCTGCTGCCCGGCGTGGGCCACTGGCCGCAGCTTGAAGACCCCGAGGGTTTCGAGGCGGCGCTGCTGGACTTCCTGGCCGGCCCGGCGCCGGTGCTGCACTGAACGCGTGCGCGGTGATCCCTCACCGCAAATCGCTTACCCGCCCCTGACCGCGACCGCGCACCGCTGCGCAATAAACCACATCGCGCGCCCGCGCTTTTGGTTAGGCTGGAGTGTTTTTCACAACATTGCGGAGACACGATGATGGCCATGAGACCCAGACACTGGGCAGGGGCGCTGGCGCTGTGGGCGTTGGCGGGCATGGCGGGCGCCCAGCCCGTGAAGGTGGGGGTCATCGGCCCCTTTTCGGGGCCGTCGTCGGACTTCGGCACGCCCATGCTGCAGGGCATCCAGCTCGCGGTGGAGCAGTTCAACGCCGTGGGCGGCTACCTGGGCCGGCCTGTGGAGCTGGTGGTCAAGGACGACCAGGGCTCGCCCGACACCGGCCGTCAACGCTCGCAGGAACTGGCCAGCGAGGGCGTGGTGGCGGCCCTGGGCTTTTGCAACACCGGCGTGGCGATGAAATCGCTGGACGTGTTCCAGCAGGCGAAGCTGCCCTTGATCGTGCCGTGCGCCACGGGCACCCCCGTGACACGCACCTATCCGGCGGCGCAGAGCTTCATCTTCCGCACCTCGGCCCCCGACAACATCCAGGCGCCCTTCGTGGTGGAGGACATCCTGCGCCGCGGCTGGACGCGCGTGGCCCTCTTTGCCGACGACACGGGCTACGGCCAGGCCGGGCGCAAGGACGTGGAAGCGGCGCTCGCCGCGCACCAGCTCACGCCCGTGTACGCGACCAACTTCCCTCTGGGCGTGAAGAGCCTGGCGCCCCAGTTGCAGGCCGCGCGCGATGCGGGCGCACAGGTCATCTTCAGCTACACCGTAGGGCCGGAGAACGCTGTCATTGCCCAAGGCCGCAAGGAGCTGGGCTGGAAGGTGCCGCAGGTCGGCGGCTGGACGCTGTCGTTCCCGTTCTTCATCCAGGGCGGCAAGGACGCCGCCGAGGGAGCGCTGACGGCGCAGACCTTCATCGCCGAGCCCAGCAACGAACGCCGCGCCTCGTTCCTGAGCACCTACGCGCGCGCCTTCAAGGGCCGCCCGGCCGTGCCGATGGCGGCGGCGCAAGGGTACGACGCGGCCTACCTGCTGATGTATGCGCTGCTGGGCATCCGCGACGGGCAGGTCAACGGCCCGGCCCTCAAGCATTCGCTGGAGAACCTGCAGCGCGTGTATTACGGCGTGGTGGCGACCTACGAGCGGCCCTTCTCGGCCGAGGAGAAAGAGGCCATCACCCCCAACATGCTGGTGATGGGCAAGGTGCAGGCCGGCGCGGTGACCTTCGCCTACCCCGAGGATGCCAAGCGCAACCTGCTGGTGCAGCGCAAACGCTGAGGTGCGAGCCGCTCAGGCCAGGCGCGGCGCCCCGTAGGCGGTAGCCGGCGTGTCGCCGCCCAGAAAGGCGAAGTCCATGGCTGGCCGCTCGCCGCTCAGCAACTCGGCCATGGCCTTGCCCGAGCCAGCGCCATGCGTCCAGCCCAGCGTGCCGTGGCCGGCGTTCACCCACAGGCCGTGCAGCGGTGTACGACCGATGAACGGGATGTTGGTGGGCGTGGCGGGGCGCAGGCCGGTCCAGTACTGTGGATCGCCGCCTTCCTCGGGCGTGCGCGTGTCGCACACGCCGGGCAGGATGGTCTCAATGCGGCGCGACAGCATGTGGCAGCGCGCGCGCGCCACAGGGCTGTCCAGCGACAGGTCGTAGCCGCCCAGCTCGATGGTGCCGGCCACGCGCAGCACGTTGCCCAGGCGGCTCATGGCGATCTTCTTGCCATCGTCGATGGTGGAGACCATGGGCGCGCCCTCGGGTTTGAGCAGCGGGAACGTGGCGCTGTAGCCCTTGCCGGGGTAGATGGGCAGGTGCACGCCCACGCCCCGCAGCAGCGGTGCGCTGTAGCTGCCGCATGCAACGACCACGGCATCGGCTTTCAGTATTTGGTCTTTTTGGCCTGTAGCGCTTTCCTGGCGAGCGCGAATAGCTATTGATTCAATAGCGTTGCCGGAGCGGTTCAGGCGCAGCACGTCGTGACCGTAGAGGAACTGCACGCCGCGCTCGGCGCAGCGGCGGGCCAGCGCCTGGGTGAATACGCGCGCGTCGCCGCTCTCGTCGGTGCTGGTGTAGGTGCCGCCGGTGATGCGGTCGCCGTAGGCGCGGAAGGCCGGCTCGATGGCGAGTAGCTCGTCGCGGCTGACCACGCGCCGCTGCACGCCGAAGCGGCGCATCAGTTCCACGGCGTGGGCCGCGTCGTCAAAGGACTTCTGGTCGGTGTAGAAGTGCGCGATGCCGCGTTCCAGCCGGTGGTACTCGATGCCCGTGACGCGCACCAGCTCCTTGAGTGCGGCATGGCTGTACGCGCCCAGCGCCACGATCTGCTGCACGTTGCGTGCGAAGGCCGTGTCGTTGCACTGCGCCAGGAACTTCAGGCACCAGCGCCATTGCTCCCAGTCGAGCTGGGGGCGAAACAGCAGCGGCGCTTCCTTGTCGAACATCCACTTGAGGGCCTTCCATGGCGCCTCGCGGTTGGCCCAGGGCTCGCAGTAGCTCACCGAGATCTGCGCCGCGTTGGCAAAACTGGTCTCCAGCGCCGCGTCGGGCTGGCGGTCGACCACAGTGACTTCATGCCCGCGCTCGCGCAGATGCCAGGCGGTGCTAATGCCGATGATGCCGGCGCCCAGGACGATGGTTTTCATGGCGCGCAGTGTGCTGCGGCCCAATGAAAAACAAAAGCGTGATTAAACTTCTTCGGAATTCATCAGAATGACTAATGGATACCGACCGTGAGCACATTTGACCCCGCCGCCCTGGAATGCCTGGCCGCCATCGTCGAAGAGGGCGGTTTCGAGCGCGCCGCGCGCCGCCTGAACATCACCCAGTCCGCCGTGTCGCAGCGCCTGCGTGCGCTGGAGGCGCAGGTGGGCTCGGTGCTCATCGTGCGCAGCCGGCCGCTCAAGCCCACTTCGGCCGGGCAGTTGTTGCTCAAGCACACCAAGCAGCTGCGCCTGCTGCGCGCCGACCTGGAGCGCGATCTGCAGGACCTCATGCCCAGCGGGCGCGGCGGCGGCCGCGAGGAAGAGCGCATCGCCATCGCCATCAACGCCGACAGCATCGCGACCTGGGCGGTGGACGCGCTCGGCGATCTGGTGCGCCAGCGGTTGCCGCTGGAGATCATTGCCGACGACCAGGACTTCACGCAGGAGTGGCTGCGCTCGGGCCAGGTGATGGGCTGCGTGACGACGTTGAAGAGTGCGCTGCGCGGCTGCCGCATGGTGCCCCTGGGCGCGATGCAGTACGTCGCCGTGGCCGCGCCAGAGCTGGCGCGCCGCCAACTGCCGCAAGGGCTCACGGCGCACAACTTCCGCGACGTGCCTTTCGTCTCGTTCAACCGCAAGGACGATATGCAGGCCGAGTTCGTCACGCGCACCTTTGGCCTGAAACGCGTGTCGCTCAGCCGCGTGTTCGTGCCTAGTTCGGAGGGCCAGGTGCGCGCCGTGGCCGCGGGCTGGGGCGTGAGCGTGGTGCCCGAGCTGCTCGCGCGTCCCTGGCTGCAGCAAGGCCGGCTGGTGGACCTGGCGCCGGGCCATACGCTGCCCATCCAGCTGTACTGGCACTCATGGAACCTGGAGTCGGAAGTGCTGGATGCGCTGGCCGATGCGCTCACCAGCGCGGCGGCGCAGTACCTGTCGGCCTGACGGCACACGCGGATGGGGGTCTTTAGGGTTATCGGCCTGCGCGGGGTGAAGGCTCGCTAACATCGCCCGCATGAACACGTTGCAGCCGCCCCGTCCGTCCTTCAAGGAGCAGATGCTCCGGGCGCGCGAGGATGCCATCGTGGAGGCCGCGAGCCGCCTGCTGGGCGAAAAAGGCTTCGAGACCATGACCGTGGACGAGGTCGCCGCGGCCGTGGGCATTGCCAAGGCCAGCCTGTACAAACACTTTGCCGGCAAGGACGACCTGTGCTCGGCCGCCATGGTGCATGTGGTGGAGCGCCTGCAGCGCTTTCTGGCGGCGCTGCCGGCCGAACTGGGCGCCATGCAGCGCCTGCACGCGCTGCTGTGCTGGACGCTGCAGTTGCAACTGGCCGACGAGGTGCCGCTGCTGCCCAGCCGCAACTCCGCGCTGGCCCAGGCGCTGCGCGCCTGCGACGCCTACCAGGCATCGATGCAGGAGGTGCATGCCTGCATCCTCGGCTGGATCGTCGAGGCGCAGGCCCAGGGACAGCTGCGGCGCGAGTTGCCGCCCGATGTGATCTTGTGTGCGCTGCTGGCGCGCAATGCCGATCCCATGCTCGGCATGCTGCGCGACCGCGGCTATGCGGACGAGTGCATCATCGACTGGGCCGCGGACACCTGCCTGAGCGGCCTGGCGAGCGGCCCCGCCATGCGGGTGGCCTGATCAGCGCACCAGCAGTACCGGCACCTGGCAGTTGGCCAGCACCTGCGTGCTGACCGAGCCCATCACCAGCTTGCCCAGCGAGCCGTGGCCGTGCGTGCCCATGACGACCAGGTCGTACTTGCCGGACTCGGCCACCTTGGCGATGGTCTCGCCCGCCGGGCCCACCTTGGTCATGGTCTTGAGCTGCACGCCCTGACGCGCCATGAATTTCACGACGGGCGACAGCACCTTTTCGCCTTCCTCAGCGTGGTACTTGTCCACGACTTCCTTGCCGAGCGCGGCGCGCGCGCGGGGAGGCAACTGGGGCTGCACGGTGATGGCCGTGTAGGTGTGCGAGCTGCCCAGCATCTCGTCGTGAGCGGCCAGGTAGGCCAGCATTTTCTTGGTGTAGGTGCTGCCGTCGACAGCAAGCAGGATGTTCATTCGAAGTGCTCCGGAAACGAGAATTCAGACTAATCCGCGCCGGCGCCTGTTGTCTTGACTTCAGTCATATTTTTGATGCGGTACGCGGTGGCGGGTGCAGGGCCCGCACGCATCATACGGTGAGCACGCAGTGCGGCTCAAAGGTTGCCTGCTCCCCCTTGCGGGCATAGCCCAGCGGGTTGGCCACTACGCGGCAGCTCCAGGGCGTGCCGTCCACGCGGGCCCCGCGCACCAGGTAGTCGCTGGGCGCATGCAGATGGCCGTGCAGCCACAGCTGGGCGTGGGGCAGGCAGTCGTCCAGCGCATTGCAAAACCCCGCCGTGCCCGGCACCAGGCCGTAGCGCGGGTCGGCGCTGAGCAGGCTGGGCGCGAAGTGCGTGACGGCCACCGTCGTGCCCGCAAAGGGCTGTGCGAGCGCGTTGCGTAACCAAGACTGGCAAACCAGGGCCTGTTCGCGCACCTCGGCGGCCAGGAAGGGCCCACCCTGGCGGGTGCTGCCAGTCTTGGAGAGATAGAAATTGGCCGCGCGGAACGCCTTCTCGCGCCGCTGCAGTCGCTGGCCCGGGTCGGTGATCGCCGCGTGGTCGGCCAGCGCGTCGAAGTCGCTCCACAGCGTCGTTCCAACGAAGCGGACCCCCTGCAGCACCATGCTCTCACGCTCCAGCCAGATCAGCCCCAGCCGGTCGCAGATGCGGCGCAGGCGCGCATGCGCGGCGTCGAAGTCCTGCATGTCGTATTCATGGTTGCCAGGGACGAAGACCACTGGCGTGGGCCATCCGGCGTACTGCGGCAGAGGGGAGAAGCGCGCCAGGCCGAAGTCGTCGTCCGACAGCAGCGAGCCGGCCTGGTAAGAGCCGATGTCGCCGGCCAACACCAGGACATCCGCGCCAACGGCGGGGCTGGGGGTGAAATGCGGGTGGGCTTCCAGGTGCAGGTCGGACAGCAGTTGCAGCTTCATGGGTGAGTGGGACGGGTCAATCCTGGCGGTGGATGGGGGCGGGCGTGTTGCGCGCGGCGCGCGCAATCGCCTCGCGCAGCCAGCGGTGGGCGGGGTCGTGGTTGCGCCGGCGGTGCCACAGTGCGTCCACGTGCACGGGCGGCAGCGTCATGGGCAGCGGGCGCCACACCAGTTCGTCGCGCACGCTGGCCACGCCGACGAAGTGGCGCGGCAGCACGGTGAGCAGGTCCGTGGTGGCCACCACCCGTCCCGCGGTGAAGAACTGGTTCACGGTAAGCACGATGCGGCGTTCACGTCCCAACGCGGCCAATGCCCCGTCGATGAAGCCGAAGGGCTTGCCCGAGAAGCTCACCAGCAGGTGGCGCGCGGCGCAGTACAGGTCCAGCGTCATCGGCACGGCGGCCAGCGGGTGGTCCGCGCGCATCACGCACACGTACTGGCCGTCGTAGAGGCGGGTGCTTTCGTGCGCCACCACGTTGTCCGACTGCGCCCGCGCCGTGAGGTCGGCCAGCACGGCGGGGAAGTAGCCCACGGCCATGTCGGCGCTCTCGTCGTCCAGCAGGCGGCGCGGGTCGCGCGTGGTCAGCGGCACCACGCGCAGCGAGACGCCGGGGGCCTCGCGTTCCACGATCTCGATGAGTGGCGGGATCAGCGTGGCACCCGTGGCGTCGGCCATCGCCAGAACGAAGGTCGTCTGAGCGGACGCCGGGTCAAAGCGCCCGGGGGAAAGTGTCTCCTGCAACTGTGCCAATGCGTGCCGTACGGCGGGCCACAGGGCCAGTGCCCGCGGCGTGGGCTCCACGCCGTGGCCGCGCCGCGTGACCAGCTCGTCGCCCAGCACCTCGCGCAACCGGCGCAGTGCGTTGCTCACGGCGGGCTGTGTGATGGCCAGTTTCTCGGCGGCGCGGGTCAGGTTGCGCTCGGCCATGACCTCGTCAAAGACGCGCAGCAGATTGAGATCCAGCGTGCGAAAGTTCAATGGCTGCATGCCGCAATCATCACACGGATGAATATGGGTGATTCAACATATAAATTAGACACAAACCAGGGTAAACCCTAGTATTGCTGCACCGCCCGGCAATTTCGCCAACAGTGGCGTACGAGTCGCATCATGACGAAGTTTGTACACATCGACGTTCCTGTCCAGCACCACGGCATTGCACGCATTGAAGAGGCCGCAAGCCATCTGAAGCAAACCGCTGCCCGCTTTGACGGCACCCGCGGCGCAACGTCGCTGCTGCTGGCGGCGCTGGTCGCCGCGCTGCTTGTCGTGGCCAACCAGGTCATTGACACCTGGAACGATGGCCACATGCTGGCCGGCTGGATGGTGATGTGGGTGATCGCTTTCGCGGGAATGGCGTTGTTGGCGGCACCTGCGCGCAGCGCGGTGCTAGGCCTGCGTGGCGCTGCCAAGGCTTGGTCGGACGCGCACCGGCGTGCGGCAGAGGACGAGCGCACCTGGAATGCCGCACTGCGCGACGCCCGCATCATGGCCGACCTGAGCCGTGCGATGAACGGCATCGCGGTGGACGATCTGCGCCGTTACCGCTGAACGGCCGCGCGGCGACCCCGCGCCAACCGACAACAGGGCACCTTCGGGTGCCCTTTTTGCTATGTGCGCGGCAGCTTCCTATGGGGCGCATTCATGAAGAAACCCCGCGCCACAGACGTGGTCGCGGGGTTGTGTGTGTAGGCCCGGCTGAATTCATGCCGAGCCGAGCCGAGCCACGGCAGGGCGGTCAGGCCGCCAGACGCTTCTCCAGCGCGGCCTTGGTGGCCAGCAGTTCCTGAGGCAGGTGGTAGGCCAGCTTGTCGAAATGCTCGGTGTGCAGCTTCAGTTCTTCGGCCCAGGCAGCCTTGTCGATGCTGGTCACCGTCTTGAACTGCTCGGTGCTGAAGTCCAGGCCGGTCCAGTTGATCTCGGCGTACTGCGGAGCAATGCCGAACATGGTCGGCTCGCCTTGCGCCGTGCCCTCGATGCGGTCCAGCATCCACTTGAGCACGCGCATGTTGTCGCCATAGCCGGGCCAGACGAACTTGCCGTCCTCGCCCTTGCGGAACCAGTTGACGCAGAAGATCTTGGGCAGCTGGTGGCCAGACTCCTCCAGCTTGTGTTCCATGTCGAGCCAGTGCTGGAAGTAGTCGCTCATGTTGTAGCCGCAGAACGGCAGCATGGCGAACGGGTCGCGGCGCACGACGCCCTGCGCACCAAAGGCGGCGGCGGTGGTCTCGGAGCCCATGGTCGCGGCCATGTAAACGCCTTCCATCCAGCTGCGGGCCTCGGTCACCAGCGGCACGGTGGTGGAGCGGCGGCCGCCGAAGATGAAGGCGTCGATGGCCACGCCGGCGGGGTTGTCCCACTCGGGGTCCAGGGCCGGGTTGTTGGTGGCGGCCACCGTGAAGCGCGAATTGGGGTGCGCGGCCTTGGCGCCGGTTTCCTTGGCGATCTGCGGTGTCCAGTCCTTGCCCTGCCAGTCGATGAGGTGGTCCGGGAGCTTGCCGGTGTCCTTCTCCATGCCTTCCCACCACACATCGCCATCGTCGGTGAGGGCGACGTTGGTGAAGATCACGTCCTTGTCCAGCGAACGCATGCAGTTCGGGTTGGTGTGCATGTTGGTGCCGGGGGCCACGCCGAAGTAACCGGCTTCGGGGTTGATGGCGTACATCTTGCCGTCGGCATGGGGCTTGATCCAGGCAATGTCGTCACCGATGGTCGTGACCTTCCAGCCGGCGAAACCGGCTTCCGGCGGCACCAGCATGGAGAAGTTGGTCTTGCCGCAGGCGCTGGGGAAAGCGGCGGCCACGTGGTACTTCTTGCCCTCGGGGTTGGTCACGCCCAGGATCAGCATGTGCTCGGCCAGCCAGCCCTGGTCGCGGCCCATGGTCGAGGCAATGCGCAGCGCCAGGCACTTCTTGCCCAGCAGTGCGTTGCCGCCGTAGCCCGAGCCGTAGGACCAGATCTCGCGGGTCTCGGGGTAGTGGACGATGTACTTGACCTGGGGGTTGCAGGGCCAGGACGTGGTGTCCTTCTGACCTGCGGCCAGCGGGGCGCCCACGGTGTGCATGCAGGGCACGAACTCGCCGTCGGTGCCGAGCACGTCATAGACGGCCTTGCCCATGCGGGTCATCAGCTTCTGGTTCACGGCCACGTAGGCGCTGTCGGTCAGTTCGATGCCAATGTGGGCGATGTGCGAGCCCAGAGGGCCCATGGAGAAGGGCACCACGTACATGGTGCGGCCAACCATGCAACCGTCAAACAGCGGCTGCAGCGTGGCGCGCATCTCGGCCGGGGCCATCCAGTTGTTGGTCGGGCCGGCGTCTTCCTTTTTCTCCGAGCAGATGTAGGTGCGGTCTTCCACGCGCGCGACGTCCGACGGGTCGGACCACGCGAGGTAGCTGCCCGGGCGCTTGGCGGGGTTCAGCTTCTTGAACGTGCCGGCATCCACCAGTTGCTGACACAACTGCTCGTACTCCTGCTGCGAACCGTCGCACCAGTGGATGCGGGCGGGCTTGCACAGCGCGGCCATTTCGGCCACCCAGGCGATCAGCTTGGCGTTCTTGACGTATGCGGGCGCCTGAATGTCCAGGACGGGCATGGTGGGTGCGTTCATCGGGAAGGCTTCTTTGAAGTTGAAAAACAGTCTTTTCAAAGGAAGCGAACCGGGTCACGACGCACAGGCCCGCGCTGAACCGATCTGCGCGCTGCCTTTGAAAAAACCGCTGGGACTCAGTCGGCTGGCGAAACGGGGGTACCGCGGTGGCACCCCTGCACAGGTCGGCTGGGGTGACGATTTTATGAAGACGCCCCCGATTTGTCTGTCGGATAGGGGGTTAAATCATGCAAAAAACACATGACGTTATGCGCGCCATGGTGTCAGTGCAAACGCGATCACCAAAAACAAAGCCCCGCAGAGGCGGGGCTGGGTGGCGAGCGGGCAGTGCGTTCAGGCCATGTAGACCGCAATGAAGGCCAGCAGGAAGATCATGGCCGCACCCACCGCAGGGATCACGACGGGAATCAGATGCACCACGGACTCGGCGGCATCGGTGGCCGTGGCGGCCTCGACGTCGGCGGCGTTGGGGGCGATGGGGTGGTCATGGGCCATGGGTTCGGTCTCCTGTGGGGTCTGGTGCCTTGATGGGGGACAAGTGTAGCCACAACGCCCCCGCGCGTGCACGGGCCTTACCCGCACGCGCGTGCGGCACGGCGCTCTCAGCGCAGCTCGGCCTCCATCTGCGCGGCGCGCAGCAGGTCCAGCACCTGCTGGATGTGGGCCTTGCCGCGCGTTTGCAGCACCAGTTCGATCTCCACGTTCTGCGCGGCCAGCACGGTGAAGGCGCGCTGGTGGTGCACCTCTTCGATGTTAGCGCCCGCTTCGGCCACGAGGGCAGTGATGCGGGCGAGCACGCCGGGCACGTCGCGTGCGCTGACCATGATGCGCGCCAACCGGCCGGATCGCACCATGCCGCGCTCGATGATGGCCGCCAGCAGCAGCGGGTCGATGTTGCCGCCGCTGAGCACCAGCCCCACCTTCTTTCCGCGAAAGCGCTCGGGGTGGCGCACCAGCGCGGCCAGCCCGGCGGCCCCCGCGCCTTCCACCAGCGTCTTTTCGATCTCCAGCAGCATCAGCACCGCCTGCTCGATGTCGCCTTCGTCCACCAGCAGCAGGTCATCCACCAGCCGGCCAATGACCTCCTGCGTCATCTTTCCGGGCTGGCCCACGGCGATGCCCTCGGCGATGGTTGACGCGCCCTGCGCGTGGTGCGTGCCCTTGATGGCATTCACCATGGCTGGGAAGCGCGCCGTCTGCACGCCGATGATCTCCAGGTTCGGCTTAATGGCCCGCGCCGCCGTTGCCATGCCGGCCAGCAGCCCGCCGCCGCCCACCGAAACCACCAGCGCATCCAGGTCGGGCTGGGCGGCCAGCATCTCCAGCACCAGCGTGCCCTGGCCGGCGGCCACGGCCTCGTCGTCGTAGGGGTGCACGAAGGTCAGGCCCTGCTGCTCCGCCAACTGGTAGGCGTGCTGGCGGGCTTCCTCCAGCGTGTCGCCGTGCAGCACCACCTCGGCACCAAAGCCGCGCGTGCGCTCCACTTTCACACCGGGGGTGAAGCGCGGCATGACGATCACGGCGCGCAGGCCCAGGCGCTGCGCGTGGTAGGCCACCCCCTGGGCATGGTTGCCCGCGCTCATGGCCACCACGCCGCGCTCGCGTTCTTGGGGAGTGAGCTGGCTCAGCTTGTTGCAGGCGCCGCGTTCCTTGAACGAGGCGGTGAACTGCAGGTTCTCGAACTTGAGGAACACCTGGGCGCCCACGATCTGCGAGAGCGTGCGCGATTCGACGCAGGGGGTTTCGAGTACCTGGCCGCGCAGGCGCTCAGCGGCGTGCTGGATGTCTTGGAAGGTCAGCATGGTGCATTGTGGCGCAGCGCGCCAGGTGAAGCAGTTTTGCTATTGTAAAAATAGCTGGTTGCGCTTGGTGGACGAGCGCTAGAAGCCGTTTTGCTCTGAAGGCCCCGTCCACTATCCCGGAAACGCGCGCGCCAGAACCGCCGCCACATCCAGACCGCGTGTGTCAATGGCGCCCGCCACGCGGCCGGCCCCGCTGTCCGCCAGCCGCGTGGCGATGAACGCATCGGCCACGGCCGCGGGGGCCTGCTGGCGCAGCAGGCAGGCCTGGGCCAGCAGCACCAGGCGCTGGGTCAGCACGCGGCCCAGGCCTTCCAACTGCTCAGCCGGTGTGGCCAACAGGGCCTGCAGCTCGCGTGCGGCAGCGGCAATGCGCGGCTCGCCCTGCGCCGCGGCGTGCAGCTCGGTCAGCAAAGCGTGTGCGGCGTCGGGCTCGCGCTGCAGGGCGCGCAGCACGTCCAGGCACATCACGTTGCCCGAGCCCTCCCAGATGGAGTTGACGGGCGCCTCGCGGAACAGGCGCGCCATCACGCCGTCCTCCACGTAGCCGTTACCGCCCAGTACCTCCATGGCCTCGCCGGTCAGCTCCACCGCGCGCTTGCAGACCCAGAACTTGGCGGCCGGCGTCATCACGCGCTTCCAGGCACGCTGGGCGGGCGTGCCGTCGTCCTCGTACGCCTGGGCCAGTCGCATGGCCAGGTGCAGCGCGGCCTCGCTCTCCAGCGCCAGGTCGGCCAGCACCGCGCGCATCAACGGCTGCTCGGCCAGGGCCTTGCCGAAGGCGTGGCGCCGGCGCGCGTAATGGATGGCCTGCACGGTGGCCTGGCGCAGGATGGCGGCGCTGCCCACCACGCAGTTCAGGCGCGTGTAGCTGGCCATCTCGATGATGGTGGGGATGCCCCGGCCTTCCTCGCCCATGAGCAGGCCCCAGGCATCCTCGAACTCCACCTCGCTGCTGGCGTTGCTGCGGTTGCCCACCTTGTCCTTCAGGCGCTGCACACGCACGGCGTTGCGGCTGCCGTCCGGGCGCCAGCGCGGCACGTAGAAGCAGGCGAACGGGCCGCCCTCGCCGGTGCGCGCCACCACCAGGTGCGCGTCGCACTGTGGCGCCGAGAAGAACCACTTGTGTCCGCGCAGCCGGTATTCGCCGCCGCGCCCGCCCGTGCCGATGGGTGTCGCCACGGTGGTGTTGGCGCGAACGTCCGACCCGCCCTGCTTCTCGGTCATGCCCATGCCCAGCCAGATGCTGGCCTTGTCCGCCACGGGCAGGTCGCGCGGGTCGTAGGCGGTGCTGTAGAGCCGGGACTGCAGCGACTGCCACAGCGCGGGCTCCTTGCGCAGCAGCGGGATGGCGGCCTGTGTCATCGTGGCGGGGCACAGCGTGCCCTGTTCCACCTGGCCGTGCAGGTAAAAGCCCGCCGCCCATGCGGCCCAGCGGCCCGGTCGCTCGTCCTGGAAGGGCCGGGAGATCAGCCCCTCGCCGCGGTACAGCGCCAGGAGCTGGTGCCACGCGGGGTGGAACTCCAGCGCGTCGATGCGCTGCCCGCGCGTGTCAAAGCGCTGCAACTGCGGCGTGTGGCGGTTGGCCTGGTCGGCCAGGGCGTAGGTCTCGGTCATGCCCAGCCGTGCGGCATAGGCGTCGAGCGCCGGGCGCGCCCAGTCGGCGCCCGCACGCTCCAGCGCCTCGCACAGCGCTGCGTCGGTGGCCAGCGGGTGGTAGTCGTTCAGCTCGGGGTATTGGTTGAAGACCTGGTGGGTGGTCCAGTCCATGGTGCGTGGCCTCCGTGTTGTCGTGGGACCAGTCTAGGAGCCTTGCGCCGTCCGGGTAAGAGGGTGAGCGCGGAAGAGGGCGACGTTCAAAGCCAAATAGGCCCATAGCGCCCAACTGGCAAGCGCGAACAGCTATGAAAACAGGAGTTCTCTCAGCGCAGCACGCGGCAATTGCCGAACTCGCAGCGGATCGCCAGCGCGTCGCCGTTGCTGCACGGCACGCTATAGGTCTCAAAGCCCGGCCCCTTGGCGGCGAGCGCGGCCACGGGCTGGGCATGGCACGCTTGCTCGCGTGCCAGGCGCTCGGCGCTGTAGGCATCGGCGCCCGAGGGGCGCGGCGGCGCCGCCGGTGCCACGGGCACGGACGGCGCGGCGCCCGGCTGCGGCCCGGCGACTGCCAGCGGGCTGATGCGGTGGCCCCGCACGGCCATGCAGTGCGCGACCAGCTGGCGCCGCCGCTCCAGCGCCTGCAGTCCCTGCGAGCCGCCCGCAAGTGCGCCGCCCGTGAGAGCCCAGTCGCGCACGCCCGTGTCGCTACGCCCGAGTCCCCAGGCGAGAAACGCCGCCACCAGCGCGCCCTGGACCACGGCGTCCAGCGTCTCGCTGAGCACGCCCACCTGCTGCGCGCGGTCGCGGCAGTCCTGCAGGTCGGCGTCGTAACGGGCGCGCGCATCGGCGGCGGGGGCGGGCGCCACCGGGGGCGGGGGTGGCGTGGCGCAGCCGGTGACGGCAAGGCATGCGGCCACGCACAGGGCCAGCGTGGCGGTGGCCCGGCGGGGAGTTGCTGGGAAAGAAGTGCGGGGGGTGCGTTGCATGTCGCCGGGTCCTCTCAGTCGGTGGCTGGGCGCATGCGGCGTGCGCTCTAGGCGGCTTCGGTCTGGAACAGCCGGCGCGTACCCACCGGCGCCACGGCGCGCGCAATGGCGCCGATGTGGTCCGGCGTGGTGCCGCAGCAGCCGCCCACGATGTTGACCAGGCCCTCGGCGGCGAATTCGTGCACCAGGCGGCTGGTGACCTCGGGCGTCTCGTCGAAGCCCGTGTCGCTCATCGGGTTGGGCAGGCCCGCGTTGGGGTAGCAGCTGATGAAGGTGTCCGGCGCGGCCTTGGCCAGTTCCTGGATGTAGGGGCGCATCAGCGTGGCGCCCAGTGCGCAGTTCAGGCCCACCGACAGCGGGTGCGCATGGCGCACGCTGTGCCAGAAGGCGGTCACGGTCTGCCCGCTCAGGATGCGGCCCGAGGCGTCGGTGACGGTGCCGCTGATCATGATCGGCAGCACCTGGCCGGTCTGCTCGAAGGCCTCGTCCACGGCGAACAGCGCGGCCTTGGCGTTGAGGGTGTCGAAGATGGTCTCGACCAGGATCACGTCGGCACCGCCCTCGATGAGCGCCAGGGTCTGCTCCAGGTAGGCTGCGCGCAACTGCTCGAAGGTGATGTTGCGCGCGCCGGGGTCGTTCACGTCGGGGCTGATGCTGGCCGTCTTGGGCGTGGGGCCGAGGGCGCCGGCGACGAAGCGCGGCTTGTCGGGCGTGCTGAATTTGTCGCAGGCCGCGCGCGCGAGCTTGGCGCTCTCCAGGTTCATCTCGTAGGCCAGCTCGGCTAGCCCATAGTCGTCCTGCGCGATCGAGGTCGCGCCGAAGGTGTTGGTCTCGATCAGGTCGGCGCCGGCCGCGAGATACCCTTCATGGATGTCGCGGATCACGTCGGGGCGCGTGAGGCTCAGCAGCTCGTTGTTGCCCTTCACGTCGCGCGCAAAGTCCTTGAAGCGCTCGCCCCGGTACTGCGCCTCGGTCAGCTTGAAGCGCTGGATCATCGTGCCCATGGCGCCGTCGAGGATGGCGATGCGTTGTTCCAGGATGGCGGGCAGCGCTTGCGCGCGGGTGTAGTGGGGCAGGGTCATGGGGCCGATTGTAGGAAGCCGGCGCCGCCCGCGGTGGCGGGCGCACAATAACGGGCTTTGCGCCATGGTGGGGCCATCCGCATGGCCGCGTTTTATAGGCCAAAAGTGCCTTTGGCGCTTATCCAATAAGCGCTGACAGCTATCAAAAAGAGAGTCCACCGGTTTGTCCCCCGCGCATTTCGTCCTGCACGACGTCTTTGGCTACGAGCAGTTCCGTGGCCCGCAGCAGGCCATCATTGACCATGTGATCGCCGGCGGCGACGCGCTGGTGCTGATGCCCACGGGCGGCGGCAAGAGCCTGTGCTACCAGGTGCCGGCCATCGTGCGGCGCGATGCGGGGCTGGGCGTGACGGTGGTGGTTTCGCCGCTGATCGCGCTGATGCACGACCAGGTGGGCGCGCTGCACGAGGCGGGGGTGGAGGCGGCCTTCCTCAACTCCACGCTGGACTGGCAGCAGACGCAGGACGTGGAGCGGCGCCTGGCGCGCGGCGAGATCACGCTGCTGTACGCCGCGCCCGAGCGCGTGACCACCGACCGCTTTCTCACGCTGCTGGACGGTCTGCATGCGCGCGGGCAGCTCGGGCTGTTCGCCATCGACGAGGCGCACTGCGTGAGCCAGTGGGGCCACGACTTCCGGCCCGAGTACCGCCAGCTCGCGGTGCTGCACGAGCGCTATGCGGGCGTGCCGCGCATTGCCCTCACGGCCACGGCGGACGCGCTCACGCGCGAGGACATCGTGCAGGGCCTGCGGCTGCAGCAGGCGCGGCAGTTCGTCAGCAGCTTCGACCGGCCCAACATCCGCTACCGCATCGAGGAAAAGAAGGAGCCGCTCACGCAGCTCATGCGCTTCATCGACCGCGAGCACCTGGGCGAGGCCGGCGTGGTCTATTGCCAGTCCCGCAAGCGCGTGGAGGAACTCGCCCAGGCGCTGTGCGATGCGGGCCTGACGGCGCTGCCCTACCACGCGGGCCTGCCCGCCGAGGTGCGCCAGCAGAACCAGGACCGCTTCCTGCGTGAGGACGGCATCGTGATGGTGGCCACCATCGCCTTCGGCATGGGCATCGACAAGCCCGACGTGCGCTTTGTGGCCCATGTGGACATGCCCAAGAACATTGAGGGCTATTACCAGGAAACCGGCCGCGCAGGCCGCGACGGTCTGCCCGCCGACGCCTGGATGGCCTACGGCCTGCAGGACGTGGTGAACCAGCGCCGCATGATCGACGAGAGCCCCGCGGGCGAGGAGTTCAAGGCCGTGATGCGCGGCAAGCTGGATGCGCTGCTGGCCCTGGCCGAGGCCACGGACTGCCGGCGCGTGCGGCTGCTGGGCTACTTCGGCGAGACATCCGAGCCCTGTGGCAATTGCGACAACTGCCTGAACCCGCCGGCCGTGTGGGACGGCACGGATGCCGCGCGCAAGCTCCTGTCCACCATCTACCGTGTGCACGAGGCCAGCGGCCTGACCTTCGGCACGGGCCACATCATGGACATCCTGCGCGGCAAGGCGACGGACAAGGTCCAGCAGTTCGGCCATGAAAAACTCTCCACCTTCGGCCTGGGCGCACAGTATTCCGAGGCGCAGCTGCGCGGCGTGCTGCGCCAGTTGCTGGCCGCCGGCGCCGTGGGGCTGCACAAGGTCACGACCGAGGGCGGCCACAGCTTTGACACGCTGGCGCTGACCGAGGGATCGCGCCCCGTGCTGCGCGGCGAACAGAGCGTGCTGCTGCGCGAAACCACGGCCGCAGCCGGGCCGAAGAAGCCGCGCCGTGCCAGCGCCCCGCCGGTGGCAGCGGCCAACCTGGGACAGGATGCCCAGGTGCGCTTCATCAACCTCAAGGCCTGGCGCGCCGAGGTGGCGCGCGAGCACAACCTGCCGGCCTACGTGATCTTCCACGACGCCACGCTGGCCGCCATTGCCGAGCGCAACCCGGCCACGCTGGAGGATCTGCAGGGCATCAGCGGCATGGGTGCGAAAAAGCTGGAGGCGTACGGCGCCGAAGTGCTGCGGGTGTGCGGCGCGGCCTGACAGTGGCCTTCGTTGCAAGCCTGCGCAAATGAGACAGCCTCCTGTTGGGGGCAGGATGCTTTGGTGGGAAAGCAGCGGTATGTCTGCCGAGTCACGAGCGACGCATTTAGCCGGTATCGTCAAAGAAACAAATTGACACATCTGCTATAACGACACTGCCTCGCTGGGAGGTTGTCCAAGGAGTTCAGGCGATGTTCAAGAAAATAATCACTGTGGCCGCACTGCTAGGCGCCGGTTGGGTGCATGCTTTCATGCCACAGACTGGCACATGGGTCGTAACGTCCGAACTGGACGGAAAGCCGGGTCGTGGATTGGCAATTGATGTTCAGAATGACGTTTTCGTCCTGCAGATGTATGCATACGAAAATAACGGACACCCGACTTTCTATTTAGCCACTGGCAGACTTGTCGACAATCAAGTTTCAGCGCCCCTGATGCGCTATGCGGGCGGCCGCCACTTGGGCAGCGGTCCTCTCTCAGGACAAGAAGCCGGTAACGCGGGTACTGCCCAATTCCGTTTCACTAGCGGCGTGACCGGGTTTGTTACCCTCCCCGGAGAAACTGAGAAGGCGATTGCACGATTCAATTTTGGGTATCCGTTTGCCGCGCCTAGTCTTCGAGGCATATGGAACTTCACGTCCTTCGGACCATTGGGTCTCACAGCGGAAGTGGCGAACCTGACTGTCAGTGGGCCAGCCACTAATACAGGAAATGGCATTGTTGCCTCATCCGACGGATTGTTCGGCTGTGAGCATCAAACTAGCGGTAACGCGGCCGGCGGCGTACTGTGCGTGAGATTGAATGCTCAGGGTCAGTTGCAACGGGGTTATTTGTTTGTATACAGCGTCAACGAGGGCGAAGGCTATTTGCTGAACGCGAGCGGCTCCATGACCGAGCAATTGGTATCAGTGCGACGCCTGACCACGCCTTCCACGATTGGTACCGGTATTGTTTTTAAAGAAGCGGAGCAATCTCAACCCGACATCACGCTGCTGGAGCAGGCCTTGAGCGATCTGGCTACCCAAAGCTCACTGCAATGAGCTGACCGGCATGAGTATCCTGAGTAAGTAGAGGCATGTAATGGGAGGTGCGGCTTGAGGAAGGACCGCTTTCCCGGGTCGTAAGTACTCATAGGAGCAGCGGGCTGCCACCTTCGAGGCGACTAGCCTCGCCAAGTGAGCGACTTAAAACGCTCCTCTACTCCCGAAAACTGGAGGGGGCCGGGCGATGTTGAGGGAACATCGCCCGCAGCTAGGCAGCGTTGGACAACCCAGTGTGTAACACCAGCGTCTGCCAGGGTATGTGCCAGGCCGACGAGATCGGCAGGCGGGAAAAGAGTCGGGTTCCAAGTGGTGCGGCACTCGTAATCCACACCGCTGGCCTGCACGCAGCGCAGCGACTCCCAAGCGCGGTCGCCACTGCCCGGCGTGCGAGTGATGGCGTCGTAATGTGCCGGCGGCCCCTTGATGTCCAGGCCCACCCAGTCCAGCAGCGGCAGCAGGGCCTGCAGCCGCTCGGGGTACATGCCGGCCGTGTGCAGGCCGGTGGCAAAGCCCAGGGCGCGTACGCGCGCGAGGGCGTCGGGCAGGGCGGCCTGCAGCGTGGGCTCGCCGCCCGAGAACACCACGCCGTCCAGCAGGCCGCGGCGCGTGTGCAGCAGTTGCTCCACTTCGCTCCAGCGGTGCGGCGCGGGTGCGGCCGCGTCCAGCAGCCCGGCGTTGTGGCAATAGCCGCAGCGCCAGGGGCAGCCCTGGCAGAACACCACGGCGGCCAGCCTGCCGGGAAAGTCGATGGTGGTCAGCGGCGTGATGCCGCCGACGCGCAGCGCCTGGGCGGCGGTGTGGCTGGTCCTAGCAGGCACGGCCCGGCTCGGCGAAGAACTGGCGTTCGTTGTGTTCGCCCTGCTTGCCGGTGTTGAAGCTGGCCACGGGGCGGTGGTAGCCCATGACGCGCGTCCAGACCTCGCAGGGCTGGCGCTCGGCGTCGGTCAGCTGCACGGCGGTGGCCAGGGCGGTGTTCTCGGTGGCGGAAAAGTGGGTCATGACAAACTCCTGGGTTGGTGGTGGAAGAACTTCAAAAACAATAGCTTTTGACGCTTGCTACATAAGCGCTAGAGGCAAATTTCATTCAAATCACGCCGCCAGCCGCGCGCGCTTGGCGGCCAGGCGCTCCTCGTCGCAGCGCGGGCAGAACGGGTGTTCGCCCGCCAAGTAGCCGTGCGTGGGGCAGATGGAGAAGGTGGGCGTGACGGTGATGTAGGGCAGGCGGAAGTGGGTGAGCGCCCGTTTCACCAGCTCGCGGCAGGCAGCGCCGCTGGAGATGCGCTCGCCCATGTACAGGTGCAGCACCGTGCCGCCGGTGTACTTGCCCTGCAGCGCCTCTTGCCGCTGCAGCGCCTCGAACGGGTCGTCGGTGAAGCCCACGGGCAGCTGCGACGAGTTGGTGTAGTACGGCTGCGCCTCGGTGCCGGCTTGCAGGATGGCGGGCCAGCGCTTCTTGTCTTCTTTGGCAAAGCGGTAGGTGGTGCCTTCGGCGGGCGTGGCCTCCAGGTTGTAGAGGTGGCCGGTTTCTTCCTGGAACTGCACGATGCGCGCGCGCACATGGTCCAGCAGGCGCAGGGCGAACTGGTGACCCCAGTCGCTGGTGATGTCGTGCGCGCCGCCGGTGAAGTTGCGCACCATCTCGTTGATGCCGTTCACGCCCAGCGTGCTGAAGTGGTTGCGCAGTGTGCCCAGGTAGCGCTTGGTGTACGGGAACAGGCCCTGGTCCATCAGGCGCTGGATGAGCTTGCGCTTGACCTCCAGGCTCTGCTTGCCCAGTTCCAGCAGGCGGTCCAGCGCCGCCAGCAGGGCCGCCTCGTCGCCCGCGTGCAGATAGCCCAGGCGTGCGCAGTTGACGGTGACCACGCCCAGGCTGCCGGTCTGCTCGGCGCTGCCGAACAGACCGTTGCCGCGCTTGAGCAGCTCGCGCAGGTCCAGCTGCAGGCGGCAGCACATGGAGCGCACCATGTTGGGCGACAGCTCGGAATTGATGAAGTTCTGGAAGTACGGCAGGCCGTACTTGGCCGTCATGTCGAACAGGGCGACGGCGTTCTCGCTCTCCCACGGAAAATCGGGCGTGATGTTGTAGGTGGGGATGGGGAAGGTGAACACGCGGCCCTTGGCGTCGCCCGTGGTCATCACGTCGATGTAGGCGCGGTTGATGACGTCCATCTCGGCCTGCAGCTCGCCGTAGCAAAACGGCATCTCCACGCCGCCGATCACCGGCACCTGCTCACGCAGGTCCTCGGGGCAGGTCCAGTCGAAGGTGAGGTTGGTGAACGGCGTCTGCGTGCCCCAGCGCGAGGGCACGTTGAGGTTGTAGACCAGCTCCTGGATGCACTGGCGCACGGCGGCATAGTCCATGCCGTCCTTGCGCACGAAGGGCGCCATGTAGGTGTCGAAGGACGAAAACGCCTGCGCACCCGCCCATTCGTTCTGCAGCGTGCCGAGGAAGTTCACGATCTGCCCCACGGCGGAGCTCATGTGCTTCGGGGGCCCCGCCTCCACCTTGCCCGGCACGCCGTTCAGCCCCTCGTGCAGCAGCGTACGCAGCGACCAGCCGGCGCAGTAGCCGCTGAGCATGTCGAGGTCGTGGATGTGGATGTCGCCATTGCGGTGCGCCTCGCCGATCTCGGGCGCGTAGACGTGCGAGAGCCAGTAGTTGGCCGTCACCTTGCCTGCCACGTTCAGGATCAGCCCGCCCAGCGAGTAGCCCTGGTTGGCGTTGGCGTTCACACGCCAATCGGCGCGCGTGAGGTACTCGTTGATGGAGCTTTCCACATGCACCAGCGTCTGCCGGTCGGCGCGCAGGGTGGCGTGGCGCTGGCGGTAGGCCATGTAGGCGCGCGCGGTCTGCAGATGGTTGGCGGCGATCAGCGTCTGCTCCACCACGTCCTGGATCTGCTCGATGGCCGGCGCCTCGCCATGGAAGCGGTGGATCAGCACCTTGGTGGCCTGCGCCGTGAGCAGACGGGCCTCGTCCTCGCCGAACTCGCCCGTGGCCTGGCCGGCCCGGGCGATGGCCGACTGGATGCGCACAGCATCGAAAGGCGTGCGCTCGCCGTTGCGTTGGATGACGTCGCGCGGCAGGCTGGCGACGATCGGAGATGGTGGTGTCATGGCAACCCTTAAAACACTACATATAGTGTTCACCATACCTATCAAACACTATAGGTAGTTTGATCAGGCACAAACCGCAGGGCAGAAAAGGGCCTGTGCAGAGGGGGGGTGCGGTGCGCGGCTTGTGGCCCGCGTGCCACGGGGTGGGGCCGCAGCAGGCCCGCGCCCGAGAGGCTGGGCGGGGGATCGGGGCGCCGTGGAGGGTTTGACGCCTTTTGGCCTTCTGGCGCTGGAGGGGTAAGCGCTGGAAGCTATTAAAACAGTAGCAACCGGGTTGCGTGCGGCGCGACGCGTGTCAGGCCAACTCGACGCCAGCCTGCGCATTGCGCACAAAGGCCTCGAACGCGGCGGGCTCCAGCGGCCGGCTGTACCAGTAGCCTTGCATTTCGTCGCAGCCGCAGGCCTGCAGCAACGCGGCCTGCTCGGCCGTCTCCACGCCTTCGGCAATGGTGGCCATGCGCAGGCTGTGGGCCATCTTGATGATGGCCGTCACGATGGCCTGGTCGCTGGCCTGGTGGGCGAGTTCGCGCACGAAGGACTGGTCGATCTTGAGCTTGTCGATGGCGTAGCGCTTGAGGTAGCTCATGGAGGAATAGCCCGTGCCGAAGTCGTCCAGCGCCACGCGAAAGCCCACCTCATGCAGGCGGCGGATGGTGGTCTCGGCCTGCTCGGGGTTCTTCAGCGCGACGGCCTCGGTCAGCTCCACCTCGATGCGCTGGGGTGAAATGTCCATGCGTTGCAGGATGCGCACCAGCTCCTCGACGAAGTGCGGCCGCGCGAACTGCGCAGCCGATACGTTCACCGCCACCACCAGCGGCGGCAGGCCCGCGGCATCCCAGGCGCGCAACTGCTGCGCCACCTGCTCCACCACCCAGAAATCGATGGCCACGATGGAGCCGCTTTGTTCGGCGATCGGGATGAACTCGGCCGGAGACACCAGCCCCCAGCGCGGATGGCGCCAGCGCAGCAGCGCCTCGGCGCCCGCCAGCGCGCCGCTGCCCAGCGTGCGCTGGGGTTGGAACACCAGGAACAACTCGCCGCGGTGCGCCGCGTCCTTGAGGCCAGCGGCCAGCTCCAGCGAACGCTGCGTGTGCGCCTGCATCTCGGGTGCGAAGAAGCGCAGCCCGTTGCGCCCGTCCTGCTTGACGCGGTACATCGCCACTTCCGCGGCGGACGCCAAGGTGCTGGCGGTGCGCGCGTCGTCGGGGTAGACGGCGATGCCGGCCGACGCGCTGACCGAAACGGCATGGCCGTGGATCTGCAGCGTGGTCTGCAGCTGCGCCAGCGCATCCTGCGCCAGCAGCGCCACCGCCGCCTGGTCCGCCAGGGGCACGATGGCCGTGAACGCATCGCCCGAATAGCGCGCCACGGGAATGTGCGGCGCGAGGCAGGCGCGCAGCCGGTTGCCCATCTCCAACAGCAGTTCGTCACCGGCCGCGTGGCCCAGGGTTTCGTTCACCAGCTTGAAGTTGTCCAGGTCGAACCACAGCACCGACACCCGTTCGTGGCTTGCGTCGGCGCGGTCGATGGCTTGCGTCAACTGTTCGTCGAAGGCTTTCTTGTTGAGCAGGCCGGTCAGCGTGTCGTAGTTGGAGAGCGCGCGGATGCGCTCCTCCGCCTCGCGCCGCTGCGTGATGTCCTCCATGTGCGCGACGTAATGCGTCACTTCGCCGAACACGTCGCGAACGGGGTAAAGCGAGGCGTTTTCCGTGTAGACCTGTCCGTTCTTGCGGCGGTTAATGAGTTCGCCCTGCCAGGGCAGGCCGCGCGGCAGCTTGGTCCACATATCGGCATAGGTGGTCCGCGGCGTCAGTCCCGACTGCAGCACGCGCGGGTTGCGGCCCAGCACCTCTTGTGCGCCGTAGCCGCTGACTTCGCTGAAGGCCTTGTTGACGTAGACGATGCTGGCGTCGATGTCGGTGATGACCACCGGACTGGGGCTCTGGTCCAGCGCCTCCGACAGGCGGTGGATGACGGCCTCCTGGCGGCGCTGGGCCGTGTGCTTCCAGAGGGCGTCGGCCACGGTCTGCAGCGCCTGTGCGTCGCGTGGGTGATAGTCCTGCGCCTTGCCGGCCACGCCCAGCAGCAGGCGCGGCCTGCCGCCTTCCACTACGGGCACGCAAGCCCAGCGGGCCGTCGCGCCGCCCGGTGCGCTCCCAGCCGCCGCATCGTGCGGCGCGTTCGTCACCACGGCGCGGCGTTCGCGCAGGGCGGTTTCCCACGGCGGCATGTCGGGCGGGGCGTTCTCGTGCGAGCAGGCGGCCAGCGAGGTGCCGCGTGCGTCGTCGTGCACGAAGTACAGCACGGCCAGCGCGCTGCCGGTCAGGGTCTGGGCATGCGCCAGGCCGCGGCGCAGCAGGTCTGCCTCGGGCTGGTGGATGTCGTGCTGCTGCAGGTCCAGCAGGGCGGCGTTCAGGCCGGCCTCGGAGCGAATGCGCTCCTCGTTCTCCACGGTGGGCGTGATGTCGCGCGACAGCATCAGGAAGGTGTCGGGCTGGCCCGCGACCGCGGATTTGCGGGAGACGGACAGCTCGAAATGCCGCTCGCCGAGGGGCAGCGGCAACGTGATGCGCTGGCCGCGGCTCATGCCCGTGCGTTCAGCCTCCGCCAGTGCCTCGAAACACTGCGCGGCCGCCGCCGGCGGCAGCGCCTCGTCCAGCGTTTTTCCCAGCAACTGGGGCAGCGGGGTCATGAGCTTGCTGGTCTCGTTGGCGTGCACCGCGAGGTAGGCCCCCTTGCGGTCCACCTCGAACAGCAGGTCGGGCAGCGTGTTCAGCGTGGCGCGCTGCCGGGCCTCGGCGGCGCGCAGGTCCAGGTACGGGATCTGCACCGTTTCCACGAACAGGCCGCGGTACAGGAAGCCATAGGCCAGGATTTTGTAGAAGTGGCCGGCGACGTTGTACACATCGGTCACGTTGGCGTAGAGCGTGAAGAAGATCTCGCTCATGGCCATGGTGAACGATGCCAGCGCCAGGTGCGACAGGCCGAACTCCCGCGCATGGCGCAGTTGCGTGAGAAAGCCCACGCCCGCCAGCACGTACGCGGTTGCCAGCGCGTATTCGAAACGGACCTTGAAGGGCGTGAGCCCTGCCTCGGGCGTGAAGGTGCGGGGCAGCCACTGCGGATGCCCCAGTAGCACAAAGTGCACCGCGCCCACCAGCAACGCCACCCACAACAGCCCCGCGTAGCGTGAGCGGCGGCCCAGCCATTCATTCCAGCGGTGGGGCCATAACGCGGCCCACAGCAGGGCCAGCGCCGCCAGCGCGCGCGCGGCCAGCCAAAAGTTGATGGCCTTTTCCGGGTCGCTGGGGGTCACGAAGTCCGGCATGCCGGCGTAGGACAGGCTGTGGGTCAGGTCCAGCACCGCCACGCCCAGCAGCCCCAGGCCGAGGACCAGCACCCGCCCGTTGGGCCGGTACCTTTGCGTGGCCCAGCTGATGCTGAACACCATTGCCGCCACGCCGATGGACACGACCTCCATCGCGGTGTGCAGCGGCAAGTAGCCCGCCATGCCGCGCGCGGCGTCTGGCGCGGGCAGGGTCTTCAACAGCCACAGGCTGACCAGCAGCACAGCGAACCAGATGAGGGACTGGCGGAACTCCTGGCGGTGGGCGGGGTGCATCATGTGCGGCGTGGTGGTGGGTCGATGCCAGGGGCGCGTGGACGCGGTACCCGTGCAAATGTAGGCAGACGTTACATCACGGCAGTGATTGTGCGGGCGATCGCCCCAGAAAAACGACAAGCCCGCCGGCAGCCGCGGAGGGGCCCGCGCGGCGCAAAAAAAAAGCCGGCACAAGGCCGGCTGAAAAGCAAGGTGCCCCTAAGGCCTTGCCGATGGAAACGTTTTCGAGCTGCAGTGCTCTACAGGTAAGCGCTAACAGCTATGAAAAATAGAGCGAACCTTAATGCGCCAGGGCCTCCTCGGCCTCGATGCGCGGGTAGAAGTCGCGGTTTTCGCGCTGCATGCGTTCGTACACATGGCGCAGCACGGTGTTGGCATCTGCACGGAAACCCTCGGCGTCGGTGCGCACGCGCTCCGGCGTGTTCCAGCGCCGTGCGAAGTCCATGTACGCCGCGGCAATCGCGCCCATCTCGCGCTGGAACTGCTCGCCCAGGCGTGCCAGTTCCGCGTCGGCGCCCTGGCGCAGTGCGGGGTACAACAGGCGGTCCTCGACGGCCAGGTGCAGCTTGATGGTGGAACTCATGGCCACGATGCCCTGTGCAATCGCCGTCGCGTTGTGCTCCACGCCGCTGTGTGCCAGCTGGCGCAGGGTGGCGATCTGGCCCAGGATGTCCCGGTGCTCGTGCTTGAAGCGGTCGATGTTCATGGCGGTTCTTCAAAAGGTCCGAGGGCGGGACCGGGCGCGCCGCGCGGGGCGGCGCACCCGGTATCCGCGGTGCGTCAGCGGTTGGCGCCTGCCAGGGCTCCGGTGCTCGGGGCGGCCGGGGCGCGGGGGGCGAACAGCACGCCGCTCACCACCTGCCAGGTCACGCACAGGGCGCCGGTGATGAACACCAGGTCACCGAAGGTACGCACCCAGCGCAGGGTCTCCAGGAACGGCTGCTGCAGGAATTCCTCACTGCGGGCGTACCACGTGCCGTGGGCCACGCTGGCGTGGAACTGGAACAGGCCGATCGGCAGCAGGCTGGTCGCGATCATCAGCACCAGGCCGGCGTTGAGCCACCAGAAGCCGGTCTTCATCAGGCGCTCGTTGAACACCATCTGGGGACGCACGTAGCGCAGCACCAGCAGCGTGAAGCCCAGGGCCAGGAAGCCATACACCCCGAACAGTGCGGCGTGGGCGTGCACCGGCGTGGTGTTCAGACCCTGGATGTAGTACAGCGAGATCGGCGGGTTGATCATGAAGCCGAACACACCGGCGCCCAGCATGTTCCAGAAGGCCACGGCGACGAAGCACATCAGCGGCCACTTCAGGTTCTTCATCCAGGTGGCCTTGTGCTGCAGGCTCCAGTGCTCCCAGGCTTCATGGCCCAGCACCACCAGCGGCACCACTTCCAGCGCGCTGAAGGAGGCACCCACGGCCATCACCGGAGTGGTGGTGCCCGAGAAGTACAGGTGGTGGAAGGTACCGGGCACGCCGCCCAGCATGAACAGCGAGGCAGATGCCAGGCTGGCAGCCGTGGCCATGCGGTAGGACACCAGGCCCAGGGTCGAGAAGATGAAGGCCAGTGCCGTGGTGGCGAACACTTCAAAGAAGCCTTCCACCCACAGGTGCACCACCCACCAGCGCCAGTACTCCATCACCGAGATGTGGGTGCGCTCGCCGTAGAACAGGCCGGTGCCGTAGAACAGGCCGATACACACCACCGAGGAGGTCAGCAGTGCCAGCAGGTTCTTGTCCTGGCCGTTGGGGGCCAGCAGGGCGGGGAAGATGGCGCGGGCCATCAGCACCAGCCAGAAGGCGATGCCGGCGAACTTGCCGATCTGCCAGAGGCGGCCCAGGTCCACGTACTCATAGCCCTGGTGGCCCAACCAGAAGTTCCACTCGGCCGGCATGATCTGCGCGATGGCAAAGTAGTTGCCGATGAACGAGCCCACGCAGACCACGACCAGTGCCCAGAACAGTACGTCCACGCCGAGCTTCTGGTACTTGGGATCCTTGCCGCCGTTGATCACGGGCGCAAGGAACAGGCCTGCGGCGAGGAAGCCGGTGGCGATCCAGAACAGTGCGGCCTGCAAGTGCCACGTACGCACCAGCGAGTAGGGCAGGTACTGGGAGATTTCCACGCCGTAGAACGTCTGGCCTTCCACCGTGTAGTGCGCGGTGAAACCACCCAGCAGCACCTGTGCGGTGAACAGCGCCACCACCAGGAACAGGTACTTGCCCAGGGCGCGCTGCGAAGGCGTCAGGGCCACGCGGGACAGCGGGTCGTGCTGGGGAGGGGTGGGGTCCTGCTCGTCGTGCTTGCGCAGGAAGGCCCAGCCCCACACGAGGAAGCCCACGCCGGCCATCATGACCACCACGCTCATCACCGACCAGACCAGGTTCTCACCGGTGGGCTGGTTGCCGACGAGGGGCTCATGGGGCCAGTTGTTGGTGTAGCTGGCGCCGGTGCCGCCGTTGTCGGCGGGACGCTCGGTGGAGGCGGCCCAGGAGGTCCAGAAGAAGAAGCCGGCCATCTGCGCGCGGCGCTCGGCGCTGGGCAGGGTGTTCTCCTTCATGGCGTAGCTCTCGCGCGTCTTCTGCAACGAGGGGTCGTTGCTGAACAGCTTGTCGTAGTACTGGGCGGTCATGGCGATGGCCTCGGCGCGCAGCGGCGAGATCACCATCGTGTCCTTGGCCTTGTCGTAGGTGTTGGTGCGGTACTCGGTCTTGAGCCGGTCACGCAGCACTGCCTGCTGGCCCACGTCCAGATCGGCAAACGCCTTGCCATGGTCCTTCTGCGCGGCCAGTTCGAGCCAGGTTGTCAGCTCGCGGTGCAGCCAGTCGGCCGTCCAGTCGGGCGCCTGGTAGGCACCGTGGCCCAGGATGGAGCCGAGCTGCATGCCGCCCACCGACTGCCAGGCGGTCTGGCCGTCGAGGATGCCGTCCTTGGTGTAGAGCGGCTTGTCGCTGCCCTGCACCAGCACCTGCCCCGGGATCGGCGGCGCGGTGCGGTAGACCTCTGCGCCGTAGAAGCCCAGCAGGCTGAAGGTGACAATCAACACGCCTATCAGCGTGTACCAATACTTGGCGTACTTACCCATGTTGGGCCTCCGTCATTGTGTTTATCAAGCGGTGCAGCGGGGCGAAGGGTGGGGGGACTTTCCTTGCGCCCTCGCAAGGGTGCGCGGGCCGGGCCCGGCACACCGTGGGGGAGGGGGAGTAACGATGCATGGTCGAACAGTCGCGGTAAGAGATGCCTCCCCTCTCGCAATCCCTGGGCCAGCGGCTCTGCCATGAAAAATCAAGGGTTTACACCATCGTGGGTAAAATAGACCCATGTCAATTTGGGTAAAAAACACCTTTAAAGGGTTTTTATGACCATTGTTGAGGCGTCGCCCGCGGCCGCCACCTCCGCCCTGCTGCTGTGCGCCGACCTGGGGGCCGAACTGCCCCAGGCCGTGCGCCTGCAGCGCCTGGTGGACCTGCTGCGCACGCAGTTCGGCTGCGGGGCCGTGGCCCTGCTGCGGCTGGAGGAGGAGCGCCTGCGCCCCGTGGCCGTCACCGGGCTGGTGAGCGACGCCCTGGGCCGGCGTTTTGCCGTAGGCCAGCACCCACGGCTGGCGGCCATCCTCACGCGGCGCGAGGTGACCTGCTTCGAGCACGACAGCCAGTTGCCCGACCCCTACGACGGCCTGCTCGACACCCTGGTGGGCGAGCCGCTGCCCGTGCACGACTGCATGGGCGTGGCCCTGCACGTGGAGGGGCGGCCCTGGGGCGTGCTCACGCTGGATGCCCTGGCCACCGGCACTTTCGGACCCGCCGCGCGCCAGCGGCTGGGCCAGTGGGTGCCGCTGGTGGAGGCAGTGGTGCGCGTGGCGCGGCTGGAGCAGGAACTGCGCACCCTGCGCATGGCCGCCACCGGCCCGGCCGAAGGCGACCTGGCGCTGGCGACGCCCGAGCGCGGCGGCGCCGGCGAGCTGGAGATCGTGGGCGAAAGCCCGGCCCTCAAGCGGCTGCTGCATGAGCTGAGCGTGGTGGCCGCGTCTGAGCTGCCCGTGCTGCTGCTGGGCGAGACCGGCGTGGGCAAGGAGCTGTTCGCGCGGCTGCTGCACCACCAGTCGCCGCGGCGCGCGCGACCGCTGGTGCACGTGAACTGCGCGGCATTGCCCGAGTCGCTGGCCGAGAGCGAGCTGTTCGGCCACGTGCGCGGCGCGTTCTCGGGCGCGGTGAGTGACCGCGCGGGCCGCTTCGAGGCCGCCGAGGGCGGCACGCTGTTCCTGGACGAGGTGGGGGAGCTGCCCCTGTCCGTGCAGGCCAAGCTGCTGCGCACGCTGCAAAACGGCGAGATCCAGCGCCTGGGCGCCGACCGCCCGCGCAGCGTGCACGTGCGCGTGATTGCGGCGACCAACCGCAACCTGCGCGAGCAGGTGGCCAGCGGGGCCTTCCGCGCCGACCTGTACCACCGCCTCTCGGTCTACCCCGTGCCCATTCCCCCGCTGCGCGAGCGGGGCAACGACGTGCTGGTGCTGGCCGGCCGCTTTTTGGAGCTCAACCGCGCCCGCCTGGGGCTGCGCAGCCTGCGCCTGTCGCCTGACGCGCAGGCCGCGCTGCGCCGCTACCGCTGGCCGGGCAACGTGCGCGAGCTGGAACACGTGATCAGCCGCGCCGCGCTCAAGGCCCTGAGCCGCGGCGTGGACCGCAACGAGATCGTCACGCTGGAGGCCGGCCTGCTGGACCTGGACGCGCTGGACGAACCCGTGGCCACGCCCCGCAGCGATGCCCCCATGGCACCCGCGGCAGGCGGCGCCTTATCGTTGGCCGCGCCCACGGGCACACTGCGCGACGCGGTGGATGCCTGCCAGCGCCAGGTCCTGAATGCCGCTCTGGTGGCGCATGGCGGCAACTGGGCGCAGGCCGCGCGCACGCTGGACGTGGACCCCAGCAACCTGCACAAGCTCGCGCGGCGGCTGGGCCTCAAGGGATGAGGCTTCGCGCAGGGTTTTGAAATAAAATTGCCTCTAGCGCTTATCCAGTAAGCGGTAGAAGCTATTAATTGAGTAGCAAAAAGCCTCCCCTCGGGAGGCCGCCACCGTTGGCGCGGGGCTCGCGCTCTGCGACACTGGGGCGCCATGGCCTCCTCCATCGACCCGCCCCGTCCGCCGCTGGCACCCGCCGTGCGCGTGCTGGCCGAGGCTGCGCTGCAGCGGCAGAACTGGCTGCTGGCCGCGCCGGCAGCGCCCACCCCGGCGGGCGCCCCGCCAGCTGGCTCCGCGCCGACCGACGCTCCCCCTGTGCCGTTTTCGCCAAACCTGCTGCCGACGGCGCTGCCCCCCATGCCTGCCGTGCCGGCAGGCCGTGAGCGGGTAAGCCTTTCCGATCAGGCACGCCAGGGCCTGCAGGCGATGGCTGGCGGCGCGGTTGCATCGTCCAGGGCAGCGGCCGCATCCCACGGGCCGGCGGCTCTTTCCGCCGATGCCGTGGCCGACGAGGGCGCTTTTGCGCGCGCCGCGGCCATCCCTGCGCCGTGGCCTGCCCAGGGTGTGGGGGCGCCGCTGCTGCGGCTGTTGAATACGCTGGTGCAGCAAATTGGCCCGGCTGGCGGCGCGGCGCCGCGTGTGCTGGCGGCCCAGCCGTGGCCCGCCGGCACCGACCCGGCGGCCGGCGGCACCGGACTGCCGGCTTTGCAGATTGCGCGCGTGGCGCAAGGCATGGTGTACACGCCCGACGGTGCGCGCGGCTTCACGCTCACGCTGCGCCTGCCTGCTGCCGCAATGCCTGCGCTGCCGTCTGCGCCCACCGCGCCAGCGGCCCTGTCGGTGGGCTTTGCCGGACCGCCACAGGCGCTGGCGCCCGGACTGTTCGCGCTGGTGCTGCAAGGCCCGGGCGCCGCGGGCCAGCGCACCAGCGGGTGGCTGTCGCTGGACCTGGCGCCGGCACCCGGTGCGGCCGCCGTGGTGTACGGGCGCGACCCGCTGCAGGCGCGCACCGACCCCTGGCTGGCCCTGGCCGCGCTGCAGGCCAGCGGCCAGTCGCGTGTGCAAGAACACGACCGTGCGGCCGAGCCCCCCTGCAGCGCGCCCGGCTGCCCCTACGAAGGCCGCGCACCCTGCGTGCAGCCCTTCTGCCTGGCGCTGCGCGTGCAGCCGGCGCCGCTTGCGGCACCGGCGGGGCCTGGCTAGGGCGAAACACCCGATTCCCTTGCCATCGCGACCGCGCCAGCATGGCGCACGACCGTAATCCTTGCCCTCTGGAGTCTTGCCCATGGCCGTCAGCGTTTTCGACTTGTTCAAGATCGGCATCGGGCCGTCCAGTTCGCACACCGTGGGGCCCATGCGCGCTGCGCGGCTGTTCGCGCAGCGGCTGGCGCGCGAGGGGGTGCTGGCGCAGGTGGCGCGCGTGCGCAGCACGCTCTACGGCTCGCTGGGCGCCACGGGGCGCGGGCACGCGAGCGACCGCGCCGTGCTGCTGGGCCTGGCCGGCCATGCGCCGGACACCGTGGAGGTGGACGCCATCGAGCCGCTCATCGCCCGCATCCGCAGCCGGGGCCGCCTGCCGCTGGCCGACGGCCCCGAAGTGGCATTCGACGAGGCGGCCGACCTGCTGCTGGTACCCGACGTCACGCTGCCACTGCACGCCAACGGCATGCGTTTCGAGGCTTTCGATGCGGCGGGCGGCACGCTGGCCGCGCAGGTGTACTACTCGGTGGGCGGCGGCTTCATCGTGAGCGAGGAGGCGGCCGCTGACGCACAGCGCCAGGCCGCCATCGCGCCCGACACCGAGGTGCTGCCGCTGCCCTTTCACAGTGGCGAACAGCTGCTGGCGCAGGCCGCGGCGCAGGGCGGATCGATCGCGCAGGTGATGCGCCTGAACGAACGCCACTGGCGCACCGACGCCGAGATCGACGCCGGCCTGCTCGCCATCTGGCGCGCCATGCAGGACTGCGTGGCGCGCGGCTGCAGCGTGGGCGGGGTGCTGCCCGGCGGCTTCCAGGTGCGCCGGCGTGCGCCCGCGCTGCACCAGGCGCTGAAGAACGCGCCCGACACCCAGCAGGACCCGCTGCAGGTGATCGACTGGGTGAACCTGTTCGCCCTGGCCGTGAACGAGGAGAACGCCGCCGGCGGGCGCGTGGTCACGGCCCCCACCAATGGCGCGGCGGGCATCGTGCCGGCGGTGCTGCATTACTACTGGCGCTTCATTCCCGGCGCTACCGAGGGTGGCGTGGTCGACTTCCTGCTCACGGCTGGGGCCATCGGCATCTTGTACAAGGAGAACGCCTCCATCTCGGGCGCCGAGGTCGGTTGCCAGGGCGAGGTGGGTGTGGCCTGCTCCATGGCTGCGGCGGGCCTGTGCGCCGTGCTGGGCGGCACGCCCGCGCAGGTGGAGAACGCCGCCGAGATCGGCATGGAGCACCACCTGGGCCTGACCTGCGACCCGGTGGGCGGGCTGGTGCAGATCCCGTGCATCGAGCGCAACGCCCTGGCTTCGGTGAAGGCCATCAACGCCGCGCGCATGGCGCTGCATGGCGACGGGACGCACCATGTGAGCCTGGACCAGGTCATCAAGACCATGCGCGAGACCGGCGCGGACATGATGACCAAGTACAAGGAGACTTCGCGCGGCGGCCTCGCGGTGAACATCGTGGAGTGCTGACGCGCTACGACCCGTAGCGCCCTGTTTCCCATACCTTTTCGCTTTCCATCTGGCCCGCATGCACAACCCCGCTTCGCCCACCGATACCCTCCTGCCCGCCCTGGCGCGGCCCGCCATCCAGAGCCTGGGCGGATCGCTGATCCGCGAAGTCGCCAACACCGGCATGGGCCGCGCGGACGTGCTGCCCTTCTGGTTTGGCGAGTCCGATCAGCCCACGCCGCAGTTCATCCGGGATGCGGCGGCGCAGTCGCTCGGTTCGGGCGAGACCTTCTATTCGCAGAATCTGGGCCGGCCCTACCTGCGCGAGGCCATCGCGCAATATCTCTCGGGCCTGCACGGACGCGAGGTGTCCGCCCAGCGCATCGGCGCTGTGGCCTCGGGCGATGCCGGGCTGATGCTTACCTGCCAGATGCTGCTGTCACCGGGCGACCGCGTGGTGGCCGTCACGCCGCTGTGGCCCAACCTGCTGGAGATGCCGCGCATCCTGGGCGCGCAGGTTGAACGCGTGCCACTGGTGGTGCGGGGCGGGCGCTGGACGCTTGCGCTGGATCGGCTGCTGGATGCGCTCACGCCGGGCACGCGCATGCTCATCCTCAATTCACCCAACAACCCCACAGGCTGGACCATCGATGAGGAAAGCCTGGTGGCGATCCTCGCGCACTGCCGCCGCCATGGCATCTGGATTCTGAGCGACGACGTGTACGAGCGTCTGGTGTACGACCCGCAGCTGGCCAGCGCACCTTCTTTCCTGCGCCACTACGCACCGGGCGACCGCATCATCTCGGTCAACAGTTGTTCCAAGGCGTGGTGCATGACGGGTTGGCGCGTAGGTTGGATGGTGGTGCCCGAGGCGCTGGAGGCCGACCTGGGCAAGGTCATTGAATACAACTTCTCCTGCATCTTCGAGCCCGTGCAGCGCGCCGCAACGGTGGCTTTGCAGCAGGGCGAGGCGCATGTGGCGCAGCTGCGCGCGGGCCTCGTGGAAAGCCGCCGGCTGCTGGTGCAAGCGCTGCGTGCCGTGCCGGGTGTGGAAGTGCCCGATGCCGGCGGGGCGATGTACGTGTTCTTCCGCCTGGCGGGCTTTGACGACTCCCTGGCGCTTGCCAAACATCTGGTGAGCGAGGTCGGCTTGGGCCTGGCGCCGGGCGCGGCCTTCGGCCCCGAGGGTGAAGGCTGGCTGCGCTGGTGCCACGCGGTGTCCGATGGGGCCAGACTGCGTGAGGGCGTGGAGCGTCTTGCGCGATTCGTGCAACGTGCCACGGCTTGACAGGCGTGTCCGGCCGGCGGCCGCAGTCACCACGTGTACACGCGTCCCCGCCGTCCTTTCAACCTGCCTAAGCATGGGTTGCTGAATCACGAAGCGTGTCTCCCATGAAACCCTGAGCCGTCGCCGTCAGCCTGCCCTTATCGTGTGGTGAACCCCATCGCACACGACAAGGACACGACATGCCCCTGCGCCGCCATCTGCTTGCCCTCTGCCTGACCGCCCTTCCGCTGGCCACCTGGGCTGCCTGGCCCGAGCGTCCCATCACCATCGTCGTGCCAGCCGCTGCGGGCGGCACCACCGACATCGCGGCGCGCGTGCTGGCCGAGAAGATGGCCAAGGACCTGGGCACTTCCATCGTCGTGGAGAACAAAGGTGGCGGCGGCGGCAGCATCGGCACCGCGCAGGTGGCGCGCGCCAAGCCCGACGGCTACACGCTGCTCATGGGCAACATCGGCCCGGTGGCGATCAACTTCAGCCTCTACAAGCAGCTCAGCTACAAGGAAAGCGACCTGCGCGGCATCACCAACGTGATCTCCGTGCCCAACATCCTCGTGGTCCATGCCGACTCCCCCGTGCGCAGTGCGCAGGAGCTGGTCAGCCTGGCGAAGACGCGCCGCCTCAATGTGTCCACCTCGGGCGTGGGGCAGTCGCCCCATATGTCCTCGGAGATGTTCCGTCAGAAGTCCGGTATCGAAGTGACCCTCGTGCCTTATCCCGGCGCGGCGCCTGCCGTCACGGCGCTGCTGGGGCAGCAGGTGGATTTCATGATCGACAACCTGCCCAGCTCCATGCCGCACATCAAGGCCGGCAAGTTCCGCGCGCTGGCCATCACCAGCGCCGAGCGCTCGGCGCAACTGCCTGATGTGCCGACCATGGCCGAGGCCGGCGTGCCCATGCAAGTCACGGCCTGGTTCGGCCTGCTGGCGCCGACCGGCACGCCCGATGCGGTGGTCGAGCGCCTGCAGCAATCGGCGCGCAAGGCCATGCAAACGCCCGAGGTGCGCCAGCGCTTTGCCGAACTGGGCGGCGTGCCCGGTGGCGAGACGCCGGCCGAGTACGACGCCTTCATCGCCCAGGAACGCAAGAGCTGGGCACAGATCGTCAAGGCGGCGGGCCTGTCCCTCGAATAACCCAGGCGGGGCGCGCGCCCCCTCTTTTCACTGCTCTCCCGATTCCATGCATCCAGACATCGAACACCTGCTGGCCCAGCCCTTCGGCTCGCTGCCCGAACTGATTGAACGCCAGGCCGCGCACCGCCCTGGCCACACCGCCCTGGTCCTGGAGGGCCAGCGGCTGGACTACGCCGCGCTGCGCGCCGGCATGGACCGCGTGGCGCGCAGCCTGCAGCGCGACGGAATGCAACCCGGTGACGTGGTGGCCATCTGCGCAGGCACCTCGGTCGAATATGTGCTGGCTTATCTGGGCGCGCTGCGCGCTGGCGTGGCCGTGGCGCCGCTCGCGCCCTCGGCCACGGCGGAGCACCTGAGCGCCATGCTGGACAACTGCGGCGCGCGCCTGGTGCTGCGTGACCGCGAGGTGGCCGCGCAATGGCCGTTGCATGCCGGCGCTGCGCTGCGCTGCGTGGCCCTGGACGGTGCGCCCGAGGCGGGCGAGCCCTGGTCGCAATGGCTGGCCCAGGGCGACGGCGCGCCGGCGCCGATCACGCCGGTGCCCGACTGGCCGTTCAACGTGATCTATTCCTCGGGCACCACGGGCGTGCCCAAGGGCATCGTGCAGTCCTGGGCCATGCGCTGGGCGCATGTGCGGCGCGCGGTCACCAATGGCTATGGGCCCGATGCCGTCTCGCTGTGCGCCACGCCGCTGTACTCCAACACCACGCTGGTGGCGGCGTTGCCCACGCTGGCGCTGGGCGGCACGCTGGTGCTGATGCGCAAGTTCGATGCCGCGCGCTATCTGGCGCTGGCCCAGCAGCACGGCGCCACCCACACCATGCTGGTGCCCGTGCAATACCAGCGCCTGATGGCCTGCCCGGACTTTGATCGCACCGACTTGAGCCGGCTGCAACACAAGTTCTGCACCAGCGCGCCCTTCAGCGCGGCGCTCAAGGCCGAGGTGCTGCGGCGCTGGCCTGGCCGGCTCATCGAGTACTACGGCATGACCGAGGGCGGCGTGCGCTGCGAGCTGCACTGCCACGACCACCCGACCAAGCTGCACACCGTGGGCCGCCCCGGCGAGGGCGCCGACATCCGATTCATCGACGAGGAGGGGCGCGAGCTGCCCGCCGGGGAGCAGGGCGAGATCGTCGGCCGCTCGGCCGGGATGATGAGCGGCTACTACCGCCTGGAGGGCAAGACGCGCGAGGCCGAGTGGTTCGACGCTGAAGGCCGGCGCTACATCCGCAGCGGTGACGTGGGCCGGCTGGACGCGGACGGTTTCATCGTGCTGGGCGACCGCAAGAAGGACATGATCATCACGGGCGGCTTCAACGTCTACCCGAGCGACATCGAGGCCGTGCTGTGCCAGCACCCCCAGGTGGCCGAGTGCGCCGTGGTCGGCGTGCCCTCCGAGCAGTGGGGCGAGACCCCCGTGGCCTACGTGGTGGCGCGCTCGGGCGCACAGCCCATCGCCGAAGAGCTGCGCGAATGGCTGAACACCCGCGTGGGCAAGACCCAGCGCGTGGCCGACCTGCGGCTGGTCGAACGCCTGCCGCGCAGCGAGATCGGCAAGGTGCTCAAGCGCACGCTGCGCGAGCAGTACCTGCAAGCGGCGCCCATCGCCGGCTGACTTTCCTCTCACCACCCGGAGACTGCCATGTCACTGCCTCGTCCCTCGCGGCTGCGCCGCGCCTTGCTCGCCAGCATGGCCCTGACCGCCAGCGCCCTGCTGGCGCCCGTTGCCTACGCCGCGGACGCCTGGCCCGCCAAGCCGATCCAGCTCGTGATTCCCTACCCGCCTGGTGGCAGCGCCGACCTGCTGGGGCGCCCCTTGGCGATGCAGTTGCAGCAGCAGCTGGGCCAGCCCGTGGTGCTGGAGTACAAACCCGGGGCGGGCGGCACACTGGCCTCGCAGTATGTGGCGCGGGCCAAGCCCGATGGCTACACCGTGTTCATGGTGCTGGCAGCGCATGCCATCAACGACAGCCTCTACCCCAAGCTGCCCTACGACACGCGCAAGGACTTCGCCCCCGTGTCGCTGGTGGCCAACCTGCCCATGGTGGTGGCGGCCAGCGGCAAGCTGCCTGCAAAAAACATCCATGAGCTGATCCAGGCCGCCAAGGCGGCGCCGGGCAAACTCACCTTTGGCTCGGCCGGTAACGGCAACACCGGGCACCTCGCGGCGGAATACTTCAGCAGCATTGCTGGGGTCAAGATGACGCACGTGCCCTACAAAGGCAGCGCCGGCGTGGTCAATGCCATGCTGGCGGGTGACATCGACCTCACGTTCGACAGCATCTCCACCTCCATGCCGCACATCCGCGGCGGGCGCATGCATGCGCTGGCCGTCACCAGCCCGCAGCGCTCGGCCCTGGCGCCCGAGGTGCCGACGGTGCAGGAGCAGGGCATGGCCGGCTTTGACGTGACCGGCTGGTATGCGCTGATCGCGCCAGCCGGCACGCCACCCGAGATCACCCAGCGCCTGAGCCGCGAGATCGCCGCCGCGCTGCGCCAGCCCCAGCTGCAATCCCAACTGGCTGCCGGCGGCTACGAGCCCGTGGGCTCCACCCCCGAGGCGCTGCAGGCGCACATCGAGCGCGAGATCACGCGCTGGGCCGCCGTGGTCAAGTCCACGGGGGCAAGAGTGGATTGACACCCCCTGAGCCGCTGCGCCGCTTCCCCCGCTCGCGGTTGCGCCAGCGCGGCGCGGCCGGCATAGGCCGCTTGCGCGGCCGCCCGTGCCTGGGCCCTGCCGTGCGGGTGCACCATGAACCACTGACAATCCCCTTCATGCAACAACCGTCTTCCATCACCGCCGACATTCCCCTGAGCCCCTTCGCCGGCGAAGCCCCCGACATGTTCTTTGGCCTGCCCATGGCCATGGCCCGCGCCATGGCGCTGCGCGGTGAGCGCATCGGCCACGACATGGCCCAGGTGCGCATGGGCTTCCAGGCGGACCAGGCCAACAGCCGTGGCGAGGTCCACGGCGGATCGATCGCTACGCTGCTGGACTGCACGCTAGCTGCGGCGGCGCGCGCGCACGACCCGGCTGCCTATGGCGTGGCCACCATCGACCTGACGCTGCATTACGTCGCCGCGGGCACGGGCGATCTGATTGCCACCGCGCGCTGCGAGCGGCGCGGCCGCTCCATCAGCTTCGTGCGCGGCGAAGTGCGCGCCGAGGACGGCACGCTGGTGGCCATGGCGACGGGCAGCTTCAAGCTGATCGCCCGCTCCACTGCATCCGCCATCGCCTAGGCGCCAGCGGGCGGCCAGTGGGGCTGCTCAGCTGGGTTGGACGCCTGCAGCTTGCAGCAGGCGGCCCCAGACAGGGGCTTCCTGGGCCCACAGGCGGGCGAACTTCTCGGGCGTGTCGTCGTCCACCGGTACGAAGCCGGCGGCGATGATGCGCGCCAGGCCCTCGCGGCTGGCCACGGCGTGGTTGGCGGCCTGGGCCCATTGCCGCGCCACGTCGGCCGGCATGGCTTTGGGGCCGGCAATCGCCAACCAACCCACAATCGACAGCGCATCCTGTGGGTAGCCGGCCTCGGTGAAGGTGGGCACCTCGGGCAGCAGCGGCACGCGACGCGGGCCGGTCAGGGCCAGCGCGCGCAGCTTGCCCGCGTCGACGTGCGCCTTGAGCGACAGCAGGCTGCCCATGCCGATCTTGATCTGTCCGCCCAGCAGGTCCTGCACCATCGGCGCCTCACCTTTGTAGGCCACATGCGTCATGTCGGCGCCGGCCGCCTCGCTGAGCGTGGTGCAGGCCAGTTGGCCGTGCGATCCGATGCCGTAGGAGCCATAGGTCAGCTTGCCCTTCTGGGAGCGGATCCAGGCCATGAAGTCCTGCAGGTTCTGCGCCGGCGTGTCGGCGGTGACCACCAGGGCGATCGGCGCCAGGCACACGCGCACCAGCGGGGTCAGCTCGGTCAGCGGGTCGTAGGGCGTTTTCTTGTACAGGTACTTGTTGGTCAGCATCGACGAGGTGGTGCCCAGCAGCGCCGTCATGCCGTCGGGCGGCGCCTTGGCGACCATCTCGCCGGCGATCAGGCCGGCCGCGCCGGGCTTGTTGTCCACCACCACCGACTGGCCAAAGCGCTGCGCCATGCGCTCACCCAGTATGCGGGCGATCACGTCGGTGGCGCCGCCGGCGGCAAAGGGCACCACCACCCGCACGGGGCGGGTGGCGAAGCCGGTGGGCGCGGTCTGCGCCCGTGCGCCCAGCGGGCCTGCCGCCGCGGTTGCGGCGGCCAGGGCCAGCAGGTGGCGCCGGTTCCATCCAAGGGGGTGGGCTTCGTGTTTCATCGCGCGTCTCCTTTGCCTGTATGGCCTCTCAGTTATCCATAGCGCTACGCACCGCCCGTAGCCCATGCAACCGGTGCACCCCAAGCCAGGGCCGCCACCAAGCAAGGGCCTATGCCGGCCTATGCTGGCCTAGGCCGGCCGCGCCGCCCCGTAGCGAGGCTGCGTCCCCCTGCCCGCATGGCAGCAATGCGAGAGCGGGTAGGGGCCAGGCGCGAAGCGACTCGGGGGCGTCGTTTCATCTCAGTCCATCGAGATCTTGGCGGCCTCGGCCACGGCCTTCCAGTGGGCAGCGTCCTTGTCGATCTGGGCCTTGAAGTCGTCGGGCAGGGACCCCACGGGGATCAGGCCCATCTCGGTCAGGCGCTTGTTCAGCTCGGGCGACTTGACGATGGAACTCACCTCGCTGCCCAGCTTGTCCACGATGGCCTTGGGCGTGGTGGCGGGTACGAACATGCCGAACCAGCCGTTGGCCTCCAGGCCGGGGTAGCCGGCTTCGGTCATGGTGGGCACCTGGGGCAGGGCCGGGTGGCGCTGTGCGCCGGTGATGGCCAGGATGTTGATCTTGTCCGACTTGATGTGCGGGTAGGCGGCCGTGGCGTCCACGAAGGCCAGCGACAGTTGCCCGCCCAGCATGGCCGCCATCTCGGGGCCCGAGCCCTGGTAGGGAATGTGCGTGATGTCGATGCCGGCCTTCTGCTTGAAGCGCTCGCCGTTCATGTGCGACGAGGTGGCGTTGCCGTAGCTGCCGAAGTTGAGCGTGCCGGGGGCTGCCTTGGCCTTGTCCACGAACTGCTGCAGCGTGGTCACGCCCGAGCTGCGCGGCACCATCAGCAGGTCGGCCGACTTGGCCACCTGCGACACCGGGGCCAGGTCGCTGAGCTTGTAGGGCACCTTCTTGTACAGCGCCGGGATCTGCACCACGGTGGTGATGCCCATGAGCACCGTGTAGCCGTCGCCGGGCGCCTTGGCCACGGTGTCGTTGCCCAGGATGCCGCTGGCCCCGGGCTTGTTTTCCACCACCACGGCCTGGCCCAGCCGCTGGGACAGCTGCGTGCCGATCAGGCGGGCAATGATGTCCGTGCCGCCGCCAGCCGGATAGGGCACGATGACGCGGATGGGTTTGCTCGGGTAATGGTCCTGCGCCTGTGCGGCGCCCACGCCGCACGTGGCGGCCAGGGCGATCAGGGGCAGCCATTGGCCCAGGGTCTTGCGCCGGGTGAATGCCATGGTGTTGTCTCCTTGGGTTTTATGTAGAAAGGGAATGGCTCGTGCTACAGCGTGCGGGCGATGATTTCCTTCATGATCTCGTCGCTGCCGCCGTAGATGCGGCCGATGCGGGCATCGGTCCAGGCGCGGCCCACCTGGTATTCGGTCATGTAGCCGTAGCCGCCGTGCAGTTGCAGGAACTCGTCGAGCAGCTTGTTCTGCAGCGCCGTGGCGTTGAGCTTGACCATGGCGGCGCGCTCGGGCGTCAGCTTGCGCTGCATGTGCAGCTTCATGCATTCGTCGACGAAGGTGCGCAGCATGGTGGCCTGCGCCTTGGCCTCGGCCAGCTTGAAGCGCGTGTTCTGGAACTCGAACACGGTCTGGCCGAAGGCCTTGCGCTCGCGCGTGTAGTCGATGGTCTTTTGCAGGAAGGACTCGATGCAGCGGGCCGCGCGCACCGCCACCACCAGGCGCTCCTGGGCCAGCTCCTGCATCAGGTACTTGAAGCCCATGTTCTCCTCGCCCAGCAGGTTGCCCACGGGCACCTTCACGTTGTCAAAGAACAGCTCGGAGGTGTCCTGCCCCATCAGGCCGATCTTTTCCAGCTTGCGGCCCTTGCTGAAACCCGGCGTGCCCTCTTCCACCACGATCAGCGACACGCCCTTGGCGCCGAGGTCGGGCGCGGTCTTGCAGACCACGATCACGATCTCGGAATTGATGCCGTTGGTGATGAAGGTCTTGGCACCGTTGATGACGTAGTGGTCGCCCTCGCGCTTGGCCGTGGTGCGCACGGACTTCAGGTCGCTGCCCGCGCCGGGCTCGGTCATGGCAATGGCGCCGATCATTTCGCCGGCGGCCATCTTGGGCAGCCAGCGGTCGTGCTGCTCCTGGTTGCCGTAGGCGTAGATGTAGGGCGCCACGATGTCCGAGTGCAGCGGAAAGCCCAGCGCCGTGGCGTTGGTGCGGCCTACCTCCTCGATCAACACGGCCGCATGGCCGAAGTCACCGCCGCTGCCGTAGGGCTCGGGCAGCATGGTGTTGAGCAGCCCTTCGCGGCCGGCCTTGCGCCACACTTCCTTGGGCACGATGCCGTTGCGCTCCCAATCGGCCAGGTGCGGCACGATTTCCTTGTCGAAGAAGTGGCGCACGGCGTCGCGGAACTGTTCATGGTCTTCACGGAAAACGGTGCGCTGGATCAGGTCTTGCATGGTCGGTGTCTCAGGGTCTAAATATCAAAATGGGCTTTGGCGCTTATCTAGTAAGCGCTAGTAGCTATGGTTTCAGGAGTCTCGCAGGGCAAAACCCGCCTGCGGCTCGTCACGAAAGCGCTCCTTCAGCTTGCGGCGCAGCAGCTTGCCGGTCTCCAGGCGCGGCAGCGTATCGACGAACACCACGCGCTGGGGCAGCTTCATGCGCGCCAGCACTTCGGCCGCCTGGGCGGCAATGGCGCGGGCCGTGTCCAGCGAGGCCTGCGCGCCGTGGCGCAGCACTACGGCCGCCAGGGGCTGCTCGCCAAAGTCGGGGTGGGGTACGCCCACCACGGCCACCTCGTACACGTCGGGGTGGCGCATCAGGGCGTTCTCGATCTCCTGCGGGTAGAGATTGACGCCGCCCGAGAGGATCAGGTCTGCGCGCCGGTCGCTTAAGTAAAGGTAGCCCTCGGCATCCACATGGCCGATGTCGCCATAGGTGATCCAGCCACGCTCATTGATGGCCTGGCGCGTCTTCTCCTCGTCGTTGAGGTAGCTGAACTGTCCGCCGCCTGAGAAGTACACCTGTCCGATCTCGCCCGCGGGCAACTCCTGCCCGTCGTCGCCCACGATGTGCAGCCGGCCCGTGGTGGGGCGGCCCACCGAGCCGGGACGCTGGCGCCACTCGGCCGAATTGATCATCGTCGTGCCGCAGCCCTCGGAGCCCGCGTAGTACTCCATGAGGATGTCGCCCCACCAGTCGAGCATGGCGTGCTTCACATCCACGGGGCAGGGCGCAGCGGCGTGGATGGCCACGCGGTGGCTGGACAGGTCGTAGCGCTGGCGCACGGCCTCGGGCAGCTTGAGCATGCGGCCGAACATGGTGGGCACCCACTGGCTGTGGGTGACGCGGTAGCGCTCGATGAGGGCCAGGGCGGTCTCGGCGTCAAAGCGCTCCATGATCACGGCCTGCCCGCCCAGCTCCAGCACGCGCAGCGTGTAGCGCAGCGGCGCGGCGTGGTACAGCGGCGCGGGCGAGAGGTACACGGTGTCTTCGCCCATGCCCATGATGCGCGCCGTGCCCAGTGCTTCGGGGTCGGTCTGGCCGCGCAGGTGGGCGGGCCACAGGGGCTTGAGCACGCCCTTGGGCCGGCCCGTGGTGCCCGAGGAATACAGCAGATCGCGCCCCAGCGGTCGGTCGGCGAAGTCCGCAGGCGCCCCCTGCAGGGCGTCGAGCGCGGCCTGTAGCGATGGGGCCTGCACCGACGTGGCTTGCGCAGGGGCCTCGTCCACCGTCCAGCACGGCAGGGGATGGTGGGCCTGCAACTCGGCCAGCTGGGGCAGGGTCTTGGCGGACGCCACCACCAGCCGCGCGCCACAGTCCTGCACGATGTAGGCCACCTCGGCCGGTGTCAGGTGCGTGCTGAGCACGGCGGCATACAGGCCGGCCTGCCGGGCCGCCAGCGCCAGCGCCAGGATCTCGACGCGGTTTTCCAGCACCACCGCGAATCGCTCGCCCGCCTGCAGGCCCTGGGTGTGGAGCCACTGTGCCATCGCCAGGGCGCGTTGCGCCACTTCGCCGGCGGTGAAGCGCGCGCCTGTCTCGGCCATGACCAGTACCACCCGGTCGGGAGCTGCCGCCGCGCGGCCAAAGAAGTCCTGCATACCTGTCACCCGTTGCTCCTCGGTGCGCCGCCATGGGGACTGGAGTCACCCAAAAATGCGAAATGCATGTCTCACAAAAATGTTGTGTGAGACGATTTTTTCAGGCGTACAGACCAAAACACATCGGGTAAACACGGTCTTCAGCACATTCAAACCGGCTGAAAATCATTTTTAATGGATCATTTGTCTCATAAACACATGGAGTCAGCATGAATATTCCCGTCATCGTCGATGCCATCCGCAGCCCCATGGCCCGGGCCAAGCCCGATGGCGCACTGGCCGAGGTGCATCCTGTGGACCTGCTCTCGCAGGTGCTGGAGCAACTGGTCGCCCGTAACCAGTTGGATCCCGGCACGGTGGACGACGTGATCTGCGGCTGCGTGAGCCAAGCCGGCGAGCAGGCGGGCACGCCCGGGCGCCTGGCCTGGCTGGCCGCGGGCCTGCCTGCGCACGTGCCTTCCACCACCATCGACCGCAAGTGCGGCTCCAGCCAGCAGGCCGTGCACTTCGCGGCGCAGGCCATCATGGCGGGCACGCAGGACATCGTGATCGCCTGCGGCGTGGAGTCGATGAGCCGCGTGCCCATGGGCAGCTCGCGCATGGGCAAGAACACTACCGGACCGCGCTTTGACGCCCGCTACGCCCCCGGCCTGGTGGGGCAGGGTGTCTCGGCCGACCTGGTGGCCGCCCAATGGGGCCTGGACCGCACCGCGCTGGACACCTATGCCGCGCGCTCGCACCAGCGTGCCCACGCGGCGCAGTCCAGCGGAGGCTTTGCGCGCGAGATCGTGGGCATCGACACCCCTGCCGGCCGCGTGACGGCAGACGAGACCATCCGCGCCGGCACCACGGTGGAAAAGCTCGCCGGCCTGAAGGCCGTGTTCGAGAACGCGGAGCTGTCCGCGCGGTTCCCGCAGATCCAGTGGGCCACCACGGCCGGCAATGCCTCGCAGATGACCGACGGCGCCAGCGCCATGCTCATCATGAGCGAGCAGCGTGCCCAGCAGCTGGGCCTGCGTCCCCGTGCGCGTTTCGTGGCCTTCGACGTGGTGGGCGACGACCCGCTGTACATGCTCACCGCCCCCATCCCGGCCACGCAGCGCGTGCTGGCCAAGGCCAAGATGAAGCTGGACGACATCCACCACTACGAGATCAACGAGGCCTTCGCCTCCGTGCCCCTGGCCTGGCAGAAGGAGCTGAAGGCCGACGGTGAGCGCCTGAACCCGCGCGGCGGTGCCATCGCCCTGGGCCACCCGCTGGGCGCCTCGGGCCTGCGCCTGATGACCACCATGCTGCACGCGCTGGAAGACAGCGGCCAGCGCTACGGCCTGCAGTCCATGTGCGAGGCCGGCGGCATGGCCAACGCCACCATCATCGAACGTCTGTAACTATTGATTTGATAGCTGCTGGCGCTTGATGGACGGGCGCTGGAAGACAAAATGAGGAAAGAAGCATGAAGCTGCAAAAAGGAATGACCGCCCTCGTCACGGGCGGGGTCTCGGGCCTGGGCGAGGCCTCGGCCATCGCGCTGCTGGAGCGTGGTTTGAACGTGGTGGCCGTGGACCTGAACGACGAGCGGGGCCAGGCCATGGAACAGCAATACGCCGGCCGCCTGCGCTATGTGAAGGCCGATGTGTCCGACGAAGGCCAGATGCAGCAGGCCATCGCCGCGGCCGAGGCGTTCGGCAACTTCCGCGCGCTGGTGCACTGCGCGGGCATCGGCGGCCCGGTGCGCCTGATCGAAAAGGACGGCAGCCCCGGCTCGCTGGAGAAGTACATCAACATCATCCGCGTGAACCAGATCGGCACCTTCAACACGCTGCGCCTGGCGGCCGTTGCCATGGCCAAGAACGAGCCCATCGACGGCGAGCGCGGCGTGTGCGTGCTCACCGCCTCGGTGGCGGGTTACGAGGGGCAGATCGGCCAGATTCCCTACGCCTCGTCCAAGGCCGGCGTGATCGGCATGACCATCGTGGCGGCGCGCGACCTGGCCTCCAAGTTCATCCGCGTGTGCACCATCGCACCGGGCCTGTTCGATACGCCCATCCTGGCCAAGCTGCCCGAGGCCGTGCGCCAGTCTCTGGGTGCGTCGGTGCCCAACCCCGCGCGCTTGGGCCACCCCAGCGAGTACGCGATGACCGCCCTGCACATCCTGGAGAACCCCATGCTCAACGGCGAAACCATCCGCCTGGATGGGGCCATCCGCATGGCGCCTAGATAACAACCCCCTGAGGAGCGCCCCTCCGTGCAGCCGCCAGAGGCGACAGCTCTTCGGGGACGTCCAAGCCTGCGCAGGCAGGCTCGGAGCCGGCCCCTCAGCCCCTTCTCTCTGCGCGCTTCGCGCTCCGGGAAGGGGGACGACGCCAGTGGCCCGGCAAAGCCGGCTCCACGGCGTCTGCTGGCGTGGCCTGCTCCGCGGCCTTCGGAGTAATGGGCTGAGGTGCCGGTTGCATGCGACACGGGCCATGTAACCCGGCGAACAACTGAAAGGAATTTGTGATGGCATCCACGGTATGGGTCGAAGTGCGCGGCAACGTGCTAGTCATGACGCTGAGCAACCCCGAGGCGCGCAACGCCGCCACGCTGGAGATGGCCGAGGCCATGGCGGCGGCGCTGGACGAGTTGGACCGCAACCCCGCGCTGCAGGTGGGCGTCATCACCGGCGCGGGCGGCACGTTCTGCGCCGGTATGGACCTGAAGGGCTTTCTGCAGGGCAAGCGTCCCAGCCTGCCGGGGCGGGGCTTCCTGGGCCTCACACAGCAGCCTCCGCGCAAGCCGCTGATTGCGGCCGTGGAGGGTTATGCCCTGGCCGGCGGCTTTGAGACCGTGCTGGCCTGCGACTTGATCGTCGCCGCCAAGACGGCCCAATTCGGCCTTCCCGAGGTCAAGCGCGGCCTGGCCGCCGCGGCCGGCGGGCTGCTGCGCCTGCCCAGGCGCCTGCCCTACCACGTGGCGATGGAAGCCATCCTCACGGGCGAGATGTTCAGCGCCGAGCGCGCGCACGCCCATGGCCTGGTCAACCGCTTGGTCGAGACCGGCCAAGCGCTGGACGCCGCCCTGGAGCTGGCCCAGGCCGTGGCCGCCAACGGGCCGCTGGCGCTGATTGCTAGCAAGCGCGTGGCGCAGGAGTCGGCCGACTGGTCGCAGGCCGAGATGTTCGAGCGCCAGGCCGCCATCACCGCGCCGGTATTCGCCTCGCAGGACGCGCGCGAGGGCGCTGCGGCCTTTGCCGAGAAGCGCGCGCCGGTCTGGAAGGGCGCTTGAAGCAAAAAGAGGCGTTGACGCCCGTCCATCCAGCGTTAATGGCTATTTAATTCATAGCAAAAGCGGCCGCAGTGCCGCAAGGACCCCAGGAGACACCACCATGCCATTCCCTCCCCGCCGCCACGCGCTGCGCCTCGCAGGCGCCACCACCTTGCTGGGCCTGGCCGCCCTGACGGCGTCGCACCCCGCACGGGCCGACGCCGCCTGGCCCACACGCCCTATCACCTTCGTCGTGCCCGGCGCGGCCGGCGGCACCACCGACACGCCCGTGCGCTTCATGGCGCAAAAGCTCAGCGAGCGGCTGGGCCAGCCCATCGTGGTGGACAACAAGCCCGGCGCGGGCGGCTCGCTGGGCAGCAGTCTCGTGGCGCGCGCGCAGCCGGACGGCTACACCGTGCTGGTGGGTAACACCGGCTCGAACGCCATCAACTACACCGCCTACCAGAAGCTTCCCTACAAGGCCGAGGACTTCGTGGCGCTGACCGACATGATCTCGTTCGCCAACGTGCTGGTCGTGCCGGTGAAATCGCCCATCAAGAGCCTGAAGGAGCTTCTCACCACGGCCAAGCGCGAGCCGGGCAAGCTGGCCTTTTCGTCCGCGGGCGTGGGCCAGACCACGCACCTGATGGGCGAGCTGCTGCGCCAAAGCGCGGGGGTGGACGTGGTGCACGTGCCCTACAAGGGCTCGGCACCTGCCACCATGGCCATCGTGGCCGGCGAGACCCAGTTCATGTTCGACAACCTCACGGGGTCGCTGGGCCATGTGAAGGATGGCAAGCTGCGTGCGCTGGCCGTGACCGGCGCCACGCGCGAGCCCGAGCTGCCCGACGTGCCCACCATGACCGAGCTGGGCATGAAGGACTTCGACAAGGTGGGCTGGATGGGCTTCTTCGTGCCTGCCAAGACGCCGCCGGCCGTCGTGAAGAAGCTCACCGACAACCTCATCGCCGTGCTGCAGGACCCGGCCGTGGTCCAACGCTACCGCGAGCTGGGCGGCCGCCCCGGCGGCATGCCGCCCGAGCAGTTCTCGCAGATGGTGGAGCGCGACCGGCAGGACTGGGGCGCGCTGATCCGCAGCCAGAAGCTGCAGCTGGACTGAAAGGAGGGCGCCATGGCTGAGTCCTCCTCCTTCGCAGGCCGCCACGTCTTCGTGGCCGGCGGCACCAGCGGCATCAACCTCGGCATCGCCCAGGCGTTTGCACGCGCGGGCGCCCACGTGGTGGTCATGAGCCGCTCGCCCGACAAGGTGCAGCAGGCGGCCGAAGGCCTGCGCGCGCTGGGTGCGCAGGCGCTGGGCATCAGCGCCGACGTGCGCGACCCCGCTGCGGTGGACGCCGCGCTGCGCCAGGCGCATGCGCAGTTCGGTGACATCGACGTGCTGGTCTCGGGCGCGGCGGGCAACTTCATCGCGCCCGCGGCCGACCTGTCGCCCAACGGCTTCAAGACCGTGATCGACATCGACCTGAACGGCAGCTTCCACGTGCTGCGCCTGGCGTACCCGATGCTCAAGAAACCGGGCGCCAGCGTCATCAACATCTCGGCGCCGCAGGGCGTGAACCCCACCATGTACCAGGTGCATGCCTGCGCGGCCAAGGCCGGCATCGACATGATGACGCGCGTGCTGGCCATGGAATGGGGCGAGGTGGGCGTGCGCGTGAACGCCATCGCGCCCGGCCCGATCGGTGATACCGAGGGCATGCGGCGCCTGGCGCCCACGCCCGAGGCATTGGCCAACGCGGTCGCCACCGTGCCGCTGCAGCGCATGGGCACGCTCGATGACATTGCGAACATGGCGCTGTTCCTCTCGTCGCCACAGGCGGGCTACGTGACGGGCGCCGTCATCCCGGTGGACGGCGGATCGTCGCTGCGCGGCGGGCGCGACATGCGCGCGTCGTACGTGCCGCGGAGCGCGGCATGAGCCAGGCCTACGAGCGCATCGTTTTCGAGGTGCAGGACGGCGTGGCCACGCTGACCCTGAGCAACCCCGCCAAGCGCAACGCCTTCGACCCCGCCATGCGCGGGGAGATGGCCGCGGTGGTGCGCCAGGTGCAGGCCGACCCGGCCATCCGCGCGCTGGTGCTGACGGGCGCGGGCGCGCATTTCTGCTCGGGCGGCGACCTCTCCAACATCGCCGCCAGCGGGCTGGACAACGGCGGCTGGCGCCAGCGCCTGACCAGCCTGCACGACTGGCTCAAGGACCTGATGCTGCTGGACAAGCCGGTGATTGCGGCGGTGGATGGCGCGGCCTATGGCGCGGGCTTCAGCCTGGCGCTGGCGGCGGACTTCATCATTGCCAGCACCCGCGCGCGCTTTGCCATGTCGTTCATCCGCGTGGGCGTGGTGCCGGACTGCGCGGCGTTCTACACCCTGCCGCGCGTGGTGGGCGTGCAGCGTGCGCGAGAGCTCATGCTATCGGGCCGCGAGGTGCAAGCCGAAGAGGCGCTGCGCCTGGGCATTGCCGCCGAGCTGGTAGAGCCCGATGCGCTGCAGGCGCGCGCCCAGGCGATTGCGCGCAGCTTCGTGGGCGCATCGCCCGTGGCGCTGAGCCTGATCAAGCGCTCGCTCGCGCTGGCCGCGAGCGACCTGCCGTCGCTGCTGGAGCAGGAGGCCAACGCCCAGGCCCTGGCCATGGGCACGCCCGAGCACCGCGAGGCCGTGCGCTGCTTCCTGGAGAAAAGGCCGATGCCCTTCCAGTGGCCGCAGACCTGACTTTGAAACAGGTGAAAATCTCAAGCTTTTTGAGGTCAATGTGAACGTGAACGCAGATCCGGACGGCAAACTGGTCAGCGCCCTGGTGCGTGGCGTTTCCATATTGCGGTGCTTCTCCAGCAAGTGCCAGGAACTCAGCGCCAAGGAGCTGATGGACCTGACCGGCCTGCCCAAGCCCACGCTGTTTCGCCTGACGGACACGCTGTGCGAGCTGGGCCTGCTGCGCTACTCGGAGCGGCTGTCCAAGTACGTGCCCGGCCTGGGCCTGCTGCAGTTGTCCTCGCCCGTGCTCACGCGCATGGCCCTGCGCCAGTTCGCCCGGCCGCACATGCAGGCGCTGGCCGACCTGACCGAGGGGCAGGTGCAGCTGGCCGTGGGCCACAAGCGCCGGCTGTGCATGGTGGAGCTGGCCAACGGCATGGGAAACACCGTGTTCCGCCAGGAAATCGGCGTGCCCATCTCGCTGTCGCGCACGGCCACGGGCCGCGCCTATCTGCTGGGCATGGCCGAGGATGAGCGCAAGGCCTACCTGCAGGACCTGCAGCGCAACGACCCGCAGCGCGCCGCGTGGCTGGAGCAGCGCCTGACGGACGCGCGCGACGACTTTGCGCGCCACGGCTTCTGCCGCAGCCACGGCGACCTGCACCGCGAGATCGAATCCATCGCCGTGCCCATGTCGCAGCCGCAGGACGGGGAACTCTGGGTGTTCGCCGTCTCGGTGCCGGTGTTCAGCCCCATGTACGCCCGGCTGGAGACAGACCTGGGCCCGCGCCTGCGCACGCTGGTGCGCTCGGTGGAGAGCGTGCTCGGGGCCTCCGGCCTCACCTGATACCCGCGCCCGCCACCCATACAACATCTACCAAGGAGACATCGTGAAGGTTCTGGACAGCGTGCGCGTACTGGAGATTGGCGGCCTGGGGCCGGGGCCGTTTTGTGCGATGCACCTGGCCGACCTGGGTGCGGACGTCATTTCCGTGGTGCGCGAGACGAAGGGCCGCGAGACCACCGGCGCCTTGCTCAATCGCGGCAAGCGCTCGGTGTTTGCCGACCTCAAGACCGAGGAGGGGCGCCAGTTGGTGCTGGCTCTGGTGACCGAGGCCGATGCGCTCATCGAGGGCATGCGCCCTGGCGTGATGGAGCGCCTGGGTCTGGGCCCCGAGGAGTGCATGGCGGTCAACCCGCGCCTGGTGTACGGGCGCATGACGGGCTGGGGCCAGAGCGGACCTTTGGCACCGCGTGCGGGGCACGACACGAACTATGCCGCCGTCAGCGGCGCGCTGTGGGGCTGCAGTCCGGCGGACGCGCGGCCCGTCTCGCCTTTCGCCGTGCTTGGCGACATCGGCGGCGGTGCGATGTACCTGATGACGGGGCTGCTGTCGGGCATCGTGCAGGCGCGCGCCACGGGCCGCGGCACGGTGGTGGACGCAGCCATCGTGGACGGCTCGGCCCATATGCTGAACCTGATGCTGAGTGCGCGCCAGAGCGGCCTGGTGGCCGATGTGCGCGGCCAGAGCATCCACGACAGCGCGCCCTTCTACGACACCTATGTCTGCGCCGATGGCCATTACGTCACCGTGGGCGCTATCGAGCCGCAGTTCTACACCCTGCTGCTGCAGGTGCTGGGGCTGGCCGAGGACCCCGATTTCACCGGGTCGCAATGGGACAAGGCCGCCTGGCCGGTGCGCCGCGTGCGGCTGGCCGCGCTGTTCCTGGCGCAGCCGCGTGCGCACTGGCAGGCGCTGCTGGAGCCCACCGACGCCTGTTTTGGCGTCGTGCTCAGCCCCGTCGAGGCGGCGCAGCACCCGCACATGCGTGCGCGGGATGTGTATGCCGAACGCCAGGGGGTGCTACAGGCGGCACCCGCGCCCCGCTTTGACGGTGCAGCCTACGAGCCGGGCGAGGCCTGCGCGCCCGGCGCGCATACGCAGTCGGTCATGGAAGGACTGGGCCAGTCCGGCGCGCGGGCCGTGTGGCGCCAGCGCTGAGCGCGTTGCGCGGGGCAGTCTCCCGCGCGGCCCTGGTTACCGTTGCTGGAGCAGCGCGGACGCTGGCAGCAGCCTGAAGGCCAGCGACGCCAGCGCCAGCCAGGCGGCGATGCACAGCAACACCGCGCGGTAGGGCTCCAGCCCGGCGCTGGTGGCCCAGGCGGCCACGGCGCCGGTTAGCGATTGCATCAGCGCCACCCCCAGAAACATGGCCATGGTGTAGAGCGACAGGGCGCGTCCCGTCTGTTCGTTGGGGTAGGACGAGCGCACGTCGGCATATTGCAAGATGCTGTAGCCTGACAGCAGCCCCATCGCGATCATCAGCGCCACCGTGGCCTGGGCGTTGTTGACCCAGGCCATGATGGCGAACAGGCCGGCCATCGACAGCGAAGCGCGGCCCACCCAGGTGCGGCGCCGGGCGGGGCCCGGGTCCATGCGGCCGAAAGCGGCGGGGGTGAACAGCGCAATCAGCGACAACACCAGCGCCACGTTGCCACTGTCCACCAGCGAAAAACCGTAGCGGTCGATCAGCAGAGGCCCCAGCCACAGGCCGCGCAGCGACAAAAAGGCCGCATAGCACGACATGCCGAGGATCACGATGCCCCAGGTGTGTGGCACGGTAAAGAGCCGTCCCATGCCCGTCAGTGCCTCCCCCCAGCTGCTGGCTGGACGGTGTGCGGTATCGGCACGTACCGGTTCATGCACCAGCGCATAAATCAACAGCCATGACAGCAGGCTCAGGCCAGCCAGCAGGCCAAAGCCGGCACGCCAGCCCCAGTGCTGCACCACCCAGGCCAGCGGTGTGCCGGTGAACAGCAACCCCAGCCCGCCCAGGCCCATGCTCAGGCCCGAGAAAAAGGCAAACCGGTCGGCCGCGAAATAGCGCGCAATGAACAGCGTGCAGGCCACGAAGGCGGGTGAATAGCCCACCCCGATCAGCACCTGACCGACCATCAGCCAGCCATAGCTGGGCGCCAGCGCAGACAGGGCCGCACCAGCGATGCCCAGGGGCGCAGCCACCAGCACCGTGCGGCGCAGGCCGTAGCGGTCCAGTGCGATGCCCATCAGCAGTTGCGCAATGCCGAACGACAAACCAAACAGTCCGGCAAACGCCCCCAACGAGGAAGCCTGCAGGCCGAAATCTGCCTGCAGGCCCTGGGCCACGATGGCGGTGGTGGTGCGGTAAGCCTGGCTCAGCGCAAAGCCCGACAGCAGCGTGAGCAGCATGACCCACAGCGGTTGTGTACGGGAGAGTCTCATCGAGGGAAGAATGACGGTAGGGGCACGCCGGTGATTGTGCCGGCGCGCGGCAGAGCTGCAGGCACGAAACCGGAGCGGGCCTTCAGACCCTCGCCAGGCGCTGCAGCGCCCGTGCGTGGCGCAGCAAGGTCTGCTCGGCCTGCGCCAGGACCGGTGCATCGACCATGCGGCCGTCGAGCACGCACACGCCGCCACCCGCCTGCTCCAGCGCCTGCCGCACGCGCTGCGCGTAGGCCACGGCAGCCTCATCGGGGTCGAACGCGGCATGCAGCACTGGCACCTGCGCCGGGTGGATGCACAGCTTGCCGCCAAAGCCCATGCGCCGTGCGCGCTCGGCATCGCGGCCCATGCGCTCGGGGTTGCGCGTGTCCACCGTCACGCCGTCGATGGGCGCGGCCAGCCCCGCGCGGCGCGAGGCCAGCACCAGGGCCATGCGCACGGGCAGCAACTCCTGTTCGTCTTCGGCGCAGGCCATGCCTGCGTCCACCTGGAAGTCGAGATGCCCGAAGGCCAGTCGCGCTACCTGGGGCGCGGCAGCCAGCGCGTCGGCGGCCGCCAGGCCCGCCACGCTTTCCACCAGCGGCACCAGCGCAGCCTGCGGCCCGGCGGCCCGGGCCACGGCCTGCAGGGTCTGCGCGCGCTCGGCCTTGGGCACCACGGCGCCGGCCAAGCCCTGGGCGGTGAGTTGTGCCAACGCCTGCAGATCGGCCGCAAACCAGGGGGTTGCCTCGCTGTTGATGCGCACCAGCAGCCGTGCGCGCTGCGGGGCCGGCAGGGCGGCCAGCGCGTCGGCCAGGGCGGTGCGGGCGCGTTCTTTGTCGGCGGGGGCCACGGCGTCCTCCCAGTCGGCAATCACCAGGTCGGCGCCGCTGGCCAGGGCCTTGGGCAGCCGCTCAGGCTGGGTGGCGGGAACGAAGAGGAAGGAGCAGGCGTGGCGCACGGAGTCGGTCATGGGAAGCAGGGAAGCAGGGAGGCGGGAACAGCGCGGGTCAGGCGTATTCCGAGATTTCGATCAGGTTGTGGTCCGGGTCACGCACGTAGACCGAGAGGATGGGGCCGCGCGCGCCGGTGCGCGGCACCGGGCCGCATTCGATGGCAATGCCGTGCTCGGCCAGGCGCTGCTGCACCTGCGCCAGCGGGATGGACGCAATGAAGCACAAGTCCAGCGCGCCCGGCAGGGGGTGCAGGGCCTTGGGCTCGAACTCGCGGCCTTGGATGTGCAGGTTGATCTTCTGCCCGTTGAACACAAAGGCCTTGCGGCCTTCGCCAAAGGTCTGCAGCGCCATGCCCAGCACGGTGCAGTAGAAGTGCACGCACTGCGCCTCATGGGCGGTGGTGAGCACGAGGTGGTCCAGCCGGTCGATCATGGGGTGCCTTGTGGTGCAAGCGCCCCGGCCGGCAGCGTGCCAGCCGGGGCAAAACGGGCGAGATTACTCCGCGCTCACGCCGGCGGCCTTGATGACCTTGTCCCAGCGCGCCACCTCGGCTTCCAGGTGCTTGCGCAGGCCTTCGGGCGTGGCCTTCTCGGGTGAGACCAGGTCGGAGCTCAGCTCGGCGATGCGCTTTTTCACGTTCTCGTCCTTGATCGCCACGTTCAATGCCTTGTTGAGCTTCTCGATCACGTCCTTGGGCGTGCCCTTGGGGGCGTACATGCCGTGCCACACCTTCACGTCGAAGCCCTTGAGCCCCTGCTCGTCCAGCGTGGGAATGTTGGGCATGGATGCCAGGCGCTGCGGCGTGGTCACGCCGAACACCTTGGCGCGCTTGCCGTCCTGGATCACGGGTGCGGTCTGCGTGGTCTGGTCGCACAGCAGGTCCACCTGGCCGCCCATCAGGTCGTTCATGGCCGGGCCGGCGCCCTTGTAGGGCACGGTGGTCAGCTTCACGCCCACCTGGTGCATGAACAGCATGCCGCACAGCTGCGACACGGCACCCACGCCTGCGTTGGCCAGCGATACCTTGTCCTGGTTCTTCTTCACGTAGTCCAGCAGCTCGGGGAAGGTGTTGGCAGGGAAGTCCTTGCGCGACAGCAGCGTCATGGGCACATCCAGCACCTGCCCGATGTACTCGAAGTCCTTGAGCGGGTCATAGGGCAGCTTCTTGTACAGCGCCGGGGCCGTGGCCATGCCCATGTGATGGATCAGGATGGTGTATCCGTCGGGCTTGGAGCGCACGATGCGCGCGGGCGCCAGCGTGCCGCCCGCGCCCACGGTGTTCTCCACCACCACCGTCTGGCCCAGCGACTGGCCCATGGGCACGGCCAGCAGGCGCGCCACCACGTCGGTGGGGCCGCCGGCGCTGTAGGGCACGACCAGGGTGACGTTCTTTTCAGGCCAGGTGTTGGCGGCGGCAGGGCCGCCCAAGGCCAGCGCCGCGCAGGCTGCGGCGATGGCGCCGAAGGTGGTGCGTCGGGAAATCGGGATGAAGCGTGCGGTCATGCGTGTGTCTCCTTGTCGGTGGTGGTGAAGGGGGCGTCTTCTGCGCCCCTGGGGGGATCATGGGCCGCGGCGCAGGCGGGACCACTGGTCAGCCCAGCAGATGCTGCGTGCGCGGCCACTCCTGTACTTGCCACAGGTGCTGCACGGCCGCCCGGGCCTGCGCGTCGGACACCGCGCCGCCGTAGGCGGCCAGGCGCAGGGCCTTGGCCGTGAGTTCCTCGCGCGAGAGGGTGTTGCCGGGGTCCCCCTTGGGCTCTTCCACGCGCCCGGCCAGCGTGCGGCCGTCGGTCGTCTGCACGGTGACCTTGCCGATCCAGCGCTGCGGGTAAGCGGCGTCCACCTCGGGGTCCAGCACCATGCGCACCTTCTCGCGCAAGGTCACAGTGTCCGGGGCCAGGAACTGCTCGTCGAATTCGGTCAAACCCGCATGGCCAAAGCGTGCGGCCAATGCCAGCACCGTGCCCATGGAGAACTTGGACTGGTGCACCGTGGTGGGCGAGACCACCGGCCCCAGCACGTCGATGGCACCCTGGTGCACATGGCAGGTCACCTGTGCGATGTCGGCGGGCGCCAGGCCGTGCTCGCGCATCACCTGCTGCAGCGCGTCGGCCGCGGGGTGCGTGTGGCGGCACGAGGCATGCCACTTGAACGATGTCTCGGCCGTGGCCCAGCGGGTGCCCAGGCCCTCGGTGAGCTTGGCCGGGTTGGCATCGCTGGACATGCCCGCGGCCAGGCCCTGCGGGCCGGTAAAAATGTCCTGCGCGCCGGTGAAACCGTCCTGGGCCAGGTAGGCGGACATCAGGCCGGCCGCGGCGGCGTGGGCCGTGTGCAGCTGCTTGCTGTCGGCCGCGGTGCGCAAAAATTCCCACAGCCCCGCCGACTGCGTGCCGGCCGAGCCAAAGGCGTGCTGCATCTGCGCGGGCGTGAGATCCAGCAGGCGCCCCACGGCAGCGGCTGCCGCCAGCGTGCCGGCCGTGGCCGTGGTGTGGAACACCTTGTAGTGGCTGCGGCCCAAGAATTCGCCCACGCGGATGCCGACCTCATAGCCCGCCACGCAGGCCGCCATGAGCTGCGCGCCGCTGGCGCCGATGCTTTGCGCCACGGCCAGCGCGGGCGGAAAGACCACGGCCGCCGGGTGGAACACCGAGCCGTTGTGCACATCGTCCTGCTCGGCCACATGGCTGGCCGCGGCGTTGGCCAGCGCGGCCATCATGGGGCTGCTGGTGGCGCCGTGGCCGATCACCTCGGCCGGGCCGCTGGCAGGGCCTTGCGACAGGGCAAAGCGCGTGATGCTGGCCACGGGCCGCGCGCGGCAGCCGGCGAGCACGGAGCCGAACCAGTCCACCCACAGGTCTTCGGTGCGGCGCTGCACGGGTGCGGGCACGTCGCTCCACTGCAGCGTGGCGGCAAACTGGGCCAGGGGATGGATGGTGACTTGGGTTTCTTGCTTCATTTCGGGCTCCCGGGCAGGCGTATCAAGCGCTAGCAGCTATGGTTTTTGCGTCAAAGAGGTTGCGGGGCCTGCAGGGCGTCGATCTGCTCGGCGCTCCAGCCCAGCTCGGCCAGGATGGCGGCGTTGTGCTGGCCCACGGCGGGCACGGCATCCATGCGGTAATCGAACGCGCTGTTCACGCCGGGCGGCAGCAGCGCCGGGATGCGGCCCACGGGGGAATCCACGTCGCTCCAGCGCTGGCGTGCGGCCAGCTGCGGGTGCGCCCACAGGTCGGCCATGTCGTTCACGCGGGCGTTGGCGATGCCCGCCTGGTCCAGCCGCTCGACGACCTGGGCGGCGCTGAGCGTGGAGAACTCTTGCAGGATCAGCGCCTGCAGCGCGTCGCGGTGGGCGTTGCGCTGGGCGTTGGAACAGAAGCGCGCGTCTGTGGCCACCTCGGGGCGCTGCAGCACGGTGTCGCAAAAGGCCTTCCATTCGCGCTCGTTCTGCAGGCCCAGCATCACCGTCTTGCCATCGCCCGCCACGAACGGGCCATAGGGGTAGATGCTGGCGTGCGATGCGCCGGTGCGCGGCGGCGGTGGCGCGCCGTCGAAGGCGTAGTACATCGGATAGCCCATCCACTCGCCCATGGCTTCGAGCATGGACACGTCGATGTGGCTGCCCTCGCCCGTCTTGCCGCGCAGCAGCAGGGCCGACAGGATGTTGGTGTAGGCATACATGCCCGCGGCAATGTCGGCCACCGAGATGCCGGACTTGGATGGCGTCTCGGGCGTGCCCGTGACGGAGAGGAACCCCGCCTCGCTCTGGATCAGCAGGTCATAGGCCTTCTTGTCGCGGTACGGCCCGTCGGCGCCGTAGCCGCTGATGTCGCACACGATGAGCTTGGGGTTGTGCGCCTTGAGCGCTTCATACGACAGGCCCATGCGCGCGGCCGCGCCGGGCGCGAGGTTCTGCACCAACACGTCAGCGGTCTGGAGCAGTTGCAGCAGCGCGGCCTTGGCCTGCGGCTGTTTCACATCGAGCGCCAGGCTCTCCTTGCTGCGGTTGATCCAGGTGAAGTGCGACGACTGGCCCTTCACGCGCTGGTCGTAGCCGCGCGCGAAGTCGCCGCTGCCGGGGCGCTCCACCTTGATGACGCGCGCGCCCAGGTCGGCCAGCTGGCGCGTGCAGAACGGCGCGGCCACCGCGTGTTCCAGCGAGACGACGGTGATGCCGTCAAGGGGGCGGATGTTTGGATTCATATCTCAGGACTTCTATCGAGCGGTGGCGCTGCCCGCGACGTTCGAAACTGGCGCGACCCACACCAGCGGACGCCGAGCAAGGGCCGCCCCGCAGCGAGGGCGTCGTCCCCCTGCCCGCAGCGCGTAGCGCTGCGAGAGCGGGGGGAAGGCGCGAAGCGCCACAGGGGGGTGTCGCACGTCAGAACGAACGGGGCAAGCCCAGGATGTGCTCGGCCACGTAGCTGTAGATCATGTTGGTCGAAATCGGCGCCACCTGGTACAGGCGGGTTTCGCGGAATTTGCGCTCGATGTCGTATTCGCACGCGAAGCCAAAGCCGCCGTGGGTCTGCAGGCAGACGTTGGCCGCTTCCCAGCTGGCCTTGGCCGCCAGGTACTTGGCCATGTTGGCCTCGGCGCCCGCGTTCTGGTGGGCGTCAATCTTCTCGCAGGCCTTCCAGCGCATCAGGTTGGCGGCTTCCAGCTCGATGAAAGCGTCAGCAATCGGGAACTGCACGCCCTGGTTCTGGCCGATGGGGCGGTTGAACACCACGCGCTCCTTGGCGTATTTGCTGGCCCGGTCGATGAACCAGTAACCATCGCCAATACACTCGGCGGCGATCAGCGTGCGCTCGGCGTTCAGGCCGTCCAGCAGGGTCTTGAAGCCCTTGCCTTCTTCGCCCAGCAGCGCGTCCTCGGGGATCTCGAGGTTGTCGAAGAACAGTTCGTTGGTCTCGTGGTTGACCATGTTCAGGATGGGGCGCACGGTGAGGCCGTTGCCAATCGCCTGGTGCAGGTCGATCAAGAAGCACGACAGGCCGTCGGAGCGCTTTTTCACCTGATCGGCGGGCGTGGTGCGGGCCAGCAAAATCATCAGATCGCTGTGCTGGATGCGCGAGATCCAGACCTTCTGGCCGTTGATGACCCAGCGGCCGTCTTTCTTGACGGCGCTGGTCTTGAGCTTGGTGGTGTCGCTGCCCGTGGTGGGCTCGGTCACGCCCATGGACTGGATGCGCAGCTCGCCCGAGGCAATCTTGGGCAGGTATTTCTGCTTTTGCGCTTCGCTGCCGCTGCGCACGATGGCGTTCATCACGTACATCTGGCCGTGGCAGGCGCCGGAGTTGCCGCCGCTGCGGTTGATCTCTTCCATGATGACCGAGGCCTCGGCCATGGTCAGGCCCGAGCCGCCGTACTCCTGCGGGATCAGTGCGGCCATCCAGCCGGCCTGGGTCAGGGCGTCGACAAAGGCCTCGGGGTAGGCGCGGGCCTCATCGACCTTGCGGAAGTATTCGTCAGGGTACTGGGCACACAGAGCGCGCACGGCGTCGCGGATTTCCTGGTACTGGTCGGGCTGGTGGATCATGGTGGATTTCAAGTGTTTTTAGACTCTGGCGCGGATGCAGCAAGCGCCAGCGGCTATGGATTTAGTAGTGTTCAGACCAGCGTGGCCGTGCCCTGCATGGTCAGCCAGCCCTCGTGGTCCTGGGCCCACAGCTCCACGGTCTTGCCGTCGCTGGAGGGCCTGCCGTGCACGCTGAACGGGTGCAGGTCGAACGTCGGTCGCACGGCGCGGAAGTCGAACGTGAGCACCTGCGCACCGGGCAGGCTGCGGCGCAGCAGGTCCAGCAGCAGCGTGGCGATCAGCGGGCCGTGCACGATCAGGCCGGGGTAGCCCTCGACCTCGGTCACGTACTTGCGGTCGTAATGGATGCGGTGGCCGTTGAAGGTGAGCGCGGAGTAGCGAAACAGCAGCACGTCGTCGGGCACGATGGTGCGCGACCAGGCGGCCTGGCCCTCCAGCGGCGGCTTTTGCGGCGTGGGCGCCGGGTCGCCGGGCTGGGCGGCGCTGCGGTAGACGATGTCGTGCTCCTCGGTGAGCGCCAGGCCCTGCGCGTTGCGGTACTGGTGCTCCACCAGCACGAAGAGCAACTCACCCGAGCGCCCGGCCTTGTGCTTGACGGACTGGATGGTGGAGGTGCGCTGCACCTGTTGGCCCACCTGCAGCGGGTTGGCACCATCTCCCTGCATTTCCCAGCGCAGACGCCCGCCCGCCCACATGCGGCGCGGCAGCGGCACGGGCGGCAGAAACCCCCCGCGCTTGGGGTGCCCGTCCGGGCCGATCTCGCTCTGGCGCGCATGCGGCAGGAAGTACAGCCAGTGCCACAGCGGCGGCACGGTGGTGCCGGGAGCCGGCGCGGGGTCGTCGCGGTCCAGCGTGGCCGACAGCGCCGCGATGGGCGTGGCCGTGAGGGTGTCGCTCAGGGTTTCGCTTTGGCCCTGCCAGGTCTGCAGGTGCGCGAGCTGGGCGGTGTCGATGGTGGGTTCGGTCATGGTCGCCATCGTGCGGTCTGGCCGACACCCGCGCAATCCGCGTTTGTGAAAGCGCCTCTTCGTCGCCCATGAAGCCCCCGGGGTCTTCGCGCCGCTTTCATGGGGCCGAAGCCCGCCCTTGCGATTGCCGAATAGCGCGGGCGGCCCTTTGCCGTCATGCTCGCAGCCATTGATTTCCTATCGCAAACAAAGGACGACAGACATGGCGCAGAAGATGGTGCAGGACAAGGTGGTGGTGGTGACGGGGGCTGGCGGCGGCATCGGGCGCGACATGGCGCTGGCGCTGGCCGCCGCCGGGGCCAAGGTGGTGGTGAACGACATCGGCACCTCCACCACGGGCGAAGGCACCGACGCCGGCCCCGCGCAGAAGGTGGTCGAGGAGATCAAGGCCGCCGGCGGCCAGGCCGTGGCCAACATGGACAGCGTGGCCGAGGCCGCCGCGGCGGGCCGCATCATCCAGTGCGCGCTCGACCACTTCGGCCGCATCGACGGCGTGGTCAACAACGCGGGCATCCTGCGTGACCGGTTCTTCCACAAGATGAGCCTGGACGAGTGGGACGCCGTGCTCAAGGTGCACCTGTACGGCAGTTACTACATGAGCCGCGCGGCCGCCAGCCATTTCAAGGAGCAGGAGAGCGGCGCCTTCGTGCACATGACCTCCACCTCGGGCCTGATCGGCAACTTCGGCCAAGCCAACTACAGCGCGGCCAAACTGGGGCTGGTGGCGCTGTCCAAGTCGATCGCGCTGGACATGCAGAAGTTCCACGTGCGCTCCAACTGCATCGCGCCCTTTGCGTGGAGCCGCATGATCGGCTCGATCCCCACCGACACGCCCGAGCAGCAGGCGCGCGTGGCCAAGATCCAGCAGATGACGCCCAACAAGATCGCCCCGCTGGCTGTGTACCTGCTGTCGGACCAGGCCCAGGACGTGAACGCCCAGGTCTTCGCCGTGCGCAACAATGAAATCTTCCTGATGAGCCAGCCGCGCCCCCTGCGCTCGGTGCACCGCAGCGAAGGCTGGACGCCCGAGTTCATCGCCGAGCACGGCATGCCCGCGCTCAAGGCCTCGTTCGTGCCCATGGAGCGCTCGGGCGACGTGTTCTCCTGGGATCCTGTGTGACAGAGACAACCCCCTGAGGCGCTGCGCGCCTTCCCCCTTCTCTCGCAGCGCTGCGCGCTCCGGGAAGGGGGACGCAACCCTCGCTGCGGGGCGGCGCGCCGGCCCAGGCCCTTGCTCGGCTGCCCTGGTGTGGGGCGCGCCAGTTTCAAGCGATGCAGGTGACGCGCGGCGTCATGGAGGAACGAAATGGCTATTGACTACCAACACCTGAAAAGCCGGGTTTTCCCGCCGGTGCACCAGCACTACACCGAGCGCGACACCATGCTCTATGCGCTCAGCCTCGGGCTGGGCAACGATCCGCTGAACGCCGGCGCGCTGCCCTTCGTCTACGAGGGGCTGGAAGGCGGCCTGCGCGCCCTGCCGTCGCAGGCCGTGGTGCTGGGCTACCCGGGCTTCTGGGCGCGCGAGCCGGACACGGGCATCGACTGGGTCAAGCTTCTGCACGGCGAGCAGCGCATGCGCCTGCACCGCCCGCTGCCCGCGAGCTGCGAGGTCGTGGGCCACAACCGCATCACGCACCTGACCGACAAGGGCGAGGGCAAGGGCGCCATCATGGTGACCGAGCGGCGCCTGGAAACCGCCGCCGGCGAGCTGCTGGCCACCGTGCAGCAGGTGACCTTTCTGCGCGGGGATGGCGGCTACAGCCAGCAGGGCGGCGGCCAGCCCAGCGACGCACCGCTGCCCGCGCTGCAGCCCACGCCGCAGGACCGCGCGCCCGACTTCACCGACACCCAGCCCACCCGCCCCGAGGCGGCGCTGCTCTACCGCCTGATGGGCGACTACAACCCGCTGCACGCCGACCCGGCCGTGGCCGCCAAGGCGGGCTTCGAGCGCCCCATCCTCCACGGCCTGGCCAGCTATGGCCTGGTGGCGCACGCGGTGCTGCGCCAGTGCTGCGGCGGCGATCCCGCGCGCCTCAAGGCGCTGGACATCCGCTTTGCCGCCCCGGTGTACCCGGGCGAGACGTTGGTGACCGAGATCTGGCGCGTGCCCGGCCAACCGACGCAGGTGCAACTGCGCGCCCGTGTGCTCGAACGCGACAAGGTTGTGCTGAGCCACGGCTTCGCCGAACTGGCGTGAGCTATCAAAAAGTGAGCTGCCGGCGCTTCATAGGTAAGCGCTGTAGCTCGTTCTGAATCAAAAACCCTGGAGCACGCCATGAGCGCATCCCCCGTGTTGACCGCCGTGCAGGACGGCATCGGCACCATCACCCTGAACCGCCCCGAGGCACGCAACGCGCTCAACCAGGCCATGCGCCCGGCCCTGGCCGCCGCCATCGCGCAGATGCGCGACGACGCGCAGGTGCACGCGGTCATCCTCACCGGCGCGGGCGGCGCGTTCTGCTCGGGTGGCGACATCTCGGCCATGCTGGACACCAGCCGCACCGGCCTGGCCTTTCGCAAGGGCATGCGCGAGCTGCACCAGTGGTTCCCCGAACTCGTGAACCTGGAGAAGCCCGTGATCGCCGCGGTGGACGGCCCGGCCTTCGGCGCGGGCCTGAGCCTGGCGCTGGCGGCCGACTTCGTGCTGGCCACGCGCCGCGCCAAGTTCTGCGCGGTGTTCGGCCGCATCGGCCTGATCCCCGACCTGGGCGCGATGCACCTGCTGCCGCGCATCGTGGGCCAGCAAAAAGCCAAGGAGCTGGTCTTCACCGCGCGCACCGTCGATGCCGAAGAAGCCAAGCAACTGGGCATGGTGTTCGACATCGTGGACGACGCCGCGGCGCTGACCGAGGCCGCGCGGGCGCTGGCGCGGCGTTTTGGCGAGGCCTCCACGGCTGCCATCGGCATGGCCAAGACCATCATGAACCAGTCCTTCGAGAGCGACGCGCGCACCATCGCCGAGCTGGAGTCCTATGCGCAATCTGTGTGCCGTGGCTCCGACTACCACCAGGACGCGGTGCGACGCTTCAAGGACAAGCAGCCGCTGCGCTTCGACTGGGACAGGAAATGACTCCCCCTTGTGTCGCCTGCGGCGCCATCCCCCCAGGGGGACGACGCCAGTGGCCGGGCAAAGCCCGCTCCACGGCGTCCGCTGGCATGGCCTGCTCCGCGGCCATCGGACCGGTGCCGTCGCGCCAGTTTCATGGGTTGCGGGTGGCGCGCTGCGCCATGGATGACTGATATGAGCGCATTGGCCGAACGCTTGCAGGCACTGATCCGCCCCGGCGACACGCTGTGGTGGGGCCAGGCCACGGCCGAGCCGCTGACGCTCACACGCGCCGTGGTGCAGCATCGCCACGCGCTGGCGCAGGGCGGGCGGCTGCGCGTGTTCGTGGGCATCGGCGCGTCGGACACGCTGCAGCCCGGGCAGGCCGACGCCATCGATTTCTTCGGCTATGCCGCGGGCGGGCCGCATCGCGCCCTGGCCCAGGCCGGCGTGCTGGACATCCTGCCCAGCCACTATTCCCATCTGCCGGGCCTGATCCGCGCGGGGGTGCTGCCGGCCGACGTGGTGCTGCTGCAGGTGTCGCCGCCCGATACGCAGGGCCGCTACAGCCTGGGGCTGGTGCAGGAGTACCTGCCCGCCGCGATCGAGCGCGCGCGCGTGGTGATCGCCGAGGTGCACCCCGACGTGCCCTGGACGCACGGCGGGCTGCACCTGCAGGCCAGCGACTTCGCGCTGCTCATCGACGCCGAGCACCCGCCGCTGGATCAGAGCCGCAGCGCGCCCGGCCCGGTGGAGCAGGCCATTGCGCGCCATGTGGCGGGGTGGGTGGAAGACGGCGCCACGCTGCAGCTGGGCATCGGCAACCTGCCCGAGGCCGTGCTGGCCGCGCTGCACGGCCACCGCGACCTGGGCCTGCACAGCGGCGCGGTGGGCGACGGCATTGCCGCTCTGGCCGAAGCCGGCGTGCTCACCAACGCCAGGAAGAGTCTGGACACCGGCGTGGGCATTGGCGGCATCCTCATGGGTGGCGAGAAGCTGCGCCGCTGGGCGCACCGCAACCCACAGATCGTGCTGCGCGGCACCGACTACACGCACGACCCCGAGGTGCTGGCCACCAGCCACAAGCTCACCGCCATCAACGCGGCCATCGAGGTGGACCTCACCGGCCAGATCAACGCCGAGGTGGCTGCCGGCTGCTACGTGGGCGCCGTGGGCGGCGCGGTGGACTTCCTGCGCGGCGCGGCCCGCAGCAAAGGCGGCCTGCCCATCGTGGCGCTGCCCGCCACCGCCAAGGGCAAGACGCGCATCGTGGCGCAGCTCTCGGGCCCGGTGAGCACGCCGCGTAGCGACGCGGGTCTGATCGTCACCGAGCATGGCGTGGCCGACCTGCGCGGCCAGACGCTGTCGCGCCGCGTGCGCCGGCTGATCGACATTGCCGCCCCCGAACACCGCGCCGACCTGGAGCGCCAGGCCCACGACACGCTGCGCCGCTGTGGCGCGGTATTTCAAATTTGATAGCTATTAGCGCATGTCAGATAAGCGCTAGCGGCCATTTTCATTCATATTTCAAGGAGCAACACCATGCGCAGAGCCGCCATCGTCACCCCCGTCCGCACCCCCGTTGGCACCTTTGGCGGCAGCCTGCGGCCCGTGCCCGTCGAGGAGCTGGCCGCCACCACGGTGCGCGCCGTGGTCGAGAGAAGCGGCATCGACCCCGCACGCATCGACGACGTGGTGATGGCCCAGTCGTACGCCAACAGCGAGGTGCCCTGCGTGGGCCGCTGGGCCGCGCTGCAGGCGGGCCTGCCGGTGTCGGTGCCCGGCATGCAGTTGGACCGGCGCTGCGGCGGCGGCCTGCAGGCCATCGTCACCGCGTCGATGATGGTGCAGAGCGGCGCCGCCGACGTGGTGATCGCCGGCGGCGTGGAGAGCATGAGCAACATCGAGTACTACAGCACCGACATGCGCTGGGGCGCGCGCTCGGGCAACGTGCGCTTCTACGACCGCCTGGACCGCGGGCGCGAGCGCTCGCAGCCGGTGGAGCGCTTCGGCAAGATCAGCGGAATGATCGAGACGGCGGAGAACCTGGCGCGCGACTATGGCATCACGCGCGAGGAGGCCGACGCCTTCGCGCTGCGCAGCCACCAGCGCGCGGCGGCCGCCTGGGAGGCGGGCCGCTTTGCCGACGAAATCGTTCCCGTGCAGGTGCCGCAGCGCAAGGGCGAGCCGGTCACGTTTGCCCGCGATGAGGGCTTTCGCGCCGACGTCACGCCCGAGAGCCTGGCCAAGCTGCGCGTGCTGATGCCGAACGGCACCGTGACCGCCGGCAATGCCAGCCAGCAAAACGATGCCTCGGCCGCCTGCCTGATCGTGGCCGAGGACAAGCTGGCCGAGCTGGGCCTCACGCCCATGGCCACGCTGGTGGGCTGGGCCGCCGCGGGCTGCGAGCCCTCGCACATGGGCATCGGCCCGGTGCCGGCCGTGAAGAAGCTGCTCGCGCGGCTGAACCTGCGCATCGACGACATGGATCTGGTGGAGCTCAATGAGGCCTTCGCCTGCCAGGTGCTGGCCGTGCTCAAGGGCTGGGAATGGCAGGACCAGGATGCCATCGCGCACAAGCTCAACGTCAACGGCTCGGGCATCTCGCTGGGCCACCCCATCGGCGCCACGGGCGTGCGCATCCTGGCCACGCTGCTGCACGAGCTGCAGCGCCGCAAGGGCCGCTACGGCCTGGAGACCATGTGCATCGGCGGCGGCCAGGGCATCGCCGCAGTGTTCGAGCGCGTCTGACGCGCGGCCCTTCCACTGAGCGGCGGATCTGCGCCGCCGCAGACCGCCGCGTGTGACTGCGTGGCCTGGCGCCTTGCACGGCTGCGGTGCAAGGCCCGCGCCAGCGTGCGCGTTGTTGGCCTGGCCCTAAGGACACCTGAACCCCGGCTTTGGCAAAAGCAGATTCCCAGCGTGCGCACCGGGCCGCACCATTGCTGCCAACGCGCTGGCCCTCCGCCCCAGCGGTGCCCGCGTTACCTACAACATCAGGAGACACACCATGCCCGCTTCCCGTCGTCTAGCCACGGCCGCCCTGGCCCTGGCGCCTTTCGCCTTCGCTCTGCCTGCCGCCGCGCAGGACGGCCAGCCCGTGCGCCTCATCGTGGGCTATGCCGCGGGCGGCCCCGTGGACCAGGGGGCGCGCCTGTTCGCACCGGCGCTGTCCAAGGAACTGGGCATGCCGGTCATGGTGGAAAACAAGACCGGCGCCAACGCCACCATTGCCGGCAGCGAGGTCGTGCGCTCCAAGCCCGATGGCATGACGCTGTGGTTTGCCGCCAGCCCCACCATCACCATCAGCCCCAATGTGATGACCAAGATGCCGTTCGACCCGGCCAAGGACCTGACGCCTGTGGCGCCCATCCTGAGCTACTACAACGTGCTGGTGGTGAACAACAACGAGCCCTACAAGAGCGTGCGCGAGTTGGTGGCCACCGCCAAGTCCAATCCGGGCAAGCTGGCCTACGGCTCGGCCGGTGTGGGCGGATCCAACCATCTGGGCGCGCTGCTGTTCGCCAAGCGCAGCGGCATCGAGATGAACCACATCCCCTACAAGGGCAACGCCCCGGCGATGACGGACGTGATCGGCGGCCAGCTCAACATGATGCTGGACATCATCAGCACCGCCAGCGCCTACATCCACAGCGGCAAGGTGCGCGCCGTTGCCGTCACCTCGCCGCAGCGCAATGCCTCGCTGCCGGACGTGCCCACGTTCGCCGAGTCGGGCATCGACGGCCTCAAGGGCTTCGACGTGGGTGGTTGGTACGGCGTCTATGGTCCCAAGGGCATGTCGCCCGAGCTGGTGGCCAAGCTCAACAAGGCCGTCAATGCAGCGTTGCAGCAGCCCGAGCTGAAGAAGCGCTACAAGGAACTGGGCTACGACGAGTGGACCGGCGCGCCGCAGAAGCTGGCCGAGCGCGGCGCCCAGGAGCGCGCCATGTGGGCCACGGTGACCCACGGCATCACCGTGGATTGAGATGGCAGAGCGCATCCATCACCTGCTGGACCGCTGGCTGGCCGAGGCGCCCGCGCGGCCCTTCATTCATCTGCCGGACGGCCGCAGCCTGAGCTTTGCCGACCTGGGCGCGCTCACCGACACGGCCGAGGCCGAACTGGGGGCCCTGGATGTGCGCCCTGGCGACCGCGTGCTGGTGGTGGCCGAGAACTGCCCCGAGCATGCTGCGCTGATCCTGGCCTGCAGCCGCGTGGGCGCCTGGTCCTGCGGCGTGAACGCACGCATGGCGCCCGCCGAGATCGACGCCTTCGTCGGCAAGGCCGATGCGCGCGTGGTGTTCTTCACGGCTGCGGCATCGCGCAGCGCTGCCGCGCATGCCCAGCGCTTCGCGGCGGTCGATTCCGCGCTGCCGGGCATGCAGCACGGCGCGGTTCTCCAGGACGCGCAGCCCGAGGCAGGTGCGCTGCGCGATACGGTCGCCTCGCTGATTTTCACCTCGGGCACCACGGGCCAGCCCAAGGGCGTGATGCTCACGCACGATGCGCTGATCCACTTCGCGCGCGTGTCGGGGGCATCGCGTGCGCTGGGTCCGCAGGACCGCAGCTACGCCTTTGTGCCCATGACCCACATCTTCGGTCTGGGCACGGTGCTGATCAGCTCGCTGCTGGCCGGTGCGCAGCTCGTGATGCGTCCGCAGTTCGATCCCGACGACCTGCTGGATGCGCTGGTCCACCATGGCGTGTCGCAGCTGCAGGGGCCGCCCGCGCTGTTCTCGCGCCTGCTGGCGCATCTGCAGGAGCGCGGCATCCAGCGGCCCGAGGCGCCGGCGCTGCGCTACCTCTACACCGGGGCGGGCCCGCTCGACCTGGCGCTGAAGCAGCGCGTGGAGGCCGCCTTCGGCCAGGCGCTGCACCACGGCTACGGCCTGTCGGAATACGCGGGTTCGGTGCACCTCACGCGCCTGGGCGAGCAGCGGCCCGACACCAGTGCCGGCTACGCTGTGGCCGAGGCCGAGGTGCGTGTGACCGACCCGGCCACGGGCGAGCCGCTGCCGCTGGGCGAGCGCGGTGAGCTGTGGATCCGCGGCCGGGGGCTGATGCCCGGCTACTTCCGCGACCCCGCGGCCACGGCCGCGGTGATGCGCGAGGGCGGCTGGTACGCCAGCGGCGACCTGGGCGAGATGCATGCTGACGGCGCGCTGTTCGTCGTGGGGCGCCTGAAGGAAATGATCATCCGCTCGGGCTTCAACGTCTACCCGGCCGAGGTGGAGACCGCGCTCAACACCCACCCCAGCGTGCAGCGCTCGGCCGTGGTGGGCCGCACCGTGGAGGACGGCAACGAGGAGATCGTGGCCTTTGTGGAGTTGCGCCCCGGCGCCGCGCTGGATGCCGATGCCATGCAGTCCCATTTGCGCGAGCTGCTCGCGCCCTACAAGCGCCCGTCCCACATCGTCGCCCTGAGCGAACTGCCCACCAATACCAACGGCAAGGTGCTCAAGCGCACCCTGAAAGACCAGGCCTTGGGCCTGACCACCTGAACGATAGGAGACACACCATGCATTCCACCCCCTCCCGCCGCAACTTCATCGCCGGCAGCCTGCTTGCCGCCGCCCATCCGCTGGCGGCGCTCGCGGCCGACCCCTGGCCCAGCAAGCCCGTGCGCTTCATCGTGCCGTTCCCGCCCGGCGGCCCGGTGGACACCACCGCCCGCGTCTTCAGCCACAGGCTGTCCGAGATCTGGAAGACGCCCACCGTCATCGACAACCGCGCCGGCGCGGGCGGCGTGGTGGGCGCCACGGCCGCCGCCAAGGAGGCACCCGACGGTTACGGCCTCTTCGTGGGTGCCATCCACCACTCGGTCAACCCCTCGTTGATGGGCAAGCTGCCCTACGACATCGAGAAGGACTTCGCGCCCATCAGCTTTGCGGCCATGTTCCCCGTGTTCATCGTGGCGCACCCCTCGGTGCCGGCCAACACCATCCAGGAGCTGATCGCGCTGGCCAAGAAGGGCACGCCGCTGGCCTATGGCTCGTCGGGCAACGGGGGCGGCACGCACCTGGCGGGCGAGCTGTTCAACATGGAGGCGGGGACCAAGCTGCAGCACATTCCCTACAAGGGCAGCGCCCCCGCGATGAACGACCTGCTGGGCGGCCAGGTGCAGCTCATGTTCAGCGACGCACCCACGGCGCTGCAGCACATCAAGAGCGGCCGCGTGAAGGTGCTGGGCGTGGCCAGCCGCCAGCGCTCGGCCATGCTGCCCGACGTGCCCACGGGCGTGGAATCGGGTCTGCCGGGCTATGAGGCGTATTCGTGGGCCGCGCTGTTCGCGCCCGCCAAGACGCCCCAGGCCGTGCTGGACAAGATCAACGCCGACTTCAACACCGCGATGAAAGACCCCGCCGTGCGCCAGCGCCTGCTGGACGCCGGCGCCGAGGCCGATCCCGGCACGCAGGAGCAGATGCGCCAGCGTCTGCGCGGCGAGCTGGACAAGTGGGCCAAGGTCATCAAGACGGCGGGGATCACGCCGGGGTGATGGGGCTGCTTTGGGTTGATCGCAGGCACTGAAGTAGTAGAGCGGCTATCTGCTATCGACCTAAAGTAGCTATTGGCCTTGCTCCGAAGCAGCCAGCCCACGGTTGTGCGAGGCCGCCGCTATATCAACAAAGACCTTCGCTTAGAAGCAAACAGGCCGAGCAACAGCTGTCGTCGCCTAGCCGTCTACCTCTTCGTATAGTGCTGGTCGAAGACCTGCAGCACGTTGGCGTTGTAGAAGTCCTTCTTCGGACTCTTTGGATTGCCTGGATCCAGGTACCGCGCCTTGGTGTACTTGTTGTCCTTCATCAGAGGCAGTCGGACGTTGTGGAAGTCCTGATTTTGCTTGAAATTCGTGTAGCGGGCTCCGAGTCGTTTGCACAACTCGCCGTAGTCCCACGGGTACCGCTCGCGGATGTCCTGCTCTGAGAGCGTGACCTTCACTGCGTCGTCGTCCTTCGTCAGCATCACCTTGGAGGCGTTAGCCAGAACGCTCTTTTCTAGCTTGACCTGCATTCGGATGGCCACAGCGTAATTGCTGTCGCTATCTGCAACCTCCTGAGCCAAGTCTTTCAGATGTTCTATGAGACGCGTCTCGTCGGCTGACACTACCACCGCATTCACCTCCTGTGCAGGTGTCACAAAGGACAGTGGCAGCACAAGGTTCAGCATCCGCGAGAAGTCTCTGTCGAACCACGCCTTGGACAGCAGCACGAAGTTGCTCACGCTCGCCGCAGCCAGCTCCTGCGTCTGCCTGGCCAGCGTGGCGTTTGCCGTCACGAAATGCACGCTGTTGTCGCGGATGCTCTGCAGGGCATCCAAATTGGCACGCACGGGCGCCGGAAGTTGCGCAGCCGTGCCCTCAAGCTTGGTGATGCACGTACCCAGCGAGATAGACATGGGCAGCCCGGCCCGGTTCGTCTTCAGATAGACCTTCTTCGACGGCGCCCCGCTCTTGGTTGGCCGCGAATCGTAGACCCGGAGCGCTTTGACGGCGTTGCCCGCGTCTTTGAGTACCTTGGCCTTCAGCAGCAACTCCCACGCATTGAGCGCAAGGATTGCGAACGTCTCTTCCCGGTAGGCAAAGGCTGGCTTGTTGTACACCTCGACTGCAGCGGTGACAGCCGCTTGGGCTTTGTCAACGAACCGCTGGTGAAGCTGTGGGCGCATGGTTCCTTCCTCATCTTGCTGTTAGCTAGATTGTCCGCGCATTGATCTTGCCCCTGTATTCGCGGATACGGCCTATTCGCAATGTGCAGGGACAAACAGCACCCGCTACAGCTGCTTTCTTGAAGATCGATTGAGTGCCCGCGGTTCGATGGCTTCCTCATCCATCGGCCGCGCGTCCTCAGACACACGATTGAGGCGGGTGGCCTGCTTGGATGAAGGCGGGCCGTCGATGGTTTGACCGCTGCTATACACCCCTGAGTTGGGCACGCTAAAGGTGGTCTTAAAAAATGCCAAATTGAAGCGCACCGCCCTTGCAGGCATGCTGCATTCCACAAAACCATAGACCCCTCAAGAAGCCCGAGCCGAATACACCATGCACCTGAGCGCACAGACCCACTACCAGGCCGAGCTGGATGCCGGCCGCTTTTGCCTGCAGCACTGTCCGCAGTGCAAGAACCACGTATTCACGCCGCGCGAGCTGTGCCCGCATTGCGGCGCCAGCCCGCTGCGCTGGGTGCGCGCCAGCGGCCTGGGCACCGTGTATTCCGCCACCACCATCGCACGCAAGGCGGACGCGGGGGGCAACTACAACGTCGCGCTGATCGATCTGGATGAAGGCGTGCGCATGATGAGCCGCGTGGAGGGCGTGGCGCCCGAAGACGTGCGCATCGGCCAGCGGGTGCAGGCCCGCGTGGCGCAGAAGGACGGGCGTGGCCTGGTGCTGTTCCAGCCCGCAGCGCAAGGGGGTGCCGCATGAGCCGCGTTCCGCAATCCCCCCTGGACGCCGCCGCCGTGAACCGGCCGCTGCGCGGCCGCGCAGCCATCGTCGGCGCCGCCACCTACGGCTGCGGCGAGGCGCCCGGCATGGACGACATGACGCTGCTGGTGCGTGCAGCACACGCGGCCGTGGCCGACGCGGGGCTGACCATGCAGGACATCGACGGCCTGGCCACCTGCAGTGTGAACGCCAGCATGTGGACCATGCCGGTGATCGAACACCTCGGCATCAACCCGACCTATGTGGACGGCACGATGATCGGTGGCTCCAGCTTCATCGCCCACCTGCTGCCCGCCATCCGCGCGCTGGAGGCCGGGCAGTGCAAGGCCGTGCTGGTGTGCTACGGCAGCGCGCAGCGCTCGGCTACCTTCGGGCGCAAGGAAAGCGTGGCCGCACGCCGCTTCCTGGACCCGCAACCGTACGAATTCCCCTATGAGCCGGTGCTGCCCGTGTCCGCCTATGCGCTGGCCGCTGCGCGCCACATGCACGAATTCGGCACCACGCGCGAACAACTGGCCGAGGTGGCCGTGGCCGCACGCGCCTGGGCGCAGCAGAACCCCGAGGCGTTCATGCGCGACCCGCTCACCATCGAGGATGTGCTGGCGGCCCGGCCGATCGCCAGCCCGCTCACCGTGCGCGACTGCTGCCTGGTGACGGACGGTGGCGGCGCCCTGGTGCTCACCCGCGCCGAGCGCGCGCGCGACCTGCCCAACCCGCCCGTCTATGTGCTGGGCAATGCCACAGCGATCTGGAACCGCCAGATCTCCTGCATGCCCGACCTGACGACCACCGCGGCAGCGCAGTCGGGCGCCCAGGCCTTCGCGATGGCGGGTTTGCAGGCCAAAGACATGGACATGGCCCAGGTGTACGACGCCTTCACCATCAACACCCTGCTGTTCCTGGAAGACCTGGGCTTCTGTGCCAAGGGCGAGGGCGGCGCCTTCGTGCAGAACGGCGGCATCGCGCCCGGCGGGCGCCTGGCCGTGAACACCAACGGCGGCGGCCTGTCGTGCGTGCACCCAGGCATGTACGGCATCTTTGCGCTGATCGAGGCCGTGCGCCAGCTGCGTGGCGAGGCCGGCGCGCGCCAGCTATCGCGTCATGACACCGCCGTGGTGCATGGCAACGGCGGCACGCTGTCCAGCCAGTCCACCGCCGTGCTCGGCACCGCCGACACCCTCTGAACCCGCATACCGAAGAAAGAACCCTCATGATCCGCGACCCAGACATCCTGGAAGCCCTGCTCGACAGCGTGCGCCGCTTTGTGCGAGAACGCCTGGTGCCGGCCGAGAACGAAGTGGCCGAGACCGATGAAATCCCCGAGTCCATCGTGCAGGAGATGCGCGAACTGGGCCTGTTCGGCATGACCATTCCCGAGAAGTTCGGCGGCCTGGAGCTGACGATGGAGGAGGAGTGCCGCGTACTGTTCGAGCTGTGCCAGACGGCGCCGGCCTTCCGCTCGATCATCGGCACCACCGTGGGCATCGGCTCGCAGGGCATCCTGATGGATGGCACGCCCGAGCAGCAGGCCCAGTGGCTGCCCAAGCTGGCCACCGGCGAGGTCATCGCCTCGTTCGCGCTGACCGAACCCGAGGCGGGATCGGACGCCGCATCGCTGCGCACCACGGCCATCAAGGACGGCGACCACTACATCGTCAACGGCACCAAGCGCTACATCACCAATGCGCCGCACGCCGGCATGTTCACGCTGATGGCGCGCACCAACCCGGCCGACAAGGGCGCGGGCGGCGTGTCCTCGTTCATCGTGGACGCCAAGACGCCCGGCATCAGCTTTGGCAAGTACGACAAAAAGATGGGCCAGCGCGGCGCCCACACCTGCGACGTGATCTTCGACAACGTCAAGGTGCCGGCGGCCAACCTCATCGGCCTGCAGGAGGGCCGCGGCTTCAAGACCGCCATGAAGGTGCTGGAAAAGGGCCGCATCCACATCGCCGCGGTGGCGGTGGGCGTGGCCCAGCGCATCCTGCGCGACGCCCTCGCATATGCCCTGGAGCGCAAGCAGTTCGGCCAGCCCATCTGCGACTTCCAGCTGGTGCAGGCCATGCTGGCCGACAGCCAGGCCGAGCTGTACGCCGCAGAGTGCATGACCATCGACGCCGCGCGCCGCCGCGACGACGGGCACAACGTCTCCACCGAGGCCTCGTGCGCCAAGATGTTTGCCACCGAGATGTGCGGCCGCGTGGCCGACCGCGCGGTGCAGATCCTGGGCGGCGCAGGCTACATGGCCGAGTACGGCATCGAGCGCTTTTACCGCGACGTGCGCCTGTTCCGCCTGTACGAGGGCACGACGCAGATCCAGCAGATCATCATCGCGCGCAACATGGTGCGTGAGGCGCGCGCCGCATGAGCGGGGTGCCGCCGCTGGTGGACCGCAGCGCCTTCTTGCGCCTGATCGGCGCCGCGCAGGTGCCGGCGCCGCCGGGCAAGGTGCAGGTGCGCCTGCCGCACCTGCGCGAGGAACTGCTCAACCAGTTACCCGCTGCGCATGGCGGCGTGGTCATGGCGCTGCTGGATTCCGTGATGTCGCGCGCCGCGGGCGAGCTGCCCGAGGCGCCCTCGCAGACCGCGGTGACGGTGGAGATGAGCAGCCGCTTTCATCGCCCGGGGCGCGGCGCGCTGCTGGCCGAAGGCTGGGTGGTGCATGCCACGCGCAGCCTGTGCAGTTGCGCGGGCCAGCTGCTGGACGAGGACGGCCGGCTCGTGGCCACCGCACACGGCACCTTCAAGTACTGGCTGGCGCCGACCACGCTTGATTCAAAAAAGTGAGTTGCTAGCGCTTTTCTGGCAAGGGCTAGAGGCCAATTTCACTCAAAGATCGCGCGGGCCGCTGCCGCTGCCGCTGTCGCTGCCGCTGCCGCGGTCACTCCAGCTGCAGCCGCCCCTGCGCATCGGCCACCAGCAGGTCCACCAGTTCCTGCGCAAAGCTGGGCAGGGCCTCCATGCTGCGCACGCAGATCTGCATCTCGCGCACCGACCAGGCGTCCGACAGCGGCACGATGGCGATGTCCATGGCCTGCGCATGGCGGCTGGCGGCGGACTCGGGCAGCACGCCCACGCCCACGCCGGCCTCGATCATGCGGCAGGCCGTCTCGAAGTTGCCGACCTGGATGCGCAGCTTGATCGGACGGTGCAGCTGGTCGCTGGCGTGGCGCAGGAAGGCATGGATGGCGCTGGATTCGTGCAGCCCCACGTAGTCCAGCTCCAGCGTGTCGGCAAAGTCGATCTGCATCTCGCCGTCGAGGGCATGGCCCTTGGGGACCACCAACACCAGCCGGTCGCGGCGGTAGGGTAGGGTCTCCAGGTTCTCGGTGCGCACCAGGCCGGCGACGATGCCGATGTCGGTCTGCCCCTCGGTCACGGCGCGCACGATGTCGTGCGACAGGCGCTCGCGCAGGTCGATGTTCACGTCGGGGTTGCGGCGCAGGAAGTGCCGCAGCACCGGCGGCAGGAATTCGCCCAGAGAGGTGGTGTTGGCGAACACGCGCACATGGCCCTTGATGCCGCGCACGTATTCCTGCATGTCGCCGCGCAGGTGTTCGATCTGCCCGAGCACCATGCGCGCGTGGGACACGAAGGCCTGGCCCGGCGGCGTGAGCGTCACGCCCTGGCTGGTGCGGTACAGCAGCTTGGTGCCGATGCTTTCTTCCAGGTTCTTGATGCGCGTGCTGGCCGCCGGCAGGGAGATGAAGGAGAGTTCCGCGCCGCGCGTCATGCTGTTGGCGTCGGCGATGTGCACCATCAGGCGCAGATCCACAAGATCGAAATGCATGGCCATGGCCGGCATTGTAGAAAGCGCTGGATACCCTGGCGGCCCTGCGTGAACGCCAGCTTTCACAAATGCAAAGCCGCGGCGCCGGGGCGCGCCGTACCATGCGCCTTCCGCTCGGCAACCACCGCCTGTCCATGACCACCCCTGATTCTTCCTCTTCCCCAGGCGCAGGCCGCGCCGGCGCGCTCGGCCATCTGCGCGTACTCGACCTATCGCGCGTGCTGGCCGGCCCGTGGTGCACCCAGAACCTGGCCGACATGGGCGCCGACGTGATCAAGATCGAGAAGCCCGGCGATGGCGACGACACGCGCCACTGGGGCCCGCCGTTCTTTCCCGATGCCGACGGCCAGCCGAGCGAACACGCCTGCTACTTCGCCGCCTGCAACCGCAACAAGCGCTCCGTCACCGTGGACATGGCCACGCCCGAGGGGCAGCGGCTGATCCGCGAGCTGGCCCAGCAAAGCGATGTGGTGGTGGAGAACTTCAAGACCGGCGGCCTCAAGCGCTACGGGCTGGACTACGAAAGCCTATCGGCCCTGAACCCGCGCCTGATCTACTGCTCGGTCACCGGCTTCGGCCACACCGGGCCGTATGCGCCGCGGGCCGGTTACGACCTGCTGATCCAGGCCATGAGCGGCCTGATGAGCATCACCGGCCATGCCGATGGCGAGCCTGGCGGCGGCCCGATGCGCGTGGGCGTGGCCGTGATCGACCTGTTCACCGGCATGTATGCCACCACCGCCATCCTGGGCGCGCTGGAGGCGCGCCACCGCACGGGACGCGGCCAGCACATCGACATGGCGTTGCTGGACGTGGCCATGGCGGTGCTGGCCAATCAGGGTGCGGGCTTCCTCAACGCCGGCAACATTCCGAAGCGCCAGGGCAACACCCACCCCAGTGTCGTGCCTTACCAGGACTTTCCCACGCAGGACGGCAACATGCTGCTGGCCATCGGCAACGACGGGCAGTTCGCGCGCTTTTGCGAAGCGGCTGGCACGGACTGGGCCGGTGATGAACGCTTTGCCACCAACGCTGGCCGGGTGACCCACCGTGAGACGCTGATCCCCCTGATGGCCGCCCTCACGCGCACGCGGCCCACGGCCGCCTGGATCGCGCTGTTGGAGGACAAGGCCGTGCCCTGCGGGCCGATCAACCACGTCGGCCAGGCGTTCGACGATGCGCAGGTGCGCGCACGCGGACTGCGCGTGGAGCAGCAGCGCTACCCCGGCGCCCAGCCGCCGGCCGGCGAGGTGGTCAACCGCGTGGTGACCACCGCCAGCCCGCTGCGCTTGTCCGATACGCCCGTCACCCTGCGCTATGCCCCGCCCGCACTGGGCCAGCACACCGACGAGGTGCTGCGCGAGCGGCTGGGGCTGGATGCCGCGCAGCTGCAGGCGCTGCGCGCGCAGCGCGTACTCTGAGGCAGCGTCAGAAGGCGTGGGCCACGCCCACGCCGAACGCCGTGCGCGAGGGGTTGTGTTCGTAGCGCTGGTGCCCCAGGCTCGCGTAGAGCATGGTGCGCTTGGACAGGTTGTACTCCGCCCCCAGTGACGCCATGTGGTGGGTTACCCCCTCATTCAGCCGCTGGCGGCCATAGCTGGCGCGCAGCGTGGTGACACCCAGGGCGTAGCTGCCGCCCACCGACACCATGCGCGACGTATCGGGGCTGCTCCCCGCGCGGCTGTGGTCGTAGGCCATCATCAGCGTGGCGGCGCCCAGGCGGTAGAGGCCGCCCAGGAACAGGTCCTTGTCACCGCTGCCGTTGCGCTCGTAGCCCACCATGGCGGCCACCGGGCCCTGGTCGTAGTTCAGTGCCACCGAGCCGCCGCGCCCGTCGCGGCCGGGCGCCTGGGTGCGCTCGGTCGAGGCGCTGGCATTGAACGAGAAGCCGTCCCAGGTGGGCGAGTCGTAGTAGATGCCGTTGGTCATGCGCCCGTACTCCGCGGCCCCGTTGTTGCTGGCGCGGTCGGTGGGCGTGTAGTAGTGGGCCATGTGCCAGGCGGTGGAGGCAATGCGGTTGAAGTTGGAGAAGGCGTCGAACTTCCATTCCTGGCTCCACATCGCGCTGAGGGCGCGGCCCAGGCGCAACTGGCCCCAGCCGCCTTGCAGGCCCACGGTAGATTCGTCATGCCAAAAGGGCTTGCTGCCCGCCCCTTCGGATTGCCCCGTGTCCAGCTCGAAGCGTGTGCTCAGGCGGAAGTTGGCCTTGAGGCCACCGCCCAGGTCTTCCGTGCCGGCCACCGCCAGATGGCTGCGCTGGATCGTCCCCAGCTTGCGGGTCTTGTCGTAGTCACGAAAGACGCCGGTGTCCAGATAGCCGCTGATGGTCACTTGTGACTGCGCGGCGGCCGGCAGGGCGAGGGCGGCGAGGGTGGCAAAACTGAGAGGCAGGCATTGGGACATGCGCATCCTGGGGAGACTCCTTGTGTGATGAAACGCCCTGCCGCTCCCTCGCGGGGAAGGCATGGGCGTGGTGCTGCCGCAGGCAGCAGGGAGAGCAATGAAACTGGCCATCGCAGGAATGGCCAGCGCGATGACGCGCCCGGCAGACGGTTCGGGATTCCAGGTGGCCACAGGGACTGCGGCCTGCCCGAACAAAAGGGCGCATGCAGGCCGCCAAGGGCAGTCTGCACGGCCGATTATAAAAATGGGGTGCGCGCGCGTCATCCGCGATGTCCCGTATGCGCGTGCGCCGAGGCCGGAAGGGCAGGCAAAGAAAAGGCGGCCCGCAGGCCGCCTCGCACGGGGTGTGCCGTGTCAGGGGTACAGGCCGCGCATCTCGCGCGCATGCAGGATGCGCTTGCAGGCCACGATGAAGGTCGCCGTGCGCAGCGTGACCTTGTTCTCCTGCGCCACCTGCCACACGCCCGCGAAGGCCTCCTTCATGATGCGCACGAGGCGGGCGTTGATCTCGTCCTCGGTCCAGAAGAAGCTGGAGAAGTCCTGCACCCACTCGAAGTAGCTGACCGTCACGCCGCCGGCGTTGGAGATCACGTCGGGCAGCACCAGTACGCCCTTGTCGTTGAGGATGTCGTCGGCCTCGGGGGTGGTGGGGCCGTTGGCGCCCTCGATCACCATCTTGGCCTGGATCCGTCCCGCGTTGTCCTTGGTGATCTGGCTCTCCAGCGCTGCGGGGATCAGGATGTCGCAGGCCACGCCCCAGAAGGCGTCGTTGGCCATGGGCTCGGCACCGGCGAACCCGCCCACGCCGCCGGTTTGCTGCACGTGCGCCAGCAGCGCCGGCACGTCCAGACCCTTGTCGTTGTGGATGCTGCCGGTGTGGTCCTGCACCGCCACCACCTTGGCGCCGGCCTCGGCAAACAGCTTGCCGGCCGTGCCACCCACGTTGCCAAAGCCCTGCACGGCCACGCGCGCACCCTCGATGGCCATGCCGGTCAGGCGCGCGGCCTCCACGCCCACGGTGAACACGCCGCGGCCCGTGGCCTCCACGCGGCCCAGCGAGCCACCCAGGTCCACGGGCTTGCCCGTGACCACGCCGGTGGCGGTGGTGCCCACGTTCATGGAATAGGTGTCCATCATCCAGGCCATGACCTGGGCGTTGGTGTTCACGTCCGGCGCGGGAATGTCCTTGGAGGGGCCGATGATGATGCCGATTTCGCTGGTGTAGCGGCGCGTCAGGCGCTCCAGCTCGGCCTTCGACAGGGTCTTGGGGTCGACGCGGATGCCGCCCTTGGCGCCACCGTAGGGCACGTTCACGGCCGCGTTCTTGATGCTCATCCAGGCCGACAGGGCCATGACTTCGGACAGGGTCACGTCCTGGTGAAAGCGCACACCGCCCTTGCCCGGGCCTCGGCTGACGTTGTGCTGCACGCGGTAGCCCTCGAAGTGGGCGATGGTGCCGTTGTCCAGCTCAATGGGCACATCCACGATCAGCGCACGCTTGGGGCGCTTCAGCGTCTCCACCCAGCGCGCCAGGCTGCCCAGGTAAGGGGTGACGCGGTCGATTTGCTGCAGATACACCCCCCAGGGACCGAGGTGGTTGGGGTCCAGATAGGACGGCAGCGCGTGGGTGGGAAGGGGTGGGTTGGGGGTGTTGGACATGCGGAATTCCTTGGGGAATGTCTACCAAGCGAAGCACTTTATGCCTGTCGCCCAGGGCTGTCCAACGCCGCCATGTTTCCATCTAATGCATTCGATGCATAACCTTGCCATGCCCGCGTCTTGGTGAAATTTGCTCCTTTAAAAGGAGCTGTTGGCGCTTGCCATGCAAGCGCTAGAGCCCTATTTGACTGTGAACTTTTCCAGCGCGGGGTCGCCCGGTGGGTAGCGCAGTTCCAACCGCTGCAGCACGCCGCGCAGCACGCTGGCGATCATCAGATTGCGGTGCGTCTTGGAGTCGGCGGGCACGATGGTCCACGGCGCCCACGGGGTGTGCGTGGCGGGCAGGAAGGCCTCATAGGCGCGCTGGTAGGCGTCCCACTGCTCGCGCACCTGGATGTCGCCCATGTCGAACTTCCAGTGTTTGGTGGGGTCGTCCAGGCGCTCCTGCAGGCGCTGGCGCTGCTCGTCCTTGCTGATGTGCAGCATGAACTTCATGACCACCGTGCCCGTTTCGGCCAGCAGCCGCTCGAAGTCGTTGATGTGCGCATAGCGCTGGCGCTGCTGCTCGGGCGTGATCCAGCCGTTCACCACGGGCACCAGCACGTCTTCGTAATGGCTGCGGTTGAACACGGTGAGTTCGCCCGCACCGGGCACCTGGCGGTGGATGCGCCACAGGTAGTCGTGCGCGCGCTCCAGCTCGGTGGGCGCCTTCCAGCCCACGGCATGCACGCCCAGGGCGCTCATGCGGCCGAACACGCCGCGTACGGTGCCGTCCTTGCCGGCGGTGTCCATGCCCTGCAGCACCACCAGCAGCTTGTAGCGGCGGTCGGCGTACAGCAGGTCCTGCAGCGCGTCCAGCTCCAGCGCCAGCTCCTCCACGCGGGCCTTGTCCCGTGCCTTGTCGCCGCAGGAAAAGGGCTTGGCGCCAGGGTCGTAGTCCTTCAGGTGCAGCGCGCCGTTGTCCTTGTCGGCATGCTTGCCGTTCTTGTCGTTCTTGCCGTTGCCGCCGTTCGCGGCGAAGTCCTTGGGCTGCCACTGGCGCCATTGCTTGGCCAGCGCGTCGTCGGCGATGTCAAAGGGTGGCAGGTAGGTGGGCATGAACGCTCCTCAAGATGGTCAGTGCCTGGCTATTGTGGCGCCGGGCTGCTGCCGGGGCGCTGGCGCGCCATCAACTCTACGAAGCGGCGTGCGCCCAGGCCCAGCGGGCGCTCGCGGGACCAGACCACGTCCACCCACAACTGGGCGCCGTTGCTCAGGTTCTCCAGGGGCAGTTCCACCAGCGTGCCGGCGGCGATGCGCGGCGCCACCAGCGCGCGCGGCTGCCAGCCCCAGCCCAGGCCGGCCTCGATCAGGCCCAGCGCGGCCAAGTGGCTGTCGGTGCGCCAATGGTGGCGCGCGTAGACGAAGCGCGCATCGGTCTGCCCCAGGTCGCGCCCGGCCACGACGATCTGGCGCGTGCCGGCCAGGTGTTCCTCGCGCAGGCCTGCAGGGCCCGCACCCGCCGCGCGCGGCGCCAGCAGCGGATGTTGCGGCGCGATGACGGCCACCAGGGTTTCGCTGCCCACCTCCTGGAAGTCTTCCCGCCCGTCCAGGCTGGGGCGCTCGAACACCAGCGCGAGCTGGGCGCGCCCGGCATGCAGCAGGGCCAGCGCATCGGCCTGGGGCGCGGCCAGCACCTCCACTTGCAGCAGCGGGTAGTCCTGCGCCAGCGTGGCCAGCGGGCCGTGCCAGCGCGCGGCCAGCAGCTCGGGTGCAATGGCCAGGGTCAGGCGTTCCTCCAGCCCCTGGGTCAGCGCCAGCGCCTGGGTATTGAGCTGCTGCAGCTGCGCCGCCAGCGCGCGTGCCTGCGGCTCCAGCGCACGCGCGGCCGCCGTGGCGCGCGGCTCGCGGCCGCTGCGGTCGAAGAGGGGCATGTCCAGCTCGGCTTCCAGCTGGGCGATGGCCATGCTCACGGCCGAGGGCACGCGCGACAGCGCCCGCGCCGCGGCGGAGAACGAGCCGCGGTCCAGCACGGCCAGGAACACGAGGACGTTGTCGGAAGTGAAGGCCATGCGCCAATCTATCAATATTTCTGAAGGAAGATGACTTTTTCCTTCAGATTTCACTCCCTATACTGCGCCGCATGAGTGCAACAACACATGCGGTCGGCCTGCAGGGGCCGAAGCGCCGGGTGGTCTTTGTCACCCTTTACGAAATCATCGCGATCATCGTCTCCAGCCTGCTCTTCATGGCCATTGGCCAGGGCGCGGGCGCTTCGGGGGTGATGGCCGTCGTCGCGTCTGCGCTGGCCATCGCCTGGAACGTGACCTTCAACGCCCTGTTCGAGCGCTGGGAGGCGCGCCAGCGCGTCAAGGGCCGCTCCGTACTGCGGCGCGTGGTGCACGCCGTGGGCTTTGAGGGCGGGCTGGCGCTGGTCCTCATCCCGCTGATGGCCTGGTGGTTCGGCGTGAGCCTGTGGCAGGCCACGGTAATGGAGGCCGGCCTGCTGCTGTTCTTCCTCGTCTACACCTACGGCTTCAACTGGGCGTTTGACCGCATCTTCGGCCTGCCCGCATCGGCCCAGGCCGTGTCTGCTGCCGCGCCAGCCGGGGTCGTGGTAGGTGCTCCTTAGTTCATAGCTGCTTGCGCTTGACTGGTAAGCGCTAGAGCCATTTTTTACTCTTGCTGTGCAACACCGCCCTGCAGGGAAGGCGGAGCAGCGGTGCGTGCGATGGCGGGCCGCAATAGCGCCACGAATTCGCGCGCGGCCGCGCTGCGCGAGGCGCCGCGGCGCCACAGCAGGCCGGCGCGCCGCACGGTGCGCGGCTCGGTGAGCATGGCGGCGCGCATGTCGGGGCCCGCGTGCAGGGCCGCGTGCTCCGCGGCGATGGTGGCCAGCGGCCCGCTGCGGCAGGCCTGCAGCAGCGCATCCACCGACTCCATCTCCACGCGCACCAGCGGCGTCACGCCCGCCTGGGCGAATGCCGCGTCGATCAGCCGACGTGTGGCAAAACTGGCCGGCAGCAGCGCCAGCGGCACGCCCGCCAGCTCGGCCAGCCGCAGGCGCTGCCTGCGCGCCAGCGGGTGGCCCTGGTGCACCACCAGGTGCATGCGTTCCTCGAACAGCGGCTCGGCCTCGATCTCCTCGCGGCTGGCCGGATGGAAGGCGATCCCCAGGTCCAGCCGACCGGCGATCAGCAGTTCCTCGATCTGGCCGCTGCGCAGGTCGCGCACGGTGAGCTGCACGCCCGGGTAGCGCGCGCTGAAGGCGGCCACCGCGTCGGGCACGAAGCGCGTGAGGAAGGTGGGGATCACGCCCACCTGGAGCGTGCCGGTCTGCAGCGCGCTCATGTCGGCCACGGCCTGCCGCCCGGCTTCCAGCTCCTGCAGCGCGCGCGCTGCGTGGTCGCGAAAGGCGTGGCCCGCCTGGGACAGGCGCAGCCCGCGCCCCAGGCGGTCAAAGAGCGGCACGCCCAGCTCGGCCTCCAGCTGGCGCAGGCCGTGCGAGAGCGTGGACTGTGTGACGAACAGCGCATCCGCCGAGCGGGTGAGGTGCTCGGTCTCGGCCACGCTCAAGAAGTACCGCAACTGGCGCAGTTCCATGGGTGCAATCCGTTCTAAGGGTTAACCCTAAAACCTGTGACTGTTCGATGGCGTCGAACAAAAACTGCAATATATCTCATTGGATTCGCCCCGATGGCAGCGCTAAGGTCATGGCCCGTAACGCTTTTTTCGCCACGGCCCGCTTTCCATGACGACTTCTCCCTCCGCTTCCGTGCTGCGCATCGAACGCATCCAGGCACGCATCCTGGACATCCCCACGATCCGCCCGCACAAGCTCTCGTTCGGCGCCATCCAGCGCCAGAGCCCCGTGATCGTGCAGCTGTGGCTGAGCGATGGCGCCAGCGGCTTCGGCGAGGCCGCGACCATCGGCGGCCCCTCGTGGAACGAGGAATCGCCCGAGAGCATCCGGCATGCCATCGACAGCTACCTCGCGCCTGCCGTGATCGGCCAGGACGCGGGCCGCTTCGAGCAGTTGCTGCAGCGCATGGACCTGGCCTGCAAGGGCAACCGCTTTGCCAAGAGCGCTGTGGAGCAGGCCGCCATCGACGCCGTGGCGCGCAGCCTGGGCCTGCCCGTGTGGCAACTGCTGGGCGGCAAGCAGCGCGAGAGCCTGCCCCTGGCCTGGACGCTGGCCAGCGGCGACTCCGCCAAGGACATCGAGGAGGCCGAGAAGATGCTGGCCGCGCGCCGCCACCGCATCTTCAAGCTGAAGATCGGCGCACGCGCGCCACAGGAGGACGTGGCGCACGTGGCACGCATCGCCCGCGCGCTGGACGGCCGCGCCAGCATGACGGTGGACGTGAACCAGGCCTGGGACGGCGCCACCGCGCGCCGCTACCTGCCCGAGATGATCGACGCCGGCGTGGGCCTGATCGAGCAGCCCGTGGCCCAGTGGAACGAGGAGGCGCTGCGCCAGCTCACCGCCACGCTGCCCCACACCGCGCTGGTGATGGCCGACGAGACCGTCTGCACGCCGCAGGACGCGATGCGCCTGGCGCGCCATAACGCCTGCCACGTGTTCTCGCTCAAGATCGCCAAGCACGGCGGCCTGCTGCGCACCCGGGCCGTGGCCGACGTGGCGCGCGCCGCCGACATCGGCTGGTACGGCGGCACGATGCTGGAGACCTCCGTCGGCAGCGCCGCCTCGGCCCATGTGTTTGCCACGCTGGGCGGCACGCACCACAACTGCGAGCTGTTCGGCCCGCAGCTGCTGGTGGACGACATCGTGGAGCAGCAGATGGTCCTTTCCGACTTCGCGCTGCAGTTGCCCGACGGGCCGGGCTTCGGCCTCACCGTGGTGCCCGAGCGGCTCGACCGCTTCGACCGTGCACGCCAGGGCCTCACGCCCGTGCACGTGGACCTGGGCCGCGCCAGCGCGCAGCCCGCCTGAACCCTTTTTTTGCCAGGAGAAAACCAGATGCTGTTCCTCGTTCGCATGGATGTGAAGATTCCCCACGACCTGCCCGCCGCGCAGGCCGACGAAATCAAGGCCCGCGAGAAGAAGTACTCGCAAGACCTGCAGCGTGACGGCCGCTGGCGCCACATCTGGCGCGTGGTGGGCGAGTACGCCAACTACAGCGTGTTCGACGTGCAGTCCAACGACGAGCTGCACCAGCTGCTGTCGCAGCTGCCGCTGTTCCTCTACATGGACATCCACGTGACGCCGCTGGCCAACCACCCTTCAGCCATCGTGCAGGAAGGCGCCCCCGGCTGACGCACGGCCCCCGACACCCCCACATTCCATCCCACAGGAGAGAGACATGGCCGAATACACCGCCCAGCAGTTGCTGGACATCGTCAACACCGTGCACGTGGCCGAGGGCAATGCCCGCGTGCGCCAGATCACGCAGCGCATCGTCACGGACCTGTTCCGCACCATCGAAGACCTGGACGTGACGCCCGACGAGTTCTGGGCCGGCGTGGGCTGGCTCACGCGCCTGGGCGCCAGCGGCCAGACGGGGCTGATCACCGCCGGCCTGGGCTTTGACCGCTTGATCGACATCCGCATGGACGAGGCCGACGAGCGCGCCCAGCGCGCCGCGGGCACGCCGCGCGCCATCGAGGGCCCGCTGTTCGTGGCCGGCGCGCCGCTGTCCGAGCGCGAGGTGCGCCTGGACGAGGGCGAGGAGCCGCCCCGCGGCGAGGTGGTGGTGATGGAAGGCCGCGTGCTCGACACCGCGGGCCAGCCCGTGGCCGGCGCGCTGGTGGACGTGTGGCACGCCAACGAGCTGGGCCGCTACTCGCACTTCGACCCCGACCAGGCGCCCTACCACCTGCGCCGCAAGATCCGCACGGGGGCGGACGGCAGCTATCGCTTTCGCAGCTTCATCCCGCCGGGCTACGCCATCCCGCCGGGCAGCCCCACGGCCGAACTGTTCGACGCCCTGGGCCGCCATGGCAACCGCCCCGCGCACATCCACTTCCTGGTGGTAGCAGAAGGCCTGCGCACGCTGACCACGCAGGTCAACATTCCGGGCGACAGCTTCCTGGACGACGACTTCGCCTTCGCCACGCGCGACGGCCTGGTGGTCACGCTGGAGCCGGGCACGCCCGCCGCCGGCTATGAATCGCTGGGCATCAGCGCGCCGTTCACCCGCGTGCGCTTTGACTTCGTGCTGCAAAAGGCCCTGTCGGCCGACGAGCAGCGCCCCGAGGCACGCATGGACCGCGTGGCCGCCGCCTGACATCCTGGACCTGAGGTAGACACACCATGACTTTCTCCCGCCGCATTGCCCTGATGGGCGCCTGCACCCTGGCCGCCGCCGGCCTGCTGCCCGCTGCCGCCATGGCGCAGCCCGACGCCCAATGGCCTGCCAAGCCCATCAAGTGGGTCGTACCCTTCCCTCCGGGCGGCGCGATGGACGTGATTGCCCGCACGCTGGGCGAGAAGGCCGGCCGCACGCTGGGTCAGCCCTTCGTGATCGAGAACCGTCCCGGCGCGGGCGGCAACATCGGCGCCGACGCCGTGGCCAAGTCGCCGGCCGATGGCTACACCATCATGATCACGTCCATCGGCATGGCCACCAACAAGGCGCTGTACCCGCGCCTGAGCTACGACCCGGTGAAGGACTTCGCGCCCATCAGCCTGCTGGCCATCGTGCCCAACGTGCTGGTGGTGAACACCGCCAAGACGACCGACAAGTCCGTGGCCGACGTGATCGCCCATGCCAAGCGCGACCCCGGCAAGCTCACCTATGCCTCGGCCGGCAACGGCACCTCCATTCACCTGGCGGGCGAGGTGTTCGCCTCCATGGCCGGGCTGAACCTGCTGCACGTGCCCTACAAGGGCAGCGGCCCGGCCGTGACCGACATGCTGGGCGGCCAGGTGGACCTGATGTTCGACAGCATCACCTCGGCGCGCCCGCACATCCAGGCCGGCAAGCTGCGCGCGCTGGGCGTGACCAGCGCCAAGCGATCGGCCACGCTGCCCGACGTGCCCACCATCGCCGAGGCCGGCGTGCCGGGCTACGAGGTCTCGCCCTGGTTTGCCGTGTTCGCGCCCGCGGGCACGCCGGCGGCCATCGTGAACAAGATCAACGCCGCGCTGATCGACGCCATGAAGCAGCCCGATACCGTGGCCAAGTTCGAGACCATCGGCGCCGAGCCCATCGGCACCACGCCGCAGCAGCTGGCCACGCACCTGGACAAGGAGGTGGCCCGCTGGGGTGCGCTGATCAAGGAGCGCAACATCCGCATGGATTGATAGCGGATTGCTATGAAATAAGGAGCTTCCAGCGCTTGACAGAAGGGCGCTGGAAGCTCTTTTGGCTTGTAATCTGCGGCGGCGCCTACCGCGGCACCAGGAACACGGTCTTTTCCGACACCTGCGCCCGGTCGCCCTGCGCCTGTACGTCCAGGTGCACGGTGTGCGAACCGGCGGGCGCGGCGCCATAGGGCACCTGCAGCCGCACCGCCACCCAGCGCGACTCGGCGGGGCCGATCTCCACTTCGGGCTCCGAGGCCACCTGCAGCCCCTGCAGGCCGCTGGCCGTGATGCGGTAGCGCTGGGGCTGCTCGGTGGCATTCATGACCTGCACGCGGTAGATGTTCTCCAGTTGCCCACCCGCCACCACGCGCGAGAGCGCGGCGCGGTCGCGCACCACATCCACCTTCAGCGGCGTGCGCGTGACCAGGCTGGCCAGCATGGCCGTGCACAGAGCCAGCAGCACGGCGCTGTAGAACAGCACGCGCGGGCGCAGCACGCGGCGCAGCATCTGTGCGCTGCTCCAGCGGTTTTGCATGCCGTTTTGCGTGGCGTAGCGGATCAACCCGCGCGGGTACTGCACCTTGTCCATCACGGTGTTGCAGGCGTCCACGCACATGCCGCAGCCAATGCACTCGTACTGCAGGCCCTTGCGGATGTCGATGCCCGTGGGGCACACCTGCACGCACAGCGAGCAGTCGATGCAGTCGCCCAGGCCGGCGGCCTTGGCGTCTACCTTCTTGCTGCGCGCGGCGCGCGGCTCGCCGCGCTGGGTGTCGTAAGTGACGATCAGCGTGTCCTTGTCGAACATCGCGCTCTGAAAGCGTGCATACGGGCACATGTACTTGCACACCTGCTCGCGCATGTAGCCCGCAAAGCCATAGGTTGCGAAGCTGTAGAACCCCACCCAGAAGATCTGCCAGGTGCCGTGCAGCGCCAGCAGCTCGCCGCCCAGCTGGCGGATGGGCACGAAGTAGCCCACGAACGTGAATCCGGTCCATAGCGCCACCGACACCCAGGCGAGCTGCTTGAGCGTCTTACGCCACAGCTTCTCGAAGGTCCACGGGCCCTTGTCCAGGCGCATGCGCGCGCTGCGGTCGCCTTCGGTCAGGCGCTCCAGCCACAGGAACAGCTCGGTGTACACCGTCTGCGGGCAGGCGAAGCCGCACCACAGCCGCCCCGCCACTGCCGTGAACAGGAACAGCGACAGCGCCGACATGATGAGCAGGCCGGTGAGGTAGATGAAGTCCTGCGGGTACAGCACCAGGCCGAACAGGTAAAAGCGCCGCGCGCCCAGGTCGAACAGCACCATCTGGCGCTCGCCCCACTGCCACCAGGGCAGGCCGTAGAACACCCCCTGGGTAAGCAGCACCAGCGCCCAGCGCCAGCGCGTGAACACGCCGCCGATGGCGCGCGGGTAGATCTTCTTCTTGGCTTCGTACAGGTCGACGTAGACGTCGCGTTCGGCAGCGGGGGGCTGGGTCTGTGGGGCGGGCATGGAAGGGGCGTGGTTGTGATGGTCTTGGGCGAAGGGCAGTCGATCAGGCGCTGGCGCTGTCCTCGCCGATCAGCAGCCGCGTGGCGCTCAGGAAGCGGTGCGGCGGCACCTCCAGGTTCGTCGGTGCGGGCTTGTTGCGGTACACGCGCCCCGCGTTGTCGAACGTGGAGCCATGGCAGGGGCAGAAGAAGCCCCCGGGCCAGCCCGCGCCCAGGCCGGACTGCGGCGCGCCCGGGGCCACGGCCGTGGGCGAGCAGCCCAGGTGCGTGCAGATGCCGATGGCCACGAAGACCTCCGGCTGGATGGAGCGGTGGGTATTGCGCGCGTAGTCGGGCTGCTGGTCCTTGGCCGATGCGGGGTCGGCCAACTGTGCCTCCAGCCCCTGCAGCGACTGCAGCATCTCCGGCGTGCGCCGCACGATCCAGACGGGTTTGCCGCGCCACTCCACCGTGAGCATGCCGCCCGGCGGCAGGCCGGCGATGTCCACCTCCACGGCCGCGCCCAGGGAACGCGCGCGCTCGCTGGGCGCCAGGCTGCTGACCAGGGGCACGGCCGCGCCGACGGCGGCCAGGCCCCCGGCGGCGGCCGTGGCGTGGATCAGGGTGCGGCGTTCTGCGTCGGGCGCAGCGCAGGTGCACGAGGCGGGGAGGGCAGTCATGGCGGTTCCTTCACGATGGGCGCGGCCAAGGGGCCGCGCGCTTGCTTGTCCTGACTCAAGAGCCGTGCCAGCCTGGCCGCGCGGCACTGCGTGCGAAATCTCCATGTGGAACAAAGGCTTACATCCACCCAAGGAGTCAGCGCTGCCATGGTGAACGGCAAAAACACTGCCAATGCATGCCATTTGTGACACCATATGTCACCATGGCCGACATCCCTGATCTTTCTCCCACCCCGGCGCAGGCGGCGCAGACCGCGCTGCTCGCCTCCTGGCTGGAGGGGCTGCCCGAGCCGCACATCCTGTTCGACCGCGGCTACCGCATCGTGGCCGCCAACGGCGCCTACCGTCGCCAGTTCGGCCAGGGCGCGCCGGTGGTGGGGCGCACCTGCCATGCGGTCTCGCACCATTCGCCCGTGCCGTGCGACCAGGCGGGCGAGACCTGCCCGCTGGCGCGCTCGCTCTTCAGTGGCCAGCGCGAGCGCGTGCTGCACCTGCACCACACCCCGGCGGGCGAGGAATACGTGCAGATCGAACTGGTGCCGCTGCGCGACGAGGCGGGCCAGCCCCAGTACTTTCTGGAGAAGATGGAGCCGCTGCGCATTGCCCAGGGGCAGCCGGGCGCGCCGGGCATGATCGGGCGCGCGCCCGCGTTCCAGGCCGTGCTGGAGCTGATCGCGCGCGTGGGCCCGTCGCAGGCCAGCGTGCTGCTGCTGGGCGAGTCGGGCACGGGCAAGGAGCTGGCCGCGCGCGCCGTGCACGAGGCCAGCCCGCGCGCGGGGCGGCCGCTGGTGGTGGTGGACTGCGCCAGCCTGCCCGAGACGCTGTTCGAGAGCGAACTGTTCGGCCACGAGCGTGGCGCCTTCACCGGCGCCCATGCCGCACGCGCCGGCCTGGTGGAGGCGGCGCACGGCGGCACGCTGTTCCTGGACGAGGTGGGCGACATCCCGCTCACCATGCAGGTCAAGCTGCTGCGTTTGCTGGAAAGCGGCACCTACCGCCGCGTGGGCCACACCGAGCTGCGCCGCGCGGACATCCGCCTGGTGGCGGCCACCCACCGCGACCTGCGCGCCATGGTGCGCGAGGGGCGGTTTCGCCAGGACCTGTACTACCGCCTGAGCACCTTTCCCATCCAGCTGCCCGCGCTGCGCGAACGCCCGCAGGACATTCCGCTGCTGGCGGAATCGCTCCTGCAGCGCGTGGCCGGGGGGCGGGGCCTGGTGCTTGCGCCCGCGGCGCTGCGCCGGCTGGCGCAGCACCCCTTCCCCGGCAACGTACGCGAGCTGCGCAACGTGCTGGAACGTGCCGCGCTGCTGACCGACGGCGCGGTGGTGACCGCCCATACGATCGAGCGCGCGCTCTCGTTCGATGCGCCCGCGGCGGCGCCGGCCCGCGCTGCGCAGCAGCCCGACCATGCCACCCTGCGTGACATCGAATCCGAGGCCCTGCGCGCGGCGCTGGCGGGTGGGGCCGCGTCGCGTCGCGAATTGGCGCGCGCCCTGGGGGTCAGCACGCGCACGCTGTACCGCAAGCTGCGACTGTTACGGGAGCAGGGCTGATGCTCCTTGTTTGATAGCTTTTAACGCTTGCTGTGTCTGGCTTGCGGTCTGTTTTTGCTTGAAACAGCCACCGGCCCGTGTAGGGGCCATGTTCTGGGCTCACAGTGCACGCGGGGGTATATCCATATACCTGCCCCCCAAAGGTGGGCCGCGTAGAATTCGACGCTTTCCCGAGGAGCGCTGCAGCGCCCGCCGGCCGGGGCCGCACAGGCGGCTCGCGCGTGGCGGCGTCAGGCTCGGGCCCACCGCGGCATGCAGCCGTGCGTGTACCAACGGCGCTCACCTGATGTATCTGTTCTTGTTATCCAGGTGAGCCCCATGCCGTCGTCCGCCCCCGCATCTTCCGTCCCTTCGCACGCCGTGCCGCCCATGCGCCTGTCGGGGCTGGAGCCCGTGTTCATCGGCGAGGGGAGCTTGTTCGTCAACGTGGGCGAGCGCACCAACGTCACCGGCTCCAAGGCGTTCGCGCGCATGATCCTGAATGACCAGTACGAGCAGGCACTGTCGGTGGCGCGCCAGCAGGTGGAAAACGGCGCGCAGATCATCGACGTGAACATGGACGAGGCCATGCTGGACAGCAAGGCCGCGATGGTGCGCTTCCTGAACCTCATCGCCTCCGAGCCCGACATCGCCCGGGTGCCGGTGATGGTGGACAGCTCCAAGTGGGAGGTCATCGAGGCCGGCCTGCGCTGCCTGCAGGGCAAGGGCATCGTCAACTCCATCAGCATGAAGGAGGGCGTGGAGGAGTTCAAGCGCCAGGCCAAGCTGATCCGCCGCTACGGCGCGGCTGCCGTGGTCATGGCCTTCGACGAGAAGGGCCAGGCCGACACCTTCGCGCGCAAGACCGAGATCTGCGAGCGCGCCTACCGCATCCTGGTGGACGAGGTGGGCATGGCGCCCGAGGACATCATCTTCGATCCCAACATCTTCGCCATCGCCACGGGCATCGAAGAGCACGCCAACTACGCCGTGGACTTCATCGAGGCCGTGCGTTGGATCAAGCAGCATCTGCCGGGCGCCAAGGTGTCGGGCGGCGTGTCCAACGTGTCGTTCAGCTTCCGCGGCAACGAGCCGGTGCGCGAGGCGATCCACACCGTGTTCCTGTACCACGCCATCAAGGCCGGCATGGACATGGGCATCGTCAACGCGGGCATGGTCGGCGTTTACGACGATCTTGACCCCGAGCTGCGCGAGCGTGTGGAAGACGTGGTGTTGAACCGCCGCCCCGACGCGGCCGAACGCCTGCTGGAGATTGCCGAGGCCGCCAAGGGCGCCGCCAAGGACGACAGCAAGAAGCTGGAGTGGCGCGGCACGCCCGAGCACCCGAAAACCGTGGGTGAGCGCCTGTCGCATGCGCTGGTACACGGCATCACCGACTTCATCGTCGAAGACACCGAGGAGGCCTACCAGCAGATCGTGGTGCAAGGCGGCGGCCGCCCGCTGCACGTGATCGAAGGTCCGCTGATGGACGGCATGAACATCGTGGGCGACCTGTTCGGCGCGGGCAAGATGTTCCTGCCGCAGGTGGTCAAGAGCGCCCGCGTGATGAAGCAGGCCGTGGCCCACCTGATCCCTTACATCGAGGAAGAAAAGCGCCAGCAGGAAGCCGCCGGCCTGGATGTGTCCAGCAAGGGCAAGATCGTCATCGCCACCGTGAAGGGCGACGTGCATGACATCGGCAAGAACATCGTGACCGTCGTCCTGCAGTGCAACAACTTCGAGGTCATCAACATGGGCGTGATGGTGCCCTGCCATGAAATCCTGGCGCGTGCCAAGGCCGAAGGCGCGGACATCATCGGCCTGTCGGGCCTCATCACGCCCAGCCTGGAAGAGATGCAGTACGTGGCCGGCGAGATGGACAAGGACGAGTACTTCCGCATCAAGAAGATTCCATTGCTGATCGGCGGCGCCACCTGCTCGCGCGTGCACACGGCGGTCAAGATCGCGCCGCAGTACCAGGGCCCCGTGGTCTACGTGCCCGATGCCTCGCGCAGCGTGAGCGTGGCGCAGAGCCTGCTGGGCGAGCAAAAGGACAGCTACCTGGCGGAGGTGCAGGCCGACTACGACCATGTGCGCCACCTGCATGCCAACAAGAAGAAGACGCCGGTGTGGCCGCTGGCGCAGTGCCGCGCCAACAAGACGCGCATCGACTGGGCGCATTACCAGCCGCCGGCGCCCAAGTTCATCGGCCGGCGCGTGATCAAGAACATCGACCTGGCCGAACTGGTGCCCTTCATCGACTGGGCACCGTACTTCCAGACCTGGGACCTGGCTGGCAAGTACCCCGACATCCTGCAGGACGAGGTGGTGGGCGAGGAAGCCACGCGCGTCTTCCGCGACGCACAGGCCATGCTCAAGAAGATCGTGGAGGGCCGCTGGCTCACGGCCCACGCCGTGGTGGGCTTCTGGCCCGCCAACACCGTGCGCGATGACGACATCGAGCTGTATGCCGATGCCGCGCGCGACAAGGTCGTGCTCACCTGGTACGGCCTGCGCCAGCAGGCCGAGAAGCAGCCCGACGCCGAGGGCCGCATGCGCCCCAGTCGCTGCCTGGCCGACTTCATCGCGCCTCGCTCGGAGGGTGGCGCACCCACGCAGGCCGACCACATTGGCGCGTTTGCCGTCACTGCCGGCATCGGCGTGGATGCCAAGGTGGCCGAGTTCATGGCCGACCACGACGACTACAACGCCATCACCCTCAAGGCCCTGGCCGACCGCCTGGCCGAGGCCGGTGCCGAATGGCTGCACCACCGCGTGCGCACCGACTGGTGGGGCTACCAGGCGGGCGAGCGGCTGTCCAACGACGAACTGATCGCCGAGAAGTACGTGGGCATCCGCCCCGCGCCGGGCTACCCCGCATGCCCCGATCACCGGGTGAAGAAGCCGCTGTTTGCATTGCTGGGCACGGCCGACGTGGACATGGACATTACCGACAGCTACGCCATGACGCCCGCGGCCAGTGTGAGCGGCTTTTACTTCAGCCACCCCGAGAGCACCTACTTCAGCGTCGGCAAGATCGACGATGCGCAGGTGCAGGACATGGCCCAGCGCAGCGGAGTGCCCCTGGCCGAGGTGGAGCGCGCGCTTGCGCCGAATCTGGGGCTATAGCGCCTGGTCGGCGCAGGCCATGCCAAGATCGACCCATGAACCTGCGCCTGCTGACACACCACACTGCCCCCCTGCTGCTGGCGGCCTGGATGCCGCTGGCTGCCTGGGCCAACCCGTCCTGGCTGACGGCTGACGGGCGCCCCCTGCCGGCTGCGCATGAAGCGGTGCGCTGGCTCAACGAAGCCGCAGCCGATGGGCTGGAGCCGGCCGACTATGGCGCGCAGCACCTGAGTGATGCGCTGGCGGCCGCAGCCGCCCGCGGCCTGGATGCCGCCTCCGCCGTGGCGCTCGACCAGGAGCTGACGCAGGCCGTGGAGCGCTACCTGTATGAGCTGCACGGCGGGCGCATCGATCCGGCACGGCTCAACGAGCGCTACGACCACTCCCGCCGCCCCCAGCCCGACCTGCGCGCCGCGCTGCAGACCGCGCTGGCCGACGGCCAGATCCAGCAGGCGCGGGACGCGGCCGTCCCCCGCGTGCCCATGTATCCGGCGCTGCGCGCACTGCTGGCGCAGTACCGCGCGCTGGGCGCTCACCCTGCCTGGGCGCAGCCGATGCCCGCGCTGCCGGGCCGCAAGCTCACGCCGGGCCAGCCCTGGGAGGGCCTGGGCGTGCTGGCCGAGCGGCTGGTGGCGCTGGGCGACCTGCCGCCGCAGCCCACGGGCGAGCCGCCTGCAGCGTCCGCGCCGGCGCAATACACCCCCGCGTTGGTCGAGGCCGTCACGGCCTTCCAGCGCCGCCACGGGCTGGAGGCGGACGGGGTGCTGGGCGCGACCACGCTGGCGGCGCTGAATGTGCCCCCGGCCGCACGCGCCGAGCAGATCGCGCTGCAGATGGAGCGCCTGCGCTGGACGCCCGTGCTGCAAGGCCCGCGCATGATCGCCGTGAACGTGCCCGAATACCGCCTGCGCGCCTATGAGTACGCGGGCGGCAGGATCACGCTGCGCCTGTCCATGGCGGTCATCGTCGGCAAGGCGCTGGATACGCGCACGCCGCTGTTCGATGAGGACATGCAGTCCATCGAATTCAGCCCGTACTGGAACATCCCGCCGTCCATCGCCCGCGGCGAAACCGTGCCGCGCCTGCGCCGCGACCCGGGCTACCTGGCCCGGCAGGGCATGGAGTTCGTCAGCGCGGCGGGCGTGAGCACCGACACCACGCCCGAGATGCTGGGTGCCGTGCTGGCAGGCCAGGCGCGCATACGCCAGCGCCCGGGGCCGCTGAACGCGCTGGGCGACATCAAGTTCGTGCTGCCCAACAACGACAACATCTACCTGCACCACACCTCGGCGCCCACGCTGTTCGGCCGCAGCCGGCGCGACCTGAGCCACGGCTGCGTGCGTGTCGAGGAGCCGGTGGCGCTCGCCCAGTTCGTGTTGCAGGACGATCCCACCTGGACCGTGGAGCGCATCCGTGCGGCCATGGCGCAGCCCAAGCCCGTGTTCGTACGGCTGCCGCATCCGGTGCCGGTCATCATCACGCACATCACCGTGGTGGTGCAGGACGGCCGTCCGCACTTCTATGGCGACCTGTACGGCCATGACCGCAAGCTCGCCAGCCTGCTGCGCCAGCATTCGGCAAAACCCTACGATGCGGTCCGCGCGGGTAGTGCTGCCGGGGTGATCGGTCCAAAATAGCGCGTTTTTTCGCTTTTTCGAGGTTTTTCGCGCATGGCTCCACCGCATAACCCCCACCGCCGTCTATTCCTGGGGCGCGGCGCCGCCATCGCGCACGCCGCAGCGGCCGCGGTGCTGCTGCCCAAGGCGGCATTGGCGTCGCTCAGCGAAGAGCAGGACCTTGCGCGGCGCCTGGCCTTCAACCACCTGCACACCCATGAGCGGCTGGCGCTGGTCTACGCCCAGGGCGAACAATTCGTTCCCGCGGCGCTGCCCACGCTCAACCACTTCCTGCGCGACCACTACAGCGGCGACGTCGGCGTGATGGACCCGGACCTGTTCCACCTGCTGCATCGCGTGCGGCAGACGCTGGAGACGCAGCAGCCGTTCGAGGTGATCTCCGGCTACCGCAGCCCCCATACCAACGAGACGCTGCGCACCACGCGCGGCGGCGGTGTGGCGCGGCGCAGCCTGCACATGGACGGCAAGGCCATCGACGTGCGCCTGCCCGGCGTGTCCCTGAGCGACCTGCGCGACGCCGCCATCTCCCTGCGGGCGGGCGGCGTGGGCTACTACGCCCGGGAACAGTTCGTGCACATCGACACCGGACGTGTGCGCAGCTGGTAAGCCTCTGCGCCGCAAGAGAACCCAGGCCCCGCATGCGGGGCCTTTTTCATGTCTGAGGAAGGGCGCTTGCTACACCGGGTCGCCCGGCGCCGCCATCTCCAGCTGCATCATGATCATGTTGACCAGCGTGTGCACCGTGGGCCGGCCGGTCTCGATGACGTAGTGCGCGGCCTCGCGGTACAGCGGGTCCCGCGCGCGGTAGAGGTCGCGCAGGCGGGCCAGCGGGTCGTCCACCTGCAGCAGGGGGCGCGTGCGGTCGTGCTTGATGCGCTTGAAGATCTCTTCGGGCGAAGCGCGCAGGTACATCACATGGGGAAAGCCGCGGCGCAGCGTGGCGCGGTTGTCCTCGCGCAGCACGGCGCCGCCGCCGGTGGACAGCACCATGCCGCCGGGTTGGGCGGCCAGCTCGGCCAGCAGCGCGGCCTCGTGGTCGCGAAAGGCCGCTTCGCCGTGCTGGTCGAAATAGTCGCGGATGCTGGTGCCCAGCCGCTGCTCCAGCCGCTGGTCCAGGTCCACGAAGGGAAGCCCCAGACGGCGGGCGAGCTGGCGGCCCACCGTGGATTTGCCCGAGCCCGGCATGCCGACCAGGGCGCAACGCGTTTGCATGCTTGTCTGTCGTGGTGAGTGAAGACTGGGAAGTGTAAGAGCGTCCACCTGGTCCGTGCGGCAGCCGGTGCGCGGCCGGCTGTCGGCTTGCGCCGACAGGGGGCCGGGCCCGCACTGTTCACAATCGGGCCATGCCACTGACCCTGCAGAGCCTCAAATCTATTGCCCAGCCACTGCTGCAGCGGGTGTTGCAGCCCATTGCGCCGTTGGTGCGCGCCGTGCAGATGTGGCTGGACGCCGACGGCCTGCGCATGAGCGCGGCGATGTCGTTCTACGGCATGCTGAGCCTGGCGCCGCTGTTGCTGTTGCTGGTGGGGGTGCTGGGGTGGTGGATCGACCAGGCCTACCTGGAGAGCAACCTCATCGCCCAGGTGCGCGGGGTGATGGGCGAGCGCGGCGCCGAGGTGGTGCGCCTGGCGCTGGCCAGTGCGCAGGAACCGGCCGAGGGGCGCCTCGCGTCGATGGCTGGCTTCGTGCTGCTGCTGTCCGGCGCGACGGGGGTGTTCGTGGAGCTGCAGAGCGCGCTGGAGCGGCTGTGGGCACACGGCCAGCCCGCGCCCGAGCGCAAGGCGTGGTGGCGCATGGCCTCGCTGCGCCTGCGGGGCCTGGCCTATGTGCTGGCCATCGGTTTTCTGCTGCTGGTGTCGCTGGTGTTGTCCACGGCTATCAACGTGCTGGCCACCTGGGCCAGCGCGCGGCTGCCGTTCGGCTCGGGCACGCTGCTGCAGATCGTCAATGAGGCCGTGGCCTTCGCCGTGGCGGTGGCGCTGTTCTTGGGGCTGATGCGCATCGGCAGCGGCCCCAAGCCGCCCACGCATTGCCTGGTATTCGGCGCGGTGGTGGGCGCCACGCTGTTCACGGTGGGCAAGCAGTTGCTGGCGCTGTACCTGTCCACCGCGGCGGTGGTGTCGGCCTATGGCGCTGCGGGCTCGCTGGTGGTGCTGCTGATGTGGATCTACTTTTCGTCCGCGGTGCTGCTGTTCTCGGCCGCCAGCGCGCGGGCGCTGCACGAAACGCGTACCGCCGCCTCCGCGCCGGCGGGCCGTTGACCGCTGATTACGTCCGTTACGCCGCGCGCGGTTTTGTGAAGCAGGGCCGGCGTTAGCCTTGGCGCCGGTGCCGTGGCGGCTGCATGCGCAGCCCGCGGCTTTTCTTCTGGCAACCGGACGAGCACATGCATTCCACCTCTGCTTCCTCCGCCGCAGCCCCGTCCGCGGCTTCGCTCAAATGGCTGTGGGCCGCCGTGGGCGTGCTGGGCGTGAGTGTGCTGGCCCTGGGTGGCACGCTGCTGGCGCAGAACCTGCGCGGCGGTCCGCCTGCTGGCGACTCCGCGGCTGGCGGACCGGCCGCCACGCTGGCAGCCACCGCGCCGCGCACGCCCGAGGCGGAAGTGTTGAATGAAAAAGCGCCTCTAGCCCAGTCGCAGCAAGCGATGGCAGCTCTCGATTCAGGAGCGAATCCCGTAGCCCGGCGCTCAGCAGCGCCGCCTTCTCCAAAGGCGTATCCACAGGGCGATCCACAGACGTATGCACAGGGCTATCCACAGCCGGCGGCATCGCCCTCGCCAGTGCCAACCCAGCGCGGCGAACCGCTGCAGCGGGCCGTGGCGCAGCGCAGTGCGGCGCCGGTGTGTGCCACCTGCGGGCGGGTGGAGTCGGTGCGCGCTGTCGAGCAGGCCGCGCCGGCCACGGGCGTGGGCGCGGTGGCCGGCGGTGTGCTGGGGGGCGTGCTGGGCAACCAGATCGGCAAGGGATCGGGCCGCACCGCGGCCACGGTGCTGGGCGCCGTGGGCGGCGGCTACGTGGGCCACAAGGTGGAGCAGCGCGCCCGTACCACCACGGTCTACCAGATGCGCGTGCGCATGGATGACGGTTCGGTGCGCAACTTCACGCGCGCCCAGCCGCTGGCCGAGGGCACGGCCGTACGCGTGCAGGGCAAGAGCCTGCGCGTGGACCCGGGGGCCGATGCCGACCGTGCGGGCGTGGAGCCGGTGCGCGTAGTGGACCGGGGCTATTGAGCGCAGGGGCCTGCGCTTGACGAGAGTGGCTACCCAGGCGCTACGAAAATAAAAGCGGCCTGCGCTTGCGGGCAGGCCGTTTTGAGGGGGATTGGCGTTGGATCGCCTGTGGGTAAGCGCCAATAGCTCCTATTTTGCTAGCAAATCGACGCGGCCAGGGCCGCGTGCGTCACTTCTCCACGAAGGCGCGCTCGATCACGAAGTCGCCGGGGCGCGTGGTGTTGCCTTCCTCGAAGTCGCGCTTTTCCAGCAGTTCCTTGAGCGAGGCCAGCATCTCAGGGCTGCCGCAGAGCATCACGCGGTCTTCCAGCGGATTGAGCTCGGGCAGGCCCAGGTCGGCGGCCAGCTTGCCGCTGTCGATCAGGTCGGGGATGCGGCCCTGGTTGCGGAAGGGCTCGCGCGTGACCGTGGGGTAGTACTTGAGCTGCTTGGTGATCAGCTCGCCCAGGAACTCATGCTGGGGCAGTTCCTTGGTGATGTAGTCGTGGTAGGCCAGCTCGGCCACCTGGCGCACGCCGTGGATCAGGATCACCTGCTCGAACTTCTCGTACGTCTCGGGGTCGCGGATCACGCTCAGGAACGGCGCCAGGCCCGTGCCCGTGGACATCAGGTAGAGCCGCTTGGCGGGCAACAGGTAGTCGATGAGCAGCGTGCCCGTGGGCTTCTTGCCCACGATGATGGAGTCGCCCACCTGGATGTGCTGCAGGCGCGAGGTCAGCGGGCCGTCCGGCACCTTGATGGAGAGGAACTCCAGGTGCTCCTCGTAGTTGGCGCTGACGATGCTGTAGGCGCGCAGCAGCGGCTTGCCGTCCACCTTCAGGCCGATCATGGTGAAGTGGCCGTTGGAGAACCGCAGCGCCGGGTCGCGCGTGGTGGTGAAGGAGAACAGGCGGTCGGTCCAGTGGTGTACGGTCAGTACACGCTCTTCGTGAAATGCGCTCATGGATGGGTGCCAGAAAAATGAACGAAAACAGGGCGAACGGGAGCCGTGGGGGCAGGGCCGGTGGCGTTAGTGTCGCGGCTTTGATATGCGCTCTCGGCATAAGCCGACATTTGCGCTGTGTCCACGGCACCCGTCAAGCATCGCGTGCGGGCGTTGGCTGCCCCCTGCCATGCGGGCAAACCCGCACATTGTCGGGCAAACTCGTGGCAGCGGTACAGTTGCGTTGCCCGGAAGCTGACCTGTGGCAAAGGATTCGACCATGCACAAGCCCTTCACCCCCCTGCTCGCCCTGCTGTTTGCGGGTGGCGCCTATGCGCAGGAGGCCTACACGATCGGGGAGATCAACAGCTACAAGGCCCAGCCCGCCTTTCTGGAGCCCTACAAGAAGGGCATGGAACTGGCGGTCGAGCAGATCAATGCGGCTGGCGGCATCCAGGGCAAGCAACTGCGGCTGGTCACGCGCGACGACAACGCCACCCCCGGCGACGCGGTGCGCGCGGCCGAGGAACTGATCGCGCGCGAGAAGGTGGATGTGCTCATGGGCAGCTTTCTGTCGCACGTGGGCCTGGCGCTGACCGACTTCGCGCAGCAGAAGAAGCGCTTCTTCCTGGCGGCCGAACCGCTCACCGACAAGATCGTGTGGGAGCACGGCAACCGCTACACCTTCCGCCTGCGCCCCTCCACCTACATGCAGGTGGCCATGCTGGTGCCCGAAGCCGTGGCGCTGAAGAAAAAGCGCTGGGCCATCGTCTATCCCAACTACGAGTACGGCCAGTCGGCCGTGGCCACCTTCAAGCAGCTGCTCAAGGCCGCGCAGCCAGACGTGGAGTTCGTTGCCGAGCAGGCCACGCCGCTGGGCAAGGTGGATGCCGGCAGCGTGGCCCAGGCGCTGGAAGACGCCAAGCCCGATGCGATCTTCAACGTGCTGTTCGCCGCCGACCTCGCCAAATTCGTGCGCGAGGGCAACACCCGCGGGCTGTTCGCGGGCCGCAGCGTGGTGAGCCTGCTGTCGGGCGAGCCGGAATACCTGGACACGCTCAAGAGCGAGACGCCCGAGGGCTGGATCGTCACCGGCTACCCCTGGTATGCCATCCAGACCCCCGAGCACAAGGCCTTTCTGGACGCCTACATGAAGCGTTTCAAGGACTACCCGCGCGCGGGCTCGGTGGTGGGCTACAACGCCGTCCAGTCGGTTGCGGCGGGGCTGGCCAAGGCCGGATCGGCCGACACCGAGAAACTCATCACCGCCTTCCGCGGCCTGCAGGTGGCCACGCCGTTCGGTCCCATCACCTACCGCACGCAGGACCACCAGTCCACCATGGGTGCCTACGTGGGCAAGACCGCGCTGCGCATGGGCAAGGGTGTGATGGTGGACTTCACCTACCGCGACGGCGCCAAGTACCAGCCCAGCGACGCCGAGGTGAAGCGGCTGCGCAAGGACGAGTGACTGCCGGACTCTGCGCCGGCGCCCTTCCCGTGGGGGAACGCGCGGCCGCTACCGCGGGGCGACCCGGGCGCTATGGCTGCGGGCTTCACCCGTGCGGGCTGCGGTGGCCCTGTGCGGCATTGGACGACTGACATGGATGTTTCGGGGCTGCTGGCCCAACTGCTCAATGGCCTGGCGGGCGCTTCCACGTTGTTCCTCGTGGCGGCGGGGCTGTCGCTGATCTTTGGGGTGATGCGCATCGTCAACTTCGCGCACGGCTCGTTTTACATGCTGGGCCTGTACCTGGCCTATGCCCTGGTGGAGCGTCTGGGCGATGCCCTCGGCTTCTGGCCTGCGCTGCTGCTGGCTCCGCTGGCCGTGGGCCTGCTGGGCGCGGCGGTGGAGGTGCTGCTGCTGCGCCGCATCTACCGCGCACCCGAATTGTTGCAGCTGCTGGCCACCTTCGCCTTGGTGCTGGTGATCAAGGACGCGGCGCTGTGGCTCTGGGGGCCGGAGGAGCTGTTCGGCCCGCGCGCGCCGGGCCTGGAGGGCGCGGTGGACCTGCTGGGCCGGCGCTTCCCGGCCTACGACCTGTTCCTCATCGCCGTGGGGCCGCTGGTGCTGGTGCTGCTCACGCTGCTGCTCACGCGCACGCGCTGGGGCACGCTGGTGCGCGCCGCCACGCAGGACCGTGAGATGGTCGGTGCGCTGGGTGTGAACCAGGCCTGGCTGTTCACCAGCGTGTTCGCGCTGGGGGCCCTGCTGGCAGGCCTGGGCGGCGCGCTGCAGCTGCCGCGCGAGCCCGCCAGCCTGGAGCTGGACATGCTCACCATCGGCGCCGCCTTCGTGGTGGTGGTGGTGGGCGGCATGGGCTCGCTGCCCGGCGCCTTCGTGGCGGCGCTGGTGATTGCCGAGCTCAAGGCCGTGTGCATCTGGCTGGGCGTGGTCGAGGTCGCGGGGGTGGAGGTGGCCTTTCCCCGGCTCACGCTGGTGGTGGAGTTCCTGGTGATGGCGGCCGTGCTCATCTGGCGGCCCTGGGGCCTCATGGGCCGCCCGCAGGCCGTGGTGCGCGGCGTGGGCGCGCCCGAGGCGCCGCTGCGCCGGGCAGGGCAGGGCGCCACGGCCGCCTGGTGCGCGTTGGTGCTGGGCCTGGCGCTGCTGCCGCTGGCGGTGGAGCCGGGCAGCTACGCCACCGTGCTGCTGACCGACATCGCGATTGCCGCGCTGTTCGCCGCCAGTCTGCATTGCATCCTGGGGCCGGGCGGGTTGCATTCGTTCGGCCATGCGGCGTACTTCGGCCTGGGCGCCTACGGCGCGGCGCTGCTGGTGCGCTGGCTGGACTGGCCCATGGGCACGGCGCTGCTGCTGGGGCCGCTGGTGGCGGCGGTGGGCGCGCTGGTGTACGGCTGGTTCTGCGTGCGCCTGTCGGGCGTGTCGCTCACCATGCTGACGCTGGCGTTCGCACAGATCACCTGGGCCATCGCCTACCAGTGGGACGGGTTCACCGGCGGCAGCAACGGCATCACCGGCGTGTGGCCGCCGCAGTGGGCCGCGCAGGGCGCGGGCTTCTATTGGCTGGTGCTGGCGCTGGCCGTGGCGGGCATCTACCTGCTGCGGCGCATGCTGTTTGCGCCGTTGGGCTGGGCGCTGCGCGCGGCGCGCGACTCGGCGTTGCGGGCCGACGCCATTGGCATCGACGTGCGCGGCGTGCAGTGGGCCGCCTTCGTGGTGGCGGGGCTGCTGGCCGGTCTGGCGGGGGCGCTGTACGTGTTTTCCAAAGGCAGCGTGGCGCCCGATGCGCTGGGCGTGTCGCGCTCGGTGGACGGGCTGGTGATGGTGCTGCTGGGCGGCATGCAGCAGCTGGCCGGGCCGGTGGTGGGCGCGGGTGTGTTCACCTGGCTGCATGACACCGTAGCGCGCAGTACTGACTACTGGCGCGCGCTGCTGGGCGGCATCATGCTGCTGCTGGTGCTGCTGTTTCCTCAAGGAATCTCGGGTTTTGCGCAGATGTGGCAAGCGCGAGCAGCTATCAAAAACAAAGCGCAGGAGGGCGCGCCATGAGCCTGCTGCAGGTCCAGGGGTTGCGCAAGTCCTTCGGCGGCGTGCAGGCCGTGCAGGGCGTGTCGTTCGCGCTGCAGGCCGGCGAGCTGCTGGCGCTGATCGGCCCCAATGGTGCGGGCAAGAGCACCACCTTCAACCTGGTGGGCGGGCAGCTCCCCCCGGACGATGGGCGCGTGCTGCTGCAGGGGCAGGACATCACCGGCCTGGCGCCGCGCGCCGTCTGGCGGCGCGGCGTGGGCCGCACCTTCCAAATCGCGCAGACCTTCGCCAGCTTCACCGTGCTGCAGAACGTGCAGATGGCGCTGCTGTCGCACGACCGGCACGCCTGGCGCTGGTGGCGCCGTGCCGATGCGCACCGCCCGCAGGATGCCCTGGCGCTGCTGGAGCAGGTGGGCATGGCTGCCCAGGCGCAGCGCCCGTGCAGCACGCTGGCCTACGGCGACGTCAAGCGCGTGGAGCTGGCCATGGCGCTGGCGCACGCCCCGGCGCTGCTGCTGATGGACGAGCCCACCGCCGGCATGGCACCGGCCGAGCGCCTGGCGCTCATGCAGCTGGTGCAGCGCATCGCGCGCGAACGGCACATGGGCGTGCTGTTCACCGAGCACAGCATGGACGTGGTCTTCGGCCTGGCCGACCGCGTGGCCGTGCTGGTGCGCGGCCAGCTGCTGGCCGAAGGCACGCCGCAGCAGATCCAGGACGACGCGCGGGTGCAGGCCGCCTACCTGGGCACGGGGCTGGCACTGGAGTCGGCATGACGAATCAAAACGATAGCGCCTTGCACTTGCCCAGCAAAGTTCTAGAAGCAAAAACACCCTTGCTGGAGGTGGCAGACCTGCACGCCTGGTACGGCGCGGCCCACATCCTGCACGGCGTATCGCTGAGCGTGGGGCCCGGCGAGGTGGTGGCCCTGATGGGGCGCAACGGCGCGGGCAAGTCCACCACGCTCAAGGGCATTGCCGGCCTGCTGGAGCGGCGCAGCGGGCGCATCGAATTCCTGGGCCAGCGCATCGACCGCCAGCCGCCGCACGCCATCGCGCGGCGCGGCCTGGGCTACGTGCCCGAGGACCGGCGCATCTTCACCGACCTCACGGTGCTGGAGAACCTGGAGGTGGGCCGCCAAAAACCCCGCCACTGGCCGGACGGCACGCCCGCGCCGCTGTGGACGCCCGAGCGGCTGTTCACGCTGTTCCCCAACCTGGGCGAAATGCCCGACCGCCCCGGCGGGCGCATGAGCGGCGGAGAGCAGCAGATGCTGACCGTGGCGCGCACCCTCATGGGCCAGCCGCTGCTGGTGCTGCTGGACGAGCCCTCGGAGGGCGTGGCGCCGGTCATCGTGCAGCAGATGGCGCGCACCATCCGCGCGCTGAAGGCCCAGGGCATCGGCATCCTGCTGAGCGAGCAAAACCTGCCCTTCGCCGAGGCCGTGGCCGACCGCGCCTGCGTGCTGGAGCAGGGCCGCATCGTGTACAGCGCCGGGATGGCGCAGCTCGCGGGCGACGCCGCGGCGCGGCGGCAGTACCTGGGCGTCTAGCGGCCCAGGGACACGTGGGGGCCAGGCCGTTCAGGCGGCGGCCACCTGCGCCAGATGCTCCGCCACCACCTGCGCCAGCCAGTCCATCACCGTGCGCACGCGCCGCGGCAGGTTGCGGCGGTTGGCGTACATCAGCGTGAGCGGCATCGGCGGGGCGGCCAGTTGCGGCAGCACTTCGACCAGATCGCCGCGCGCCAGCAGGTCCACCACGCCCAGGTGCGGCACCTGGATCAGGCCCAGCCCCGCCAGGCAGCCGGCCATGTAGGCCTCGGCATTGTTCACCGTGAGGGCGCCCTGCATGGGGGTGAGCACGAGTGCGCCATCCACCACGGCCTCGAAGCCTGCAGAGCGGGCGCCCAGCGTGTTCACGAAATGCACCAGCCGGTGGCCCGGCAGGTCGGCGAGCGAGCGTGGCGTGCCATGCGCGCGCAGATAGGCCGGGCTGGCGCAGTTGACCAGCCGCGCCAGCCCCAGCGGGCGCGCGACCAGGCTGCTGTCCACCACGGCGCCCGTGCGCAGCACGCAGTCGAAGCCCTCGCGCACCACGTCCACGCGGCGCTCGGTGCTGCTCAGCTCCATCTCCAGACCGGGGTGGCGCGCCAGCAGTTCGGGCAGGCGGGGCACCACCACGTTGCGCGCCATGCCGGTGGACATGTCGATGCGCACGCGTCCTCTCAGGCCGGCGCCGTCGAGGTGCTGGAACATGGACTGCAGTTCGTCCACGTCCGCTAGCAGATCCTTGCACCGCTCGTAATAGGCCTGCCCGTCCTGCGTGAGCTGGACGCGCCGGGTGGTGCGGTGCAGCAGGCGCGTGCCGAGCTGGGTTTCGAGTTGCTGCACGGCGGTGGAGGCGCTTGCCTTGGGGATGCCCAGCGCTTCGGCGGCCTGCGTGAAGCTGGCCAGCTCGGCCACGCGGACGAAGATGTGCATGCGGTCAAACGGGCTCATTGTTCGTATCCAAAGAACGATGCGATCAATTTTCAGTGATTTATGGATGCAGCGCGGATCAATAGAGTCCGCTCACTGCTTCTCACTCCTCACTGAAAGGTTCCCGCCATGACCCACGCCGCATCTTCTTCCTCCTCTACGGCCACCGCCGGCATGGCCGCCCGTCCGGCCATCGCCCTCATCACCGGCGGCAGCCGGGGACTGGGCCGCAATGCCGCGTTGCACGTGGCGCGGTCCGGCACCGATGTGATCCTGACCTACCGCAGCCAGGCCGCCGAGGCGCAGGCCGTCGTCGCAGAGATCGAGGCCCTCGGCCGCCGCGCCGTGGCGCTGCCCCTGGACGTGGCGGCCAGCGCCACCTTCACCGCTTTCGCAGGCCAGGTGCGCGACGTGCTGGTGCGGCACTGGCAGCGCGAGCGCTTCGACTTCCTCGTGAACAACGCGGGCGTGGGCGTGTATGCCAGCTTCATGGAGACCACCGAGGCGCAGTTCGACGACATGGTCAACATCCACCTCAAGGGCGTGTTTTTCCTCACACAGAAGCTGCTGCCGCTGATGAACGACGGCGGGCGCATCCTGAACGTGTCGTCGGGCCTGGCGCGGTTCGCGCTACCGGGCTACGCGGCCTATGCGGCGATGAAGGGCGGGGTGGAGGTGCTGACGCGCTACCTGGCCAAGGAACTGGGCGCGCGCGGCATTGCCGTGAACGTGGTTGCGCCTGGCGCGATCGAGACGGATTTTGGCGGCGGCGCCGTGCGCGACAACGCGCAGCTCAACGCCTTCATCGCCGGCCAGACCGCGCTGGGCCGCGTGGGCCTGCCGGACGACATCGGTGGCGTGATCGCTGCGCTGCTGCAGCCGGGCACGGGCTGGGTGAACGCACAGCGCATCGAGGCATCGGGCGGCATGTTCGTTTGACGCCCGGCATCGGGGCTGCGCCTGGTTGCTTTACTGCATTTTTGGGCTGTAGTGCTTGTTATATAAGCGCTAGCAGCTATAAATAACGTAGCAAAACGAGGCGGGTGGGTTATCCCCGCCCGGGGCGCTCAGAAGGCTTCCCAATCGTCGTCGCTGTGGCGCGCGGCGGCCGGGGCCGCCTTGGCCGCTGCCGGTGGGCGGGCGGGCGCCGCCAGCGTGCGCGCTGCTGCGGGGGGCTTGGTCGTTGTGGTCGTTGTGGCCGGTGCGGGCCGGCGGAGGGGGGCGGGCGCTGCCGCTGCCGTTGCCGTCTGGGCGGCCTGCAGGCCTTCCACGCGGAACACGCTCACTGCCTGGGCCAACTGGCCAGCCTGGGCCTTGAGCGAGCCCGTGGCGGCGGTGGCTTCCTCCACCAGTGCGGCGTTCTGCTGCGTGACCTGGTCCATCTGCGTGATGGCCTGGTGCACCTGCTCGATGCCCGCGCTCTGCTCCTGGCTGGCGGCGGTGATCTCGGCCACCAGGTCGCTCACGCGCTGCACGCTCTGCACGATGGCGTCCATGGTGCGGCCGGCTTCCTCGACCTGGTGGGAGCCTTCCTCCACCTTGGCGACCGAGTCGCCGATCAGGCCCTTGATGTCCTTGGCGGCAGCCGCGCTGCGCTGTGCCAGTGCACGCACCTCGCCGGCCACCACGGCAAAGCCGCGGCCCTGCTCGCCGGCGCGTGCGGCCTCCACCGCGGCGTTCAGCGCCAGGATGTTGGTCTGGAAGGCGATCGAGTCGATCACGCCGATGATGTCGCTGATCTTGCGGCTGCTGGCGTTGATGGCGCCCATGGTCTGCACCACGCCGGCCACCACCTGGCCGCCCTGCGTGGCCGTCTGCGCGGCGGAGGAGGCCAACTGGTTGGCCTGGCGCGCGTTGTCGGCGTTCTGGCGCACGGTGCTGGTCAGCTGCTCCATCGAGGCGGCGGTTTCCTGCAGCGAGCTGGCCTGCTCCTCGGTGCGCGAGGACAGGTCCTGGTTGCCTGCGTCGAGCTGGCTGGACGCCGTGGCGATGCCGTCGGTGCCCGAGCGCACGCGCGCCACCACCTGCGACAGGCTGGCGTTCATCTCCTGCAGCGCCTGCAGCAGCTGGCCGGTCTCGTCGCGCGAATCGACCTGCACGCGGCTGGTGAGGTCGTTGGCCGCCACGGCGCGCGCCACCTGCACGGCCTGCGCCAGCGGCCGCGTGATGCCGCGTGTGAGCCACCATGCGCACAGGGCGCCTGCGCCCAGGCCGAGCACGCCCAGCACGATCAGCCACAGCCGGCTTTGCCCATAGGTGACATTGATCCCCTGCGCCGTGGCGTCGATGCGGGAGCGTTGCATGTCCAGCAGGCGCTGGATCAGCGCCACGTACTGGTCGGTGGCGGGCAGGTACACCTGGGTGAGCAGGCGTTCGGCCTCCTCCAGCTGGCCCTCGGCCTTGGCCTTCACGGCCTGGTCGCGCGAGGACAGGTAGGTCACGCGCGCCTTCTGAATGTCGGCCCACAGGGCCTTTTCCTCGTCGCTGGTGAGCAGCGTCTCGATACGCTTTTGCAGCTCGGCCGATTCGCGCGTGGAGGTGGCGGTGTCTGCCGCGAAGAACTGGCCGAGCGAAGGGTCCGTGCTCTTGACGATGGCCGAGGTGCGCCGCGCCGCGCTGTACACATAGCGGTACCAGTCGCTGATCATGCGCTCCACCGCCAGGGGTTGCTGCGTCATCTCGTTGGTGGCTTGCGCCACGGTCTGCAGGCGCCATACGCCAAAGGCCGTCATCAGGGCCATCAGCAGCAGGACAAGGGCGAAGCCGCCTCCCAGGCGGGTGCCGATGCTGAGGTTTTTCATAGGATTTTCAGGAGGATTCAAACAAGGAAGGGCAGCGGTGGAGCGTCACGCCGGTGCGCGCAGGGCGCGCCGGTATTGCACGGCTTCGGCCACATGGGCGGCGCCCACGGTCCCGCAGCCCGATAGATCGGCAATAGTACGTGCAACCTTGAGGGCCCGGTGCGTGCTGCGCGCCGACCACGCCAGGCGCGCCGCCGCGGCCTGCAGGAACCGCGCGGCCGCGGTGTCCAGCGCCGCCATCTGTTCCAGCTCCTGGCCCTGCAATGCCTGGTTGGCCTTGCCCTGGCGCTGGAGCGCTCGTTCGTGCGCGCGGGCCACGCGTTCGCGCACGGCGCCGCTGGGTTCGCCGGGCGGGGCGCCCAGCAGTTCCTCGGGCGGCAGCGCGGGCACCTCCACATGCAGGTCGATGCGGTCCAGCAGCGGGCCGCTGAGCTTGCCCTGGTAGCGCGCGATCTGGTCGGGTGTGCAGCGGCAGGCGCGCTGGTGCGAGCCCGCAAAACCACAGGGGCAGGGGTTCATGGCCGCCACGAGCTGAAAGCGCGCCGGGAACTCGGCGCGCTGCGCCGCCCGGGCAATGGTGATGCGCCCGCTCTCCAGCGGCTCGCGCAGCGCTTCCAGGGCGCTGCGGGCGAATTCGGGGAATTCATCGAGGAACAGCACGCCTTCGTGCGCGAGCGAGATCTCGCCCGGGCGCGGCGGCGAGCCCCCGCCCACCAGCGCGATCGCGCTGCAGCTGTGGTGCGGGCTGGCTGTGGTGCGCTGCATCCACTGTGCGGGGCTGAAGCGCCCGGCCAGGCTGGCAATGGCCGCGCTCTCCAGCGCTTGCTCCACCCCCATCGGGGGCAGCAGCCCGGCAAAACGCTGGGCCAGCATGGACTTGCCCGAGCCCGGAGGCCCCACGAGCAGCAGCCCGTGCCCGCCTGCGGCAGCGATCTCCAGTGCGCGCTTGGCCGCGGCCTGCCCCTTCACGTCGGCCAGGTCCGGGCCATCGGTGGCCGGGGCCGGCGGCGCGGGTTGCAGCCGCTGCCAACCGCCGTCGTCCGCGCCATCATCGTTCGGCGGGGGCACGGGCACGAACTGGCGTACCACGTCCAACAGGTGGTGCGCGCGGTAGATCTCGGTGCCCGGCACCAGCGCAGCTTCTTCGGCGCTGCCGGGGGGAAGCACCGTGCGCACGGGCTGCGCCAGCGCGCGCAGCGCCAAGCTGGTCGCCAGGGCGCCGCGCACCGGGCGCAGCAGGCCCGACAGCGATAGCTCGCCGGCGAACTCCCAGCCGTCCAACCGGGCCGCGTCGATCTGCCCGCTCGCGGCCAGGATGCCCAGCGCGATCGGCAGGTCGAAGCGGCCGGAGTCTTTGGGCAGATCGGCCGGCGCCAGGTTCACGGTGATCTTCTTGTTGGCCGGGAATTCCAGCCCGGCGTTCTGCAGCGCGGAGCGCACGCGCTCGCGCGCCTCCTTGACCTCGACATCGGCCAGGCCCACCAGCGCGAAGCTGGGCAACCCGTTGGCCAGGTGTACTTCCACAGTAACGGCGGGCGCGTGCAGGCCCAGCAGGGCGCGGCTTTGCACCAAAGCAAGACTCATCGCAACGGATCTCCCCAGGCATGTGCGTGCAACCATGGCGACGGATGCGCAAGGGGGGCCGCCCTGCACCAGGCTGGTGCGAAATGCGCCGGGCTGCAACCCCTGTGACTGCACGTATGCCTCAGGATGGTACCCGGCAGGCCGTCGCGGGGCGGATTTCGGGGTGGCACGGTCCATGCATTGAGGGGGTGTCAACCGTCGCCCAACACTGGAGGAACCATGCACCGCTTTTCCCTCAAGACCCTGGCCCTCGCTTTTGCGGCCGTCGCCGTACCGGGCCTTGCCAGCGCCCAGCTCACGGCCAATGTGTCGCTGACCAGCAACTACAAGTTCCGCGGCCAGGACCAGGACGTGAACCGCATCAAGGCCGTGAACCCGGCCATCCAGGGCGGGTTCGACTACAGCTTTGGCGACAGCGGCTTCTACGTGGGCAACTGGAACTCCAGCGTGGACTGGCTGTCCGGCAACTCCATCGAGGCCGACTTCTACGGCGGCTACAAGTTCAAGGCCGGTGAGGTGGACCTGGATGTGGGCGCGCTCACGTATGTGTACCCGGGCAACACCAACGGCAACACCACCGAGCTGTACGGTGCGGCCACGTACGGCCCGTTCACGGCCAAGTACTCGCACACCGTGTCCAAGGATTACTTCGGCTGGGCGGGCGCCAAGACCTCCAGCAACCGTGGGCGCAACACGGGCTACCTGAACCTGGCGTTTGCGCAGGAGGTTGCGCCCAGCGTCACGCTGAAGGCGTCCGTGGGCTACACGCGCTTTGCCAGCGATATCAAGGATCTGGGCGTGCCCAACTACGTGGACTATAGCGTGGGCGGCGCCTACGACTTCGGCGCCGGCCTGTCGTTGTCCGCGGCGGTTGCCGGAGCCAACAAGAAGGGCTTCTTCGGCGATGCCAACAAGGCCCGCCTGATCGTCTCCCTCACCAAGACCCTCTAACTCTCGACAAGGAATCGATCATGAAAATGGTCACCGCCATCATCAAACCCTTCAAGCTCGACGAGGTGCGCGAGTCCCTGTCGGACATCGGCGTGCAGGGCATCACCGTGACCGAGGTGAAGGGCTTTGGCCGCCAGAAGGGCCATACCGAGCTGTACCGCGGCGCCGAGTACGTCGTGGACTTCCTGCCCAAGGTGAAGATCGAGGCCGCCGTGGCCGACGAGCTGGTGGAACGCGTCATTGAGGCCATCGAAGGCGCGGCCCGCACCGGCAAGATCGGCGACGGCAAGATCTTCGTGGCGCACCTGGAGCAGGTGGTGCGCATTCGCACCGGCGAGACCGGCCAGGAAGCCCTGTGAGCGCGCGCCGCACAGGCATTCGTCCCTCCCGACCCAGAGATCTGCCATGAAAAAACTATTTGCTTCCCTACTGATCGGTGCAAGCCTGCTGGCCGGTGGCGCCGGCGCGCTGGCCCAGACACCCGACGCGGCCGCGGCGGCTTCGGAGCCCGTGGCCGTCGCCCCCGCGCCTGCGCCCGCTGCCGAGCCCGTCGCAGCACCTGCTGCGGCACCCGCACCCGCGGCAGCGGCAGAGGCGCCCGCCGCGCCCAAGGTGGACTCGGGCGACACCGCCTGGATGCTGACCTCCACGCTGCTCGTGATCCTGATGATCATCCCGGGCCTGGCCTTGTTCTACGGGGGGCTGGGCCGCACCAAGAACATGCTGTCCGTGCTGATGCAGGTGTTCGTGATCTTTGCCCTGGTGTCGCTGCTGTGGTCCATCTATGGCTACAGCCTCGCGTTCTCCGGCGAGGGCCAATTCGTGGGCGACCTGTCCAAGCTTTTCCTGAAGGGCGTGAGCCAGGAAACCTTTGGTGCGCTGGCGACCATTCCTGAATACGTGTTCATCGCCTTCCAGGGCACGTTCGCGGCCATCACCGTGGCGCTGATCGTGGGCTCCTTTGCGGAACGCATGCGTTTTGCGGCCGTGCTCATCTTCGCGCTGCTGTGGTTCACCTTCAGCTACGTGCCCATGGCCCACATCGTGTGGGGTGGCGGCCTACTGGCGGCCGACGGCGCGCTCGATTTTGCGGGCGGCACCGTGGTGCACATCAATGCCGGTATCGCGGGCCTGGTGGGTGCCTACATGGTGGGCAAGCGCATCGGCTTTGGCCGCGAAGCGTTCACTCCGCACTCGCTCACGCTGACCATGGTGGGCGCCTCGCTGCTGTGGGTGGGCTGGTTCGGCTTCAACGCCGGCTCTGCAGGGGCCGCCAACGCCGTTGCGGGCCTGGCCTTCGTGAACACCGTTCTGGCCACCTCGGCCGCCACGCTGTCGTGGATCGCCGGCGAAGCGCTGCACAAGGGCAAGGCCTCCATGCTGGGCGCGGCCTCGGGCGCGGTGGCCGGCCTGGTGGCGGTCACGCCCGCCGCGGGCTTCGTGGGCCCCATGGGCTCCATCGCGATCGGCCTGATCGCCGGCCTGGTCTGCCTGTGGGGTGTGGGCGGCCTGAAGAAGATGCTGAACGTGGACGATGCCTTTGACGTGTTCGGCGTGCATGGCGTGGGCGGCATCGTGGGCGCCATCCTCACCGGCGTGTTCGCGGCCCAGGGCCTGGGCGGCACCGGCGGCCTGACGCCCGACACCTTCAGCATGGGCGCGCAGGTGTGGGTGCAGGTCAAGAGCGTGCTGTTCACCATCGTGTGGTCGGGCGTGGTGTCCTTCATCGCCTACAAGGTCGCCGACCTGCTGGTGGGCCTGCGCGTGAGCGAGGAAGCCGAGCGCGAGGGCCTGGACATCACCTCCCATGGCGAGACGGCCTACCACCGCTGAGCGGCGTTGAACGGCGGGCGCCGCGTGGTGGCGCGGCGCCCCCGATGACAAGCGAGCAACTCCCTGTCCCGTTTTTGGGCCCGCCCTTGGCGGGCCTTTTCTTTGGGCGGCGCGCAGGCCCGGGGCCAATAATGCCTGCATGAACACTGCCTGGACACCCCTGGCCGCCGCGCCCGCGCAACTCGGCGAATCTCCCTTCTGGCACCCCCTGGAGTCCCGTCTGTACTGGGTGGACATCGCTGGCCGCGCGCTGTGGCGCAGCGGCGCGCACGGAAGCGATGCGCAATGCTGGCCCCTGCCGGCCGAGCCCGGCTGCATCGCGCCGGCGCGCCAAGGGGGCACACCCGCAGGCCTGGTGGTGGCGCTGCGCGACCGCATCTGCCACGCGCCGCGCTGGGGCGGGCCGCTCCTCACGCTGGCGCACTTGCCCATCGACCCGGCGACCGAGCGTGCCAACGACGGCAAGTGCGACGCGCTCGGGCGCCTGTGGGTGGGCACGGTGCATGAGCCCGCCCAGGGCCCGCGCCAGCCCGTCGCTGCGCTGTACTGCATCGACCTGCGCGGCCGGGACCAGGCCGGCCCCGATGCTCCCACGGTGCGCCGCATGCTGGACGGCGTGGCCACCGCCAACGGCCTAGCCTGGTCGCCGGACGGGCGCACGCTGTATTGGAGCGACACGCCCTCGCACACCATCCGCGCCTGGGACTGCAACGCGCAGTTGGAGCCCATCGGGGCGCCGCGTGTGTTGCACCGCTTTGCGACGCGCGATGAGGCAGTCCCCTATGGCGGCCGCCCGGACGGTGCCGCTGTGGATGTCGAAGGCGCCTACTGGTGCGCGCTGTACGAGGGCGCGCGCGTGCTGCGCTTGTCGCCGCGCGGTGAGGTGCTGGCCGAGCTGCCCACGCCGCTGTCCTGCCCCACCATGCCCTGCGTCGGTGGGCCGGACGGACACACGCTGTTCGTCACCTCTGCACGCAAGGGCCGCAGTGCCGATGAGCTGGCGCGCTGGCCTCAGTCGGGGCAGGTGCTGTCCACCCGCGTGGCCGTGGCGGGGTTGCCCGTGGCCTGGTGCGAGGTCGGCCAGCGCTGACCCCTGCGGCGCGCATGGCTGCCAGCGCCATTCACGCCGCGCGTTCAAAAAAATCAAACCTGCGCCACGGCCGCCTGAAAGGGCAGGGCAGTACCATCGCCGGATGGACGCAGCCCTTCGCCAGATCATCGACCGCGTGCGCGACAGCGCAGACCGCCGCAGCGCCGTGCGCATCTGCGGCGGAGGCACCAAAGACTTCCATGGCCCGGGCGCGCCGCAGCATGCCGGCGAGCCGCTGGACATGCGGCCCCTGGCCGGCATCGTGAGCTACGAGCCCAGCGAACTGGTGGTGACCGCGCTCGCCGGCACGCCGCTGGCAGAGCTGGAGGCGCTGCTCGCGCGCCATGGCCAGAGCCTGCCGTTTGAGCCGCCACGCTTTGCCGAAGGCGGCACCGTGGGGGGCATGGTGGCGGCCGGCCTGTCGGGGCCGGCGCGCGCCAGCGTGGGTGCGGTGCGCGACTACGTGCTGGGCGTGGAGATCATCAACGGGCGCGGCGAGCTGCTGCGCTTTGGCGGGCAGGTGATGAAGAACGTGGCGGGCTATGACGTCTCGCGCCTCATGGCCGGGGCCTGGGGGCAGCTCGGCGTGATCACCGAGGTCAGCCTGAAGGTGCTGCCGGTGCCGCCGGCGGAGGCCACGCTGCGCTTTGACTGCGACCAGGCCGAGGCGCTGCGCCGCCTCAACGCCTGGGGCGGCCAGCCGCTGCCGCTCAACGCCAGCTGCTGGGTCGAGGATGCGGGCCGCGGCCAGCTCTACGTGCGCCTGCGTGGCGCGCAGGCGGCGGTGCAGGCCGCCTGCCGCAGCATGGGAGGTGAGTTGCAAGACGCTCCCACCGTGCCGGACGACTGGCAGGCTTGCCGCGACCAGCGCCTGCCCTGGTTCGCCGCGCGCGCGGCGGACCATGCGCTGTGGCGCCTGTCGGTTCCCCAGACCGCGCCCGTGCTGGCATTGCCCGCGGGCGTGGCGCCCCCGCTGGTGGAGTGGCACGGCGGTCTGCGCTGGGTGCAGGCGCTGCCGCAGCACGGCGATGCGCTGCAAGCACTGGCCGCCGAGGTGGGGGGTAGTGCTTCTCTATTCATAGCTGCTAGCGCAGATGGGATAAGCGCTAGAGCCATTTTTGATGCAAATTCTGCGGCGCTCGCTGCGATCCACCAGCGGCTCAAGCAGGCGTTCGACCCGGCCGGCATCTTCAACCCCGGGCGCCTCGTCTAGCCATGCGCCTGCTGCGCCACCTGACCGGGCGGCACCGCACCACGGTCACCAACCGCACGCTGGGCCTGCTGCTGGCGTTCAACGCGGGAGCGATCAACGCGGGGGGCTTTCTGGTCGTGCACATGTACACCTCGCACATGACGGGCTTCCTTTCGCTGGTGGCCGACAACCTGGTGCTGGGCAACATGACGCTGGTGCTCAGCGCCATCGGCACGCTGTGGGCGTTCATGTCGGGCGCGGGCTCCACGGCGATCCTCGTCAATTGGGCGCGCCACCAGCACCTGCGCAGCGGCTTTGCGCTGCCGCTCTTGCTGGAGGCGGTGCTGATGCTGTTGTTCGGCCTGATGGGGGCCATCACGCTGGGCTGGCGTACGCCGTTCGCCGTGCCCCTCACGGTGCTGCTGCTGGCCTACATCATGGGGCTGCAGAACGCGGTGGTGACCAAGATGTCCTCGGCCCAGATCCGCACCACGCACATGACGGGCATCGTCACCGACCTCGGCATCGAGATGGGCAAGGCCCTGTACTGGAACCGCAGCGGCACGCCGCGCGAGTCGCAGGTGCATGCCAACAAGACGCGCCTGCGCATGTTCGCCAGCCTGCTGGGCATGTTCACCGCCGGCGGCGTGGTCGGCGCGGCGGGCTTCAAGTACGTGGGCTTCATCTGGGTGGTGCCGCTGGCGTCCATCCTGCTGGCGCTGTCGCTGCCCCCCCTCGCCGCCGATCGCCAGCGCCTGGCCCAGCTGTGGCGCGCGCGCTGCGCCCCCGCACCCGCCGAAGACGCCCCCGCGCGCCGCTAACCCTCCACGATCTCCACGACACACCATGCAGACCCAGCTCGCACCCCAGTACCAGGGCACGCCCGAAGGGCAGGAGGCCGAGGCCATCCTGCGCAAATGCGTGCACTGCGGCTTTTGCACTGCCACCTGCCCCACCTACCAGTTGCTGGGCGATGAGCTGGACGGACCGCGCGGGCGCATCTACCTCATCAAGCAGGTGCTGGAAGGGGCCGAGCCCACGCGCAAGACGCAGTTGCACCTGGACCGGTGCCTGACCTGCCGCAACTGCGAGAGCACCTGCCCGAGCGGCGTGCAGTACGGGCATCTGGTGGACATCGGCCGGCGCATCGTCGAGGAAAAGGTGCCGCGCCCGCGCGGCGAGGCGGCGGCCCGCTGGATGCTCAAGGAAGGGTTACCGTCCCCGCTGTTCGGCCCGGCAATGAAGGTGGGCCAGGCCGTGCGCGGCCTGCTGCCCGAGCGCCTGCGCGCCAAGGTGCCGCCGCGCCAGGACGCGGGTGCTTGGCCCACGCGCAGCCATGCGCGCAAGGTGCTGCTGCTGGAGGGCTGCGTGCAGCCGTCCATGGCGCCCAACATCAACAATGCCACGGCGCGCGTGCTGGATGCTGCAGGCATACAGACCGTGGTGGCGCGCGAGGCGGGCTGCTGCGGCGCGGTCAAGTTCCACCTGAACGATCAGGAAGGGGGCCTCGCCCAGATGCGCGCCAACATCGACGCCTGGTGGCCCTATGTGGAACGCGGCGAGGTGGAGGCCATCGTCATGAATGCCTCGGGCTGCGGCGTCACCGTGAAGGAATACGGCCACCTGCTGCGCAACGACGCGCAGTACGCCGAGAAGGCGGCGCGGGTGAGCGCCCTCACGCGCGATCTGTCGGAACTGCTGCCCGATCTGGTGGAGCGCCTTCGCGGGCGCGTCCAGCCTCCCGCGGCCCCGCTGGCCTACCACCCGCCCTGCACCCTGCAGCACGGGCAGAAGCTGCGCGGCGGGGTGGAGCGGCACCTGGCGGCGCTGGGCTTCGAGCTGCGCGTGGCGCGCACCGAGTCGCACCTGTGCTGCGGCTCGGCCGGCACCTACTCGGTGCTCAACCCGGAACTGTCGTACCAGCTGCGCGACCGCAAGCTGGGCGCGCTGGGCGAGGCCTTCACCGAGCAGCCGCCTGCGGCCATCCTCTCTGCCAACATGGGCTGCATCACCCACCTGCAAAGCGGCACGGGCATTCCCGTGAAGCACTGGGTGGAGGTGCTGGACGCCGCATTGCTGGCATGATGGCGGGTTTTGACCGCCGCGCGGGGCGGGCTTTCGGGGCCCGGCCGCGCGCTTTCGAGCCATGAACGACACCGTGAACGCACCCGCTCCGATCCACGAAGAAGGCGTGCCACCCATCGCTGCTGCGGTCCCCGCGGCCGAAGGCCATGCGACACCGGAGAGCCCCGCGTCGGCCAGCCCGGCACCTGCCGCTGACAGCGGCGCCGCAGGCGCGCCCAGGGCCAATCGCCGCGGCGGCCGTGGCCGCGCGGGGGGGCGGCGTGAGCCGGGAGCGCAGGCCGCAGGCGATGCGCCCCAGGCCGGCGCCAAGGGCGGCCCCGCGGCGGGTGCACCCCGCCGTACGCACCCGCTGCTGGAGCAGTTGGCGGGCTGGTATCCGCACCTGTTCGGTGCGCAGTTCCTGCCGCTCAAGCGCGGCATCTTCCAGGACCTGCTGGCCGCGCATGGCGAAGCCATCGACAAGGACGCGCTCAAGCTCGCCCTGTCCATCCACACACGCTCCACGCGCTACCTGAATGCCGTGGCCCAGGGTATGAAGCGGCACGACCTGCAGGGCCAGCCTGTGGAGGACATGGCGCCCGAGCATGTGCACCACGCGCTGCTGGAGGTGTTCCGCCGGCGCAAGCCGCAGGACGGCGATGATCTGACGGCCAAGCTGCGCCGGCGCATTGCCCAGGCGTTCGAGGCCAGCGGCCTCACGCGCGAGGCCTATGACGCGCTGGTGCGCGGCCGCGACGAGAAGGCCAACGCCCTGCTCGATGAGGCCTTTGCCGAGGTGGCCGAGCGCGATGCCAAGGCCGAGGCGCTGCTGCGTGCCTTCGAGGCCAGCGGCCAGACCCCCGAGGCCTTTGCCGACATGTACGGCCTGCCCGCTCGGCAGGCTGCGCAGATGCTCGAGCGGGCACGCCAGCGCCGCGCACCGGGCGCCTGAGCGCGGCGCGAGGGGTGGTGACAGGCTGCTGACACGACGCTGTCAGCAGCTTCCCCGCAGCATGGAGTCCTTCGCAACATGCTTTCAAGGAGCCCCTCCATGACCACCCCCTCATCCAGCCAGGCCATCAACTGGTTCGAGATCCCGTGCGCCGATCTCGGCCGTGCGCAGTCCTTTTACGAGCGCATGCTGGACCGCTCCATGCGCCGCGAAGACTTCGGCGGCGAACCCATGGCCCTGTTCTCCAAGGACGATCCCGCGACGGGCGGCTGCCTGGTGGCGGGCCCGCAGCGCCGCGCGGCGCCTGACGCGGGCGTGCGCATCTACCTGGACTGCGAACCCAGCGTGGAGGCGGCTTTGGCCCGTGTAGTGCCTGCCGGTGGCCAGGTCGTGGATGCCTGCACGCAGCTGCCCCAGGGCATGGGGTACATCGCCCACGTGCGCGATACCGAGGGCAACACCATCGGCCTGCACGCCATGGCGCGCTGAGGCGCCGGCTCGCACAGCCTGCTGACACCCCGTTGTCAGCAGGGTGGCGGCAGCATCGGCGCGTTCTTGGATTCCGTTGAGGAGAGATTTCCATGACCCCAATCACCGTCCAGGTGCCGGCGTTCAGCGTGGCGGGCGTTGCCGTGCGCACCTGCAACCGAGACGAGGCCCAACCCGAACGGGCGCGCATAGGCGCACTGTGGGACCAATTCTTCACCGAAAGCTGGGCGCGCCAGTTGCCCGGCCCCGGGGCCGACGGGCGCCTCTACGGCGTCTACAGTGCCTATGAGTCCGATCAGCATGGCGCCTTCGACGTGACGGCCGGCGTGTCGGCCGCCGTGCAGGCCGATCCGCCGGTGGGCGCGGCCCGCATCGAGGTGCAGCCGGGCAGCTATCTGGTGTTCCACTGCGAGGGGTCCATGCCGCAGATGGTGCTCGACGCCTGGGCCGCCGCGTGGCGCTACTTCGAGGAACATCCCGAGGTGCTGCGCCGCTTCGACACCGACTTCGAATGCTACGAGGGGCCCGAGTGCGTCGCCCTGCACATCGGCGTGCTGCTCTGAGTGCAGGCCCAGGCGCTGTCCTGCCTGGCACCCGGCACCGTACCATGCGGACCATTCCTTCCGTGGCCTGAGATTCCATGCGCCGTGCCGACCGCCTGTTCCAGATCGTCCAGCTCATCCGGGGCCGGCGCCTGTCCACGGCCGCCTTTCTCGCCGGGCGGCTGGAAGTGTCGCTGCGCACCATTTACCGCGACGTGGCCGACCTGCAGCACCAGGGCATACCCATTGAAGGCGAGGCCGGCGTGGGCTACCGCCTGGGCGCGGGCTTCGAGCTGCCGCCGCTGATGTTCAGCCAGGGCGAGGCCAACGCCCTCGTGGCCGCCGCGCGGCTTGCGCAGACCTGGGTCGATGGCGGCATGGCGCGCGAGATCGAGGGTGCGCTTGGCAAGATCCTCTCGGTGCTGCCGCCCGCCGCGCGCGCGGCGGCCGAGGCGCAAGCGCTCTACGCGCCGGGCTCTGGGCTGGATACGCGCGCCCAGGCCGCGCTGCAGGCGCTGCGCGAGGCCGTGCAGTCCTGCCACGTGGTGCGGCTTGACTACGCCGACGTGCAGGGCCGGCCCAGCCTGCGGCGCGTGCGGCCGCTGGGCTGCTTCTACTGGGGCAAGGTGTGGACGCTGTCGGCCTGGTGCGAGCTGCGCGATGACTTCCGGGGCTTTCGCATCGACCGCATCGCGGCCTTCAAGGTGCTGGACGAGCGCTTTCGCCAGGAGCCCGGCAAGACTCTGGCCGACCTGCTGCGCCAGGTCGAGGCCCGGATGCGTGACTGCCCGGCCGAGGGGCTGGAAGGCGCCGCGTTCTCCTCCTGACCTTTTTTGCTCCTCCGCTGCGGGGATGGATTGCCATGGGCCGTCCTGACCGCCGGCCGCAGTCCAGCGCCGGGCCTGCACGCGCTGCAAACCTGCCCCACGGCGTACCCACGCAGCATGGCACGGTGAGAATCGCGGGCCGTGGCCCGCTTGCTGCCTTGGCTGGTCTTGGCAGGCCCGGAGGCCGGTATCGGGGCTGTACTTGCCGCGGCCTTTGTGGAGCGTGTATGTCGCGCTGGACCGCTTGTGAAAACCGCTTGGCTTCAGGCCGTCAGCGCTGCCTCGATGTCGACCGTGAGCTTCTCGGGAGCCTCCTGCGGCGCGTAGCGGCGGATCACCTGGCCGTCCCGGCCGACCAGGAACTTGGTGAAGTTCCACTTGATCGCCTTGGTGCCCAGCACGCCGGGCGCTTCGGCGGTGAGCCAGCGGTACAGCGGGTGCGCGTCGCTGCCGTTGACGTCGATCTTGGACATCATGGGAAACTGCACGCCATAGTTGCGCTGGCAAAAGCCCGCGATGGCGTCGTTGCTGCCCGGGTCCTGGTGGCCGAACTGGTTGCACGGAAAGCCGAGCACTACCAGCCCGCGCGGCCCATAGCGTTCGTGCAGCGCCTGCAGGCCGGTGAACTGCGGCGTGAAGCCGCAGGCGCTGGCGGTGTTGACGATGAGCAGCACCTGACCGCGGAAGTCGCTCAGTGGCTGGGGCGCGCCGTCGATGCGTGTCGCGTCGAAGTCATACGCAGTGGTCATGGGGCCTCCGGTCGTGTGTCCGTCACCTTATCACTGGGGGCATGGGGTGTGCCTGCTGCATGCACCCGTGGCCGCCAGACCGACCAGCCGGCCGCCAGCAGGATCAGCGCGCCGCCGGCGAGGGTCCCGCCCGTCAGCTGTGCAGCGCCCAGCAGCGTCGAGGAGCCGCTGGCGAACACCACCTCCGACAGCATGATGATCGCCGTCGTCCCTGCCGCCAGGCGCGCGGCGCCAAACTGCAGCGCCCAGTTGCCGGCCAGCAGCACGACCGCCAGAAGCGCCGCCACCCAGGCCCAGGTGGCGTTCAGTGGTGGAAAGGGCGGCACCACGCCCAGGGATCGGCCCAACTGGGCCGCCAGCAGCGCCATGAGCATGCAGCCGCCGAACATGGCGACCATGCGCGCCTGGCCCGGGACGGCGTGCAGGCGGCGCAGGGTGACGTTGGTCACGGCAAACGTGAAGCCGCCGAGGATCGCGAGCAGATCGGCCAGCGTCAGGGCGGCGAGCAGACGCGGCAGGCCGCCCTCGGCGGGCCACAGCACCAGCAGCACGCCGCTGAAGGCCAGCAGCAGCCGCGCCAGCGCCTGCGGCGTGGGCCGCTCGCCCAGGAAGCGCCAGGCCAGCAGCACGCTCCAGGCTGGCATCAGATAGAACAGCAGGATCACGCGGACCACGTCGCCAATGGTGATGGCCCAGTTGAAGGCCACATTGTTCAGGCCCGAGCACAGCGCCAGCAACCACAGAGCCCGGTGCTGCCGCAGCTGCGCGGAAATGCCCGGCCGCAGCGCCAGCAGCACAAGGAGGATGGCCCCATACATGAGCGCCGTGGCCCACAGCGGGTGCAGTCCCGCGCCGTGCATCTGCCGGAAAGGCCACCAGGACAGTCCCCAGATGAAGGCGTTGAACAGCAAGGCCAGGGCGGGAAGCGGAGATTGCATGCAAAAAGTGGCCGTAGCGCTTATCTGGCAAGCGCAAACAGCTATCAAAAACAGAGTGGTGAAGGCGCGAAGACGCCCAGCCTTTGCGGCGCATTGTGCCGGCGCGACGGCGGGCGCGCGGGGCTGCGCAGGGGTAGCCCCACGCACCGGTTCAGTGGTGGTCGTGCCGGGCGATGGAGAGCAGGTGCTCCACTTCCTCGGGATGGCTGCGCACGTTGTGCGCGTGCCAGCGGCCGATCAGCCACATCACGCCCGCCACCAGCATGCCGAAGGCCGTGATGGCACCGAAGGCCGACAGCCCGAACTTGGTGGACAGGCTGTAGAAAGCCCCCATGCCCAGGATGGCGGCCTGCTCGTTGAAGTTCTGCACGGCAATGGAGCGGCCCGCGCCCATCAGGTTATGGCCGCGGTGCTGCAGCAGCGCGTTCATGGGCACGACCAGGAAGCCCCCCAGCCCGCCCAGCAGGATCAGGAACGGAATGGCCAGCCAGATGTTGCTGATGACATTCATCAGGATCACCAGCAGGCCCATGGCGATGCCCATCGGGATCACGCGCGTGGCCATGTCCAGGCGCATGTGCAGGGACGCCGCCACCGCGCCCGCGGCCGTGCCGATGGCCACCACGCCCACGAGGGCCGAGGCCTGCGTGGTGCTGTAGCCCAGGGCCGCGGCGCTCCAGGCCAGCACGATGTAGCGCAGGTTGCCCGACACCCCCCAGAACAGCGTGGTGGTGGACAGCGAGATCTGCCCGAGCTTGTCGCGCCACAGGCGCCCGTTGCAGGTCCAGAAGTCGGGCAACAGCGCCAGCGGGTTGGGTGGCAGGGGGCGCATCTCCACGCCCGTGTGCGGGATGCGCAGGTTAAACCACGCCGCCAGCATGTACACCGGCACCAGCGCCAGGATGGCGGCTTCGGCCGCGAGGTCGATGCCCAGATCGATGCCCGGCATGTCCAGCGCCAGCAGGTGGCCGGCGATGTGGGGTGCGACCAATTGGCCGCCCACGAGCACGCCCAGGATGATGGAGGCGATGGTCAGCCCCTCGATCCAGCCGTTGGCCTTGACCAGCTGCGACGCGGGCAGTAGCTCGGTGAGGATGCCGTACTTGGCCGGCGAATACGCCGCCGCACCGAGGCCCACCACGGCGTAGGCCAGCAGCGGGTGGTGGCCGAACAGCATCATCAGGCAGCCCACCACCTTGATGGCATTGCTGATGAACATCACCCGCCCCTTGGGCATGGAGTCGGCGAATGCGCCCACCCACGGCGCCAGCACCACGTAGAACAACGCGAACATGGGCACCAGCGCCGCGCGCTGCCACTCCGGCGCGCCGCTCGTACGCAGCAGTTCCACCGCGGTCACGAACAATGCGTTGTCGGCCAGCGAGCTGAAAAACTGCGCCGACATGATGGTGTAGAAACCGCGCTTCATCGGGTGGCTGGTGGCTCCATCAGCGGGAATGATGGCCTGTGAAAATTCGAAACACTCCGAGGAGCGACGGGCGGTTATATCACGCGACCCTGCGCGCCCAGTGCCAGAATGGCCCCCGTCCAGTCCGTAGAAACACCCCCATGCCGCGCCCCATTCTTGCGACCATCCACCCCGCAGCCGTGCACCACAACCTGGAGCGCGCGCGCCGTGCCGCGCCCGATGCGCGCGTGTGGGCGGTGGTCAAGGCCAACGCCTACGGCCACGGCATCGAGCGCGTGTTCGAAGGCCTGCGCGCCGCCGACGGTTTCGCTTTGCTGGACCTGGCCGAGGCCGAGCGCGTGCGCGCTCTCGGCTGGCGCGGCCCGGTCCTGCTGCTGGAGGGCGTGTTCGAGCCGCGCGACCTGGAGCTGTGCTCGCGCCTGGGTCTGTGGCATGCCGTGCACTGCGATGCGCAGATCGACTGGCTGGCCGCGCACAAGACGCAGGTGCCGCACCGCGTGTTCCTCAAGATGAACTCCGGCATGAACCGCCTGGGCTTCACGCCCGAGCGCTACCGCAGCGCCTGGGCGCGCCTGAACGCGCTGCCCCAGGTGGACGAAATCTCGTGCATGACCCACTTCAGCGACGCCGACGGCCCGCGCGGCATCGCGCACCAGGTGCAGGCGTTCCAGACCGCCACGCAGGACCTGCCGGGCGAGCGTTGCATCGCCAACAGCGCCGCGCTGCTGCGCCACGGCGGTGATGCGCAGGTGCGGCTGGACTGGGTGCGCGCGGGCATCGTGCTGTATGGCAGCGCGCCCGACCATCCCGAGCGCCGCGCGGCCGACTGGGACCTGCAGCCCACTATGACGCTGGCTTCGCGCATCATCGGCGTGCAGCAGCTGCAGGCGGGCGACACCGTGGGCTACGGCTCGCGCTTCACGGCGCAGGGGCCGCTGGGCATCGGCATCGTGGCCTGCGGCTATGCCGACGGCTATCCGCGCCACTGCGATACCGGCACGCCCGTGCTGGTGAACGGGGTGCGCACGCGCACCATCGGGCGCGTGAGCATGGACATGCTGGCCGTGGACCTCACGCCCGTGCCCGGCGCGGGGCTGGGGGCCGAGGTCACGCTCTGGGGCCGCGCCGCCAACGGCGCCGTGCTGCCCATCGACGAGGTAGCGCAAGCGGGCGGCACCATCGGCTACGAGCTGATGTGCGCGCTGGCACCGCGCGTGCCCGTGGTGGTGCAGGACTGATTCCCTCCATGGTCCGGGTGCGCGGCCGCACGGGCGCCTCGTGGCGCGGCATGCGCCTGCCGCAGCGGCTGCAGGAGGGCCTGCGCCAGCGCCATGCCCTGCGGCTGCACGGCTGGTGCATCGGCAGTCTGATCCTGGGTGTGATGTGGGCGGTGTCCCATGCGCAGATGGCGCTGGGCGTGCCGTCGCTGGCGCTGCGCTACCTGGTCACGCTGGGCGTGGGATATGGGGTCTATCTGTTGGTGCTGCGCCTGTGGGCCGCATGGCTGCTGCGCCGGCGCAGCGATGCGCCCGACGGGCTGGACCTGCTACCCGATGCGGGCTGGCCCGCCGGCCCGGGGCCGCAGGGCCCCGCGCCACCCTTGAACGGCGGTGGCGGCGACTTTGGCGGGGCGGGCGCGACTGGGCAGTGGGACGCGCCGGCCGCAGATGGCGCTGGCGGCACCGGATGGGGCGGTGATCTGAGCGACGCGGCCTCGGGCGCGCTGGAGGCCGCGGGAAGCGCCGACGAAGCCGCCGTGGTGGTCGTGCCGGTGGTGGCGATCTTCGTGGTGGGCGTGGCGCTGCTGGGGGGGGCGGGTGCGCTGGCGTGGCTGTACTTTGGCAGCGAGGTGCTGCTGGCCGTGGCCGTCGAACTGGCGTTCTCCGTGGCCTCGGCACGGGCGCTGATGGGCGCGGAGCGCGCGGGCTGGCTTGGCGCGGCCTGGCGCCTGACGGGCAAGCCCTTGCTTGGCGCCCTGCTGTGCGCGGTGGCCCTGGGCGCGGCGCTGGACCATTGGCTGCCGCAGGCGCGCTCGCTGCCACACGCGGTGCAACTGCTGCGGGGCCGTTGACCTTGCCTCTGGCGGGGCCCTGCGGCCCATGCGGCAAGCCTTGGTGATGGCGCTGGGTTGCTGAAAGACCATTTTGCTGAAAATGTTTTTGGCTTTGTTTTGCATCAAGCCATTACTCAGGGTCTTCCCGAAGAATGACTCTCACAGCGAACACCTGCTGTGCGGCCCGCAGGGGCGCCCCGGGTGCTCGGGCGTGCAGCGCTTTGAACGTTCGCTGAACAAGAAGTGGAGTCCCCTATGCAAAGCCAGTCCCCCTCCTCCCGTCCCGCCGCGCGGTTCTTCCTGGGCATCGTCTCGGCTGCGGCCCTGCTGTCCATGGGCAGCGCCGGCGCACAGGAGCCCGTGCAGCCCATCGCGCCCCACAAGGTGACCAACCCCGCCCAGGTCACGCTGGGCAAGAAGCTGTGGTTCGATCCGCGCCTGTCGCGCTCGGGCTTCATCTCGTGCAACTCGTGCCACAACCTGAGCATGGGCGGCTCGGACAACCTCAAGACCTCCATCGGCGACAAGTGGCAGAAAGGCCCGATCAACTCGCCCACGGTGTTGAACTCCAGCCTCAACCTGGCCCAGTTCTGGGACGGCCGCGCGAAGGACCTGAAAGAGCAGGCGGGCGGTCCCATCGCCAACCCGGGCGAGATGGCCTTCTCGCATGACCTCGCGGTAGACATGCTGCGCTCCATTCCCCAGTATGTGGCGGAGTTCAAGCGGGTCTTCGGGCATGACAAGCTCACCATCGACGAGGTGACGGCCGCCATTGCCGCGTTCGAGGAAACGCTGGTGACTCCCAACGCGCGCTTCGACCAATGGCTCAAGGGCGACAAGAAGGCCATCACGGCGCAGGAACTGCGCGGCTACCAGATCTTCAAGACCAGCGGCTGCGTGGCCTGCCACAACGGCCCCAACCTGGGCGGCAACTCCTTCCAGAAGATGGGCCTGGTCGAGGCATACAAGACGGACAACCCGGCCGAGGGCCGCTCCGCCGTCACGGGCAACGATGCCGAGCGCTTCAACTTCAAGGTGCCCACACTGCGCAACGTGGAACTGACCTACCCCTACTTCCACGACGGCGCTGCCGACACGCTGGCCGAGGCCGTGGACACCATGGGCCGCATCCAGTTGGGCAAGAAGTTCACCGCGCAGGAGAACGCCGACATCGTGGCCTTCCTCAAGACGCTCACGGGCGATCAGCCGCAAATCGCCCTGCCGATCCTGCCGCCCTCCAGCGATGCGACCAAGCGCCCCCAGCCCTTCGACTGATGCGCCGTCACGGATGAAAGCCGGCCCGCTTGCGGGCCTTTACAGGCCGGGGCCTCGCAAGGGGCGCCGGCCTTTTTTTGGGGGGCGGGTATGTCCCGCCTGGGCGTCAGGCCAGGGCGCGCTGCACCGCGGGGCGCTGCGCCATGCGGTGGGAGTGCGCGTGCACCTTGGGAAACTGCGCGATGTCCACGCCGTCGCTCTTGAGCCAGCCCGCAACGGTGAAGAGGTAGCCGTCGGCCACCGAGTACTGCTCGCCCAGCACCCACGGGCCGTCGCCCAGGTAGTGGCGCTCGATCAGCGTGAAGCACTCGGTCATGTTGGCGGGCACCTTGCGCTGCATGGCGGCCTGGGCCTCGGGCTCGTCGGCCCAGCGGCTGGCGCGCGGACGGTGGGCGTGGGCGATGTGCACGGTGGAGGCCAGGTAGCTGTGGAATTCCTGCATGCGCGCGAAGCCGAAGGGGTCGGCGGGCGCCAGGCGCGCATCCGCGAAGCGCTGCGCCACGTAGGCCAGCAGGGCGGGGGTCTCGGTGAGCGTTCCCTGCTCGGTCACCAGCGCGGGCACGCGGCCCTTGGGATTGACCGCGAGGTACTCGGGCGAGCGCTGCTGCTGGCTGGCGAAGTCCACGCGGACCAGGGTATAGGGTGCTTGCGCTTCCTCCAGCGCGATGCGCACGGCCTGTGCGCAGGTACCGGGGGTGAAGTAGAGGGTGAGAGAGGTCATGGACGGCGGGCGTGTTGGAGGATGGATGATCGTATTTATAAAAAGAGGAGCGGCTTGCGCTCAATCCCAGGCCATTTCGATGCAATAAGTACCTGGGTGTGGCTTGTGGCAAGCGCTGACAGCTCCTTTTTTTGATGCACCAGGAACTCAGGAGCCCACGCTGGCCGGCTGCGCGCCGGGCAGGGGCGCGGCGGGCGCCGAGGGCTTGGGCACGGCGGGTACCGAGGGCAGGTGCGGCGGATCGGCGGGCTTCTTGTCGCACGCGGCCAGCGCCAGTGCGCAGGCGGTCAGCAGCGGCGCGGCCAGGGGGCGAAGTGTCGGCAGGGGCATGGCGGGTCCTTCCTGAGTCGGTGTTCGCCCGGCGGGGCGGCACTGCCCGTTAGGATAGGACAGATCCCCCGCGCCGGCCCACCGCCGGCCTACGCTGCGTCCTGCCACCATGGCCAAAGAAAAAACCATCTTCTCCTGCACCGAATGCGGTGGCACCAGTCCGCGCTGGCTGGGCAAATGCCCCTCCTGCGGTGCGTGGAACACCCTGATCGAATCCGTGCCCGACGCTGGACCGGGCAAGAACCGCCTGAGCGGGGCCGGCCAGTACGCGGGCCTGGCCCAGGCGCAGGCGGTGATGCCGCTGGCCGCCATCGAGGCGACCGAGGTGGCGCGCACGGCGAGCGGCATCGAGGAACTGGACCGCGTGCTGGGTGGTGGCGTGGTCGAGGGCGGGGTGGTGCTCATCGGCGGCGACCCGGGCATCGGCAAGTCCACGCTGCTCTTGCAGGCGATGGACGCGCTGCAGCGCGCGGGCCTGCCCACGCTGTACGTGACGGGCGAGGAGAGCGGCGCCCAGGTGGCGTTGCGTTCGCGCCGGCTGGGGCTGGATGCGAGCCAGGTGAACGTGTTGGCCGAGATCCAACTCGAAAAAATCCTCGCCACCGTGGAGGCCACGCAGCCCGCGGTGTGCGTCATCGACTCCATCCAGACCGTCTATTCCGACCAGCTCACCAGCGCCCCGGGCTCGGTGGCCCAGGTGCGCGAGTGCGCGGCCCACCTCACGCGCATGGCCAAGGCCACGGGCATCGCCGTCATCCTGGTGGGCCACGTGACCAAGGAGGGTGCGCTGGCCGGCCCGCGCGTGCTGGAGCACATGGTGGACACGGTGCTGTACTTCGAGGGCGACACGCACAGCAGCTTCCGTTTGGTGCGCGCCATCAAGAACCGCTTTGGCGCCGTGAACGAGATCGGCGTGTTCGCCATGACCGAGAAGGGCCTCAAGGGTGTGGCGAACCCCAGTGCCATTTTTTTGAGCCAGCACAGCGAGCCGGTGCCCGGCAGCTGCGTGCTGGTCACGCTGGAGGGCACGCGGCCCATGCTGGTGGAGATCCAGGCGCTGGTCGACGGCGGCGGCCCCAGCCCACGGCGCCTGTCGGTGGGCCTGGAGCGCGACCGCCTGGCCATGCTGCTGGCCGTGCTGCACCGCCACGCGGGCGTGGCCTGCGCCGACCAGGACGTATTCGTCAATGCCGTTGGGGGCGTGCGCATCAGCGAACCCGCGGCCGACCTGGCCGTGATGCTGGCCATCACCAGCAGCCTGCGCGGCAAGGCGTTGCCCAAGGGCTTCATCGCGTTTGGCGAGGTGGGCCTGGCTGGCGAGGTGCGCCCCGCGCCGCGTGGCCAGGAGCGCCTGAAGGAAGCGGCCAAGCTGGGCTTCACGGTGGCCGTGGTGCCCAAAGCCAATGCACCCAAGAAGCCGATCGCCGGGTTGGAGATCCACGCAGTGGAGCGCGTGGACGAGGCCATGACTGCCGTGCGCGGGCTGGACTGACGCGTCGTGTCGCAGGGGCTACGCAGCTTCCACAGCGGCGCTGGTGGTGCTGCGTAGGACAATGCGGCCATGAATCTGCGCAAGATATTGATCCCGGCGGGCATCGTCGTCCTGGTCATCGCCGCCTACCGCGCCTATGGCCCGCAGGGTATCCTCACCGTGAGCGGAGGGCTGGTCATGTGGGGGCTGCTGCATTACACGCGGCTCATGAACGTGATGCAGAAGGCGCGTAACCACCCGATCGGCTACGTAGGCAGCGCGGTAATGCTCAATGCCAAGCTGAAAGCCGGTGTGAACCTGCTGCACGTGGTCGCCATGACGCGCGCGCTGGGCCAGCAGCTGTCGGCGGACGGCCAGCAGCCTGAGCTCTACCGCTGGACCGACGGCACGCAGTCGCACGTGACCTGCGAGTTCGTCAACGGTCGCCTGGTGCGCTGGGAGTTGGTGCGACCCGCCCCGCAGGAGGACGCCGGCCCCCCTGCCGCCGCCAACCCGGCGGACGAATCGTAGAATTGCCTGCTTTGCGACCCACGCAGTTCTCTCGAAAAGGATCTCCATGAGCCCCGTTGTTCCCTCCATGGCCGACCGTGACGGCAAGATCTGGATGGATGGCCAGATGGTGGATTGGCGCGACGCCAAGATCCACGTGCTGACCCATTCGCTGCACTACGGCTGCGGCGCCTTCGAAGGCGTGCGCGCCTACAAGACGGAGCAGGGCACGGCCATCTTCCGCCTGGAAGAGCACACCAACCGCCTGTTCAACAGCGCCAAGATCCTGCGCATGACGATCCCCTTCACCAAGGACGAGGTGAATGAGGCACAGAAGGCCGTGGTGCGCGAAAACCAGCTCGAATCCTGCTACCTGCGTCCGCTGACGTGGATCGGCTCGGAAAAACTGGGCGTCTCGCCCAAGGGCAACAAGATTCACCTGATCGTCGCCGCCTGGGCCTGGGGCGCGTACCTGGGCGAGGAAGGCATGCAACGCGGCATCCGCGTGAAGACCAGCAGCTTCACGCGCCACCACGTCAACATCACCATGACGCAGGCCAAGGCGTCGAGCAACTACACCAACTCCATCCTGGCCAACATGGAGGCCACCGACGATGGCTACGACGAAGCCCTGCTGCTGGACAGCGCCGGCTTCGTGTCCGAAGGCTCGGGCGAGAACGTGTTCATCATCAAGGACGCCGTGGTGTACACCCCCGACCTGTCGGCCGGCGCGCTCAACGGCATCACGCGCAACACCGTGTTCCACATCTGCAAGGACCTGGGCCTGGAGCTGGTGCAAAAGCGCATCACGCGCGATGAGGTGTACATCGCCGACGAGGCTTTCTTCAGCGGAACGGCCGCCGAGATCACCCCGATCCGCGAACTGGACCGCGTGCAGATCGGCAGCGGCAGCCGCGGCCCGCTGACCGAGAAGATCCAATCGGCCTTCTTCGACATCGTGAACGGCCGCAATCCCAAGTACGCCCACTGGCTCACCAAGGTCTGAACCCATGTCACAAGCCATCGTTGAACTGCTGGCCAAGGATCTCAACCTCCAGGGCGGCGTGTATTGCCCCAGCCCCAAGGCCGGCATGAAGCTCTGGAACAGCCACCCCAAGGTCTACCTGGACGTGGCCCACACGGGCGAGGCCAAGTGCCCCTACTGCGGCACCGTGTACCGCCTGAAGGCGGGCGAGGTTGTCCACGCCGGGCATTGATGCGGCGTTCGCGCCACGCCTGTGTTGGCACCCCCGTCGCGTTGGCGGTGGTGCGTTGATCACTGCAGGGCTGATCCGCAGGCTCTGGGCTGCGTACTGTTCATGACCCTTGAAAACCTTCTGGGCCCAGGCCCCTGGCCTCGCCGGGTCGCCACGGCGGCCTTGTTCCTGCTGCCTGCGCTGGCGTTGACGGTGCAGTCAGGCTACTCCTATGGCGCCGTGCTGCTGCTGGTTGGTGCGCTGTGCTCTGCGCACCGATGGCCTCGTCTGCCGCAGGATCGCTGGACCTGGAGCTTTGCGGCCATCATGCTCGGCATGGGCATCCTCTGGTTGGTATTGGCCAATCCCCTGGAGGGACTGGGAGGATGGGACCGACCGTCCAAATTCGCTCTGGGTATTGCCTGCCTGTTGTTTGTGAGCCCTGTAGGGCCTCCGCCGCGCGCCCAGTTCTGGGGGTTGGTGGCAGGTTGTGCGGGCGCCGGCGCCGTCGCGCTGTGGCAGGTGTACGTGGAAGGGGCTCCGCGTGCCTCGGGTTTCCCGACAGGCAGGACCAATGCCATTCAGTGGGGCAATCTGGCACTGCTGCTGGGCACCATGCTGGCTGTGCAGACCATTGCGTTGCGCGAGCATCTCAACCGTCGGGATGTAGCACTGGCATGTATCGCCGTGCTGTTGGCATTCAACGCTTCTGTTCTCTCACAGTCGCGTGGCGGCTGGCTGGCGCTGTTGCTGGCGGCGCCGTGGGGTCTGTATCTGCTGTGGCGCTTTTTCTGCCGCGAACTGTGGCGCACCCTGGCGGGTGCTGCCATTGCGCTGCTGGTGCTGGGCGCAGCCAATCATGCGGTGCTGGCAGAGCGCTGGGACATCATGGAGCAGGAAGTGCTGATCTACGGCACCGAACGCGCGGCCGACACCTCCGTGGGTCAGCGGCTGGAGCATTGGCGCTTTGCCTGGGAGGTGGGGCTGGAGAAGCCTCTCCTCGGTTGGGGCATGCGCGGGTATCTGGCCGAAAAGGAAAAGCGGGTGGCGGCGGGGCAGTACGAGCCCTCCATCCTTGAGTACATCTACACCCACAACGAACCCCTGGATATGTTCATCAAGGCGGGCCTTGTGGGCGTGCTGTTGCTGCTGCTGTTCTATGCGGTGCCGCTGGGCATGTTCTGGCCCACCCGTGCGCGCATGGCCGCCTACGCGGGGCAAGCGGCCGAGGTGCGTGCGCAGGTGCTGGCGCTGCGCATGGCGGGCGTGTGCATTCCGTTGCTGTATGCGGGATTCGGGATGACGCAGGTCTTCTTTGCACACAACAGCGGGATCATGTTCTACCTGTTCATGGTGATGACCACCTGGTCGGCGGTGCGCGGCATGGACGCGCTGTACGCGGGCAAGGGGTCCGCGGCGGCTGCGGCATAAGGCCAAGCCATGGTGTCTGCGGCGTCTGCCCCTGGCCTTCCCGGCGCGGCCGGCACCCCGGCCGTGCGCCGGCCGCGGGTGCTGCATTTCGTGACGGGCGGGTTTTCCGGTGCCACGCAGGTGGCCGTGGATCTGGTACGAGCGCACGCGGCTTCGGGCCGCTGCGAGGCCTTGCTGGTGCTGCGCCGCAAGCGGCACACGCGCAACGAACGCGTGCAGGCCCTGCGGGACCAGGGGCTGGCTGTGGAAACCGTGGCCGGCTGGGCGCACGTGGCCACCATCTGGCAGCTGGTCGCGCTCTGCCGGCGTTTCCAACCCGATGTGCTGGTGGCCCATGGGTTCAGCGAGCATTTATGGGGCCGCTATGCCGGATTGATCGCTGGCGTGCCCCACCTGGTGCATGTAGAGCACAACTCCCGCGAGCGCTACACCGCCTGGCGGCTGCGCCAAGCCCTGTGGCTGGCTGAGCGCACCGACCTCATCGTGGGCGTCTCCGAAGGCGTGCGCCAGAGCCTGCTCGCGCGTGGCTTCCCCGCCGCCAAGACCGTGGCCATTCCCAACGGCATCGCGCTGGGGCCGTATGAGCTGGCGCGCCATCCCGCTTGGGCCGACCGTGTGCCGGGCATCGTCATGGCCGCGCGCTTTGCGCGCCAGAAGGACCATGCCACGCTGCTGCGCGCCGTCGCGCTGCTGCGCGATCGCGGCCTCACGCCGCCCGTCAAACTGGCCGGCGGCGGCAAGGCGGCGGCGCAGCGGGCGGCGCGCAAGCTGTGCACGGCCCTAGGGTTGGACGGGCAGGTGGAATTCCTGGGCCATTGCGGCGATGTGCCGGGACTGCTCATGGGCCACCGCATCTGCGTGCTGGCCACGCACTACGAGGGCATGCCCCTGTCGCTGATCGAGGGCATGGCCGCAGGCTGTGCGGTGGTGGGCAGCCGTGTGGTGGGCGTGCAGGAAATCATCGATGACGGCCGCAATGGCCTGCTGGCCGCGCATGCCGATCCCGCATCGCTGGCCGACGCACTGGAGCGGCTGCTAGTGCGCGATGACGAGGCGCAGCGCATGGCCCAGGCCGCGCAGGAAGACGCCCGGCACCTGTACAGCCTGCAGACCATGACGAAGCGGTACGAGGACCTGCTGCTGCGGGGGTTGGAGGTTGCTCAGTGAGCGGCGCCGTGCGCGCGCCGGCTGCGCCCTGGCTCAGCATCCTGGTGCCGGTCTACAACGTGCGGGACTATCTGGAAGCGTGTCTCACCTCCGTGGTGGAGCAGGTGGCGCAACTGCCGCTTGCCGTGGAGGGGGGGGCAGGCGTGGAGGTGCTGGTGCTCGACGACTGTTCCACCGATGGTTCGCGTGCACTGATGCAGCAATTGGCGCAGCGCTGGCCCGGCCGGCTGACCCTGATGCGCCACGCGGTCAACCAGGGCCTGAGCGCCGCGCGCAACACCATGATCGGCGCCGCCCGCGGTGAATACCTCTGGTTCCTGGACTCCGACGACAAGCTGCTGCCCGGCGCGCTGGCCGGTTTGCAGGCCACCGTGCAGCGCCATGCCCCGGATGCGGTGCTGTGCGACTTCATGGTGTGGCGCGAGCGTACGCAACTCAAGCACCTGCTGCGCGGCGAGGGCCATCGCGCCACCTTTGCCGGCCCGGCGGGGGGGCTTCAGCGCGACGGCGCTGCGCTGCTGACGGGCGTGTTGATGACTGGGCAGTTGCATGCCTGGTCCAAGGTCACGCGGCGCGCGCTGTGGGGCGCAGACCTGCGCTTTCCCGCGGGCCGCTACTTCGAGGACATGGCCGCCATGCCGCTGGCCCTGCTGCGCGCGCGCAGCTATTGCTACATGCCCCAGCCCTGGGTGGCCTACCGCCAGCGCGGCAGCAGCATCCTGGCGACGATGACCTTGCCCAAGGCGCTCGATCAGTCACGGGCATTGGGCGCGTTTGCCCAGGCGCTGCGCACGGCCGAGGCCGAAGGGGCCTTGCCTGCCAGCGCGGCGCTGCATTTCGCCCTGGCCCACCAGAGTGCGCGCAACCTTGCCGGCGCGGCGCGCTTCCTGGAGCGGGCCGATCTGCCCGTGGCCGAACGCCGAGTCGCAGCGCAGCGATTGCGTGACGACTTCATCGCGGCATCGCCGTTGTCGGCGCAGGCCTTGCTGCGCGCCTACGTGCGGCGCGGCTGGTGGCTGCGCGCGCTGCGGCTGCGCCGTGCCTGGGGTGTCGTGGCGGTCGAAGCAAAGGGCTGACCCATGTCGCATGCGCCATCCTCCACCCACTGGAAGCACCGGGGCGAACTGTGGCTGGCGGGCTGGCTGAAGCGCTGGTACCGCCGGTGCCCGCGCGACCTGGAGGCCGCTCCAGCGCCCGTGTTCACGCTGCACGCCACGGGCACCGCAGCCGCGGCGCCGGCCGCGCGCACGGCCATTCCCCGCATTCTCTGGAGCTACTGGCAGGGCGGCACACCGCCGCTGCTGGTGCAGCGCTGCTTCGACCACTGGCGGCGCCTGCATCCGCATTTCGAGATCCGCATCCTGGACGAGCGTGGCGTGCTGCGGTACCTGCCGGCCATCCCTGCTGCACTTGACGGCGCATCGGCGGCCAAGCGTGCCGACTGGATCCGCCTGGAGCTGCTGCGCCGTCACGGCGGCATCTGGCTGGACGCGAGCACCATCCTCACCCAGCCGCTGGACTGGGTTCTGCAGGAGCAGGCGCGCACGGGTGCCGACTTCGTGGGCTACTACCTGCAGCAGTACACCAGCGTCCCGGACCGGCCGGTGGTGGAGAACTGGTTCATGGCCGCGCCGCCCGGCAGCCCCTTCATCGAGGATCTGCAGCGTGAATTCACGCAGGAGGTCATCGCCCGCACCGGCGAGCAGTACATCGCCCACCTGCAGGCCCAGGGCCTGTACGCGCAGGCGCTGCAGCGCATCGACATGCCCGCCTACCTGACCATGCACCTGGCGCTGCAGGTGATCCTGCTGCGCGGCGGCAGCTACCGACTGGGCCTGTCCCCGGCGGAGTCGGGGCCGTACTTCCTGCACGTGCAGGGCCGCTGGCGCCGCGCGGCGCTCAAGCTGCGGCTGCTGTTCATGCGCGTGCGCGGGCCGCTGCCGCCGCTGATCAAGCTGCGTTCGCCCGACCGCCGGCGGCTGGACGACTACCTGGCCCAGGGCCTGTACCTGCCGGACAGCGTGGCGGGACAGTGGCTGGATGGGGATCGCACCGCCCTCCGATAATTCTCTGCTTTGCTATATATTGAATAGCTGCTGGCGCTTGATGGGAAAGCGCTGGAGCCCAAAAAGACTTAAAACTTCAGGCGCCGCAGTGCGGCCTGCCATTCCTGCGCCAGCAGCGCCACCAGCTGCTGTGCCGGCAGCGCGCGCGCGGCGGCCACGCCCTGGCCTGCCCACAGGGACAGGTAGTCCGCGCGTCCCCGGCTGGCGGCGGCCTTGCGCAGCGGGCCGGTCAGCGCGTTCTGCACCGGGTAGGCGGGCACGGCGGCCTCGTGCGGTGCCAGTTGCTGCATCAGCGTGTTGACGATGCCGCGGGCGGGTCGGCCGGAGTAGATGCGCGTGACGCGCGTGTGCGTGGCCTGTGCGTCGGCCATGGCGGCGCGCTGCGCAGTGCCGATGGCGGACTCGGGGCAGGCGAGGAAGGCCGTACCCAACTGCACCCCCTGCGCGCCCAGCGCCTGGGCAGCCGCAATGCCGCGCCCGTCCATGATGCCGCCGGCGGCAATCACCGGGATGGAGAGCGCATCCACGCACTGCGGCACCAGCGCCAGGGTGCCGACCATGCTGGCCTCGAAGTCGCCCAGGAAGGTGCCGCGGTGGCCGCCGGCCTCCATGCCGCTGGCGACGACGGCGTCCGCACCCACGGCGGCCCATGCCTGCGCCTCGGCCAGCGTGGTGGCTGTGCCGATCACGTAGCAGCCGGCCTCGTCCTGGAGGCGGCGCACCTGCGCGGCGCTCAGGATGCCGAAGGTGAAGCTGGCCACGGCGGGGCGTGCCTCCAGCAGCGCCTCGAACTGCGCGAGGAAGTCCTCGCACCAGCGCGCTGGCGCCTCGGGTGGGGGCAGGCCGAGGTCGGCGTACAGCGGCGCCAGGCGGTCAATGGCGGCCTGCACCGTGGCCGCATCGGGCGTGGGCTGCTCCAGCACGAACAGGTTCATGCCGAAGGGCTTGGCGGTGGCCGCACGCACGGCGGCAGCGGCCTCGCGCATGGCCTGAGGCGACCGCATGCCGCAGCCCAGAAAGCCCAGGCCGCCGGCCTGGGAGACGGCGGCGGCCAACTGGGGCGTGTCCGAGCCCGTCATGGGCCCCTGGAAGAGGGGCAGGTCGATCTGCAGGCGTTGCAGCAAGGCATTCATGGGGTCAGCTCCGCAAAGAAGAATCGGGGGCGAGGACAGAGGGGGTGTCCTGGGCGCCGTGTAGCGCTGCTTGCAGCGCGGCCAGCGCGGGCGTGGCATAGCCCCTGCGGTGCACCAGCACCGTGTCGCAGGGGCCCAGCGGCACCCAGCGCAGCGCGGGCGGCGTGTGCAGCAGATCGACCATCGCCTCAGGCACCACGCCGGCGCAACGGCCCCCGGCCACGCAGGCCAGGATGGCCGGGTAGGACGCGAGCTCCAGTACCTGCGGCGCCTGGCCCGTGGCCTGGCGCATCCAGTCTTCGCCGATGCGGCGGTAGGTGCAGCCGTGCGCAAACGCAGCCAGGGTGTGCACGCGCAGGTCGGCAGGTGTTTCGACAGGCGGGTGGCTGGCCGGCAGGGCCAGCAGCAGTGATTCCGTCCAGACGGGCGTGCGCTGCACCGGGGCCTCCTCGTCCAGGCCCGGCGGCGGCCAGGCCACCAGGGCGCAGTCGAGTTCGTGGGCCAGCACCTGCTCCACGAGTTGGCGTGAGGGAGCGGTGCGCAGCTCCAGCACCAGCGCGGGCCAGCGCGCGTGCAGTTGCGCCAGGGGCGCGGGCAGGCGCGCGGCGGCCGTGCTTTCCATGGCGCCGATGCGCAGGTGGCCGGCGGGAGTGCCCGGGTGCAGGGCCTGTCGCGCCTCCTCGGCCAGCGCCAGCAGGCGCTCGGCATAACCTTGCAGCGTGGCGCCCGCGGGCGTGAGCACCATGCGCCGCCCCTCGCGCAGGAACAGGGCGGCGCCCAGTTGCTCCTCCAGCTGCTGCACGCGCGTGGTCACGTTGGACTGGGCGCGGCCCAGCCGCTCGGCCGCCCGCGTCACGCTGCCCTCATGGGCCACCGTGCGAAAAATCTCCAGTGCCACCAGGTCCATGGATATGTTTGTGAGATGATTTGTCAAAAAATCATCTTAAAAAAAGATTGATGGCGATCATACCGCCGGAGACCGCGCCATGGAACCACAAGCCACCCCGTCGATTGCTGCGCCCGCGCCCCGCGGGCCCGCCCTGCACTGGAGCGAGCGGCCCCATGCTGTGGCCCTGGCCGGCATGCTGGCGCTGGCGGTGGCCATGGGCGTGGGGCGGTTCGCGTTCACCCCGCTGCTGCCCATGATGCTGCACGACGGGGTGCTGACCCTCACCGAGGGCAGCTGGCTGGCCACGGCCAATTACGTGGGTTACCTGCTGGGGGCGCTGGCCTGCATGGCACTGCCCTGGGTGGCACCGGGCTTCTATGCGCGCTGGCATCCGGCGCGGCTGGCGCGTGCCGGGCTGGTGGCCACGGTGCTGCTCACGCTGGCGATGGCGCTGCCCGTGGCCGTCGCCTGGCCGGCGCTGCGCTTTGCGGCCGGGGCCGCCAGCGCCTTCGTGCTGCTGAACGTGGCGGCCTGGTGCATGGTGCGCCTGGCGGTGCTGGGCCGCCCGGCCATGGGCGGGCTGATCTTCTGCGGGCCGGGCGTGGGCATCGTGCTCACGGGGCTGGCCGCCAGCGCGATGGTGGCAGCGCAGTGGCGTGCGGCCTCGGGCTGGGTGGTCTTCGGGGTGCTCTCGGTGCTGCTGTGCGTGGGCGTGTGGCCCGTGGTGCGCGGCCGCGCAGTCAAGGCCGACGCCGGTGCCCAGCCCCGCGCGGCCGCGCAGGGGGGAAACGCCGGCACCCTGGCGGCGCGCGGCGTGCACGCCGTGGCGTACGGCCTGGCGGGGCTGGGCTACATCGTGACCGCCACCTTCCTGCCCGTGATCGCGCGTGCCGCGTTACCGCCTGGCTCGCCTTGGCCCGACCTGTTCTGGCCGATGTTCGGCGCGGGCGTGGCCGTGGGCGCGGCGCTCAGCACGCGCGCGCCCAGCGCCTGGGACCGGCGCTGGCTGCTGCTGGCGGCGTATGCGCTGCAGGCGCTGGGCATCGTGCTGGGGCTGCTCTGGCCCACGCCGGCGGGCTTTGCACTCAGCAGCGCGTTGGTGGGCCTGCCGTTCACGGCCATCACCTTCTACGGCCTGCAGGAGGCGCGGCGCCTGTGGCCGCAGTCTGCCGACAGCTTTGCGAGCCTGGTCACGGCCGTCTACGGCCTGGGCCAGATCGCGGGTCCGCCGCTGGTGGCGTGGCTGCTCGCGCACGCCGATGCCGGACAGGGCTTTGCCCGGGGGCTGGCGCTGGCGGCGGGGGCACTGGTGGCCGGCGCGGCGATGTACGGCTGGTCGGCCTGGCGCTGGCCGCAGCGCGCCTGACAGGCCGTCAGTGCTGCCCTTGCAGGCGCGCGTCCCAGGCCTCGCTCTGTCCGCTGTCCAGGCGCCGCTGGAACAGCCGCTGCCATGACGGCGGCAGCGGCAGAGCGAGGATGTCGCGCAGCGTGGCGGGTGTGCAGTCGCGCCGGTCGATCACCTCCAGCAGCCGTGCGATGGGCCACGCGGGCTGTGGCCGCGCGAGCAGCCAGACAGTGTCGCCCGCCTGCACCGTCCCGGGTTGCAGAACACGCAGATACCAACCCGCCCGCAGGCTGCGTTGCACGCGCAGCGCCATGTCGGGCACCTGGAAGCGGTCGTTCAGCTTCCAGCAGGGCTGGCGGCCCTGGCTGACCTCGAAAACGGCGCTGCCGATGTGCCACTGGTCCGCAATGCACACCTGGGCCTCCTGCACGCCGTCCAGGCTGAAGTTCTCGCCAAAGGCACCGGGCTGCGCGAGCAGCGCCTGCGCCGCGGCGTGGCCCGCCAGCTCCTCGCGCCAGGGCGTGTACTGCGGCCATGCATAGCAGTGCACGGCCTTGTCGGGGCCGCCATGCACGCGCAGGTCGCCCTGCTCGTCACCGTCCAGTCCCTCCGCGCCTACGGCGACGGGGCCGCTGCGTGCCTGCTTGGCAATGGCGCTGCGGCTGCCGGGGCGGGTGTAGGGTTGCGCGCGGCCGGTGAGCACGGCGCGCAGCGTGCCCAGGGCCGTGGGTTGGGAAGGCAAGGGGGTCATGTTCATGGGCGGGGCTGATCGGGCAGTGGGCAGCCGCCATCGTCGCAGCCCGTGGCGGGCACGGTCGCCGGGGCGGCTGGCGTGGGTTCTGCCAGCAGCCGGCCCAGCAGCGCGCCCAGCCGCAGATCGTCCAGATGGCCGAAGTGGTGCAGGCGCACGCGGCCCTGCGGGTCCAGCACCACCAGGCTGGGCGTTCCGCTGAGCGACAGGCTCTGCATGGTCCGTGGAATGCTGCGCGGCGCATCGGGCTGGTCCAGGCCGATGGGAAAGCGCAGCCGGTATTCGTGGATGAAGGCCTGCAGCGCCTCTGGCGTGCCCTGCACGGCGTGGTGCTCGAACACCGTGTGCAGGCCGATCACGACGAGTTGATCCGGCGCAAACGCCTCATGCACGCGCCGCGCCTGCGGGATGCCGTGCTCCACGCAGCCAGGGCACAGCATCTGAAAAGCGTGCAGCACCACCACGCGCCCGCGCAGGCTGTCCAGCGTGAGCGGCTCGGGGGTGTTGAACCAGTGCGCCACCTGCAGCGGCGGCGCAGGTGCAAAGAAGGGCGCGGCGGCGGTCATGGGCAGGCCTTGCGGAACGGGAATAGCGCCACCCTACAACATGGGCGAATGTGCCTGCTGAGGCAAGGGCGTGTGCGCCGACGCTCAGCGTGTGACCGGCAGGCGCAGGGTGAAGCAGGCGCCCGCCGCGCCATCGGGTCGGTCCTCGCACACCACGCTGCCGCCATGGCGCGCCGCGATGGAGCGCACCAGCGCCAGGCCCAGGCCCACACCGCCCGAGCGTTCGCTGGCGCCCGGCAAGCGGTAGAAGGGCTCGAAGATGCGTTCGCGCTGCGCGGGCGGCACGCCCGGGCCGTGGTCGCACACGCGCAGCACGGCGTCGTGCCCTTCGCGCGTGAGGGTGAGGGTGATCTTGCCCTGGCTGTGGCGCCGCGCGTTCTCCAGCAGGTTGCGCACCGCGCGGCGCAGCAGCTTGGACACGCCCGGTACTTCGACGGGCGCCGTCATGGCGTCTGCACCATCGCCGGAGCCTACGTGCAGTTCGGCGTCCACGCGCACGCATTCCTCCACGGCCAGGCCCACCAGGTCCACGGGCTCGACCGTGCCCACATCGGCGGCGCCGGAATCCAGGCGGCTGGCCAGCAGGATCTCGTCCACCAACTGGTCCAGTTCGGCGATGTTGCGTTCAATCTCGGCGCGGAATGCGGGCGAGGGCGTGCCGCCCTGCATCAGCTCCAGCCCCATGCGGATGCGCGTGAGCGGCGAGCGCAACTCGTGCGAGGCATTCGCCAGCAGCGATTTGTGCGACTGCACCAGCGTCTCGATGCGCGCGGCGGCGGCGTTGAACTGGCGCGCCAGCGCCGCCACCTCGTCATGGCCCTGCTCGGCCACGCGCACCGACAGGTCGCCCTCGCCGAAGCGTTGCACGCTGCGCTGCAGTTGCTCCAGCCGCTGCATCAGCCGGCGGATGATGGGGAACACCCCCACGGTCACGGCAATGCCCACCAGCGCGAGCATCCACAGAAAGCCGAAGGGCGGGCGGAACCACGCGGCGGGACCGCGCTCGTCGGGGCGCGGGCGGGGCGGGCGCGGGGACAGGTGCATCTCGAACACCTCGCCCGTGGCGCTCTCGATGCGGTAGAGCACGCCTTCGCTGGGGTCGCGCCGCTGGCGCAGGCCCACGCCATCCACCAGCGTGCGGCCCGCGGCGTCCGTGATGCGGATCTCGCGCGAGGGCGGCTGCTGCTGGTTCTGCTCGGCCGCCCAGCGCCAGGCCATGCCCACGGCGAAGGCGAACACCAGCACGCCCCCGACCACGGCCAGCCAGATGCGCAGGTACAGGCGGCGGGAGAAGGGGCTGATGAGGGACATGCGTGCGGGGCTTTTCAAAAGAGGCAGGTCAGTCCTGCTGCTTGGCGAAGACATAGCCCACGCCGCGCACGGTGAGGATGCGGCGCGGGTTCTTGGGGTCCGCCTCGATGGCCGCGCGGATGCGGCCCATGTGCACGTCGATGGAGCGGTCGAACGCCTCCAGCTCGCGCCCGCGCACGGCCTCCATGATTTGGTCGCGCGTGAGCACGCGACCCGCGCGCTCGGCCATGGTCACCAGCAGGTCGAACTGGTAGGAGGTCAGCTCCGCCGGTTGGCCGTGCACGCTGACGGTGCGCGCGTCGCGGTCGATCTCCAGCGAGCCGAAGCGCAGCACCTGCGTGGCCGGCTGGGCGCCGCTCTCGCGCCGGCGCAGGATGGCGCGGATGCGCGCCAGCAGCTCGCGCGGCTCGAAGGGCTTGGGCAGGTAGTCGTCGGCGCCTATCTCCAGTCCGATCACGCGGTCCATGGGGTCGCCCTTGGCCGTGAGCATCAGCACCGGCACCTGGGCGGCGGCGCCCGGCAGCGCGCGGATGCGCCGGCACACCTCCAGGCCGTCGATGTCGGGCAGCATCAGGTCCAGGATCACCAGGTCGGGCAGTTGTCCGCCCTCGGGCGCCTGCAGCCGCGCCAGGCCGCTGGCGCCGTCGGCCATGTGCGTGACCTGCAGCCCGGACTGGCCGAGGTACTCGCCCACCATCTGCGCGAGGCGGTGGTCGTCTTCGATCATCAGCAGTTGCGAACTCATGGGTGGGTGGGCCTTTCTGGACTGCCATGTTCCCCGCGCGGCATCTCGCAGGGTTGTCGGCCGGGTAAAGTTAGGTAAACCGTTGTGGGTATCGTTTTGATAGCTGCCCGCGCTTGTCCATCAAGCGCTGGAGGGTGATTGGGCTCTGGACGCCAGCGCCACCAGCAGCAGCACCGGCAGGCCCAGCAGGGCCGTGCCCGTGAAGAACGCGCTGTAGCCCTGCGCGTCCACGAACTGGCCCGAGAAGCCCGCGAGCCATTTGGGCAGCAACAGCATCATGGAGCTGAACAGCGCGTACTGCGTGGCCGAGTACTGCACGTTGGTCAGGCTGGACAGGTAGGCGATGAACGCGGCCGAGGCGATGCCGCCCGCGAGGTTGTCGGCCGAGACCACCAGCACCAGGCCGGTGACATCGTGCCCGCGCTGTCCCAGCCAGGCGAACAGCAGGTTGCTCAGGGCGCTGAGCACCGCGCCCAGCATCAGCACGCGCATTACCCCCAGGCGCATGGATAGCACGCCGCCCACGAAGGCGCCGGCCAGCGTCATCACCACGCCGAAGACCTTGGTCACGGCGGCCACCTCGTCCTTGGTGTAACCCATGTCCACGTAGAACGGGTTGGCCATGATGCCCATGACCACGTCGCTGATGCGGTACACGGCGATCAGCGCCAGGATCAGCGCCGCCTGCCAGCGGTAGCGCCGGATGAAGTCGGCAAACGGCGCCACCACCGCGCCATGCAGCCACTCGCCCAGGTTGCGCGCGGGCGGCAGTGGGCGCGGCGTGGGCTCGGGCGACAGCAGCACCGTCACCACCCCCACCAGCATGGATGCGGCCATGACGAGGTAGGCCGTGGTCCAGGCGCCGGCCTGGTAGCCGCTTAGGCTGGCGTCCTCCGCGCGGGCAGCCACCCACAGCACGCCCGCGCCGGCCCAGATCATGGCCAGGCGGTAGCCCGTCTGGTAAGTGGCGGCCAGCGCGGCCTGGTGGTCGGTGTCGGCAGACTCTATGCGGAACGCATCCAGCGCAATGTCCTGCGTGGCCGAGCCAATGGCCACCAGCAGTGCGCACCACACCATGGCGTCCAGCCCCTGGCGCGGGTCGGCCAGCGCCATACCGACGAGGCCCGCGGCCACCACACCTTGCGCCAGCAGCAGCCAGCTGCGCCGCCGCCCCAGCCAGCGCGTGAGCAGCGGCAGCGGCAGGCGGTCCACCAGCGGCGACCAGACCCACTTGAACGCATAGGCCAGCCCCACCCACGACAGGTAGCCGATGGTCGTGCGGTCGATGCCCGCCTCGCGCAGCCGAAAGCTCAGCGTGCCCAGTACCAGCAGCAGCGGCAGGCCTGCTGAAAAGCCCAGGGCCAGCATGCGCAGGCTCGCGGGCTCCAGGTAGACGAGCCAGGCCTGGCGCCAGGAGCGGCGGGCGGCGGCGGATGCGGGGGCGTCAGGCGGCATGGATGCGGAAAAGAGGCGCGGTCGTGAAAAAGCCAGAGCGGCATTGCCCTAGTATTTGAGCATGGCCCGTTCCGCATCCGCGCTGCTGCACCCCGTCGCTTCGGTGCGCCACTATGGTGGCGAGCACCAGGCCCATGCGCACGCCCATGCGCAGGTGCTGTACGCGCTGCAGGGGCGCATGGAGCTGGAGGTGGCCGGCCGCGCCGCCTTCGTGGACACGGCCTGCGGCATGGTGGTGCCCGCGGGCACCGAGCATGGCTACCTGGCCCGCCCGGACACGCGCATCTTGGTGATCGACGTGCCGGCGCAGGCCGCGGTGGACCGCGTGCGCCGCTTCGCCGTGCCCGCGGCGGCGCGCACCGTGCCCGAGCCCGGTGGCGCGGCCGCGCGCCTGGCGCTGCTGCTGCAGGCCCCGCGCGTGCTGGCGCGCCGCGGGCTGGACCTGGCCGCCCTGTGTGCCGCCGTGGACGCGGCCCTGCACGAGGACTGGCCCACCGCCCGCATGGCGCGGCTGTTCCACCTGAGCGCGGCGCGCTTTCACGCGCGGCTGCTGGAGCTGACGGGCGACACGCCCCAGCAGTGGCTGCGCGCGCGGCGGCTGGACCTGGCCGAGCGCGCCCTGGCCCGCGGCCAGTCGCTGGAGGCCACGGCCCTGCGCTGCGGCTACGCCAGCGCCAGCGCCCTGGCCTATGCGCTGCGGCGCGAGCGGGGCTTGGGGGCGCGGGCGCTGCGGATACAAGCCAAAACGGCATCCAGCGCTTGATGGATAAGCGCAAGCAGCTATCAATAATGAAGTAAAGCGCGCGGCACCACGCGCGTTGCTCGATAGTTGCCCTGCGGCGTGCGGGCACCATCGCAGGCATGAACACCGCATCGATTCGCAGCATTGCCATGGTGCTGCTGGCCGCCATGCTCTGGGGCACCACCGGCACGGCGCAAAGCCTGGCGCCCGCGGGGCTGTCGCCCTACTGGGTGGGCGCTTTGCGCCTGGTGATCGCCAGCGCCTTCTTCGCCCTGCTGGCCTGGCCCGCCTGGCGCGTGCGCCGCGGCGGCGGCCTGCGCTGGGGACCGGTGCTGCTGGCGGGCGCCTGCGTGGCCACGTACAACCTGAGCTTCTTCGCGGGCGTGAAGTCCGCCGGCGTGGCCCTGGGCACGGCCCTGGCCATCGGTAGCGGCCCGATCTGGGCGGGCCTGCTGCAGACCGTGGCGCAGCGGCGGCTGCCGGCCCCCGTATGGTGGCTGGGCACGCTGCTGGGCGTGGCGGGCGGCGCGGCCATGGCGCTGGACGGCGGCAGCACGGTGCGCGCCCCCTGGACCGGCATCGCCCTGTGCCTGCTGGCGGGGCTGGCGTACGCCATGTATGCGCTGACCAACAAGCGCCTGGTGGCGCAGGCCGGCGCGGCCGTCGTGAACCTGGCCGTGTTCGGCACGGCGGGCCTGCTGTCGCTGCCCGTGGCGTTGCTGCTGGGCGGCGCGCCCACGGTGGCGCCGGGGGCGCTGGGCATCGTGCTGTACCTGGGCCTGGTGGCCACGGGCGTGGCCTACCTGCTGTTCAGCACGGCGCTGCGCCACATCAGCGGCGCCACCGGCGTGACGCTGGCGCTGGCCGAGCCGGTGACCGCCTTTGCGTTGGCCGTGGCGGTGGTGGGCGAGTCACCTTCCGCCATGGCCTATGGCGGGCTGGCGGCGGTGTTGGCGGGCCTGTTGCTGGTGATCTGGGCGGAACTGCGCACAACCCGGCCTGCTGCGGGCGCCGCCGCTGCCTGAGCTTGCACTTGCTGGCGTTTGGTTACAGCCGGCGGTCAACCCGGCCGGGCAGGCTGCCGTTGCCTGAAAGGCCAGGGCCGGCGCATCCGCGTCGGCCGGTGCGTAAAGGACAACCCATGAACCATCGCCAGCGCGCGGTCGCGGCCCTCCTGGGCCTGGCGGCCGCCTGTGCCCAAGCCGAAGTGAACGTGAGCGTGGGCATCGGCCTTCCAGGCCCCATCTATGCCGAGCCGGCCCCGGTGTATGTGGCGCCGCCACCCGCCTACGTCGTGCCCCGCCCCGTCTATGCGCCGCGCCCCGTGATGGTCGTGCCACAGCCCGTGTACGCGCCCCACTGGCGCGACGATGACGATGACCACGACGAATGGAAGAAGTGGCGCAAACGCCATCACAAGGAGCAGAAGAAGGCATACAAGCGCTGGCGCCGCGAATGGGAAGACAACGACGATTGACCCGCGCATGGTTCCCGCTGCCGTCGTGGCGCAGTGCCTGCCCGCCTACATGCAGGCGGTGACGCGCGCCGCTAGACTGCTGCCCATGAACAGCCCCACCGTCTCTGTGCCCCCGTTGCCCGTGGATGCGGGCTGCCGTTGCTGTGCCGCGCGGGGCGGCACCTGGCAGGCGCGCCGCGCCTTCGTGCTGGCGGCGGCTGGCACGCTCGTGCTGCCGGTCGCGGCGCAGGTGGAGGTGGGGTCGGCCTCGGGCATGCGCCGGCTGGTGCCGGCCGAGACGCTGGAAGACTCCGCTGTCCAGCAGTACAGCCAGTTGCTGGCGCAGGCCAAGGCCAAGCGCGCACTGGCGCCGGACAACCACCCCCAGCTGCTCAAGCTGCGCGCGATCGCGCGGCAGATCATTCCGTACGCCGCGCAGTGGAACAGCCGCGCCGCGCAGTGGCGCTGGGAGGTCAACCTGATCGGCAGCAAGCAGATCAACGCCTTCTGCATGCCCGGCGGCAAGATTGCGTTCTACACGGGCATCCTGGACCAGCTCAAGCTGACCGACGACGAGATCGCCATGGTCATGGGCCATGAGATGGCCCACGCGCTGCGCGAGCATGCGCGCTCGCGCGTGGCCAAGAGCCAGGCCACCAGCATCGGCCTGTCGCTGGGCGCGCAGCTGCTGGGCCTGGGCGACCTGGGCAATGCAGCCGCCAACCTGGGGACGCAGCTGCTCACGCTCAAGTTCAGCCGCTCCGACGAGACCGACGCGGACCTGGTCGGCCTGGAGCTGGCCGCCCGCGCGGGCTACAACCCCCAGGCCGCCGTGAGCCTGTGGCGCAAGATGGGCGAGGCCACGGGCAACGGCGGCATCGCGTTCCTGTCCACCCACCCGTCGGGGCCCGACCGCATCCGCGAGCTGGAGCAGAACGTGCCCAAGGTGCAGGGGCTGTACCAGGCATCGCGGCGCGGATAATGCTATGGAAAATATAGCTGTCAGCGCTTATGGGATAAGCGATGGAGCTTGTTTTTATTCGGATTCTTTCCTGCGCATGGGCGCGGACCAGACGCTGTCCCGTGGCCCGCTGCGTACGCGCCGCGCCGTGGCGCGCGCCATCCACGCCAGTGCCAGCGCCCCTGCGAGCGCAGTGAGGTCCACGCCCAGCAGCGCGCCATCCGCCCAGGCACCGGCGCCTGGTGCCAACCAGCCCAGCAGGCTGGAGGCGGGGATGGCCAGCGTGCAGGCCACTGCCAGCCACAGCAGCGGCGCGGCCGCGCGCGCCGCGCCACGAAAGAAGGCCCAGACCACGCTGGCGAAAAACACCGCGTAATAAATGCCCACGTGCCAGGCGGCCATGTCCTGCACGCGCCCCGGCAGCCACTTGGCCGCGGCCAGGGTCAGCGACAGGCCGGCCACGCAGCCGATGCACACGCCCACCGTGGCGGCGGCCATCAGGGCCGTGTCGCGCCGCTGCTCGGGCAGGGCGCCGCTGGTGCCCACGCCCTTGCGCTGGGCCTTGCGCCGTGTCTCGACCCACAGCAGATTGCCGCTGTAGAACAGCCATGCGCCCGCCAGCCCCAGCAGGAAGTACAGCCACAGCACGGCCGTGCCACCGAACGAGGCCATGTGCAGCGCGAAGAAGCTGCTGATGAGCAGGTTGGGCGTACTCTGCGCGCCCGGGAGGTAGTCGGCCGACAGGAGCTTGCCGCTGTACGGATCGATCGCGGCAAACCCGCCCATGGCGCGCGGCGCGATGTCCTGGGGGTGTTTGCCCCACACACGCACCAGGGGCCGCGGGCCCGTCACTTGCGCGTAGTGCAGGGCGGTGGGCTCGAAGCCCGGCGCCGCTTGCCTGGCGATACGCACGAGCTGCGATGGCAGGAGCATGTCGGCGGGGTCGCGCGCTGACGCGGCGCCGGGCAGCGCCGGGGGCCTGGCGGAGGACTGCGACCACCGGCCCTGGTGCAGCAGCCTGTCCTGCAGGGCGTAGATCTGGTCGTGGTAGGCGAACACCACGGCGCTCAGTGCCATGACCATGTGAAACGGCAGGCTGACGATGCCCACCACGTTGTGCGCGTCCAGCCACATGCGCTTGGTGTTCTTGCCCACGCGCAGTGCGAAGAAATCCTTGGCCAGCGAGGGCAGCAGCACCACGACGCCGGAGACCAGCGCCACGAAGTACAGCGCCGAGACCGCCCCCATGACCCAGCGGTTCGGGTCCGAATCCACGGGCAGTCCGACGACGCGGTGCAGCACGTCGATGAACTCCACCAGCCGTGATGGTGGTTGTTCGCGCACCTGCAAGCTGCCGTCCGCGCCCAGCGTGGCGGAGTAGTGGCGGGCGGCGCCCTCGTCGTGGTCGTCGGCGCCGGGCGCGCGTACCTGCCATTCCAGGCGCGGAATAGCGCCATCGCCCCGCAGCGAGAGCACCGTGGCGCGCACGGAGGGGGGCACGGTGGCCAGGGCTTGCGCGATGAGCGGCTGTGCCTCGTCCATCGGCACGGGCTGCATGCCGGCCGCGGGCGGCGTGGACCATTGGCGCAAGGGCTCCTTGAACACCGTGAGCGCCCCGGCGTAGAACGCGATGAACAGCGCCAGGCCGCTCAGGATGCCCGTCCAGGTATGAACGGACTTGTAGATGCGAACGTGGTCGGCCCTCATGCCGCGCCCCCTTGCCACAGCAGCCACCACAGGCCCAGGCCCACGGCATTGGCGCCCAGCAGCCAGGCCCAGGCGTGCCGGCCGCTTCTGAAGAAATACACGCCGGACAGCACGCCCAGCCACACCGGGGGCACCAGCCACATGGCGAGCTGCCCGCCCACCGCAAGCGGCATGTCGCGCAGTTGCGTCATCAGCAGGGCTGAGGCGATAAGGGCCAGGCAAAGGCCCAGCACCAAGCCGGCCAGGGTTTTGGAGACCCAGTCGGGCCGGATGGGGTCATGGCGTGCGGCGGGCATGGATCAGTGCTCCTGCATAGGGCAGTACGGCGAGCGCCAGCATCAGCGTGGTGCCCAGGACGAAGGCGGCGGCCAGGCGGTGCAGGTCCTGCACCAGCGCCAGCCAGGAGAGCAGCAGCAGCGCCGCGCCCGCGATGCGTGCGGGGCGGAGCGGCCAGGGCGCCGCCCACAGGCGCTGGTGGGGCGAGGCGGCGTAGAGGCACAGGCAGGCCAGCGTGCTGGCGGCCAGGCCGAGGAGGGTGAAGACGGGCATGGCGTGCGTCGGGCATTGGGCAGCGGTCCCGGCCGCATGCATGCGGCCGGCGGGGCGCGCTGAGCCTCGTCAGAACGAGACCGTTGCGGACACCTTGAAGGTGCGTGGTGCGCCAGGCATCACGAAGCCATCGCCGAACGTGCCGATCCAGTAGTTCTTGTCGGTCACGTTCTCCACGCTGGCGTTGAAGCGCACGGGGGTGGCGCCGAAAGTGGCGGCGTAGCTGGCGTTCAGGTCCAGGCGGTTCCACGACGGTACGCGGATGCGGTTGCCGGAGTCGGCCCATTGTGAGCCGGTGTGGATCACGCGGCCCCCCACCTTCAGGCCCTGCACAGGGGTCTGCCAGTCGGCGCCGATGCGCAGCCGCCATTCCGGCACGCCAAAGGTTTCCCGGCCGGTGTTGCGCTGCTCGGACTCGATGCGCGTGATACCGCCCAGCAGCGACAGGTTCTCGGTCAGCATGCCGTACAGGCTCCACTCCAGACCGCGCAGGCGCTGCTCGCCGTCCTCCACCAGGGCGGCGGGGGCAACGCCGGTGAACGAGGGGCGCTTGATCTGGTAGGCGCTGAAGGTGTGCGTCAGCGCACCCGTTTGCAGCTTCACGCCGAGCTCCGCCTGCTTGGTGACGCGGGGGGCGAGCGATTCGCCCGCGTTGGCATAGCCTACACCCACGGTCTGGCCGGGCTCCAGCCCCTCGGTGTAGTTGCCGAACAGGGCAATATCGTCACCCCAGGGGCGCACGACGGCGGCCACCATGGGCGAGAAGCGGCTCTTGCTGTAGTCGCTGGCCACGCCGTTCACCAGCGGCGTCTTCACCGTCTGGTGGCGCCCGCCCACGGTCAGCAGCAGCTTCTCGCCGGCGAAGGCGAGGGTGTCGGCCACGGCCAGCGAGCGGAACTCGGTCTCGGTGGTGTAGCCCTTCCACACCGGCGCCGCCGGGAAGCTGGGGACCAACGGCTCGTACATGTTCGTGGTGTAGCAGTAGTTGCAGGCCGTGTTCACGCTCCCTTCCTTGTGCTTGAGGAGATTGGCAGACAACTGCAAGCGGTGGCGGACAGCGCCCGTCTCGAACTTGCCGATCACCCCGGCCTCGGCCGTGCGGCGCTCGGACTGGGTGTGCACGTGGTAGATCGCGCCGCGGGTGGTGCCGTCCGCGCCGGTGACGAAGGCGCGGGTGCCGAACAGCAAGCCCTTGCCCTCGGCTTCGGAGCCGCCCAGCGCGAAGTAACCCTGCCAGTCCTGTGTGAAGTCGAACTCCGCGCGGGCCAGCGCGCCGCTGTTGTCGTACTTGCCATGGGTGCCTCGGAACATGTTGGTGTCACCGGAGGGCGCCTCCAGCAGGTAGCCGACGCCGCGGATCGACGCATTGCCCAGGAAGTTGAAGATGCCGGGGCTGCCGTTGTCGATCTTGTTGACGCTGTTGTACAGGTCCAGCGAGAAGCGGGAGCGGTCGCCCAGGTAGTCCAGTCCCAGCGCGCCGACGCGGCGGGTCTGGCTCTCGTCCTTGGCGCCCATCTCGCCATCGCCATAAACACCATTGAAGCGCACGCCCAGGCGCTTTTCATCACCGAAGCGTTTGCCCACGTCGGCGTGGGCCTGGAAGTAGGAGTGCGTGCCATAAGTCAGCGTCAGGTCCGCAATGGGTTGGGCCAGCGCACGCTTGGTCACCATGTTCACGGTGCCTGCCACGCTGGACAGGGGCGGCATGCCGGAGAGCAGCACGTTCGGCCCGCGCAGCACCTCCACGCGCTCGAACATTTCGATCGGCACCGAGTTGGACGGCGCGATGCCGTACAGGCCATTGGTGGCGATGTCCATCGCGTTCATGTCCAGGCCGCGCAGGTTGAAGTTCTGCAGCATGTGGTTCTTGTTGGTGGTGAAGACCACGGCCGCGTCGTTCTCCAGCACGTCCTGCAGCGTGAGGGCCGACCAGTCCTCGGCGAGTTCGCGGGTGTAGGCGTTGACGTGCACGGGCGCCTCCATGATGGAGGTGGCCCCCAGGATGCCCAGGCGCGCGCCCGAGGCGGCCTTGTGGCCGGGCGCACGCACGGGCAGGTCCTCGCGCTCGTATTTGCTGCGCACGGTGACTTGCGGCAGGGCGGCGGCCTCACCTGCGGCGGGCGCTGCCGCCTGGGCCAGGGCCGCCGAGCCGGCCCCGGTTGCCAGCAACGCCAGCGCGATGGAATGGAGCCGCGGTTGGCGGATCGAAGGGTTCTGCATAGTTCTATCCTCAAGCACAAAAAAACGATGTCTGGTGGATGGGCGCTACGGCGTGCCGTCGGCTGCAGGTGTGCATGCGTGCCACTGCACCGCCAGCGGGTGCTTGCGCGAGAACAACTTCACGTGCTCGTCGATGGCGAAGCGCACGCGCGCCAACTGCTGCGCGTCCTGCGCACGGCATGCGAAGTGCAGCGCGGTGTCGTCGGCGTGCATGTCGCACAGGCCCCAGGGGAACTCGGCGTGGCCCTCGTGCTCGTCATAGCGCACGGCGATCTTTCGACTGAAGTGGTGGCACAGGCGCTGCAGCCAGCGGCTGGCCTCGGGGGTGCGCACATGGCCGCGGGCGTGGATCATGGGACGTCGTGTGTGGGGGAGCTCGCTTCGTCGGCCAGCACCAGGGGGTGGCCCAGGCTGCAGCGTTCCACGCGCGCGCGCACGCCGTAGGCGGCTTGCAGCAGCGGGGGCGTGAGGACCTCGGCCGGGCGGCCGGCGGCGAGGAGGCGGTTGTGCGGGTGGCCCTGGCCCAGCACCACGATGTGGTCGCAAAAACGCAAGGCCAGGTTCAGATCGTGCAATGCGATCACGGCGAGCGTTCGCCCTTCGGCTACCAGGGCGCGCACGGCGTGCAGCACCCTTAGTTGCCAACGCAGGTCGAGCGCGCTGGTGGGCTCGTCCAGCAGCATCAGGCGCGGCGCACGCACCAGCACCTGGGCCAGACCGACCATCTGACGCTGCCCGCCGGAGAGTTCGGCCAGGGGGCGCAGGGCCAGCGCATCGAGTTCCAGCGCGGCGAACACGCCGGCGATGGCGGCCTCGGCCGGTTCGCGGCCCAGTTCGGGGCGGCTCGCGCGCAGCGCGCTCAGCATGGCCTCGTAAGCCACGAGCGAGGTGGCCTGGGGCAGTGCCTGGGGCAGGTAGCCCACGCGGCGCAGGCGTGCGCGCGGGGGCAGGGTGGCGAGGTCGGTGCCGTCCAGCAGCACCTGTCCGCGTGCCGGCCGCAGCCCGGCGATCGCCTTAAGCAGCGTGGACTTGCCCACGGCGTTCGGGCCGACGAGCGCCACGAGCGCGCCTGGGGCGACGCATTCCAGGTCCAGCCCTTCGAATACGGGCCGGCGCGGGTAGCCCACGCTCAGGCGGCGCAGCTCCAGCCCCGCGCTCATGCGCCCCTCCGGCGGCCCAGCACCAGGGCCAGGAACATGGGCACGCCCACCAGCGCGGTGATGATGCCGATGGGCAGGACCACGCCGGGCACCAGCACCTTGCTGAGGATGGAGGCGCCCGAGAGCATGAGCGCGCCCGCAAGTGCAGCCCCTGGCAGGTAGTAGCGGTGGTCCTCGCCCAGCAGCAACCGCGCGATGTGCGGCCCCACCAGGCCCACGAAGCCAATTGTTCCCACGAACGAGAGCGCCGTGCCTGCGAGCAGGCTCACGCGCAACAACGTGATGAGGCGCAGCCGCTCGACCGCGATGCCGAAGCTGCGGGCCTGGTCCTCGCCAGCGCGCAGCGCGGTGAGCGGCCAGGCATTCCTGGCGGACCAGACCGCGCACAGCAACAGCACGGCGGCCACGAGGGCGATCTTGTTCCAGGTGGCGCGCGCGAGACTGCCCATGGTCCAGAAAACGATCTGCTGCAGCGCATTGCTGTCGGCGATGAACTGCATGAGCCACAGCAGCGCCTCGAAGCTGAACAGCAGCGCGATGCCGAACAGCACCACCGTGTCCACCGTGGCGCCGTAGCGCCACGCAAGCAACTGGATCAGCAGCGTGGCCGCCGCCGCGCAGACGAAGGCCGAGAGCGGGACGGCCAGGTTCTCGCCGAAGGCCATGAGTGTGAAGCCGCCCACGACGGCGATGGATGCGCCGACGGCCGCTGCTGCCGACAGGCCCAGCGTGAAGGGGCTGGCCAGCGGGTTGTTGAGTGCGGTCTGCATCTCAGCGCCCGCCAGGCCCAGGGACGCGCCCACCAGCAATGCCATCACCGCGTAGGGCAGGCGCACCTCCCAGAGGATTACGCGCTGCTCCAGGGACAGGCTGCCGGGTTGCAGCAGCCCGGCCGCTACGTCGGTGAACGGCAGGCCGGAAGGGCCGGTGGCGAGATCGAGCGCGAGCGTGAGGCAGAGCACCACGGCCATGGCTGCCAGCAGCCACAGGCGCAGCGCGGCAAAGCGGCGATAGCGCGCGGCCAGCGCGGTCATGCGCCGTCTCCGATGGCGAGCGCCAGCGCCTGCTGCACGGCGGGCGCCATGCTGTCCCCATGGCCGGCGCCGGGGAAAGACAGGAAGCGCCAGTCCAGTCCCGGCGTACCGCGCAGGCCGTCGAGCAGCGTGTGCAGGTGCTCGGCGCTGCGCCGCTCGCGTGCGATGGCGGCGCGGGCGGGGTCGTCGGGCCGCTGTGCCTCGCGCTCGCCCAGGGTGACGAGCAGGCGCACAGGGGCCGCATCGCCGCGGCGTGCGGCGCGAAAGCCTGCCTGTTCCTGCAGGATGAAGCCGTCGCGCCACCACACGGACGGGCTTGCGGCCACGTAGTTCTGAAAGCCACCGGGCCGTGTGAACAGCGCGTGCAACACGCACAGGCCACCATAGGAATGGCCGAAGAGGGTCTGCCGCGCCATGTCAGTGCGCACGGCCCGCTCCACCTGCGGACGCACCGTGGCGTGGATGAAATCGAGGAACCCGTCGGCTCCGCCCTCGCGGCGGCCGCGCCCGTCCGTGGCAGGGCCGGGTGCGGATGGCGTGTAGTCGTAGGTGCGCGCGTCCAGGTCCAGCACCCGGTCGCCGGCATAACCCAGGCCCACCACCACGGCGCCCTGCGCCGGGGTGCCGGGGCCGCGCGCGAAGCGATTGCGCATGAGTTGCGCGGCAAGCGCGAACACCAGGTCGCCATCCAGCACGTAGAGCACGGGCCAACCCTGCGGGGGCGGAGCCGCGGGCGGCACCGCTAGCATGATGCGGTGCGTGTGGTCGCCGGAGGCGACGTCGATGCAGCGCGTGCCCGGCAGCGCGACGGGGGGCGCCTGCTCCAGCGTCAGCCGGGCGCAGCCGGGTAGGACCGACAGGGCGCCCAGGCCCAGTAGGGTGCGGCGGGTGTAGGTGAGCGAGACGGAAGCACTTGCGCCCGGGGCTGTGGCGTGCGTTTCTGGGAGCTGCGCGGCAAGGCTCATGGCGTGAGCGCCGTCCAGTAGACGCCTTCCAGTGCAATCGGCTGGAAACGCGCGTACATCGTCTGCAGCGTGGCACGCGGGTCGAGGTCGGCGAACAGCGTGGGGTGCAGCCACTGGGCGAACACCTGCACGGCCACCACGTTGAACGGCGAGTTGTAGAAGTGGTGCCACATGGCGTAGGCGCGGCCTTCCCGGACGGCCTGCAACTGCGCGATGCCGCGGCGCTGCATGGCGCGCGCGAGCGAGGCACGCGCTGCCTCGGGCGTGGCGTCGGCGCCGAGTACGACGCGCAGCGGCGTTTGCCGGGCCGCGGCCAGCGTGCCGATGCCCGTGCCGATGTACACGCGCGGCTGTCGCGCGATCAGGAACTCGGGGTTCAACGTGCCGAATTCTCCCGGCACCAGTCCGCGGGCTACGTTGTGTGCGCCGGCCGCGTCCAGCAGTTTGCCGACCAGGCCCACCATGGTGTCGCAGCAGCCTTCGGACAGGCCCACGCGGTTTTCCAGGAACACCGTGGGGGCAGTGTGACGTGCCTGGGCGAGGCGGTCGGTGACCACCGCGAGCTGTGTGCGCCAGAATTGCACGAACGCTTCGGCCTCGCGCTTGTTGCCCAGCACTTCGCCCAGCAGCAGCATGCTGCGTGGTGTGTTGGCAAGGGGCTCGTGACGCAGGTCGATGAACACCACCGCGATACCCGCGGCTTCCAGGCGCGCCAGGGTCTCGCGGTCGCGCTCGCTCGGGCCGTGGCCGCCCGCGAGCCCCAAGATCGCCACCTGCGGCCGCAGCGCGATGGCTTGCTCGTCGCTGAAACTGCCGCTGCTCGTGCGGCCCACGCGGGGTACCTGGTCGATCTGCGGGAAGCGGCGCTTCCATTGCGCGTAGCCGGCCTCGTCAAGCTTCTCGAACTCCCCCATCATGCCGACCAGCCGACGCAGGGGATCGTCCTTGTCGAATACGGCCAGTGCTGGCAGCAGGCGCCCTTCGCCGAGCAGAATGCGCTCGACCTTGGCGGGTATGCGCACCGTGCGGCCCGCAAGGTCGGTCACCGTCAAGGTGCTCTGGGCATGGGCCGCGAAGAGAGCGCACAGCGAGATCAATGCGCTGGTGAGCATCCAGCGCAGGCAGCGGAAAGGGGAAGGCATGTTGCGGAGATCCAAGGCAGCGATCAGCAGTGCTGCGGGTTGCGAATCGCTAATTTTATTGAGAATGATTTGCATTGGCGAATTGAGACTGCTAGCATCCCACATGCCGCCGTTGCCTTTGTTTGCCGCGCCAACAAAGATGTTTGCTTGCCCTGGGGTTCGGTGCGCTTTACCGTCGTCTTTTTCCTTCGAGGCTCGCAGTTCGCCATGCACGGCCATTTCCCATGCTCACCGTCCGCCAGCGCCTCCCCTTGCTGCGTTGTGACGCCCGGCAATCCGCCCGCCGAGCCTGCGCTGCGCGATCACCTGGCGCGCCTGCGCGAGTTGCGGCCAGGCCTGCTGCTGCACTGGGAGGATGCGCCGGAGGCGGGGGATCTCACCGTGCAGGCCGAGATCGAAGCGGGTCTGCGCATCGTGCTGCTGCTCGAAGGCGCGGTGGATGTCTCCTATGGCGCCCAACGCGTGGCGCTGGCCAGCGCACGCGGCGGGGCCAGCGCCGTGCTGGTAGCGGTGGCCGAGCAGGAGCAGCTCACGCGCCGCACGCGACGGGGCGTGTATTCGCGCCGGGTCAATCTGGGCCTGGGGCACAACTGGCTGGCGCAATGCGGCGCGTTTCCAGGCGTGCTGGACGACTTCATGCACCGACATCTCGAGACGCGGCCCTGGCAGGTGTCCCCGCGCGCCGTGGCGATCGCCGAGCAGATCGTGCATCCGCCGCAGCTGGAGCCGCTGCTGCAGAGCATCTACCTGGAGAGCCGCGCGCTGGAACTGGCGGGCGAGGCGCTGGGCACGCTCCACCAGCACCCCACTGCACCGCCTGCGCCTGCACCGGCCGCGCTGCGTCCGCGCGAACACCAGCGCCTGCGCGAACTGCATGCATTCCTGGGCTCGGGCCAGGCCGACGGCCTGTCTCTCGACGAGATTGCGCGCCACGCGGGCGTGAACGCCAACACGCTGCAGCGACAGTTCCGCGCCGTCTACGGCACCACCGTGTTCGACCATCTGCGCGATTGCCGCCTGCAGCGCGCACGCCATGCGCTGGAGCATGAGGGTCTCACCGTGGGGCAGGCGGCGGGGGTGGCGGGCTACACCAGTGCGGCCAACTTCGCCACCGCGTACCGGCGGCGCTTTGGCCACCCTCCTAAGCTGGCCCGTTCGCGGGTGTAGCCAACGGGCGCCATCACGACACCAGCGCCTGCTTGGCGCCGCTGGTGGAGGTCCGTAGGTCCAGCGGGCCGCTCGACGCCAAGGGGCAGGTTAACTATGAGTCACAAGTGCTTGCAAAGCTTATTGGGAAAGCGCTATCAGCTACAAAATAGATAGCCAAATCACGTATTGCCCACATAAGGATTGCTGCGGCGCTCGCGCCCGAAGGTGCTCTCCGGCCCGTGCCCAGGGATGAACACCGTCTGGTCGCCCATGGGCCACAGGCGCTGGGTGATGCTGTCGATCAGTTGCTGGTGGTTGCCGCCAGGAAAGTCCGTGCGGCCGATGCTGCCCGCGAACAACACGTCGCCCACGAAGGCGCGGTCGATCTGCGGTGCATGGAACACCACGTGGCCGGGCGTGTGGCCGGGACAGTGGCGCACGTGCAATGTTTCGCGGCCGATGGTGACCGTGTCGCCGTCCTGCAGCCAGCGCGTGGGCGTGAACTGCCGCGCGGGCGGAAAGCCGAACATGGCGCTTTGCTGCGGCAACGCATTGATCCAGTACTGGTCGCCCGTATGCGGTCCGATGATGGGCAGGGACAGCCGCTCGGCCAGCTCGCCCGTACCACCGGCGTGGTCGATGTGCGCGTGCGTAAGCCAGATGGCCTTCAGTTGCAGGCCCAGGTGCTGCACTTCTGCCACCAGGGCATCCAGGTCGCCCCCGGGGTCGATGACCGCGGCGTCCATCGTTTCATCGCACCAGACGATGGAGCTGTTTTGCTGGAACGCGGTGACGGGGAGGGTGCGGTAGTGAAGCATCCGTCCATTGTCGCGGCATGCCGCTGGGGTCAACAAAAAGTGCCCCGCACAAAGCGGGGCACACTTGCTTGTGGCTGGGACGGCGCGCGGTGCTTAAAGCACCGATGAACAAGTCCCGCGCGTGGCGCGCATCCCTGTTGGGGCGGTCTGCGGTGCTGCAGGTCCTCGCAATGGCGACAGCCATCGCGGCGGTTGCGCCTTGCAGCCCCTCAGGGCGCGTGCCATCGCGGCGACCGGTGCGGCGTCGCCTCAGCGGTTGTCGTTCTTGTGGCTCTGGCTGCCTGCGCGTGCGTGTTGCTCGCTGGTGCCGCCACGGGTGCTGCCCGATGGGGAGTTGTCGGAATCGCCGGCATTCCTGGAGCCGCCTGACGAGGCGTTCGAGCCCTGCCCGCCATGGCTCTTGGAGCCTGCATCGCGTGCCTCCTGCGAATTGAACTCGTGTGCATTACCCGACGCATGCGAGGCGCGGCCGCCTTCGGCAGCGATCTCGCGCTGACGGTCCTTGTCCATCGACGCGAAGCCGCGGCCCGAAGACTGGTTTTGCTGGGTGTCGCGGTTGTTGCTATCGCGATTGTTGTCCTGTGGATTGGTGTTGGCCATGTGAACGCTCCTGTTGGGTTGAGAAAGTGCACGAACAAGAATTGCTGCGTGTGGAATCACTTTCTGACCCGCAATGGGACACTGCCGTGGTCCGGGGCCTACGTCTGCGTAGGATCGCCTTGTCAAAGGCCGTGTGAGCGCCGCAATAGTGGTTGCACCCGTTCGGGCCGCTGTCCAAGAACCTTCCGCTCGCCGCTCTCATCGGCCTGCTCTGGCCGCTGCAGCCAGTGCGCCATCAGGACCACGCGGGCACGGGGCGGTGGCGCGGTTGCCGCTGCCCCCCCTGAAAGCCGGCCATGGACTAAGTCGTGCTCAAGTGGCTGCACATCCTGTCGTCCACCGTGCTCTTCGGCACGGGGGTCGGTTCGGCGTTCTACCTGCTGGTCACGGCGCTGAGCGCCGGCATGCGCACGGTGGCGCATGTCGCGCGTTGGGTTGTGCGCGTCGACTGGCTGTTCACCGCCACGACCGCCCTCGTGCAGCCGCTCACGGGCCTCTGGCTGGTGCGGTTGATGGGCATTCCGCTGCAGACCGGCTGGGTGGCGTGGTCGCTCGCGCTGTATGGCGTGGCGATGGCCTGCTGGCTTGCGGTGGTGTGGCTGCAGTTGCGTATGCGCGACCTGGCCCAGGAGGCGGCGCAGCAGGGTGGGGGTACACCGTGCGCATTCCGCGTGCTGTTCATAGCCTGGGTGGTGCTGGGGGTGCCAGTGTTCCTGGCCTTCGTGGCGAGCTTCTGGCTGATGGTGGCCAAGCCATCGCCCTAGGCGGGAAAACGCTCGGCGTCTTCAGGGCTTGCCCATGGCTTTACCCGGTGCCGCTTCGGGTACGGTCGCAAGGGCAAAACGCTGTATCGCCGCTGCGTCCCGTACCCTGTTCAGCCGCATGGCCTGCCGCGCACGTCTGGGCGCGAGGCTTTCTCCGCCTGGCGAACATTCAGGGAATTGGTTTTCAAGGATGCCAGACCCCTGGGGCCTGCGCAGCCGTGCTCGCGGCCCTGCCCGCCAGGGCATACGACAGCTGGTTGGCCGCCTGCATGATCGTCTGCGCCAGCGCCTGCAGCCTGGCCGCGGGCAGGCGGGTCTCCGGCCCTGAGATGCACACGCAGCCCAGCAGCCGCCAGTTGCGCCCGAACACCGGGGCGGACACCGTGGCCACGCCCTGTTCCCGTTCGCCGATGGACCAGTGGTAGCCGCGCCGGCGGATCGCCTCGTAGTCCTCGCCTGGCTCGCCGGAAAACGCCAGGATGACCCGGCCCGGTGAGCCTTTCTCCAGCGGCAGCCCTTCGCCCATGCGGGCGTGGTGGCGCAGCGCCTGCGGACCTTCCACGCGCACGAGGCAGGTGCGCATATTGCCCTCGCGCACGTAGAACGCGGCGCTCTCGCCGGTCGCCTGGGTCAGGGCGCGCAGCACGGGCTCCAACACGTTCTGCACGTCGAAGCCCGCCTTGTAGCGCGCGCCCAGCCAGCCCGCGGCAGGGCCCAGCCGCCAGTCGCCGTCTTCGCGCTGCACCAGGTAGCCCGACAGCGCCAGCGTGCGCGCCAGCCGCAGCACCGTGGTCTTGTGCAACTGGCAGCGCCGGCTCAACTCGGCCAGCGACAGGTGGGACTCGCCGACGGCGAAGGCCTCCAACACCTGCAACGCGCGGGTCACTGCAATCACACCGCCGTCGCGCCCCGGCGTGGAGGGTGCGCCATCGGTGGTGTGCTTGGGGGCGATGGGCACGGCGGCCTTTGACGCGGGGCTGGAGGGCGGCGTGGAGCGGGGCATGAGAGGTTGCTTACGGTGGTATATGTTTCGCTGTACGCAACGATATTGTATGGGTTGCAACGTTTTCCTAAAGTCGCGCCCAGACGGCCCCCCCGCCTGGCGGGCCGTCATCACCAAGACCTATACGGAGACACGCCATGCCCTTTCAAACGCTTTCGCGCGCCCTGGCCCCACGTGCCGTCGCCGCCATCCTTGGCCTCGCGGCCATCGCCGTGCCCACCGCGGGCGCACTGGCGCAACCGGCCTACCCCAGCAAGCCCATTCGCCTGATCGTGCCCTTCCCGCCCGGCGGCGGCACGGACATGATTGCGCGCACCGTGGCGCAGAAGCTGGCCGACCAGAACCAGTGGAACGTGGTGGTGGACAACCGCCCCGGTGCCGGCGGCAACCTGGGCGTGGATGCCGCGGCCAAGTCAGCTCCCGACGGCTACACGCTGGTCATGGGCCAGACCAGCAACCTGGCGATCAACCCGTCGCTGTACGCCAAGCTGCCCTACGACCCGCTGAAAGACCTGGTTCCAGTGGCGCTGGTGTCGTCCTCTCCCATCGTCATGGCCGCGCCGGCCAAGTCGCCCTACAAGACCTTTGCCGACGTGGTGGCCGCCGCCAAGGCCAAGCCCGACGGCATCACGCTGGGTTTCTCGGGCAACGGCACGGTCGCCCACCTGGCGGGCGAGCTGGCCGAGAACGCCGCCGGCATCCAACTGCGCCACGTGCCCTACAAGGGCGCGGCCCAGGCCATGACGGATCTGGTGGGCGGCCAGATCGACCTGTACATGTCGTCCGTGCCCACGCTGCTGGGCCAGGTGCGCAACGGCAAGCTGCGCGCCATCGTGCTCACATCGACGAAGCGCTCTGCCCAGTTGCCTGACACTCCCACGCTGGAAGAGTCGGGCTACAAGGGCTTCGAGGCCGTGACCTGGTTCGGCGTATTGGCCCCCGCGGGCACGCCGGCGGCCATCGTGCAGCAGCTCAACAAGGCCATCAACCGCGCGCTGGAGCAGCCCGACGTGGCCGAGAAGCTGCGCTCCGAGGGCGGCGAAGTGCTGGGTGGCAGTCCCGAGAAGTTCAGCAACCTGCTGCGTACCGACGTGCCGCGCTGGGCGCAGATCGTCAAGGCCTCGGGCGCCAGCCTGGACTGACGCTGCCCACGGTTCACGCGCACCCTCCCAGACCCTCCCCCGCCATCGCTATGTCCAGCGACTGCACTGCCACGCCGGTACGGTTCTCTTGCGGGTCGGCTGCACCACTTGCCGTGCTGCCCAACGGCGCCTGCGACTGCCACATGCATGTCTATGACAGCCGCTATCCCGCCGCTGCGGGTGCAAGGCTGCTGCCGCCCGATGCCTCGGTCTCGGACTACCGGGCGCTGCAGCGGCGCATCGGTACCACACGCACGGTGCTGGTCACGCCGTCCACGTACGGCGCGGACAACCGCAGCATGCTCCTTGGGCTGGAGGCGCTGGGGCCGCAGGCACGGGGCGTGGCGGTGCTGGATGGCAGCGAAGGCGAGGCGGAGCTGGACCGCCTGCACGCGCTGGGCGTGCGGGGCGTGCGGCTCAACCTGTCGCTGGGTGTCACCGGAACCGCCGCTTCCATCCTGCCGCTGGCGCACCGCATTGCGCCGCTGGGCTGGCATCTGCAGTTGCTCATGCCTGCCGACCTGCTGGTCACGCTGGGGCCGGTGCTGCACCGAGTTCCTGTGCCGCTGGTCTTCGACCACTTCGGCCGCATCGCGCCCGATGCGATAGGGCAGGCGCCCCACACGCTGCTGCTGGACCTGCTGCAGAGCGCACGGGCCTGGATCAAGTTGTCTGGGGGCTACCTCGTGAGTACGCAGCGCACGGTGGAAGACCCCGCGCTCGACGCGCTGGCTGCCAGCTACCTGCGTTGCGCACCCGATCGCGTGCTCTGGGGCAGTGACTGGCCCCACGCCACGGCGTCGGCCGGCGTGCAGCCCATGCCCGACGACGCGCGGCAGATCGACCGCCTGCACGATTGGATGCAACAGGCCGGCGTCCCGCCGCGGCGCGTGCTGGTGGACAACCCGCAGGCGCTCTACGGCTTTTCCCCTCTTTGAACCCGACAGGAGACAGATCCCATGAACGCACAGAACCTTTTTCCCACGCGCCGCCACCTGTTGGCCGTCTTTGCTGCCACTGGCGCGGTCCTTGCTGCCGGCTCCGCGTTGTCGCAGGAGTGGCCCGGCAGCAAGACCATCACCTACGTCGTGCCGTATCCACCGGGCGGCAGTACCGACGTGCTGGGCCGCAGCATCGTGCAGCACCTGGCCCCGGCCCTGGGCACCAGCGTGATCGTGGACAACAAGCCCGGCGCCACAGGCACCATCGGTGCGGCCTTCGTCGCGCGAGCGCAGCCAGATGGCTACACGCTGCTGGGCACCACGGTCGGCCCGCAGGCCATCGCGCCGCACCTTCTGGGCAAACTGCCCTACGACCCCATCGCAGGCTTCGAGCCCGTCATCACCCTCGGCACGATTCCGCACATTCTCGTGGTGGGCACGGGCCAGCCGTTCCAGAGCGTCGCCGACCTCGTCGCTGCGGGCAAGGCGCAGCCGGGCAAGCTGGCCTTTGCCTCGGGCGGCAATGGCACCATTCTGCAGATGCAGGCAGAGTTGCTGCAACAGCAAACGGGCGCGCGCTACATCCACGTGCCCTACAAGGGGGACACGCCCGCGTTGCAGGACACGCTGGGTGAACAGGTGCAGTTCATGTTTGCGCCCGCGGCCGCCGCGCTGCCGCATGTGCAGGCGGGCAAGCTGCGCGCGCTGGCCGTCACCTCGGCCCAGCGGTTGCCGGCGTTGCCCCAGGTACCGACCATGAGCGAGGTGGGCCTCAAGGACTTCGTGGTCGAGCAGTGGCATGCCGTGTTCGCGCCCGCCAAGACCCCCGCCGCCGTCGTGCAGCGCCTGAACGGCGAGATTGCCAAGGCGCTGAAAGACCCCGCCGTCACCGCACTCGCTGACAAGCTCGGCATCACCCTCGTGGGCGGCACGCCGCAGCAGCTCGGTGCATTGCAGCGCGCCGATTCCGCCAAATGGGCCAAGGTGATCCGCGACGGAAACATCAAGGCCGACTGAGTTTTTCTATTGATCCCAAGGAACCACCATGAGCCAACCTCCCGAAATCATCCGTGACATCGAGCGCGTGAGCGCCGACGTCGTGGGCCAAGCCGCCGCCTTCCAGGCCGCCATCCTCGCCGACGTGGCGGGCCGCCGCGGCACCCTGCATGCCCGCGTGGCGCCCGTGCACGAGCGCATGAAGCTGGCCGGCCCGGCCTTCACCGTCGAGGTGCGCCCCGGCGACAACCTGATGATCCACGCCGCCATCGCACTGGCCCAGCCGGGTGATGTGCTGGTGATCGACGGCAAGGGCGACCAGACGGCCGCCCTCATGGGCACGCTGATGCTCAGCGCCTGCAAGAAGCGCGGCCTGGCGGGCGTGATCGTGGACGGCGCCATCCGCGACAAGCTGGAGCTGCTGGAGCTGGACTTCCCCGTGTTCAGCGCCGGCTTCAACCCGGCCGGGCCCACCAAGTTCGTGCCCGGCCGCATCAACCACCCCATCTCCTGCGGCGGCGCCACGGTGAACCCCGGTGACCTGGTGGTGGGCGATGCCGACGGCGTGGTCGTGATCGAGCGCGCCAAGGCGCCCGCGATGCTGGCCCTGGCCGTCAAGAAGGTGGCCGACGAGGCCGCGCGCATCGAGGCCATCGCCCGCGGCGACACGGCCTCCAAGTGGCTGCCCGCCGCGCTGCGCGCCGCCGGCGTGCTGAAGGAAGGGGAGGAGCTGTGAGCCGCCCCGCCATCCTCATCACCGCGGCCGACCTCGCGCCGCAGGCGCTGGCGCTGCTGGCCGACTACGAGATCGTCTACGCGGGCAAGACGCCGACGGAAGACGACATCGTTGCCCTGTGCCGCCAGCACAACCCCGTGGCCATCATCGTGCGTTACAGCAAGGTGGGCGCGGCGGCCATGGACGCGGCGCCCGCGCTCAAGGTCGTCTCCAAGCACGGCAGCGGCACGGACACCATCGACAAGGTGGCGGCCAAGGCGCGCGGCATCGAGGTGGTGGCCGCCGTGGGCGCCAACGCCGCAGCTGTGGCCGAGCAGGCGCTGGCGCTGCTGCTGGCCTGCGCCAAGTCGGTTCCGCAGCTCAACGAGCGTATGCACGCCGGCCACTGGGACAAGGCCACGCACAAGAGCCTGGAGCTGGGCGGGCGCACCATCGGCCTCATCGGCCTGGGCGCCATCGGCCTGCGCTTTGCGAAGATGGCCGACGCGCTGGGCATGCGCGTGCTGGGCTTCGATCCGTTCGCCAAGAACCTGCCGGACTTCGTGCAGCTCGCCGATCTGGAAACGATCTGGAGCGAGAGCGATGCGATTTCGCTGCACTGCCCGCTGACTGACGACAACCGCGGCTTGCTCAACGCCGACACGCTGGCGCGCTGCAAGCAGGGCGTGATCGTGGTGAATACCGCGCGCGGCGGCCTGATCGACGAGGCCGCGCTGCTCGCCGCCGTGCAAAGCGGCCAGGTGCGCATGGCCGGCCTGGACAGCTTCGCCGTCGAGCCTATGACCGCCGGTCACCCGTTCCAGCACCAGCCGGGCTTCATCCTGAGCCCGCACATCGGCGGCGTGACGAGCGATGCCTACGTGAATATGGGTCTGGGTGCGGCGCGCAACGCGCTAGCGGTGTTGAACGGCTGACCGTCGCGATTCAAGGAGACAAGCATGAAATTCGATAAAAAACGCCGTCTAGTGCTTATGCAGAAAGCGCTGGCAGCTATCTTTTTGGTAGCAATCGGCCTGCCGGTACAAGCGCAGAACTGGCCCGAGCGCCCTATCAAGCTCGTCGTGCCGTACCCGGCCGGTGGCAATGCCGACAACACGGCGCGCCTGCTGGCCACGCAACTGTCCGGCCGCCTGGGCCAGCAGGTGGTGGTGGACAACCGCCCCGGCGGCAGCGGCACCATCGGCGCGGCGGCCGTCGCCAAGGCTCCGGCGGATGGCTACACGCTGCTGCTGGACGCGACGGCCTTCACCGTCAACCCCAGCCTGTTCGCCCAGCTGCCGTTCGACGCGGCCAAGGACTTCGCGCCCATCTCGCTTGTCATGCAGGCGCCGCTGCTGCTGGTGGTGCCCGCCGCGTCGCCGTTCAAGACCGTGGCCGACGTGGTGCAGGCCGCCAAGTCCAAGCCCGGGCGGCTCACCTACGCGTCGGCCGGCAATGGCGGCGCGCAGCACTTGGCGGGCGAACTGTTCAAGCAGGGCGCCAAGGTGTCGATGACGCACATCCCCTACCGCGGCGGCGCGCCCGCGCTCACCGATCTGATCGGCGGGCAGGTGGACCTGATGTTCAGCGCCACCACGGCCAGCGGCCCGTTCGTGAAAAGCGGCAAGCTGCGCGCGCTCGCCATCAGCTCGGCCCAGCACACGCCGGGCTGGGAACAGGTACCTACGGTGGCCGAATCGGGCCTGCCGGGCTTCCAGGTCAACGAGTGGAACGGCCTGTTCGCGCCCGCGGGCACGCCGCAGCCCGTCCTGCAGCGCCTGGAGACCGAAACGCGCGCCATCGTCGCCAGCCCCGAGATGAAGAAGCGCTTCGCCGAACTGGGCGTGCAAGGCGTGGGTTCGAGCGCGCAGGAGTTCAAGTCCTTCGTGCAATCCGAAACCGCGAAGTGGGCCGGCGTGATCCGCACGAGCGGCATCCGAATGGATTGAAAGGAGATTCACCATGTTCAAGTTAAATCGGCCTCTGGCGCTTGCTGGGCAGGCGCTGGCAGCTACTGTTTTGATAGTTGCGGCCGCAGCCGTGCAGGCGCAGGCCGCTTACCCGGCCAAGCCCGTCAAGATAGTCGTGCCGTACCCGCCGGGCGGCGCGGTGGACCAGGTGACGCGGCGCATCGCGCAAAAGCTGACCGAGCAGACCGGCCAGAGCTTCTTCGTCGAGAACAAGGCCGGCGCCACCGGCACCATCGGCGCGATGCAGGTGGCCCGCTCGCCGGGCGACGGCTACACGCTCCTGGCTAACGACACCACCTACTCCATCCTGCCGCAGGTCTTCAAGAAGCTGCCGTGGGACTACGCGCAGGACCTGGTGCCCGTGGCGGGCTTCAACTTCGCGCCCACGGCCGTCGTGGTGGCGGCCAACTCGCCGTTCAAGACGCTGGGCGACATGGTGGCCTATTCGCAGGCCAACCCCGGCAAGCTCAACTACGGTACGGGCGGCGCGGGCACCATGCCGCACTTCGCCACCGAGGCATTGCAGGGCGCCAGTGGCCTGAAGGCCACGCACGTGCCGTTCAAGGGCGCGGGCGAGGCCACACTGGCGCTGCTGGGTGGCACCATCGACTTCCAGATCGCCTCGACCCCCGGCGTCATGGGGCAGGTGCGCGGCGGCAAGGTGCGCCTGCTGGCCGTGAGCGGCGAGCAGCGCCTGAAGGCCTTGCCCAACGTGCCCACGTTCGCGCAGGCGGGCGCGCCCGGCTACAAGGTGGTCAACTTCACCGGCCTGTGGGCGCCCAAGGGCACGCCCGAGGCCGTGCTGGAGACGCTGCGCAAGGAGGTTGTTAAGGCCATGGCCAGCGCCGATGTGCAGGCCTTCGCGGACGACCTGGGCGCAGTGCCCGGCGTGGTGAGCGGTCCGGCCTTTGCCGACAAGCTCAAGGCCGACGCGCAACTCTGGGAGGCCGTGGCCGCCAAGGTCGGCGTCGAAAAGCAATGACCGCTGCCGTGCCGCATTCCGTGGGCCTGAACCGGCCCGCGCGCGCGCTGCCGCCGCTGGCGTGCGACAGCCACATGCACATCTTCGACACGCGCTTCGCCGCGTCGCCGCACTGGAAGCGCCAGCCGCCCGATGCGCCCGTGGCCGCCTACCGGCAGCTGCAGCAGCGCCTGGGCACGCAGCGCACGGTGGTGGTCACGCCATCGACCTACGGCACCGACAACGCCTGCACACTCGATGCGCTGGACCAGCTTGGGGACGGCGCGCGCGGCGTGGCCGTGGTGGCGCAGGACGTGGGCGATGCCGAGCTTGACCGCCTGGCCGCGCGCCGCGTGCGCGGGCTGCGCGTGAACTTCGTCACACCGCAATCCTGGGGTGAGACCACGCCGCAGATGCTGACCACGCTGGCGCGCAAGGTGGCGCGCCAGCCGGGCTGGCATATCCAGGTCTTCATGCACCCGGAGCAGCTCGTGGCATTGGAAACCGTGCTCGCCGCGCTGCCCGTGCCGCTGGTGGTGGACCACCTGGGCCGCATAGCCCCGGCCGAGGGTCCTGCCGCCGAGGCCTATGGGGTGCTGCGCCGGCTGCTCGACGGCGGCAACACCTGGGTCAAGCTCTCGGGCGCCTACATGCGCTCGACCGCGCCCACGTATGCGGATACGCTGCCGCTCGCCCAGGCACTGGTGCGGGCCGTGCCCGAGCGCCTGGTATGGGGCAGCGACTGGCCGCACACCACCGAGGCGCCAGGCACGGTGAACGATGCCGACCTCGTGGACCTGCTGCGCGCCTGGGCCGGATCGGACGCAGTGATGGAGCGCATCCTGGTGGACAACCCGACGCGCCTCTACGGCTTTTGAAAGGACTCCCTCATGTTTCTGCTGCAAGCCCCGGAAGTCCGCGAACTGGAGCTGTTCACCTCCATGCCCGAGCCGCTGCGCCGCCGCCAGCGCAGCGCCTGGGCCGACGCCAACCGCGGCGGCGCGGTGGCCGACTCGTTCCTCGAAGGCCCGGTGTTTGACGACGCCGGCAACCTCTACGTCACCGACATCCCCTGGGGGCGCATCTTGCGCATCGACCCACAGGGCGCCTGGACCCTGGTGGCCGAGTACGACGGCGAGCCCAACGGCATGAAATTCCTCGATGCCGGCACGCTGTTCATCACCGACTACAAGAATGGCCTGATGCGCCTGGACGTAGCCACAGGCCGCGTCACTCCTTTCCTGGAGCGGCGCAACAGCGAGCGCTTCAAGGGCGTGAACGACCTGGTCTTCGACAGCGCGGGCAACCTGTACTTCACCGACCAGGGGCAAAGCGGCCTGCACGACCCGAGCGGGCGCCTGTACCGCCTGCGCCCGAACGGCCAGCTCGACCTGCTGCTGGCCAATGTGCCCAGCCCGAACGGCGTGGCGCTGTCGCCCGACGAGCGCGTGCTGTACCTGGCCGTCACGCGCGGCAACTGCGTGTGGCGCGTGCCGCTGCTGCCCGACGGCAGCGTGGCGAAGGTGGGCCAGTTCTTCACGTCCTACGGCCCCAGCGGACCGGACGGGCTGGCGGTGGATGCCGAGGGCCGCCTGCTGGTCGCCAATCCGGGGCTGGGCTATGTGTGGGTGCTCAACCACCGGGCCGAGCCGGTGCTGGTGCTGCGCGGCGCGCCCGGAAGTTCCACCACCAACTTGGTTTTTGGCGGCGCGGACCGGCGCGTTTGCTATGTGACCGACTCCACGCACGGCCGCATCCTGCGCGCCACGCTGGACGTGCCCGGGCTGCCGCTGCACCGCTCCCGGCCTGCCTGAATTCGGGACCGCGGCCTGCGCCGCTTCCTCAGTCGGCGGCCAGTCCCACCGCGCCCAGGCGGCGCGCAATGGCCTCGCGCACGTTGCGCACGTGCTGCATGCCGGCTGCGTCGGCCGCGGCGGCGTCGCCCGCCAGGACGGCGTCGCACATCGCCTGGTAGTCGCGCATGCGCACCTGCTGCAGCGTGGCAGGGCGGTGCTGTGCGTACACGATCGGCATGTGGATGGAGGGCAGCAGGCGGCGCAGTTCGCGGCTGCCGCTGGCGGCCAGCAGCGCGCGGTACATGCCGCGGCGCGCGCTGGCGAAGGCGTCGGCGTCCTGGCTGCGGTCGGCCTCATGCAGTTGCGCCAGGGCTGCCTGGATGGGCGCTGTGGGTGCACCGTGGGCGATGCCGCGCGCCGCGCTGCGCGCGAGCAGGCCGGTCATGCGCTCGGCCACGTCCAGCACCTCCAGCGTTTCCTGGGGCGAGAGGGTGCGTATGGCCGCCCCCTTGTTGCGAAAGAGGTCCACCAGTCCCTGGGCCGCCAGGCGCTGGAGCGCCTCGCGCACCGAGTTGCGGCTCACGCCGAACTGCGCGGCCAGGTCCACCTCCACCAGCCGCTGGCCGGGCACGAAGCGCTGCTGCGCCAGCCCCTGCACGATGCCGTGGAACACCGCGTCGGCGGCGCTCTGCGGGGTGTCGGCCCCGGTATCGGGCGAATCGGGTAAGGGCTGGGCGATGGAGGGCATGAGCGGGCGAGGAGATTGCGCGCAAACGTTAGCACAACGGCAGGGGTATTGTTTTCAAAATTGTTCAACAATATCATCCGCAATATGCCAGGTATTCTGGTTGACCTTCTACGAGGCCCGCATGGACTTTTCTCTCTCCCCTGAACTGCGCGCATTGCGCGACAAGGTGCGGCAATTCATCGCCGAACAGGTAATCCCCCTGGAAAACGACGAGCGCCAGTCCCACCACGGCCCGAGCGAGGCGTTGCGTGACGAGCTGGTGGCGCGCGGCAAGGCGGCAGGGCTGCTCACGCCCCATGCGTCGCGCGCCATGGGTGGCATGGGCCTCACGCATGTGGAAAAGGCCGTGGTGTTCGAGGAGGCCGGCTACTCCTGGCTGGGCCCCACGGCACTCAACATTCACGCGCCGGACGAGGGCAACATCCACCTGATGGAAGAGGTGGCCACGCCCGCGCAGAAGGAGCGCTGGCTGCGCGGCCAGGTGGCTGGTGACTGGCGCTCGTGCTTCGCCATGACCGAGCCCGCGCCCGGCGCGGGGGCGGACCCGTCCATGCTGGACACCACGGCCGTGCGGGATGGCGACGATTACGTGATCAACGGCTGCAAGTGGTTCATCACCGGCGCAGAAGGCGCGCACTACGCCATCGTCATGGCGCGCATGGAGGACGGTTCGGCCACCATGTTCCTGACCGACATGGACAAGCCCGGCATCGTGCTGGAGCGCAACATGGACGCCATGGACGCCTGCTTCACCGGCGGGCACGGTGTGCTGCGTTTCGACAACCTGCGCGTGCCCGCAGCCGATGTGCTGGGCGAGGTGGGCAAGGGCTTTCGCTACGCCCAGGTGCGCCTGGCGCCCGCGCGCCTCACGCACTGCATGCGCTGGCTGGGCCAGGCGCGCCGCGCGCACGATACGGCGCTGGAATACGCGCGCAAGCGCCACGCCTTCGGCAAGCCGCTGGCCGAGCACGAGGGCGTGGGCTACATGCTGGCCGACAACGACATGGACCTGCACACCGCGCGCTTGCACATCTGGCACACCGCATGGATGCTGGACCAGGGCGAGAAGTGCAACTTCGAGTCCAGCCGCGCCAAGGTGGTGTGTTCCGAGGCCGAGTGGCGCGTGGTGGACCGCAGCGTGCAGATCCTGGGCGGGCAGGGCGTGACGGGCGAGACGCCGGTGATGCGCATCTTCACCGACATGCGGGCCTTTCGCATCTACGACGGCCCGAGCGAGGTGCACCGCTGGAGCATGGCGCGCAAGCTCGTGCACATGGCCGAAAAGGCCGCCACAGCCAAGGAGGTGGCATGAGCGATGCATTGACGCCCTTTCGCCTGGACGGCCGCGTGGTGCTGGTCATCGGCGCATCGAGTGGCCTGGGCCAGCATTTCGCGCGGCTGTTGGCTTCGGTGGGCGCTCGCATAGCCGTCGCCGCGCGCCGGGCCGACAAGCTGCAGGGCGTGGTGGATGACATCGCCGCCGCGGGCGGCGAGGCGCGGGCGTTCACGCTGGACGTGACGGATGCCGCCAGCGTGCGCGCGTGCCTGGACGCCGTGGGCGCCTGGGGCGTGCCCGATGTGGTCATCAACAACGCGGGCATCACGGTGACGCGCCCGCTGCTGGAGCAGACCGAAGAAGACTTCGACCAAGTGCTGGACACCAACCTCAAGGGCTGCTGGCTTGTTGCCACCGAGGCCGCGCGCCGCATGGTGGCCGCGGGCAAGGGCGGCGCGATTGTCAATGTGGCTTCCATCCTGGGCGAGCGCGTGGCGGGCGGCGTGGCGCCGTATGCGATCTCCAAGGCCGGCGTGGTCCAGGCCACCAAGGCCATGGCGCTGGAGCTGGCGCGCCACCGCATCCGCGTGAACGCGCTGCTGCCCGGCTACGTGGTGACCGACCTGAACCGCGACTTCCTCACCAGCGAGGCGGGCGACAAGCTGCGCAGCCGCATCCCCAGCCGGCGCTTTGGCGAGCTGACGGACCTGGACGGGCCGCTGCTGTTGCTGGCGTCCGACGCCGGCGCCGCCATGTCGGGCGCCACCGTGGCGGTCGACGGCGCGCACCTGGTGAGTTCGCTATGAGCGGGGCATCCACTTCTTTGCCGCTGGACGCGCTGGGCGACTACCTGCGCGCGCAGGGTCTGGCGGGCACGGGGCCGCTCGCGGCCACGGTACTGGCGGGCGGGCAGTCCAACCCCACCTTTCGCATCACCACGGCGGAAGGCCGCAATTACGTGCTGCGCAAGAAGCCCCCGGGGGCGCTGATCGCATCGGCCCACGCCATCGACCGCGAGTACCGCGTGATGCGCGCGCTGCAGGACACGGCCGTGCCCGTGCCGCGCATGCTGGCCTATTGCGACGATGCGGCGCTGCTGGGCACGCCGTTCTACGTGATGGAGTTTCTGCAGGGCCGAGTGCTCATGGACCAGTCGCTGCCCGGCGTGGAACCGGCCGAGCGCACCGCCATCTACCGCGAGATGAACCGCGTGATCGCCGCACTGCACGCCGTGGACTACGCCGCCGTGGGCCTGGCCGACTACGGCAAACCTGGCAACTACGTGGGCCGCCAGGTCGCGCGCTGGTCGCGCCAGTGCCGCGAGGCCACGGTGCCCGTCACGCCGGCGATGGAGCGGCTCATGGACTGGTTGCCCCAGCACCTGCCGCAGGACGACGAGACCACGCTGGTGCATGGCGACTACCGCTTGGACAACCTCGTGTTCCACCCCAGCGAGCCGCGCGTGATCGGCGTGCTGGACTGGGAACTGTCCACGCTGGGCCACCCGCTGGCCGACCTGGCCTACCAGTGCATGGCCTGGCGCATCCCGCCCACCCTGTGGCGCGGCATCGGCGGGCTCGATCTCGCGGCGCTGGGCATCCCTCAGGAAAGCGAGTACATGGGCTGGTACGAGCAGGTCACCGGACGCCAGGCGGCGGAGCACTGGGATTTCTACCTGGCCTACAACCTGTTCCGCATGGCGGCCATCCTGCACGGCATCGCCCAGCGGGCGCAGGACGGCAATGCCGCGGCCGCCGATGCGGTGGAGACGGGCGCCAAGGCCGGACCGCTGGCCGAACTGGGCTGGGAGGCGGCGCAGCGTTACATGGCCGGGCGCCAGTAAGCAGGTCGCTATGGAAATAGAAGCTGTTCGCGCTGGATATGTAAGCTTTTCCATGCGAAAGCGCACGGAAAACGCTGAAAACCCGGCGCGAATAGCTCCTGAATTCAGAGCGACAGCTCGTACCCGACGGTGATGGGCGCGTGGTCGCTGAACTTCTGCGCCTTGTAGATTTCCTCGGTACGCGCGAGCGCCGCGATGGCGGGCGTCGCCAGGTGGTAGTCCAGGCGCCACCCCACGTTGTTGGCATAGGCCTGGCCGCGGTTGCTCCACCACGTGTAGCAAGCGTCCGTGGTCTCAGGCTGTAACTGACGGTAAACGTCCACCAGCCCGCCCGCGGGGTCAGAGATGTGCAACAACTTTGTCATCCAGGCGCGCTCCTCGGGTAAAAAGCCGCTGTTCTTCTGGTTGCTGCGCCAGTTCTTCAGGTCGATCTGCTGGTGGGCAATGTTGATGTCGCCGCACAGGATGAACTCCCGCTCGGCCTTCAGCCGCATGAGGTGCGGATGGAATTCCTCCAGGAAGCGGAACTTGGCCAACTGGCGCTCCTCGCCCGAGGAGCCGCTGGGGAAGTAGGCGCTGATGATGGACAGGCGCCGCGCGGGCGTGTCAAAGCGCAGTTCCACGTAGCGCCCCTCGGTGTCGAACTCGCTGGAGCCGTAGCCGATGACCACGTCGCTGGGCTCGTGGCGCGCATAGATGCCCACGCCGGAGTAGCCCTTCTTCACCGCAAAATGGAAGTAGCCCTTCAGGCCGGCCAGCTCCTCGAAACGCCCCTGCATGTCCGCAGACTGGGCCTTGATTTCCTGTACGCAAATACAATCCGGCCGGCTTTGGGCAATCCATGCCTCGACCCCTTTGGACGTGGCCGAGCGGATGCCGTTGAGGTTGAGACTGGTTAATTTGAACAAGGATGCATCCATGGTGACAGACAGCGCGCAGACGGTGGAACAAGGGGCGAGCCAAACCCGCCTGGCGCAGGATTTCGTGCGGTTTGCTGTGGATTCAGGGGTGCTGCGCTTTGGTGAATTCAAGACCAAGGCAGGCCGCATGAGCCCGTATTTCTTCAACGCCGGTCTGTTCGACGACGGCGCCAAGCTCGGGCGGCTGGCGCAATTCTATGCACAAGCCCTGCTGGCCAGCGGCGTCGAGTTCGACATGGTCTTCGGCCCCGCCTACAAAGGCATTCCGCTGGCCGCCACGGTGGCCGTGGAGCTGGCGCGCCTGGGCAAGAACGTCCCCTTTGCCTACAACCGCAAAGAGGCCAAGGACCATGGCGAGGGCGGCACGCTGGTGGGCGCGCCGCTTCAGGGCAAGGTGCTCATCATCGACGACGTGATGAGCGCCGGCACCGCCGCGCGCGAGTCCATCGCGCTGATCCGCGACGCGGGTGCCACGCCGCATGCGATTGCGATTGCCCTCGACCGCCAGGAGAAGGCCACCGAGAATGGGCAGGACGTGGACCACAGCGCCGTGCAGTACGTGCGCCGTGAACTGGGCATGCAGGTTTGCGCTATCGCCAAGCTGGCAGACTTATTGCAATACCTATCGGCGGGTGGCGGCGATACGCAGATGCGCGAGCACCACGAGCGGGTGCTGGCCTATCGCCAGCGCTACGGCGTGAACGACTGAAAACAACGGCAGCAGCCAGGAGGGCAGGGGTTTTGAAAGCAGGCACACGACACGCGGGCTGGTTCATGGCCGGAGCAACCGCCGCAGCGCTGGGCCTGTTGTCCCCGGTCGCCTGGGCGCAGCCGAAGCCGCCGCAAGAGGTGTACACCTGTATCGACAAAACCGGCAGGCGCATTACCGCCGACCGCCCCATCGCCGACTGCGTGGACCGTGAGCAGCGCATCCTGGACCACACCGGTGCCGAGCGGCGCCGCATCGGCCCCACGCTGACCGAACACGAGCGTGCCGCGTTGGAAGTGCAGCGCCGCAAGGAGGCGCAGGAGCGCGCGCGCATTGCCGAAGAGCGCCGCCGCGAGCGCGTGCTGATGGCGCGCTACCCCGACGAGGCGGCCCACCAGGTTGAGCGCGAGGCCGCCCTCGTGCAGGTGGACGAGGTCATGGCCGTAGCGCGCAAGCGCATCCAGGAACTGCAGGTCGAGCGCAAGCGCATTGACGGCGAGATGGAGTTCTACCGCCGCGACCCGCTCAAGGCGCCGATGAAGCTGCAGCGCCAGATCGCCGAGAACGATGAGGCCGTGGCCGAGCAGCAGCGCTTTTTGACCGCGCAGGACCAGGAAAAGCGCCGCATCCACCAGCGCTTCGACGCCGAACTGGCCCAGCTGCGCCAGTTATGGGCGGCCCAGCGCGCGGCGGCGTCGCAACTGGTGCCGCCGCAGTCCACGCTCGTATCGCCTGGCGCCTCGCGCTGAGACGGCACACAAAAAAAGGCTCCAACGGGAGCCTTTTTTGATAGCTGCCAACGCTTGACTGGCCAGTGTTTCAGGCCAATTTGGCCTTCAGCAAGTCGTTGACCTGCTGGGGATTCGCCTTGCCCTTGCTGGCCTTCATCACCTGGCCTACGAGGGCGTTGAAGGCCTTGTCCTTGCCGGCCTTGTACTGTTCCACGTTGGCGGCGTTGGCGGCGATCACTTCGTCGATGATCTTCTCCAGCGCGCCGGAGTCGTTCATCTGCTTGAGGCCCTTGGCCTCGATCACGGCGTCCACGTCATGGCCTTCGCCGCTCCACAAGGCTTCGAATACCTGGCGAGCGGCGTTGTTGCTGATGGTGCCGTCGTTGATGCGGCCGATGAGCGCCGCCAGTTGGGCGCTGTGCACCTTGGCCTGCTCCACACCGATCTCCTCGGCATTCAGGCGGCGCGAGATCTCGCCCATCACCCAGTTGGAGGCGAGCTTGGGCTGGCCGCAGCCCTTGGCGGCGTCCTCGAAATAGGCCGCCATGGCCTGGCTCTGCGTGAGCGTGGTGGCGTCGTACTCGGGCAGGCCGTACTGCTGCACGAAACGCGCGGCCATCGCGCGCGGCAGCTCGGGCATCTGGGCCTTGATGTCATCGATCCACGGCGCGGCGATGCGCAGCGGCGGCAGATCGGGGTCGGGAAAGTAGCGGTAGTCGGCCGCGTCTTCCTTGGTGCGCATGGCGCGCGTCTCGCCCGTGTCGGGGTCGAACAGCACGGTGGCCTGCTGGATCGCGCGGCCATCCTCGATCTCCTCGATCTGCCAGCGGATCTCGTAGTCGATCGCCTGCTGCATGCTCTTGAAGCTGTTGAGGTTCTTGATCTCACGGCGCGTGCCCAGGGGCTGGCCGGGCTTGCGCACCGAGACGTTGGCGTCGCAGCGGAAGCTGCCTTCCTGCATGTTGCCGTCGCAGATGCCGATCCAGGTCACGATCTTGTGCAGTTCCTTGGCGTAGGCCACGGCTTCTTCGCTGCTGCGGATGTCGGGCTCGGTCACGATCTCCAGCAGCGGCGTGCCGGCGCGGTTCAGGTCGATGCCCGACTGGCCCCCTCCACCCAATGAGGAGTCCTCGTGCAGCGACTTGCCCGCGTCTTCCTCCAGGTGGGCGCGCACCAGGCGCACGGTCTTCTTCTCGTTGCCCAGATAGAAGGAGACTTCGCCGCCTTGCACCACCGGGATCTCGAACTGGCTGATCTGGTAGCCCTTGGGCAGATCCGGGTAGAAGTAGTTCTTGCGCGCAAAAATGCTCTCTGGCGCAATGTGGGAGCCAAGGGCCAGTCCCAATTTGATAGCGCAGGCCACGGCCTCGCGGTTCATCACCGGCAGGGTGCCGGGTAGCGCCAGGTCCACGGCGCAGGCCTGGGTGTTGGGCTCGGCGCCAAAGGCGGTGCTGGCGCGGCTGAAGATCTTGCTGCGGGTGGCGAGCTGGGTGTGGGTCTCGAAGCCGATGACGACTTCGTAGCCCTGGATGAGTTTCGCGGTCATGGTCAGATGCCCTCCGGCGCACGGAGGTGGAAGTCGGTCGCCTGCTGCAGGCGGTGCGCGGCGTTCAGCAGGCGGCCCTCCTGGAAGTAGTTGCCGATGAGCTGCAGGCCCACGGGCATGCCGCCCGCGCCAAAGCCGGCGGGCACGCTCATGCCGGGCAGGCCGGCCAGCGACGCGGGCAGGGTGAAGATGTCGGCCAGGTAGTCGGCCAGCGGGTCGTTGCCGTGCTCGCCGAGCTTCCAGGCCACGCTGGGCGCCACGGGGCCGGCGATCAGGTCGCAATCCTTGAAGGCATTCTGGAAGTCGTCCGCGATCATGCGGCGGATCTTCTGCGCCTGCAGGTAGTAGGCGTCGTAGTAGCCGTGCGAGAGCACGTAGGTGCCGATCATGATGCGGCGCTTGACCTCGTCGCCGAAGCCTTCGGCGCGGGTCTTCTTGTACATGTCCACGAGGTCGGCGTAGTCCTTGGCGCGGTGGCCGAACTTCACGCCGTCAAAGCGCGAGAGGTTGGACGACGCCTCGGCCGGCGCAATGATGTAGTACACGGGGATCGACAGCTCCGTGCGCGGCAGGCTGATGGGCACCAGCTTTGCGCCCAGCTTCTCGTACTCCTTGAGTGCCGCATCGACGGCGGCACGCACGTCGCCCGCCAGGCCGTCGCCGAAGAACTCGGCCGGGATGCCGATGCGCAGGCCGTCGATGGAGTCATTCAGCTTGGCGCTGAAATCCTCGGCTGGCACGTCCAGGCTGGTGGAGTCGCGGTCGGGGTCGGGGCCGCACATGGCCGACAGCAGCAGCGCGCAGTCCTCGGCCGAGCGGGCCATCGGGCCAGCCTGGTCCAGGCTGGAGGCGAAGGCGATCATGCCGTAGCGGCTGGCGCGGCCGTAGGTGGGCTTGATGCCGGTGACGCCGCAAAACGATGCCGGCTGGCGGATGGAACCGCCGGTGTCCGTGCCGGTGACGGCCGGCGCCAGGCGCGCGGCCACGGCCACGGCGCTGCCGCCCGAGGAGCCGCCGGGGATGCGGCTGGTATCCCAGGGGTTGCGCACCGGTGCGGGGGCGTCGCAGCCCACGGGCGCCACGGCGGAGTTTTCGTTGGCCGAGCCCATGGCGAACTCGTCGCAGTTGAGCTTGCCCAGGGTCACGCAGCCGGCATCGGCCAGACGAGTGACCACAGTGGCGTCGAACGGCGACTGGTAACCGGCCAGCATCTTCGAGCCGGCGGTGCTGGGGAAGTCGCGGGTGACGAAGATGTCCTTGTGCGCGATCGGCACGCCGGCCAGGGGGGCAGCCGTGCCGGCGGCGAGGGCCGCGTCCTGCGCGCGGGCCTGCGCCAGGGTGGTGTCCTCGTTCATGGCGACGTAGGCGCCCAGGTTCTGGTGCTGGTGTGCGCGGGCCAGGAAATGCTGCGCGGCCTCGACGGCCGAGACCTGTTTGCTGCGCAGTGCGCTGGTCAGCTGTGCGATGCCCAGGTCGTGGAGTTCGGAGGAGGGGGTGTTGCTCATGCTGTTGTCCTCATTCGATGACCTTGGGCACCAGGAACAGGCCGCGCTCGACGGCCGGCGCGCTGCGCTGGTTGGCCTCGCGCTGGTCGGGCTCGCTGGCCACGTCCTCGCGCAGGCGCAGCTGCACATCCCGCACCACCGCCACCGGGTGCGACAGGGGGGCGATGCCATGGGTATCCACAGCCTGCATCTTCTCGACGATGCCGAAAAAACCGTTGAGTTGTGTGAGCATGCGCTCACTTTCGCCGGGGCTCAGTTCGAGCCGGGCCAGATTGGCGATGCGGCCGATATCCTGGGGTGTCAGTGCCATAGGGAAGAGGGACGGGCGGAAACCAGATGTAAAGCGGCTTTCCGGGCTCCGCCAGGGGGAGTTATTCACAGGGGATGCGTTATTATCCCGGCTTTGCCGCTAGACCTCCATATTGCCGGTCATTGTGCGAAAAAAGCCAACAAACACCCCGTAATATCCGGCGACGGCAGGCCGACGTGCATGCCGTGCCTGAGAGGACCCTTGCATGTTCGGAGCTTTCCGTCGGTACTTCTCCACCGACCTGGCCATTGACCTTGGCACAGCCAACACCCTGATCTTCGCCCGCGACAAGGGCATCGTGCTCGATGAGCCCTCCGTCGTCGCCATCCGCCACGAGGGCGGCCCGCACGGCAAGAAAGTGATCCAGGCCGTGGGCCACGAGGCCAAGGCTATGCTGGGCAAAGTGCCTGGCAACATCGAGGCCATCCGCCCGATGAAGGACGGCGTGATTGCCGATTTCGTGATCACCGAGCAGATGATCAAGCAGTTCATCAAGATGGTGCATCCCCGCTCGGTGCTCACGCCCAGTCCGCGCATCATCATCTGCGTGCCCTGCGGCTCCACCCAGGTGGAGCGCCGGGCCATCAAGGACGCGGCCGAAGCGGCCGGCGCCACCGCCGTGTACCTGATCGAAGAGCCCATGGCCGCCGGCATCGGCGCGGGCCTGCCGGTATCCGAGGCCTCTGGCTCCATGGTGGTGGACATCGGCGGCGGCACCACCGAGGTCGGCGTGATCTCGCTGGGCGGCATGGTCTACAAGGGCAGCGTGCGCGTGGGTGGCGACAAGTTCGACGAATCCATCATCAATTACATCCGCCGCAACTACGGCATGCTGATCGGCGAGCCGACGGCCGAGGCCATCAAGAAGAACATCGGCTCTGCCTTCCCTGGCTCCGAGGTCAAGGAGATGGAGGTCAAGGGCCGCAACCTCTCCGAGGGCGTGCCGCGCAGCTTCACCATCTCGTCCAACGAGGTGCTGGAGGCCCTGACCGAGCCGCTCAACCAGATCGTCTCCGCCGTCAAGAACGCGCTGGAGCAGACCCCGCCGGAGCTGGGCGCCGACATTGCCGAGCGCGGCATGATGCTCACCGGCGGCGGCGCGCTGCTGCGCGACCTGGACCGTTTGCTGGCTGAGGAAACCGGCCTGCCCGTATTGGTGGCCGAGGAGCCCCTGACCTGCGTGGTGCGCGGCTGCGGCATCGCGCTGGAGCGCATGGACCGCCAGGGCAGCATCTTCACCAGCGACTGAGCCCGAACCGCGCCTGACGAGCTGTCCGCATGCCACTGGGAACCCTGGACCGTTCGGCGCCGACGCTGTTCAAGCAGGGGCCATCGCCGCTCTCCCGCCTCACCCTCTACAGCGCCCTGGCGCTGTTTTTGATGGTGGCGGACGCACGCTTTCACCTGACCGAGCCGCTGCGCAAGGCCGTCTCTACGGCGCTGTACCCGCTGCAATGGCTGATGCTGCAGCCGGTGGAATTCGCGGACAAGGGGGCTGGATACTTCCAGTCGCTGCAGGCCGCACAGCAGGGCATGGACGACGCGCAGCGCACCATGGCGCAAATGGCGGTGCGCGCCGGCGAGGCCGAGCAGCTGCTGCGCGAGAACGCCGAGCTGCGCCAGTTGCTGGCACTGCGCGAGCGCCTGACCACCGAGGCCACGGCCGCGCAAGTGATTTATGACACGGCAGACCCGTATACGCGGCGTGTGATGGTGGACCGTGGGCAGCTGGCAGGCGTGGAGCCGGGCTCGCCGGTGATGGATGCCTCGGGGGTGCTGGGGCAGGTCACGCGCGTGTTCCCCATGCTCAGCGAAGTCACGCTGCTCATCGACCGCGACCAGGCCATTCCTGTGCTCAACCTGCGCACCGGTGCACGCAGCGTGGCCTACGGCGACCCGGTGGCCGGGCATGGCGGAGGCATGGAGCTGCGCTTCACGCCGGGCAATGCGGATGTGCAGGAAGGCGACCTGCTCACCACCAGCGGCGTGGACGGCCTGTACCCTGCGGGCCTGCCGGTTGCGCGCGTGCTGCGCGTGGAGCGGCGTGCCGACTCCGCCTTTGCGCGCATCTACTGCGCTCCCGTGGCGCAGATGTACGGAGCGCGCCATGTGATGGTGCTCAAGCCGGTGGTGGCCGACCTGCCACCGCGCCCCGAACCTGCGCCGGCGGCGCCCAAGCGCGGAGGCCGCAAATGATCATGCCCAAGGGCCAGCAGCTGCTGCTGCCCGTGAACCCGGTCTTCATCGCTGCCAGCCTGGTGGCCGCGCTGGCGCTGAACATGCTGCCACTGGGCCGCGTGGTCTGGACGCCCGACTGGGTCATGGTGCTGCTCGTGTTCTGGGGCATGCACCAGCCGCAGCGCGTGGGGCTGGGGGTGGCTTTCCTCATGGGGCTGTGCCTGGATGTGTACCAGTCTGCCCTGCTGGGCCAGCATGCGCTGGTGTACTGCCTGCTGATGTTCGGCGCGCAATACACGCACCGCCGCCTGCTGTGGTTCGGCCCGCTGCTGCAGGCGCTGCAACTGCTGCCGCTGTTCTTTGCGGCCCATGCGCTCGAACTGCTGCTGCGCGTAGCCATCGGCGGGGGCATCCTGCCGGGTTTCGAAGGCCTGGTGGCACCGCTGCTGGAGGCCGCCCTCTGGCCGCTGGCCAGCTGGGTGCTGCTGGCGCCCCAGCGCCGCCCGCCCGACCGCGATGAAAACCGGCCGCTGTGAGCGCGCAGGGGTGAAGGGCCGCCGCGGATGACCGAACTGCGCAATGCCGAGGCCGATGTCTGGCACTTTCGCCTGCGCGTGTTCGTCGTGGGCGTGGTGGTGCTGCTGGCATTCCTGCTGATCGTCGCGCGCCTGGTGGTGCTGCAGGTGGTGCGCCACGAGGACCTCGCGGACCAGGCCGAGAGCAACCGCACGGCGGTCGTGCCCATCGTGCCCAACCGCGGCCTCATCCTGGACCGCAACGGCGTGGTGCTGGCCACCAACTACTCGGCATACACGCTGGAGATCACGCCCTCGCGGACCATGGACCTGGAGGCGACGATCGACGCGCTGGCCGAGGTCGTGGACATCCAGCCGCGCGACCGGCGCCGCTTCAAGCGTCTGCGCGAGGAGTCGCGCAGCTTCGACTCCCTGCCCATTCGCACACGGCTGTCGGACGAAGAGGTGGCGCGCTTTGCGGCGCAGCGCTACCGCTTCCCCGGCGTGGACATCAAGGCGCGGCTGTTTCGCAACTACCCGCTGGGCGAGGTGGCGAGCCACGCCATCGGCTACATCGGCCGCATCAACCAGCGCGAAAAGGAGCGCATCGAGGACTCGGACGATGCGGCCAACTACCGCGGCACGGACTACATCGGCAAGCTGGGGGTGGAGCAGAGCTTCGAATCCACGCTCCACGGCCAGACGGGGTTCGAGCGCATGGAGACCTCGGCCGGCGGGCATGCCGTGCGGCGCCTGAACAGCCACCCGGCGACGCCGGGCAACACGGTGATGCTGTCGCTGGACATCAAGCTGCAAAAGCTGATCGAAGATATGTTCGGCGAGCGCCGCGGCGCTCTGGTAGCGCTGGACCCGCGCAACGGCGAGGTGCTGGCGCTGGTGTCCAAACCCACGTTCGACCCCAACCTGTTCGTCGAGGGCATCGACCAGGAAAACTGGCAGGCGCTCAACGAGTCCATCAACAAGCCGCTGCTCAACCGCGCGCTGCGCGGCACCTACCCTCCCGGCTCCACCTACAAGCCCTTCATGGCGCTGGCCGCGCTGGAGCTGGGCAAGCGCACGGCGGGGCAGGTGTTCAACGACCCGGGCTATTACAACTATGGCGGGCGCACCTTCCGCAGCCACGAAGGCGGCCTGGGCGGCGTGGACATGCACCGCGCCATCCAGTATTCGAGCAACACCTACTTCTATTCGCTGGCCGTGGAGATGGGGGTGGACGCCATCCACGACTTCATGAAGCCGTTGGGCTTCGGGCAGATCACCGGCATCGACCTCGGGGGCGAAGTGCGCGGCGTGCTGCCCAGCACCGAGTGGAAGCGCAACACCTACAAACGCCCGGAGGCCAAGCGCTGGTACTCGGGCGAGACAGTGTCGCTGGGCATCGGCCAGGGCTACAACAACTTCACCATGCTGCAGCTGGCCGTGGCCGAGGCCACGCTGGCCAACGGCGGCACCCGCCACCGTCCGCACCTGATCAAGGCCGTGAAAGACCAGGTGGGCGGGCAGGTGACCGAGGTGCAGCAGCCCCCCGGCGAGCGTCTGGGCTACAACCCCAAGCATGTGGCGATCGTGAACAACGCGCTAATGGCCGTGAACCAGGCGGGCACGGGGCGGCGCGTGTTCGCGGGCGCGCCCTACACCTCGGCGGGCAAAACCGGTACGGCGCAGGCGGTGAGCCTGGGGCAGAACGTGCGGTACAACGCCAAGCTGCTGGAGGAGCACCAGCGCGACCACTCCCTGTTTGCCGCGTTCGCACCCGTGGAGGAGCCCCGCATCGCCGTGGCCGTGATCGTGGAGAACGCGGGTTTTGGCGCGGCGGCGGCGGCGCCCATCGTGCGCCGCGTGTTCGACTACTGGCTGCTGGGCCAGTACCCGAGCGAGCAAGACCTGGCGGCCGTCTCCAAGGGGCAGGCCGGTGCTCCCATGGGCACGCCGCGCAACGCGGCGGACGTGCCGCTCGCGATGCCCTGAGGGCTCTTCCGCCCGGTCAGGGTGCGGAAGGACGCGCCAGTGCGCGCGGCGGCGGCAACTGGCTCACCACCAGGGCGGCCACGATCAGCGCCGCGCCCGCCAGGCCGGCCGCGCCCAGGCGCTCGCCGATCAGCACCCAGGCCGTGGCGGCGGCAAACACCGGCTCCAGCCCGAAGACGATGGCGCTGCGCATGGCATCCACGCGCTGCTGGCCCCAGGCCTGCAGCGTCACCACCAGCACGCTGGCCACCACGCCCAGGTAGGCCAGTGCCGTCAGCGCGTGCGCCGGCAGGTCCGCCAGGGCCTGCAGCGACGTGGCGACCTCGCCATGGCGCGCGAGCAGCAGCACGCTGGCCGCGGCGAACATCACCAGCGCCTGCACCGCCGCCATGCGTGTGGCGCGCAGCGGCTGGGCCGCGGTGCGGCGCGCGCATTCCTCCAGCGTGAGGATGTAGATGGCATAGAACAGCGTGCTGGCGAGCGTCAGCGTGTCGCCCAGGTTCCAGGGCTCGTTCTCGTGGAACATCAGCACCATGCCGGCCAACGCCATGGCGCAGGCCGCCCACAGCGCGGCGCCATAGCGCCGGCCCAGCACGGCCATGGCCAACAGCGGCACCACCAGCACGTTCAGCCCGGTGACGAACGCATTGCGGTTGCTGCTGGTGCGCGCCAGCCCCTCGATTTGCAGCCAGAACGCGAGGAACAGCAGGGCGCCCAGCAGCAGACCCCAGCGCAGTTCCGTGCGCCGCAGACCGCGCCACAGCGGCGCCAGCACCAGCAGCGCAATGGCGAAGCGGGCCCAGATGATCTGCAGCGCATCCAGGTGCGCGGACATCATCTTCATCGCGGGGAAGGTGGTGCCCCAGACGGCGACCACCAGCAGGAGGGCCAGCAGGCCCTGGCGTTCGGAACGCATGGTTTCTTCAAAAATGAGAGCTGGTGGCGCTTGTATTAAAAGGATTTCGATATGTTTTTATATCGAAACCCAAGTACATCAAGCGCTGGCAGCTATGGTTTTATAAGCGGCCGCACCGTGCCGCCCCGCGGGTCAGTGGCTCATGCGCCCGATGAAGGAGCGGATGCGGTCGTTGGCCGGGTTGGAGAAGAACTCGGCCGGCGGCGCATCGTGGGCAATGCAGCCCTGGTCGAAGAACATCACGCGGTCGGCCACCTCGCGCGCAAAGCCCATCTCGTGCGTGACCACGATCATCGTCATGCCGCCGCGCGCCAGCTCGCGCATCACGTCCAGCACCTCCTGCACCATCTCGGGATCAAGGGCACTGGTGGGCTCGTCGAACAGCATCACCTTCGGTGCCATGGCCAGCGCGCGCGCAATCGCCACGCGCTGCTGCTGGCCGCCCGACAACTGCCAGGGGTACTTGTGCGCATGGTCCTGCATGCCCACGCGCTTGAGCAGGGCCATGGCCTTGTCGTTGGCCTCGCGGCGCGACGTGTGTCGGATGCGGCGCGGCGCCAGCGTCACGTTGTCCAGCACCGTCATGTGGCCGAACAGGTTGAACTGCTGGAACACCATGCCCACCTCGCTGCGCTGCAGCTGCAGCGTGCGCGGGTCGTCGGTGACCTCCACGCCGTCGATGGTGATGCTGCCGCTGTCGTGCGGCTCCAGGCGGTTGATGGCGCGCAGCAGCGTGGACTTGCCCGAGCCCGAGGCGCCGATGATCACGGTGACCTCGCCTGTGCGGAACACGGTGGACACGCCCTTGAGCACCTCGTGGCTGCCGAAGGCCTTGCGCACGTCCTTGCACACGATGTAGGGATTGGCGGAAGCGGCGTGGCTCATTTCACACGCCCTTCGACGTCAAAGCGGTACTCGATGGCATGCGTGACCTGCGTCACCAGCGTGGTCAGGATCAGGTAGGTGATGGCCACCGTGGTCAGCGTGGCCACGGGCTGGAAGGTGGCGGACTGGATGCGGTTGCCCACGTTGGTCAGCTCCACCACGCCGATGGCGTAGGCGAGCGACGAGTCCTTGAGCAACGCCACGAAGTTGCTCACCAGCGGCGGCAGCGCGATCTTGAAGGCCTGGGGGAACACGACGTCGAAGAACACGTGCGTGCGCGACAGGCCGAGCGCACGCGCGGCCTCGGTCTGCCCGCGCGGCACGGCCAGCAGGCCGGCGCGGATGGCCTCGGCGTTGTAGGCGCCCACGTTCAGGCCCAGCGCCACCACGGCGGCGGCGAAGTCGGGCAGGTTCAGGCCCGGCACCAGCACGGGCAGCGCGAAGTACACGAACAGGATCTGCACCAGCAGCGGCGTGCCGCGGATCGCCCAGATGTAGAAGCTGGCCACCCAGCGCAGCCAGGCCAGGCGCGAGGTGCGCGCCAGCGCCGCAGCCGTGCCCAGCAGCAGGCCCACGGTGCCGCTGACCAGCGTCAGGTACAGCGTGGTGAGCGCGCCTTCGGAGAAGAGCTCCGCGTTGGAGCCGATGGGCTCAGGAAAGAAGGAGAGGAACTGGCCGAGCAGGGCGAGGACCAGCGCCATCAACACCAAAGCCGCCACCAGCGTTGCATTGCTGCGCTGGGTGCGGCTCCAGTGTGCGGGCCAGAGAGCGAGAAGCATGGGCAAAGCGGGCCGGACCCGCAGGCCCGGCGCAGTCGGTTACTTGCAGGTGACGTCTTCTTGGAAGTACTTTTGGGAGATCTTGCCCACAGTGCCGTCGGCGATCGCTTCCTTCAGCGCCTTGTTCCAGGCGTCGGCCAGGCCCTGGTTGCCCTTGGAGACAGCGGAGGCCACCTGCTCCACGAACAGCATGTCGCCCGTGCGGAAGCCCGCCTTGGGCGCCTTGGCCAGCATTTCCTTGGCCACGAAGCGGTCGGTCACCCAGGCGTCCACGCGCTTGGAAGCCAGGGCGTTACGCGCGGCTTCGTCGGTGGGGAAGTTCTTCACGTCCTTCACGCCGGGCACCTTCTTCACGGCGTCCAGGTAGGTCGTGCCGGTCTGCACGGCCACCACCTTGCCGTTCAGGTCAGCGGCCTTGGCCACCTCGGGCTTCATCGACACGATGATGCCGCCCGAGCAGTAGTGCGGCAGCGTGAAGGTCACGGCCTTGGAGCGCTCGTCGGTGATGGCGTGCGAGGCGATCACCAGGTCCCAGCGGTCCTGGGCCAGGCCGGTCAGCAGCGCGTCGAAGCCGACGGTCTTCCACTCGTACTTCAGGCCCATCTTCTTGACCACGGCCTCGGCCACTTCGATCTCGTAGCCCGTGAGCTGCTTGCCCTTGAAGAAGTTGAACGGCGCGTACTGCCCCTCGGAGCCGAGGATGATGGTGCCGCTCTTCTGGATTTCTTCCAGGGGACGCGCCTGCACGACAACGGCGGCGCACAGCGCCACAGCAGTGGCCAGGGTCTTGAACATCTTCATAGGGAGTTCCTGCTTGCTTCAGGTACAAAAAATCCGGCATTGCGGATCACAAGCCGGAAACCAACGCCTGCGCAAGAAGCCCGGGTAAGGGCGGCGTCACGAGGCGGTCACATTATAGAGAGCGGCCCCTGGTGCGCCGCATTGACGCAAACCCGGGGGCCAGGGTCATTGCGGGCGCATCAGCGTGGACTTGCCGAACAGGCTCTCCAGCAGGTCCACGGCCAGCTCGGCCGTCTGGTTGCGCACGTCCAGCGCAGGGTTCAGCTCCACCAGGTCCGCCGAGCCGAGCGCACCGCAGTCGGCCAGCATCTCCATGCACAGCTGGGTTTCGCGGTAGGTCGGGCCGCCGCGCACGCCGGTGCCCACGCCCGGGGCCACCGACGGGTCCAGGCAATCCATGTCGAAGCTCACGTGCAGGTGCGTGTCCTGGTCCACGTCGGCCAGCGCGGCCTGCATCACCGCGCGCATGCCCAACTCGTCGATGGTGCGCATGTCGTACACCTCGATGCCGTGCTCGTTGACGAAGCGCTTCTCGGTGGCGTCCACGCTGCGCACGCCGATCAGCGTGATCTGCCCGGACTGGAGCGCCGGTGGCGCCTCGGGGCCGGCCAGGCGCGTGAGCTGCGCCGGGCCGTGGCCCAGCAGGCACGCCACAGGCATGCCGTGCAGGTTGCCGCTGGGGGAGGACTCGGGGGTGTTGGCGTCCGCGTGCGCGTCGAACCACAGCACCTTCAGCCGCCGCCCGCGCGCGCGGCAGTGCTGCGCCACGGCGCTGATGGAGCCGATGGCCAGGCAGTGGTCGCCGCCCATGAGCAGCGGCAACTGGCCCGCCTGCAGCGCAGCGTGCGTGGCTTCGTACACCGCCCGGTTCCAGGCCGCGACCTCGGCCAGGTGGCGAAAGCCGCTGGCGGGCTCGGCCTGCGGGTTGCCGGGGCCGGCCAGGTTGCCCTGGTCGCGCACGTCGAAGCCGCGTGCCTGCATGGCCCGCGCAATGCCCGCGATGCGCAGCGCGTCGGGGCCCATGCTGGCGCCCAGCACGCTGGCGCCCACGTCGGTGGGGGCGCCGATCAGGGTCAGGGTCGTCATCGGGTCTCTCCTTGCCAGTGAATGCGGGTGGATCGGGTCAGCGCAGGAACGCGTCGTAGCCGGTCTTCAGGATCAGCATGCCCACCACCAGGATGAAGATGCCGCGCACGAAGCCCGCGCCGTGCTTCAGCGCCAGGTGGGCGCCGAGCAGGCTGCCCACCACGTTGGCCACGGCCAGCGGCAGCGCAAAGTGCCACCAGACATGGCCCTTGGCCGTGAACAGGATCAGCGCGGCCACGTTGGTGGCCAGGTTCAGCAGCTTGGCGGACACCGACGCGTTCAGGAAATCGTAGCCCAGCACGCGCACGAAGAGAAACACGAAGAAACTGCCCGTGCCGGGGCCGAAGAAGCCGTCGTAGAAACCGATGGTCACTCCGATTGCGCAGGCCGCCAGGGTTTCACGCCCTGCAGCCAGGCGCGGCGCGTGGTGGCGCCCCAAGTCCTTGCGCGCCAGGGTGTAGATCAGCAGCGCCACCAGCACCAGCGGCAGCAGCTTGCGCAGGAAATCGGCGGAGATCAGCGTCACCACCCAGGCGCCGGCGAACGCGCCGACGAATCCCGCGAGCGCCGCCGGCAGCATGGCACGCCAGCGCATCTGCACGCGGCGGCTGTACTGCCAGGTGGCGATGCCCGTGCCCCAGATGGCGGCACTCTTGTTGGTGCCCATCAGCGTGGCCGGCGGCGCGGTGGGAAACGTGGCGAACAGGGCGGGCAGCAGGATCAGGCCGCCCCCGCCGACGATTGCGTCCACGAAGCCGGCCAGCAGCGAGGCCAGCGAGACGATGATCCATTCCATGGGCGCGATTGTCGCACCGCTACCGCTACGGAATCAGTAGCTGCTTGCGCCCACCCTGCGGGCGCTGGGGCCACTTTTGCTGAAAGTCTCGACAAATAAAAAGGCACCCGGGTTGCGGGTGCCTTGTGAAGGGGCATCTCGTTGCGGATGCCTGATTTGATGGTTGATGTTCTTGTGTTAGGGCTGTTGTCTCCTCGGTCCCCTCGGTTGGCGTGCCGAGGCGCGCTTCGAGTGCATGGACTGTAATAAAACGCACCCCGGTGGTGCATTGGTGGTTTCCCGCACCTGCTGCCACTGGTTCAAACTGGGGCACGCGCCTCGCTGCGAATCCATTGGGCGGCCATCTCAGCCATCATCAGCGTGGGTGCATTGGTATTGCCGCTGGTGATGGTGGGCATGGCGCCCGCGTCCACCACGCGCAGGCCGGCCACCACGCCGCCGCGGCCGTCGCGCACGCGCAGGCGCGCATCCAGCACGGCCTGCGGATCGTCCAGCCGGCCCATGCGCGTAGTGCCCACGGGGTGGAAGATGGTGGTGGCGATATCGCCCGCCAGCCGGGCGAGGTCTTCGTCGCTCTGGTACTGCGGGCCGGGCTTGTATTCCTCGGGCTGGTAGGGAGCCAGTGCGGGCTGGGCCACGATGCGGCGCGTGACGCGCAGACTGTCGGCGGCCACCTGGCGGTCCTCGGGCGTGGACAGGTAGTTGGGAGCGATGGCCGGCGCGGTGCGGAAGTCCGGGCTCTTGATCTGGATGGTTCCGCGGCTGGTGGGGTTCAGGTTGCACACGCTGGCCGTGAAGGCCGGGAAGCGGTGCAGCGGCTCGCCGAAGGCCTCCAGCGACAGGGGCTGCACGTGGTACTCAAGGTTGGGGTGCGGCAGGTCCGGCTGGCTGCGTGTGAAGGCGCCCAGTTGCGACGGTGCCATGCTCATCGGGCCGCTGCGCTTGAAGGCGTATTCCAGGCCGATCCTGGCCTTGCCCAGCAGGTTGCCCGCCAGCATGTTCAGTGTGGGCACGCCCTGCACCTTGTACACGGCGCGGATCTGCAGGTGGTCCTGCAGGTTGGCGCCCACGCCGGGCAGGTCGGCCTGTATGTCGATACCGTGCCGCTGCAGCAACGCGCCGGGGCCGATGCCCGAGAGCTGCAGAATCTGTGGCGAGTTCACCGCGCCGGCGCTCAGGATCACCTCCTGCTGCGCGTGGGCCGTGACCATCTCCTCGCCGGTCCACACCTGCACGCCGGTGCAGCGCAGGCTGCCGTCCGGCTGACGGTCCAGTACCAGGCGCGTCACCTGGGCCGAGGTCCACATCTCGAAATTGGGCCGCCCGTAGCAGGTGGGGCGCAGGAAGGCCTTGGCCGTGTTCCAGCGCCAGCCGTTCTTCTGGTTGACCTCGAAATAGCCCACGCCCTCGTTGGTGCCGCGGTTGAAGTCGTCGGTGGCGGGAATGCCGGCCTGCTGCGCGGCCTGGGCGAAGGCGTCGAGGATGTCCCAGCGCAGGCGTTGCTTTTCCACGCGCCATTCGCCCGAGCTGCCCGTGGACTTGCTGCCGTGCAGGCGCTTGAAGTTCTCGTTCACGCCCTCGGGCTGGTCCAGGCGCCAGTGGTCCTCGTGGCGGCGAAAGGCCGGCAGCACGTTGTCCCAGCGCCAGGCGTCGTCGCCCGTGATCTGGGCCCACTGGTCGTAGTCGCGCGCCTGGCCGCGCATGTAGATCATGCCGTTGATGCTGCTGCAGCCGCCCAGCACCTTGCCGCGCGGGTAGCGCAGGCTGCGGCCGTTCAGGCCGGTGTCGGCCTCAGTGTGATAGAGCCAGTCGGTGCGCGGGTTGCCGATGCAATACAGGTAGCCCACGGGAATGTGGATCCAGTGGTAGTCGTCCCTGCGGCCGGCCTCCACGAGCAGCACACGGTTCTTGGGGTCTGCGCTGAGCCGGTTGGCCAGCAGGGCGCCGGCGGTGCCGCCGCCGATGATGATGTAGTCGAAAGTGGTGTCGCTCATGGATGCCGATCGCACGTCAGGGAAGGAGCGCAACGCGCCAGCGCCGGGGCTGCCGCAGTGCAGCAATCGATTGTGCGATTCGGCACTCGGGTGTCGAGAGGGAAACCCCGCTGCGCTACGTTTTTTGATAGTGGCAGCGCGCGCTGCGGGTGCGTCACGGCCGGTTTTTGATGTTTTTTCAAGCGCCGGCGGGCCTCGCTTTTGCCACGCGCCAATCTGTGGAATGATGCGCCGCGTCAGCCCGTGCGCGGCGCGGCCGCCGGAATATGCAAAACTGCGGGCGCCGCCAGTGGCGCCGGCGCCAGCCGGTCGCCCGGCCTCTTTCCCGACCACCATGCCCGTCACCCACCCTCCATCGGTCGTGCAGGACCACGCTGCCAGGCCCCTTGCCCAGCCGCAGGGCGAGTGGGTGGCTGCGGCCTTTGCCGACCGCCGGGCCTGGCGGCGGGTGGCGGCGCAGCTCAAGGAGTGCGGTCCCGGCGTTGCCTGGAGCCTGCAAGGCGTGCAGCGCCTGGACCACGTGGGCGCGCAGATCCTGTGGAACCACTGGGGCCGCGCCTGGCCCGAGCAGCTGGAACTGACCGAGAACCAGCGTGAGATGCTGGAGCGCGTGGCGCAGTACACCACCCCCTGCGAGCCCCCCGCGCCCTGGCGCCTGGGCGACCAGGTGGACCGCCTGGGCGTGCTGGTGCTGCACGCGCTGGACCATGTGCGCCATCTGGTGATACTGGTGGGCCAGCTGGTGCTGGACGTGCTGCGCCTGCTGCGCAACCCGCGGCGCGGGCCCTGGCGCGACATCTCGGGCCACCTGTACCGCATGGGCGCCACGGCGCTGCCCATTACGGCGCTGGTGGGCTTCCTGATCGGCGTGGTGCTGGCCTATCTCATGTCGCTGCAGTTGCGGCAGTTCGGCGCCGAAGCGTTTATCGTGAACATCCTGGGCATCTCGCTGATCCGCGAGCTGGGGCCCATGCTGGGCGCCATCCTCGTGGCGGGGCGATCGGGCTCGGCCATCACCGCGCAGATTGGCGTGATGCGCGTCACCGAGGAGCTGGACGCCATGCGCGTCATGGGCATACCGCACGGTTTTCGCCTGGTGATGCCGCGCGCGCTGGCGCTGGCGCTGGCCATGCCGCTGGTGGCCCTGTGGACCACGCTGGCGGCGCTGGCGGGCGGCATGCTGGCTGCGGACCTGACCATGGGCATCTCGTCGGCCTACTTTGCGCAGGCCCTGCCTGCCGCCGTGAATGTGTCCAACCTGTGGCTGGCGATGTCCAAGTCGGTGGTTTTCGGCGTGTTCATCGCGCTCATCGGCTGCCACTGGGGGCTGCGCGTCAAGCCCAACACCCAGAGCCTGGGCGAAGGCACCACGGCCTCGGTGGTGAGCGCCATCACCATGGTGATCATCGTGGACGCGCTGTTCGCCGTCGCCTTCAAGAACGTGGGTTTCTAGCCATGGATGCCACCCGCCCCGCCGCAGACGCCGACACCAGGGCCGTGGTTGAGCCGCCGGTGGTGGACATCCGCGGCCTGGCCACGGTGTTCGGCCGGGGTGACGAAGCCTTCACGGTGCACGACGACCTGCAGCTCACCGTGCAGCGCGGCGAGATCCTCTCGCTCGTTGGGGGCTCGGGCACCGGCAAGACGGTGTTGCTGCGCCACATCCTGGGGCTCACGCGGCCCACGCGCGGCAGCGTGGAGGTGCTGGGCCGCTCGGCGGCTGAGCTGGTCGGCGGCGAGCGCGCCAGCAGCCGCGTGGGCATGCTGTTCCAGCACGGGGCGCTGTTCTCGGCCTTCAACGTGCTGGACAACATTGCTTTCGCGCTGCGCGAGCTGGGCACGCTGCCGCCCGCGCTGGTCAACGACGCGGCCATGGTCAAGCTGCGCCTGGCGGGGCTCAAGCCCGAGCACGCCACGCGCATGCCGGCGGACCTCTCGGGCGGCATGATCAAGCGCGTGGCCCTGGCGCGCGCGCTCATCATGGACCCGCCGCTGCTGCTGCTGGACGAACCCACGGCGGGGCTGGACCCGAGCAGTTCCGACGAGTTCTGCGCGCTGCTGCGCGAGCTGCATGCGGCGCTGGGCCTCACGGTGATCATGGTCACGCACGACCTGGATACCCTGTACGCCCTGTCCACGCGCGTGGCCGTGCTGGCCGACCGGCGCGTCATCGTCACCGGCACGCCGCAGGAGGTCGCGCGCTTCGACCATCCCTTCATTCACCACTTTTTTCTCGGAGAACGCGGCCGCCGTGCCATGGCCCAGCCGCCCGCCGCCTCTTCGTCCAAGGAAGCCTGATGGAAAACAAGTCCCATGCCCTGGCCGCAGGCATTTTCGTGATCGCCGTGGCGGCGCTGCTGGCCGGCCTCGGCATGTGGCTCACGCGCGACCAGACCGATTACCAGCTCTACGAGCTGTCCAGCAAGGACAGCGTGAGCGGCCTGCAGCCCCAGGCAGCCGTGCGCTACAAGGGCGTGGCCGTAGGCAAGGTCACGCACATCGGTTTTGACCCGCAGGTCTCGGGCAACGTGCTGATCCGTATCGCCGTGAATGCGGACGCGCCCATCAGCCCCACCACCTTCGCCACGCTGGGCTACCAGGGCGTGACGGGCCTGGCCCATGTGCAGCTGGACGACGCGGAGGCGCCGCTGCCCGCGCCGCCGCCGGGCGCCAGCGGCCTGCCGCGCCTGCCGCTGCACAGCTCCTCGTTCAGCCAACTGGCCGAGCAGGGTCCGGCCATCCTGGGCCAGGTGCAGGAGGCCACGCAGCGCATCAACACCCTGCTGGGCGACGAGAACCAGCAGCGCTTTTCCACAGCACTGAAGCAGTTGGGCGATGCGGCGGGCAGCATCGACCAGCTCGCGCGCCGCCTGGACAACACCGTGACCACCCGGCTGGACCCCGCGCTGGCGGGCGTGCCGCCGCTGGTGCAGGACACGCAGCAGACCCTGCAGGCGCTGCGCCAGGCGGGCAGCAGCGCGGCCACGGCCGCCAACGACGTCAGCCAGGCCATCCGCACGCTGCAGGCCGAGGGCGGCGCGCTCGACGAGATCGCCGCGGGCGCCAAGTCGCTGGCCGGCGCGGCCGACCGCTTCGGCCGCGTCACGCTGCCGCGCATCAACCATGCGGCCGACGAAACCGCGCGCGCCGCGCGCCGCCTGGGCCGCACGGCCTCGGGCATCAACGACAACCCGCAGTCGCTCATCTATGGACCAGGCCGCTCGGCCGCGGGGCCCGGCGAGCCTGGTTTCACCGCTCCCGCAGCGCAGCCCTGACGCATTGCAAGGACCCTATGATGACTATTAAAAAGATAGCTGTTGGCGCTCGCCAGATAAGCGCTAAAGCCATTTTTGGCTTCACATTTATGGCGCTGATGGCGGGCTGCTCCATCCTCCCCGAGCCACCGGTGCGCGCCGATGTGTACGACTTCGGCCCCGGCCCCTTGCAGGCGCCGGGCCCCGCGGCCAGCGCGCCGCTGCCGCCGATCGCGCTGGCCGAGGTGACCGCCACCGGCCTGCCCGAGGGCAGCACCGCGCTGCTGTACCGGCTGGCCTATACCAACGCCCAGCAACTGCGCCCCTACACCCAGGCGCGCTGGAGCCTGCCACCCGCCGTGCTGCTGCACCAGGCGGTGCGCGAGCGCCTGGGCCAGCGCCGCGCGGTGCTCTCTGGCGACGACGGCATGGCCGTGTTGCTGGAGCGCGGCCGCATGCCCAGCGTGCTGCGCCTGGAGCTGGAGGAGTTCAGCCATGTGTTCGGCGCGCCCCAGGCGAGCGCCGGCCTGGTGCGTGTGCGCGCCGTGCTGGCCGACGCGAGCACCGCGGGTGAGACGCTGGTCACGCAGCGGGTGTTCGTGGCGCGGCGCGATGCCGCCACGCCCGATGCCGCCGGCGGCGCCAAGGCCCTGGCCGATGCGGCGGCCCAGGTGGCCGAGGAGCTGGCCGCATGGGTGGAGCAGTCCGGCCGCTGAGCGCCTGCGCCCTTCCCACCCCCAGAGACATGCTGCGCATGTCTCTTTTTTTTGCCCGCCGCGCACCGGCGACGGGGCGGCGGCCTACATGCCGCTGTCGCCCTGGGCTGACGCGGCTTGCGTGCGCGCACCGACGCGCTGCCTCCGGGCACCTGCCTAGAGTCCATTCATCGCCTCGCAATGCCCGGCGCCGTACAGGGGCCAGGCAGGCGATCCCTCAACAACCGCCACAGGAGAGTGACGTATGAACGAAGACCGCATTGAAGGCAATTGGAAGCAGTTCAAGGGCAAAGTGAAGGAGCAATGGGGCAAGCTGACCGACGACGACCTGGACGTCATCGCCGGCAAGCGCGACCAGCTGCTGGGCAAGCTGCAGGAGCGCCACGGGCTGGCCCGGGACGCAGCCGAGGAACAGCTCAAGGGCTGGGAACAGCGCAACCCCGACTTCCGCTACGACTGACGCAACGCGCCGCAGGGGCACGACTCGCGCGCCCTGCGGGATCCAATTTCCATCACATTCATCTGGAGGACATTCCATGAAAAACGCACGCAATCTGCTGGCCCTGGCGGCCGCTGCCCTGATGGCCACTTCGGGCATGGCCATGACCAAGGAGGAATACAACGCCGGCAAGGACCGCATCGGCGCTGACTACAAGGCCGCCAAGGCGCAGTGCGACACCCTGAAGGACAACGCCAAGGACGTCTGCATGAAGGAGGCCAAGGGCCGCGAGAAGGTGGCCAAGGCCGAGCTGGAAGCCCAGTACAAGCCCAGCGACAAGGCCACCTACAACGTGAACGAGGCCCGTGCCGATGCTGACTATGAAGTGGCCAAGGAAAAATGCGACGACCAGAAGGGCGACGCCAAGGACATTTGCGTGAAGGACGCCAAGGCCGCCCATGTGGCCGCCAAGGAAAATGCCAAGGTGCAGCGCGCGCAGGCCAAGCCCGCCGACTCCACCGCCGAGAAGCGCGCCGATGTCGCAGAGGCCAAGAAGGACGCCGCAGAGGCCCAGCGCGAAGCCAACTACAAGGCCGCCAAGGAGCGCTGCGACACCATGAGCGGTGACGCCAAGGACAAGTGCGTGGCCGATGCCAAGCGCACCCACGGCCAATAAACCGGCAAACATGTGCAGCCCCGCCTCTGGCGGGGCTTTTTTTGTCCCCCACCAGCGGCGCCGACATGACATGTGTCAATACCGCCGGTGGCGGTTTTTCTTAAGCTCGCGCCGCTTCACAACGCCGCACAGGAAGGAAAGACCGCCCATGGCCGCATTGCAATGGTCCGAGGAACTCGCACTGGATCTGCCGCAGATGGACCACACGCACCAGGAATTCGTGGCACTGCTGCAGGCCGTGGAGAGCGCCGATGACGCGGCGCTTATCGGTGCCTGGGAAGACCTGGTGGCGCACACCGACGCCCACTTCGCCCAGGAGGACCGCTGGATGCAGGCCACCCGCTTTGCCGCGGGCAACTGCCACAGCACGCAGCACCAAGTGGTGCTCAAGATCATGCGCGAGGGCACCGACCGCGCGCGCCAGGGCGAGCTGCATGTCCTGCGCGAGATGGCTGCAGAGCTGGCCGTATGGTTTCCCCAGCATACGGACGCCATGGACGCGTCCCTCGCCCAGCACCTGCGCCGCGTGGGCTTCGATCCCGCCACGGGCAGCGTGCAGACGCCGGGCGCGCTGCCCGACGATCTGATCCATGGCTGCGGTGGGGCCTGCTCTTCGGGTGATGACACATCCGCCCAGCCCGCCGCCGCGGCTTGAACGATCGGCCAGCTCAGCAGAACTGCAAAACTGGGGCGGTGCGGCGCCGCGCCGAGTGCGTGTGGCGCTTGGCGACAGGTTGTGCCGGAGTGGCGCGGCGTGGTGTCCGGCGCCCGCCACGGTTGCTGTCGCGTCGCCCTGCTAAGCTTGCTGCGTTTTCACGGCCAGCCGGAGCCCCCATGACGCCGCATGAACCACCCGAAAGCGCGCTCTATCGCACCCTGCTCGAATCCACGCGCGCCATTCCGTGGAAGATCGACTGGGCCACGGCGACCTTTGCCTACATCGGGCCGCAGATCGAGGACCTGCTGGGCTGGGCGCCCACCAGCTGGCGCACCGTGCAGGATTGGGCCGACCGCATGCACCCCGACGACCGGGACCGGGTGGTCAACTTCTGCATTTCGCAATCCCAGTCGGGCGTGGACCACGAGGCGGACTACCGCGCGCTCACCACAGGCGGGGATTACGTGTGGATCCGCGACGTGGTGCATGTGGTGCGCGACTTGCAGGGCAATGTGGTGTCGCTCGTGGGCTTCATGTTCGACATCACCGAGCGCAAGCAGAACGAACACCAGTTGCTGCAACTGCAGCAGGAGCTGCAGGAGTTGTCATTCCGCGACGGGCTCACGGGCGTGAACAACCGCCGCAAGTTCGACGCGGTGTACGAGCGCGAATGGCAGGAGGCGCAGCGCACCGGCGAGCCGCTGTCGCTGCTGATGTTCGACGTGGATTTCTTCAAGAGCTACAACGACCAGTACGGCCACGTGGAGGGCGACGAGTGCCTGCGGCGCGTGGCCCGCGCGCTGCAGCAGGCCGCCCACCGCCCGCGCGACTGCCTGGCGCGCTACGGCGGCGAGGAGTTCGTGCTGCTGCTGCCCGGCGCGGATGCATCTTCCGCGCGCGCGGTGGCGCAGCGCTGCATGCAGGAGGTGGCCCACGCCGGTATCGTCCATGCGGCTTCGCCCCTGGGCCAGCAGCTCACGGTGAGCGTGGGCATGGGCACGGCCCTGCCCGGCACGCAGGATGACTCCAAGCGGTTCCTGGAAACGGTGGACCGCTGCCTTTACCGTGCCAAGCACGCGGGGCGCAACCGCATCGAGGCCACGGCCTGACCGCTATGAACGCGCGGCCAGCACCGGGAACAGCTTGCTCAGCCCGTCGGCCATCACCTCTACGGCCAGCGCCGCGAGGATCAGCCCCATGAGCCGCGTCATCACGTTGATGCCCGTCTTGCCGAGCACGCGCTCGATGGGCTCGGCCAGTGCAAAGCACAGCGCCGTGGCCGCGCCCACCACCACGCCGTAGCCCACCAGCGCCAGGTGCTGCCAGATGCTCTGCGCGCGGTCGGCGTAGATCACCACGGTGGACATGGCCGCCGGCCCCGTGAGCAGCGGGATGGTCAGCGGCACCACGGCGATGCTGCTGCCCGCGGCCGCCTTCTCAGCGCCCTGCTCCAGCTCGTGGGTGTGCGGCTTGGCCTCGGCCGGCTGCGCATTGAGCATGTTCATGGCGCTGATCAGCAGCAGCATGCCCCCGCCCACCTGGAAGCTCTGCAGCGAGATGTTGAAGAAGTCCAGGATCTGCAGGCCGACGAGCGCGCAGGCCGCGATCACGCAAAACGCGCTGAACGCCGCCACCTGGACGGTGCGCCGGCGCTGCGCGGCGTTGAAACCGCTGGTGTAGTGGATGAAGAACGGCACGATGGCCAATGGATTCACGATGGCCAGCAGCGTGATGAGCGGCTTCAAGTCCATCAGCGGCCCCCGGCAATGTCCATGAGCGTGGCCGAGGTGTAGCTGGCCGCGTCCGACATCAGCCACACGATGGCCTCGGCCACTTCCTCGGGCGTGCCGCCGCGCCCCATGGGCACCTGGCCTGCCAGGTCGCGCACGCGGTGGGGCAGGCCGCCGCTGGCGTGGATATCGGTGTCGATCAGGCCGGGGCGCACGGCATTCACGCGGATGCCCTCGCCGCCCACCTCGTGCGCCAGGCCTATGGTGAGCGTGTCCAGCGCGCCCTTGGACGCCGCATAGTCCACGTATTGATGGGGCGCACCCAGCCGGGCCGCGATGCTGGACACGTTGACGATGCTGCCGCCGGCGCCGCCATGGCGCGTGCTCATGCGCAGCACCGCCTCGCGCACGCAGTAGAAGGCGCCCAGCACGTTGATGCTGAACATGCGCCGCAGGCGCTCGCCGTGCATCTCGTCCACGCGGGCAGGGCGGTCCACCACGCCCGCGTTGTTCACCAGTGCCGTGAGGCGCCCCAGGCGGTGGTCCACGGTCTCGAACAGAGTCACCACGTCGGCCTCCACCGCCACATCGGCCTGCACCGCGATGGCGCGCCCGCCCGCGGCCTCGATCTGGCGCACCACGCCGTTCGCGGCTTCGGCGTGGCGCAGGTAGTTGATGGCCACGGCCCAGCCGCGCTGCGCGGCCAGTACGGCGGCGGCAGCGCCGATGCCCCGGCTGCCGCCGGTGATCAGAACAATCTTGTCCATGTACGGGTGACTCCTGCAAGAATGGCGCATTGGAACAGGTTTGCGGCGCTGACGCGTATCGTCCACGCGCCTGCATTCCCTTCGCTCAACGCCTCGGGAGACACGACATGGGACAGTGGGTGGACCTTACTGCCAGCGACGGATTCACGGCCCCCGCCTGGGTGGCGCGCACCGACGGCGCGCCGCGCGGCGCGGTGGTGGTGCTGCAGGAGATCTTCGGCGTCAACGCCCACATCCGCGCCGTGACCGACCGGCTGGCCATGCGCGGCTACCTGGCGGTGGCGCCGTCCACCTTCGCGCGGGTGCAAAAGGGCGTGGACCTGGGCTACAGCGATGCCGACATGAAGGCCGGCCGGGCACTCAAGGCCGCCGTGGAGGGGTTGCCCGCGCCGGGCGTGATGCCCGACATCCAGGCCGCCATCGACTATGCCGCGCGGCACAGCGACTGCAAGGTCGGCGTGGTGGGCTTTTGCTGGGGCGGGCTGCTCACCTGGCGCGCGGCCTGCATGCTGCAGGGGCTGTCCGCGGCCGTGCCCTACTACGGCGGCGGCATGACCACGCCCGCCGAGGTGGCGCGCCAGCCGCGCGTGCCGGTGCTGGCGCACTTTGGCGAGCGCGACCAGTGGATCCCGCTGGACAGCGTGCAGGCCTTTGCGCGCGCGCACCCCGAGGCGCAGGTGCACGTGTACGCGGCGGACCACGGCTTCAACTGTGACCAGCGCGCCAGCTACGACGAGGCCGCCGCCATGACCGCGCGCGACCGCACGCTCGCCTTCCTGGCACGGCACGTCGGCTGAAATTTATAGAGAAAATCACTGCTAGCGCCCACCTGGTAAGCGCTAGCAGCTAGATTATTGATAGCGTTTTCGCATCGATATCGCCGCTCAATGCGCACCGGCCGCGGCGTCGGCGCTGCCGCTGGCAGCGCGCGTGGGGTGGGCCAGCCACACCAGCGGGATCAGCAGCAGGAACAGCAGGGCCGAGGCATAGAAGATGTCGTTGGCCGCGAGCATGAAGGCCTGCTGGTTCACCAGCCGCTCCACCTGGGCCAGTGCCTGCTCGGGCGTGAGACCCCCAGCCTGCAGGCCCTGCAGCGCCTGCGTGAAGGGCAGGTGGCCCTGGTGCAGGCCTTCGGTCAGCTGGGCATGGTGCAGGCTGGCGCGCCGCTCCCACAGCGTGGTGGTGACGGACGTACCCACCGCGCCGGCCGTGATGCGCATGAAGTTCGACAGCCCCGAGGCCGCCGGGATGCGGTCGGGCGCAATGCCCGACAGCGTGATCGTGACCAGCGGGATGAAGAAGAACGCCATCGCCACGCCCTGGATGATGGTGGGCACCATGATGGTGGCGAGGTCTGCCTGGGTGTTGAAATTGGAGCGCATCCACAGCACCAGCGCAAACACCAGGAAGGCCAGCGTGGCAAAGCGGCGCGGGTCCACCTTGGCGATGTTCTTGCCCACCAGGGGCGACAGCACCATGGCCAGCAGCCCCACGGGCGCCATCACCTCGCCGGCCTGCGTGGCGGTGTAGCCCATGTACTGCTGCAGCCACAGCGGCAGCAGCACCACGTTGCCGAAGAACAGCCCGTAGCCCACGGAGGTGGCCAGCGCACCGGCCCAGAAATTGCGGATGCGAAACAGCGCCAGGTCCACCACGGGGTGGTCCTCGCCACGCTCCCAGACCACGAACGCCACCAGGCCCACGAGCGCGACCAGGCCGCAGGCCACCACCCAGGGCGACTCGAACCAGTCGTGCTCCTTGCCGATGTCCAGCATGACCTGCATGGCACCCACCCAGATCACGAGCAGCGCGAGGCCGATGGAGTCGATGGGCAGCGCGCGCCGCTCGGTCTCGCGCTGGTGGAAGATGCCCCAGGTGACCACCACGGCGGCGATTCCCACGGGCACGTTGATGTAGAAGATCCACGGCCAGGTCATGTTGTCGGTGATCCAACCGCCCAGCAGCGGCCCCATGACCGGCGCGATCAGCGTGGTCATGGACCACATGGCCATGGCCAGCCCCGCCAGCGCGCGCGGGTAGCTGGACAGCAGCAGCGACTGCGACAACGGGATCATCGGCCCCGCCACGAAGCCCTGCAGCGCGCGCGCGGCGATGAGCAGCGTCATGTTGGGCGCCAGGCCGCACAGCAGCGACGCGATCACGAACAGCGCCACGCTCGCCACGAACAGGCGCACCTGCCCGAAGCGCTGCGACAGCCAACCCGTGAGCGGCACCGCGATGGCGTTGGCCACGGCAAAGCTGGTGATCACCCAGGTGCCCTGGGTAGGGCTCACGCCCAGGTCGCCCGCGATGGCGGGCAGGGACACGTTGGCGATCGACGTGTCCAGCACGTTCATGAAGGTGGCCGCCGACAGGGCCAGCGTGCCCCACAGCCGGGCGCTGCCCGTGAGGGGTGGTGGCGGCAGCGGCGGTGTGTGTGCGGGTGCGGTCATGCGCGTCGGTTCAGAGCGTGCCCAGGTTGGCGCGGATGATGCGCGCCACGTCGGCATCGGCGCCCTTGTCCAGCGCGTCGTACACGGCCGTACTGGCCACCGCTTCCTTGCGCGGCGCATCGGCCAGCGCCGGGCCGCTGCGGTCCTGCGTGTCCACGCTCACGTTCATCGACAGGCCCACGCGCAGCGGGTGCTCGGCCAGCTGCCCGGCATCCAGCGCGATGCGCACGGGCACCCGCTGCACCACCTTGATCCAGTTGCCGGTGGCGTTCTGCGCCGGCAGCAGCGCGAAGGCAGCGCCCGTGCCCACGCCCAGCCCGGCCACGGTGCCGGTGTATTCCACTTTCTTGCCGTACAGGTCGGCGACGAGCGTGGCGCGCTGGCCCAGGCGCAGGTTGCGCAGCTGGTTCTCCTTGAAATTGGCGTCCACCCAGACCTCGCGCAGCGGCACGATGGTCATCAGCGGCGTGCCCGCGGCCACGCGCTGGCCCAGCTGTACCGTGCGCCGCGCAACGTAGCCGTCCACGGGTGCGGGCAGGGCGGTGCGGCGATCGGCCAGGTAGGCCTCGCGCACCTTGGCGGCTGCGGCCTGCACGCTGGGGTGCTGCGCCACGGCCACGCCCTGGGTGAGCGACTGATTGCTGGCGAGCTGCTCGCGCGCGGCGGCCACGCCCGCCTGCGCAGCGGCCAACTGCGTGCGCGCGGTCTGCAGCTGGCTCTGCGCGTGGCGCAGTTCCTCCTGCGAGACGGCGCCCTCGCCGGTCAGGGCCTGGCGGCGGCGCAGGTCGTCCTCGGCGCGCGCGATCTCGGCCTGGGCGCGTGCGGCCTCGGCCTCGCGCAGGCGCACCTGTGCGGCCAGGGCGCTGTTGTTGGCGTACAGCGTGCGTGTCTGCCGCACGGCCTGCGCCAGGTTGGCCTCGGCCTGCTGCAGCGCCACGCGCGCGTCGGCTGGGTCCAACTGCACCAGCGCAGCGCCAGCGCGCACGAAGTCGGTGTCGTCGGCCAGGATGGACATCACCGTGCCGCCGGTCTGCGGCGTGATCTGGATGACGTTGCCCTGCACGTAGGCGTTGTCGGTGTGCTCATAGTGGCTGGCGACCAGCCAGTCGTACAGGCCCCAGGCGCAGCCGGCGAGCACGACGACGCCAGCCAGGGTGAACAGCGCCTTGCGGCGGGCCGCCTTCGACGCGGTGGAAGGGGTGGAGGGAGTTGCGGTCATGGTGGACAAGGGCAAAAAAGGGGGAATGGGGGCGAATTCAGCGGGCGGCTGCCACCGTGGGGGCAGCTTGCGGGGCTTGCGCCGTGGGCGGCGGCGTGGCTGCATAGCCGCCGCCCAGGGCGCGCATCACGCCCACCTGGTTGTCCAGCCGCCGCGCGGCCAGGTCCACGGCCAGGCGGCGCTGGGCCAGCACCTGGCTTTCGGCCGACAGCACTTGCAGGTAAGTGCCCAGGCCGGCCTCATAGCGGCGCCGCGCAATGCCATAGGCGGCTTGCGCGGATTCGCCGGCCTGGCGCTGCTCCGCGATCTGCCGTGCGATCGAGCTGCTGCTGGCCAGCTGGTCGGCCGCGTCGCGCACCGCTTCCAGCAGGGCGGCGTTGTAGCTTTCGACGGCGGCGTCCCGGTCGGCCGCCTTGCCGCGCAGGTTGGCGCGCAGGCGGCCGGCATCGAAGATCGGCAGTCGCAGCGCCGGGCCCACGCCCCATTCACGGCTGCCGGCCTCGATGAAACGGTCCAGCCCCACGCTGGCCAGGCCCACGAAGGCGGTCAGGCTCACGTTGGGATAAAACTGCGCCCGCGCCACGCCCATGTCCTGGGTGGCGGCTTCCACGCGCCAGCGCGCGGCCGCCACGTCGGGGCGGCGGCCCAGCAGGTCGGCGGGCACGGCGGCGGGGGTTTCTGAAAAATGGATAGCTGTCAGCGCTTGTGGGGTCAGCGTCTGGGCCGTCTGGGGGTCTGCAATCAGCGCGCCCAGCGCGTTGCGTGCCAGGGCTTCCTGCTCGCGCAACGCCTCGATCTGCTGGCGCGCTTCGGGCAGGGCGCCTTCGCTTTGGCGCAGCTCCAGCTGGGTGTCCAGCCCGGCCTGCACGCGCCGCTGCACCAGTTGCAGCATTTCGGTGCGCTGCTGCAGCGTGCGCTCGGCCACGGCGCGCTGGGCCTGCAAGCGTGCCAGCTGAAAGTAGCCCTGCGCCACGCGGCTCGCGAGCAGCAGGCGCGCGGCCTCGGCGTCGGCGCGCGCGGCCTGGGCCTCGCCCAGTGCGGCGGCGAGGGCGGCACGGTGTTTGCCGAAGAAGTCCAGCTCCCAGCTGCCCGACAGGCGGGCGGTTTCCACGCTACGAACGGCGCCGGCCTGGCCGGGGGGGTAGGGTCCGTTGGCGCTGTAGCGCTGGCGCGTGGCGTCCAGGCTGCCGTTGACCTGCGGGCTCTGGGCCGCGCGGGCGGTGTCGGCAAAGGCCTCGGCGCGCGCGATGCGGGCGGCGGCCTGCTGCAGCCCGGGGTTGCCTTGCAGGGCCTGGGTGATGAGCGCATCCAGCTGCGCATCGCCAAAGCTGCGCCACCAGTCGGCGGAGACCGCAGTCTGCGGCTGCACAGCAGCATCTGCGCTGGATGAGGGCGCAGCGGCCAGGCCCAGGGAGGCAGGGTCGCGCATCCGGGCGTGGGAGTCGATACCCGCCATGTCGGCGCAGCCCGACAGCAGAGGCAGGGCCAGCAGCGCGACGGCCAGCGTGGCGCCATACAGCAGCGCACTGCCGCGGGGCGCGGTCGCAGGAATAAGCGCCGGGGCGCTGGAGGGTGAGAGGTGGTTTTTCATGTTGTGGTCTCTCGGCAAAGGGCAAACGGGGCGGGCTGCAAGGCCCAGGCGCTGGTGCCTATGGCCCGCCTTCTGGAGGGCGTACGTTGGTGTAGATGCGTTTCAGGAAGTCGCGCAAATGCGCCTCTTCCTCGGCGGAGAAACCCTGCAGCAGTTGGTCCTGCACCTCGCCCAGGAGGGCAGGCAGCTGGGCGGCGACGGCCTGGCCCTCCGAAGTGAGCGCGACATGCACCACGCGGCGGTCTTCCTGCGATCGCTCGCGCTGGCACAGGCCCTTGGCCTCCAGCCGGTCCAGCAGGCGCGTGAGGCCGCCCGCGTCCAGGTGGCACATGCGCGCCAGGGCCGCGGCGGTGCCGGGCGGGTCCAGCAGCAGGCGCAGCAGGGGTTTCCACTGCGCGTCGGTCAGGCCCAGGGGCTCCATGCGACGCTCCACCTCATACCCCAGCAGGGTGGTGATGCGCCGCATCTGAAAGCCGATGCTGCGCTCGATCTCGAACGGCACCGGCAACTCCGGGTCGGACAGCGGGCAGGCGGCATCCGCCGACAGGGGGGGCGGAATGGAAGGTGAATTCATGCCGTGACAATAGTTGACTGATCAATTATTGTCAAAGCAGTAAAACAAAACCCTGCTGGAAGCCGGGGCGGCGTGGCCGTGCGGCCGCGCGTGCGGGAAGGGGTCAGCCCTGGCCGGTGCGCGCCAGGTAGCGCTTGCGCCAGAAGAACAGCGTGAGGCCGACGGCCGTGGCGGTCATGCTGCCCATGGCCCACCAGAAGCCGTCCTGCTTGTGCACCAAGGGGATGAACTCGAAGTTCATGCCGAAGATGCCGGCGATCAGGTTCAGCGGCAGGAACACGGCGGTGAGCGCCGTGAGCGTGCGCATGATGTCGTTGGTGCGGTTGCTCTGCGCCGAGAAGTGCATCTGCACCGTGGCCTCGGTGCTTTGCTCCAGCCGGCGCACGTGATGCACCACGCGCTCGATGTGCTCCAGCACGTCGCGGCTGCGCACCTTGAGCAGGTCCAGTTCGCGCAGGGCCGCCGGCGTGTCCGACGAGGGGGCCCAGGTCTCCAGCACCGCGCACCAGGCCTGCACGGCGGCACGCTGGTCTTCGCAGATCTCGTCGAGCTGGTGCAGCGTCAGGCGCGCGTCCATCAGGGCGCGCCAGTTGTTGAAGCGTGTGCGCGGCTGCAGCAGCTCGGCCTGCCAGTGGTCGAGCTGGCGCGACAGCTCGCGGCGCAGGTCCAGGTAGTTGTCCACGATCTGGTTGACCATGCGCAGCATCAGGTCGGCCGGGCTGGCGGGCAGGCGCGTGCCGGCCACAGGGCCGGTGCGCAGTTCGCGCACCACGGCTTCGGCGGGCGTGGTGGGCAGCGCGTTGCCGTTGGGCGCCTCGGGCGGGGGCGTCGTCGTCGGAGCCGGCGGGGTGATCAGGCGCGCCGCGTAGGCATCGCGCACGGAGCAGTCGGCCGGGTGCACCGACAGCAGCACCTGGTCGAACACCGCGAAGCCCACGGGGCTGGTGTCGATGCGCCGCAGTACGGGCGGGCCGCCGCGCGCCGCCGCCGGCATGAGCGGGGCGGCCGCGGGGGCGAGCGATGCGCTCAGGCGGCGCACCACCAGCATGTCGTACTGCGAGGTGTAGTCGTAATGCGAGGGCAGCTGGGCGTTGAGCAGGTCGGACACGTGCAGGTCCACCAGCTGCTGGCCCGTCAGCGCCTGCAGCACGCCCTGCAGGCGCGGCAGTTCGGTGCTGAACGCCGCACGTGTGCAGGCGATCCAGTGAAACCCCCGCGCGGGCGGCTGGGTGGGCAGCTCGGGCAGTTCCCGCGCTTGGGCGCCGGGCTGCAGGTGGAAGATGCGGATCGCCTGCGGGGTTGTGGTCAAATCGGCCTCCAGCGCTTATGGATCAAGCGCAAGCAGCTATTGTTTTAATAGCAAACGCGCGGCATCCAGCGCGAAGTAGGTCAGCACGCCGTCGGCACCCGCGCGCTTGAAGGCCAGCAGCGACTCCATCATCACCTTGTCGTGGTCCAGCCAGCCGTTGGCGGCGGCGGCCTTGAGCATGGCGTACTCGCCGCTGACCTGGTAGGCGAAGGTGGGCACCTTGAACTCGTCCTTCACGCGGCGCACCACGTCCAGGTAGGGCATGCCGGGCTTGACCATGACCATGTCGGCGCCCTCGGCCAGGTCCAGCGCCACCTCGCGCAGGGCCTCGTCGGTGTTGGCCGGGTCCATCTGGTAGACGTTCTTGTTGCTGCGCCCCAGGTTGGCGGCCGAGCCCACCGCGTCGCGGAACGGGCCGTAGAAGGCGCTGGCGTACTTGGCGCTGTAGGCCATGATGCGGGTGTAGATCTGGCCGTGGGCCTCCAGCGCCTCGCGGATGGCGCCGATGCGCCCGTCCATCATGTCGCTGGGCGCGACCATGTCCACGCCGGCCTGGGCATGGGTCAGGGCCTGGCCTACCAGCAGTTCCACGGTCTCGTCGTTCAGGATGTAGCCGGTGTCGTCCAGCAGGCCGTCCTGGCCGTGGCTGGTGTAGGGGTCCAGCGCCACGTCGGTCATCACGCCGAGGTCGGGGAACTCGGCCTTGAGCTTGCGTACCACGCGCGGGATCAGGCCGTCGGGGTTGAGCGCCTCCTTGCCGTCGGGCGTCTTGAGCGCCGCATCGATCGACGGAAACAGCGCGAGCACCGGGATGCCAAGCTTCACGCACTCTTCAGCCACGGGCAACAGCAGGTCCAGGCTCAGGCGCTCCACTCCGGGCATGGACGCCACGGGTACGCGCAGGTTGGAGCCCTCGTGCACGAACACCGGGTAGATGAAGTCGTGCGGCGTGAGCATGGTCTCACGCACCAGGTTGCGGGTGAATGCATCGCGGCGCAGGCGGCGCGGGCGATTGGCGGGAAAGGGGGTGGGGCTGGACAGATGCATGGCGTCGATTGTCCTTCACTCCCATGCCGGGCTCCACCCCTGCGCCCGCCCATCCTTGCGCGGGCCTGCCCGTGGCCGCTGGTGGTAGCCTGTGCCACTTGCCATCTCGCCAGGAGTGCGCCATCACCACCGCAGCACAGGAGCACCGCTGGAACCAGCGGCACATGCAAACCGCAGTGACGCGTCCCTATTGGCGCGTGTGGACCTACGAAACGCCCGCCGTGGTGCTGGGCTGCTCGCAGCGAGCCTATCTGGACAGCGCCCGCGCGCGCCTGGCGCCCGGCATGGAGCTGTTGCAGCGCCCCTCGGGCGGCGGTGCGGTGCTGTGCGGCCCGTGGATGGTGAGTTGTTCGGTGGTGCTGCCGCCATCGCACCCTTGGGTGCAGGGCCGCCTGCCCGACAGCTACCAGGGGCTGGGCCAATTGCATGCGCAGGTACTGGCTCCGTGGGGTGTGGCGGCGCGGGCGCTGCCGCCCGATCAGGTTGCCGCTGCCAACGCCCGCGGCGGGCCGGTGGTGCCCTGGGCCTGCTACGGCAGCCTTGCACCGTGGGAAGTGGTGGATGCGGCCGGCCGCAAGCTGGTCGGCCTGGCCCAGCGGCGCCAGCGCGCCGGCGTGCTGCTGGTGGCGGGCACCCTGGTCACGCCCCCGGACTGGGCGCTGCTGTGCCAGGCGCTGGACCAGCAGGGCGACGAAGCTGCACTGCGCGCACGCACCGTTTCGTGCGCCGAACTCATTGCCCGTGCGCCGGATGCGCAGCAGATGGCCAGCGCCTTGCGCGTGGCGCTGACACAGACGCTGGGTGAAGAAGCGGGCGACGGCGCGGGCGAGGCGGCGGACGACTCCGCGCGCTAGGCAACGGCGCCGAACCGTCCCTAGCGGACGCTCCATCTTGCGTACCCTGGCGGTGGGTGCTAGATTGGCCCTGGGCGGCCCCTCCGCCCCCCGCTTCACCTCCCTGAGCGGGCCCCGCTGCCTGCGACGCGGCGGGGTTTTCCGCCCGGATTTCCGGGCATTTTTTTGCCTCATGGCGGTTCCGTGTCCCGACCGGGTAATGCAGCACCGGCACCGCCACGTACACTGCGCCGATGCTCTGGGTCAAAGCCTTTCACATCGTTTTCGTCGCCAGCTGGTTTGCTGGCCTGTTTTACCTGCCGCGCATCTTCGTCAACCTGGCCATGGTGGCGCCCGGGTCGGTGGCCGAGCGGGAGCGCCTGCTGCTCATGGCGCGCAAGCTGCTGCGCTTCACCACGCTGCTGTCGGTCCCCGCCATCGCGCTGGGCCTGTGGCTGTGGCTGGGCTACGGCATCGGTAAGGGGCCGGGCAACGGCTGGCTGCACGCCAAACTGGCCGTGGTGCTGCTGGTGGTGGGCTACCACCACGCCTGCGCCGTACTGCTGCGCAGGCTGGCTTCCAACGCGGACCAGCACAGCCACCGCTGGTTCCGCTGGTTCAACGAGGTGCCGGTGCTGCTGCTGCTGGTCGCCGTGGTGTTGGTGGTCGTCAAGCCGTTCTGAGATGCAGCGGCTGCAGCGTTGCCCGGCTTCGTTCCCTCGCAATGGGGGCGGCGCGTGGCGGGCGGCAGCGGCCACGGCGCGAGGTGATTGAGAGGGCATGCACAAGACGTCCGCCTGGCCTCTGGCGCTCATCTACGCGGCGCTGATCGTCTTCGCCAGCCTGTTCCCGTTCGACGGGTGGCGCGAGCAGGGAATCTCGCCCTGGGTGTTCTTCTCGGCGCGCATCCCGCCGCCGTACTGGACCTGGTTCGACGTCAACATGAACATCGCGGGCTATGCCCCGCTGGGGTTCCTGCTGGCCTTGGCGGGCCTGCGTTCTGGCTGGCCGCGCGCGGCCGTGCCGTTGGCGGCACTGGCGGGTGCGCTGCTGTCGCTGAGCATGGAATACCTGCAGATCTTCCTGCCGCGGCGGGTGCCGTCCAACATGGACTTCGCGCTCAACGCGACCGGTGCGCTGCTGGGAGCGTTGGTGGCCGCGCTGCTGGAGCGCTTCGGGGCCATTGCGCGCTGGAGCCGCTTTCGCGAGCGCTGGTTCGTTCCGCATGCGCGCGGCGCGCTGGTGCTGTTGGCGCTGTGGCCCTGGGCCCTGCTGTTCCCGGCGGCGCTGCCCTTTGGCCTGGGGCAGATGTGGGAGCGGCTGGAGGCCGCGCTCATTGAGGCGCTGCAGGACACGCCGTTTCTGCAGTGGCTGCCCGTGCGCGAGGCGCCGCTGGAGCCCCTGTCGCCGGGCGCCGAGCTCATGGCCGTCGCGCTGGGGCTGCTGATCCCCTGCCTGCTGGGCTACTGCGTCATGCGCCATGCGGGGCGCCGCATGGCCTTTGCACTGGCGACGGCCGCCGTGGGCGTGGGCGTGACGGCGCTATCGTCGCTGCTGAGCTACGGGCCCACGCACGCTTGGGAGTGGCTCACGCTGCCGGCCCGCATGGGCGTGCTTGTTGCCCTGGGGGCGGCCCTGGCGATGGCGGCCGTGCCGCGGCGCGGCTGCGCGGCGTTGCTGCTGCTGGCGCTGATGCTGCACCTGAACCTGCTCAACCAGGCGCCCACCAGCGCCTACTTCGCACAGACGCTGCAGGCCTGGGAGCAGGGGCGCTTCATCCGCTTCTACGGCCTGGGGCAGTGGCTGGGCTGGCTCTGGCCCTATGGGGCACTCGTCTATGTGGTATTGCGGGTGTCGCGCCGCGATGGCGACTCCTAGAATCGTGCCATGAGCGACACCACCCCCCAGTACTACCAGCGCCACATCTTCTTTTGCCTGAACGAGCGCACGAACGGCGAGAACTGCTGCGCCCACCATGGCGCCCAGCAGGCGTTTGACCGCTGCAAGATGCTGGTCAAGCAGCAAGGCCTGATGGGCCCCGGCAAGGTGCGCGTGAACAAGGCGGGCTGCCTGGACCGCTGCGCCGGCGGCCCCATCGCCGTGGTCTATCCCGAAGGGACTTGGTACACCTACGTGGATGAGAGCGACATCGACGAGATCGTGGAGTCGCACCTCAAGAACGGCGTGGTGGTCGAGCGCTTGCTCACGCCGCCGGAACTTGGCCGCTGATTTGCGCTCACTATCCTCTTTGTAGTGTTTTGGGCTCCAGCGCTTTCCCATCCAGCGCGGGCAGCTCTTGATTGGATAGCAACGTGAATGCCCAGACCGAACGCCTGACCCTCGCGGGCGCCGCGGGCGCCATCGAGGCTGCGCGCGATGCCGCGGCCGACGGCGTACCGCCGCGCGGCGTGGCGGTGATCGCCCATCCCCACCCGCTCTTCGGCGGCACCATGGACAACAAGGTGGTCCAGACCCTGGCGCGGGCCTTCGTGGCCTGCGGCTGGACGGCCGTGCGTTTCAACTTCCGCGGCGTCGGCGGTACCGCTGGCGTGCATGACGAAGGGCGCGGTGAACTGGAGGATCTGCTGGCCGTCATCCGCCAGGTGGCGCCCGAGGGGCCTGGCGCCGTGCCGATTGCCCTCGCGGGTTTCTCCTTCGGCGCCTTCGTCACCAGCCACGCGCTGGCACGCCTGTGGCCCGAGCGCCCGGTGGAGCGCGCCGTGCTCGTGGGCACGGCGGCCAGCCGGTTCAACGTGGCCGACGTACCCGCCGAGGCCCATCTGCGCACCCTGGTCGTGCACGGCGAAGCCGATGACACCGTGCCCTTGTCCGCTGTGATGGATTGGGCGCGCCCGCAGACACTGCCGGTTACGGTTGTGCCTGGGGGCGGTCATTTCTTTCACGGACAATTGCCGCTGCTCAAGGGCCTGGTCATGCGCCACCTGCAATCCGCGCCCTGACGGCGCGGCACCATTTCTCTTGTCCCGGCCATGCGGTCGGGCCGTTTCTTCTCCCGTTTCCCGAGTGCCTGTTCCCACCATGAAGTCTCTTTTGTCCTCCCTGCGAACCTTTGCCTGCGCCGCCCTGATGGCCCCCGCCATCCTCTGGGCGCAGGTGCCCCAACCGCCGGAGATCGCCGCCCGCAATTACATGCTGGTGGACGTGACGGCCGGCCAGGTGCTGGCGACCAAGGACATCGACGCGCCGGTGGAGCAGGCTTCGCTGACCAAGCTCATGACGGGCTATCTGGTCTTTGACGCACTGCGCGCCAAGAAGATCACGCTGGAGCAGCGCCTGCCGGTGAGCGAGCGTGCTTGGAAGATGCCGGGTTCGCGCATGTTCATCGATCCCAAGATGCAGGTTCCGGTGGACGACCTGCTCAAGGGCATGATCGTGCAGTCGGGTAACGACGCCACCGTGGCCCTGGCCGAAGGTGTGGGCGGTACGGTGGAGAACTTCGTGCGCCTGATGAACGAGCAGGCCAAGGCGCTGGGCATGACGAACACTGCCTACAAGAACCCCGAGGGGTTGACGGAGCCCGGCCACACCACCACCGCGCGCGACCTGGCCACGCTGGCCACCCGGCTGATGCAGGACTTCCCCGAGTACATGCACTACTACTCGACCAAGCAGTACCGCTACGAGGGCACGCCCGCCTCCAACAGCAACAACCGCAACATGCTGCTGTTCCGCGATCCATCGGTGGACGGCCTGAAGACCGGCCATACCGCCGCCGCGGGCTATTGCCTGGTCGCCACGTCCAAGCGCGAGTTTCCTAATGTGGGGCAGCGCCGCCTGCTGTCCATCGTGCTGGGGGCCGCGAGTGAGAACGCCCGCGCCAACGAGAGCCAGAAGCTGCTGAACTGGGGCTACACGGCGTTCGATTCGGTGAAGCTGTTCGACGCTGGCCAGGCCGCCGCCACGCCCGCCGTGTGGAAGGGCACGCAGAGCACCCTCAAGATCGGCCGCCCCGAAGCCATCTTGATCACCGTGCCTTCGGGCAGCGCGGGCAAGGTCACGACCGAGATCGTGCGCAAGGACCCGCTGGTCGCACCCTTCACCAAGGGACAGGCCATCGGCACGCTGAAGGTGAAGTTGGGTGAGCAGCAGGTGGCCGAGGTGTCCCTGGTGGCGCTGGAGGATGTGGCACAGGCCGGCATCTTCGGCCGCGCCTGGGACGCCATTCGCCTCTGGATCAAGTAATCGCCACGCTTTGGAGGCGGCTCAGCCGGGGGTTCATCGTCCCCGGATTGCCTGTCCGCTTCCAAACTGGTACATTAGAAGGCTTTTCGGAATTTCCGAAGGGTTTCACGTTTTCGCTTTTTATAGCAATTCACGTTTAGGGACGTATTAATGCCAACCATTAACCAACTCGTGCGTCAGGGCCGCACGGTCGAAGTTGTCAAATCCAAAAGCCCTGCTATGGAAAACTGCCCCCAGCGCCGTGGCGTGTGCACCCGTGTGTACACCACGACGCCGAAGAAGCCTAACTCCGCTCTGCGTAAGGTCGCCAAGGTGCGCCTGACCAACGGTTTCGAGGTGATCTCCTACATCGGCGGTGAAGGCCACAACCTGCAAGAGCACAGCGTGGTGCTGGTGCGCGGCGGTCGTGTGAAGGACTTGCCCGGTGTGCGTTACCACATCGTGCGCGGTTCGCTTGACCTGCAAGGCGTCAAGGATCGCAAGCAGGCCCGCTCCAAGTACGGCGCGAAGAAGCCCAAGGCTAAGTAAGCCTTGGACCTTTCGGTCTGAGATTTTTCGGTGCTGTTCCCGCGTGGCGCGGTGACACAGCGTAGTGACCCTAAACGCAGGTGTTCTGCGCGGGTCGAGTAAGTGGGAGTCCTGAATGGCTCTCGCGGTGCCGGGAACGGTGCCAACTGAAGCAAAGATAGAGGTAAAAAATGCCACGTCGTCGCGAAGTCCCCAAACGTGAAATCCTGCCGGATCCCAAGTTCGGCAATGTCGAGCTGTCCAAATTCATGAACGTGATCATGGAAGGCGGCAAGAAAGCAGTTGCAGAGCGCATCATTTATGGCGCCCTGGATCTGATCTCCCAGAAGCAGCCTGAAAAGGATGCTCTGGAAGTGTTCGTCACGGCCATCAACAACGTGAAGCCGATGGTCGAAGTGAAGTCCCGCCGTGTGGGCGGTGCGAACTACCAGGTGCCCGTGGAAGTGCGTCCCGTGCGCCGTCTGGCCCTGTCGATGCGCTGGATCAAGGAAGCCGCCCGCAAGCGTGGCGAGAAGTCCATGGCCCAACGCCTGGCCAACGAGCTGATGGAAGCCACCGAAGGCCGTGGTGGCGCCATGAAGCGTCGTGACGAAGTGCACCGCATGGCCGAAGCCAACAAGGCCTTCAGCCACTTCCGCTTCTAAACCAGACGGAAGTCATCAAGGGTTCATCTCTGATCACGATAAAGGCCGCAGGCGTGCACAAGCGCGCTGCGGCCTTGTGTTGATGGAGGCCCTTAAGACAATAGTCGCGCGCAGCGTGCGGCTCCGAAACCCAAGCGATCAACCAAGGATTCATCATGGCTCGCAAAACACCCCTTGAGCGCTACCGCAATATCGGTATCTCCGCACACATCGACGCTGGCAAAACCACGACGTCCGAGCGTATCCTGTTCTACACGGGCGTGACCCACAAGCTGGGCGAAGTGCACGACGGCGCAGCCACCACCGACTGGATGGAGCAAGAGCAAGAGCGCGGCATCACGATCACCTCGTCCGCCGTGACCTGCTTCTGGAAGGGCATGGACCTGTCCCGCCCCGAGCACCGCATCAACATCATCGACACCCCCGGCCACGTGGACTTCACCATCGAGGTGGAGCGTTCCATGCGCGTGCTGGACGGCGCCGTTATGGTGTATTGCGCCGTGGGTGGCGTGCAGCCCCAGTCCGAGACTGTGTGGCGCCAAGCCAATAAGCACAAGGTGCCCCGCCTGGCCTTCGTGAACAAGATGGACCGTACCGGCGCCAACTTCTTCAAGGTCTATGACCAGATGAAGCTGCGCCTGAAGGCCAACCCTGTGCCCATCGTGGTGCCGATCGGTGCGGAAGACAACTTCCAGGGCGTGGTCGACCTGCTGAAGATGAAGGCCATCATCTGGGACGAGGCCTCGCAAGGCATGAAGTTCGAATACGGCGAGATCCCCGCCGAGCTCGTCGACACCTGCAAGAAGTGGCGCGAGAACATGGTGGAAGCCGCCGCCGAAGCCAGCGAAGAGCTGATGAACAAGTACCTGGAAGAGGGTGACCTGTCCGAGGCCGAGATCATCGGCGGCCTGCGCCAGCGCACCATCGCCACGGAAATCCAGCCCATGCTGTGCGGCTCCGCGTTCAAGAACAAGGGCGTGCAGCGCATGCTCGACGCCGTGCTGGATCTGCTGCCCTCGCCCGTGGACATCCCCGACGTGGCCGGCACCGATCCCGACGACGAAGAGAAGAAGCTGTCGCGCAAGGCCGACGACAACGAGAAATTCTCGGCCCTGGCATTCAAGCTGATGACTGACCCGTTCGTGGGCCAGCTGACTTTCGTGCGCGTGTACTCGGGCGTCCTGACCAAGGGTGACACCGTGTTCAACGCCGTGAAGGGCAAGAAGGAGCGTATCGGCCGTATCGTGCAGATGCACGCCAACGAACGCCAGGAAATCGAGGAAATTCGCGCTGGCGACATCGCTGCCTGCGTGGGCCTGAAGGACGTGACCACCGGCGACACGCTGTGCGATATCGAATCGCCCATCGTGCTGGAAAAAATGGTGTTCCCCGAGCCTGTGATCGCACAGGCCGTGGAGCCCAAGTCCAAGGCTGACCAGGAAAAGATGGGTATTGCCCTGTCGCGCCTGGCCTCCGAAGACCCGTCGTTCCGCGTGCGCACCGACGAAGAATCGGGCCAGACCATCATCGCCGGCATGGGCGAGCTGCACCTGGAAATCATCGTGGACCGCATGAAGCGCGAGTTCAACGTGGAAGCCAACGTGGGCAAGCCCCAGGTGGCCTACCGCGAAACCGTGCGCAAGACCGTCACCGATGTGGATGGCAAGTTCGTGCGCCAATCCGGTGGTAAGGGTCAGTACGGCCACGTGGTGTTCACGCTGGAGCCGCAAGAAGCCGGCAAGGGCTTCGAGTTCGTCGACGAAATCAAGGGCGGTGTGGTTCCTCGCGAATACATCCCTGCGGTGGAGAAGGGCGTGATCGAAGCGCTGACCTCCGGCGTGCTGGCGGGTTACCCCGTGGTGGACGTCAAGGTGCGCCTGACCTTCGGTTCGTACCACGACGTGGACTCGTCCGAGCAGGCGTTCAAGATGGCCGCCATCTTCGGCTTCAAGGAAGCGGCTCGCAAGGCCAACCCCGTCATCCTCGAGCCCATGATGGCCGTGGAAGTCGAGACGCCCGAGGACTACGCTGGCACCGTGATGGGTGACCTGTCCAGCCGTCGTGGCATGGTGCAGGGCATGGACGACATGGTCGGCGGCGGCAAGGCCATCAAGGCCGAAGTCCCGCTGTCCGAGATGTTCGGCTACGCCACGCAGCTGCGCTCCATGACGCAAGGTCGCGCGACGTACACGATGGAGTTCAAGCACTACGCCGAAGCACCGCGCAACGTGTCCGAAGCCATCGTTGCGGCTCGCGCCAAGTAAGCCGGGCATATAAGCAAAAAGAGCTGCTAACGCTTGTCCATCAAGCGCAGGCAGCTCCTATTTCTCTAGCAAGTTTCTTGCAATCTGCGATCCGGTGCCGTCCTGTTGCACTGTGCGGGCCGAACCAGCAACCGGATGCAGACGTTAAACCCTCACACAGGCATTGCTCTTTTGGAGTTCGAAAATGGCAAAAGGTAAGTTTGAACGTACCAAGCCCCACGTGAACGTGGGCACGATCGGTCACGTGGACCATGGCAAGACGACGCTGACGGCGGCCATCGCTACGGTGCTGTCCAAGAAGTTCGGCGGCGAAGCCAAGGGCTACGACCAGATCGACAACGCCCCTGAAGAAAAGGCGCGCGGCATCACGATCAACAC
>RJVL01000001.1 GCA_003755025.1 Diaphorobacter nitroreducens | reverse complement strand
ACAAGCCGCTCCAATCAGCGAAGCCCTGAATTCTACACCGGTTTTTAACCCCAGATCAACTCAAAGCAGAGAATTTTTCAACTCCCCTTCGCTGCTTCCACATCACTTTCCGAAGAACAGCTCTGTAGTGCAGCAAGCCTCGCAGTATATCAACAAATTCCCTACTTTTGTCCAACAACTCACCACTGCCACTTTTCAAGCAGTTTTTCGGGCGTCAGACTGTCGTACCCCTCAAAGGGCTGATGTATCCAGGGATTGGTGGGAAGGAATTCCACCGAATAGTCAGGCGTAAAAGTCGATAGCCCTTTCGTCCAAATCACCGCGCTACGTAGCTCCGTGATGGGGGCATAGTTGGTCTTGAGCATTTCCACCACAGCATTCAAGGTGTGGCCTGAGTCCGCCAGATCATCCACAAGTAGCACGCGGCCAGCGATCTCCCCCTTGGGAGTCGTGATGAAGCGAGCGATGTCCAAGTGCCCCTTGACTGTCCCAGCTTCTGCTCTATAAGAACTTGTGGACATGATGGCCAAGGGCTTGTCAAAAATACGGCTCAGAATGTCCCCAGGTCGCAAGCCGCCACGTGCAAGACAGAGGATCGTGTCGAACTGCCATGCGGATTGATGCACCTTTAGCGCAAGCTTCTCTATGAGGTTGTGATACTCGTCATAGCTCACGTACAAATGCTTGCCGTCTTCCGTCAGCATACTAACTCCTGAATTGATAGCAACAATCGCCTTAACAGCGGGCGACACACTCCAACTGCCCCACTATGCCGTCAGTCCGCCGCGTAGGGATGGCGCATCAAGATCGTGTGATCACGGTCTGGACTGGTCGAGATCATTGCTATAGGCACCCCCGTCACTTGCTCAATACGCTCCAGATAGCGGCGCGCATTGGACGGCAGGTCCTCATAGCGAGTCACGCCCACGGTGGATCCCGTCCAACCGGCAATATTCTCGTAAATAGGTACGCAACGTGCGATTTCTTCGGCACCCATTGGCAGAAGGTCGATCCTTTCACCATCCAACTCGTATCCCACGCACAGCGACAGTTCCTTCAACCCGTCCAGAACATCCAGCTTGGTGATGCAGAGCCCTGAAAGACCATTGACCTGCGCGCTACGCTTGAGGAGCGCAGCATCAAACCAACCGCAGCGACGGCTGCGCCCTGTCGTCACCCCTTTTTCGGCGCCCACTGTACTCATGTGATAACCCGGTGTTCCAGGCGTTTCCCAGTCCAGCTCGGTCGGGAAAGGCCCTCCCCCCACCCGCGTGCAATATGCCTTGGTGATCCCCAAGATGTAGTGCAGATGCCCCGGGCCAACACCTGACCCCGCTGCCGCATTACCCGCCACACAGTTACTGGACGTGACATAGGGATAGGTGCCATGGTCCACATCGAGCAACGTGCCCTGGGCCCCCTCAAACAGCAGATTTGCGCCCGCGGCATGCGCTTCGTTCAGTTCACGCGAGACATCTGCCATCATGGGCTTGAGCATCTCTGCATGCCGCATGGCCTCCTCAAAGACCGGCTCAAACTGCACTTGCCCGCCCGTGATGTAGGGCTTGAGTGCATCGCCAAACTGAAAATTGGCCGAACCCAAGAAGGTGCTGAGGACATGGTTGTGCAACGCCAGCAATTCGCGCAGCTTGGCGGCAAAGCGTTCTGGATACTTGAGGTCTTGTACGCGCAGCGCACGGCGAGCGATCTTGTCCTCGTAGGCCGGTCCGATACCACGGCCCGTGGTACCAATCTTCTCGGCGCCACCGTGTTCACGCGCCGCTTCACGCGCCACATCCAGCGCCGCATGGAACGGCAGGATCAATGGACAAGCTTCACTGACGCGCAGACGCGAGCGCACTTCGACGCCCGCTTTTTCGAGCCCCTCGATCTCCTCAAACAATTTGCCCGCCGAGAGAACGACGCCGTTGCCGATGTAGCACTTGACACCCGGGCGCATGATCCCGCTAGGGATCAAGTGCAGCGCCGTCTTGACGCCGTTGATGACCAACGTGTGACCAGCGTTGTGCCCGCCCTGAAAACGCACCACCCCCTGGGCGCTCTCAGTCAGCCAATCAACCAGTTTGCCTTTGCCTTCATCGCCCCACTGGGTGCCGACCACGACAACGTTACGACCCTTGCTTGCTTTCATGTCAAACCCGATTCAAATGCTGAAGAAACTCAAATCGCCTTTACGACCCAGTTGCCATCCACCAGGACAAGCTCCCGATCGCAGTGGAATTCGTCCACTTCGCTGCCGTGCCCCGGCAGCACACACACCACGGTTTCGCCCTGACGACGCAACGTAGCAATGGCAGCACTGAGCGCACCACCATCGCCCCAGGGCGCCCGGATGGCCGCACGCAATGGCGGAGCCGACACCACGCCCACCAGTTGCTTCACGTCCAGGCTAAAGCCTGCGGCTGGCCTGTTACGGCCGAAGACCGCGCCGACCTCGTCATAGCGGCCGCCTCGCACCAGCGCATCACTGGCGCCCTGCGCATAAATCGCAAAACGCGCTCCGCTGTAATAGGCATAACCCCGCAGATCTGCCAGATCAAATGTGACCCGCACACCGTCCATTCGTGCCGCAATCGCCCTCAAATCTGATAGCGCCTCGCGCGCACCAGGAAAGGGCTTCAACAAGTTTTCGGCCTCATTCAGCACTGCTGCATCGCCATACAGCTGCAACAGTGCCAACAACCCTTCCCGCGATGCAGACGGGAAATCGCGTGTCAACGACGCCAGTTCGCTGGCATCTTTGGCAGCAAGCGCACCGTGGACGTGGGCGAGCTGATGCATACCGACAGGAAGTCCTGCAAGCAGACTGCGCACGATGCGGACGTCGGCCAGATCTACGCTCACCTCCTGTGCGTGGGCACTGCGCAAGCACTCCAACGACAGCAACACTGCTTCGATATCCGCCTCGATACCTGGATGTCCATAGATCTCGGCTCCAAACTGCAAGGGCTCCCGGGTGGCGTGCGGACGATCGGGACGCGTGTGCAGTACTGGGCCGCAATAGCATAGACGCGCCACCCCCTGCCGGTTGAGCAGGTGCGCATCAATGCGTGCGACCTGTTGGGTCGTATCGGCCCTCAAGCCGAGAGATCGACCCGAGAGTTGGTCCACCAATTTGAACGTTTGGAGGTCCAGCGCCTCGCCAGTGCCCGTCAACAGTGATTCCAGATGCTCCAGCAAAGGAGGCATCACCAACTCATAACCGTAACTGCGTGCCGTATCGAGCAGTCCGCGGCGAAGTTCTTCAATGTGCCGCGCCTCGGAAGGCAAGACATCGGCAATATGATCCGGCAGGACCCAGGCAGACATGGGATGGGGCAGGCTGTTAAAACGTTGATTCTACCGGCATGGATAAGCCCCACCCCGGGACCGAAAGCGGCCAGGCTACGCGAGCAGCAGAATGGCGCCGCCAGCGATCAGCCCCAGCAGCGCGCAAAAGCGAATCTGGCCGTCACGCAATTGCAAAAGCTGCGTGAACATGCGGCGCCAACCGCCAGGTGACACGAAGGGCAGCAGCCCTTCGATGACCAGCACCCAACCCAACGCGATCCAGAACCCGTTCATGGAGGCCGACCACCGCCATCAGTCGCTCATCAGCGGCGGGGGGTCGCAGATGCGTTACCCGTCCCGCCTCTGAATACCTTGAAAAACTCAGAGTTCGCCGGATCCAGCACCATGACATCGCCCTTGCGGTTGAAGCTTGCCTTGTAAGCTTCGAGACTCCGGTAGAACTGTGCAAATTGAGGATCACGGCCGAATGCCTCCGCATACAGACGCGCAGCTTCCGCATCACCCTCGCCCTTGATCTTCTGGGCGTCGCGGTAGGCATTGGCAATGGTGATCTCGCGCTGCCGGTCTGCGTCTGCGCGAATCTTTTCCCCCTCCGCCGCGCCCGTGGAGCGCAGTTCATTCGCAACGCGCTTGCGTTCCGCTTCCATGCGTCGATAGACGGACTCCGTGATCGCTTCTACGTAGTCGACCCGCGTGATGCGCACGTCCACGACATCGACACCCCAAGGCTTAGAGCCGCGGACAGCTTCCAGCACTTCCCGTTTCACGTCGGACATCAGCGCATCGCGCTTGAGCGACAGCAGCTCCTTGACGGTGCGACGGTTGACCTCTTCCTGAAATGCATTGCGGACCACCCGATTGAGCTGCAGTGCACCTGCGTTCTCGTCCAGTCCCACATTGCGGATGTACTCGGATGGGTCGGTAATGCGCCAGCGCACATACCAATCGATCACCACGCGCTGCTTCTCGGCTGTCAGCATCGACTCGGTGTCTGAACTGTCCAGCGTGAGCAGACGCTTGTCGATGTAGCGAACGTTTTGGAAAGGTGGGGGTAGCTTGAAATTCAAGCCTGGTTCCGTGATGACTTCCTTGATCTGCCCCAACGCGTACACCACGCCAAACTGGCGTTGGTCGACGACGAACACCATCGAGCTGAGCAATGCCAGCAACAGCAGAACTGTCGATGCGATAAATCCGATTCTGTTCACACGGCTCTCCTATCGGGACTCACGTTCGCGCGAACGGTTGGCATCACGCAACCGAGAATCGCCGGGAAATTGAGAGGTCGCGGCAGGAGGGACTGTCGCTGGCGGCGTATCGGTCGCCGCAGCCGCCGATGTCTGCTGTGAAACGCTCTGCATGATCTTGTCCAACGGCAGGTACAGCAAGTTGGATCCTTGCCGCGACTCCACCAGTACCTTGGTCACATTGCCGTAAATCTGCTGCATGCTCTCCAGATACATGCGGTCTCGCGTCACTTGCGGCGCCTTCTGGTATTCAGCAAGGACGGCGCTGAAGCGCTGTGTGTCACCCTGCGCCTGCGCCACGATGCGCGCCTTGTAGGCTGCCGCCTCCTCGATCAAGCGGGACGCCGTACCCGTGGCACGCGGAACCACATCATTGGCATAAGCCTGGGCTTCGTTCTTAGCGCGCTCCCGCTCCTGGCCCGCCTTGAGCACGTCATCAAAAGCCGCCTGTACTTGCTCAGGAGGGCGCACCCCCCCTTGCTGCAGGTTGATGCCAACGACTTCCACGCCGACCTTGTATCGATCCAGAATGGTCTGCATCAGGTTGCGCACGCGCGGAGCAATCTGGTCCCGCTCTTCCGCCAAGGCGGTATCCATGCGCATTTTGCCCACGACTTCGCGCACCGCCGTCTCTGCCGCCTGAACCACGGCTTCGGCCGGGTTGCGGCTCTCGAACAGCCACGCACGCGCGTCATTCAAACGATATTGCACTGCGAACTTGATTTCGACGATGTTCTCGTCTTCGGTCAGCATGGCGGACTCACGCAGTCCCGTGCTCTTGATGACGCTATCCCGCCCCACATCAGCGGACCGGATCTGGGTCACGAACACCAGTTCATGGCGCTGAATGGGGTAAGGCAGACGCCAATTGAAGCCGGCGTTGACCGTGCTCTTGTACTTGCCGAACTGGGTGATCACCGCCTGCTGGCCTTCTTGCACGATGAAAAAGCCAGTGCCCAGCCAGATCAGCACCGCTATGGCGGCGATCAATCCCACGCCAACTCCCGCGTTCTTCATGTCTGGCTGGAAACCACCATTGCCGCCACCAGAAGCGGGACCACGCGACCCGCCGCCGCCAAACAACCCACCCAGCTTGCGGTTCAGATCACGCCACAACTCATCCAGGTCCGGCGGCTGTCCCGAAGGATTCTGGTCACGTCCACGTGGACGCTGTGAGTTATCCGGAGAAGGGCGCTCCGAATCAGGGCGCTGTCCACCCTCGCCCTTATCGTCCCCACGGCCCCAACGAGGATCGTTGAGATTGAACATCCCCCGAATACGCTCAGGCAGCACGGCCCAGCGAGAGGCCCGGTTAAGAAGGTTCATGCGCGAATTCTCGTACTCTCAATAGCAATAGAACACCAGCATTGTGCCCAATCAGTCCCACTCGCCCTTCAATTCAGCCGCCGTCACAGGGGGCATGCCTGACGAAAGTGACTTCTGAACCATGTCTGCCAATAGCTGCCGCAAGTCAGCCACCCCTTCGCCAAGGCCGGCACTGACAAAAATCCGCGGTACAGGCCGCCCATCCAGTTCATAGGTATCTTGCCGCACGTTAGGACGCACTTCGGGCGTGAGGGCATCCAATTTGTTGAATACCAAGAGTTGTGGAATATCTGCGGCGCCAATCTCACCAAGAACCAGTTGCACCTGTGCAATCTGCTCGGGAAAGGCGGGGTTGGCGGCATCGACCACATGCAGGAGCAGATCCGCGTCCACGGCCTCCTGCAACGTGGCCTGAAACGCATCCACAAGCCCGTGCGGCAGATCACGAATGAAGCCCACGGTATCGGACAGGGACACCGAACCCGCGGCTTCGCCCAAATAAAGATGACGCGTGGTGGTGTCCAGCGTGGCGAACAACTGGTCCGCTGCGTAGGCTCGCGCCTTCACCAATGCATTGAACAGCGTGGATTTGCCCGCATTCGTGTAGCCCACCAGCGAGATATTGAATGTATCGCGCCGCTGCCGCTGCCGCCGCTGGGTCGCCCGTTGGCGCTTGACCTTGACCAGGCGCTCCCGCGTGCGCTTGATGGCTTCGCTGATCATGCGACGGTCGAGCTCAATTTGTGTTTCGCCCGGTCCGCCCCGTGTGCCAATCCCCCCGCGTTGACGCTCCAAGTGCGACCAGCGCCGCACAAGTCGAGTGCTCAAGTACTGCAAACGCGCCAACTCCACCTGCAGCTTGCCCTCGTGGCTGCGGGCGCGCTGGGCAAAGATCTCCAGAATGAGCAGCGTGCGATCATTGACGGGCAATTCCAGGCTTCGCTCCAGATTCCGCTGCTGCGCCGGACTCAGCGCCTGGTCGAACAGCACCTCCTTCGCGCCATGCATCTGCGCCAGAGTGCGGATCTCATCGGCTTTGCCGCTACCCACGAACAGCGCCGCATCAGGCGTCTTTCGCTTGCACGTCAGCCGCGCGACAGGATTCAAGCCTGCAGTCTGGGCCAATAAGCCAAGCTCTTCGAGTTCGGCATCGAAATGGGGCAAACCAAAATCCACGCCTACCAATAGAACAGGCGTGGATTTCGTGTCAGGAGAAGAATGGGAACTCAAGGCTGCGTGCCCTGGGATGCGCAATGCTTGCGCCGTGGCGCAGCCTTGAACTGCCGCAGGGGCTTACTGGTTGTCCCCGTCGGCGGCGGGTTCCGCAGTCGAGAAGTTGACGGCACGACCAGGCACGATCGTGGAAATGGCGTGCTTGTACACCATCTGCGTCACGGTATTGCGCAGCAGCACGACGTATTGATCGAAGGATTCGATTTGACCCTGCAGTTTGATGCCGTTCACCAAATAGATTGAAACCGGCACATGCTCCCGACGCAATGCGTTCAGGAAGGGGTCTTGAAGAAGCTGACCTTTATTGCTCACGATATTCTCCGTGTTCAAAAATGTTGTTGTAAACCAGCACCTTACCACAGCCAGACGGCCATACGCCGTCCAGGGGCTCAGGAGTTCTGCTTGTCCGTATAAGGATTGCTGGAGGTTTTCATTTCGATACGCAGCGGCGTACCGACGAGGTCAAATTCTTTGCGAAAACGCGCCTCAAGAAAGCGCTTGTAGGCGTCCGTGACATGCTCCAGCGAATTCCCATGGATCACGATCACCGGCGGATTCATGCCGCCCTGGTGCGCATAGCGCATCTTGGGCCGGAACATACCCGAGCGCTTAGGGCTTTGGAACTGCACCGCCTCCTGCAGCAGGCGCGTCAACACCGGCGTAGGCATCTTGCGGTTGGCAGATTTGTACGCCTGGATGATGGATGACCACAGCGGCCCGATGCCCTGCCGCTTCTTCGCAGAGATGAAGTGCAACGGCGCGAACTTTAGAAACGACAGACGCGTTTCGATGGAACGCTCCAGCTGCTGCCGGCCATAGTCGTCCACCGCATCCCATTTGTTCACTGCGATCACCACGGCGCGACCACTCTCCAGGATGTAGCCGGCAATATGTGCGTCCTGGTCCGTCACTCCTTGCGTGGCGTCCAGCAGCAGCAGCACGACATTGGCTGACTCGATGGCCTGCAGGGTCTTCACGACCGAGAATTTCTCGATCGCTTCAAACACCTTGCCTTTGCGTCGCAGGCCCGCCGTGTCGATCAACTCGAACTTCTGCCCGTTGCGCTCGAAAGGCACCGATATGGCATCGCGCGTGGTGCCGGGCATGTCGAAAGCCACCAGACGCTCTTCGCCCAGCCAGGTATTGATCAGTGTGGACTTGCCCACGTTGGGGCGCCCTGCCACTGCAAGACGGATGACATTCTTCTCGGCCCCCGCATCCTCCTCCTCAATCTCGGGCAACGCGAGCGGTTTCAGCGCGAGATCCACCAGGCTGCGCACACCCTGGCCGTGCGCCGCCGATACGGGGTGCACCTCTCCCAGGCCCAACTCATAGAACTCGGCCAGATGCATGCTGTCCTGCATGCCTTCGGCCTTGTTGCCGGCCAACACGCAGGGTTTGCCCAGGCGGCGAAGGTAGTTGGCAATGTCGTGGTCCTGGGCGGACAGTCCGCCGCGTACGTCCACGACAAAAACCACGACATCGGCCTCCGCCACGGCCTGCTGGGTCTGCCTGGCCATCTCGCGGTAGATGCCGCTGGAGGCATCGGGCTCGAACCCCCCGGTGTCGATGACGATGTACTCGTGCTTGCCCTGTCTCCCATTGCCATAGTGGCGATCACGTGTGAGGCCGGCAAAGTCGGCCACAATCGCATCGCGCGACTTGGTCAACCGGTTGAACAAGGTGGACTTGCCCACATTGGGCCGCCCCACCAAAGCGATGACAGGCTTCATCCTGTGTCCTATATCCCTATCAGTCCGGACGGAAGCCGTAGACGCCGCCCTTGCGCGTCACCACCACCAAGGTGTCGCCCGCCACCGCCGGGGCCGCCGCAATGGCCGAGCCATCGGTCGTCAGGCGGTTGAGCGGTGCGGCGTCCTCACGGGACAGCAGGTGCACCAGCCCTGTATCGTCACCCACTACGACCGAACGCCCCAGCACCAAGGGCGCTGTGAGCTTGCGGAACTGCAACCTGTCCGATGTCCAGGCACGGGACCCATCGGTGCGCCGCCATGCAATCACTGTTCCGTTGCTTTCCGTGCCGAACAACATGGTGTCATCCCCGTGGATGCCCACGCCGCCGCTGGCGGGCTGCGTCCACGAGACCGCCCCCCGGGATGCATCGATACAGCCCACCGAAGCCTGGAAAGCCCGCGCGCACAGACTGTCGCCCACACGGCTCGTACGGCCAACGATCTCCACCAGCCGCTCGACGTCATTGGTGCCACGCGGGCTGGCCAAGGGCGCCTCCCAGCGCACCACGCCGTTGTCGGGATTGAAGCCGACCAGACGGCCGGACAGCCCCGCAACCAGGGTGTCACCCACGGCCATCAGCACACCGCCCTGGCGCAGGACCAGGGGCTCACCCGGCCGCTGCTGGCTCCAGAGCCGGTAGCCAGTCGCCGCGTCGAAGGCGGAAATGGAGCGATCCGCCGCCAGCACGAAGATGCGCTTGCCCGCGACCAACGGCGCCGTATAAGCCTGGGCGGGCAACGGCTTGCGCCAGATCTCCCGACCGCCGTCCAGTGCGATAACTTGGTTGCCCTTCGACACCACCGCCGTCCAGCGCCCATCACTTCCCACGCCCGAGGCAAGCGGCTGGTTGAGGCGCGTGCGCCATACGTCGCCCCCCGTGCGTGCATCGATGGCCGCCACATCGCCATTGGCAGAGGCCACCGTCACCACGCTGCCCTCCACGTGCATGTCGAGTTCAAGGCCTTCCTGTGCCCCAATCTGGGACACCCACGCCTGACGCACTCCCAGCACAGGGACGTTGGGGCCGAGCTCCGCCGGCTTCGGCTTCGGCGTGCCGCCCCACAACGAGCACCCTCCCATCACCAGCAGGCTCACCAGCAAAGAGGCGCCGGTCAGCGCCCTCATGGCATGACTACGTGCCTGGCTCATTGCACGCCCCCCGACGTAGCGGAGGCTACCGTCTCCACCTGTGCACCCAAAGCGTTGAGCTTGGCTTCCACCAGGCGGCGGTATTCCACACGCTCGTCAAAAGCCTGGTAGGCGCGGCGGTACTCGGCAATGGCTTCCTGCTTCTTGTCCTGCAACGCGAACACATCACCCTTGCGATCCGCGACCGTAGCGGCAAACTCTGCGGGGAATTTCCCCGACAGCTGCGCCGAGGCCTCGTCGTAGGCCTTTTGCTCGATCAGGACGCTGGCCAGGCGCAGCCGGGCCAAAGCCTGGTAACCCTCATCAGACGCTTTCTCGGCCACCCAAGCCAACGTACTTTTGGCGGCGTCCCACTTGCCAGCGTCGGCCAGCGCTTTGGCGGCCAGAAGGCCAGCCTGCCCCGCCTGCACGGTGCCGCCGTAACTCGACTTCAGGTCGCCCACGGCTTGCTCCACGCGCGCAAGGTCACCCGCCTGCACGGCCATTTCCACGGCCTCGGCCAGTGCCGTCGCCTGCTGGGCCTGGCTGCCCTGCCACAGCCGGTAGCCGTTCCAGGCGGCAAGCCCCCCCATGATGACAATCAACACCCAGGTGATGGGCGTGCCCCACGTGTTCCAGAAGTGCTTGATCTGCTCAAGCTGTTCTTGTTCTTGAAGGTCGAAGTTGTTGGCCATGTTGTGGTTCCGTTCAGCGCGAGGATTGTAGGGTGGCCGCCCATTCGGCCAGCGCCGCCAGCGGGCGCTCCGCCTGCTCGCCGCTATCCCGCAGCGGCTTGACGGTCACGGCCCCGCGGGCCAGTTCGTCGGCGCCGAAGACCAGTGCATAGCGTGCGCCGCTGGCGTCCGCCTTCTTGAACTGGGATTTCATGCTGCCCATGCCCTCGCCTGCGGCGGTGGGGCTGTGCATCTGCACCGACACCCCCTGCGCACGCAGCCGCTGCAAGGTAGCCATGACCACCGGCAGGGCAGACGCGTCGGGCACTACGGCATAGGCATCGGCAGCTGGTCGGGCCACTTGCGTCTCCTGCTCCTTGAGCAACTCCAGCACGCGCTCCACCCCCAGCGCCCAGCCCACGGCCGGAGCGGACTTGCCGCCGATCTGCTCGATCAGGTAGTCGTAACGGCCCCCACCGCAGATCGTGCCCTGCGAGCCCAGTTGGTCCGTCACGAACTCGAACACCGTGAGGTTGTAATAGTCCATCCCGCGAACCAGGCGGGGATTGAGGCTCCAGGCCACGCCGTTGGCATCCAGGATCGCCTTGACGGTCTCGAAATGCTGCAGCGACGCCTCGCCTAGAAAGTCGATGAGCCGCGGGGCGCCTTCCACCAGCGCCTGCATCGCGGGGTTCTTGGTGTCGAGAATGCGCAGCGGATTGCTGTGCAGGCGGCGGCGCGCATCCTCGTCGAGCACATCCATGTGCTGCTCGAGGTATGCGATCAGCGCCGCGCGGTGGGCGCGGCGCTCGTCGGGCTGCCCCAGGCTGTTCAATTCCAGCCGCACGTTCTCCAGCCCCAGTTCCGCCCACAGCGCATGCGCCAGCAGAATGATTTCGGCATCGGCTTCCGCGCCGGGAAAGCCCAGCGCCTCGGCACCGATCTGGTGGAACTGGCGGTAGCGGCCGCGCTGTGGCCGTTCATGCCGGAACATGGGCCCCATGTAGTACAGGCGCTTGCCGCCGTCGTAGAGCATGGAATGCTCTACCACCGCACGCACCACCCCCGCCGTTGCCTCGGGGCGCAGCGTCAGCTGTTCACCGTTGAGCCGGTCCTCGAAGGAGTACATCTCCTTCTCGACGATGTCGGTGACTTCGCCCAGGCCGCGCACGAACAGCGGCGTAGGCTCGACGATGGGCGTGCGGATGTTGCGATAAGCGTAGCGCGCCATGAGGGTGCGCACCTTGTCCTCCAGCCATTCCCAGCGCGCCGAATCGGGCGGAAGAATGTCGTTCATGCCCTTGATGGCAACCAGCTTCTGCATCTTGTTCTGTTGTTTGTGATTTTGAATCAAATCAGCCTCTAGCGCTTATCCATCAAGCGCTAGAGGCTATAATATTTATAGCAAACTTGCGCACACTTCACTGTGCGCCTGCGCCGTTGCCGAAACGCCGGGCAATGTAGCCTTCAACGATATCCTGGAACTCTCGCGCGATGCCCTCGCCCCGCAGGGTCATGGCCTTTTCGCCGTCGATGAACACCGGGGCGGCGGGCGCCTCGCCCGTGCCGGGAAGGCTGATGCCGATGTCGGCATGTTTGCTCTCGCCCGGGCCGTTGACGATGCAGCCCATCACGGCCACCTTGAGTTTTTCCACGCCGGGATAGCGCAGCCGCCATACGGGCATCTGCGCACGCAGGTAATCGTCGATCTGCTTGGCCAGCTCCTGGAATGTGGTGCTGGTGGTACGGCCGCAGCCCGGGCAAGCAGTCACGCTGGGCACGAACGCACGCAGTCCCAGCGATTGCAGGATCTCGGAGGCCACCACCACCTCTTGGGTGCGCGCCTCGCCGGGCTGCGGAGTCAGCGACACACGGATAGTGTCGCCAATGCCTTCCTGCAGCAGGATCGAAAGCGCGGTGGTCGACGCCACGATACCCTTGGTACCCATGCCCGCCTCGGTCAGACCCAGGTGCAGCGCATAGTCGCAGCGGCGCGCGAGTTCGCGGTACACCGAGATCAGGTCTTGCACTCCGCTGACCTTGCACGAAAGGATGATCTGGTCGCCGCTCAGGCCCATTTCCTCGGCGCGTTTCGCCGATTCGATGGCGGAGGTGATCAGCGCCTCGTACATGACCTGGCGCGCATCCCACGGCTGGGCGCGGCGGCTGTTCGCATCCATCAGCTCGGCCAGCAACTCCTGGTCCAGGCTGCCCCAGTTCACGCCAATGCGCACGGCCTTGTCCCAGCGCACCGCGGCCTCGATCATCTGGCCGAACTGCTTGTCCTTCTTGTCGCCCTTGCCCACGTTGCCCGGGTTGATGCGGTACTTGGACAATGCCTGTGCGCAGTCGGGAAATTCCGTCAGCAGGCGGTGGCCGTTGTAGTGAAAGTCGCCCACCAGCGGCACCGTCTCGCCCATGCGGTCCAGCTGCTCACGGATGTAGGGCACGGCCGCTGCGGCCTCCGGCGTGTTCACCGTGATGCGAACGAACTCGGAGCCCGCTTGCGCCAGTTCCTTGATCTGGATGGCCGTGCCGATCGCATCCACCGTGTCGGTGTTGGTCATGGACTGCACCCTAACCGGTGCGCCGCCACCCACCGTGACCACCCGGCTGCCCCAGACGATGCGTGCCTGCCGCGAGCGGCGTGCCTGGGGCTGTGCCATAGCGATCGGTGCGGCTGTGCCGGAGATATTCATTTACTTCACCTCGAAACGCGCAACGTTCTCGCGCGCAATCGCATTCAAATCCATGGGCTGGCCGCGCACAACCACCTCCGTGGCATCCGCCTTGCCAATGACGACCGACCAGGGAGGGCTGCCCGCCGCGGAAACACTCTCGCCCGCAGCCAGGATCTTCTGCAGCACGACGCCGCCCGCGGCGTTGCGCACCTGGATCCAGGATTCTCCCCGGGCGCGAATGACCAGCACGCCCGAAGCCTCGGTGCCCTTGGCGTCAACTCCGGCCTCGTTGGACACGCCGTGGGATGGGGCCGGCTCCACCGCCGCAGCGGGGGCCGATGCGGCGAGGGCCGCTGAGGCCACCGCAGCAGAAGATGGCTCTGCCCGCACAGTGGCCTGTCCCCCTGAGGCAACGGACTCTTGTGTTGGGGGCACCGCAGCAGTCACCGGGTCCAGTTGCGTGGCTTCGGGCGCGCGCTGTGGCGGTGTTACCGCCTCCGGACTGCTGGCGACCGGCAAACTGTCGTTGCCCTTCGGGAGAAAGGCGATGGCCACCGCGGCGGCCAACAGCGCGGCAACCGTCACGCCCATCATGCGCGACTTGGGTCGCTCCAGCGTTCCCCCCTTGATGAACCGGTGACCAGGGTCTTTGAACGACGCGTTGAGTCCCTTGTCCACCACAAGCTGCACGGGGCCGCTCTGGGGCAGCAATGCGAGCACCGGCGCAGCATCGGCCTTCAAGGTCCGGCAGACGCCCGACGCCAACGCCCGCATGAAGACGGCGTCGGGAAATGCGTCGTATTGGTCCGCTTCCAGCGCATGCAGTTTGTTCGCGGGCACCTTCAGCGTTCCGGCCAGCACATCAACATGGACCCCTGCGGATTCGCGCAGTTGCCTCAGCAACTGCCCCGCGGTAACGCCGCCCGCCGGTTCAGTGCCGTGATCCTGCATCCGATGATCACCCCCCCCAGCGGCGCCCATGGGCTCACTCATCGAAGGCCCCTCGTTCGAATGCCAGGGTTTCTTTCGCGTTGGGGAAGCGCTTGCGCAACTGATCACCCAACTGGCGCATGGCCACGAACTCCTTGAGCACGCGCTCGATCTTCACACCCAACCACAGAGACTCGGCATTGGCATACTCGCCATTGTTCACGCGACGGACATAAAACTGCGCCCGCTTGGCCTCGCCCCGCGCAAACAGCACGGCCGCCAAGTGGTACCCCACCGCCGGGTTGCCCGCATCAATCTCATAGGCCTGCTTCAGCGCTTGTTCGGCCTCTGCAAGACGCCCCGCCCGCTGGTAGCACAGGCCCTGGGACATCAGCGTCTTGCTGCGTGCCTTGTAACTCGGCACGGCAAGCGCCCGCTCGAACATCTGATTGGCGACGTCGTACTGCTGGCGCTGGCACTGCAGCCAGCCATAGTTGTGCATGATGTCTGGATCGGAAGGCTTCATGCCTTGGGCGCGCTTGAGGCTGTCTTCCGCGAGCGCCAGGTCGCCCATGTTCATGTATATCAAGCCGCGAAGGTGGTAGGCGTCGGCATACGTGGGATCGGTCGTGATCGCCTGCCGCACCTCCTCCATGGCCACGGTGGTCTGCCCCATTTGCAGATAGTTCGCAGCCAGCTCCAGCCGGATACGCGCACGGCGGCGCACGTCGGCTTCGCCGCCGCCGGATGCGGATTCCGCCACAGCACCATTGGCATCGGAGGCCCCTTGGTGGGCACAACCGGCAAGGCCCGAGACGACAACGGCAATGCCGATCGCCGCCATCGCCTGCCACCCGCCATGATTGATCCGCCACTTCGCCATGAAAGCCTCCCGTAATTGTTGCGCCACGCCGTCAGATGACCGGCTTGATCTCGATGGTCCTGAGCTTGGCCATGCGTTCATTGACCCGTGTTCGGTCCTTCACATCGCCAGCCAGTTGTCCGCATGCCGCATCAATATCGTCACCGCGCGTCTTGCGAACGGTCGTGACGATACCCGCGTCACTCAACAATTGTGCGAAAGCCGTCACAGCCGCCGGGGGAGATCGGCGCAGACCGGAAGCCGGGAACGGGTTGAAGGGGATGAGATTGAACTTGCACGACACCCCGCCGTCGGCCGCCTTGCGGCCCACCAGGTCAATCAACTGTCGCGCATGCTCTGGCTGATCGTTCACGCCTTCCAGCATGCAGTATTCAAAAGTGATGAAGTCCCGCGGCGCGTGGTCCAAATAACGCCGACACGCCGCCAGGAGTTCATGCAGCGGGTACTTGCGGTTCAGGGGAACGAGGTTGTCGCGCAACACGTCATTGGGAGCATGCAGCGAAACAGCGAGCGCCACAGGACAATCCTGCGCCAGGCGGTCCATCATGGGCACGACGCCTGAGGTAGACACGGTTACGCGACGCCGCGACAAGCCGTAACCATGGTCATCGAGCATGACACGCAGCGCAGGCACCAGTGCAGCATAGTTCTGCAGCGGCTCGCCCATTCCCATCATCACCACGTTGGAAATCACGCGTTCACCATCGCCGCAGCGCTGCCGTAGTGCGTGCTCGGCATACCAGAGCTGGGCCAGGATTTCACCAGTAGTGAGATTGCGGCTGAACCCCTGGTGACCGGTGGAGCAAAAACGGCAGCCTACGGCGCATCCAGCCTGCGAGGAGATGCACAAGGTGCCGCGATCGTCCTCAGGAATAAAGACTGTCTCCACGGCGTTGCCGTCGCCCACGTCGAACAGCCACTTCACCGTGCCGTCCGCAGAGACATGTTCGCTGATGGCTTGCAGCCCTGCCACATGGGCGCAGCCCCTGAGCTTCTCGCGCAACGATTTCGCCAGGTCGCTCATCTGGTCAAAATCGCTGGCACCGCGCTGGTGGATCCAGCGAAACAGTTGCGTGGCCCGAAAACGTTTTTCTCCCAGCCGCTCGCAAAAAGCAGCCAGGCCGTCCAGGTCAAAATCCAGAAGGTTCGTGGTCATAACGTTCACGGATGTCCACGCCCACATAGCGCATCCGCGCGGGGGCGGCCAAACCAGGACCGCCCGGCACGCGGAGCCACTGCATTAGCGCGAGTAGATGTTCAGGCCGGGGAAGAAGAAGGCCACTTCCACCTGTGCGGTTTCAGCAGCGTCGGAGCCGTGCACCGCATTGGCGTCGATGCTGTCCGCGAAGTCGGCGCGGATCGTGCCGGGCGCCGCCTTCTTGGGGTCGGTCGCGCCCATGAGTTCGCGGTTCTTCAGGACGGCGTTCTCACCCTCCAGGGCCTGCACCATCACGGGGCCGGAAATCATGAAGTCCACCAGATCCTTGAAGAAGGGGCGCTCCTTGTGCACTGCGTAGAACTGCTCGGCTTCGGCGCGCGACAGGTGGATCATGCGCGCAGCGGCAATCTTCAGGCCCGCGGCTTCAAAGCGCGCATAGATCTGGCCGATCACGTTCTTGGCAACTGCGTCCGGCTTGATGATGGAAAGGGTGCGTTCGATAGCCATGTTGATTTTCCTAGTGAGGTGTTGCGGTATTTTTGCCCTGAAGGCAAACCGTCAATTTTAGCTTTACGCCAATCCCCTAACGGCCGCCGCGGCGCGGCCCGTTGTTGCGTTGCTGTTGGCGATGGCGCGAGAAACTGTCAGCCCCGATATAGCCGAGCGACGTCTTCATCGGGTCCGGCTGGGCATTCGGTGAGGGCGATCGCCCCGCGCGCCCCCCTGTCTTGTCACGCCCACTGCCAGATGCCTTGCCGGGCCCTGCGGATCGACGATCGCCTTTGCGGCCGCCCCTACCCTGGCCACTAGTAGGGCGCGCACCACCACCATCCAGCGTTGCACCTGCCGCCTGCATCAGGGCACGAATGTCGCGCTCATCAAGCTCCAGCCACGCCCCGCGCTTGAGCCCGCGCGGCAGCATCATGGCCCCATAGCGAATCCGAATCAGCCGGCTCACCGCATGCCCTACCGCCTCGAACATACGGCGGACCTCGCGGTTACGGCCTTCAGAGATGGTGACACGGTACCAACAGTTGGCGCCCTCGCCGCCGCCGTCTTCCACGGAGCCAAAGGAAGCCATGCCATCCTCCAGCGGCACGCCTTCCAGCAAGCGCTGCTTTTCCTCGGTGCTCAACGCACCCAACACGCGGACCGCATATTCACGCTCCAGCCCGAAGCGGGGGTGCATCAACTTGTTCGCAAGCTCACCCGAACTGGTGAATAGCAACAAACCTTCGGTATTCAGGTCCAGACGCCCGACGGATTGCCATTTGCCCTGCTGCAGCCGGGGCAGTTTGCGAAACACGGTGGGGCGGTTTTGCGGATCGTCATGCGTAACCACTTCGCCCACCGGCTTGTGGTATGCAATCACGCGTACCGGCGGTGGCGCAATACGGAAGCGGATGGGTTTGCCGTTGACCTTTATCTGGTCCCCAAACTGCACGCGCTGTCCGATATGGGCCGGCTCGTTGTTGACGGAAATACGACCTTCCAGGATGAGCTGCTCCATTTCCAGCCGAGACCCCATGCCCGCCTGGGCAAGCACCTTGTGAAGTTTGGGGGTTTCTGGCTGGGGAAGCAGCACCCGTTTGGCGGGGGCGAGCTCGGCGTTGGCTTCATCCTCGTCGAACTGACCCGACACCACATCGGCAAACTGATAGCCATCGCCCTTCGGCGCGCGCTTGGCAGCATGGCCGCTGGACTGTCGTGGCACCTCAACAGCAGCGCCTTGCTCATGCACTTCCTGCATTTTCACGTCCGATTGGGCACCGTCAGCACTGAGTTGCGGCACTGCCGCATCCTCCTGAAGCGCGCCTTCCGCAGACTTGCGCTTGCGGGGCCTGCGCGGCGCAGCAGCCTCCGATGCGGGCGAAGGCGAGCGCCCCCCCATGGAGTCCGGATCCTTGTGAGATTCATCATTCATATGTCAATGTCCCGTGGCCCCTCTTCGGCACCACTGTGTGTCGCGCCCACTACCAGATCAGGGGCATCTTCAATATCTACTTCGTCTACGGCCGGCACCTGCACGCCGTCCTCAGGTACCCCTGCAGTGTCTTCGCTCTGCGGTGCCCCCTGAATGGAGCCCAGCGCTTCAAACATGCTGACCTGCACGCCGGGGTCTTCGAGCGTAGGCAGTTGATCCAGTGATTGCAGTCCTAAATCATCCAGGAACTGCCGTGTGGTAGCAAACAACGCAGGCCGGCCCACTGTCTCGCGGTGGCCAATGACCTCCACCCAGCCGCGGTCCTCCAGTTGTTTGATGATGAGGCTGTTGACGGTCACCCCACGGATGTCTTCGATGTCCCCGCGGGTCACGGGCTGCCGGTAAGCAATGATGGCCAGCGTCTCCAGCGTCGCTCGCGTATAGCGGGGCGGTTTTTCAGGATGCAGCCGGTCCAGAAATTCGCGCATCTCGGGCCGGCTCTGGAAACGCCAACCTGTGGCCACTTGTACCAACTCCACCCCTCGCAAGGCCCAGTCCTGCTGCAGTTCCAGCAGCAGCATCTTTACTGTATCGGAACCCAGCGCGTCATCGAACAATGTCCGCAAGTCACGGATCGATACAGGCTGCGGGGCACAGATCAACGCGGTTTCAAGAACCCGTTTGGCGTCCACCGAATTCATGGTCCAACAGTCCCTGGAAAGGCAGCCTCGCATCAAACGGGAGGCTGCGCCTTGGGTTGGAGATATTGCGGCGCAGAAAGCAGAGCGTGGCAATGCGCCTTCACGGGGCCGGTAGCTCGTGCTGACCGGCGGTTCACGGCAGAACAGCCGTCAGGGGCGATTGTAGCGCAGCCCCCAAAAATCCAGCGCCTGCGCCATGTCTTCCGGCAGCGGCGCGTGGAACTCCAGGGGAGCGCCAGTGACCGGGTGTACAAACGCCAGCCGGAATGCATGCAGCGCCTGTCGATGCATGGGCCCGGCCATCGCGCCGCCGTACAGTGCATCTGCCACCAAGGGATGACGTATGGATGCCATATGCACGCGGATCTGGTGCGTTCGCCCCGTGTGCAGCGTGCAACGCACGAGGCACACCTCCTCGTTGGCATCTATCAGGTCGAAATCGGTGCGGGCTTCCTTGCCTGGATGCTGTGCTAGATCGACCACCGCCATCCGCAGGCGATTGCGCGGGTCACGACCGATCGGGGCATGCACCGATCGATGTGCGGCCCCCGTCCAGCCGCCCCACCCCAGCGCCACATACTGGCGGCTGACCTCGCGCGCAGCGATCATGCGGACGAGTGCATCCATGGCCGACCGGCTGCGCGCAACGACCATGAGGCCACTGGTGTCCTTGTCCAGTCGATGGACGATGCCCGCACGCGGCACCTGCATCGCCTGCGCATCCCGGCCAAGCAAGGCGTTCAGCAACGTGCCGCTCCAATTGCCGGGCGCGGGATGCACCACCAGCCCCGCAGGCTTGTGAATCACGAGGATGTGCTCATCCTCATACACCACATCCAATGGCCATTGCTCGGGCCGAAAAGCCTGGCTCTGCTGCGTAGGGCGCATCTCGACCGCAATGCGGTCCCCGGCCTTGACCCTGGACGCCGGCTTCTGTACCTCCCGCCCATTCAGGCGTACGCAGCCCTGGAGCAGCAACTGCTGCAGATAACTGCGGGAAAACTCTGGGACCAGTTCCGCGAGTGCCTTGTCCAGCCGCTGAGCATGCTGCTCGGCGCCCACGACGACCTCCCGCAGTTCCGCCTCAAACTCGTCCGCCTGACTCCCACCTGTCTCTGCCGGATCAGCATCCTCCAGCCAGGACGCCTCTCCCATGGAAGCCGGCGCGCTCAACGGGAGGGGAGGTAGCGGGCGGGGTCCACGGGCTTGCCCTGGCGCCGGATTTCGAAATGCAGTTTCACACGATCCGCGTCGGTGCTTCCCATCTCGGCAATCTTCTGGCCGCGGCGCACGTTCTGGTCTTCCTTCACCAGCAGCGTCTGGTTGTGCGCATAGGCCGTGAGATAGGTGTTGTTGTGTTTCAAGATCACCAGGTTGCCATAGCCGCGAAGCCCAGCCCCGGCGTACACCACACGCCCATCGGCAGCGGCGAGCACCGGATCGCCTGCCTTACCGCCGATGTCGTAGCCTTTGTTACGCACCTCGTCGAATCCCGCCAACAGGCTGCCCGACGAGGGCCAGATAAAGTTGACGTCATCCGTTGCAGCGGCAGCGGCGGGCGCGGAGGCCACCGCTGGCGCGCTGGGTGCCGCTGCCGGCGCCACCGCGGCCGGTGTAGACGCCGCCGACGCCGACGGCTTGGGTGCGCTCGCAGCCGATGCTGCAGCCAAGGGCGAAGACGTGACGGGGCGGGTGACCACACCGGTGTCAGATGCCACCGCAGTCGCCGCAGCCGCAGCAGGGGACACCACACGCAGCACCTGGCCCACCTCGATAAGGTTGGCGTTTTCCAGGTTGTTCCAGCGCGCGATGTCTTTCCAACTTTGCCCGTTTTCCAGGCCAATGCGAATCAGCGTGTCGCCTGGCTTCACGGTGTAGTAGCCAGGCTTGCCCGCGTTTTCAGCACCAGGCAAGGGCTTGACCTCAGGCACGGCCCCCGCGGGCCCCGTCGTGCCGCTGCTCGCGGCAAAGGTGCCGCGATCTTCCACGGGAGCCCTGTTGATCGGGGTGCTGCACCCCGCCAGCAAACCGCCAGCCAGCACGGCAACTCCCCAAACCACAAGACTACGCGATACCAACATAAGCAAATCCTTCAGGCGATCCCCGATTTTAGGGGGACGAAATGCACGGCTTCCAGAATGCCCTGCTTCAAGCCTTGCGCAGTTTTATCAACGACCAGCAGCATCTGTTGGCCGTCGGCGCCCGCCAGTGGGGCGACCAGCCGGCCACCCACGGCAAGTTGCTCGCACCACGCGGCGGGAAGGCTATCTCCCCCCGCCGCGGCAATGATGCCCGCATAGGGCGCGCCGCTGGGGTAACCCAGCATTCCATCGCCCAGGATCAGGTGCACATTTGCCAGGCGTAGCGGGCGCAAGTGGTCTCGCGCCTTTTCATGCAACGCGCGCAAGCGTTCAACGGTATACACCTCGCGCGAGACACGCGACAGCACCGCTGCCTGATAGCCGCAGCCCGTGCCGATCTCCAGCACCCGGCCCATTCCATTTCCGCGCGCGCACTCGGCCCCCAGCAACAATTCGATCATGCGTGCTACCACGCTGGGTTTGGAAATGGTCTGACCCAGTCCGATGGGCAGACTGGTGTCCTCATAGGCTTGGTTGGCCAAGGCGGTGTCGACAAAACGATGCCGCTCAATCATTCCCATGGCCTGAAGAACCGCCCCCGCCGAGATGCCCGAGGCTGCGAGTCGCTGCACCATGCGTCCGCGCACGGTAGCGGAGTCCAGCCCCACGCCGTGCGGCGTGGGCGGCTGCACCTCGCGGCGCGCGCCTACCGGTGGCGCCGCGGTGGGTGCACCGGGTTGGCGCCAGTCGATCCGCGCAGGAAAACCTGGACGCCGCTGCATCAAGCCACCTCGCCGGACGCCTGCGCTGGTACGAGACGGGCCAGGGTCTGCGCCCAATACCCCAGTCCGTCGTAATCGGTCAGGTCCACCTTCAATGGCGTGACGGATACATGGCCGTGGGCCGTGGCATGAAAATCGGTGCCCTCCGCCGCGTCCTTGGCGGCGCCAGCGCCACCGATCCAGTACATCAGCTCCCCACGCGGGCTCTGCTGCTCAATGACACGCTCTGCCGCATGGCGCCGGCCCAGGCGGCACATGCGCAAGGGCCGCAATGCGTCATACGGCATATTGGGAATGTTGACGTTCAACAGCCAGGGGGCTTCGCCGACCAGGTTTTGGCGATCCATCTGCTGAACGATCTCGCGCGCCTTGCGCGCAGCCGACTCGATCTCGCCCCACCCCTTGTCCACCTGCGAAAAGGCGATGGACGGGATTCCGAAAAGATAGCCTTCCATCGCAGCACCCACCGTGCCGGAATAAATTGTGTCGTCGCCCATGTTGGCGCCGTTGTTGATGCCGGAGACCACCAGATCGGGCCGGTAACCCAGCAGGCCCGTCAGCGCAATGTGCACACAATCGGCGGGCGTGCCATTGACATAGCGAAAGCCGTTGTGCGCGGTTTGCACATACAACGGCGAATGCAGCGTCAGGGCGTTCGACTTCGCGCTATTGTTGTGTTCGGGAGCCACCACTTCCACATCAGCAATGGTCTTAAGGGCGTCATGCAGCGCCACGATGCCAGGCGCCTGGTAGCCGTCGTCGTTGGAGATGAGGATTTTCATGGTCTGGAAGGCGGAACGGCTGGCATTGTAGGAGCGCGCACACACGCTGTCGCTGGTCACGCAAGGGACAACCCAGCCTCAGAGACGGCCCCTATGATGCCCGCCCAACAGATTCGTAGCGACCAAGGAGACATTCATGCACGCCTGGCTCTGCACCAACCCCATCGGCGTCGAGGCCCTGGCCTGGACAGAACTGCCCGACCCGGCTCCCAAGGCGGGCGAGGTCCTCGTCGAGATCCGCGCGGCAAGCCTGAATTTTCCCGACCTGCTAATAGTGCAGAACAAGTACCAGATCAAACCACCCCTGCCTTTCGTGCCCGGCTCGGAGTTCGCGGGCGTCGTGCAGGCCGTGGGCGACGGCGTCACCCATCTGCAGGTGGGTCAAAACGTGGCCTGCCTTAGCGGCACGGGCGGTTTCGCCACGCACACCATCGCCCCGGCCGCACGCTGTATACCCCTGCCGGACGGCTTTGGCCATGTGGATGCGGCGGCATTCATCATGACCTATGCAACCTCCTACCACGCCCTGCTGGACCGGGGCCAGCTCCAGGCAGGCGAAACCGTGCTGGTGCTGGGCGCGGCTGGCGGCGTGGGCACCGCCGCGATTCAGATCGCCAAGGCCAAGGGAGCGCGCGTGATCGCCGCCGCCTCCACGGACGAAAAATGCGACGTGTGCCTGAAGCTGGGCGCCGATGCCGTGATCAATTACAGCGTGGAGGACCTGCGCGACGCCGCCAAGTCACTGACCGACGGGCGGGGACCGGACGTCATCTACGACCCGGTGGGCGGCGCACTGGCAGAGCCCGCATTTCGCGCCATCGCCTGGCGAGGCCGCTATCTGGTGGTCGGCTTCGCATCGGGCCCCATCCCTTCATTGCCGTTGAATCTGCCACTGCTCAAGGGTGCTTCTGTCGTCGGCGTGTTCTGGGGCGAATTCGCCAAGCGCGAGCCCCAGGCCAATGCTTCGATGATGGGCACCCTGCTCCAGTGGTATGCGCAGGGCAAGATCAGGCCCGCCATCGACCGAACCATGCCCATGTCACAGCTACCCGCCGCGTTTGCCCACATGGGCGCACGTGCGGTGATCGGGAAACTGGTTCTGGTCAACTGACACGATTTACACATGGCTTGACCCGGCCTGCTATCCAAGCGGGCTGCACTCTGTCACACTTTTGGCTGTTTGCATCTTCCTGCGTCCCTGCAGATGGCCTCCGCCAAATCCCCTTCTGAAATTGCCCGCGAGACGCTCAAGCTACTCGCCACGCGCCGGCTTCCTCCCACGCCCGACCACTACCAGGCCCTCTATGACGAAGTGGCCGGCACCACCAGCGCGCCGGCGTTTCCCAGCGCCCAGCTGCGGCAGATCTCGCGGGTGATCCCCGGCCAGACCCCGGCGCAGAAGCGGTTGCTGGGCCTGTTGGAAACCGCCATCACCCAGCAGGACTGGGGCGTTTTGCAAAACGTGTTGGTGGGATACGCCAACCTGGGACTCTCGCCCGTGGCCGCGCCCGAGCCCGCGAGCACCCGGATTGACCACCTGCCGCTGACACTGGCGCAGAATCTGGCGCGGCTGGTGGACAACACCCTGCCGGCGCTGGGCGAGGACGATGCCCGCGTGCATGAGCTGGCTGCGCAATTGAGCACCTTCCTGCGCGAGCCCGACCCACCCGTCTCCACCGCCGAGCTGATGCTCGGCAACTTCAGCTACCGCCTGTCTTTCGCGGCGGAAGACCAAGCCGCCATCCGGCTGAGCTTGCTCAGCCTGCTGCGCCTGGTGTTCGAGAACATTGCCGCCCTGAGCATGGACGACGAGTGGCTGCACGGCCAGGCCGAGGCGCTGCTTGCGGCCTCCACCCCGCCGCTCACGCTGCGCCGGCTGGACGACGTGCAGCGACGCCTCAAGGACGTCATCTTCAAGCAGACTGAGGCCAAGGAACGCACCGTTCACGCGCAGATGCAGATGCGCGAACTGCTGGCCACGTTCATCGAGCGCCTGGCGCAGATGGATGAATCCAGCAGCGCCTACAACGCCAAGATGGAGGATTGCGCCGAACGCATCAGCCAGGCCACGCAACTGCAGGACATCATGCCGCTGCTGGAGGAAGTCATGGCCGCCACGCGCGCCATGGCGCTGAGCAGCCGGGTGACGCGCGGCGAACTGCAGGAACTGCGCGAGCGCACCGAGGCCAAGCACGCCGAAATCGACCACCTGCGCCAGGAGCTGGACCGCGCGAGCGCCCAGGCGCGCCACGACCCGTTGACGGGCTCGCTCAACCGCAAGGGCTTTGCCGAGGCCATGGAGCGCGAGATCGCGCGTGCGCGCCGCCAGGATGCGCCGCTGTGCGTGGCGCTGCTGGACGTGGACAACTTCAAGTCCATCAATGACCGCCTGGGCCACACCGCCGGCGACGCGGCACTGGTGCATCTGGCGCAGGTCACCCGCGAGGTGATGCGGCCGCAGGACCAGCTGGCGCGCTATGGCGGCGAGGAATTCGTCATCATCCTGCCCGACACCGAACTGGCGGAAGGCGTGAAGGCCATGGAGCGCCTGCAACGCGAGCTGACCACGCGCTACTTCCTCAAAGACCAGGAGCGGGTGCTCATCACCTTCAGCGCCGGTGTGGCCCAAGTGGAGGGCGAACAAGGCAGCGCCGACGCAATCCGCCGCGCCGACCAGGGCATGTACCTGGCCAAGCGCACCGGCAAAAACCGCGTGGTTGCTGCCTGACGCCTGGCCCCCTTGTGCGATGTCCCGTGCACCCGCCTTCGCTTGACATCTCGCGCCGCACACTGCTGCGTCAGGCCGCCTGGGCCGGCATGGCCACGCAACTGCCCCGCTGGGCCTGGGCCCAGGCCGCCGTGCGGCACGACCCCTTTGGCCTGGGTGTGGCCAGTGGCGACCCAGTACACGACGGCGTGGTCCTCTGGACCCGCGTGCTTCCGCCCGCGGACCTGGCCGGCGCCCACGCACCCTGGGCCGGCCCCCTGACCGTACGCTGGGAACTGGCCGACGACGCGCAGTTTCGCCACATCGTGCAGCAAGGCACGGCGATGGCGCTGCCTGAACTGGGCCACAGCGTGCATGTGGAGGTGGCCGGCCTGCGCCCCGACCGCTGGTACCACTACCGCTTCATGCTGGGTGACGCCACCAGCCCCGTCGGCCGCACGCGCACCACACCCGCTCCGGATGCGCTGCCCGGGCGCCTGCCCGCCGCACGCGACCGCCTGCTGCAGGCGCTGGCGCAGCACCCGCCGCGCAACACGGTGCTGCTGGGCGGCGACATCCACCAGAACTATGTTTGCAACGTGATGGCGCCACACGGGCCGCATGCCCACGGTGCGCCGCGCATCCTGGCCAGCGAGTTCTGCGGCACCTCGATCTCCTCGCGCGCCGGCACCACGCAGGAGAAGGTGGATGCCATCGCGCGCCATAACCCCCATGTGCTGCTGGCACGCTGCGAGGAGCGCGGCTACGGCCTGTGCGACATCACGCCCACGCGCTGGACCACCACGCTGCGCGCCCTGCGCGACCCGCTGAATGCCGGCAGCGCCGCGTACACTCTGGCCCGATTCGTGGTGGAAGACGGCCGCCCCGGCCCGCAGCCGGCCTAGGGCCCGCACCAATCCTGGCGCGTCGCGCGCCTTGCCACTTTCCTCCGCACCCAAGGAACACGCACGCAGATGACCGGGAAACCCGCGCCCACCCCGCGCCCCGACGAGGCCGACTTCTCGAACCACACGCCCATGATGGCGCAGTACCTGGCCCTGAAGGCCCAGCACCCCGACACGCTGCTGCTGTACCGCATGGGCGACTTCTACGAGCTTTTCTACGCCGATGCCGAGAAGGCCGCGCGCCTGCTGGACATCACCCTCACCCAACGCGGCCAGTCGGCCGGCCAGCCGGTGACCATGGCGGGCGTGCCCTTTCATGCGCTGGAGAACTACCTGGGCCGCCTCATCAAGATGGGCGAGTCGGTCGCCATTGCCGAGCAGGTGGGCGAAGTGGGCGCCGCCAAGGGCCCCGTGGAGCGCAAGGTGGTGCGTGTGGTCACCCCCGGCACGCTCACCGATAGCGAACTGTTGTCCGACAAGAGCGAGTCCATGCTGCTGGCCGTGCACCAGGGCGCGCGTGCGCGCTGCGGCCTGGCGTGGCTCTCCGTCACCCAGGGTGTGGTGCAGCTGGCCGAATGTGCACAGGCCGACGTGGGCACCTGGCTCGCACGCATTGCCCCCAGCGAGGTGATCTACAGCGCGGGCGTCACCCAGCGCTTTGAAGAACAACTGACCCAGTTGCGCCAGGGCGGCGTGTTCACCTGCCCCATGAGCCTGCGGCCCGACTGGCAGTTCGATGGTGCCCTGGGCGAGCGCAAGCTGCTGGAGCAGCTCGGCGCGGCCAGCCTGCAGGCCTGGAATGCCGAGGCCCTGCCCCACGCCCATGCCGCCGCCGCCGCGCTGCTGCAGTACGCCGAACACACGCAAGGCCGCGCACTCACCCATGTGCACGGCGTGCGCGTACAGCAAAGCGACGAACTGATCCACCTGCCCCTGGCCACGCGGCGCAACCTGGAGCTGGTGAAGACCCTGCGCGGCGAGGACGCGCCCACGCTGTTCTCGCTGCTGGACACCTGCATGACCGGCATGGGCAGCCGCCTGCTCAAGACCTGGCTGCTGGAGCCGCGCCGCGACCGCAGCGACGCGCGCCAGCGCCTGGCGGCCACGGCCGCGCTGCGCGGCGCCGGCAGCGGCCAGGGCCCGTGGCAGCTCCTGCGCAGCGAACTGCGCGGCGTGAGCGACGTGGAGCGCATCACCGCGCGCATCGCGCTGCGGCAGGTGCGCCCGCGCGAGCTGGTGGCGCTGTGCAAGACGCTACAAAAAGCAGAGCTTCTCGCGCTTAACAGTCAAGCGCCAGAGCCGTTTTTGGCCCAAATCTTCAGCCACCTGCAGCCCCCCGTCGACTGCGCGGCACTGCTGCGTGCCGCCATCCTGGAGGAACCCGCCGCGCTGGTGCGCGACGGCGGCGTGATCGCGCCGGGCTTCGATGCCGAGCTGGACGAGCTGCGCGGCATCCAGAACAACTGCGACGACTTCCTGCTCGACCTGGAGACGCGCGAGAAGGCGCGCACCGGCATCCCCAACCTGCGTGTGCAGTTCAACAAGGTGCATGGCTTCTACATCGAGGTCACCAGCAGCCACGCGGACAAGGTGCCCGAGGACTACCGCCGCCGCCAGACACTGAAGAACGCGGAACGCTTCATCACGCCCGAGCTGAAGACCTTCGAGGACAAGGCACTGTCGGCCCAGGAACGCGGCCTCGCACGCGAGAAGTGGCTGTACGAGCAGGTGCTGGACCAGCTGCAGCCGCATGTGCCCCAGCTCACGCGGCTGGCGCAGGCGCTGGCCACGCTGGACGTGCTGTGCACGCTGGCCGAGCGCTCGCTCACGCTCAACTGGTGCGCACCGCAATTCGTCAACGAGCCCTGCATCGACATTGAGGCGGGCCGCCACCCCGTGGTGGAGGCCCGGCTGGCCGAAACATCGAGCGGCGCCTTCATCCCCAACCACACGCGCCTGCACGCCAACGCGCGCATGCAGATCATCACCGGCCCCAACATGGGCGGTAAGTCCACCTACATGCGGCAGGTCGCCCTGATCGTGCTGCTGGCGAGCATGGGCAGCCACGTGCCGGCCGCGGCCTGCCGGCTGGGTCCCATCGACGCGATCCACACCCGCATCGGCGCGGCCGACGACCTGGCCAATGCCCAGTCCACCTTCATGCTGGAGATGACCGAAGCGGCGCAGATCCTGCACGCCGCCACGCCGCACAGCCTGGTGCTGATGGACGAGATCGGCCGCGGCACCAGCACCTTCGACGGGTTGGCGCTGGCCAGCGGCATCGCCACCCATCTGCATGACAAGACCCGCGCGTTCACGCTGTTTGCCACGCATTACTTCGAGTTGACCGAGCTAGCGGCGCGCCACCCGCACGCGGTGAACGTGCACGTGGGCGCCACCGAGTCCGGCCACGACATCGTCTTCCTGCACGAGATCCAGCCCGGCCCCGCCAGCCGCAGCTACGGCATCCAGGTGGCGAAGCTGGCGGGGGTGCCCGCCGCCGTGCTGCACCACGCGCGCCACACGCTCGCCGCGCTGGAAGAACGCGCGGGCGAGGATGAGCTGCAGGTGGACCTGTTCGCTCCGCCGCCCGCGCCCGAGGTGGCGGCCGTGAGCCCCGTGGAGTCCGCCCTGGCGCAGATCCACCCGGACCAGCTGTCGCCCCGCGAGGCGCTGGACGCGCTCTACCAGCTCAAGCGGCTGAGCACGCCCGGGTTTGAATAAAATAAGGCTCTAGCGCTTGCCAGTAAAGGGCTAGCAGCTATGTTTATGATAGCAAACAAACCCTGATAAGCATGCCCGCCCTGCGCCCACCGCAGCGCCGCAGCCGCGACACGGCCGCCCGGCAAAGCGCCCTACACTCGCCCTCTTCGCCTTCACAGCCCATCCCATGACGTACTGCGTCGCCATCAAGCTCAACGCCGGCCTGGTGTTCCTGTCCGATTCGCGCACCAACGCCGGGCTGGACCAGATCAGTTCCTTTCGCAAGATGATGGTCTACGAGCAGGCCGGTGACCGCTTCATGGTGCTGCTGTCGGCCGGCAACCTGAGCATCTCGCAGTCGGTGCGCGAAATCCTGCAGGTCGAGCAGATCCAGGAGCCCGGCGACAGCACGCCCATCACGCTGTGGAACGCCACCAGCATGTTCGACGTGGCGCGCGTGCTGGGCGCGGCGGTGCGCCGCGTGTACGAGCGCGACGGCGCCGCACTGCAGCGCGCGGGGGTGGACTTCAACGTCTCCCTGCTGCTGGGCGGCCAAATCAAGGGCGAGGGCATGCGCCTGTTCCATGTGTATTCGGCAGGCAACTTCATCGAGGCCACGGCCGAGACGCCGTACTTTCAGGTGGGCGAGTCCAAGTACGGCAAGCCCGTGCTGGACCGCGTGATCACGCCCCACACGCCGCTGAGCGAGGCGGCCAAGTGCGCGCTGGTGTCCATGGACAGCACGCTCAAGTCCAACCTCTCGGTCGGCCTGCCGCTGGACCTCGTGGTGTACGAGGAGGGGCGCCTCGCCACCGACAAGATCGTGTGCATCGACGAGCACAACCCCTACTTCCGCATGCTGCACGACAGCTGGGGCGAGAAGCTGCGCCAGGTGTTCGACAGCATCGAGGACCCGGCATGGAACGGCGGCGTGACCGAAGTGCCCATCCGCGTGGAGCCCCTGCGCTGCCGGCCCATCAAGAAGATCACCACACCGCGCGACAAGCTCGTGTGAACCGTTCCATGGCCTGCATCGTTTTCTCCCACGCCAACAGTTTCCCCGCCGGCACCTACCGCGTGCTGTTCGATGAACTGCGCGAGCGCGGCTTTCGCGTCAGCGCCATCGAACGCTATGGCCATGACGAGAAATACCCTGTCAGCAACAACTGGCCCCACCTGGTGCAGCACCTGGCGGACTTTGCCGCCGAGCAGCAGCAACGCAGCGGCGAACAGGCCTTTCTGGTGGGCCATTCGCTCGGGGGCTTCCTGAGCGTGATGGCTGCCGCGCGCCACCCCGAGCTGGCACGGGGCGTGGTGCTGATCGACTCGCCCCTCATCGGCGGCTGGCGCGCCAGTGCCCTGGGGGTCGCCAAGCAGACGCAGGTGGTGGGCGCCGTCTCGCCCGGGCGCGTGAGCCGCGCGCGGCGCAACAGCTGGTCCAGCAACGAGGAGGCGCTGGAGCACTTTCGCCGCAAGAAGGCCTTCGCCCACTGGGACCCGCGCGTGCTGCGGGACTACGTGGCGCACGGCCTGCAGGACCAGGACGGCAAGCGCGTGCTGGCCTTTGACCGCGCGGTGGAAACCCAGATCTACAACACCCTGCCCCACAACCTGGCCCGGCTGCTGCACGCGCATCCGCTGCGCTGCCCGGCCGCCTTCATCGGCGGGCGCGATTCCGCCGAGATGCGCCAGGTGGGCATGGCGATGACCCAGCGCATCACCCAGGGCCGCGTGACGATGCTGGACGGCAGTCACCTCTTTCCCATGGAGCAGCCCCGCGCCACGGCCGCGGCGATCGAAGCCGCGCTGCTGAACCTGGCCCACATCGCGGATTCCTGACACGCGCAGTCCGCAACAGCCCGCGGCAGCCCGCGGCGACTTGCCCTCTATCCGCTCACACCGCAGTCGTTACGCGGTGATACATTTGAACCTCCTGCGGAGGGTGCGATGCGGCTCTTGCTGTTGCTCTGGTGCGGAATCTTGCCTGGCGGCGCGCGGCTGCGCGCGGTGCTGGGCGGAATGCTGTGCCTGCTCGGCGCGCTGCACCCCGGCCCGGCGCAGGCCTGCAGAGCCACGGTGCTGGAGCCGGGCAGGGGCCCCGTGGATCTGTGGGCCCACCTGTGCATGCGCTCTGACCCCACGCTGGCACGCACGGTGCAGGAGATGCTGGCCACGCCCACGGCGTTCGCGGCACCTGTGACGCGCGGCGGTTCACTGGGCGTGCGCCCGGATGCCGTGTGGCTGAAGGCGACACTGGTCCCCCAGGCGCGCGCAGGGCCCTGGGTCATCAATGTGGACTTCCCGCTGCTGAACGAACTCGACGTCTATCTGGTGGCGGACGGCGAGGTGCTGCAGCATCACGCCCTGGGCAACCTGCAGCAGCCCAGCCCCCACGCGCTGGATTGGCGCACCCCCGCGGTGGTTCTGGCGCTGGAGCACGAACGCACTTACGAGCTGCTGGTGCGCGTGCGCACGCTGGGCGGAATGATTGTTCCGCTGCACATCGGCACCTGGCGCGACATGGCTGCGCCCATGCTGCGCGAGCAGATGCTGCAGGGCCTGTTCTTGGGCCTGGCGCTGTGCCTGTTCATCTACGGTCTGCTGCAGGCCGTCGCGCTACGGGAAAAGGTGTTCGCCTACTACGCGCTGCTGGTGCTGGGCAGCGCGGGGTTTTCCATCCATTTCTTTGGCATCGGCAGCCTGCTCATCTGGGGGCACCACCCCTGGATGCAGCAGCATGCCGGCCCGCTGTTCGTCTTCATTGCGGTGATCGGCGCCTTCCTGTTCATGGGGCACTCGCTGGCGCGCGACAACCGGCCCGGTCGATTTCTGCGCACCATGCAGGGAGGAGCCGCGCTGTCCGTCCTGCTCTGCGCCGCGTTTCTGTCAAACGTTTTGAACACGCCCGCGACCCTCGCCACGCTGGCACTTCTGGGGCCGCTGCCGGCGTTGGTCAGCCTGCCCGTGGCCGCGCGGCGCATGCACGAGAACGACCCCGTGAGGCACACACTGCTGCTCGCATGGCTGGCGTATATCGGCACCGCCGTCGCGCTCGCTCTGCTGGTGCATGGGGAGCTCCCCGGCCGGTTCTGGCCCATGCACCTCTTCCAGATCGCAGCCGTGGTCAACATGCTGCTGTTCATGCGCATGCTGGGCCTGCGCCACGCACGCCTGCGTGACGCAGTGCAAGACGCCAGCCGGGAGCGCGATGCGCTCATGTCGCTGGCCCGCACCGACCCCCTCACCGGCCTGCCCAACCGGCGCGGCCTGGACGCAGCCCTGGGCGCCGCGCTGCCCCATGCGCAAGCCGACCGGCTGCTGGCCGTGTTTATGCTGGACCTGGACGGCTTCAAACCCGTCAACGATCAGCATGGGCACGCCGTGGGCGACCGGCTGCTGGTGGCCGTGGCGCAGCGGCTGCGCGCCCATTTGCGCCACGCCGACCTGATCGCACGGCTGGGCGGGGACGAATTCGTCGTCATGGCCCAGCAGCTGCCCAGCGTGATGCAGGCGCACGATCTCGGGATCGCACTGCTGGAATCCTTCCTGACGCCGTTTTACGTGCAGGGCGTCGAGATCCGCGTGGGGTTGACGATCGGCTACGCACTCGCGCCCGACGACGCCTGCGACGCCGGCACCCTCATCCGTCTGGCGGATGCCGCCATGTACAGCGGCAAGCAGCGGGGCAAGTTCTGCGTGCGCCGCAACAAGGGGGACCTGGCGCTGGCGTCGTCCTGACGCGGCTATTCGGCCCAGGTCACCAGGCCGCTCCATGCCGTGGCCAGCACCACCAGGCCAAACGCGATGCGATACCAGGCGAACGGCACGAAGCTGTGCGAGCTGATGTAGCGCAGCAGCCAGCGCACGCACAGCCAGGCGCTGATGAACGAAAACACCAGTCCCACGGCAAACAGCGGAATGTCGGCCGCCGACAGCAGCGCGCGCTCCTTGTAGAGGCTGTAGACGCCTGCGCCGATCAGCGTGGGGATGGCGAGAAAGAACGAATAGTCGGTGGCCGCCTTGCGCGACAGCCCCAGCAGCATGCCGCCGATGATGGTGGCACCGCTGCGGCTGGTGCCGGGCACCATGGCCAGGCACTGCACCAGGCCGACCTTCAGCGCGTCCAGCGGCGTCATGTCGTCCACGGCATGGATGCGCACGGCGGCCTGCTGGCGCCGCTCGGCCCAGAGGATGACGAAGCCGCCCAGGATGAAGGTGCTGGCCACCACCACCGGCGTGAACAGATGCGCCTTGATGGCCTTGCCCAGCAACAGGCCCAGCAGCACGGCCGGGAGAAAGCCGATCAGCACGTTCAAGGCGAAACGACGCGCCTGCCGCTCGGTGGGCAGCGCCACCAGCGTCGCGCGGATGCGCTGCCAATAGACCAGAATGACCGCGAAAATGGCGCCGGTCTGGATGGCGATGTCGAAGACCTTGGCCTTGGCATCGTCAAACCCGAGCAGCGACCCGGCCAGGATCAGGTGGCCGGTGGAAGAGATGGGGAGGAATTCGGTCAGCCCTTCGACCACGCCCATGATGGCGGCCTTGAGCAGCAAGAGAGTGTCCACGCAAGCGTCCTGACAGCGAAAAAGCAAAGCGCGGATTATCAGCCCCGTGCGGCGTGACACGGGTGTCACGCCCTGTGTCCTGCCGGGCCATACGCCAGAACGGCTCCGCTCGCGCCCGCCAGGCAACCGCCCGCGCCACGCGGCTGCCGTTCGTCGCAATGCACTGTTTGGTGGGCCCCTCTCCTTGCACAGTACGGCAACGGGGTGCAGTACCCCGTCTGGAGACGCGCCATGCATCACTCTCTTCATTCCCCGAACCACCCGGATACCCTCGACCGCCTGGCCCGGCGGCGCGCGGGTGCCAAGCTGGGCTGGCTGTTGCACGCGGGCGTCTACCTCACCGTTCAGCTGGCGCTGGCGGGCCTGGCGCTGATGCAGGGGCGGACTTGGACGCCCTACCCCGCTCTCGGTTGGGGTCTGGGCCTGCTGCTGCATGGGGCGGTCGTGTGGCTGGCCCTGCCCGGAGCCCACTGGCGCGAAGCGCTTGTCGCACGCGAGCGGGCGGCGCTGGCACGCGAGCGCAGCGGCCACAACGACTCGGCACCGCAATGACGGGCCGGCCCTGCAGCACAATGGCTCGTACCCCGCCTGTTCCATGAGCGTCAACCACCCCATCGCCTTCCTCTGCCGGCTGCTGACCACGGCGGCGTTCTGCTGCCTGGTGGCGCTGGGCGTCACACTGGCGAGATCCACGCCCTGGGATGCGAACCTGGTGTATTCGCTCACCATCGGCCTGGTGAGCTGGTTCACGGTGGACCTGGGGCGCATGGCGCTCACACGCCACAGCGCCATTCCGTGGCCGCGGCGGCCATGGGGAGCGGTACTCATCTTTGCGGGCACGGCCATGGGCTTTGTCTCCGGCTCGGTGGTGGGACACCTGTACAACGGCGGCGCACTGGGCGACCTGGCCTGGCTGCGCGGGCACGAGGCCGTGTCCACCCTGGTCGTCACCATCGCGGCCAGCGCATCCATCTCGTTTTTCTTCCACAGCCGGGGCAAGGCGCGCTTTCTGCAGGCGCGCGTGGCCCAGGTGCAGCGTGACGCGGCCGAGGCACGCCTGAAGCTGCTGGAAACGCAGCTGGAGCCGCACATGATGTTCAACACCCTGGCCAACCTGCGCGTGCTGGTGGCCACGGATCCGCCGCGCGCCCAGGAGATGCTGGACCACTTCATCGCCTACCTGCGCGCCACCCTGGGCGCATCGCGCGCCGCGCTGCACCCATTGGCCGACGAGTTCGCGCGGCTGCAGGACTACCTGGCCCTCATGGCCGTACGCATGGGCCCGCGCCTGGACTACACCCTGGAACTGCCCGAGGCTTTGCGCAACGTGCCCGTCCCGCCCCTGCTGCTGCAGCCGCTGGTGGAGAACGCCATCCGCCACGGCCTGGAGCCACAGATGCAGGGTGGGCACATCCACGTACAGGCCGCGCTGCTGCAGGGCGGCACCCCGGCGGCGCGCGTGCAGCTGGCCGTGCGTGACACCGGCGCGGGCCTGCGCGACACACCACCCACGGGCACCGCGGGCACGACCACCGCGCGCTTTGGCCTGCAGCAGGTGCGCGAGCGGCTCGCCACCCTGTACGGCGACGCTGGCACTCTCGAATTGATAGCTGCTAGCGCCCAGGGCACGGCCTGCATCATCACTTTTCCCTTGAAGCACCATGCACTCGACATTCCCCCGAGCCCTGATTGCCGAGGATGAGCCGCTGCTGGCCGCGGCCCTGCGCCACGAGCTGCAGCAGGCCTGGCCCGCGCTGGAGATCGCTGCGAGCGTGGGCGACGGCCTGAGCGCCGTGCGTGAGGCGCTGGCACTGCGCCCCGACGTACTGCTGCTGGACATCCGCATGCCCGGCCAGAGCGGCCTGGAGGCGGCGGCAGAGCTGGCCGATGCCTGGCCCGATACCGCAGCCTTTCCCGCGCTGGTCTTCGTCACCGCCTACGACCAATACGCCGTACAGGCCTTTGAAGCCCAGGCGGTGGACTACCTGCTCAAACCCGTGCAGCCCGCGCGGCTGCGCCAGACGGTGCAGCGGCTGCAGCAACTGCTGGCACAGCGCGGCGCCCCTGGCGCGCTGCCGGCGCTGGAGCAAGCGCTGACCCAGTTGCGCGCTTTGGCGCAGGCCCCAGGGCTGGGCGGATCGGTGCAGCCCCCAGCGGGCGGCGGCGCGCCGCTGCGCATGATCCAGGCCAGCAGCGGCACGCAGATCCACCTCGTGCCTGTGCAGGAGGTCGTGTACTTCGAGGCGGCCGACAAGTACGTGCGTGTGCTCACCGCCGAGCGTGAATACCTGATCCGCACGCCACTCAAGGAACTGGCCGGGCAGCTAGATCCGGCCGACTTCTGGCAGGTGCACCGGGGCACGCTGGTACGTGCCGCCGCCATCGCCAGCGCCATACGCGACGAAGCGGGCCGGATGCATCTGCAGCTGCGGGGCAGGCCTGAGCGGCTGGCGGTGAGCCGGCTGTATGCGCCGCTGTTCAAGGCCATGTAAGCGCGGGCCGGTGCGCACGGCGCCTGCACGCGCGCCGCGTCCGGTGTAGCCTCGGGCCCCATGCCCAACGCCCCCTCCGCCGCGCCGCTTCCACCCGCCCCCATCGCCATGGCGCCGCGCGCCGCCCTGCTGATGCTGGTGGCGCTGACCTCGGGCTTCGCATTGAGCTCGGCCTTTCGCACCGTGGCCGCCATCATGGCCGCGCCGCTGCAGGCGGACTTCGGGCTGTCGCCGCAAGCGCTGGGGGTGTTCGCGGGCACCTTCCATTTCGCCTTTGGCGCCATGCAGCTTTTCATGGGCATCGGCATCGACCTGTATGGCGTGCGCCGCACGATCCTGGCGGCGTTTCCGCTGTGTATCGCGGGGGCGCTGCTGTCGGCGCTGGCGCCGGGCTACGGCGCGCTGCTGCTGGGCCAGGCGCTGATCGGCGTGGGCTGCGCGCCGGCCTTCCTGGTGTGCACGGTGTTCATTGCACGGCATTTCGCGCCGCAGCGCTTCGCGGCGATGTCGGGCATGGCGATGGCGCTGGGTACGCTGGGCATGCTGTTCACTGGCACGCCTCTGGCCTGGCTGGTGCAGCAGTGGTCCTGGCGCGCGGGCTTCGTGGTGCTGGCGGCGCTGGCGCTGGCGGCTTGGCTGTGGATCTGGCGCAGCGTGCATGAGCCTGCGGCCGCACATGCGCAGCAGGAGGCCCCGCGCGAGTCCGTGCGCGAGGCGGTGCTGCGCTTCGCCGCGCTGTTCACCGTGCCGCACACCTGGGGCATCGTGGTGCTGGGCGCGGTGACCTATGCGGCGCTCATCTCCCTGCGCGGCCTGTGGCTGGGGCCCATGCTGATCGAGCGCCACGGTTTCTCGCTGGTGCAAAGCGGCAACGTGGCGCTGGCCCTGTCGGTGGTGGCGCTGTGCGGGCCGATGCTGTTCGGCCGCATCGACCCCGGCCCCGCCCGGCGCCGCCGCTGGATCGTGACCTGCACCCTGGCCATGGCGGTCCTGTTCGCGGCCATGGTGCTGCCGCACTCCGCCCTGCTGGACGTGGCCTGCATGCTGGCCGTGGGGCTGCTGTCAGGCTTCATCGTGCTGCAGTACGCAGACGTGCGCGCGGCCTACCCGGCGGCGCTCACCGGGCGGGCCATGGCGGTGTTCACCATGGCCATGTTCCTGGGTGTGGCGGCCATGCAGTGGCTCACGGGGCTGGTGGCGTCCCTTGCCAAGCGCGGGGGGACGGACCCTTACCTGGCAGTGATGGCCAGCATCGCCGTGCTGCTCGCGTTGGCGGCGCTGGCGTTTCGGCTGCTGCCGCATCCGCCGCAGGGTGAAAGATAGCAGTCAAATCTGCCGTTATCTCTTACAGGATAAGCGCAAATAGCTATCAATTAAATAGCGTCACATGCCAACTGCCCCAGCGCACTTTCACAGCGAGCTGGCGCTGGAGCCGTCGCCCCGGTAGAGCCAGGGCACGTCCAGCAGCCGCTCTCCCAGCAGCCGCAACGCCGTGTCGCGCCCCCAGCGCACGAGGCCCGTGGCATGGAAGATGCGCCCGTTGCGCCGCGAGCGCTCCTGCACGCGCGCGTTGCGCTGCCAGCGGTTGAGCGCGTAACGGCGCAGGCGCAGCGGCACTTCCAGGTCGTGCATGGCCAGGGCGCGCTGCAGCTCGGCCGCGTCCTCGATGGCCATGCCGGCGCCTTGCGCCAGGTAGGGCCGCATGGGGTGTGCCGCGTCGCCCAGCAAAGCCACCAAGCCCTGCGCCATCTCTTGCGGGCCGGCGACGGGCGGGCGGTCCAGCAGCGGCCACAGGCGCCAGCCGCTGCCCGCCTGCGGCACGGCGCGAATCAAGTCCTGCAGCGGCGTGCAGGTGCGGGCCAGCGCGGCCTCCAGATCGGCCGCGTTGGCGCCATGGTCCCAGGAATCGAGGTCGGCCGGCGGCTGCCCGTGGCGGATGGCCACCACGTTCAGCAATTCGCCACGGCGCAGCGGGTACTGCACCACGTGCAGACGCGGCCCCAGCCAGGCGGTCACCTGCTGGCTGCGCAGCGCCTGGGGTAGCGCGTCCTGGCGCACCACGGCGCGGTAGGCGAGGTGACCGGAGACTCGCGTGGGCGTCTCACCCAGCAAACGCATGCGCGTGCCGCTGCGCAGGCCGTCGGCGCCGATGAGCGCATCGCCTTCGATCAGCAGATCTTGCGCACCGCCCTCGCTGTCGCTTCCCGGGCCGGGGCGCGCTACGCGCACGGTGACCACGCCACCGTCTTGCGCATGGTGCACGATGGAATGGCCCAGGTTCAGGTGCACACCAGTGCGCTCGCGCAATGCATCGAGCAGCAGGCCGTGCAGGTCCGCACGGTGGATGGTGGCGTAGGCGGCGCCGTAGCGCTCGATGGCGGTGTTACCCAGGCGCAGCGCCGCCAACTCAGCGCCGGTGAGCGCACTGCGCACCTGCAGACGCTCGGGGAAGGCGGCCACGGCCTGCAGCGCCCCCTGCAGGCCCCAGGCCTGCAGCCGGCGCACCACGTTCGGCCCGATCTGCACGCCGGCGCCCACCTCGGTGAACTCCGCGGCACGCTCGAAGAGGCGCACTTCCCACCCGGCACGCGAGCTACCCAGGGCGGCAGCCAATCCTCCGATGCCACCGCCTGCGATCAAGACTTGTTTCTGCATGGACCGATTGTCCGCCCACCGGCAGCCACCCTGCTATCAGCGGCGCACCAGGCATGGCGCAATCCCACGGCGCGCAGACCAGATCGCACCGCCTGGGGCCGCAGCATCGCGTCCTAAGAGATGGAATCACGCACTCAGCAACTGCCGCAGTACATACGGCAGGATGCCGCCCGCACGGTAATAGTCCACCTCGATGGGTGTATCGATGCGCAGGGTGACGGCCACTTCCTGGCAGGAACCATCCGCACGGCGGATGACCAAGCGCGCCTCGCTTTGCGGTGTGAGCGCGGGGTCTGGAATCACGTCGATCACCTCGTCGCCTTGCAGGCCCAGGCTCTGCCACGAGTCGTTGTCGCGCAGCTGCAGCGGCAGCACCCCCATGCCCACGAGGTTGGAGCGGTGGATGCGCTCGAAGCTGCGCGCCACCACCGCCTTGATGCCCAGCAACTGGGTGCCCTTGGCCGCCCAGTCCCGGCTGGAGCCGGTGCCGTATTCCTCCCCCGCGAAGATCACCGTGGGCGTCTTGTTGGCGATGTAGTGCATCGCGGCGTCGAAGATGAACATCTTCTGGCCCTGCATCGGTCCCTCGCCCTGAAAGAGGGTGACGCCCCCCTCCTCGCGCGAGCCGTCGGCCAGCGGCGGGATCATGAGGTTCTTGATGCGCACGTTGGCAAAGGTGCCGCGCATCATCACGTCGTGGTTGCCGCGGCGCGCGCCATAGCTGTTGAAGTCGGGCTTGGCCACCCCGTGCTGCAGCAGCCACTGGCCGGCGGGAGAGGTTTCCTTGATGGAGCCTGCGGGAGAGATGTGGTCCGTGGTGATGGAGTCGCCGAACAGCGCCATGATGCGGGCACCCATCACGGATTCAGAGGTTTTTTGGCCCGTAACGCCCTGTTTATCAGCGCTGGCAGCTACTGAATCGAGAGCAAAATCCGCGAAGAATGGCGGCTCCGCGATATAGGTGCTGCCGGGCCACACATAGACGTCTCCGTCCACCCCGCGGATCTTGTTCCACAGGGCTCCGGGGTCGGTCTTGACCTTGGCGTAGTTCTCCTTGAAGGCCTTGCCGTTCATGGCGTACTTCATGAGCGCATGGATCTCGTCGCTGGTGGGCCAGATGTCGCCCAGGTACACGTCGCGCCCGCCCTTGCCCTTGCCGACCGGTTCGGTCATGAGGTCCTTGAGCACCGTGCCCGCGATCGCATAGGCCACCACCAGCGGCGGGCTGGCCAGGAAGTTGGCTTTGAGGTTGGGGTGGATGCGCGCCTCGAAATTGCGGTTGCCCGACAACACCGCGGCACACACCAGGTCATTGCTGGTGATGACCTCGTTGAGCTCGGGCGCCAGATCGCCCGCATTGCCGATGCAGGTCGTGCAGCCATAGCCCGCCAGGGCAAAGCCCAGCTTTTCCAGATAGGGCAGCAGCCCGGTCTGCGTGAGGTATTCGGTCACGATGCGCGAGCCCGGCGCCAGCGAGGTCTTGATATGCGGCGCGACCCGCAACCCTGCCTCCACCGCTTTCTTGGCCAGCAGGCCCGCAGCCAGCAGTACGCTGGGGTTGGAGGTGTTGGTACAGCTGGTGATCGCCGCGATCAGCACGTCGCCGTTGCCGATGGTCGGGTCCGCCCCCTTGGCGGGCAAATGGATCGCCGCGTCTTCGTGCTGCACCTCCAGGCGCGGCTTGTTCTGCTCCATCTCGACCAGGAAGCGCGGCGCCCCTTCGGGTGCGGGTTTTTCGCTGGGGGCCCCCTCGGTCACGGGCGCCATGCGCCGGTGGATATGGTGGCGCGTGTGCAGCAGCTCAGCGGGCTGGTTGAAACCCGACTCGGCCACCGGCTTGCTGAACAACTCGGCAAACTGGCGGCACACGTTGCCCAGTTCGATGCGGTCCTGCGGGCGCTTGGGGCCGGCCAGGCTGGGGGTGACATCCCCCAGATCCAGACGCACCACCTGCGAGTAGTCGATCTCCCCCGCGCGCGGCACACCGAACAGGCCTTGTGCGCGAAAGTACGCTTCAAACGCATCGATCTCCGCCTTGGTGCGCCCCGTGCCGCGGAAGTAGTCGATGGTCTTCTCGTCCACCGGGAAGAAACCCATGGTGGCCCCATATTCCGGTGCCATGTTGCCGATGGTGGCGCGGTCGGGCAGCGCCAGGGTCCGCGTGCCTTCTCCAAAGAATTCCACGAACTTGCCCACCACCTTCTCGCGGCGCAGGATCTCGGTCACGGTGAGCACGAGGTCGGTGGCGGTGACACCCTCGCGCAGTTGGCCCGAGAGTTCGAAGCCCACCACGTCGGGTGTGAGGAAGTACACCGGCTGGCCCAGCATGGCGGCCTCGGCCTCGATGCCGCCCACGCCCCAGCCCACGACGCCAATGCCGTTGATCATGGTGGTGTGGCTGTCGGTGCCCACCAGCGTGTCGGGGTAGTACACGCCGTCGTTGCCCTTGTGCACGCCGCGTGCGAGGTATTCCAGGTTCACCTGGTGCACGATGCCAAAGCCCGGAGGCACCACACCAAAAGTGCTGAAGGCCTGCATGCCCCACTTCATGAACTCATAGCGCTCGCGGTTGCGCTGGAATTCCAGCTTCATGTTCAGGTCGAGGGCCTTCTTCGTGCCGTAGTAGTCCACCATGATGGAGTGGTCCACTACCAGGTCCACAGGCACCAGCGGTTCGATCTTGCGGGGGTTGTGGCCCAGGCGCTGGGCCACGCTGCGCATCGCGGCCAAATCGGCCAGCAGCGGCACGCCCGTGAAATCCTGCAACACGACGCGCGACACCACAAACGGAATCTCGTCCTTGCGCGGCGCATTGGGCGCCCAGCGAGCCAACTGCTCCACATGCTCTGCAGTGATGCGGCGGCCATCGCAATTGCGCAGTACGGATTCCAGCACGATGCGCAGGGACACCGGCAGCCGGTTCACCCCCGGAAACTGGCGCGCCAGCGCAGGCAGCGAATAGAACTTGCCGCTCTTTCCCGCCGCCGTGGCAAACGTCGCGAGCGTGGAAGCAAAAGCGTGACCGGGGTTGCGGGAGGCTGCCATACAAGAACTCCTGTGGGTAACGACAGAGCCCATTTTGGCAGCGCCACACTGCAGAGCCAACGCATCGCGAAATACCTTTACCCCACGCTGGGGGCAATCGGATTTAAATGAATACGCGTTCTGCGGTCGCGGCGCGGCCAGAAAGCACCGGTACAGCGCTCCTGCACCGTATCCGTTAATCGGTGCGTGGGCCACTTTACCGAGTGTCTGACATCAGCGGGGGCCTTTGACGCGCCCACCATATTGCCGCGCACCGCGCCACGAATACTGCGCCCCTCATAAGCGACAAAACCCGCCAAGGCCACGCCCCAGCGGGTTCTTCAAATCACACGCAAAACAGCGGTTAGGTCAGCCCGGAGAATTGCGCCGAGCCGCGCCGCCACGTGGTGTTCAAATAGCGAACTTCTCGCGGTCTTCGTTTTGAATCCATTTCGGCGCCTTGCCGCGGCCCGTCCAGGTCTGGCCCGTGGCGGGGTCGCGGTATTTGGGCGCGACCTTGGTTCCACTGGTTGCAGAAACGCGGCCCGTGCGGCCTGCAGGGAACACATCCTGCTGCGTCAGGCCATATTCCGCCACCAGTTCACGCACCTGCGAGATAGCAGCCGTCAATTCACGGCGTCGCGCCTCGGTGATTTGCTGCTCAAGGGCTTCACGCTGTTTCAACAGTTCTTTGTAGCTGACGGTCATGGAGGTATGGAGCGTTAAGGATTAATGGGCACGCGGATTATAAAGTCCTAAACCCAATCCCGTTACAAGTTCATGGCAATTGGCCGCATAAAAAAGCAACGAACAACCCCAGCCCAGATCACTACCTCTCATGGACACCCTCAAGGAACCTTTTCTCGCGCAGGTGCACAAATGCATCCGTATCATTGCTTGCACCAAAATGGTGATTTGATTCAACTAGTTACTAACGCTTCTGGTTTGCGCAGCACTTTGCCAGCGTCGCATAGCCCTTCAAATAACCACCGATTCCACCCAGTTGGCGAGCACAATCGCCGCTTCTCCTGACTCTGTTCTAAGAATATGGCTCTATATTGTGTGGGCGACATCCAGGGTTGCGACAACGCCTTTGAACGCCTGCTCGCCACCATTGGATTCTCTCCCAGCCGGGACACGTTGTACGTGCTGGGTGATCTGGTGAACCGCGGCCCGGACTCCACCGCAGTGCTGCGCCGATGTATCACCCTCGGAGACAGCGTGCGGCCCCTACTGGGCAACCATGATTTGCACCTGCTCGCTGCCGCCTACGGCACGCGCCGACCGTCGCGGCGCGACACGCTGCAAGGCATCCTGCTGGCACCGGATCGGGACGAGATGCTCGAATGGCTGAGGCACCAGCCGCTGGCGCGGCGTGTGCACCATGGCGGCGGCGACCTGCTGATGGTGCATGCCGGCGTGTTGCCACAATGGACGGCAGAGGAGACGTTGGCATATGCCGGCGAAGTCGAAGCCGTCCTGCAAAGCCAGGAGTTCGCCGGTTTTCTGCAACAGATGTACGGGAATTCTCCCGACCTGTGGAGCCCGGAACTTCAGGGAACGGACCGCCTGCGCGTGATCGTGAATGCGCTCACGCGCATGCGCTTTTGCTCACCCGAGGGCCGTATGGATTTCGAGAGCACCGAAAGCGCCTCCGAGGCGCCTCCAGGGCTGGTGCCGTGGTTTGACGCACCCGGACGTCGCACGCTGAACACACTGATCGCCTTTGGCCACTGGTCCACGTTGGGCTGGCTGGATCGGGCGGACGTCCTCGGGCTGGACACCGGGTGCGTGTGGGGCGGCTGTCTGAGCGCGGTGCGTTTCGGCACGACACTGGCCGACCGCGAGCGCTACCACGTGGAATGCCCGCAGGCGCAAATGCCCGGTGCCTAGGCACGCTATCAACAATATAGCTTGGAGCGCTTGCTGTTCCGTCAGTTGAGCCGCAAATCGCCAAAAGCCTTCTTCGCGGCGCCGCTGGCCCGCGAAGAAAGCGTTTTCATCCTGCGCGCGCCGGCACTGGTCGCAGCGCGGCGAGCATTCCAGGGGAACTCCAGCGCGTGCCATCAGCGCTCGCCACGAGGGCTTCGACATGTGCGTGGCCCGCATGCCATGCAGGTGCTGCCGCAGGTCCCTGGACCATCAGCGCCGTGCCCCAGCCGTTGACGTCTTCGATACGCTCGGCCATGAGCGCCACGCCAGGCACACCTTCCGTGGGCCAACCCGTGCGGGGGTTGAGCACATGGTGCAGGCGGCGTCCTGCACGCAGGAAGCCCCGCTCGTAGTCGCCGGACGATGCCACCACGCCGCGCCCTTGCAGCTCCAGTACGCCCAGCAGCTGCGCCGGAGCGGAGGGATTGCGCACGCCCACACGCCAGGGACGGTCGTGCTGCCGGCCCATGACCAGGACATCGCCACCGCCGTTGACCAGCGCATCCGTGACGCCAGCGCGCTCCAACACTTGCAAGCCCGCCTGCAAAATAGGTAGCTTCGCCACGCCGCCCAGATCCAACCCCATGCCCGGCCGCGCAAGGTAGGCCGTTCCTGCGCGCTCGTCCAGCACGAGGTGGCGCGCGTTCACCAAACGCAGCGCCTGAGCGATCTCCTCAGGTGCCGGCGCGGCTTCGTGGCCTGGCTCAAAATGCCAGCCCCGCAGTGCACCGACGGTGGGATCAAAGGCGCCAGCACTTTCTTGGTGCAGGCGACGCGCCGTGCGCAGCACCTGCATCACTTCCGGGGCCACGTGCACGGCATGCCGGCCGGCGGCCGCGCCGAGCCGCGCCACGTCGCTGCCCTCCCGGTAACGGCTCATAAGCGCCTCCAGGCGCTCCATTTCCGCGAACGCGTGCAGCATCGCCTGCTGCACAGCGCCGGCATCGCGGCCATTGCCAACGGCAGCCGCGATGTCCACGCGTGTGCCCATGAGGGTACGGCTCGCGCGCATCAGGGGCTGCGCGCCCTCCACCATGCCAGCCAAAGCCTGGCGCGGGTCGAGGTACGCCAGCGCGCCCAGCAGCGGCAGCGCAAGGGCGAAGCGCCGCCGCGTCCACCGGTTGCCTACCGCCGGCATGCACCGATCTGAGTTCATCGCGAGCCCCTCCGGTCCTTACATCGACTGGTCAGCCATGAAATCCACGGCGGCCTTCACTTCGTCATCGCTCAGCGAAGCCGCGCCGCCGCGCGCGGGCATCATGCCCTTGCTGCCGGTGAAGCCTTCGATGGCGTGCTTGTAGAGCGTGTCCTTGCCCTGGGCAATACGCGGCGCCCAATCGGCCTTATCGCCAGGCTTGGGAGCCCCTGCAACGCCGGCCGCATGGCACATAGCGCAGGTTTTGCCGTACACGCTCTTACCGACGGTGTTCTCCGCCGTCGCGGGGGCGGCGGCAGGTGCTTGAGCGGCTGGCGCGGGAGCAGGGGTAGGCGCGGGAGCCGGTGCTTGCGCAGCGGGTGCAGGAGCAGGCGCGGGCGCCGGAGCGTCGTTTTTGCCACAGGCGGCGAGCAGCAGGGTTGCGGCGGCCAGCGCCATCGTGAGAGATGTCTTTTTCATGAAAGCCTTTCTTGTTGACGTCCAAAACCAAAAGGGCATCTTAGCCTGCGCCCCATGCAACGAGCCTGCCCTTCAATGGGTCGTCAGTTTGGTAGTTTCCAGAATCATTCATTTGATGTAAATCAACATCGAAAGAAACATTCAAAGTGAACATTTAGGCACTGTCACCACAGAGGTGGCTTCCAACACGCGCCGTTAGAGCCCATACTTCCGCCATGGATAAACTCCGCTCCCTGAACCTCCTACGCTGGTGGGCAGTGGCGTGGTTCGTCCTTGGTTTTGGGGCGGCACTGGCCTCCCCCCTCATTCAGCCGCGCACCATGGAACTGGTCTGTTCCAGTGCCAGCGGCGCCACCTTGGTGGTTCACCATGCCGGTAGCAATGCCGTGCTCGACACCCTGGGCATGGACTGCTCGCTGTGCCTGCCCAGCATGGAACCGCCGCAACCCGCCGTACTGACCGTGCCGGGCTGGCCCATCACCCATTCCGTACCCCTGCCACCGCCTCGTGTGGTGGCCGTTGCCCCCACGGCCGCGCCACCACCTGCGCGCGCGCCCCCATTTTCCGCTTGCACTACCTGAAAGAGGACATCATGAGCGACAAGAGAGAGAGCCTGAACCCTGAAACCGTCGGCATGGGACGCCGCCGGTTCATCAATACCGCTGCTTTGGCAGGACTGACCGTGGGCGTTGCCGCGTGCAACGACAAGCCCGCAGCCGCCCCTGCAGCATCCGGCACCCCTGCGCCGGCACCCGCCCCCGCTGCCGCCCACGCCGGCGCCAACGTGCACCTCAAGCCCGGTGAGCTCGATACCTACTACGGTCTTTGGAGCGGCGGCCACAACGGCGACGTTCGCGTGCTGGGCCTGCCCTCTGGTCGTGAACTCCTGCGCATTCCCTGCTTCGTGCCTGACGCCCTCGTGGGCTGGGGCATCACCAATGAATCCAAGGCCGTGATGGGCACCAAGCCCGACGGCAGCCTGCGCTACACCGTGGCGGACACCCACCACTTGCACGGCTCGTACAAGGACGGCAACTACGACGGTCGTTACGCCTGGGTCAACGACAAGATCAACAGCCGCATCGCCCGCATCCGCCTGGACTACTTCATCTGCGACAAGATCACCGAGCTGCCCAACGTGCAGGGCTTCCACGGCATCTTCCCCGACAAGCGCGATCCGGTCGATCCCAACATCAACTACACCACGCGCGTGTTCTGCGGCGCTGAATTCGGCATTCCCCTGCCCAACGACGGCAAGGATGTGAACGCCACCGAGAAGTACCGCTCGATGTTCACCTGCGTGGATGCCGAGACCATGGAAGTGCGCTGGCAGGTCCTGATCGACGGCAACTGCGACCTGACGGCCACGTCGTTCGACGGCAAGCTGGCAGCGACCAACCAGTACAACACCGAGAACGGTGTGCACTACGAAGACATGATGTCGGCCGAGCGCGACGCCTGCCTGTTCTTCAACATTGCCCGCATCGAAGAAGCCGTGAAGGCCGGCAAGTTCAAGACCTACGGCACGTCCAAGGTGCCCGTGGTGGACGGCACCCGCGAAGCCAACAAGGATGCCAAGACCGCTCTCACCGCCTATGTGAGCGTTCCCAAGAACCCGCACGGCGTGAACGCCAGCCCCGACCAGAAGTACTTCATCTGCGCCGGCAAGCTGTCGCCCACGGCCACCGTGATCGAACTGGCCAAGGTGCTGGACTGGTTCGACGGCAAGAGCGAGAAGCTCGACGACGCCATCGTCGCCGAGGTGGAAATCGGCCTGGGCCCGCTGCACACCGCCTTCGACGGCCGCGGCAACGCCTACACCACGCTGTTCCTGGACAGCCAGATCGTCAAGTGGAACATCGACAAGGCCATCGCCTTCCACAAGGGTGACAAGAACGCCACCTACGTCGTGGACCGCCTGGACGTGCACTACCAGCCTGGGCACATCAATGCCACGCACTCGGAAACCGTGGCCGCTGACGGCAAGTTCCTCGCCGTGGGTTGCAAGTTCTCCAAGGACCGTTTCCTGCCGGTGGGCCCCTTCCACCCCGAGAACGAGCAGTTGATCGACATCTCGGGCGACAAGATGGTGCTGCTGGCCGACCACCCAGTGCGCGGCGAGCCCCACGACTTCATCATCTTCAAGCGTGACATCGTGAAGCCCAAGCAGGTCTACGACCTGGACGAGTTCCCGCTGGCCGTCAAGGACGCCAAGGAATCCGGCGTCTTCCGCAACGGCAAGAAGGTCACGGTGAAGCTCACGTCGCAGGCCCCTGCCTTCAGCCTGCGTGAATTCACCGTCAAGAAGGGCGATGAAGTCACACTGATCCTCACGAACCTCGACAAGATCGAAGATTTGACGCACGGCTTCGCGGTGCCCAAGTACAACATCCAGTTCGTGATCAACCCGTTGGAGACGAAGTCGGTGACCTTCATCGCCGACAAGCCCGGTGTGTTCTGGGCTTACTGCTCCACGTTCTGCCATGCGCTGCACCTGGAAATGCGCACGCGCATGATCGTCGAAGCCTGATGATGCGCAACCCTCCTGGGCCTGGCCTGGGAGGGTTGCAAATCAAATTGGCTTCTTTCGCAGACGCAGCAAGCGGCGCCTGCTATTAGTTGGATAGTGCAATGTTTTCCCTAGGTTCACGGTTAGCCGCTTTCTGTCTTGCTCTGATCCTCGCCGCCCCGCTTTGGGTGCCGCGGGCGCACGCAGGTGCCTACGAGGCGGAACTGCCTGCGAACCTGGCCACCACGCCCGACATGTGCGCGCTGCTGCCGTGCACCGAAGTATTTCCGGGCGCTACGCATTTTTCGCCGCGCAAGGGCCAGCCGCCCTATGTCGAGGCGTATGACAACGACTCGGCCCAGAAGAAGCTTCTGGGCTACGTCATGCTGTCGACCGACATCACCGACACGCCCGCCTACTCGGGCAAGCCGGTGGTCACGCTCATCGGTATGGACACGCAGGGCCGCTTCGTCGGCATGAAGGTGCTCAAGCACTCCGAGCCCATCCTGCTGCTGGGCATCCCCGAGTCGGCACTCATCAATTTCAACAACCAGTACATCGGCAAGTCGGTCACCGACACCATCGAAGTCGGCCCTTCCCGCCCCGATGAGAACGTCATCGGCGTCGACGCCATCTCCGGCGCCACCGTCACCGTGGTGGCTCAGAACCAGGTGGTCATGGCCTCGGGCTCGGCCGTGGCACGCCAGACCGGCATCATTGCTCCCACGGTGCGCGAGCAGCCTCGCTTTGTCACCACCGGACAAACCTACGATTGGGCCCAACTCGTCAAGATGGGCGCGGTGCAGCAATTGCTGGTCAAGCCCGAACAGGTGGGCCTGCCGCGCGGCCCCGAGCCCTTCATCGAAATGTGGTTCGGTGACCTGAACCAGCCCGACGTAGGCCGCAGCCTGCTGGGCAAGAACAGCTTCGAAAGCCTGCGTTCACGCCTCAAGGAAGGCGAGAGCGCCATGTTCGTCATCAAGACCGGCGGGCAGGAGTCCTTCAAGGGATCAGGTTTCGTCCGCGGCGGCATTTTTGACCGTGTGCAGGTCAAGCAAGGTGCCGACTCCTTCACCTTCCGCGACCTGGACTCCCTTAATCTGTACGGCCTGGAGGCCGCCGGCGCACCCCGCTACACCGAGTCGTCCATCTTCATCATCCGCTCGCAGGCCTTTTCTGCGGCCTATCCGTGGAAATTCGCCTTCCTGGGCAACCGGGTCGATCGGGCCACAGGCCATCGCAGCTTTGCCGTCTTCGAGTCCAAGTACTGGTTGCCGGCAGATCTGCTCGAAGGTGGCCGCCCCAAGGTGCAAGAACCCGATGCCCCCTGGGTACGCATCTGGAAATCGCAGGCCCTGCCCATCAGCCTGTTCGCCCTGCTGCTGATCGCAGTCACCGTGGTGTACGCCTTCCGCGAAAGGCTCACCCGCCTGTCCACGCACAAGAACAAGTGGCCGGTCAATGGCTTCAAGTACACCTTCTGGGCCATCAGCATCTTCTGGATCGGCTTTGGCTACATGGCCCAGCCGTCCATCACCCAGGTGCTGACCTGGTTCCACTCCGTCCTGTTCCAGTGGACCTGGTCGCTGTTCCTGTCCGATCCGTTCATCTTCCTGTTCTGGATCTTCATCATCGTGACCGCCTTCCTGTTCGGGCGCGGGCTGTTCTGCGGCTGGATGTGTCCGTTCGGCTCGCTGCAGGAGGCGATCTTCAAGATCGCCAAGGCCCTCGGGCTGAAACGCTTCCAGACACAGCTGCCGCAAAAGTGGCATGACCGGCTCAAGTGGATCAAATACGCCGTCTTCTTCGTCCTGCTGGCGGTGTCGATGTTCTCCATGGGTCTGGCCGAGAAGCTGGCCGAGGTCGAACCCTTCAAGACCACGTTCCTGGTCGGCGTGATGAACCGGGCATGGCCCTATGGCCTGTTCGTCGCCGCCATCCTCGGCGTGTCGATCTTCATCGAGCGCCCCTACTGCAAGTACATCTGCCCGCTGGGCGCCTCGCTGGCCATGCCCAGCACCTTCCGCTGGTTCGGGTTGAAGCGCAAGCAGGACTGCAACAGCTGCAAGGCCTGCGCGGTGGGTTGCGGAGCACAGGCCATCGACGCCGACGGGCGCATCGACCACCGGGAATGCCTGCATTGCCTGGATTGCATGATCCTGTACACCGACACCAAGGGCTGCCCGCCTCTGGCCAAGGAGCGCAAGCGCCGCGAGAAGGACGGCTTGGAGATGACGCCCATCGGCAAGAATGGCTACTTCATCCCCATCTACCCCGCCACCGTGCAGGACCAGATATCGGCCAAGGCCGCCCAAGGCCCCGATCCGCGCATGCCCACCGAACCCACGCTGCCCGCGCACAAGCGCAACGTAGGCTTCATGAGCTGGCTGTTGCTAGAACTGCGCGACCATCTCTGGCCCTGGAGCGCCGAAGGCTGGCGCAGCCAGCGCGCGCTGCAGATCGCCGGGCTGTCGCTGGCGGTGGCGGCCACCATCGCCTGGATCATGGCAGCGATGGGCCACCTCTCGTCGGGCGCCATCATCGGCTGGTGGTTCGGCTGGAGCGTGTACGAAGTGTTGATTCGGCTGTCGGGCCGCCGTTACGTCAAGGACGGCCCGTGGTGGCGCGACAATTACCGCGTTGCAGGTGTAATGGACATGATGAGCTACGTAGGATTCAAGAACCTGATGATCGGTGCTGCGCTGTTCCTGGTGCTGCAGGCACTGGGACTGTTCACCCCATGAAGGGCGGTGTCACCCACTTAATGCTGGCCTTGGCGATGACCCTCGCCGGGGCCTGCCAGGCAGCCACCCTCCATGTGCGAGCGGGCGACGATCTGACCGCCGCCGTGCGCAAAGCCAAGGCAGGCGATGTGCTGGAGATTGCGCGGGGCACGTACCGCGCCAATCTGGTGATCGACAAGCCCCTCACGTTGCGCGGCGTGGACCGCCCCACCATCAGCGGCGGCAACCAGGGCGACACCATCCGCGTCACCGCACCGGACGTGGTGATCGAGGGCCTGATCGTGCGCGACTCGGGTGACGACCTCAAGGATCAGAACGCCGGCATCTACCTCTACCCGGGCGCCCACCGTGCCGTCGTACGCCGCTGCGACCTCACCTACAACCTGTTCGGCCTGTGGATCGAGAAGGCCAATGACGTGCTCATCGAGCACAACGTCATCACCGGCAAGCGTGAATACTCCTCCCCGCAGCGTGGCAACGGCGTGCAGCTGTACAACACCAAAGGCGCAAAGATCCTGAACAACAACATCAGTTTCGTGCGCGACGCGCTCTACGTGGACGTCTCGCACCATGCGCTGTTCAAGGGCAATCAGCTGCATCACAGCCGCTATGGCACGCACTACATGAACTCCTACTACAACCTGTGGGAGGACAACGACACCTACTACAACCGTGGCGGCTTGGCCCTGATGGAAGTGCGCGAGCAGACCGTGCGCAACAACCGCGCCTGGGGCAACTCCGACCACGGCATCATGCTGCGCACGCTGCAGGATTCGGTGATCGAAGGCAACGTCGTGGCCGGCAACAGCCGGGGCTTCTTCATCTACGACGTGGAGTACATCAAGCTCAACAACAACCTGGTGGTGGACAACACCGTCGGCGTGCACCTGGCCGCGGGCTCGAAGAACAACGAAGTCGAAGGCAACGACTTCATCTCCAACCGCGAGCAGGTACGCTACGTGGGTGCGCGCGACGAGCGCTGGGGCGCCAAGAGCGGCAACCACTGGAGCAACTACCTGGGCTGGGACCGCGATGGCGACGGTGTCGGCGATGTGCCCTACGAGGCCAACGACATGGTGGACCGCCTGACCTGGCGCCACCCTAGCGTCAAGCTGCTGCTGGCCAGCCCGGCCGTGCAGGCCCTGCGCCTGGTGGGCCGGCAGTTCCCTGTGCTGCGCGTGCCATCGGTCGTGGACCCGAAGCCGCGCATGCAGCCCAGCAATCAACAATGGAGTGAATGGCGTGGCAAGCATTTCCCCGGCCAGTGACAACGTGGCCATCTCGCTGCGCGGCGTCAGCAAGCACTACGGCGCGCTGCACGCCGTGGACGGCGTGGACCTGGACATCCCCAAGGGCGAGATCTTCGGCCTGATCGGGCACAACGGCGCAGGCAAGAGCACGCTGTTCAAGATGATGCTGGGCCTGGTGAAGCCCACGCAGGGCACGCTTTTGATCGCAGGCGCCCAGGTGGGTGGGCGGGGGTTCCGCGCCGCCCGCCGCCAACTGGGCTACCTGCCCGAGAACGTGGTGCTCTACGACAACCTGGACGGATTGGAGACGCTGCGCTTTTTCGCGCGGCTGAAATCCGCCCCGCTGGCGCAGTGCGCGGACATTCTGGAGCGCGTGGGCCTGGCACACGCCGGCAAGCGCCCGGTGCGCGAGTATTCCAAGGGCATGCGCCAGCGCCTGGGCTTCGCGCAGGCATTGCTGGGCAGCCCGCGCGTGTTGTTCCTGGACGAGCCCACCAACGGCCTGGACCCGCAGGCGATCCGCGACTTCTACACCACGCTGCGGGGCCTGCAGGCCGAGGGCGTGACCATGGTCATCACCTCGCACATCCTCGCCGAACTGCAAGAACGCGTGGACCGGCTCGCCATTCTCTCGGCCGGCCGCATCCAGGCGCTGGGCAGCGTGCAGCAGCTGCGCGAGCAAACCCGCATGCCGCTGTCGTTCGAACTGGACATCGCACCCGCCGACCGGCCCGCCGCCGCACAGGCGCTGGAACAAGCGACGGGCATCGTCCCCGAGCACACGCCCGAAGGCTTGCGCCTGCACTGCCCGCGCGAGCAGAAGATGGCCGTGCTGGCCGCCCTCGCGCCACTGGGTGCGCGCGTGCGCGACCTCAAGCTGCTGGAGCCCTCGCTCGAAGACGTGTTCTTCGGCTTCGCCGACTGACACCCTGCCCACGACGCCCCATGGAACTGACCCAGATCTTCACCATCGCCGCCAAAGAATTCCGCGATCGCATGCGCAATCGCTGGGTGCTTGCGGTGGCCCTCGTCTTCACCGTGTTCTCACTCGTCATCGCCTACTTCGGCGGCGCGCAGCAGGGCACGGTGGGCTTTCGCTCCATCGAGTTCACCATCGCCAGCCTCGTCAGCCTGGTCATCTACCTCATCCCGCTGATTGCGCTGTTGCTGGGGTTCGATGCCATCGTGGGCGAGCGCGAGCGCGGCTCGCTTGATCTGCTGCTGGCCCTGCCCATCACCCGGCTGGAATTGCTGCTGGGCAAATACCTGGGCTTGGCGGCTGCGCTGGCGCTCTCCACCCTGGCGGGCTTCGGGCTGGTGGCGGTGCTGCTGTGGCGCCACATGAGCGCCAATGCCCTGTTCCACTACGGCGGCTTCATGATCAGCTCGGTATTGCTGGGCCTCGCATTCCTGAGCCTGGCAGTGATGCTATCGGTGCTGGCTCGCGACCGCACGCGCGCCTCGGGCCTGGCCATCGCTACCTGGTTCTTCTTCGTGCTGGTGTTCGATTTGCTGCTGCTGGGCCTGCTGGTGGCCACGGGCGGGCAGTTCGCGGGCGATGCGTTCGCCTGGCTGCTGCTGCTGAACCCGGCCGACGTGTTCCGTATCCTCAACGTGTTCTCGCTCGAAGACGTGCGCACGCTCTACGGGCTCGCCAGCGTCGTTCCCTCGTCGCTGGGTAGCCCCGCAATCATGGGTGGCGTGATGCTGGCGTGGATCGCCCTGCCGCTCGCCATCGCCAACTGGAGATTCAAGCCATGACCTGTTCCTGCATCACCCGTCGCCGTGCACTGGGCATGGCCGCCTTCACGGCGCTGGCCACCAGCAGCCTGCTGGCTGGCTGCGGCGACAAGGCAGCCGAACAGCAGTCCCTTGCGCCCGTGGAGATCGACCGTTCCACAAGTTGCGAGCTCGACGGCATGCTGCTTGCAGACTACCCCGGCCCCAAGGCGCAGATCCACTACGCGGGCCAGGAAAAGCCGTCCTTCTTCTGCGACACCATCGAACTGTTCAACACCCTGCTCGCCGGAGAACAAGTGCGTGCAGTGCGCGCCGTGTACGTGCAGGACATGGGCAAGGCCGACTGGAACGAACCCAAAGGCCACTGGATCGACGCCAAGACCGCCGTCTACGTGCTGGGCAGCAAGCGGCATGGCTCCATGGGCCCCACCATCGCCAGCTTCGCGCAGGAGGCCGATGCGGCCAAATTCGCCGGCGAACATGGCGGCAAGGTGCTGCGCTTTGCGGACATCAAGCTCGACATGGTGGACCTGAGCGGCGGTGCGCTGCACGACACCCGCATGTAACAGCCCTTGCACCATGTCTGCATCCACCCTGAGTCCTCCGCCGCACCAGCCACGCCGCAGGCGCATGGTTGCGGGCGCGCTGGTGTTTGCAGCTGCGGCGGGCGGGCTCTGGGGCGTGCCGGGCCTGCGCAGCGCGCTGCGGCCCGAGCCGGCTCCCGCCCTGGAGCCGGACGTGTGCATCGTCGCACCCCCGACGCCGTACGACCCCGCGTCAGGCCTGCCGCCCACGGCAGCGCGCCCCATTCCGGTGGATGCGCGCTGCCCCGTATGCGGCATGTTCCCCGCCCGTTCGCCCGACTGGGCGGCGCAGGTCATCTTTCGCAATGGCGACGCACAGTTTTTCGACTCGCCCCTGTCGTTGTTCATGTACCTGCAGGACGTGGCCCGCTACAGCCCCGGCCGCAATGCACGGGACATCATGGCGCACTACGTCACCGACACCGCTCGCCCTACGGCCGCGGGCGGTGCCCGCTGGACGGACGCGCTGTCTGCCTATTACGTGCACGGCTCGTCGGCGCGGGGGCCGATGCGCGCCGGCAATCTGCCCGCGTTCTCGACACGGGAGGCCGCACAGGCCTTTGCCGCGCAGCGCGGCGGCACAGTGCTCGCCTTTGGCGCCGTGGATGCCCCCCTGATCGCGCAGTTGGCGGGCCCTGGCGGGCACAATCACCCCTAGCACTCGCTATTAAAAACATAGCTATCAGCGCTTATTCCGCAAGCGCTAGGCGCATTTTTTATTGAAAAGGCCGCTGAACGGCGGCCTGTGTTTTCAGTGGGTTGATGGCTCGGCCGTAGAGGCCTGCGGTGCCTTGAACAAGGCGGGTAATTTGCGCTTGGGCTTGATGTTGGCGGAGATGCCGCCACGCGCGGGCGATGCCTTGGGTGCCACCTCCCAGCTCGCCGACGCACCGGCCGAGGTGCTGGCCTCGTAAGGCTTGTCGAAGAACGGATCGCGAGACGCCGCAGGCGCGGAGCGGTACGCGCTGCGCTCACGACTGCGGGGGGCGGCTGGAGCGCCCTCGCCCGAATCGTCGCCGCCCCAGGCGCGGCGGCCGTCGTTGTAGCGGCCCCGCGGACGATCTTCCTGCAATTCCAGCGGTTCCAGCTCAATCTTCTTCTTGATGAGCTTCTCGATATCCGCCACCAGGCGGGTATCGCTGCTGGCCGCCAGCGTGACAGCCAGACCCGATGCGCCGGCGCGGCCCGTACGGCCGATGCGGTGCACGTAGTCCTCTGCATTGAAGGGCACGTCGTAATTGAACACCGCAGGCACGTCCTTGATGTCCAGGCCCCGCGCCGCCACGTCGGTGCAGACCAGCAGGTCCACCTCGCCGCTCTTGAAGGCTTCCAGCGCCTTCAATCGCTCGTCCTGGCTCTTGTCGCCATGCAGCGCGGCGGTCTTGAGGCCGTCGCGCTCCAGGCTGCGGGCCAGGCGCGCGCAGCCCAGCTTGCTGTTCACGAAGATGAAGGCCTGCTTGAGGCCGCGCTCGTTCAGCACATGGCGGATGGCGCGGCGCTTGTCGTCGCCGTCTACCGCGAAGAAGCGCTGCTCCACGGTGGAGGCGGTCTCGTTGGGGCGCGCGACCTCGATGGTGATCGGGTCCTGCAGATAGCTGCCGGCCAGGCGCTTGATCTCGGGCGAGAAGGTGGCGGAGAACAGCAGCGTGGTGCGCTGCTTGGGCAGGTAGGAGAGGATGCGCTGCAGGTCGGGCAGGAAGCCAATGTCCAGCATGCGGTCGGCCTCGTCCAGCACCACGTACTCGACCTGATTGAGCACCGCGTTCTTGGCCTCGATATGGTCCAGCAGACGGCCGGGCGTGGCCACCAGCACCTCGACGCCCTTTTTCAGCTCGATGGTCTGCGGCTTCATGTCCATGCCGCCAAACACCACCGTGCTGCGCAGCTTGGTGTACTTGGCGTACAGCGCGATCTGCTGCGCCACCTGGTCCGCCAGCTCGCGCGTGGGCAGCAGCACGAGCGCCCGCACAGGGTGGCGCGCGGGAGAGGCTGAACTGTTCTCGTGCTTGAGCAGGCGCTGCAGCAACGGCAGCGAAAAGGCCGCCGTCTTGCCGGTGCCGGTTTGCGCCGCACCCATCACGTCCTTGCCGGTCAGCACGACAGGGATCGCCTGCGCCTGGATCGGCGTCATGTTCTCGTAGCCCATCTCGGCTACGGCGCGCTTGAGCGGCTCGGCCAGCGCAAGAGTGGAATAGGGTTGTGTCATGAAGCCGCTATTGTCGCATTGCAGCAGCGGCGAAGGCCAACAAGGCCGTCAACGGCCTGTACCGGGGCGTCTCCTGCTTGGCGCGAAAACGACGGCTTAGCGTGCGTTCACGGTGTCAAAGCGACTGTGCGTTGAAAGTGTTGCAGCCCTGCACACTGCCGGTCTTGAACCCCTGCGTGAACCACCGCACGCGCTGCGCGCTGGAGCCGTGGGTAAAGGCATCGGGCCGCACGGTGCCAGTCTGCTGGCGCTGCAGCGCGTCGTCACCGATCTGCTCGGCGGCGTTCACCGCGGACTCGATGTCGCCCTGCTCCAGCCAGTTCTTGGCCTGTTGCGAATGGTGGGCCCAAATGCCGGCGTAGCAGTCGGCCTGCAGCTCCAGCCGTACCGACAGCGCGTTCTGCTCGCGCTGGCTCACGCGCCCGCGCATGCCGTCCACCTTGCCGGTGGTGCCCAGCAGGGTCTGCACATGGTGGCCGACCTCGTGCGCGATCACGTAGGCGCGGGCAAATTCGCCTGGCGCACCCAGCTGGCGACTCATGGTGTCGAAGAAATCCATGTCCAGGTACACCTTTTGGTCCCCGGGGCAGTAAAACGGCCCCATCGCGCTCTGCCCCGTACCACAGGCCGTGGGCGTGGCGCCGCGGTAGAGCACCAACTTGGGCTGGCGGTACTGCGCCCCACCTTGCTGGAACACCTGCGCCCACACATCCTCCGTGGACGCCAGGACGGTGGAGACGAAGGCGGCCTCACGGTCGCCCTGCGGCGGACGCTGGGCCGGCCCCTGTTGGACCTGCGGCGCGCCCCCGCCCGACAGTACGCCGATGGTGGTCAGCGGGTTGATGCCAAACACACCCCAGCCGATGAGCGCCACAACGATGGTGCCAATGCCGATCGAGCGTCCGCCGATGAAGCCGCCCCCGCCGCCGCTGCGCCGGTCTTCCACGTTGTCCGATTCGCGATTGCCTTCCCATCTCATGGGTGATCTCCTGCGTGCACGACGCACCAGCCGCCGATGTTACGCCCGCGGCGGCACCCTCGGGATTTCGCGCCGCGCACTACTGCGCGGCCAGCAACATGTCCTGCGACGGGCGCGGCTGCAGCGTGTGGTTGACGTACTTCGCCATCCGTTCGTGGGCTTGGTGCGTGTGGCGTTCCACCACCGCCTGCAGCACCCACAACTGCGCAAGGATGACGATGGCGGCACCCAGCCACATCCAGAGGCTGGGCGTGGGCGCAGACTTCACGGGCGGATCCCATGGCCGGGGCGCAGCGGGGGAGGCGGGATCATGGATGGGGCGGGACATGCAGTACTCCTGAAACACTGCAGCCATCCTAGGCAGCGCCACGCAGCCGTACCACCGGCGCAGGGCCAGCCTGCGTGTAGGACGGCGGCAAGCGCCGGCGCAGGAGTCGGCGCGCACCCCACGGTCCAGGCCGCGGTCCTTTAGGCAGGTCCTTCAGGCCTTGGGCAGCGTCACCCCGTGCTGGCCCTGGTATTTGCCGTTGCGGTCCTTGTAGCTCACGGCACATTCCTCGTCACCCTGGAAGAAAAGCACCTGCGCGCAGCCCTCGCCCGCGTAGATCTTGGCGGGCAGCGGCGTAGTGTTGGAGAACTCCAGCGTCACGTAGCCTTCCCACTCGGGCTCGAACGGCGTGACGTTGACGATGATGCCGCAGCGCGCATAGGTGCTCTTGCCCAGGCAGACGGTGAGCACGTCGCGCGGGATGCGGAAGTACTCCACGGTGCGCGCAAGCGCGAAGCTGTTGGGCGGGATGATGCAGTAGTCGCCTTCGAAGTCCACGAAGCTCTTTTCGTCGAAGTTCTTCGGGTCCACCACGGTGCTGTGGATGTTGGTAAAGACCTTGAATTCGCGCGCGCAGCGAATGTCGTAGCCGTAGCTGCTGGTGCCGTAGCTGATGATCTTGCGCCCGCCCTGCTGCCGGATCTGGCCGGGCTCGAACGGCTCGATCATGCCGTGCTGCTCGGCCATGCGGCGGATCCATTTGTCGCTCTTGATGCTCATGGGGTACTCCTGGCGCGTATTCTAGGTGAATGAAAGCTACTTAAATGATAGCTGCTGGCGCTTGATACATAAGCGTCAGAGGCAAATATTTCATGCAATGACCGTGCGCTCGATCAAACGGTCGTCGCCGAGCACGATCATCGCGAACAGCAGTTCGTCCAGGTGGGCGGCGCCCGCCGTGCGCCGCGCCAGCAGCGGGGTCGCTGCAGGATTCAGCACCACGAAGTCGGCTTCGCAACCCGGCTCCAGGTTGCCCACCACGCCATCCAGCCCCAACGCCCGCGCGGCACCGGCGGTATGCAGCCACCACAGCCGTTGCGGCGCCAGGCTCAGTCCCGTCTTGGTCTGCCCCTCCCGGCCTACGTAGTACGCGGCCAGCATCGTGTGGAAAGGGCTGAAGCTGGTGCCGCCGCCCACGTCGCTGGCCAAGCCGTAGCCGAAGCCCATGCGGTCCGCGCCCGCAAAGTCAAACTGGCCACTGCCCAGGAACAGGTTGCTCGTGGGGCACACGGCAGCCACCGCGCCGCTCTCGCGCATGGCGGCGCGGTCCTCGTCGTCGAAATGGATGCAATGCGCGTACACCGCGCGCTCACGCAGCAGGCCGACACGGGCATACACATCCAGGTAGCTGCGCGTGCCGGGGAACAGCTCCCGCGCCCAGCAGATCTCCTGCTGGTTCTCCGCCACATGGGACTGCACCCATACGTCGGGGTAGCGCGCGGCCAGAGCACCCGCGCCGCTCAGCTGCTGCGGCGTACTGGTGGGGGCAAAACGCGGCGTGATCGCATAGCCCAGCCGCCCCTTGCCGTGCCAGCGCTGGATGAGCGCTTCGGTATCAATGAGGGATTGCTCGGTCGCGTCGCGCACGCCGTCGGGCGAGTGGCGGTCTTGCAGCACCTTGCCGGCAATCAGGCGCAGCCGCCGCGCATGTGCCTGCGCCATCAGCGCATCCACCGAGCCCGGATGCGAGGTGGCGAAGGTGAGCGCCGTGGTCACGCCGTTGCGCTGCAGCTCATCCAGGAAGAAGCCCGCCACCCCCGCGGCGTAGCCGGCATCGGCGAATCGCGACTCGTGCGGAAAGGTGTAGTTCTCCAGCCAGGGCAGCAGGCCTTCGGCGGGCGAGCCGATCACGTCCAGCTGCGGGTAGTGCACATGCATGTCCACGAAGCCGGGTGCAATGATGCGGCCAGGCCAGTGGGTCACCGGCTGCGAGGCCTGAGAAAAATAAAGGGGCGCCAGCGCGCGCCACGCGCCGGCGGCGTGCACGCGCTGCACGCCCCGGTCATCGGGTGCGGTGGCCAACAGGCCGTCTTCTTCGTACAGGGCCGTGCCGTCGTCGGCAAAGCGCAGGAGCGCAGATCGGTAAAGGTGCATGGCCCCGGATGATGCCCGCAATACCGGGGGGCGTCAGGGCGCGATGCTGGCGCCGTTTTCGTACCAGCGTTTGAAGGTTTCGCGCTCTTCGTCGGACAGTGCGCCCGGGTTGCCAAACGGCATCTTGCGCAGCTGCACCACCTGTTGGTAGATCTGCTGCGCGTGGCTCTTCACGTCCTGCGGGGTGTCGAACTTCACGTTCTTCTGCGCGGTGTTGGCGCTGTGGCACACCACGCAGTGTTTTTGTATGACGGCGTGCAGTTGTTCGTAGCCTGCGGCGGCCGGCGCGGCGGCGGACACGGCCGGCGCAGCCGGCTTGAGCCATACCACCACGCCCAGCAGCACCACCACGCCCACGGCCGCATAGGGCCAGGGATGGCCGTTGCGGCCCAGCTTGTAGCCGTGGCGCATCACGAAGAACTGGCGAATGGCCGCGCCTGCGAACATCATGAGGATCAGTACCAGCCAGTTCTGCCCATGGTTGTAGAGCCAGCCGTAGTGGTTGGAGAGCATGGCGAACAGCACCGGCAGCGTGAAGTACGTGTTGTGCACGCTGCGTTGCTTGCCGCGCTTGCCATGCACCGGGTCCACCGGCTGGCCGGCCTTCAGTGCCGCCACCACCTTGCGCTGGCCGGGAATGATCCAGAAGAACACGTTGGCGCTCATCGAGGTGGCGAGCATCGCGCCCATCAGCAGGAAGGCCGCCTGGCCGGGAAAGATGCGGCAGGCCAGCCACGCGGCGATGCACACCAGGACCAGCACCAGCGCCCCCACGGTGGCATCGCCGTTGGCCTTCTGGCCGAACACGCGGCAGATGCCGTCGTACAGCAGCCAGAACACCACCAGAAAGGCCAGTGCCGCCACGATGGCCATGGCGGGCGACATGAGCGGGTTAGCCGGATGCACCAGGTAGATGCCCGCGTTCCACAGATACGAAACCGTGAGCAGCGCAAAGCCGCTGAGCCAGGTGGTATAGCTCTCCCAGAAGAACCAGTGCAGATGGTCCGGCAGCTTCGGGGGCGCCACGTTGAACTTGACCGGGTGGTAGAAGCCCCCGCCATGCACAGCCCAAAGCTCGCCGTTCACGCCCTGGCGCTTCAGGTCCTCGTCGACCGGCGGCGTGAGGCTGCTGTCCAGAAAGACGAAGTAGAACGAGGAGCCCACCCAGGCGATGGCAGTGATGACGTGCAGCCAGCGCAGCAGCAGATTGGCCCAGTCGAGGAAGTAGCTTTCCATCGTGTTTCAACCTTGGCGGCCCGGCGGGCCACCTGCAAGCTGCTCACCACTGCGGGCGCTCTGAGCAGAAAAAGAGGGGCCGCGCACCGTGGCAGGAAGCTGCCGGGGCACCGCTGCGACCCGTTTTGTGAACAAGAAGTGTATGCACTTTTCTGGCAACGGCCGCTGGAATGGCCCAGGGATTGTCCCTAACCCTGCAGGATGTAATCCGGATGCTGGGCGCATACGTCGTCCACCGCGCTGAGCGTGCCCGACAGGTGCTCGCGCAACGCCTCCTGGGCCGCGGGAGCGTTCTGCCGGTCAATGGCGTCGAGGATGGCCCGGTGCTGGCGCATGATGACGCCCGTCTTGCCTGCGGTGGGTAGGTGCAGGCGGCGCAAGCGATCCACATGGCCGGAGTAGCGGCGCACCAGCGCCCACAGGCCCATGACGCCGGCCGCCTCATACATCAGGCGGTGAAAGCCATGGTCCGCACCCAGAAAGTCGTCATAGCGCTGCGCGGCGGCCAGCGATTCCTGCAGTGCGCACTGCGCCTGCAATTGCACTACCAGGCCGGGGGGCGGCTGCAGCGCCAGCGTGCGCACGATCTCCAGCTCGATGGAGCGGCGCAGGAAGTGCGCTTCGCGCGCAGCCGCCACGTCGATGCGGCTGACCAGCGTGGCGTGCTGGGGAAAGACTTCCACCAAGCCCTCCTCTTCCAGGCGCAGCAGCGCCTCGCGGATGGGCGTCTGGCTCACGCCGAATTGCCCGGCCAGGTCGCTGCGCACCAGCATCGCGCCGGGCACCAGCTCCAGCGTCAGAATGGCCTCGCGCAGGCTTTCGAAGACCTGCGGGGCGGCCAGGCGCGAACGGTCAAGGCGGAACTTGGTCAGTATGGGCATACGTGGATTCTCGCATTCGTGCACTAATATATTAGTGTTCCAATATTTCAAATGGCACGCCTTCACGGCCGTGCCCGCCTCTCCTTTTCTCTGTCCACACACTTCCCAAGGATTCCCATGTCTGCTTCCTCCCCCCACGGCCTGCTCATCAACGGCGAATGGGTTTCCACGTCCCAGGCCGCGCCCAACACCAATCCCAGCAACCTGGCCGATGTGGTGGGCGAATACGCCCAGGGCGACGCCTCGCACGTGGACGCCGCCGTGGCGGCCGCCACCGCTGCCTTCCCCGCATGGAGCACGTCGGGCATCCAGGCGCGCCACGATGCGCTGGACAAGATCGGCAATGAAATCCTCGCGCGGCGCGAGGAACTGGGCGCGCTGCTGGCGCGCGAGGAAGGCAAGACCCGCGCAGAAGGCATCGGCGAAGTCGCCCGCGCCGGGCAGATCTTCAAGTTTTTCGCCGGCGAATGCCTGCGCCTGGCGGGCGAGACCGTGCCCTCGGTGCGGCCCGGCATCGGCGTGGAGGTCACGCGCGAGCCCATCGGCGTCGTGGGCCTGATCACGCCGTGGAACTTCCCCATGGCCATCCCCGCCTGGAAGATCGCGCCGGCCCTGGCGTTCGGCAACTGCGTGGTGTTGAAGCCCGCCGACCTGGTGCCCGGCAGCGCGTGGGCGCTGGCCGAGATCATCCACCGCTCGGGCATCCCCGCCGGCGTGTTCAACCTGGTGATGGGCCGCGGGCGCGTGATCGGCGAGGCGCTGGTGCAGCACCCCGGCGTGGCCGCCATCAGCTTCACCGGATCGGTCGGCGTGGGCCGCGGCATCGCCCAGGCGTGCGTGCAGAACGGCAAAAAGGTGCAGCTGGAGATGGGCGGCAAGAATCCGCAGGTGGTGCTGGACGATGCCGACCTCGCGCAGGCGGTGGAGCTGTCCGCACAGAGCGCGTTCTATTCCACGGGCCAGCGCTGCACGGCGTCCAGCCGCCTGATCGTCACCCAGGGCATCTACCCGAAGTTCATCGAGGCGCTCCAGGCACGCATGGCGAAAATCAAAGTGGGCGACGCGCTGGCCACGGGCACCGACGTGGGCCCGGTGGTGAGCCAGGCGCAGCTGGAGCAAGACCTGTCGTACGTAGAGATCGCCAAGGCCGAGGGCGGCGTGCTGGCGGCCGGCGGCCTGCGCGTGGCCTGCCACACGGGCAGCGGCAACGAAGGCTTCTTCATGGCGCCCGCGCTGTTCGTGGATACGGCGCCGGCGATGCGCATCAACCGCGAAGAGGTGTTCGGCCCCGTGGCCAGCGTGACCCGCGTGCGCGACTACGACGAAGCCCTGGCCGTGGCGAATGACACCGAATTCGGCCTGTCCGCCGGCATTGCCACCACCAGCCTGAAATACGCCACGCACTTCAAACGCCATGCACAGGCGGGCATGGTGATGGTGAACCTGCCCACGGCCGGGGTGGACTACCACGTGCCCTTCGGCGGGCGCAAGGGCTCCAGCTACGGCCCGCGGGAACAAGGCCGTTATGCGCAGGAGTTCTTCACGACGGTGAAGACGGCCTATACGCTGGCGTGACCCACGCAACTCCTGTATTAATAGCTGCTGGCGCTCGCTCCATAAGCGCCAGCAGCCATTTTTATACGCAATCTCAGGCCAGCCGCTGCAGCAACTGCGCGGCCACGGCCACGGCGATCACCTCGGGCTGCTTGCCGGCGATTCCGGGCACGCCGATCGGGCAGGTCACCTGCGCCAGCTCGGTATCCGAGAACCCCCGCGCCGCCAGCCGGTGGCGGAAGGTGGCCCACTTGGTGCGGCTGCCGATCAGGCCGATGAACGGCAGATCGCCGCGCGCACGCTGCCGTGCGAGGCACGCCGCCACGATGTCCAGATCCTCCGCGTGGCTGAAGCTCATGATGAGCACGAAGGACTGCGGCGCCAGGCCCGGCACGGCCGCCTGTACCGGGTCGGACTGTTCACAGACCACGGACGCGTCGTCCTCCTGCGGCGGGAACACGCCATCGCGGCTGTCGATCCAGTGCAGCGCAAACGGCAGCGGTGCCAGCACCCGCGCCAGTGCATGCCCCACATGGCCGCCGCCGAAAAGCGCCACCGGCTGCAGCCGCGGTGCCAGGCGCTCGCGCAAGGCCGGCGCGTCAGCAGCCCCCACGCATTCAAACCGCAGCTGCACCACGCCGCCGCAGCACTGCCCCAGGCTGGGGCCCAGCCCATATCGCACGAGCGGCATGCGCGAAGGGTTGCCAGCCAGGTGCTCCGCCAGGCGTTCACGCGCTTCGCGCAGCGCCTGCAGTTCCAGATGGCCGCCGCCGATGGTGCCGACGAAGTCGTTGCCCACCGCGAACACCGCCAGCCATGCCCCGGCTTCCCGCGGCGCCGAGCCTTGGGTAGACTCCACCGTCACCAGGCAGGCGGGTGCGGTCTTGATACGCTCCAGCAGGCAGTCCAATGCCTTCACTCGCTGATTCCTCCAGCTTGATTCATGCGCGCCACCGCCTTGGTCGTGGCCGCGGTACAGCATAGCGACAAACACCATGCCACAGCTGCCTTCTGCCCAGTCCTCTTCGGCCCAGCGTGCATCCCGTGCGCGCCGAACGTGGTGGCTGCCCGCCGGGGTGATGGCATTGGTCGCGGCGATCGTCTCGGCCTGCAAGTCGGGGCCCGAGGCGCCCTCCGCCCAGGACTCGCGCCTACCGGGCAGCGACGCGCGCGTCACCGGTCCGGTGCCGGCCGCCCAGGGCTCGGCACGCGCGTCCTCCGCGGCCACCCCGCGCGCCTACCGGCAGGATGCCGCCAGCCACATTTATGGCCTGAATGCAGCGCGCATCTACAAGGGCAAGCTGCCGCCGCTGCTGCACGCCATTGGCGTGCTGGAGGTGGACATCGACCGCGCGGGCCGCGTGACTTCGCTGCGCTGGATGCGTGCGCCCCGCCACGCGCCCGACGTGGTGGCCGAGATCGAACGCACGGTGCGCGCGGCAGCGCCCTTCCCCGTGCCCACGCGCATGGCGCGCGTGACCTACACAGACACCTGGCTGTGGGACAAGTCCGGGAATTTTCAGCTCGACACGCTGACCGAGGGCCAGCTCTAAGACGCCGCCGCACAGGCCTCTGCGATGGCGCGCGCCCTGGTTTGCAAGGCGCGAATCACAGCAATAGCCGTAGCGACTGCGGGCATCTGCACCGCCGCAGCCCGCCCAAAGCAGGCATGCGCGACTCGCAAGAATTGGCTCCGCGTTGCCCTGCGCCACGCGGCACACGGCGCGGGCTTGCAGCATCAGGACCCGCGGTAGGTGGAGTAGCTCCAGGGGCTGACCAGCAACGGCACGTGGTAGTGCTGGTCGGCGTGGGCGATGCCGAAGTCCAGGCTCACGCGGTCCAGGAATGAGGGCTCGGGCAGCATCACGCCCTTCGCCTTGAAATACGCCCCCACATCAAACGTCAGCCGGTAGGTGCCGGTGCGCAGGCTGGCGTTGTCGAACAGCGGCGCATCGGTGCGCCCATCGGGGTTGAGCACCAGGCGCTTGACCAGCGTGGCCTGGTCACCCTGCGTGGCATACAGCGCCACCACCATGCCCGCCGCGGGGCAACCGTGCATGGTGTCAAGAACGTGGGTGCTGAGGCCCATGGTGAAGTCTCCTGATGGCAAGGCGCGGCCCGCCGATGGTGATGAGGAATGCGCTGGCGAATGGGCAAGCGATTGATACGCTCCCCTCCCTACGATCAAAGTGTATACAACTTCTGTACGCGATAAACGCCACGTCCTGTGGTGCGCCGTCCAGGACAGTTGCCGCGCGGATCGCCTGATGGGGAACAGCCGGCAGGCCGCGCGCACTCAGGCAGGGCGCGCCCGCGCCAGCAGATCAAAAAAGTGAGCTTCCAGCGCTTTATAGAAGCCGCATTCAGATGCATTCGTATCTGAAATCCAGCAACAGCAGGCGTGGCAAGCTACAAAACAAGTAGCGCGCGAAAGTCGTTCACATTGGTGTGCGTGGGCCCGGTGACGACCAGATCGCCCAGCCGCTCGAAGTAGCCGTAGGCGTCGTTGCGGTCCAGATGGTCGCCGATGCGTGCGCCCTGCGCCGCCGCGCGCGCCAGCGTGTCGGGTGCCACGCGTGCGCCGGCATTGTCTTCCACGCCGTCGATGCCGTCGGTATCGGCCGCCAGCGCCCACACCCCTTCCTGCCCCTGCAGCGCCTGCGCCAGGCCCATGCAGAACTCGCCCGCGCGGCCGCCGCGCCCCTTCGGCGCGCCCGGGGCGCGCGGGCGCACGGTGACCGTGGTCTCGCCGCCCGAAAGAATCACGCACGGCCGCGCAAACGGCTGGCCGTGGCGCGCCACCGCACGCGCCAGCGCGGCGTGCACCTTGCCCACCTCGCGCGACTCGCCCTCCATCTCGTCGGACAGGATGTACGCCGCCACCCCCGCCGCGCGCGCCGCATCCGCCGCTGCCTGCAGCGACTGCTGGGGTGTCGCGATCATGTGCACCGCATGGCCGGCAAAGCGGACATCGCCGGGCTTGGGGGTTTCCAGCGCACCGGCCTGCAGCGCTGTGTGCACGGCGGCGGGAATGTCGATGCGGTAGCGCGCCAGGATGTCCAGCGCGTCAGCGCAGGTGCTGGCGTCGGGGACCGTGGGGCCGCTGGCGATCACGGAGGGGTCGTCCCCCGGCACATCGCTGATGGTCAGCGTGACGACGCGCGCCGGCGCGCAGGCTGCCGCCAGGCGACCGCCCTTGATGCGCGAGAGGTGCTTGCGCACGCAGTTCATCTCGCCGATGGCGGCGCCGCTTTCCAGCAGTGCGCGGTTGATGCGTTGTTTCTCCTCCAGCGTGATGCCTTCGGCCGGCAGCGTGAGCAGCGCCGAGCCACCGCCCGAGATGAGACACAGTACCAGGTCGTCTTCGGTCAGCCCGCGGGTCAGCGCCAGGATGCGCTCAGCCGCGGCCAGGCCCGCCGCGTCGGGCACGGGGTGCGCGGCCTCGACGACTTCCAGGCGCTGCGCCAGCCCCTCGGGCCGCGGCGGTATGTGGCCGTAGCGCGTGACCACCAGCCCCGACAGCGGTGCATCCTGCGGCCACAGCGCCTCCAGCGCCTGCGCCATGGAGGCACCCGCCTTGCCCGCGCCCAGCACCACGGTGCGCCCCTTGGGTGGCGGCGGCAGATGCTGCGCCATGCTGTGCAAGGGCTGGGCGCGCTGCACCGCCACGCGGTAGAGGTGCAGCAGGAAGGCCTGAGGGTCGCGCAAGGGGTCTGGGGCTGTCATGGTCATGGGTCGTTGTCTCCGCCGCGCATTATCCAAAGCACGCGGCCGGCACAAGCCCTACCGTCAATCCATCGAAACCTTGGCTTCCTTGACCAATCGCGCAAAGCGCGCCGTATCGTCCTTGATCACCGGCGTGACGGTGTCGAACGACATGCTGATCTGTCCGCCCCGGGTCCCCGACAGTCCACAGAAACTGTATACAAAAATTGTCTTTCACGACTATGATGGCCGCATGGAAACCTCCACCACCGGCTTCATCGTCGAAAGCCTCACGCGCGCCATCGTCGAGCACCGCCTGTTGCCCGGCACCAAGCTGGCCGAGCAGAAGCTCGCCGACCATTTCGGCGTGTCGCGCACGCTGGTGCGCCAGGCGCTGTTCCAGCTGTCGCAGAACCGCCTGATCCGCCTGGAGCCCGCGCGCGGCGCCTTCGTGGCCGCGCCCTCGGTCCAGGAAGCGCGCCAGGTGTTCGCCGTGCGCCGCATGCTGGAGGCCGAGATGGTGCGCGCCTTCCTGGCGCAGAGCACGCCGGCCAAGATCCGCGCGCTGAAGGCCCATGTGGCGGCCGAGAAGAAGGCCATGGAGGGCAACGACGTGGGCCAGCGCACCGAACTGCTGGGCGACTTCCACGTGCGCATGGCCGAGCTCATGGGCAACGACGTGCTGGCCCAGTTGCTGGGCGAGTTGATCTCGCGCTGCGCCCTCATCACGCTGATGTACCAGTCCACCACCGCCGCCGAGCATTCGCACGAGGAGCACGCCGCCATCGTCGCGGCACTGGCCGCGGGCGACGCGGCGCAGGCCGTGCGGCTGATGCAGCAGCACCTGGACAACGTGGAGGCGGGCCTGACCTTCGACCGCGACCTGCCGACCAACGACCTTTCGATGGCCCTTTCCTCCGTATCGCCATGACCTACGACACGACGGCGCCCTACCCCCGCGACCTGATCGGCTACGGCCGCACGCCCCCGCACCCGCACTGGCCGGGCAACGCCCGCGTGGCCGTGCAGTTCGTGCTGAACTACGAGGAGGGCGGCGAGAACTGCGTGCTCCACGGCGACCCCGCCAGCGAGCAGTTCCTGTCCGAGATGTTCAACCCGGCCGCCTACCCCGAACGCCACATGAGCATGGAGGGCATCTACGAATACGGCGCGCGCGCCGGCGTGTGGCGCATCCTGCGCGAATTCGAAAAGCGCGGCCTGCCGCTCACGGTGTTCGGCGTGGCCACTGCGCTGCAGCGCCACCGCGAGCTGGCCCAGGCCTTCGCCGAGCTGGGCCACGAGGTGGCCTGCCACGGCCTGAAGTGGATCCACTACCAGAACGTGCCCGAGGAGGTGGAGCGCGCCCACATGGCGCAGTGCCTGGAGATCTTCGACACGCTCTACGGCCACGGCGGCGACCACGGCCTGGGCTGGTACACCGGGCGCGACAGCCCCCGCACCCACCGCCTGGTGGCCGACGACGGGCGCTTTGCCTACGACAGCGACTACTACGGCGACGACCTGCCGTTCTGGATGAAGGTGGCCAAGAGCGACGGCAGCGCGCACCACCAGCTCGTCGTGCCCTATACGCTCGATTGCAACGACATGCGCTTTGCGCTGCCGCAGGGCTACTCGCACGCCGACCCGTTCTTCCAGTACATGAAGGACACGTTCGATGCGCTCTACGCCGAGGGCGATCCGGGCGGCGACAACGCGCCGAAGATGATGAGCATCGGCATGCACTGCCGCCTGCTCGGCCGTCCCGGCCGCATCACGGCGCTGCAGCGCTTCCTGGACCACATCCAGCACCACGACCACGTCTGGGTGTGTCGCCGCATCGACCTCGCGCGCCACTGGGCGCAGCGCTTTCCCGTACCCGCCATTTAAGCCAAATCGGGCTGTAACGCTTATCTAATAAGCGCGAGCAGCTATTTTTTCGATAGTAGTAGGAGCCACGATGGCCTGGACCCTGGAACAACTCAACGCCGCCTCCCCCGCCGAGGCCCTGCAGATGCTCGACGGCCTGTACGAGCATTCGCCCTGGATCGCCGAGGCGGCGCTGCAGCTGCGCCCCTTCCGCTCGCTGGCCCAGCTCAAGTACGCCATGGTGCAGGTGCTGAACGGCGCCGACATGGAACGGCAGTTGGAGCTGATCCGCGCCCACCCCGAGCTGGCGGGCAAGGCCATGGTGGCGCAGGCGCTCACGGCCGCGTCCACGAACGAGCAAAGCCAGGCGGGCCTGACCCACTGCACGCCCGAGGAGTTCGCGCGCATCCAGCAACTGAATGCCCACTACAACGCCCGCTTCGGCTTTCCCTTCATCCTGGCGGTGCGCGGGCCGCGCGGCACGGGGTTAGCGAGGCAGGAGATCATCGCCACCTTCGCGCGTCGCCTGTCCAACCACCCCGACTTTGAGCGCGCCGAGGCGCTGCGCAACATCCACCGCATTGCCGAGATCCGCCTGAACGACAAATTCGGCGCTGAGCCGGTGCTGGGCAACGACGTCTGGGACTGGCACGAGCGCCTGGCCCAGCACAGCGACCCGGGCTATGCCGAGAAGGGCCAGCTCACCGTCACCTACCTCACCGATGCGCACCGCGCCTGCGCCCAGCGCATCAGCCACTGGATGCGCGACTGCGGCTTTGACGAGGTCGAGATCGACGCCGTGGGCAACGTGGTCGGCCGCTACAAGCCGGCCACACCCGACGGCAAGTATTTGATGACCGGCAGCCACTACGACACCGTGCGCAACGGCGGCAAGTACGACGGGCGTCTGGGCATCTTCGTGCCCATGGCCTGCGTGCGCGAGCTGCACCGCCAGGCCAAGCGCCTACCGTTCGGCATCGAGGTGGTGGCGTTTGCCGAGGAGGAAGGCCAGCGCTACAAGGCCACCTTCCTGGGCTCGGGCGCGCTCATCGGCGACTTTCGCAACGAATGGCTGGACCAGAAGGACGCCGACGGCATCACCATGCGCGAGGCCATGCAGCACGCCGGCCTGTGCATCGACGACATCCCCAAGCTGCGGCGCGATGCCGCCCGCTACCTGGGCTTCATCGAGGTGCACATCGAGCAGGGCCCGGTGCTCAACGAACTGGACATCCCGCTGGGCGTAGTCACGTCCATCAACGGCGGCGTGCGCTACGTCTGCGAGATGCTGGGCATGGCCAGCCACGCGGGCACCACGCCCATGGACCGCCGCCGCGACGCCGCCCTGGGCGTGGCCGAGCTGGCGCTGTACATGGAGCAGCGCGCCGCGCGCGATGGCGACAGCGTGGCCACCATCGGCATGCTGCAGGTGCCAGGCGGCTCCATCAACGTGGTGCCGGGCAAGTGCAGTTTCAGCATGGACATGCGCGCGCCCACCGATGCGCAGCGCGATGCCATGGTGGCCGACGTGCTGGCCCAGCTGGAGGAAATCGCCCAACGCCGCGGCCTGCAGTACAAGGCCGAGCTGGCCATGAAGGTCGCCGCAGCCCCTAGCGCCCCCGCCTGGCAGCACCGCTGGGAGAAGGCCGTCGACGCCCTGGGCGTCCCCATCTACCGCATGCCCAGCGGCGCCGGCCATGACGCCATGAAACTGCACGAAATCATGCCGCAGGCCATGCTGTTCGTGCGCGGCCTGCACGGCGGCATCAGCCACAACCCGTTGGAATCCAGCACCGCCGACGACATCCAGTTGGCGGTGGATGCCTTCAGCCATGTGCTGCAGCAGTTGGCCGCCGAATAACCCCTCCATGGAACGCTCCGCCATGAACCAAGACCGCCAAGCCACCTACGCCGCACTGGATGCGTGGATCGACCAGCACTTCGACGAGCAGGTGCGCTTTCTGCAAGCACTGGTGCAGGTGCCCACCGACACGCCGCCCGGCAACAATGCACCGCATGCCGAGCGCACCGCTGAACTGATCCAAGCCTTCGGCTTCGAGGCCGAGAAGCACGCCGTTTCCGCGCAGGAGGTCAAGGATTACGGCATGGAGTCCATCACCAACCTGATCGTGCGCCGGCCCTATGGGCCCGCGGGTTCGGGCCGCACCATCGCCCTCAACGCCCACGGCGACGTGGTGCCGCCGGGCGAAGGCTGGACCAGGGACCCGTACGGCGCCCAGATCGAAGGCGGCGCCATGTATGGCCGCGCCACCGCGGTGAGCAAGAGCGACTTCTCCACCTTCACCTTCGCCGTGCGCGCGCTGGAGGCGGTGGCCAAGCCCACGCAGGGCGCGATCGAGCTGCACTTCACCTACGACGAGGAGTTCGGCGGCCTGCTCGGCCCCGGCTGGCTGCTGGCGCAGGGACTGACACGGCCCGACCTGATGATCGCCGCGGGCTTCAGCTACGAGGTGGTCACCGCCCACAACGGCTGCCTGCAAATGGAGGTCACCGTGCAGGGCAAGATGGCCCATGCCGCCGTGCCGCACACGGGCGTGGACGCACTGCAGGGCGCGGTGGCCATCATGAACGCGCTGTATGCCGAGAATGTGCAGTACCGGCAGGTGACGTCGAAGGTGCCGGGCATCCAGCACCCGTACCTGAACATCGGCCGCATCGAGGGTGGCACCAACACCAACGTGGTGCCCGGCAAGGTGGTGCTGAAGCTCGACCGCCGCATGATCCCGGAGGAGAACCCCGCCGAGGTCGAGGCCCGGATTCGCGCCGTGATCGCCCAGGCGGCGGAAGGCTTCAATACCGAGCGCGGCTACGGGAGCGCAGACGCCCTACGCGTGGACATCAAACGCCTGCTGCTGGCCAACGCCATGACGCCGCTGCCCGGCAATCAGCCGCTGGTGGAGGCCATCCAGCAACACGGCGAGGCAGTCTTTGGCGAGAAGCCTCCCGCCGTGGGCACGCCGCTGTACACCGATGTGCGCCTTTATGTGGAGCGCGGCATCCCCGGCGTGATTTACGGCGCGGGCCCGCGCACGGTGCTTGAATCGCACGCCAAACGCGCCGACGAGCGCGTGGTGCTGCAAGACCTGCGCCGCGCCACCAAGGTCATAGCGCGCAGCCTGGCAGACCTGACGGCCTGACGCACAGCCGCACCAATGCTCCAGCCCGGCCCATGCCGGGCTTTTTTACGCCCTGCGCCGATCCCATCGCGCCGACTGGTGGCGAGCCCCCGCCGGGCGTAGCTGCGCCGTTGGCTGCCGACACCACCGCTTGGCAAGCAGCAAGGGCAAACCCCTAGCAATTCGACCTTGATCGGGGTCGCCTTACGACAGGCAATTCCGCATACTTTGTATACAGTTTTTGTATGGATTGCTGTGCGCAATGGCAGCCCTGTCCGGCACGGCGGAAGCCCCTTGAACAGCAAGCCAGGATTCCAAGGAACACCCATGTCCACGAACGTTCATCCGGTTGACGAAAAGCTGCCCTGGGGCCGCGCAGCCACGCTGGGTCTGCAACATGTGCTGGTGATGTACGCAGGCGCGGTGGCGGTGCCGCTCATCGTGGGGCGCGCGCTCAACCTGCCGCCCGAGCAGGTAGCGCACCTGATCTCTGCCGACCTCTTCGTCTGCGGGCTGGTCACGCTCATCCAGGCCTGGGGTGCCACGCAGTGGTTTGGCATCAAGCTGCCGGTGATGATGGGCGTGACCTTCGCGGCCGTGGCGCCCATGGTGTCGATGGCGCAGGCCACGGGCGGCCAGGCGGGCGCGGGGCTGATCTTCGGGGCGGTGATCGGGGCGGGCGTGGTCTCGATGCTCATCGCGCCGGTGATCAGCGGCCTGCTGCGGTTCTTTCCGCCGGTGGTCACGGGCACCATCATCGCGGTGATCGGCATCAGCCTGATGCGCGTGGGCATCAACTGGATCTTCGGCAACCCCGTAGGGCCCACGGCCCCGGCCGTGCCCAACCCGGAGCACCTCAAGTGGCTGGCCGAGGCGCAGGCCGCCGCCGGCGCGCCCGGCTCCTCGCTGCCGCCAGTGCCCAAGGGCTTCGCCGTGGTGCCCACGCTGCCCAACCCGCGCTATGCCGACCTGACAGGCGTGGGCATCTCGGGCGTCGTGCTACTCACCATCTTGCTGGTGGCGCGCTTTGGCAAAGGCTTCTGGGCCAACATCTCGGTGCTGCTGGGCATCATCGTGGGCGGGGTGGTCACTGCGTCCATGGGGCTGATGGACTTTCACAAGGTGGCCCAGGCCCAGTGGTTCGACATGGTGCTGCCATTCGAGATCGCGCTGCCGGTGTTCGACCCCATCCTGATCCTGACCATGACGCTGGTGATGATCGTCGTGATGATCGAGTCCACCGGCATGTTCCTGGCCCTGGGCGAGATGACGGGGCGCGAGATCTCGCGCGACGATCTCACGCGCGGCCTGCGCACCGACGGCCTGGGCACGCTGATCGGCGGCCTCTTCAACACCTTCCCGTACACCAGCTTCTCGCAGAACGTGGGGCTAGTGGCCGTCACCGGCGTCAAGAGCCGCTGGGTGTGCGTGGCGGGCGGCATGATCCTGATCGTGCTGGGCGTGCTGCCCAAGATGGCGGCGCTGATCGAGTCGCTGCCCACCGTGGTGCTGGGCGGCGCGGGGCTGGTGATGTTCGGCATGGTGGCGGCCACGGGCATCCGCATCCTGTCGAACGTGGACTTTCAGAAGAACCGCAACAACGCGATGATCGTGGCGGTGTCCATCGGGGTGGGCATGATCCCGCTGATCGCACCCAACTTCCGCCAGTGGATGCCCCATGCCATCCATCCGCTGATCGAATCCGGTATTCTGCTGGCCTCGATCACTGCCGTGGTCCTGAACATCTTCTTCAATGGAGCCAGCCGCGACACCTCTGCGGCCGTGCTCGCCGCCCGGCAGGCCGACGCCCACTGAACGTCGCCCTGCCCCGCGCCTTCCACCCGAAGGATCGCGCCCCGCGTGCCGTATGGCGCACGGGGCGCGGAAGGTTTGTTGACGTCCACGCAGGCTGCCGTGCAGGCCCTCTGTTTGCGTCAGCATGCAGTAAGCTTGTCCGGCCCGTGTTGGCCTGTTTTTTCGTGCACCGCACCATTCGTATTTCGTATGACCCAGCCCCTGTCTGCCGCTGAAGCGGCACTGCGCGAAGCCGCGCTCGAATACCACCGCAACATGACGCGCGGCAAGATCGCCGTCACGCCCACCAAGCCCCTGTCCAACCAGCGCGACCTGTCGCTGGCCTACTCGCCTGGCGTGGCCTATCCCTGCCTGGACATCCAGGCCGACCCGACCAAGGCGTTCGACTACACCTCGCGCGGCAACCTGGTGGGCGTGATCACCAATGGCACGGCCGTGCTGGGCCTGGGCGACATCGGCCCGCTGGCCGGCAAGCCGGTGATGGAGGGCAAGGGGTGCCTGTTCAAGAAGTTCGCCGGCGTGGACGTGTTCGACATCGAACTGGACGCACGCGACCCCGACAAGATCATCGAGATCGTGGCAGCACTCGAGCCCACCTTGGGCGGCATCAACCTCGAAGACATCAAGGCGCCCGAGTGCTTCTACATCGAGCGCGAGCTGTCCAAGCGCATGAACATTCCGGTGTTCCATGACGATCAGCATGGCACGGCCATCATCTCCAGCGCTGCGCTGCTCAATGGCCTGGAACTGGTGGGCAAGCAGATCGACCAGGTCAAGGTCGCCGTCTCGGGAGCGGGTGCCGCCGCCATTGCCTGCGTGGGCGTGATGGTGGGCCTGGGCGTGAAGGTGGAGAACATCTTCATGTGCGACTCCAAGGGCGTGATCTACGAAGGTCGCCCCGGCGGCTTCGATGAATCCAAGGCCCGCTACGCACAGAAGACCGACGCGCGCACGCTGGCCGACGCGGTCAACGGCGCCGACGTATTCCTGGGCTGCTCGGCCCCCGGCGTGCTCACGGCCGAGATGGTCAAGACCATGGCGGACAAGCCCATCATCCTGGCGCTGGCCAACCCCGAGCCCGAGATCCGCCCCGAACTGGCCAAGGCCGTGCGCCCGGACTGCATCATCGCCACCGGCCGCTCGGACTACCCCAACCAGGTCAACAACGTCCTGTGCTTCCCCTACATCTTCCGCGGCGCGCTGGACTGCGGCGCTACCAAGATCACCGAGGCCATGAAGCTGGCCTGCGTGCGCCAGATCGCCGCGCTGGCCAAGGAAAACATCAGCGAGGAAGTGGCTGCCGCCTATGCCGGTCAGGAGCTGACCTTCGGCCCCGATTACCTGATCCCCACGCCGTTTGACTCGCGCCTGATCCTCAAGATCGCCCCCGCCGTGGCGCAGGCAGCGCTGGAGTCGGGCGTGGCCAGTCGTCCCATCGAGGACATGGAGGCATACAAGGAGAGCCTGTCGCGCTTCGTGTACCAGACCGGCATCCTGATGCGCCCGGTGATCAACGCCGCCAAGACGCTGCCCAACGCGCAAAAACGCGTGGCCTATGCCGACGGCGAGGACGAGCGTGCGCTGCGCGCCGCGCAGTTTGCGATCGACGACCGTATCGCCCACCCGATCCTCATCGGACGCCCGGCGGTGATTGCCGCACGCATCGCCAAGGCCGGCCTGCGCATGCAGCCGGGCAAGGACGTGGAGATCTGCGACCCCTCGGACGACCCGCGGTTCCGCCAGTACTGGGAGGCCTACCACCAGCTCATGAAGCGTGACGGCGCCACGCCCGAGGTGGCCAAGGCAGCCGTGCGCCGCTCCAACACCATCATCGCCGCGCTGATGGTGAAGCTGGGCGATGCCGACGCAATGATCTGCGGCCTGGTGGGCACCTACGAGACGCACCTGGAACGCATCCACAGCATCCTGGGCCATGCACCCGGCGTGCAGCAATACGCCGCGCTGAACGCGCTGATGACGACCAACAACGGCACGCTGTTCATCGCTGACACCTACGTCAACGAAGACCCTACGGCAGAGCAGCTGGCCGACATCGCCTGGTCCTCGGTGCAGGAAGTGCAGCGCTTTGGCATTCCGCCGAAGGTGGCGTTCCTGTCGCACTCCAGCTTCGGCTCGTCCAAGCGCGCCTCGGCACGCAAGATGCGCGCAGCGCGCGACCTGTTCGTGGCCCGCCATCCCGAGATCGAATGCGATGGCGAGCTGCATGGCGACGCCGCGCTGGAGCCCAAGATCCGCAACAACTACCTGCCGGACTCCACGCTCACCGGCTCGGCCAACCTGCTGATCTGCCCGAACATCGACTCGGCCAACATCCTCTACAACGTGCTCAAGACCACGACCAGCGGCGGTGTCACCGTGGGCCCGATCCTCATGGGTACCTCGGCCACGGCGTACATCCTCACGCCCGCAGCCACCGTACGCCGGGTGTTGAACATGACCGCACTGGCCGTCGCCAGCAGCGCCGCGCGCCGCAAGTAAGCGCAGCGCACAGCAGGGCCGCCCGCCAGGCCATGGTGCGCGGCCCTTATTTTTTGACAAATCATTTGAATTCAAATGATTTGTTAGAATAACAAAATGTCTGCTGCCTCATCGTCCGATGCCGCCCGCCCCGCCAACCCCAAGCGCCTGCTGGGCGTGCGGCTCGTGGGCCTGGGCCGGCGTTGGCGCAAGACGCTGGACGCACAACTGGCCGCCGAAGGCCTGAGCGACGCCGTCTGGACGCCGCTGGTGCACCTGCACCGCCTGGGCGACGGCATCTCGCAGACCGAGCTGGCAGCCGCCGTGGGGCTGGACGGCTCCAGCCTGGTACGGCTGCTGGACGCATTGGCTGCCCAGGGACTGGTCGAGCGCCAGGCGCACGCGAGCGACCGCCGCATCAAGCTCGTGCATCTCACTGCCGCTGGCAAGCGCACGGCCAACGGCATCCGCAAGCGCCTTGCCGCCATCGAGGATGAGTTGCTGGCCGATCTGGACGAGGCCACCGCCCGCACCCTGCTGCAGGCCTTCGAGCAGATCGAAGCGCGCATTGCCAGCGCCCAGCACGAGGACTGATGCCATGGCGTTGCCAACCGGCCCTCTTCTTCCCAGCTCCCACGGCCACGCTCTGCGCCAGGCGTTGGCATCCGCGCGGCTGCGGGAGAGCCTGTCGCTGCAGCGCCCCGCCTCGTTGCGCAACGCCACGATTGCCGGCGCGCAGGTGGCGTTGGCGGTGATCCTGGTTGCCGGGCTGCTGCATGTCTCGCCCTGGGCCCAGGTGGCGGGCTTCGGCGGCCTGGGCGCTCTGGCGGCACTGTTCGGGCGCTTCGCGCCGCTGGCCCGCCGCCGCGGCGTCGTCCTCAGGGCCGGGGCGCTGCTGGTCATGCCCGTGGCGCTGCTGTCGCTGCTGGCCTGGTCGGGGCTGGGACCGGTAGCCATGCTGCTGGCCCTGTCGGGCATGGCAGGGCTGCTGGCATCACTGGCCCACCGCATGCAGATGGGCGCGCCGGGAGCGGTGATTTTCATCTTCGCGGCCAGCGCCGCGATCAGTCCGGTTGACAGCGCGCTGGTCCTGGCCGGGCGCGCCGGCGCCACCGTCCTGGGCGTGGCCGCCGCCTGGCTGTTGTGCCTGCTGACCGACCGCCTGCGCGACCTGGAAGTAGCACCGCCTGCCGCAACACCCGTCCAGGCAGCGGCGGGGGCACGCGCCCCGAAGCCCCTCACGCCGGGTTACGCACCCGTGCAGTCGGCACGCGTGGCGCTGTGCGCCGCGCTGGCCGCCCTGCTGGCACACGCCGCGGGCTGGGCGCACCCGGCTTGGGCGTCGATTGGCGCGGTGGCCGTGCTGCAAGGTGCGCACCTGCCGGGCACGGTGCACCGCGGCTGGCAGCGCACGCTGGGCACTGTGGTGGGCGCCGGCATCGCCTGGGTGATCCTCTCGTCCGAGCCATCGTTCTGGACGCTGCTGCTGGCCGTGGCCGTGCTGCAGGTGCTGACCGAGGCGGTGATCGGGTTCAACTACGCACTGGGCCAGATTTTCGTGACGCCGATGGCTCTGCTGATGACGAACATGGCGCACCATGGCGAAGCCGCGGAAATGGCACTGTCACGCATCTTCGATACCACCCTGGGCGCGGCGGTAGGGATTGTGTTGGCGCTGGTGCTGTCGTCGCTGGACGAGAGGGTGTACCTTGCGCACCACCATGGCCGCGCGCAGTGACTTAAGGTAAAAAAGGCACCTAGCGCCCGTCCAACAATCGCCAGCAGCTTCTTTTTTGATAGCAAAACAACAGATCAGCGAGCCCGTGTCCGCCGCTCGCTGGCCAGCGCCGCTGTGAACACAGCCAGGCCGCCCAGGCCCAGCAGCGCCCCCACCCAGCCGGTGGAAGTCCAGCCGCCGCCCGCTGCGATGGCCACACCGCCCAGCCAGGCCCCCAGCGCATTCGCAGCGTTGAAGGCCGAATGGTTGAGCGCGGCCGCCAGGGTCTGCGCATCGCCCGCCACGTCCATCAGACGGATCTGCAGCGCGGGACCGATGGCCACCACCGTACCCAGCAGGAAGACGGACAGCGCCGCCGTCAGCGGGTGGTGCGCCGCCGCGACGAACACCACCATCATCGCCACCGACCACCACAGCAGCTTGCCCACGGTGGGCATCAGTGCGCGGTCCGCCATGCGCGAGCCCACCAGGTTGCCCGCCACCATGCCCAAGCCAAACAGCGACAGCGTGAACGGCACCAGCGCCGCCGGCATGCCGGCCACTTCCAGTAGCGTGGGCTTGATGTAGCTGAACACCGCGAACATGCCGCCGAAGCCGATGGCGCCGATGCCCAGCGTGAACCACACCTGGCCCCGCGCCAGCGCGCCCAGTTCGCGCCAGGGGCTGGCGCCCTGCGGCGCGGGCATGTCGGGCACCCAGCGCCGCACCATGAACACCGCCGCCAGCGCGATGGCCCCCACAAACACGAAGGCCGCGCGCCAGCCCAGCAGACTGCCCAGCGCCGCCGCGATGGGCACACCCACCAGCGTCGCGCTGGTCAGCCCCAGCATCACCCAGCCCACGGCCCGGGCGCGCTCGCCCGGCCGTGACAGTGCCGCGGCCACCAGCGCCGCGACGCCGAAGTAGGTGCCGTGCGGCAGGCCGCTGACCAGCCGCAGCAGCCCCAGCGACGCATAAACTGGCGCCAGCGCCGACGCAAAGTTGCCCAGGGCGTAGACCGCCATCAGCGCCATGAGCAGCGCCCGCCGGCCCCAGTGCGCCGCCGCCACGGCCAGCACCGGCGCGCCCACCACCACGCCCAGCGCGTAGGCGCTGATCACGTGCCCGGCCTGCGGAATGCTCACCCCCAGGTCGAGCGCCACCTCGGGCAGCAGGCCCATGATGACGAACTCGCCGGTGCCGATGGCAAAGCCTCCCACGCCCATGGCCAGCACGGCGCGCACCAGCGTGCGCTCGTCCGCGGGGCTGGCGGCATCGGCATCGGCGGCGGGTGTGGCGGTGCTGGAAGTGGGTGTGCCAGAAACAGTCATGGAAGGCTCGGAAACCAGGGTTAACCCCAGGGCGCGCGACCATAGCACGCATGGCACTTCCCCGCCGGCGCACGGGCTTGGGGCGGCTGCACATACGCGATACAGGTGCTACGCTGCGGCGCAATGCCATCACAGGGCCGACCATGAACGCTGATTCCGCTTTTCAGGAGATCGCCCGCACCGTGCAGGTGCTGGCCTTTGACACCTTTGGCACGGTGGTGGACTGGCACGGCAGCATCGTGCGCGAAATGCAGCAGCACCACCCCCGCGTGGACGCCGACGCCTTCGCCCGCGCCTGGCGCGCGGGCTACCAGCCAGCGATGGCGCGGGTGATGAGCGGCGCGCAGGGCTGGACGCTGATCGACGCCCTGCACCGCCAGATCCTCGACGAAATCCTGCCGCGCTTTGGCCTGGCGCACCTGGGCGAGGAAGAGCGCGTGCACCTGAACCGCGTGTGGCACCGGCTCTCCCCGTGGCCCGACTGCGTGGCGGGGCTGACGCGGCTCAAACGCCGCTACACCATCACCACCCTGTCCAACGGCAACATCGGGTTGCTCACCCACATGGCCAAGCGCGCCGGCCTGCCCTGGGACTGCATCCTGAGCGCCGAGGTCTTTCGCGCCTACAAGCCCGATCCCGCCACCTACCTGGGCGTGGCCCGCGTGTTCGACCTGCCACCGCAGCAGGTGATGCTGGTGGCCGCCCACCACGACGATCTGGCGGGCGCGCGCGCCTGCGGCCTGCGCACGGCCTATATCGAGCGGCCGCTGGAGTTCGGCGCGGGCCACGCCAAGGATGTCTCGCCACGCCCAGGCAACGACCTGCACGCCCGCGACCTGCTGGACTTGGCGGACCAGTTGGGGGCGTAAAGGCTGTTTTGCGTGCGCAATGAAAAAAGGGCTGGCACCTGACGGCACCAGCCCTTGAGGCAGGAGGACCGACCTAGACAGCCGGGCCCGTGTTTTTGCCGGCTTACTGCTTGACGGCTTCGATCTGCGCCACGATGCGCACGTTCTTGGGGAAGCCGTACTGCACGCCGTAATCCACGCCGAAGGCCGTGCGATCGATCGTGGTCTCGAAGTCGCCGCCGCACACTTCACGCTTGAGCATCGGGCTGTCGTAGCAGGCGAACTGGTTGGCCTTCAGGGTGACGGGCTGCGTCTTGCCCTTGATGGTCAGGTTGCCCGACACGGCCGTGAGCTTGTCGCCCTCGAAGGTGAACTTGTCGCCCACGAACTTGGCGGTGGGGAATTTGGCGGCGTCAAAGATGTCCGCGCTCTGCAGGTGCTTGTCGAACGGCGCGGTACCGGTATTGACGGAGTCGATGTGCAGCGTCAGCTCCACCTTGCCGGTCTTGCCGGCCTTGTCGAACTGCACGGTGCCTTCCTTCTTGTCGAAGCGGCCGCGGTTCACGCTGGCGCCGAAGTGGCTGATCTCGAACGTGGCGAAAGTGTGCGTGGGGTCCACGGCGTACGTGGCGGGCTGGGCGTGCACGGCACCCGCGGTCAGGACAGCGGCGGCAGCGATGGTCAGGAAGGTGGAACGCATGTCGGTTTCTCCGTAGTAGAGGTTGGTGATTAAAAAGGGGAAGCGTTAAAGCTTGGGCACGCCGGTCAGGGCCAGCTTGAACTTGACCTGCACCTCGTCGGCCACCATGGACGTGTCGGCCCATTCGTTCTCGCCGATCTTGAACGCCAGGCGCTTGATGGCGAAGCTGCCCGCCGCGGTGGTGATGGCGCCGCTTTGGGTCAGGGTGACGGGCACCACGACGTCCTGCGCCGCGCCCTTGATGCTGAGCTTGCCGGCCACTTCGTACTTGCCCGCGCCCAGGGCCTTGATGGCGCTGGAATGGAACGTGGCCTGCGGGAACTTGGGCACGTTGAACCACACGGGCTTGGGCAGCTCGGCATCGGTTTCCTTCACGCCCAGCGTGGCACTGCCGGTATCCACCGTGAACGCCACCTTGCTGGTGGCGGGCTTGGCGGGGTCGAAAGCGACCTGGGCATCAAACTTCTTGAAGCGGCCCTCGACGGGCACGCCCATCTGCTTGCTCACGAAGACGATCTCGCTCTGCTCGGGCACGAGCTTTTGCTGCGCGAAGGCGCTGCCTGCGGCCAGCAGCGCGGCGCCGGCCAGTGCGATGCCAGCAAGACGGGGAAGGGACGACTGCATCATGGTGAATGCTCCATTCATGGATCAGGACAGGAAGAGAAACGGGCTCAGCCACGCGCCGGCAGCATGCGGCCTACCAGGCCGTCACGGTCGATAAGCTGGTGCTTGACGGCTGCCGCCACGTGCAACACGACCAGGGCGGTCAAGGCGTAGGCGCTGATGGCATGCAGGGGCTTGATGGCCTCCGCCAGGGCAGGGCTGACCGGCACAAAGTCAGGCAGCGGCACCAGGCCGAGAAAAACGATGGGAAAGCCCGCGGCCGAGCTGTAGGCCCAACCCACCAGCGGCACGATGAGGAACAGCGCATACATCAGGTAATGCACGCCATGGTGCGCGGCCTGCTGCCAGCGCGGCATGGCTGCCTGCACCGCCGCAGGCAATGCGGGCGGACGGTGGGTCAGGCGCCACAGCAGCCGCAGCACCGACAGCGCAAGGATGGCCACGCCCGCCCACTTGTGCCAGTTGTAGAGCTTCAGGCGCTGGGGCGAAAACGGCAGCCCCGTCATGTACCAGCCGACACAAATCACGGCCACGATGGACAGGCCCAGGATCCAGTGCAGGGCGATGGCGGTGGCGCCGTAGCGCGCGGGTCGTGGTGCGGAAGCGGTGGTCATACGGAATGGTGGCGGTAGAGGAACAGTGCGCGGCGATTGTGCGGATGGGACCCGCAGCAGAGACGGCGCTCTGGTGATGTGACGCAGTCTAGAGTGCGCTCCGTGCGGTAAGTTTCAACCGTATTGATGTTTCGATTCAAAATTTATGAACGACAGCGGTTAACCACGTTGGACAGGGGCCCTCGCGCACCCGCGTGCGCAGCAGGGCATGTCATGATTCGCGCATTGGCCTTCGCCACCTTTGCGTTCGCCGTCGCCGCACTTTCACCGCATCCCCATGACTCCTCCCTCCACTTCCGTCGTCTACGGCACCGAAGACGTGCTGGTCTCGCTGTGCAACTCCGTGACCCGTGTGCTGTCGGTCGCCACCCAGGGCCCCGTGCACTACTCAGGCATGGTGCAGCGCATCACCAAGACCTGCCTGAAGCCGGACATTGGCTGCTTCGTGCTGTTCGACGGCGGCTTCTCGGGGCTGGTGATCATCAATTTCTCGGCCGCCGCAGCCATGGAAATCTACGAGCGCTACATGCTCAGCATGGGCATGTCGGCGCAGGAGCTGGCCAGTTCTTTCACCTCTGACGAAGTCAGCAACGTCATGGGCGAACTGATGAACCAGGTGGTGGGTGACTTCACCGGCAAGGTGCGCCGCGAACTGCAGACTCACATCACGCAGAACCAGCCCAAGATGCTGGTGCTGAACCAACAGGTGGTGCTGAGCGTGGACGCCAACCTCGACCAGCCCGAGGCCCGCCGCGTGACCTTCTACACGGGCAGCAACAACATCTTCTATCTGGAACTGGCGATCGACCGCACACAGTTCATCAAGCTCTACGACTTCGAACCCCAGGACGCGCCCGACCCCGACGCACTCATGGCGCAGGCGGCAGCACCCGCGCCAGCGGCAGCCCCTGCCAGCGCAACGGATGCCGACACCGAGGCGCTGCTCCGGTCACTCGGGATGTAGCATCATTTTGCTATTAAAAATATAGCTTTTAGCACTTATCCGTAAAGCGCTAAAAGCCATTTTCACTCATAGTCCGCCCGCGTCCTACGACAAAGGAGGCCTGGTGCCGACGGCGCGCCCGCACACGCCTTCTAGGCTGGAAGCCATTTCCACAGCGGAGTGCCACCATGCCCCAACGCACCTGGAGCGCCAAACGCGAGCGCCAATACGAGCACATCAAGGACAGCCTGCTGGAGCGCGGCGAAAAGCGGGACACCGCCGAAGAAATCGCCGCACGCACCGTGAACAAGGAACGTGCCCAGCACGGCGAGGCCAAGCAGGCCGATCCCCACACACTGCAGGACACGCCCGCCCCGGTACGCGGAGGCCAGCGGTCGCACCAGGGCCCGCAAGGCCGCACGCGCGAGCAACTCTACGAGGACGCCCGCCGACGCGGCATCCCCGGGCGCTCCAAGATGAACAAAGCCCAACTGGCGGCTGCGCTAAAGCGCTGACTACGAGCCCCTACAGGGCCACACCACAAGCACCGCGCCGCCCCGCCACCCGCTTACAATAGGCGGCTTCGCGGAGACTTGGGTGAGTGGTTTAAACCAGCAGTCTTGAAAACTGCCGACGGGCAACCGTCCGTGAGTTCGAATCTCACAGTCTCCGCCACCGCCAGAAAAATCAGCGCCTCGCGAGGGCGCTTTTTTATGTCCATTCGGGGGCGGATGAAGCGGGTTTTCCAGGGTCACATACCAACCCGTGATGGGACAACTGCCTGTAGCCCTGCGTTCACAACATGGTGCGCAATGACTCGCCGGTAGCGCCTCCAGCAGCTTCAGGGGCGCGTGTGCCGAGTGACATGGTTCGCGTGCGCCTGGAACCACTTCTTTCATGGCCGGTGCGTGGTGCCCCTCCCGAAACACAACGGCCCCAAGACCGTTGCGCACCACATCTATGCCGCTGCAAAAAGCAACGCCAATGCGAGTACGGTACCGCCAACATAGGTACCCAGCGCCCCCACGGCACGGAAAGGGTTGGGACGCGCCAACGTGGCAGAAGCCAACACGCCGATCACCAACAGATAGCGCGACGCGGTCACGCCCACCATCACCCAGCTGACCCATTCCGCCGAACTCCGCTGACCCAGCAGGTAGATCAGAAGCGCCAGCATGGCTGCATATTCGGCAGTGTTGCCGTGGGCACGCACCGCCTTGGTCAGCGCATGGGCTGGATCGTCTGCCCCTGCGCACAGAATCCGAAACCGAGCGCGGGTCGCACTGACGTACAGGCCGCTCAGAAACAAAAGCAGCGCCAGCGCAGCTATGCAAAAAACAGCCACAGTCGAAGGTTGCATGGTGACTCCCCAAAGGTAGATAAAAACCCCGCCCACCGGCAACGTATGCCAGCCCGGTTACAGGCCCGTGGCGGAGTACCGTTCCAGTGCAGCGTCTTGTACGCAATGCCAGAGCGTCCTGGCACCTCATGGAAGTACCGCCGCTCGCCAGGAAGCGTTGCGGCGCCTTTCTACCATCGACACCTGTGGTGCCAAGCGGCGAGCGCATTCCGCGGTGCTCACTGCCCCATCAACACCATAGGTCGCCGGGCACCTCCCAGTCGCCGTCATGGACCAACCGGTGCCAGCGGCACGCGGCCGCGCTCGCGCTGCAGACAGAGGTTCTGGTCGGCGCTGGCGGTGCGCCCAACGGCGCGATAAAAGGCCGCGCGTTCGGCGGCGGTGTGGGCGTGGGGGCCGTTATGGCGTCTCGTTCAACCAATCGCGCTGCGCGGAAGTATCTTCCAACGCCAGCAGCGCACGCTTGCGCGGCAGGCCGCCGCCAAAGCCGGTCAAGCTGCCGTTGCTGCCGATCACCCGGTGGCAGGGCACGACGATGGAGACCTTGTTCTGCCCGTTGGCCCCAGCGACGGCGCGCGTGGCCGTGGGCTGGCCGATGGTCCGCGCCTGCTGTGCATAGCTGCGCGTCTCGCCGTAAGGGATGGCCAGCAGCGCCTGCCACGCGGCGATCTGGAATGGCGTGCCCACCAGGTCCAGCGGCACACCGAACACGCGGCGGCGGCGCCCGAAGTATTCCGCCAACTCACTGGCCAGCAGCACGGTGACCGCATTGCCCTTCTCATGTAGGGCCTTACCGCGAGCGGCCTGCACCTGGGCCAATTCACGCTCCACACCCGGCTGCCCCAGGAACTCCAGCAGACACAGCCCCCGGTCCGAAGCCACGGCCAGCATCTCGCCCAACGGGGTAGGCATGGTCTGCGCATACAGCATGGCGCGGCGCCCCCTCAGTCCTCGATGCCGCGCTGCGCGGGAATGCCCGCCTGGAACGCATGCTTGATGAGCTTCATCTCCGTCACCGTGTCGGCGATGGCGATGATTTCCTCGGGGCAGCGGCGGCCCGTCAGGCACACGTGCACGTCCTTGGGCCGCGCCGCCAGGGTGTCCAGCACCTCCTGCAGTGGCAGCCAGCCATAGATCAGGGGATAGGTGATTTCGTCGAGCACAACGAGGAAGTTCTCGCCCGACAGGATGGCCGCGCGGGCCTTGACCCAGCCGTCGCGCGCCAGTTGGGCGGAGTGGTCCAAGTCCTTGCTCTTCCAGCTGAAGCCGTCCCCCAGGCCTTCGATGGACAGGCCGATCTGCTCGAACATGCGGTGCTCGCCGAAGCGGGCGCTGGGCACCTTCATGAACTGGAAGACCTTCACGGCCTTGCCCCGGCCATGCGCGCGCAGCGCCAGGCCGAAGGCCGCCGTGCTCTTGCCCTTACCGTCGCCGGTGTTGACGATGACCAGGCCCCGGCGCTCGCCTTCGGCCTTGTCGTAGCGTTTCTCGGTGGGGGGAGTTTCAATCTGCATGCAATGCCTCAAGAAGAAGTTTTGGGAAATCAAGCCGTCGCGGGAAACGATGGAGCACGCCGCGCCTGGAAGGCCGCATGTGGCGCACCAACTGCAGCGCCAGCTCCTCCATCGAGAGGCCGGGTGGCACGCGCAGAACGGTAATGCGGCAGGCGCCAGCGCTGCCAAGCTTGCATGCGCATGGCGCCGCGCATCCACAGGGCACGGAGAAAGGCCAGCGCCACCCGCACGGGTACGGGCCACAGCAGCACCTGCGCGACCTGGGCAAAACCGGCGTCCAAATTCATGCGTTCACACTCCATGCCCTCTGCGGTTGGCCGCCCGTCGCAAGGGGTTCAAGGGAAAAGGGGCGCAGCGCGTTCACCGCTCCATGCGGGGCAGCGCCATCCACAGGCCGTCGATCTCGCGCACCTGGATGCGCCGCTCGAACACCTGCTCCAGCGCGGCGTGCGTGGCCGTGCTCTGGCATGGCCCGTGGTGCACCACGCCGCCGGCGGCCATGATGAGCATGTCGTCGGCCTGCAGCGCGATGGATACCTCGTGCAGCACGCTGACCACGGTACCGCCCTGCCCCACCAGGTCGCGCACGGTGTGCAGCCAATCGGTCTGGTGCGGCGGGTCCAGGTTGGCCAGGGGTTCGTCCATGAGCAGCACCGGCGCCTGCACGGCCAGCGCGCGCGCCAGCAGCACGCGCTGGCGCTCGCCTCCCGACAGTTCCGACAGCGGACGGTCGCGCCAGTCCCACGCCTGGGTGGTGTGCAGCGCCTGCTGCACGGCGGCATGGTCGGCATCGCTGGCCGGCGCCATCCAGGCACGGTGCGGCAGACGGCCGAGCATGGCCACGTCGTAGGCGGGCAGGTCTTCGGCGGCGGACTCGTTCTGGCCCAGCCATGCCAGTTGGCGGGCGCGCTCGCGCGCGGGAATGTCGGCCAGCGCGCGGCCCAGCAACTGCACCCGCCCTTGCACACGCGCATGGCGCAGCAGGCCTGCCAGCACCTTGAGCAGCGTGGACTTGCCCGCACCATTGGGGCCGACCACGCTGGTCCAGCGGCCAGCGGGCAGGTCCAGGTCAATGCCGCGCAATATAGAGGCATTTGCGATACTGGCGCTTATCTGGCGTGCGCTAACAGCTATGTTCTTCATAGCGAGCTTCCCAACACCCGGCGGTGCATGAGCCACAGCAGGTAGCTGCCGCCCAGCGCGGCGGTGAGCACGCCCACGGGCAGTTCCTGCGGCGCCACCACCCAACGCGCCAGGATGTCGGCGGCCAGCAGCAGCACCGCGCCCATCAGGCTGGACAGCCATACATGCCACTGGTGGGTGACGCGCGCGATCGAGCGCACGAGGTGCGGCGCCGCCAGCCCGACGAAGGCAATCAGCCCAGTGTGCGCCACGGCCGTGCCGGTGGCCAGGGCCAGCGCCAGCACCAGCCCCGCGCGCATGGGCACGATGGGCAGGCCCAGGCTGGCGGCCGTGGCTTCGCCCAGCATCAACCCGTCCAGCAGCCGCGACAACGCCCAGGCCGTGGCGGCACACAGCAGCCAGCCGCCAGCCATGATGGCGCAGGCCTGCCAGCCCACGAAGGCCGAACTGCCCATGGTGAAGACCTGCATCGGCTCCAGAATGGCGGGCTGCGCCACCTGGATCAGGTCGCGCGCAGCGCCAAGCACCACGCCCACGATTACGCCCGCCAGCAGCAGGCGCAGCGTGTGTTGCACACCACGCGCCAACACCAGCGTCAGCAGCACGGCGCCCGCAGCACCCGCGAAGGCCAAGCCCGTCACGCCCAGTCGCGCCAGCCAGCTCGCCGTGCTGGGCGACACACCCAGAACGGCCATGGCCACGGCGCCGCCCAGCGCCGCGCCCGACGCGCTGCCCAGCAGGTACGGGTCGGCCAGCGGGTTGCGAAAGAGCCCCTGGGCAATGGCGCCCGCCAGCCCCAGCAGCGCGCCGGCCAACCATGCGCCCAGTGTGCGCGGCAGGCGGATGTCCCACACGATCTGCTGCGCCAGCGGGTCGCCGCGCAGGTTCAGCAAGCTGCCAAAGCCCGTGCTGCCGACGCTGGCGCCGAGCAGCAGCAGCGCCACGCTGGCGGCCAGCAGCCACAGGCCCAGCCAGCGCGCGCGGCGGCCGCTGGCGTCGGGGTGTAAGGAGGTGGCATAGGTTGCTGGCATGGCGGTGGTCGCCATCATGGTAGAGGGCTGCGGGAGGCGCGCGCTCATTCGTACTTCTCCGCCAGGCAGCGGGCCATGATGCGCGCGGCCTCAGCCATGCGCGGGCCGGGGCGCACCACCACGTCTGACAGTTCGGGACCGAAGTCGCACACGCGGCCCGCCTTGACCGCGGCCAGGTGGTTCCACCCCGGGTATTGGGTCATGGGCTGCATGCTGCGGTTGGCCACCATCAATACGTCGGGCTGTGCGCGCAGGACGAACTCGGGATTGAGGCGCGGAAAGGGCCCCAGCTCGGGCGGGACCACGTTGCGCGCGCCCAGGCGCACCAGCGTCTCGCCGATGAACGAACTGGCCCCCGCCGCATAGGGGCCGCGGCTGACCTCGAAGAACACCCGCGCCCCGCGCGCGCGCTGCGGCAGCGACTGCGCGGCGGCCTGCACGGCGGCATCGATCACGCGCCACACGCGCTCCGCGCCGTGCTCCGGGGGAACGGCCAGCAGTTCACCCAGCACCCCCAGCACGCGGCGCACGTCCGCATGGGTCTTGTGGTCCAGCGCCAGCACCTTCACGCCCAGCGCCTCCAGCCGGTCGCTGACGCGGCTGCTGACCGACAGCAGTACCACGTCCGGGCGCAGTGCGACGATGGCCTCGATGTTCGGGTCCAGCCCGCCGCCCACCTGGGGCAGGCGCCGCACGGACGCGGGCCAGTTGGAGTAGCGGTCCACCCCCACCAGGCGCTCACAGCGCTGCAGCTCGCACACGCTCTCGGTCAGCGACGGCAGCAGGCTCACGATGCGCTGGGGCGGCTGGTCGAATCGCAGCGCGCGGCCCCGGTCGTCGGTGATGGTCACCGCGTGGGCGCTGGGCAAGGCCAGCAGCAGGCCCAGCAGCCAGCCGGCGGCAGCAAGCTGGCGGCGCCAGCGAAGAGGCATCATGGTGCGTCCTTCAGGGTAAGCGGCAGGCCCGCCGCCATCAGCGTGACGCGCTGGCAGGCTGCCGCCGCGCGCTGGTTCAGGGCGCCCAGCGCGTCCACGAAGGCGCGCACTTCGCGCCCCAGGGGGATCACGCCCAGGCCGATCTCGTTGCCCACCAGCACCACGGGGCCGGGCGCGTGCGTCAACGCTTCAAAAAAGTGAGCTGCCTGCGCTTGCCAATCGCGCGCTAGAGGCTGTTTTTGCTCTACATCTTGGGGTTCGGCCGGCATGAGCCAGTTGGTGAGCCACAGGGTGAGGCAGTCCACGACGATCAGGGTCTGTGGGGTGCTGTGGCACACCAGGGCGTGAGCCAGATCGCGCGGCTCTTCCTCGGTCTGCAGGCCGGGCACACGCTCGGCACGCTCGCGCTGGTGGCGGGCAATGCGCGCACGCATCTCGTCGTCCCACGGCTGGCCGGTGGCCAGCAGCAGCGCGCGGTGTGCCAGCGCGGCCTGCAGCCACTGGCGCGCCAGCAGTTCGGCGCGGCGCGACTTGCCGCTCTTTTGCCCACCCAGGATGAGTTCACTGCGGGCGATGGTCTGCGGCGCCGCGTTCATGGCCCCGCCTCCGCGCCCAGCAAAGCTGCGGTCGCCTGCGGGCTGGACGCAAACCATGCGTGAAAGTAGCTCGCGTGGATGCTGCCGTGGCGGTACACGGCTTCACCGCCGTCCGGTGCCCTTGCGTGATCGGGACGCTGGGCGTGTGCGCACACGGCGGCCGGGCTGTCGGTGACCGAGTAGTGAAAGGTGTGGCCGCGCAACTCATGCGTGCCCATGCGCAGCGCGCGCGGCCCCAGCGCGGCCAGGCGCCGCTGCATGGTGGCATGACCCGGCAGCAGCCCCCACAGGGGCACGCGGCGCCCGTCGGCCAAGGTGATGGACTCCAGCAGCGCCATCATGCCGCCGCACTCCGCCCACACGGGCCGACCCGCCGCCACGTGCGCCTGCAGGCTGTCGCGCAAGGCCGTATTGGCGGCCAGCGCATCGGCGTGCAGCTCGGGGTAGCCGCCGGGCAGCCACAGCGCGTCGCAGGCTGGCAGCGCAGCGTCGCACAGCGGCGAAAAGCGCACCACGCGCGCGCCCAGCTGCTGCAGGGTATCGATGTTGGCTTCGTAGATGAAGCAGAAAGCCTCATCCGCCGCCACGGCCACGGTGCGGCCGGCCAGCAGCGGCGTGATGGCGGCACGGCCCACGGGCGTGCCGCCAAAGTCCACCGCCCAGCGCTGCAGGTCCGCGGCGGACATGCGGCCCAGGGGCGTGACGGCCAGCGCATCGGCCACGGCGTCCAGCCGCTGCAGGGCATCGGGCAGTTCGTGCGCTGCCACCAGTCCCAGGTGCCGCTCGGGCAGAAGGCCACCAGGCTCCCTGCCGCCCGCAGCATCACCCACGACCCGTGGCAGCGCACCCAGCCAGTCCGCAGCGTCGGCCAAGCCGTCCCGCAGCATCTGCGCATGGCGGTCGCCCGCCACGCGGTTGGCCAAGACACCGGCCCATGGCAGGCCCGCACGGTAGTGCCGCAGCCCATGCACGATGGCGCCCAGCGTGCCCCCCATGGCAGAGGCATCCACCACCGCAAGCACCGGTATGCCGAAGCGCTGCGCCAGGTCGCCCACGCTGTGCTCGCCGTCGAACAACCCCATCACCCCTTCGATGAGCAGCAGGTCTGCTTCGGCCGCCGCGGCGCGCAGGCGCTGCGCGCAATCTGCCGCGCCGGTCATCCACAGATCGAGCTGGTGCACGGGGGCGCCGCTGGCCAATTGGTGCCAGTGCGGGTCCAGGAAGTCGGGCCCACACTTGAACACCCGCACGCGCCGGCCTTGGCGTGTGTGCAGGCGCGCCAAAGCGGCGGTGACGGTGGTCTTGCCCTGCCCAGAGGCGGGCGCGGCGATGACCAGGGCGGGACAGCGGCTCATGGTGTGGCAGTCGGTGATGGCGTTACTGCGGCTCCCACTTCAGGCCCACGTAGAACGTGCGGCCGCCGGTGGCGTAGGTGCGCGCCAACTGGTAGTCCTTGTCGGCCAGGTTGTCGACGCGGGCCAGCAGCGTCACGTCGCGCGCCACGCGCTTGCTGGTGTAGAGGTTGAGCGTGGTGTAGCCGCCCAGTACGTTGGTGTTGGCCGCGTTGTCGTACCGGCGCGCGGATGCGTAGAGCTCTGCCCCCAGCGTCCAGCCTGCCACCAAGGTGTCGGCACCCAGCGTGGCGTAGCGCTTGGCACGGCGCGCCAGCAGTTTGCCGCTGTCCAGGTCACGCGGGTTCTGCCAGTCGATGGAGCCATGCAGCGACACGCCCGCGATGCGGTGCGCGGCCGACAGCGTCACGCCCTTGTACTCGGCGCGGCCCACGTTCTCGTAGCAGCCGAAGCTGGAATCACAGCGGCCCGCGGCGCCGAAATTGATGAGGTTGCTGACGCGGTTGCGGTACGCCACGACACCCACGCTGCTCTCTCCTTGTGTCCACCGCGCGCCCAGCTCCACGTTGCGCCCCTTCTCGGGCTGCAGGTCGGGCGCGCCGTATTCGCTGAAGCGGTGGTAGAGCGTGGGTGCGCGGAAGGACGTGCCGGCCGCTGCGGTGACGCGCCACTGCGGCGTAATGGCGTAGCCATAGGACAGGCTGCCCGTGCTTTTGCCGCCGAACTCGCTGTCGTCGTCATAGCGCAGGTTGGCCTGCAGCGTATGGGCGCCCTGGTTCAGGCCATAGCCCAGCGCGAGCGCGTTCTGTGAGCGGTCACGCTGGAGGTCGCCCACGAACTCGGTGGCGGGGTTGTGCAGTTCGTCCTCGCGGCGCTCCAGCGCGGCTGTGAACAGATGCGCGCCCAGGCGCCACTCGTTTTGCAGCAGGTAATTGTGCAGCGTGGTCTCGGTCATGTAGAAGTTGGGCCGGGTGCTGTATTCACTCTGCCCCTGCGTGACCTGCAAGCGCGTGCTGTACACGTCGCTCCACTTGGCCAGCCATGCCAGGCTGGCCGTGCGCAATTGGTGGTGATTGCGGTCGTCGGCCGTTTTGCTGCCGTCGTACTGCGAGTTGAGGTTGCTGGCCAGCAGCGTGCCCTCCAGGCGATGGGTCGTGTCGAACTGCACGCCCAGTCGGGCATTGGCAGAGGTGCGGCGGTAGCCGTCTTTGTCCGGGTTGTAGGCGGAGCCTACGCGGGCACTGAAGCCATCGGCGCGCTCATGCGACAGCCCCAGCGCATAGTCCACCTGCTCGGTGCCGCCACTCACGCCGGCCTGCACCGTCCGCGTGCCCTGGTTGCCCAGGCCCACGCCCACGTAGGGCGCCGGCGCACCCTCGCCCTTTTTGGTGAAGAGCTGGATCACGCCTCCCATGGCATCCGAGCCGTACACAGCAGCCGCTGGCCCGCGCACGACCTCGATGCGGTCGATCTGCGACAACGGGATTTGCTCCCACACCACGCCGCCGGTGGATTGCGAGTCCAGGCGCACGCCGTCCAGGTACACGGCGGTAAAGCGCGACTCCGCGCCGCGCAGGTAGACGCTGCCACTGCTGCCCTGGCCGCCATTGCGCGTGATCTGCACGCCTGGCAGGCGCGAGATCACGTCAATGACGCCTACCGCGCCGCTGGCCTCGATGGTTTCACGGTCGATGACGGACACATCGGACACGATGTCGGCCAGCGGCCGGGCCACGCGGGTTGCCGTGATGACGGTTTCACGCAGTTGGGGTTCTGTGGCTGCCTGGGCCAGCAGGGTCTGGGACACGGCGGGGAAAGCGGCGGCCAGCGCCAGCGGCAGCACGGCGACGCGCGCGTGCACGGAAAGCGCACTCAAGCGCACATTGAACGGACGGGTGTTTGTCATGTGGGGCAAACAGAGAGATCGCCACGGCCGACCTCCCCGTCGGCACCTGGGCATAACGGCCCAGGTTTCACAAAAGGAAACGCGGAGCCACCTCGTTGGCCGGTATCCGGGCTGGCGGAACGCTCTGCATCGCCTTCCCAAACGCTTGTTCAAGGCGCTCAGTGGCTTGTCAATGAAGAGGGAGCCGAAGTACGGCTCATCCGCTGACCGTTGCGGGGGCAGCGCAGGCACAGGACGCACTCCATGACGGAGGGCCCCTCCCTGCTTCCCGTTGAACTGCGGCATGTGAACCACGCCGCGAGCACCAACTGCGCAATTTTACGATGGTTCGCACGCCGATCCCTACAATCGGCAGCGTATGGCCTCCCCCTCTTCCATCGACCAGATCGCCGAGCGCGTTGAGCGGCTGCTGCTGCGCCATGCCGAGTTGCAGCGCACCAATGCCCTGTTGGCGCAACAGGTCGCGGCGCTCACCCAGGAGCGCGATTCCCTCCAATCCCGCCTGCAGGCGGCCCGTGCGCGCGTGAACGCATTGCTGGACCGCCTGCCTGCCGAGCCCGAACTCCCCGGCACTGCCGAGACGAAAGACGCGCCATGAAGCAGATCGAGGTACAGATCCTCCAGCAAAGCTATCTCCTGGCCTGCCCCGACGGCCAGGAGTCGCGCCTGCTGGAGGCGGTCGAGCGCGTGGATACCGCCATGACGCGCATCCGTGACGCGGGCAAGGTACGCGCGCGTGAGCGCATCGCCGTGCTGGCGGCGCTCAACCTGGCTTTCGAGATCGCCGACCGCGAAGCCGCCGATTTGGCAGCCGCCTCAGCCCCTGCGCGCATCGTCCCCACCCCGGTCGCGCCGCACGTGCACGACAGCGATGAGCGCGTGCAGCAGTTGCTCCTGCGCCTGGACGAGGCGCTGGGCGAGGATGGGCGCCTCCTATAACCATTACGGTAAAAGCCCGGCCCCTGGCCGCACACGGGCAGCCCACTACAATGAACATGTCTGCGATGCTGCCGGGCTTTATATTTCCTTGAACCAATGCTCATTGAGCACGGGCTTGGTACATCGCCCGGTGAGCGTGATCATCTCGCGTCAGATGAACCCAACGCCTGGCTGCCCTCGCCCACCTGAACCCCCGGTTCAGGATGCCGGTCCGGTGGCATTCGCAGACACCTTTTCTCTGGTAATCGCTTGCGCCCTCGCTCCGGGTGAGTGCCAGCGACCTCAATACCTGCTCAGAAAATCCGGCGCTCCGCGGCCAGCGCGCGCAACCCACCCATCTGCAAGGCACAGAGCAGACCTTGGTAGTCGTCGCACCGATGCCAAATATCCTGGCGTGGTTCGGGCGTTTCCCAGTCCTTCGGCAACCTCACTGATACGCAGCGCGCGCCCCAGACGTACGGTGGCGCATCCAGTAAGGCAGCGATGCGTAGCTGGATTTCTCCACGTCGATGAGAACAGACTCGTCACTTCCGCTGGTATAGATCTGACAGCGATACGTCACGCCTGAGCGCCTCGGTTTGCGCCATTCGCTTGCCACGACATGCTTCGCGGAGTCGCTGTGGTTCCACAAAACGCTGTTTTCAGGGCACGCACCACGGCGCCGGCTGCCCATGGACAACCTCCATCCACAGCGCCCATGCACCCAGGGAAAAAAGCACACCACCTGCCAGCCGAGACCCCCACGCCCCACCCTTCACGCCGATCCAAGCGCGAATGCGGCCAAATGTCCACGGTCCCAGCACCAGCCATACACCGCTTCCCACGCCAAACAGGACCATGCACAAGGCTCCGCGGAGCACGCTTCCGCTGAGAGCGGCAGTCAACAGTGCGGTATACAGAAGGCCGCATGGCAGGAGCGCCCAGGCCACACCCGCGGTCAGGAGCCCGCCAGGCCGAGAGACCAAGGGCTTGACCTTCGCCCAGGCAGCACGCCCCGCCCGCTCAACCCACAAGGGCTGCTGCGCTTGCACCATCATCATCCCGCCCCACGCGAGGATGAGCACATGCATCAGCGTCCAAAGGGGGCGCAATGCCGAGGTGCTTTGCCCCAGCCATGCGAGTTGCTCCATGGCCAGCGCAACCACCGCCCCTGCGGCGCCGTAACCGATCAGGCGCCCCACGTGAAACTGCGCTACCCGTTGGAGGATTCCGCGGCGGGACGCCCATTGAATGGTGTGGGTGGCGTCCTGCGTGCCACCCAGCCCCGTAAGCGCCGCGCAGGGAACAGAACACATCGCCAAACAGTGAGCCCCTCCCATCAGCCCCATCAGGAAGGTCGTCGTGGCCAGCGCCCACAGCATGGGTCAAATAATCCGGGAAAAGCGAGCGCGGTTACGGTCAGCCTGCAGATACTTGTCGAACACCATGGCCACGCCGCGCACGAAATACCACCCCATGGGCGTGACTTCAACGCCCTCATCACTGATTTTCACCAAGCCCTGAGCCGCCATTTCTTGCAGTTGCTGTAATTCCGCATCGAAATAACTGCGGAAATCAATCAGCCAAGACTGTTCCAACGGCTCAAACAGCAATTCACCTTGGCACATCAACGCCATGATGACTGCGCGGCGCACCAAGTCGTCCTTGGTCAACGCCAGCCCGCGCACCACAGGCAAATGCCCCTGGTTAATGCAGTCGTAATACTCGTCCAGCGTTTTCACATTTTGGCTGTAAGTAGCGCCCACGCGCCCGATGGCAGAAACGCCCAGACCAATCAGGTCGCAATCGGGCTGCGTGCTATAGCCTTGGAAATTGCGGTGCAGCCTGCCTTGCCGCTTGGCCACCGCCAGCGCATCGTCAGGCAGCGCAAAATGGTCCATGCCCACGTAGACGTAGCCGGCTTCCTGGAACACATCAAGTGACCGGGCCAGCATGGACACCTTGGCCGAAGCCATGGGCAACTCGGCCGTGATGATGCGTCGCTGCGACTTGAAGCGTTCTGGCAAGTGAGCGTACGCATACAGCGCGATCCGGTCTGGCCGCAGCTCGGCTACCTGCTCCAAGGTGCGATCAAACGACTCCGGTGTCTGGCGCGGCAGCCCGTAGATCAAATCCACGTTCACCGATTCAAACCCGAGCTTCCGAGCCGCATCGACCAACGCGAACACCTTTTCGGCAGGCTGAATGCGGTGCACGGCCTTTTGTACTTCAGGGTCGAAATCCTGCACGCCAAAGCTCAGGCGATTGAAACCCAGCTCCGCCAACAATCCCAGCCGCGCTTCATCCACGGTCCGCGGGTCCACTTCTATGGAGTACTCCCCCCCCGGAACGAGGACGAAACTGCGCCTCAACATGCCCATCAGTTCGCGCAAACCGTCATCCGTCAGAAAAGTAGGCGTGCCTCCGCCGAAATGCAGCTGGCTCACATGCTGACCCACACCGCAGTGCGCCGTATGCAGGTCGATCTCACGGCTGAGGTAACGCAAGTAGACCTCTGCCCGCTCTGGATGCCGGGTAATGATCTTGTTACACGCGCAGTAATAGCACAGCGATTCACAAAACGGGATGTGGACATAAAGCGACAAAGGCATCGCCTTGGCTACCGACCCCACGCGACGCTGCTGCAGCGCAAGGATGTATTCCCGCTCGCCAAAGGCCTCGACAAAACGATCAGCAGTCGGATAAGAGGTGTAGCGCGGCCCTGGAACGTCAAAGCGACGCAGGAGCTCTGTTGTAACAACGGTCATGACGGGATTCCTTGCACTTTCATATCACTGTGCCGTAGAGTCCCCCATGAGTCCTTGACGTTGATCAAGCGCCCATAAGGTCCTTGTGGCGACAATTTGACTTCGGCTCAAAGTCGTCCAACGGCCTACGGCATTCCATGTCTCCCAGCCGTTCAGAGGTAAGCTCAAGCCATGAACAGGGTTCCCATGCATACGAATCTCCAGACCATCAAAGTTGCCTGCTCAAACTGCAATCTGCGTGAGCTGTGCATGCCCGTGGGTCTGGACGACCAGCAACTCAAGCGCATCGATGACATTGTTGCTGTACGACGCAAGATCAAGCGTGGCGGCACGCTTTTCCGGAACGGTGAACCCTTCACATCCCTTTTTGCCATCCGCACCGGATTCTTCAAGACCTGTGTCGCCACCGAGGACGGTCGCGATCAAGTGACGGGTTTTCAAATGGCGGGCGAGATCATTGGCCTGGATGGCATCGTGAGCGACCGCCACACTTGCGATGCGGTAGCGCTTGAAGACGCCGAAGTATGCGTCATGCCTTTCGATCGTATTGAAGAGTTGTCGCGCGAAGTAACGGCACTACAGCACCATGTGCACAAGATCATGAGCCGCGAGATTGTTCGCGAGCATGGGGTCATGCTGTTGCTGGGGAGTATGCGTGCCGAGGAACGCCTTGCCGCATTCCTGTTGAATCTCGTACAACGCTTGCATGCCCGGGGGTTCTCACAATCCGAATTGGTGCTGCGCATGACGCGGGAAGAGATCGGCAGTTACCTAGGATTGAAACTGGAAACCGTCAGCCGCACGTTTTCGAAGTTCGTGGAAGAAGGTATTGTGGAAGTAAAACAGCGCCATGTGCGCATCGTCGATACCGATGCGCTGAAGCGCATTGTCAACAGCCAGCAAGCCTGCCATTAAGCCTCGGTTTTTTGCTCATTCATAACTGATCGGCGGAAAGATCAGGAAACGTATTTGGCGCAATCAGCCGGCCGCGCCCCTTTGGGCACGGGGCAGCGATTCAACTCAAAGGGCGAGAGTGACAACAGCGTAGTCAATGCGCTGGAAGCCATGAGTACGAACCAGAACGTGAAGAAGGCGATGGTATACACACCTTCGCGCGAGAGATGCAGGGGTTGATCAAACCACTGCAGCGCTTCTGGATCCACGAAGGCGAACACCACCATTTCCATGACGCCCGCCATCAAAAAGGCCGGCCACGCGATCCACATCAATCGTTGCATCCACATTCGCCCATCTCCTAGCAGGTGTAGTTGACAGCGTAGCATCTGTTCTGCGGCATGCAAAGAGGACTCGCCCTGCCGGTCAACGCGGTTGGTCCTCCAGCGGAGTAGCTGCATGGTTGCGCCCCTTCATGGCAGGCGTCATGTCGCCTCCAGACTCCTTCAGGGTCTCGTTGATGTTCAATCCCCGTTGGTAATAGTCTTCCGCGATGACGGGGTCGGGTTGGCTCACGGCCAGCCAGAGGGTCACGAAGCCCGCAATGATGACAATCACCGGCCCCGCGATGACAAGCCAGACATGGCCAAACGTCCACCAAGGCTTTCCTGCGTCTTCCAGATTCATGGGGGAATTACTCGACATCGATACCAACTCCTCGCTCATTTATGAGCACAGCTTGTTCATTTGCATTCCGCGACCGCCTTCAGCGAGGCACGAGGAACACGGATTTCTCTGCCACTTGGGCTTTATCACCCTGCGCTTGAATATCGAAATACACCGTATGCGATCCGGGAGATGCTGAGCCATACGGAATTTGAAGACGGACAACCACCCATCGGGATTCCGCCGGTCCAATGTCAATTGCGGTCTCGGACGCCACTTCCAGCCCTTCCATGCCGTGGGCGCTGATGGTGTAGCGCTGCGCCCCCTCCGTGGCGTTCATGATCTGCAGCCGGTAGATATTTTCCAGCTTGCCTCCCGCCACGATGCGCGAGAGCGCAGCGCGGTCGCGCACGATGTCCACCTTCAACGGGGTGCGTACCACCAAGCTGGCCAGCATGCCGATGCACAACACCACCAGCACCGCTGAATAGAACAACACACGGGGTCGCAGCACGCGTTTGAGCATTTGCGACTGGGTCCAGTGGTTCTTGACGCCGTTCTGCGTCGAGAAGCGAATCAGCCCGCGCGGATACTTCATCTTATCCATCACGGTATTGCAAGCGTCCACGCAGAGACCGCAACCAATGCACTCGTATTGCAGTCCGTTGCGAATATCGATACCCGTTGGGCAGACCTGGACACACAGCGTGCAATCGATGCAGTCACCCAGTCCCGCAGCTTTGTGGTCTACCGTCTTGTTACGGGGCCCGCGAGGCTCGCCGCGCTCAGGATCGTAAGAGACGACCAGCGTGTCCCTGTCGAACATTGCGCTTTGGAAACGCGCATAAGGGCACATGTATTTGCATACCTGCTCGCGCAGGAATCCTGCGTTACCGTACGTGGCCAACCCATAGAAGATCACCCAGAATATCTGCCACCCTCCTTGCAGGGCCAGCAACTCTCCCCCCAGCTCGCGAATCGGAACGAAATAGCCCACGAAGGTGAAGCCGGTCCAGAATGCGACCGCAATCCAAATGGCTTGCTTGACAGATTTTTTCCAGATCTTCTCAAATGTCCACGGACCATTGTCCAGGCGCATACGGGCACTGCGGTCGCCTTCGACTTTGTGCTCGATCCACATGAACATTTCCGTGTATACGGTCTGGGGACAGGAGAAGCCGCACCACAGGCGTCCCGCCACTGCGGTAAACAGAAAAAGCGACAGCGCGGAAATAATCAGCAAACCCGTCAGATAAATGAAGTCCTGCGGGTAAAGCACCAAACCAAAAATATAGAAACGGCGTGCTCCGAGGTCAAAGAGCACCATCTGGCGCTGGCCCCACTCCAGCCATGGCAGGCCATAGAAAACCAGCTGTGTCAGAAACACCATCGCCCAACGCCAACGTGCGAACACTCCACTTATCGAGCGTGGATAGATTTTCTTTTGCGCCTCATAGAGCGAAATGACCTCGGTCTGCGAACTTTCGGCCCCCACTGGCGTGATAGGAATCACCTTACGGGGCTGACCTTCGGCTGGCTTCATGGTGGAATCTCAAAAAGGAAGTGCAACTTCCAAAACGCAAAACGGCCGGCGCCCCTCGACGGGGAGCCGGCCGCACAGGGAGCATCAGCGCGGGGCGCCGGCCTTATTGGACAAACCCCAGACGTATGCCGTCAACACCTTGATCTGTGCATCGGTCAACTTGCCCGTTTGGGCAGGCATCTCGTTGGTCTTGCCATTGTTGATCATAGCGGTGATGGCAGCTTCGCCCCAGCCATGCAGCCAGATGTCATCCGTCAGATTAGGGGCACCCAGGGCCACATTGCCCTTGCCGTCCATCCCGTGGCATGCAGCGCACGCAGTGAACTTCGACTTGCCCAGAGACGCCTTCAGGGAGTCATGCGGGCTTCCCGACAGGCTCAGGACATAGTGGGTGAGGTTGCGCACATCTTCCGGCGAGCCCACGGCGGCCGCCATGGGAGGCATGACGCCAATGCGCCCATCGTGGATGGTCTTCTGGATCTGATCAGGCGCACCGCCGTGCAGCCAGTCACCGTCGGCCAGGTTGGGGAAGCCCTTGCTGCCGCGGGCATCGGAACCATGACACTGCGCGCAGTTGTTCATGAACAGACGCTCACCAATTGCCATGGCCGCTGTGTCGGCCGCCATCTCTTGGGGCTGCATGGCCTCGAACCGCGCATACAGGGGCTGCAACTCTGCGTTAGCCTTGTCCACTTCGGCTTGGTACTCGCCCAGCTGCGTCCAGCCCAACTTACCCTTAAAGGTCCCCAATCCGGGATAGGCAGCCAGATAGCCAGCACCGAATACCAGCGTGATGATGAACAGCCACATCCACCAACGGGGCATGGGGTTGTTCATTTCCGTCAGGTCTTCGTCCCAGACGTGACCGGTGGTGTTGTCGGCCGTAGCCTCGACCTTCTTGCGGGACGTGATCCACAGCAGCAAGCCGCAGGCCACGATACCGATGATGGTGATTCCGGCCACGTAGAAGGACCAGAAGTTACTCGTGAAATCGCTCATGGGTTATCTCTTTTCTTGTGGAGACTTCTTCAGTCCTCGGCGAAGGGCAACTGTGCTGCCTCCTCGAACCGGGCCCGGTTGCGGCGCATGAAGGCCCAGAACCAGATGCCCACGAAACACGCCAGCGACGCCAGCGTGGCCACGATACGCATGGTGGTGATGTCCATGACCAGCTCCTCGATTACTTGAGCGCACGGCCCAAAACCTGGAGATAGGCCACCACGGCATCCATCTCTGTCTTCCCCTTGACCTGCTCGGCGGCGCTGGCGATCTCCTCATCCGTATACGGGACGCCGACCGTGCGCAATGCCTTCATGCGAGGAGCGACGACGGAAGGATCGATCTGGTTCTTTTCCAGCCAGGGATAGGCGGGCATATTGGATTCGGGCACCACGTCGCGCGGATTGTTCAGGTGAATGCGATGCCATTCATCGCTGTACTTTCCACCCACGCGATGCAGGTCGGGCCCAGTGCGCTTGCTACCCCATTGGAAGGGATGGTCGTAGACGAACTCGCCAGCCACCGAGTAGTGGCCATAACGCAGGGTTTCCGCGCGGAACGGACGGATCATCTGCGAGTGGCAGTTGTAGCAACCCTCGCGCAGGTAGATATCGCGTCCGATCAGTTGCACTGCCGTGTAAGGCTTCACGCCTTGGACGGCCTCAGTCGTCGATTTTTGAAAGAACAGAGGAACGATTTCCACCAGGCCGCCGACGGCCACAACCAGCAAGATCAGCACGATCATCAGGAAGTTGCTGGTTTCGACCTTCTCGTGCGTGAAGCCGGTAGATGCTTTGTTATGCGTATTGGACATGTAGTTGACCCTCCGAACTTCAGGCGTGAGCGGGTTTCACGGCGGGAATGGCCACCTTGACGGAGCGTCCGGAGATCGCCGTCACCCAGACGTTCCATGCCATCACCAACATACCGCCGAGGTACAGCAGACCGCCAAAGAAGCGGATCGCGTAGAACGGATAGGTCGCCTTGACGCCTTCCACGAAGGTATAGGTCAGCGTGCCGTCGGGGTTCACGGCGCGCCACATCAGACCTTGCATCACGCCAGCAATCCACATGGCGGCGATATACAGCACGATGCCGATGGTGGCCATCCAGAAGTGCAGTTCAATTGCCTTGATGGAGTGCATCTTCTCCTTGCCAAACAGGCGAGGCACCAAGTAATACAGCGAACCCATGGTGATCAGACCCACCCAGCCCAACGCGCCTGCATGCACGTGGCCTACAGTCCAGTCGGTGTAGTGCGAGAGCGCGTTGACGGTCTTGATCGACATCATCGGGCCTTCGAACGTGGACATGCCGTAGAACGACAGCGACACGATCAGGAAGCGCAGGATGGGGTCGTCACGCAGCTTGTGCCAGGCGCCGGACAGCGTCATGATCCCGTTGATCATGCCGCCCCAGCTGGGCGCCAGCAAGATCAGTGAGAACACCATGCCCACGGATTGCGTCCAGTCAGGCAGCGCGGTGTAGTGCAGGTGGTGCGGACCCGCCCACATGTACGTGAAGATCAGCGCCCAGAAGTGGACGATGGAGAGGCGATAGCTGTACACCGGACGGCCAGCCTGCTTCGGAATGAAGTAATACATCATGCCCAGGAAGCCGGTCGTGAGGTAGAAGCCCACGGCGTTGTGGCCGTACCACCACTGCACCATGGCGTCCTGCACGCCTGCGTAGGCGGAGTAGCTCTTCATGAAGCCCGCCGGAATGGCCGCACTGTTGACGATGTGCAGCAGCGCCACGGCGATGATGAACGCACCGAAGAACCAGTTGGCCACGTAAATGTGCTTCACCTTGCGCTGGCCGATGGTTCCGAAGAACACCACCGCATAAGAGACCCACACGGCAGCGATCAGGATGTCGATCGGCCATTCCAGTTCGGCATATTCCTTGCCGGAGGTATAGCCCAGCGGCAGGCTGATGGCCGCCGCTACGATGACCAGTTGCCAGCCCCAGAAAGTGAACGCCGCCAACTTGGGCAGAAACAGCCCCGCCTGGCAAGTGCGCTGCACCACGTAATAGCTGGTGGCGAACAGGCCACAGCCGCCGAATGCGAAGATCACGGCATTGGTGTGCAGCGGACGCAGCCGGCCATAGCTCAGCCATGGAATGCCGAAGTTGAGTTCAGGCCAGGTCAGCTGGGCGGCGATGAACACGCCCACCAGCATGCCGACCACCCCCCATACGACAGCCATGATAGAAAACTGGCGTACTACGGTGTCGTCGTAGTGCGCAACTCTTGTTTGTGAAGAATCCATCGGGCACCTCTAGTATTTGCAGTAAAAAGTTTTAACCAGGCTCGCAGTAGGCCTATTGACGAACATCAACCGTCCCTCAGAATGCGCTCCCCCTCCTGATCGACGTTCTCAAATTGGCCACGGTAGACGGCCCACCACAGTCCCGCCAGTACAAACAGCACCAGTACGACGGAGAGCGGAATCAACAAATACAGGATGTCCATATCAGACGACCTCCAAGGGCGTGCTCACGGCACGTGGGGCACCAGCGCAGTCGCCGGAACTCTCGTGGCTGAGCGGGTCCGGCAGGCGCGCCAGGCGGGCCGCGTTGACCACGACGAGCAGTGAACTCAGCGCCATGCCCAGGCCCGCGAGCCAGGCCGGCATGTAGCCCGCAATCGCCAGGGGCACGCACAACGCGTTGTATGCAGCCGCCCACCACAGGTTCTGGCGGACGATGCGCAAGGTGCGCCGCGCCAGCCAGAGCGCCTGCGCAACAAGGGCGAGATTTTCGCCCATAACCACGAAGTCGGACCGTGACTGGGCCAGGGGCACGGCGCGGCCGAACGCAAACGAGACATGCGCACCGGCCAGCACGGGGCCGTCGTTGAGCCCGTCGCCCACCATCGCCACATGGTGTCCTTGCGCCTGCAACGTCTGCAGATGCGCGAGCTTGTCCTGCGGGGTGCAGTCTCCCCGGGCCTGGCCGATGCCGGCCTGGGCAGCCACCCGCTGCACGGACTCGGCCCGGTCACCGGACAGCAGCTCGACCGCCACGCCTTCGGCGCGCAGCCCGCGCACGACCGCCGCGACCTCGGGGCGCAGTTGTTCGCTCAGCACGAACCGCGCGATTTCCACTGCCGCACCTTCGCATTCCATGGACAGCACGACCTGCGGCCCCGCATCGCCGCCTACGGCAGGCACGCGTGCATGGGCCGCAGAGCCCAGGCGCAGAATCGTTTCCTGTGCGTGTGACGGTGACGATGCACGGGCCACCAAGCCTGCACCCGGCAGCTCCTGCACGGCATGGACCGTCCAGCCCGCGGGCACCGCGGCAGACTGCGCGGCCGATGCCAGCGCGCGCGACGCGGGATGCAGTGAATGCGCCGCCAGCGCCGAAGCCAGGGCCAGCGCCTCCCCCTCGCCCCAGCCGGCCCCTGGCGCCACATGTACGGCATGCAGCGCAAGCCCATCGCGGGTCAGCGTGCCCGTCTTGTCGAAGACCACCGTATCCACCGCGGCCAGGGCCTCCAGCCCTTGCAGGTTGCGCACCAGCACGCCCCTCCGCGCCAAAGTGCCCGCAGCCGTCAGCATGGCCACCGGCGTGGCCAGAGACAGCGCGCAGGGGCACGTAACGATGAGCACCGCCACCGCCACCATCAGGGCATGGCTGGGGTCGCTCGGCCACCACCACACTGCCGCCAGCACCGCGGCCAACAACACCGCCACCAGGAAAGGCCGGGCCACCCGGTCCGCCAACTGCGCCAGGCGGGGCTTTTGTAAAGACGCGCTCTCCATTAATGCCACGATCTGCCCAAAGCGCGTCTCACTGCCCAGCGCCAAAACATCCACCGTGACCGGTGCGCGCAGGTTGTAGCTGCCCGCCGTCACGCGGCTGCCTTCGGGTCGGTCCACAGGCGTGGATTCACCGGTGAGCAGCGCCTCGTCGGCCTGGGTACCACCTGAAAGGATGCGGCCATCCGCGGGAAAGGCCTCCCCCGGCAACACGCGCACCACGTCGCCGGCCTGCAGACGGCGCGTGGCCACGCGCGTGAAGCTGCCGTCTTCCGCCCGCCGCTCCACGCTGTCGGGCAACCGGTTCATCACGGCTTCCAGCGCCCCTGCCGTGCGATCGCGCAGGCGCAGCTCCAGCCAGCGGCCCGTGAGCAGGAAAAAGACGAACATGGTCAGCGAGTCGTAGTAGACCTCGCGGCCAAAGGGGCCGGTCGGATCGAACGTGCCCGCCATGCTGACCACGAAGGTGATGAGCATGCCCAGCGCCACGGGCAGATCCATGCTGACCCGCCGCTGCCGGATATCGCGCAGCGCGCTGGAGAAGAATGGCCCGCAGGCGAACAGCACCACCGGCAGGCTAATGACCCAGGAGGCCCAGCGCAGCAGTTGTTCCATTTCCATGGTCAGGTCGCCGGGCATGGCTTGGTAGGCAGGCCATGCGTACATCATGACCTGCATCATGCAAAAACCCGCCACCAGCCAGCGCCACAGCGCCTTGCGGTTCTCGCGCTGGCGCTGCTCCCGCGCCAGCGCATCCAGGGCAGGCAGCGCGCGGTAACCGGCCTTCTGGACCGCGCCCATCCACTGCGACGGGCGCACCCGTCGCGGGTCCCATACCACGCGTGCGCGGCGGGTGGCGGCGCTCACGTCCGCTTCCGCCACGCCGGGCACACGCCGCAGGGCTTCCTCGATGGTCAGGGCGCAGGCGGCGCAGTGCATTCCGTCGAGCACCACATGCGACTCCCACGGACTCGCCTGGGCATCCGCACCTGCGGGGGTAGATGTGCAGGGCTTGCCAAAGGCCGACCATTCCTGGGGGTCATCAAGCAGCGCGACCTCATCCGGTGCAGCCGTGGAGAGGGGCGACGCCCACGGGTCGGCATCAGGATTTGACATAGCCTCAAGACTATTCGGATTGCGCGAAGGACTCATTGACTTGAATCAAGACATGGACCACGAACTATCCTATGCTTTTACCGTTCTTAACGAAATGAGGAGCTGCACATGTACAAACGCATCCTGATCGCCACCGACGGTTCCCCCCTGTCGCAAAAGGCCGTGGAAAGCGGGCTCTCGCTGGCGGGGCTCACAGGTGCGTCGGTGGTCGCCCTGAAGGTCGTCCCCCGGTATCCGCGCAGCTATTTCGAAGGTGGCCTGCCCGTGGACGCCGCGGACATCAAGCGCATCGAGAAGCAGTGGGCGGATGCGGCCCAGGAACTGGTGGACAAGGTCAAGGTGCAGGGCACCGACGAAGGCGTGACCGTGAAGACCGTGGTCGCCAAGTCCGACCTGATCGCCGAAGCCGTGATCGCCGCCGCCAAGAAGCACAAGTGCGACCTGATCGTGATGGCCTCGCACGGCCGCAAGGGCATCAAGCGCCTGCTGCTGGGCAGCGAGACGCAGCACGTGCTGACGCACTCACACATTCCGGTGCTGGTGCTGCGCTAAGCATCAAATCAGGCTCTAGCGCCCGACTATCAAGCGCTAGCAGCTATCATCCAAATAGCAAAAGGCGGCCCAGGCCGCCTTTTTGCATTGCAATGCCGCGCCGGCTCAGGCGAACAGCCCCTTGTACTGGTCGCGCAGCAGGTTCTTTTGCACCTTGCCCATGGTGTTGCGCGGCAGTTCGGTGGTGACGAAGCAGCGCTTGGGAATCTTAAAGTTGGCCAGTTGGCTCTTGAGCGATGCGATGACCGCGTCGCCATCCACCTTGGCACCGGGCTTGGGGATGACCACCACCACGCCCACTTCGCCGAAATCCGGGTGCGGCACGCCGACCACAGCGCTCTCGGCCACGCCGGGCATCTCGTTGATGTAGCCCTCGATCTCGGCCGGGTAGACGTTGTAGCCACCGCTGATGATCAGGTCCTTGCTGCGGCCCACGATGCTCACGTAGCCGCGCTCATCCACCTTGCCGACGTCGCCGGTTTTGAACCAGCCGTCGGCGCTGAACTCTTCCTTGGTCTTCTCGGGCATGCGCCAGTAGCCCTTGAACACGTTGGGGCCCTTGACCTGGATGTTGCCGATCTCGCCCACGGGCACCGGCTTGCCGGCATCGTCCACCACGCGCAGGCCCACGCCGGGCAGCGGAAAGCCCACGGTGGAGCCGCGGCGCTCGTCCTGCCCCCCATGGCGCGCGTCGGCCGCGTAGGGATTGCTGGTGAGCATGATGGTCTCACTCATGCCATAGCGCTCCAGGATGGTGTGGCCCGTGCGGTCCTGCCATTCTTTGAAAGTCTCGATGAGCAGCGGCGCCGAGCCCGCGATGAACAGCCGCATGTGGCTGGCCGCGGCCTGGGTCAGCGCCGGCTCGGCCAGCATGCGCACGTAGAGCGTGGGCACGCCCATGAACACCGTGGCGCGCGGCATGGCAGCGATCACCGCCTTGGGGTCGAACTTCGCCATCCAGATCATCTTGCTGCCATTGATCAGCGCACCATGGATGGCCACGAACAGGCCGTGCACGTGAAAGATGGGCAGCGCGTGGATCAGCACGTCGCCGGGCTTCCAGCCCCAGTAGTCCTTGAGCACCTGGGCATTGGACAGCAGGTTGCCATGCGTGAGCATCGCGCCCTTGCTGCGTCCCGTGGTGCCGCTGGTGTAGAGGATGGCAGCCAGGTCGTCAGCCTTGCGCGGGACGGCGCGGTGCTCGTCGCCGAAGTGTGCAGCGCGCTCCAGCAGGCTGCCGGTGCGGTCGTCGCCCAGCGTGAACACATGTTGCGTGCCGGCAGTGAAGGCGATCTTCGACACCCAGCCGAAGTTGCCCGGCGTGCAGACCACCACGGCCGGCTCGGCATTGCCGATGAAGTACTCGATCTCTGCGCTCTGGTAGGCGGTGTTCAGCGGCAGGAACACGTAGCCGGCGCGCAGCGTGGCCAGGTACAGCAGCATGGCTTCGACCGACTTTTCCACCTGCACGGCGATGCGGCTGCCCTCGGGCAGCTTCAGCGATGCCAGCAGGTTGGCGATGCGGGCGCTGGCGCGGTCCAGGTCGCGCCAGGTGTAGAGCAGCGGCGCGCCCGCGGCCGAAGCGGCCTCGACGGCGATCTGGTCCAGGTCAGCAGGAAAGGCAGCGCGCAGCGCAGAAAACAGGTTCTGGGAGGAGGAGCTCATGGTGGTGCACACACAAAGGATTCAGAAAACGGGAGCGCGCTTGGCCAGGAAGGCGTTGATGCCCTCGCGGTGTTCGGCGCTGTCGGCATAGACGTAGGGGTCGGCCAGCGCGTTATTTGCTATCAAATCAGAAGCTGCTTGCGCTTGCTGGTCGGGCGCTAGCTGCACATTCTTCCATATAGCGCGCAAGGTCTGCTTGTTGAGCCGAGCCGCACCGGGCGCCAAGGCTGCGATGCGCAGCGCCGTGCCCAGGGCTTGCGCGCCCAGCTGCTCGGTGTCGACCACGCGGCTCAGAAAGCCCCGCTGCGCCATCTCGGCGGCGCTGAAGGTGGCCGCCTCCAACAGCATCTGGCGCGCCGTCACGTCGCCCACGGCGCCCGCCACCAAGGCGGCCTCGCGCGGCGCCATCGGAAAGCCCAGCTTGGCAATTGGCGCGCCGAAACGCGCGCCGGCAGCGGCAATGCGGATGTCGCAGCAGCTGGCGATCTCCACGCCCGCGCCCATGCAGGCGCCTGCGATGCGCGCGACGATGGGCACGTCGCAGTCCAGCATGGCCGCCAGCCCGCCCCAGACATCGCTCTCATGGAAGTCACGCAGCTGCGCGGGATCGAAGCGAAAGGCGGGGTACTCGGAAATATCCCCCCCCGCACAGAACGCCTCCCCTGCCCCCTCGATGAGCACGCAGCGCACGCCCTCGCTGCGCTGGATGTCCAGGAACACCGTGCGCAACTGGCGCCACATGGCGCGCGACATGGCATTGAGCCGGCCCTCGTGGCGCAGCGTCACGCGCACCACGCCGCGGCCGGCGGCCTCTCCTGCGGCCATGGCCGCGACAACTTCACCTGGCATGCGATCGGACTCTCTTCGTGGGGGTGGAGGCGGCGCCACTGGAGGGGCGCCGCAGTGGGGGACTACATCACTCCAGCTTGGCGCCCGAGGCCTTCACCACCTGCGCCCAGCGCTTGATCTCGCTGCTGACCATCTTGGCGAAGTCCGCCTGCGACAGCGTGCCGAACTCCGCGCCGTTGCCGGCCCAGATGGCCTTGAGCTCCTCGGCCTGGCCGAGCTTGCGGATCTCCTCGACGATGCGCGCCTGCAGATCGGCCGGCGTGCCCTTGGGCGCCCACAGGCCATACCAGGTGGACACGGTGTAGTCCGGCAGGCCCACCTCTGCCGCGCAGGGCACGTCGGGGAAGGCCGGGTTGCGCTTGGAGCCCGACACCATCAGCGCCTTGATGCGCCCGCCCTTGATGTGCGAGGCCGACGAGCCCAGGCCGTCGAACAACATGTCCACGTTGCCGCCGATCAGGTCCTGCAGCGCAGGGCCCGCGCCGCGATAGGGGATGTGGGTGATGAAAGTCCCCGTCTGCAGCTTGAACAGCTCGCCCGCCAGGTGGTGCGAGGTGCCCGAGCCGGCCGACGCATAGTTCAGCTTGGCGGGGTTGGCCTTCACGAAGTCCATGAATTGCTTCATGTTGGTGGCCGTAACGTTGCGCGGGTTCACCACCAGCACCTGCGGCACGTTGGCCACCAAGGCCAGCGGCACGAAGTCCTTTTCCAGGTCGTAGTCCAGCTTGGGGTACATGGACGGTGCAATCACATGGTGCACGCCACCCATGAACAGGTTGTAGCCATCGGCTGGCGCCTTGGCCGCCACGCTGGCACCCACGGTGCCGCCCGCGCCGCCGCGGTTGTCGATCACCAGCGTCTTGCCCGTGGACTTGGCAAACTGCGCAGCCAATGGGCGCGCAAAGGCATCCGTGCCGCCGCCCGCGGGGAACGGCACCACCATGTTGACCGGCTTGGTCGGCCAGCCGCTGGCGCCTTGCGCCCAGGCGCCGCCCGTGGCCAGCGCCAGGCCCGCAGCGCCGGCTGCGCGCAGCATGTCACGGCGTTGCAGCGCGGCGGTGGCGATCTGGCTCAAGTTCTCTCTCTCTCGCATGGCGTTGTCTCCTGTCTTTCTGTTGTGAAAAGGGTGGGTTGGCAGGTGCTCAGGCGCGGCGCGCCTGCTCGGCCAAGGCCGCCGAGGGCAGCTGGGCGCGAGCATACAAGGCCCGCCACGCCCCGCTGGCGCCGAGGCAGCGCGCCGTCAGTCACGGCACAGGCTGTCGATATCGCCCGACACGGGCACACGCCCCTGCGCAAGCAGGCCGTGGTGCTTGTCGATGCGCTTGAGGTCATACAGGTAGTTGACCATCAGCCCGAAGGACTGCTTGAGCCCCTTGGCCGACGGGTCGCCCGCCCAGTTCAACCGCTCCACGCGGGCGCCATTGCCCAGGTGAAAGCGCGCCACCGGGTCCACCGGCTTGCCGTCGTGCAGCTCGCGCCCCAGGTAGCGCGCCGCGCACTGCATGAGCAGCTGGCGCACGGGTGATTTGGGCGGCAGCTCCAGCGCCTTGTCGGCCGCGGCCAGCACATGCGCGGCCTGCGGCGGCTCGAAGCCCACGGCGCGGCCCAGTTCGGCCAGGCGCTTCTCGTCGAGCTGCTCCAGCTGCGCGGCGCAGTTCTTGGACAGCCAGGAACGAAAGCCCGGGATCGGCGAGAGCGTGGCGAAAGTGCGCAGGCGCGGGAATTCCTCCGTGAGCGTCTCGGCCACGTGCTTGATGAGCGAATCGCCGAAGCTCACGCCGCGCAGCCCCGTCTGCGTGCTGCTGATCGAGTAGAAAATCGCCGTGGTGGCACGCTGGATGTCGGCGGCCTCGGCGGCCTCGTCCAGCAGCGGGGTGATGCTGGACGAAATCTCGTTGACCAGCGCCACCTCCACGAAGATCAGCGGCTCATTGGGCAGGCGGGGGTGAAAGAACCCGTAGCAGCGGCGGTCGCTGTCCAGTCGGTTCTTCAGGTCCGCCCAGCTGCGGATGTCGTGCACCGCCTCGTACTTGATGAGCTTTTCGATCAGTGAGGCGGGCGAATCCCACGACAGGCGCCTCAGTTCGAGGAACGCCACATCGAACCAGGTGGAGAACAATTGCTCCAGCTCCGCGTCCAGCGGCAGCAGGCGCTTGTCGCTCTTGAGCAGGGGCAGCAGCTCGGCGCGCAAGTCCACGAGGAAGCGCATGCCTTCCGGAAACACCGCAAAGCGCTGCAGCAGCCGTGTACGCGGCGACACCATGGCGCGGCGCAGGTGGGCTTCGGCCTGGGGCGCATCGTCGGTGCCGGCGGCGGCCTCGTAGCGCTGCTGGGCCGATTTGAAGCGCGTGGCATCGGGCGCGAACTGCTCGCACATCAGCAACCACAGGTCGCGCCGCTCTTCGGGCGTGGCCTCGGCGTACCACGCGGCAATGGCCTGCGCGCGGCGCCCGCCTTCGATCTCGCTCACGCGCGGGGCCACCACTGCCTGCAGGTCGGTCAGCAACCGGCGCAGCACGCGGGGCGACAGCGCCTCGCCGCTCCTGCGCAGCGTGGCCTGCAGGCGCTCGTGCGTGGAGCGTTCGGCCGCAGGCTTGGGCGGCGCGGCGCTTGCGCCGTCCTTGTTCTTGCTGGCGGCTTTGCTGTCTGCGGACCGCAGGCGGTCCACGTTGCGCGAGATCCAGGTGGAGGCGGCGTTCATGGTGTGATCCGTGAGGGGTGGTTGCGTGCAAGCTCGCGCAGCGCGTCGCGCTGCGCCAGAAGGTGGTTGCGCATGGCCTGCTCAGCCGCGGCGGCGTCGCCCTTTTGGAGTGCGGCGAACACCTGCCGGTGCTCCGACAGGCTCTGCTGCAGCCGGCCGGGCACCTGCAACGTCTGGTGCCGCGCCAGGCGCAGGATCTTGCGCAGGTCGCCGATCACCTGGGCCAGCCAGCGGTTGTCCGCCAGGGTGATGAAGGCCTCGTGGATGGCGTAGTTGGCTTCGTAGTATTCGGTGATGCGCCCCGCCTCGGCATGGTCCTGCAGGCGCTGGTGCAGCATCTGCAGCGCGTCGATGTCGGCGGGGCCTGCGTGCTCGGTGGCCTCATAGGCCGCACGGCCCTCCAGCAGCGCGATCACGGGGAAGATCTCCTGCAGATCGCGCTCCGTGATCTCGGCCACGAAGCAGCCGCGGCGCGGCTCATGGCGCAGCAGCCCTTCCGCCACCAGCACCTTGAGCGCCTCGCGCAGCGGCGTACGCGACACGGCCAGCCGCTCGCACAACGCCGCCTCGTCCACGAAGCTGCCCGGCGCCAGTTCGCCCGCAAAGATCTGCTGACGCAGCATCTCGGCGGCCTGGTGGTGCAGGGAATTGGCGGGCGGACGGCGCATGGTGAATGGTGAATGGTGAATGGGCGGCAGGCGTTATGACGTCACGAATGGCACACAAGTGGTCGCGAAACTGCATCATTTCGCGTAATTTTCAATAATTATGAAAGCATGCCCAGCCGCCGGGATGGGGACTATCCCTAGCGGGGCATATTGACGCAACGCGGCAACACTCCGCCACCGCGCCGCCCGCAAGGAACAATCAAAAATGAGAGCTGCCGGCGCTTGCTGGACAAGCGCTGGCGCCTTCTTTTATGCAAATCCCTCCGGAGCGTCCTGCCGCTGCGCCCAGACCCACATCGCCACCCCGGCCGCCACCATCGGGATGCACAGCCACTGGCCCATGCTCATGCCCAGCGACAGCAGGCCCAGGAAGCTGTCGGGCTCGCGGAAATACTCGGCCGTGAAACGCAGCACGCCATAGCCGACGAGGAACGCCGCCGCTACCTCGCCACGCTTGCGCGGCTGGCGCGCATACAGCCACAGCAGCACGAACAGCAGCAGGCCTTCGAGCAGGAACTGGTAGATCTGCGACGGATGGCGCGGCAGCATGGAGCCGCTTTGCGGGAACACCATGCCCCAGGGCAGATCCGGCGGCGCGAAGCGCCCCCACAGTTCGCCGTTGATGAAGTTGCCGATGCGCCCGGCCGCCAACCCCGTGGGCACGCAGGGCGCCACGAAATCGGCCACCTGCAGCCAGGGCCTGCGGCGCGAATGCGCAAACCACAGCATGGAACCGATCACGCCCAGCAACCCGCCGTGAAAGCTCATGCCGCCCTGCCACACGTAGAAGATCTCCAGCGGGTGGCTCAGGTAGTAGCCCGGCTTGTAGAACAGGCAGTACCCCAGCCGCCCGCCCACCACCACGCCCAGCACGCCCAGGAACAGGATGTCCTCCACGTCCTTGCGCGACCACGCCTGGTCGCCACGCAGGGATGCGTAGGGCTGGTGGCTCAGGCGGCGCATGCCCAGGAACATGAACAGCGCAAAACCGGCCAGATAGGTCAGGCCGTACCAGTGAATGGACAAAGGCCCGACCTGCAAGGCCACGGGGTCGATTTGGGGGTACATCAGCATGGCGGGCATTGTGCCGCAGGGCCGTGACACGCCCGCGCCCGTCCAACGCTGCCAGGATGAGAATGCGCCTGCGTACGGCCCGCATCCAGGGCGCCCATGCCCGGGAATTGACGGCCGCCATTGAACCGGCGCCCAAGGCGCCGGATACTCACGCCATCACCACCCCCACGAGAACAACAACATGCAAGGCCACCCGGAAGTCATCGACTGTCTCAAGGATCTGCTGCGCGGCGAGCTGGCCGCGCGTGACCAGTACTTCATCCACTCCCGCCAGTACGAGGACCAGGGCCTCACCCGCCTGTACGAGCGCATGGGCCACGAGATGGAGGAGGAAACCCAGCATGCCGACGCCATCCTGCGCCGCATCCTGATGCTGGGCGGGCGCCCCGACATGCGCCCGCACGACTTCACGCCCGGCGAGTCCGCGCAGGAGATGCTGCGCAAGGACCTGGACACCGAATACACCGTGCAGGCCCGCTTGAAGGCCGCGATGGCCCTGTGCGAATCCCACCGCGACTACGTGAGCCGCGACATGCTGCTGGCCCAGTTGCGCGACACCGAGGAAGACCACGCCTACTGGCTGGAAAAGCAGCTCGGCCTGATCGAGAAGATCGGCCTGCCCAACTACCTGCAAACCCAGGCGGGCGGCCCTTCGGGCTCGTGAAAATCCGGAACTAGGCGCCGGCCGGCACGTTGACCATGGTGGCCTGCATCAACGCCACCACCTTGTAATCGGGCCCGTCGCCCGTGAACGCGCGCACTTCGCCGGTGCACACGGTGAGCATGCGCCCGGCGTTTTGCACCTTGCCCACGGCCAGGAAGCGCGTACCCATGGCGGGCCGCATGAAATTGGTCTTGAATTCCGCCGTGACGATCTCGCTGCCGGGGGGCGAGCGGGTCAGCGCCGCGTAGCCGCAGGCGCTGTCCACGATGCTGGTGATGGCCCCGGCGTGCACGAAGCCCTGCTGCTGCGACAGGTGGATGGAGAACGGCATCTCGATATGCACCTCGCCCTCGGCCACCAGCGCCAGGCGGGCGCCGAGGGTGGCCATCAAACCTTGTGCCGCGAAGCTGGCTGCGATGCGTTGCTGGAACTCGTTCATGGGCGATGGCATTCCGTTGCTACAACAAAAAGAGCTGTTGGCGCTGACCGCACGGTCATTTGAAGCTCAAATGCACCCGTAAATCTCGTCCGCCCAGCGCGAGCAGCTCACAAATCAGGAGCGCACGCCCGGCACGGGCGTGCACCACACCACATCAGTCCAGCAGCGACACGTCGCGCACGGCGCCCTTGTCGGCCGACGTCACGAGCTTGGCATAGGCCTTGAGCGCGGCCGAGACCTTGCGCGGACGTGGCTGGGCGGGCTTCCAGCCCTTGGCGTCCTGCTCGGCGCGGCGCTGGGCCAACTCCTCGTCGCTCACCAGTACGTTGATGGTGCGGTTGGGAATGTCGATGCGGATGCGGTCGCCGTCGCGCACCAGGCCGATCGCGCCGCCGGCTGCCGCCTCGGGAGAGCAGTGGCCGATGGACAGGCCCGAGGTGCCGCCCGAGAAGCGCCCGTCGGTCAGCAGTGCGCAGGCCTTGCCCAGGCCCTTGGACTTGATGTAGCTCGTGGGGTAGAGCATTTCCTGCATGCCGGGGCCGCCCTTGGGGCCCTCGTAGCGCACCACCACGACGTCGCCGGCCTTGACCTTGTCGGCCAGGATGTTCTCCACCGCCTCGTCCTGGCTTTCGACCACATGCGCCGGGCCTTCAAAGACCAGGATGGATTCATGAACGCCCGCGGTCTTGACCACGCAGCCGTCCTTGGCGATGTTGCCGGTGAGCACCGCCAGGCCGCCTTCCTTGCTGAAGGCGTGCTCCGCGGAGCGGATACAGCCCGCGGCGCGGTCCAGGTCCAGGCTGGGCCAGCGCACGCTCTGGCTGAAGGCGACCTGCGTGGGCACGCCGCCGGGGCCGGCCTTGTAGAACGTCTGGACGGCTTCGTCCTGCGTGCGCGTCACATCCCACTGCGCCAGCGCCTCGCCCAGCGTGGGCGCGTGGATGGTGGGCACGTCGGTGTGCAGCTTGCCCGCACGCTCCAGCTCGCCCAGGATGGCGAAGATGCCGCCGGCGCGGTGCACGTCCTCGATGTGGTACTTGTCGGTGTTGGGTGCGACCTTGCACAGCTGCGGCACGCTGCGCGACAGGCGGTCGATGTCGGCCATGCTGAAGTCGATGCCGGCCTCCTGCGCGATCGCCAGCAGGTGCAGGATGGTGTTGGTGGAGCCGCCCATGGCGATGTCCAGCGTCATCGCGTTCTCGAAGGCCTTGAAGCCGACCGAGCGCGGCAGGATGCGCTCGTCGCCCTGTTCGTAGTGCTGGCGCGCCAGCTCCACGATGCGCCGTCCCGCGCGCTTGAACAGCTGCTCGCGGTCGGCGTGCGTGGCCACCACGGTGCCGTTGCCGGGCAGGGACAGGCCCAGCGCCTCGGTCAGGCAGTTCATGGAGTTGGCAGTGAACATGCCCGAGCAGGAGCCGCAGGTGGGGCAGGCATTGCGCTCGGCCTCGGCCAGGTCGGCGTCGCTCACCTTGTCGTCGGCGGCCATCACCATGGCGTCGATCAGGTCCAGCTTCTTGATCTGGATGGTGCTGGTGCCGGGCACGGTCTGCTGCACCTTGCCGGCCTCCATGGGGCCGCCGGAGACGAAGATCACCGGGATGTTCAGCCGCATGGCGGCCATGAGCATGCCGGGGGTGATCTTGTCGCAGTTGCTGATGCAGACCATGGCGTCGGCACAGTGCGCGTTCACCATGTATTCCACGCTGTCGGCAATGATGTCGCGGCTGGGCAGCGAATACAGCATGCCGTCGTGGCCCATGGCGATGCCGTCATCCACGGCGATGGTGTTGAACTCCTTGGCCACGCCGCCGGCGGCCTCGATCTCGCGCGCCACGAGCTGGCCCAGGTCCTTCAGGTGCACATGGCCGGGCACGAACTGGGTGAAGGAGTTGACCACCGCGATGATGGGCTTGGAGAAATCGGCGTCTTTCATGCCGGTGGCGCGCCACAGGGAGCGGGCCCCTGCCATGTTGCGGCCGGCGGTGGAGGTCTTGGAACGGTATGCGGGCATCGTGGTTGCGGGAGATGAGTGGCTCAGGAAAGTCGATGGGCCCGTGCGCTTGGGGGCCTGCGCGCGCCGCGGCGGAAACCTCTTGAGCCCCGCCCTAGGCAAAACCGTTTGATTATGTCGTAGCCCCGGTACCCACGTTGGCGCCCTGGCCCCGCATTCACCCGCATGGACAGCCGCTGCGGCGGCGTCCACACTCGGCCGTCTCGCCACCGCAGAAGCAGGACCCGCCATGACCGACCCGCTGCCGCTGAACCGCCGCTCCGCCCACATCACGCAGGGCAAGGCGCGCGCGCCCAACCGCTCCATGTTCTACGGCATGGGCTACCAGGAGGGCGACTTCGCCAAGCCCATGGTGGGCGTGGCCAACGGGCACAGCACCATCACGCCCTGCAACAGCGGCCTGCAACGCCTGGCCGACGCGGCCATTGCAGGCATCGAGGAAGCGGGCGGCAACGCCCAGGTCTTCGGCACGCCCACCATCAGCGACGGCATGGCCATGGGTACCGAGGGCATGAAGTACAGCCTGGTGAGCCGCGAGGTGATTGCCGACTGCGTCGAGACCTGTGTGCAGGGCCAGTGGATGGACGGCGTGGTCGTCATCGGCGGCTGCGACAAGAACATGCCCGGCGGCCTGATGGGCATGCTGCGCGCCAACGTACCGGCGATCTACGTGTATGGCGGCACCATCCTGCCGGGCCGCTGGCAGGGGCAAGACCTGAACATCGTGAGCGTGTTCGAAGCCGTGGGCCAGAACGCGGCAGGCAGGATGACCGACCAGGAACTCAAGGATATCGAGCAGCACGCCATCCCGGGCACGGGCTCGTGCGGCGGCATGTACACGGCCAACACCATGTCCTCGGCCTTCGAGGCGCTGGGCATGAGCCTGCCCTACTCCTCCACCATGGCCAATCCGCACGACGAGAAAATGAACTCGGCCCGCGAATCCGCCCGGGTGCTGATCGAGGCCATCCGCAAGGACTTGAAGCCACGCGACATCGTCACGCGCAAGGCCATCGAGAACGCCGTGGCCGTGATCATGGCCACGGGCGGCTCCACCAACGCGGTGCTGCACTTCCTGGCGATCGCGCACGCGGCGGGTGTGGAGTGGTCCATCGACGACTTCGAGCGCATGCGCAAGAAGGTCCCCGTGATCTGCGACCTCAAGCCCAGCGGCCGGTACCTGGCCGTCGACCTGCACCGCGCGGGCGGCATTCCCCAGGTAATGAAGGTGCTGCTGAATGCCGGCCTGTTGCACGGCGACTGCATGACCATCACCGGCAAAACCATCGCCGAAACCCTGGCCGACGTACCCGACGCGCCACGGCCGGACCAGGACGTGATTCGCCCGATCGACAAGGCGCTGTACCGCGAGGGGCACCTCGCCATCCTCAAGGGCAACTTGAGTCCCGAGGGCGCCGTGGCCAAGATCACCGGGCTGAAGAACCCCGTCATCACCGGGCCCGCGCGTGTGTTCGACGACGAGCAGTCGGCGTTGCAGGCCATCCTGGACAGCAGGATCGTCGCGGGCGACGTGATGGTGTTGCGCTACCTCGGCCCCAAGGGTGGCCCGGGCATGCCGGAGATGCTGGCCCCCACGGGCGCGCTGATCGGTGCGGGCCTGGGCGAGAGCGTGGGCTTGATCACCGACGGGCGCTTCTCGGGCGGCACCTGGGGCATGGTGGTGGGCCACGTCGCGCCCGAGGCGGCTGCGGGGGGCACTATTGCGCTGGTGCATGAGGGCGACACGATCACCATCGACGCCCACCAACTGCTGCTGCAGCTGCACGTGGACGACGCCACGCTGGCACAGCGCCGCGCCGCCTGGCAGCCACCCACGCCGCGCTACATGCGGGGCGTGCAGGCCAAGTTTGCCTTCAACGCCTCCAGCGCCAGCAAGGGTGCGGTGCTGGATGACTTTTCATGAAAAATGCCGCCAACGCTTATCCAATAAGCGCCAGCAGCTATCAAAACAGGATCATTGCTGCGCCATCACCGCCCAAGAAAAACCCGCAGGGCGCGTGCACCGCTGCGGGTTGTCTGGACAGGGAAGAAGCCCTCAGCGCGGTCGGCGCGGACCCATGCCCATGGATTCCTTCTGTTTGTTGATGCGGTCCTTGCGGCGCTGGTCCATCTTTTCCATGGCCTTGCGCTTGGTGTAGCCGGTGGCATCCGCCCAGGCCCACCAGGCCGCAGCTACCGCAAAAGGAGACAACACCCACCACCATGACCAATTCGCCACAGGGCCGATCTCCAGATATTTGAGAAGTATCAACAAGATGCCTAAAAGCAGCGCATACATGGTCACATCCTTTGGTGCCGCGCGAGCTTTGGCCTGGAGCCCGTCAACGGCGAACACTACAATCCCATTGAAGGCTAAATGTACCCCAACCCTAGAGGAAACCCCGCGATGAAGCGCACACTGATCACCCTCGCCATGACGCTGTCGGTTGCAGCCCCTGCATTCGCCGACCAGGCCCTGGCAACCTCCAAGAACTGCATGGCTTGCCACGCCGTGGACAAGAAGCTGGTGGGTCCGTCCTACAAGGACGTTGCCGCCAAATACGCGGGCCAAGCAGGCGCCGCAGACAAACTGGCCGAGAAGATCATGAAGGGAAGTTCCGGCGTGTGGGGCCCCGTGCCCATGCCCGCCAACGCCCAGGTGAACGCCGCCGACGCCAAGAAGCTGGCGACCTGGGTCCTGTCGCTCAAGTAATCCAGAGGGGAAAGCGCCTTCGCGGCGCGCCCTGCAAAAAGGCCGCAGCGCTCACGCTCTGCGGCCTTTTTTATGGCGCAAGGGCCGTCAGAGCCTGAGTTCCGGTTCGGTGCGCACCGGCGGCACGGGCTGCACGGCTTTCGGCTCGCCCCGGCGGTGCAATTGGTCTTCCAACTGTCCCACGTAGGCGGCAGTGATGTTGTCCGATTCCTGCGCCCGCGCGCTCAGGCGCGCCTCCAGCGCGTCCAGGCGCGCCATCAGGGCGTCGTAGCCCGTGCGGTGCTGGGTTTCCAGGAACTGGCGCAGCTCCGTGAAACGCGATGCCTCCGCCCGGTCGGCCAGCTCGCGCTGCGCCGCCATCTCCTTGGCATGGCGGCGCGTCTCCATGAGCACGGAGCCCTGCAGCGTCAGCACATAGGCCAAGAAAAAGGCCCCCAGCAGGACGGTCAGCCCCAGCATGATGAGCCCCAGGGGCGCCTGCACCGTGGCCACGCCCAATGAAACGACGGTAGGCACCGAGAGCGTCGCCCAATTGAGTGCTCCCAACGCACCGATGGCCACGACGATCAATAAAAGGATGAGGGTTTTGAGCTTCATGCAAGGGACTCCTGATGGCCAGCTGGACCGCTATCTGTTTTCAACCCACGGGATGTGCGGCCAATGCGCGGGTTGTACCCCATGGCGGCATGCCCGTCATGGCCCAACCCGGTATTTGCGCCCTGCTCCTACAACGCCAGGGTTCAAAGCTGCTTCGCCCGAAACGAAAAAGCCGCCTGGCAAGAAGCGGCTTGGGTCTGCAAAACCTGGACGCTGACGCCTCGCGGCTTCACCCGCTGGGCTGGGCCCACCGATGCAGGTTTTGCCGACACGCCACATCTGCTGCGCAGATCGGAGTGCCGACCAACCCCGCAAGCGCTGCGCGCCGGCGCCTTGCGGCGCCTCCTGCATCAGTTGGACTGCGCCAACTGATCCAGGATTGCTGGGTTTTCCAGGGTGCTGGTGTCCTGGGTGATGGGTTCGCCCTTGGCGATCGAGCGCAGCAGGCGGCGCATGATCTTGCCGCTGCGGGTCTTGGGCAGGTTGTCACCGAAGCGGATGTCCTTGGGCTTGGCGATGGGGCCGATCTCCTTGGCGACCCAGTTGCGCAGTTCGGTGGCGATCTGCTTGGCCTCCTCGCCCGTGGGGCGCGAGCGCTTGAGCACCACGAAGGCGCAAATCGCCTCGCCCGTCAGGTCGTCGGGGCGGCCCACCACGGCTGCCTCGGCCACGAGGTCCGTCTTGGCGACCAGGGCGGACTCGATCTCCATCGTGCCCATGCGGTGGCCCGACACGTTCAGCACGTCGTCGATGCGGCCCGTGATGCGGAAGTAGCCACGGTCGGCACTGCGCACGGCGCCGTCGCCGGCCAGGTAGGTGGTGCCCCCCAACTCTTCGGGAAAGTAGCTTTTCTTGAAGCGCTCGGGGTCGCCCCAGATGGTGCGGATCATCGAGGGCCAGGGCCGCTTGATCACGAGCATGCCGCCCGCGCCGTTGGGCAGGTCTTTGCCGGTTTCATCGACGATGGCGGCCTGGATGCCCGGCAGCGGCAAGGTGCACGAACCCGGCACGAGCGGCGTGGCACCCGGCAGCGGGGTGATGACGTGGCCGCCGTTTTCGGTCTGCCAGAACGTGTCCACGATAGGACAGCGCTCGCCGCCCACATGGCGGTAGTACCACATCCAGGCCTCGGGGTTGATGGGCTCGCCCACGCTGCCCAGGATGCGCAGGCTCGACAGATCCCAGTTCTTGGGGTGCACGCTCTCGTCGGAGTCGGCCGCCTTGATGAGCGAGCGGATGGCAGTGGGCGCCGTGTAGAACACCGTGACCTTGTGGCGCTCGATCATCTGCCAGAAGCGCCCGGCGTTGGGGTACGTGGGTACGCCCTCGAACACCACCTGTGTGGCACCCGCAGCCAGCGGACCGTAGGCCACGTAGGTGTGGCCCGTGATCCAGCCGATATCGGCCGTGCACCAGAACACGTCGTCGGGGCGAATGTCGAAGGTCCACTCCATCGTCACCTTGGCCCACAGCAGGTAGCCGCCGGTGCTGTGCTGCACGCCCTTGGGCTTGCCCGTGGAGCCGCTGGTGTAGAGGATGAACAGCGGATGCTCCGCGCCCACGGGCGTGGGTGGGCATTCGGTGCTCTGCCCGGCCAGGATCTCGGAGAAGGTCTTGTCACGCCCCGCCACCATGTCGCAGGCCGTGGCCGTGCGCTGGTACACGAAGACATTCTTGATGCTGTCGCAGCCGCCCATGGACAGGCCCTCGTCCACGATGGCCTTCAGGGGCAGTTCCTTGCCGCCGCGCAATTGGTAGTTGGCCGTGATCACCGCCACGGCACCCGCATCGATGATGCGCTCGTTCAGCGCCTTGGCAGAGAAACCGCCGAACACCACGCTGTGCGTGGCGCCGATGCGCGCGCAGGCCTGCATGGCCACCACGCCTTCCACGCCCATCGGCATGTAGATGAGCACGCGGTCGCCCTGCTGCACGCCATGCGCCTTCAAGGCATTGGCGAACTGGCTCACGCGCTCCAGCAGTTGCCGGTAAGTGACCTGGGTGACAGTGCCGTCGTCGGCCTCGAAGAGGATGGCGGCCTTGTTCTCGACCGGCGTGCCCATGTGCTTGTCCAGGCAGTTGGCACTGGCGTTGAGCTCGCCGTCGGCAAACCACTGGTAGAACGGCGCCTTGGACTCGTCCAGCGTCTGCGTGAACGGCTTGGTCCATTGCAGGTGCTCGCGCGCCAGGCGCGCCCAGAAGCCCTCGGGATCCTTGTTGGCTTCGGCGCACAGGGCCTCGTAGCCGGCCATGCCCGACACGCGGGCCGCCTTCACCACGCTATCGGCAGGCGGGAAGACGCGGTTCTCCACCAATACGGATTCGATGGCATTGGACGATGCACTCATGGGTTTGTCTCCTGAAGCTAAGAATTTTGAGTGGTACTTTCAGCCCTGGTACTTACAGGCCACTGACGGAGCGCCACAGCATACGGCAGCGCTCCAGCGCCATGGCCTGGCATGCGTGAAATGCCTGACGGTGGCATGTCTTCGGGGCGAAACGGGCTGCCCCTAAAATCGCGCGCCTCCCCTTCCCGACGCATTTCCCGTCACCATGACTTCCCCTTCCCCCCATTCCGCCCACATGGCAAACGCCCCGCTGCGCCCCCTGCCCGCCCTGATCTTTGCCAGCCGCTGGCTGCAACTGCCGCTGTACCTGGGCCTGATCGCCGCCCAGGGCGTCTATGTCTGGCACTTCCTGCTGGAACTGTGGCACCTGGTGGAAGCGGCTTTCGGCCATGAGGCCGCGCTGCAGGCGCTCATCACCAGCATCGGCTACAAGCCGGACGCGCCCGTCACCTCGCTCAACGAGACGGTGATCATGCTGGTGGTGCTGGCGCTGATCGATGTGGTGATGATCTCCAACCTGCTCATCATGGTGATCGTCGGAGGCTACGAGACCTTCGTGAGCCGCCTTGGCCTGGACCGCCACCCCGACCAGCCCGAGTGGCTGGGCCATGTGAACGCCTCGGTGCTCAAGGTGAAGCTGGGCCTGTCGATCATCGGCATCAGTTCGATCCACCTGCTCAAGACCTTCATCAACGCCGCCAACTACAGCGAGAAGGTGCTGATGTGGCAGACCATCATCCACGTCACTTTCCTGTTCAGCGCGCTGGCCATCGCACTCACCGACCGGCTGCTGCACACCTCCGAGGACAAGCACTGAGGCATGCGGCCGGGCACCCGGCCAATCGCCCGCAAACCCATGGAACGCCCGCGCTCCATGGGTTTTTTGCTTGAAAAGCCATCTAGCACCCATGCAGCAAGCGCGAGCAGCTATTAATTTTGCAGCAACCGGCGAGCCCGCCGTCCGTCCACGCGCGGAATAGCACAAATCAAAAAACCCGTTTTTTGACTAAAAAATACCGAATAACTATACTTTCACGGTGTTTTACAACCTGCCGCGCAGGTAATTCGCTCTTTGTGGCTGCGTTGCCCGAGAGCGCCCCGTGCCAACGCGCCTCCCACTGCTGGCGGCCCTGGCACACAGGCCGAAGTATTCGCCCCTGATGCCCCAGGGTGCCCTGCCGCCAATGCGCGGCGCACGGTACCCGCGTGACTGCGCAAGTCCTCAGCCAGACCTCTTGCGCCGCGCACCCAGGCCCTTGCGCACCGTTCGCGTGCCATTCGGGCCGATCTGGTCACTTTTCGTGTCCGCCCTCTTCCCGGCCCTGCAGGCCGCGCCCGTCGATTGGCGACGCGCGTGCCCTCGCGGGGACGCCGCATCGGGGTCGTGTGTGCCGCTTTGGCCTTTGCGTTCCTGCCGCCATTGGTGCGGCAGGGGCCCGTTCAACCCGTCACAACCGAGGAAGGACCCACACGGTGGCCAAGCAAATCATCATCGACCATGTCTTCAAGGTCTTCGGCGACTCGCCGCAGGAAGCGCTGCGCCTGGTGCAGCAGGGCCTGAGCAAGCAGCAGATCCTGGAGCGCACGGGCCATTCCATCGGCGTGTTCGATGCCAGCTTCACCATCGAGGCCGGCGAAATCTTCGTCGTCATGGGCCTATCGGGCTCGGGCAAGTCCACGCTGGTGCGCATGCTCAACCGCCTGATCGAGCCCACCAGCGGCCGCATCCTGGTGAACGGCCAAGACATCAACCGTCTGGGCGACCGCGAGTTGCGCGCGCTGCGGCGCAAGGACATCAGCATGGTGTTCCAGTCGTTCGCCCTGATGCCGCACATGACGGTGCTGGACAACGCCGCCTTCGGGCTGGAACTCGCAGGAGTGGACCGTGCCGAGCGCCAGCAGGCAGCGCAGGAGGCCCTGCAGCAGGTGGGCCTGGGCGCCTGGGGCGCCAGCTACCCCGACGAACTCTCGGGCGGCATGCAGCAGCGGGTGGGGCTGGCGCGCGCGCTGGCAGCCGACCCGTCCATCCTGCTCATGGACGAGGCGTTCTCCGCGCTGGACCCCATCATCCGCACCGAGATGCAAAGCGAGCTGCTGCGCCTGCAGCAGATCAAGCGCCGCACCATCGTCTTCATCTCGCACGACCTGGACGAGGCCATGCGCATCGGCGACCGCATTGCCATCATGAAGGACGGCCACGTGGTGCAGGTGGGCACGCCCGACGAGATCCTGCGCGCGCCTGCCAACGACTACGTACGCAGCTTCGTGCGCGGCGTGGACGCTGCGGCGGTGTTCAAGGCGGCCGACATCGCGCGCCAGGCGCTCACCGTGGTGTCCGAGCACGACGACCGCGGCTGCCGCGCGGCACTGCGCCTGCTGGAGGACTCGGACCGCGACCACGCCTACGTGCTCAACAGCCGCAAGCGCCTGCTGGGCGTGGTGTCGTCGCAGTCGCTGCGCGAAGCGCTGCACGGCCGCCAGGGCGCGCTGGGCCTGCACCACGCCTTCTTACCCAATGCCCAGCCGCTGGATGCCTCCACGCCGGTGGCGGACCTGTTCGGCCCCATGAGCAGTGCGCCCTGCCCGCTGCCGGTGGTGGACGAGGACGGCATCTACCAGGGCGTGATCAGCCGCACCACGCTGATGAAGTTCCTGGACCGCGACACGCCGCCCGTGCCGCCGCCGCAGGCGGAGGTGCCACCCATCCAGCTCCACCCCCACTTCCCGGCGCAAGCCAGCACGCCGGTGGCAGCGCCCCGCTAAGAACAACACAAGGAGAGGACACGCATGAACGACACAACGCAAGAGACCGCCGCCATCGACGACCCCTGGGCACCCGCCGACGCCGCGCCCGCTCAGGCGCAAGCACAAGCCAGCGACCCCTGGGCCGCCGACACGACGCTGCAACCCGCGGATGCCGATCCGTGGGGCGCTGGCGGCACCGCCGGCACCGATGCCACGGCCGGCGTGGACTGGCTTGACGCCGCGGCGGCGCCGATGCCCGAGCCCGACGCCGGCCTGGCCGGCCTGTGGCAGCAGATCGCCACCGACGGCCTGCCCGTGCAGGGCTGGATCAACGAGGGCCTGCACTGGGTGGTGGAGAACTTCCGCCCGTTCTTCCAGGCGGTGCGCGCGCCCATCGACGCCACGCTCACCGGCGTGACCGACCTGCTGCTGGCCGTGCCCGCGCCCGCGCTCATCGCGCTGGTCACGCTGCTGGCCTGGCAGTTTGCCGGCCGCGGCCTGGCCGTGGGCGCGGCGCTGTCGCTGGGACTGGTGGCGCTCTTGGGCATCTGGCCCGACGCCATGGTGACGCTGGCGCTGGTGCTCACATCGCTGTTGTTCTGCGTCGTCATCGGCCTGCCCATGGGCATCGTGCTGGCGGCCAGCGAGCGCGCGCAGCGCTGGACGCGCCCGCTGCTGGACGCCATGCAGACCACGCCCGCCTTCGTGTACCTGGTGCCGGTGGTGATGCTGTTCGGCATCGGCAACGTGCCGGGCGTGATCGTGACCATCGTGTTTGCGCTGCCGCCGTTGGTCCGCCTGACCAACCTGGGCCTGCGCCAGGTGCGCCCTGATCTGATCGAGGCCAGCCGCGCCTATGGCGCTTCGCCCCTGCAATTGCTGTGGAAGGTGCAGCTGCCGCTGGCCATGCCCTCGATCATGGCCGGCATCAACCAGGCGCTGATGCTGTCGCTGTCGATGGTGGTCATCGCCTCGATGATCGCCGTGGGCGGCCTGGGCCAGATGGTGCTGCGCGGCATCGGCCGGCTGGACATGGGCCTGGCCACCGTGGGCGGCCTGGGGATCGTGCTGCTGGCCATCGTGCTGGACCGCCTCACCCAGGCCATGGGCCAGCCGCGGCGCGCCAGTGCGCGCTGGTGGCACACCGGCCCCGCGGGCCTGGTGCTGCGCGCCGTGCGCGGCAAGCCCGCAGCGCCCGCGCCGCAAGCCGCCCCGCTTGCCACCCCCCGCAACTCCGCGGCCTGACACCAATCCCGTTCACCACCAGAAAGGAAACCCCGGATGACTCTTCTGTCGCTGACCTCTCCCACACACACTGCACGTTCCGGCGCATGCGCCGCCCTCGCCCGCCGCCTGCGCGCGCCGTTGGCCGCGGTTGCCGCGGGTCTGGGCCTGGCGCTGGGCGCCACCGCTGCGCTGGCCCAGCCCACCGCCCTGCCCGGCAAGGGCGTGAAAGTGCTGCCTCTCAAGAGCTCGATCGCCGAGGAGACCTTCCAGACACTGCTGGTCATGAAGGGCCTGGAAAAACTCGGCTACGACGTGCAGCCCATCCAGGAGGTGGAGTACCCCACGGCCCACATCGCCATCGGCAATGGCGACGCCACGTTCATGGCCGACCACTGGAACCCTCTGCATGCCGACTATTACAAGAACGCCGGCGGCGACGCGAAGCTCTACCGGCGCGGCACCTACTCGGGCAACGCGGCGCAGGGTTACCTGATCGACAAGAAGACCGCCGACGCGCATGGCATCACCAACGTCGAGCAGCTCAAGGACCCGAAAATTGCCCAGCTGTTCGACACCAACGGCGACGGCAAGGCCGACCTGACGGGCTGCACGCCCGGCTGGGGCTGCGAGGCCATGATCGAGCACCACCTGGACGCCTACGGCCTGCGCAACACCGTCACGCACCAGCAGGGCACCTACTCCGCGCTGATCGCCGACACCATCACGCGCTACCGCGCAGGCAAGCCCGTCCTGTACTACACCTGGACGCCCTATTGGGTGAGCAACGAGCTCAAGCCCGGCAAGGACGTGGTCTGGCTGGAAGTGCCCTTTTCCTCCCTGCCGGGCGAGCAAAAAGGCCTGGACACGCGCCTGCCCAACGGCAAGAACTACGGCTTCGTGGTGAACCAGCAGCAGATCGTGGCCAACAAGGCCTGGGCCGAGGCCAACCCCGCCGCCGCCAAGCTGTTCGAAGTGATGCAGCTGCCCGTGGCCGACATCAACGCCCAGAACCACCTGATGAGCCGGGGCCAGAACAAGGCCGCCGACATCGAACGCCATGTGAACGGCTGGATCAAGGCACACCAGAAGACCTTTGACGGCTGGGTGCAGCAGGCGCTGGCCGCGGCCCGCTGACGGGTGCGTTTGCAACAATTTGCATAAAAACAGGAGATAACGCCCGTCCCTCATGCGCGAGCAGCTATCTTTTAAGTAGCACCAGAATCGGGCGGGGCGGGCTTTCGCCCCGCCCATGCCTGCGTGCGAGGCGTTGCCATTGGTTGCATTTGGCGCGCTTCGTACCATCGCGGCCAGGCCCCGGGGGTGGCCCGGCCGTGCCATCCTCAGCGTTTGACCACGGCCAAGCGGCTCCCCACTTCATGCAACTTCCGCGTCTCACCCTCCAAGGCAAGGCCTTTGCGGCCCTGTCGGCGCTGCTGGTCGTGATGCTGGTGCTGTTCGTGGGCTTCTCGCTGCTGGGGCTGCAGCGGGGGCTGGGCCCCTACGTGGCCGAGGTGGAGTTGGCGCGCATGGACTGGCTGGTGTTCCGCCTGCAGGCCGCGTATGAACAGCAGGGCGGCTGGCAGACACTGCGCGAGCAGCCCGGCCTGTGGCGCGAGCTGCGCCGCCCGCGCAACGTCCAGATGCCGACCTTCGGACCCGCTCCCGTGCCTGCGCCCGAGCCCCTGTTGCTACCCCAGGTCACGCCCGGCACGGCCCCGCCGCCGGTGGACGCGCTTTCGCGGCGCCTGGGCGTGGTGGATACGCAAGGCCGCGTGGTCGCGGGCGCCGCACCCGTTGCCGGCGGTGCGCGGACCGCGCTGCGCGACGGCGAGGGGCGCCTGATCGGCCACCTGGTGCTGGCGCCGCTCGACGGGCTGGAGCGCGATGCGGACCGCGCATTTCTGTCCAAGCAGCTCGGTTTCGTGGTGTGGAGCGGCGTGACGGGCCTGGCGCTGGCACTGCTGCTGTCCTGGTGGCTGGCGCGGCGCTGGCTGCGCCCCATCGACACGCTGGTGACCGGCGCGCAGGCCATTGCGGCCGGCGAACTGCACACCCGCGTGCCCGAACAAGCCGACAGCGAGGAATTCACCCGCCTGATCCACACCTTCAACGCCATGGCCGAGCAGCTTGCGAGCGTCGAGGCCTCGCGCCGCCAGTGGATCGGGGACACCGCGCATGAACTGCGCACGCCGCTGGCCGCGATGCGCGCCGAGATCGAGGCCGTGCAGGACGGCGTGCGCCCGTTCGACGAAAAGACCGCGCGCCGCCTGCACCGCCAGGTGATGCGGTTGATCCAGCTCGTGGGCGATCTGCGCGCCAGCGTGGACATGGCCGGCGACCAGCCCCCGCCCGTCATGAGCGCCGTGCAGCCGCTCGCGCTGCTGCGCGAGGCCATGGCCGGCATGCAGTCGCGCTTCGACCAGACGGGTGTCGCCCTGCAGGCCGCGCCAGACCTGGCCACGCTCGCCAAGCAGCCGCTGCAGGTGCACGGCAACGCACAGCAGTTGCACCGCGTGTTCCTGAACCTGCTGGAAAACAGCCTGCGCTACACCGACCCCGGCGGGCAGCTGCAGGTGTCGGCCTGCGTGCTGCGCAATGGCGGCCCGCCGCGCCTCACGCTGCGCCTGGACGACACGGCGCCCGGTGTGGCGCCGCACGAGCTGCCGCACCTGTTTGAGCGCCTGTACCGTGCCGAGGCCTCGCGCCGCCGCGCCTCAGGCGACCTGGGCGGCTCGGGCCTGGGCCTGGCCATCTGCCGCACCATCGTGCAGGCGCACGGCGGCCAGATCGAAGCCAGCGCCTCGCCGCTGGGTGGCCTGCGCATCACCCTCACACTGCCTCTACTGGAGAACCCCTCGCCATGACCACGCCCGCACGCATCCTCGTCGTGGAGGACGAGCAGGACATCGCCGACGTGCTGCTGGATTACCTGCGCCACGCGGGCTACGCCCCGGAGCACGCGGCCGACGGCCGCACGGCCCTGCAGGTCCTCACCGCCCCCCAGCCGCCCGACCTGACGCTGCTGGACGTCATGCTGCCCGGCATCGACGGGCTGGAGGTGCTGCGCCAGGCGCGCCGCCACACCGACAACCCCATCGTGGTGATCACTGCCCGCGTGGAAGAAGTGGACCGCCTCATCGGCCTGGAACTGGGCGCGGACGACTACATCTGCAAGCCCTTCTCGCCGCGCGAGGTGGTGGCGCGCGTGAAGGCCGTGCTGCGCCGGCGCGCACCGCCGGCCCAGGCCGCCGCGCAGGCGGAGCTGGCCTACGGCGCGCTGGTGCTGGACGAGGCCCAGCTGCAAGCCACGCTGCACGGCACCCTCGTGGCGCTGACACCGCGCGAATGGCATCTGCTGCGCACCCTGCTGGCACACCCGCGCAGCGTGCTGTCGCGCGCCCAGTTGCTGCAGCACGCCTACCCGGACTCGCCGCAGGAGCCCAACGAGCGCGCCGTGGACAGCCACATCAAGAATCTGCGCCGCAAGCTGCGCAGCGCCGACCCCGCCGGGCACGACTGGATACGCTCGGTCTATGGCGTGGGCTTTGCCTTCGACCCACCCGCGGCGCCTCAGGACGCTCAGGACTGAGCTAGCTCCTTTTTTAATAGCTTCTTGCGCTTACCACAAGCGCCTTTAGGGCACTTTTTGCTTTAAACGCATCCCGGCAGCCACAGCGGCCTACGCCGGGTGGGGACAAGGGTTTGTTACCGAGCGTGACGGCGCCTAGAATGCCGCAGCCTCTGTTCCCGCGCCCGGCGCCCTCACCGACGAACCACCATGCCCGCTCCCCTGCGCTTTTGTGCCGACGTGTCGCTGCAACGTCCCCTGTTGTCGGCGCGCGAGCGCGAGGCCCTGGACCGCAGCCCCTGGTTCTCCACCCTCTCGCCCTCGCTGCGGCACGACATCTTCCGCCTGGGCCACGTGACGCGCCATGCACACGGCGACCTGATCGTCGAGCAGGGCCGTCCCATCCGCGAATGGTTCACCTGCGCCAGTGGCGCGCTGCGCTTTCAACGCACCACGCCCTCCGGCAAGCTGGTCACGCTGGCCTATGTGGAGCCCGGAATCTGGGTGGGTGAGGCCGAGGTGCTCTACGGCCGCCCCTGCACCTACGACGCGCATGCCCATGGCCCCACCACGCTGTTGAGCGTGCCCGAACCCACCTTCCGCACGCTGCTGCAGGAGCATCCCTCGTTCGGCGAGGCGCTGCTCACGCTGCAGGCATGGAGCATGCGGTCGCTGTATTGCATGATGGAAGACATGGCCACGCTGCCGCTGCGCGCGCGCCTGGCCAAGCAATTGCTACAGCTGCTGCAGCGCTTCGGCCCGCAGCGCACCGAGCCGGGCGAGAGCGTGCCGCTGGGCCTGTCGCTGGCGCAAGACGAGCTGGCCTGCCTGCTCGGCGGCTCGCGCCAGCGCGTGAACGTGGAATTGAAATGGCTGGAACGCGAGGGCCTGATCAGCGTGCGCCCCCGCGGCATCGAGATCCTGGACGCCACCGGCCTGCAGACGCTGGTGGACCAGGCCGCCGCGGATGGCCGAGGCGACGACTGAGCGCACCGCCCACCGTCGCAACGTCCCTCCCAGCCGTCAGCGCCCCACCATCCGGGCGGGCACCACCCACTCATCGAACTGCGCGGGCGTCACGTGGCCCAGCGCCAGCGCGGCCTCGCGCAGCGTGCTGCCTTCCTTGTGCGCCTTCTTGGCAATCGCCGCGGCCTTGTCGTAGCCGATGTGCGGGTTGAGCGCCGTCACCAGCATCAGCGAGCGCTCCACCAGCTCCGCGATGCGCGCGCGGTTGGGCTCTATCCCCACGGCGCAGTGCTCGTTGAAGCTCACCATGCCATCGGCCAGCAACCGCACGCTCTGCAGGAAGTTGTGCGCCACCAGCGGGCGGAACACGTTCAGCTCGAAGTTGCCACTGGCCCCGCCGATGTTGATGGCCACATCGTTGCCCAGCACCTGGGCGCACAGCATGGTCAGCGCCTCGCACTGCGTGGGGTTCACTTTGCCGGGCATGATGGACGAGCCGGGCTCGTTCTCAGGGATGGTGATCTCGCCGATGCCGCTGCGCGGGCCGCTGGCCAGCCACCGCACGTCGTTGGCGATCTTCGTGAGGCTGGCCGCCAGCGTCTTCAGCGCGCCGTGGGCATGCACCAGCGCGTCCTGCGATGCGAGCGATTCGAACTTGTTGGGCGAGGTCACGAAGGGCTGACCGGTGAACTGGGCCAGCTCCTGCGCCACACGTTCGGCGTAGCCCTCGGGCGCATTCAGGCCCGTGCCCACGGCCGTCCCGCCCAGGGCCAGTTCATGCAGGTGCGGCAGCGCCGCGCGCACATGGCGCTCCCCATGGGCAAGTTGCGCCACCCAGCCCGAGATCTCCTGCCCCAGCGTGAGCGGTGTCGCATCCTGCAGATGGGTGCGGCCGATCTTCACGATGTCGTCGAACGCCTCGGCCTTGGTCTGCAGGGTGGCGCGCAGCTCCTCCATGGCGGGCAACAGCCGGTGCACCAGCGCCTGCACCGCGGCCACATGCGTGGCGGTGGGGAACACGTCGTTGCTGGACTGGCTCTTGTTCACGTCATCGTTGGGATGTACCAGCCGTGCCTCGCCGCGCTCCCCGCCCAACAGCTCGCTGGCGCGGTTGGCCAGCACCTCGTTGACGTTCATGTTGGTCTGGGTGCCCGAGCCGGTCTGCCAGACCACCAGCGGGAACTCGTCGTCGTGCTCGCCCAGCAGCACCTCGTCGGCCGCGGCGACGATGGCGCGCGTCTTGTCCGCGCCCAGCAGCCCCAGCGCGTGGTTGACCCGGGCCGACGCGCGCTTGACCTGCGCCAGCGCGCGGATGAGTTCCTGCGGCTGTCGTTCACCCGAGATGGCGAAGTTCTGCAGCGAGCGCTGCGTCTGCGCGCCCCAGAGCCTGTCGGCCGGCACCTCGATGGGGCCGAAGGTGTCGCGTTCGATACGGGTGCTGGAAGTCATGCAAAGGCCTTTCTGATCCGGGAAGGAGCAACGGGGCCGATTTCACCGCAAATGGCCGCGAGGCCACTGAAAGCCCCTGCCGCCACGCCGGGCGGACGGGGCTTCTACCCTTGCTTTTGCCCTTGCATCAGGCTCGTGCAAGGTGCAGGGCGATAATCGCGGGCGTCCGTTTCACAAGAATCCTCCCCCACATGACCACGACCATCCGGTACAACGACCTTGTGGAGTCCGTAGCTGCCGCGCTGCAGTACATCTCCTACTACCACCCCGCCGACTACATCCAGCACCTGGCCCGCGCCTACGAGCGCGAGCAGAGCCCCGCGGCCAAGGACGCGATGGCGCAGATCCTCACCAACAGCAAGATGAGCGCCACGGGCCACCGCCCGATCTGCCAGGACACGGGCATCGTGAACGTGTTCCTGAAGGTGGGCATGGGCGTGCGCTTCGAGGGCTTCGCCGCCGACCAAAGCCTGGAGGACGCCATCAACGAAGGCGTGCGCCGCGGCTACAACCACCCCGACAACACGCTGCGTGCGTCGGTCGTCGCCGACCCGCAGTTCGCTCGCAAGAACACCAAGGACAACACACCCGCCGTCATCAGCGTGCAGATCGTGCCCGGCGACACGCTGGACGTGACGGTGGCCGCCAAGGGCGGCGGCAGCGAGAACAAGTCCAAGATGGTCATGATGAACCCCAGCGACAACCTGGTGGACTGGGTGCTCAAGACCGTACCCACCATGGGCGCCGGCTGGTGCCCGCCGGGCATGCTGGGCATCGGCATCGGCGGTACGGCGGAAAAGGCCGTGCTGCTGGCCAAGGAAAGCCTGATGGAAGACCTGGACATGTACGAGCTGCTGGCCAAGAGCCAGCGCGGCGAGAAGCTGGACCAGGTCGAAGAGCTGCGCCTGGAGCTGTACGAGAAGGTCAACGCCCTCGGCATCGGCGCTCAGGGTCTGGGCGGCCTGGCCACCGTGCTGGACGTGAAGATCAAGATGTACCCCACGCACGCGGCCAGCAAACCCGTGGCCATGATCCCCAACTGCGCGGCCACGCGCCACGCGCACTTCGTGATGGACGGCTCCGGCCCCGTCTACATGGACCCGCCGAGCCTGGACCTGTGGCCCAAGGTGGACTGGGCGCCCAACACCGAGACCAGCAAGCGCGTGGACCTCAACACCCTGACCAAGGAAGAAGTCGCGAGCTGGAAGCCTGGCCAGACGCTGCTGCTGAACGGCAAGATGCTCACCGGCCGCGACGCCGCGCACAAACGCATCCAGGACATGCTGGCCAAGGGTGAGAAGCTGCCCGTGGACTTCACCAATCGCGTGATCTACTACGTGGGCCCCGTGGACCCGGTGAAGGACGAGGCCGTGGGCCCCGCCGGCCCTACCACCGCCACGCGCATGGACAAGTTCACCGACATGATGCTGGAGCAGACCGGCCTGATCGCCATGATCGGCAAGGCCGAGCGCGGCCCGGTCGCCATCGAGTCCATCAAGAACCACAAGAGCGCCTACCTGATGGCCGTGGGCGGCGCCGCCTACCTGGTCAGCAAGGCCATCAAGAACGCCAAGGTGGTGGGCTTTGCCGACTTGGGCATGGAAGCCATCTATGAGTTCGACGTGGTGGACATGCCCGTCACCGTGGCCGTGGACGCGGGCGGCACCAGCGCCCACATCACCGGCCCGGCCGAGTGGCAAAAGAAAATCGCCGCGGGCGAATACAAGGTCGTGCCCATGGTCGCCGCCTGACGGCCTCGCGATGTGAACCGTCCGTGACAAAAACCGCCCTCGGGCGGTTTTTGTTTTTCCAACGGGTAAAGGGCCAGCGCGGCAGGGAACCCCGCTGCCGCCTTGCACTCCCATCTGCATCTCTTCACCGCCTCAGGAGCACCATGACCGCAGAAGAAATCCGCGCCACCCTCACCTTGTGCCTGATGGCCTCGTACGCAGACGGCGAGAAGCACGACCGCGAACGCGAGCAGATCCGCGAGGTCGCGCAAGGCCTTGCGGGCGACGCGCAGGTCAACCTGCCCGGCCTGTACCAGGACGTGCTGCTGCGCCGTGTGCAGCTGCCAGAAGTGTTGGGCCGCCTGGCCTCTCCCGAGTCGCGCCAGCTGGCTTATGAGATGGCCGTGTGCGTGTGCGAAGCCGACGGCCACACCAGCGCCAAGGAAGATGCCTTCCTGGCCCAGGTGCGCCAGGCCTGGGGCCTGGGGGGCGCGCTTACCACGGGGGGATTCGATGCCGAGGCCCAGGCCGTGGCCGACGCCCCTTTGCAAGCGCCTCTGCAAACGCCATTGGACGCATCCACTGCGCCTGCGACACCGGCCCCCCACCCCGCCGCTGCGGACGCGCTGCCCACCACCGCCGCGCAGCGCCGCCCCGGCAGCCTGCCGCCCGCCGAGATGGACCGCAAGATCCTGCAGGCGTCGATCATGAACGGCGCCATCGAACTGCTGCCCGAGAACCTGTCCACCCTGGCCATCATCCCGTTGCAAATGCGGCTGGTCTACCAGATCGGCCAGAGCTACGGCTATGAGCTGGACCGCGGGCACATCAAGGACTTCCTCGCGACGCTGGGCGTGGGGCTCACCTCGCAGTACCTGGAGCAGGCAGGCCGCAAGCTGCTCAGCGGCCTGCTGGGCAAGGCCGGCAAGGGCCTGCTGGGTGGCCTGGGGCGCCAGGCGGTGAGCAGCAGCATGAGCTTTGCGGCCACCTATGCGCTGGGGCATGTGGCCAACCAGTACTACGCGGGCGGGCGCACCCTGTCCACCGACATGCTCAAGGACGCCTACCAGCACGTGATGCAGGACGGCCAGCAATTGCAGGCGCGCTACCTGCCGCAGATGCAGGCGACCGCGCGCCAGCTCGACACGGCCAAGATCCTCTCCATGGTGCGCGGCGGCTGAGAGGCAAGTTGCTGCGCAGAACGCAGGTGATTTGCTACTTTTTCAGGAGCATTTAGCGCTTGACTGGCAAACGCTAGAGCCAATTTCTATATAGATGCAGCCCCGCGGAGGCGCTTGGCCCACAGCCCGCCGAACTGGTTGATCACCATGCCCGCCAGCACGCCCAGCGTGCCCATCCATTGCCAGGCCGTGGGGCGCTCGCCCAGCAGCAGCATGGCCGACAGCAGTCCCACCACCGGCACCAGCAGCGATAGCGGCGCCACGGTGCTGGCGGCGTAGCGCTGCAGCAGGCGCGTCCACAGGCCATAGCCCAGCAGGGTGGACAACAGCGCCAGATAGGCCACCACGCCCAACTCGCGCCCGCCCAGGCCACGCAACTGCTGCACCACGGCCTCCGTGCCGTCCACCACGCAGGCCAACAGCAACAGCGGCACGATGGGGAACACGCTGCTCCAGACGATGAAGGACACGGGCTCGTACGGCCCCTGGCGCGCCGCCACGCGCGTGAGCAGGTTGGAGCCGGCCCACATGGCCGCGGCCCCCACGGTGAGCAGGAAGCCCGCCAGGGTCATGCCGGAGGCGCCATCGCCGTGCGCCGCGCCGATGAACACCAGCCCGCCGATGGCGATGCACAGGCCCAGCCACTGCCAGCGGTGCGGCGTCTCGCCCAACAAGGCTGCCGCCATGAGCATGGTGATGAATGCCTGCGTCTGCAGCACCACCGAGGACATGCCCGCCGGCATGCCCAGCTGCATGCCGGTGAACAGCAGGCCGAACTGTCCCACACCCTGCACCAAGCCATAGGCCGCCATCACGCCCCAGGACAGGTGCCGCGGCGGGCGCACGAACAGCAGGAACGGCAGCGACGCCGCCAGGAAGCGCAGCGCGCACAGCACCAGCGGCGACAGCGTGGCCAGGCCCCACTTCATGACGACGAAGTTCAGCCCCCAGACCACAACCACCACCAGCGCCTTGGCCCAGTCGGCCCGCGACAGCGACGTGCTCATGCGCGGACTGCCGGCGCGGCGCGGCTCAACTGCCCGCCACCTTCATGCGGTTGATGAGGATGGAGCCCACCGTCTTGGCGCCATAGGTGTAGGCGTCGGCGCCCACGGCCTCGATGCCGCGCAGCATGTCCTTGAGGTTGCCGGCGATGGTGATCTCGTGCACCGGATAAGCGATGCGGCCGTTCTCCACCCAGAAGCCGCTGGCGCCGCGCGAGTAGTCGCCCGTCACGTAGTTCACGCCCTGGCCCATGAGCTCGATCACGAACAGGCCCGTGCCCAGCTTTTGCAGCATGGCGTCCAGGTCGTCGCCGGGCTTCGTAAGGCGCGACGACAGCACCAGGTTGTGCGAGCCGCCGGCATTGCCGGTGGTCGGCATGCCGAGCTTGCGCGCCGAATAGGTGCTGAGGAAATAGCCCTGCACGCGGCCCGCCTCCACCACCTGGCGCGGCGCCACGCGCACGCCCTCGTCGTCGAACGGCGAGCTGCCCTTGCCGCCCAGGATGAACGGGTCCTCGGCCACGTCGATGTGCTTGGCGAACACCTGCTTGCCCAGCGAATCGACGAGAAAGCTGCTCTTGCGGTACAGCGCGCCGCCGCTCACGGCCTGCACGAAGCCGCCCAGCAGGCCGGCGGCCAGGGGCGATTCGAACAGCACCGGGCATTCGGTGGTGGGGATCTTGCGGCTGCCCAGGCGGCTCAACGCGCGCTGGGCGGCGTAGCGGCCCACGGCCTCGGGCGCGGCCAATTCGCGCGCGTCGCGCATGGAGCTGTACCAGGCGTCGCGCTGCATCTCGGCATTGCGCCCTGGCAGCGAGGCGATGGGCGCCACCGAGATGCTGTGGCGCGAACTGGCGTAGCCGCCGCGAAAGCCGCGTGTGTGGGCGCTGAAGAAGTGGCTCTGCTGCGCCGACACGCCCGCGCCTTCGCTGTTGGTGATGCGTTTGTGGGTCTTGAAGGCGGCGGCCTCGCACTCCAGCGCGAGAAGCGCGGCCTCTTCGCTGGTGATGGCCCAGGGGTGGAACAGTTGCAGGTCGCGGTGCGTTTCCTGTGGCGCGATGTCGGCCGAGTCGGGCAGGCCGGCCACCGGGTCCTCGGCGGTGAAGCGGGCGATGTCGTAGGCCGCCTGCACCGTGCGCTCCACGGCGGCCAGTGAGAAGTCGGACGTGCTCGCATTGCCACGGCGGTGGCCCACGTACACCGTCACGCCCAGCGACTTGTCGCGGTTGCGCTCCACCGTCTCCAGCTCGCCCTTGCGTACGTTCACCGACAGGCCGCAGCCTTCCGAGGCGTCCGCCCCCGCGTCGGTAGCACCCAACTTCTTGGCATGGGCCAGGGCATGGTCCACCAGGCCTTCAAAGAACTCTCGGGTATAGCTGAAGCCGCTGTCGGGCTGGGAAGAAGTGCCGCTGGCGGCGCGGTTGCTGGATGTATTCATAGCGGCGGCTATGATACTTGCCGACCCGCGCCGCCGCGCGGCAGGCGCCATTGCCGCTGCGCCGCGCAGGGCCTGTTTCCGCCCCCAGCACACCCATGTCACGCAAACCCAAAAAAGGCTATTTTGTGAAGGGCCATTTCGTTGCCGAAGGCAGCGAGATGGACCTGCAGCTCAAGGCCGAACTCAAAGGCACCGACGGTGCCACCAAGACCGACCTCAAGCGCGAGATGGAGGCGCTGCAGGACCTGGGCTCCGAGCTGCTCACGCTGCGCAGCGACCTGTTCGCGCGCCTGGACCTGCCCGAAAAGCTCCAGGATGCATTGGCCGAGGCCCGCCGCATCACCAACTTCGAGGGCAAGCGCCGGCAGATGCAGTTCGTGGGCAAGCTCATGCGCAAGCTGGAAGAAGACACCGTAGCGGCCATCCACGCCGCGCTGGACGAACAGCGCAACGGCTCCGCCGCCGAGAAGCTGGCCCTGCACCAGGCCGAGCACTGGCGCGACCGCCTCATTGCGGACGACAATGCGCTGGCAGCATGGCTGGAGCAGTTTCCGCGCACGGACACGCAACAGATCCGCGCGCTGATTCGCCAGGCGCGCAAGGATGCGCCGTCCGACCATGAGGCCCGGGTGGCCCAGTCGCAGGGCGAGGCCCCGCGCAAGGGGCGTGCCTACCGCGAACTGTTCCAACTGGTGCGCCACCAGATGACCGAAGCGGCCGCCCTGGCCGTGCATGAGGAGCGCGAAGACGATGCCTGATACCCACAAAGCCCCGTCCTACGAGCCGGTCAAGATCGGCATCGTCTCCATCAGCGACCGCGCCAGCAGCGGCACGTACGAAGACAAGGGCCTGCCCGCCCTGCACGACTGGCTCAAGCGCGCGCTGCACAACCCGATTGCTTTCGAGCCGCGCCTGATTCCCGACGAGAAAGAGCGCATCAGCGCCACGCTGGTCGAACTGGTGGACGCTGGTTGCAGCCTGGTGCTGACCACCGGCGGCACCGGCCCCGCGCTGCGCGACGTGACGCCCGAGGCCACGCTGGCCGTGGCCGACAAGGAGATGCCGGGCTTTGGCGAGCAGATGCGCCAGATCTCGCTGACGTTCGTGCCCACAGCCATCCTGTCGCGCCAGGTGGCGGTAATTCGCGGCCAGAGCCTCATCATCAACCTGCCGGGCCAGCCCAAGGCGATTGCCGAGACGCTGGAGGGACTCAAGGACGACAGCGGCGCACAGCGCGTGACGGGCATCTTCGCCGCCGTGCCCTACTGCATCGACCTGATCGGCGGGCCCTACCTGGAGACACGCCCCGAGGTCTGCAAGGCCTTCCGCCCCAAGACCGCCGTGCGCCCCCAGCGCTGAGCGCGCCGCCCCGCCACGGGGCCGTGCCATGCTGCCCACCAATCGTCCTGCCGCGCCTTCGCGCCCCCGCGCAGGCAACACGTTCCTGGCCGGCCTGGCCATCGCCGGCCTGCTGGTTCCCGAGGCGGTGGCGTACGCCGCCATCGCCGGCGTACCGCCGGCCCATGCGCTGGTGGCGGCGCTCGTCGGGCTGCTCGTCTATCCGTTCATCGGCACCAGCCGCTTCGCCACGCTCTCGGCCACGTCGTCGGCCGCGGCGATCTTCGCGTCCGTCGTGGCGGCGGAAGGCACGGGCGGCGCGTTCGCGCTGGTCGGGGTCACCGGCGGACTGTTCATCGTGGCGGCGCTCGCACGCGCCGACTTCCTGGCGGCGTTCGTCTCGCGCCCCGTGCTGCGCGGCTTTGCGTGGGCGCTCGCGGTCACCATCGTCGTCAAGCAACTGCCCGGCCTCACGGGCGTTCCGGCCCAGGGCACGCACACGCCCGGCCTGCTGTGGGACTGGCTGTGCGGGCTCGGCAACGCACAGGGTCTGACGGCGGCGCTGGGCTGCGGCGCGCTGGCTCTGTGGCTGGCGCTACAGCGCGCCCAGGCGCGGCATGCCTGGGTGCAGCCCTCGGTGCTGGTGCTGGCGCTGGGCATCGCGCTGTCCGCGGCGCTGCCTTTGGCGGCGCACGGCGTGGTGCTGGTGGGGCCGGTCACGCTGCAAGGGCTGCAGTGGGGCTGGCCGCGGCTGGACTGGGACCACTGGGTGCGCGCCGCCCAGGTGGCGCCGGCGCTGATGATGATCCTGTTCGCCGAGTCGTGGGGATCGGCCCGCTCCCTGGCCCTGCAAGCGGGCGACCGCGTGCACGCGCGGCGCGAGATGCTGGCCCTGGGCGCCGCCAACATCGGCAGCAGCCTGCTGCAGGGCCTGCCCGTGGGCGCAGGCTTCTCGGCTTCGTCGGCCAACTACGAGGCTGGGGGGCACAGCCGCTGGACGGGCCTCGTCGCCGCAGCGGCGATTGCGTTGGCGCTGGGATTGGCGCAAGGCGCACTGGCGCTTGTGCCGCTACCGGTGCTGTCTGCGGTGGTGATCGGCATCCTGTCGCACAAGCTGGGCCCGCGCCCCTTGTGGGCCACGCTGCGCTGGAATGGCGACGCCTGGATGGCATTGGCCGCCGCGGCCGGCGTGTTGGTGCTGGGCGTGCTGTTCGGCATGCTGCTCGCGGTGGGGCTTTCGCTGCTGCTGGCGCTGCGCCGCTTTGCGCAGCCGGCCGCCAGTGAGCTGGGCCGTCTGCCGGGCACGCATGATTTCGTCGCGCTCAAGCTGCACCCGCAGGCGCAGCGCACGCCGGGCGTGCTGGTGCTGCGGCCGGACGAACCGCTGTTCTTTGCCAATGCCGAGGCCATGGCGCATATCGTGGCCACGCACGCAGGAGCCCAGGGCGTGCGCGCCGTGGTACTGAGCGTGGAGTCCAGCGACGACATGGACGTGACCACGCTGGAGGCCCTGCAGGAGTTGCAGGCCCATCTGGCGCGCCGGGGACTGGCCCTGCTGCTCGCGCGCATCAAGGACCACCCGCGTGCCGCGCTTCAGCGCGCCGGGCTCACGCATATTCCGCTGTTCTGGAGCGTGGACGACGCCGTGGGCGCGGCACAGGGCATGGCCATACCCGAGCAGTCCACTCAACCGTAGCCCCGCCGCCGCATCCCCGGCGTAATGTGGCGGCTTCACCCCACAAAGGAGCCCCGCATGACCGCCATGATGAAAGCCGCTGTCTTCGTCGAAAAAGGCCGCATCGAACTGGCCGACAAGCCCATTCCCGGCGTGGGCCCCAACGACGCGCTGGTGCGCATCACCACCACCACCATCTGCGGCACCGACGTGCACATCCTCAAGGGTGAATACCCGGTGGCCAAGGGCCTGACCGTGGGCCATGAACCCGTGGGTGTGATCGAGAAACTGGGCAGCGCCGTGCAGGGCTACCAGGAAGGCCAGCGCGTGATCGCCGGCGCCATCTGCCCCAACTTCAACAGCTACGCGGCGCAGGACGGCTATCCCAGCCAGGACGGCAGCTACCTGGTGCCGCGTGGTCTGTGCGGCTGCCACGGCTACAAGGCCACGGCAGGCTGGCGCTTTGGCAATCTGATCGACGGCACCCAGGCCGAGTACGTGCTGGTGCCCGATGCCCAGGCCAACCTGGCGCCCATTCCCGACGGGCTGACCGACGAGCAGGTGCTGATGTGCCCGGACATCATGTCCACCGGCTTCAAGGGCGCGGAGAACGCCAACATCAAGATCGGCGACACCGTGGTGGTGTTCGCACAAGGTCCCATCGGCCTGTGCGCCACCGCCGGCGCGCGCCTGCTGGGTGCCACCACCATCATCGCCGTGGACGGCAACGACGACCGCCTGGCGGTTGCGAAGAAGATGGGCGCCGACGTGACGCTGAACTTCCGCAACGTGGATGTGGTGGAGGAAGTGATGAAGCTCACCGGCGGCAAGGGCGCCGACGGCTCCATCGAGGCACTGGGCACGCAGGCCACGTTCGCCCAGGCCATGAAGGTGCTCAAGCCCGGCGGCACGCTGTCCAGCCTGGGGGTGTACTCGGAAGATCTGTCGATCCCGCTGGCGCAGTTCGCTGCGGGCCTGGGCGACCATACCATCCGCACCGCGCTGTGCCCCGGTGGCAAGGAGCGCATGCGCCGCCTGATGAACGTGATCGCCGCCAACCGCCTGGACCTGGGGCTGCTGGTGACGCACCAGCGCAAGCTGGACGACATCGTGGAGGCCTACGACCTGTTTGCGCACCAGCGCGACGGGGTGCTCAAGATCGCCATCAAGCCTCACTGAGGCGAGCCAACGCCCATCAAGGAAAATAGGCCGCTAGCGCTTATATATCAAGCGCTTGCAGCTATTGAATTAGGAGCATTCACCCAACAAAAGGCCCCGGCGGCCCTTCCTCGGGCTCAGAACCCGCGCATCTCGCCCCACTCGGCCCAGGGAGCGCGCGAGGAGCGCAGGGTATTGATGGGCGCCGCCGCATCCTCATAGCCCAGCGCCACGCCAAAGGCCACGCGGTACGGCTCGGGCAGTCCCAGCTGCTGCTGCAGCGTGCCGGCATAGCGGCGCCAGAAGCCCTGAGCGCAGGTGGCCAGCCCATGCTGCACCGCCAGCAGCATCAGCGACTGCAGGTAAATCCCCAGATCAGCCCATTGCGGCTGGCCCATGCGCTCGTCCACGCAGACGAAGATGCCCACGGGCGCGCCAAACAACTCGGCATTCTTGGCCAGCTGCTGCAGGCGCCCGGCCTTGTCCTCGCGCGGAATGCCGATGCTGCGGTACAGGTCTTCGCCGTTGGCGAAGCGGCGTGTGCGGTAGGGCTCCCACAGGCCCGGCGGGTAGGACTGGTTGTCCGGTCCTTCCTCGGGTTGCGCCTGGGCGACGACCGCCAGCAACTCCTGCAGCGGCGCGCCCGTGAGGGCCACCACGCGCCAGGGCTGCAGATTGCCGCCGGAGGCCGCCTGTGCGGCTTCTTGAAGAATCGTCTGCACCGTCGCCGCGGGGGGCGCGTCGGGCAGGAAGGCGCGCACCGAGCGGCGCGCACGCAGGGCCTGGGTGACTTCCATGGGGTTGTTTACTTGCCAATGATGTCGTTGAGCTTGGCCGCCTGGAATTGCTCGCAGCGCACGGCCTCGTCGGGTACGCAGCCGCCGCTTTGCGGGGTGGACCTGGAGAGCTTTTCAATGGCCTGCCACAGCAGTGCGATCTGGTGCTCCTGCGTGGCGGCGGAATCGATCAAGCCGCGCATGGCCTGGGTCAGCGGGTCGTCCTGCAGGGAGGTCACGCCGTAGGCGCTGAACTTGGCCTCCTCGGGCTTGTGCGGCTCGGTCACGTCGGCGCTCTGGCCTTCCTTGGACGGAATGATGCGCGCGGGGATGCCCACGGCCGTGGCACCCGCCGGCACCGGCTTGATGACCACGGCGTTGCTGCCGATCTTGGCCCCATCGCCCACCTCGAAGCCGCCCAGCACCTTGGCGCCCGCGCTCACCACCACGTTCTTGCCCAGCGTTGGATGGCGCTTGGTGCCCTTGTAGAGCGAGGTTCCGCCCAGCGTCACGCCCTGGTAGATGGTGCAGCCGTCGCCGATCTCGGCGGTCTCGCCCACCACCACCCCCATGGCGTGGTCGAAGAAAACCCGCTCGCCGATCTTGGCGCCCGGGTGGATCTCGATGCCCGTGAACCAGCGCGCAAAGTGCGAGATGAAGCGCCCCAGCCACTTGAAGCCATTCGTCCAGCACCAGTGCGCCGGCCGGTGCAGCCAGATGGCGTGCAGGCCGGGATAGCAGGTAATGACCTCCCAGGTGCTGCGCGCAGCCGGGTCGCGTTCGAGGATGCACTGGACGTCGGATCGCAGGCGGGCAAGCATGAAGGGCAATGGTGTAACGAGAAGCTTGGCAGTCTAGCGGTTTGCCTGCGTGGCCTGCAGCATGGATTTGGCGACACCGCGCAGGATGTGGATTTCCTCCTGCGTGAGTTGCGCGCGGTTGAAAAGCTGGTTCAAGCGCGGCATGAGCTTCTTGGGCGCGGCCGGGTCCAGAAAGCCGATGCCCGTGAGCGCCTGCTCCCAGTGCGCCAGCATGCCGGCCACCTGCGCGGCGTCCGCGCGCTCGCCCTGAGGGGCGGACTCCTGCACCGCAAAGCCCTCCCCACGGGTGGCGAGGGCCTGCCGCCATTCATAGGCGATGACCTGTACCGCCGCGCCCAGGTTGAGCGAGCCGAACTGCGGATTGGTGGGAATGCTCAGCGCCACATGGCAGCGGTACACATCCTCGTTGGCCATGCCAAAACGCTCGGAGCCGAACAGGAAGGCCACGCCAGTTTCCGGCGACGGGTTTCTAGCCAAATCAGCCTCTGGCGCTTTGCCATCAAGCGCTGACAGCTCATTATTCAATAGCATCTCGAAATGCTGGCGCGGCGTGCGCGTGGGCGGGCCGAAGTCGCGCGGCGTCATCGCCGTGGCACACAGGTGGCTCACGCCCTCCAGCGCCTCGTCCAGCGTGGCGACGATGCGGGCATGGGCCAGCACGTCCAGCGCGCCGCTGGCCCGCTGGATGGTCTCCTCCTTGCGCAGCACGTTGGGCCAGCGCGGTGCGACCAGCACCAGGTCATCGAAACCCATGGTCTTCATGGCGCGGGCCGTGGCGCCCACGTTGCCGGCGTGGCTGGTCTGGATCAGGATGAAGCGGGTTCTCATGGCGCGAAGTGACTCGGGAGCAAGCCTGCCATTGTCGCCGCTGCTGGAAAGCGCCCGAGGGCCCGCGCGTGCAAGCCCGGAGGGTGATGGGTAAAATGCCCGTTTTGCGCCCGCATCGCCGGCTGCGCGCCCCGCGGCCACCAGCCGCCCCGCTCCTTCGTCACAATCCAATGTCGTCCAATCTGCACCCCATGCTCAACGTGGCCATCAAGGCCGCTCGCGCCGCCGGCGCCATCATCAACCGCGCGGCCCTTGACGTGGAGGCCGTGCGTATTTCGCAAAAGCAGATCAACGACTTCGTGACCGAGGTGGACCATGCCGCCGAGCAGGCCATCATCGAGACGCTGCTCACCGCCTACCCCGGCCACGGCATCCTGGCCGAGGAATCGGGTTCGGAGCACGGCTCCAAGCATTCCGAGTACGTCTGGATCATCGACCCGCTGGACGGCACCACCAATTTCATCCACGGCTTTCCCGTGTACTGCGTGAGCATCGCCCTGGCCGTGCGCGGCAAGGTCGAGCAGGCCGTGGTGTACGACCCCTCGCGCAACGACCTTTTCACCGCCACGCGCGGGCGCGGCGCCTTCCTGAACGAGCGCCGCATCCGCGTGAGCAAGCGCACGCGCCTGGGCGAATGCCTGATCTCCACGGGCTTCCCTTTCCGCCCCGGCGACAACTTCAAGCAATACCTGAACATGATGGCCGAGGTGATGCCCCGCACCGCCGGCCTGCGCCGCCCCGGCGCTGCCGCGCTGGACCTGGCCTATGTGGCCGCCGGCTACACGGACGGCTTCTTCGAGAGCGGCCTGTCGATCTGGGACGTGGCCGCGGGCGGTCTGCTGGTGACCGAGGCCGGCGGTTTGGTGGGCAACTTCACGGGCGAGGCCGACTACATGGAGCAGCGCGAATGCCTGGCCGGCGCGCCACGCATCTATGGCCAGCTGGTGACTCTGCTGGGCAAATACAGCAAGTTCGCCAGCGCGGGCGACAAGGCCGCAGTGCGCCAGGCCGCCGAGGTCACGGAAGTCGCTGGCGTGGCCGACGACGAGGCGGCCGCGCAGTCGCCAGACGACGCCACGCCCACCGCACCGGACAGCGCCGCGGAGGACACCCAGACCCGGCCCACGGCAGCGCCGTAATCCTCACACTCATAAAACAATAGCTGCCCGCGCTTGCTGCAAGCGCCATGGCAGCTATTTTTATTTGAACTGCTGCAGCACTTCAATGGGGATCGGGGTAGCGCTGTGCGATGCCGCGGAAGTCGTCGGCCAGTTCCACGAACGCATCCACCATGTCCGGGTCGAAGTGCGTGCCCCGCCCCTTGAGGATGATGGTGCAGGCCTGTTCGTGGGAGAACGCCGGCTTGTACACGCGCTTGCTGATGAGTGCGTCATACACGTCGGCCACGGCCATCAGGCGCGCAGACACGGGAATGGCGTCGCCCTTGAGGCCTTCGGGGTAGCCCGATCCGTCCCACTTCTCCTGGTGGCTGTACGCGATCTCCTTGGACACGCTGAGGAAGGCCACGCGCATGCCCAGGCGCTGCTCGGCATCCTCGATGGCCTTGCGCCCCAGCGTGGTGTGGGTCTTCATGATCTCGAACTCCTCCACCGTGAGCTTGCCCGGCTTGAGCAGGATGCTGTCGGGGATGCCGATCTTGCCGATGTCGTGCAGCGGCGCCGACTTGTACAGCAGATCGATCATGCGGTCGTTCAAGGCCGCCTCGAAGCGCGGGTGGTGGCGCAGACGCTCAGCCAGGGTCTTGACGTACAGCTGCGTGCGGCGGATGTGGTTGCCGGTTTCGTTGTCGCGCGTCTCGGCCAGAGAAGTCATCGCCATGATGGTCACGTCTTGGATCGCCTGCACCTCTAGCGTACGCATCGCCACCTCGCGCTCCAGGTAGGCGCTCTTGTCGCGCAGGAAGTCGGCCGTGGCCTTAAGCGCCAGGTGCGTGGCCACGCGCGCCAACAGGATGGAGGGGCTGATGGGCTTGGTGATGTAGTCCACCGCCCCCAGCGCCAGGCCTTCGCGCTCGTCGTCGGGATCGGAGCGCGCGGTGAGAAAGATCACCGGAATGTGACGCGTGGCCTCGTTGGCCTTGAGGCGCCGGCAGACCTCGTAGCCGTCGATGCCGGGCATCATGATGTCCAGCAGCAGCAGGTCGGGCGGAGCGTCGGACTGCGCGATTACCAGGGCCTTCTCACCGCTGGCCGCCACCTTGACGCGGTAATGCCCCTGCAGCAGTCCGGCCATGAGCGTCAGGTTGTCGGGCGTGTCGTCCACTACCAGCACGGTGGCGATGGGCTTGTCGACCAGGCGGTCCGGGGCGGCGTTCACGTAGCGTTGCTGATCCATGGGAAGTCCTGCCAAAGAGTTGGTGGGATGGGGCGTCATTCCGCCGGGGCCGCGGGGCATGCCTCCAGCCGCCGCAGCGCGTCGTCATAGGCGAAGCTGCGCACGCTGCGCTCCAGCGCATCGAAGTCCGCACCCAGCCAGGCGGCCAGCCCAGCCGCGTTGCGCTGGAGGTAGTCGCCTGCGGCCGGGTCGTCCGCGCGCAGCAGCGTACGCAGCCCGCGCAGCAGCTGGGCGGGCGTCTGCGGCGGCACGGTGGCCTCGCGAGCGTCCGCGCCCGGAGCCTGCCGGGCCCAGGCACCCAACGCCTGCAGCAAAGGCGCCATATGCCCTGCCAGGGCCGCCAGCAGGGGCTGGAGCGTTTCTGCCGGCGCCTGAGAGCGCAGCGCCTGCTCCAGTGCCTGCGCATGCCGCGACACCGGCTGCGCACCGAGGTTGGCGGCCACCGAGCGCAGCGTGTGCGCGGTGCGCTCGGCCAGTGCCCAGTCCTCCGCCTGTATGGCCGCCTGCAGGTTCTGGACGACGTCACTCTGGCTCAGCGCGAAGCGCTGCAACAGTTCGGCGTACAGCCCCGGCTTACCCGAAGCCCGCTTCAGGCCCAGCGCGGTATCCAGGCCCGGCACGCCCTGTGGCAGGGCAGGCGCGAATGCAGATGACAGCGGCGCGTTCGCCGGGGGTGCGGGCGCGTGCGATGCCGCCTCGGGGCGCGGCGACAGCCAGCGCACCAGCGTGGCCCACAGCACGTCGGGGTCGATGGGCTTGGGCACGTGGTCGTTCATGCCCGCGGCAAAGCAGCGCTCCCGGTCGGCCTGCATTGCATTGGCAGTCATGGCGATGATCGGCAGGCCGGCGTGGCGTGGGTCGGCGCGCAGTTGCCGCGTGGCCGTTTCGCCATCCATCACGGGCATCTGCATGTCCATGAGCACCACGTCGTACCGGCGCCGGTCGATGCATGCGATGGCCTCCTGGCCGTTGGACGCCACATCCACCTGCATGCCGGCATCGCGCAGCAGCTCCTGCGCCACGATCTGGTTGAGCTCGTTGTCTTCCACCAGCAGCACCACCGCACCGCGCAGCACGGCGGGTGCGGCGCCGGACGCAGACCGCGGCAGCGGATGCACGTCCCACGCCTGGGCCAGCGGCTGCATGAGCGTGTCGAACAGCACCGACGCGCTCACCGGCTTGACGAGCACGTTGTCGATCCCCTCGCTGCGCGCGGCGTCCATCACCTCGTCGCGCCCGTGCGCCGTAACCATCAGCATCTGCGGGATATGCGCAAGGCCCAGCCCGCGAATGCGGCGCGCCAACTCGATCCCGTCCATCCCCGGCATGTGCCAATCCAGCAGCAGCAGGCCGTAGGGGCGCTGCTCGGCCACCGCGTCGCGCAGTGCCTGCAGCGCCTGCACGCCCGAGTGCACCTGCGTGGCCTGGAGGCCCATGGTCTGCAGCATGTCCACCAGCACCTGGGCGGCGGTGTGGTTGTCGTCCACCACCAGCACCCGGCAGCCGCGCCAATCGCTGCGCAGCAGCGCGCGGGGCAGCGGCTCGCCCCGTACCAGCGGCACGATGATCCAGAAGGCCGAGCCCTGCCCTGGTTCGCTGCGCACGCCCACTTCGCCGCCCATGAGTTCGGCCAGGCTCTTGCTGATCGCCAGGCCCAGGCCTGTGCCGCCGTAGCGGCGGGTGGTGGAGGTATCGGCCTGCTCGAAGCTCTGGAACAGGCGCTGCATCTGCTGCGGCGCGATGCCGATACCGGTGTCGCGCACCTCGAATCGCAGCAGCACGCGCGCGCCTTCGTCGCGCTCCAGCCGCACCAGCAGATGGATTTCTCCTTGCTCGGTGAACTTAACGGCGTTATTGGCAAAGTTGATGAGGATCTGCCCCAGGCGCAACGCGTCGCCCACCAAGTGCTGCGGCACGTCGGGGGCCACGTCCAGCACCAGCTCCAGCCCCTTGGCCGCCGCCTTGAAGCCCACCACGTCGGCCACGCCTTCCAGCATACGGTCCAGCGCGAAGGGGCTGCGCTCCACCGCGAGCTTGCCGGCCTCGATCTTGGAGAAGTCCAGGATGTCGTTGATCACGCCCAGCAGATGCTGGCCCGCCTGCTGCATGCGCACCACGTAGCCGCTTTGGCGCGCATCCATCCCCGACTTCAGGGCCAGGTGCGACATGCCGATGATCGCGTTGAGCGGCGTGCGGATCTCATGGCTCATGTTGGCCAGGAAACGCGACTTGAGCGCCGCCGTCTCCTCGGCCAGTTCCTTGGCGCGGCGCAGTTCCACTTCGGCGCGCTGGCGGTCGGAGACGTCCACGAAGGTGCCGATGACTCCGCCCGCCGAGCCGTCCGGGCGGTTGAACCCATGCAGCCAGAACATCGTGTGGTGCACCAGTCCATCGGCATACGGCATGGCCATCTCGCGGTGCACGGACTGCGCGCCCCGCAGCGCGGCCTCGGTATCCGCGTGCAGGCGTTCGCGCTCCAGCATGGGCAGGAACTCCAGGTCCAGCACCGTCTTGCCGATGAAGTCTTCCGTATGGATGTCGAAGGCCTGGACATAGGCCCGGTTGAAACCCAGGTAGCGCCCCTGCCCGTCTTTGTAGAAGAGCGGTACCGGAATGGCATCGATCAGCGCCTGCTGGAAGGCGAGCTGCTCGGCCACGCGCGCCTCCAACATCTTCTGGTCATGCACATCCACCTGCACGCCGATGATGCGCGCGGCCTGTCCTGCTTCGTCGCGCACCACGCGCGCGGTACACAGGATCCAGCGCGTACTGCCATCGGCGCGCACGATGCGCCAGGAATCGCGCAGACGGCCGCCGCCCTGGCCGGCCTGTGCCTGCGCCAGCAGGCCTTGCACGCGCGCACGGTCTTCGGGATGGATCACATCCACCCACGCCTGGAACGGTCTCTCTGCGGCATGCCCGTCCTTTTGCGCCGGCAGCGACGCCGCGCCATACAGCTGCTCCAGTTGGGGCGACCACACCATGCGCTGCGTCAGCAGGTTGTAGTCGAACACGCCGATGTGCCCCGCCTCCTGCGCCAGCTCCAGCCGCGCGTTGGCTTCGCGCGTGGCAGCCTCGGCGCGCTGCGCCTCGGTCACGTCCTCGATCACCCACAGCGATGCGATCTGCACGCCCTCCATCTTCAGCCCGCGGCCCGCCATGCGCGCCGTGAACGACGTGCCGTCCGGACGCCGCAGCACGGCCTGCTCGCGCACCGAGCCACCGGCCAGAAGCATGGGAACGGTCCGTGCGGTGAAGGCGCCGTAGCCGGCCTCGCCTGCGAACAGCTCCTGTACCGGGGTTCCCGCCAGGGCATCGTCCGAGGAGCGCAGCAGTTCCGCCAGGGCGCGGTTGAACTGCCGTATCTGCCCGTCGCAGACGAGCACGATGGGCGGCGCGTTGTCAAAAAGCGCTGTCTGTTGTTCCAGCAGTTCGCTCAGGCGGCGCTCACGCCGCTCCAGCTCTTGCGCGCCCTCGATGCGTGCGGTCACGTCCTGCAGCAGCCCCACGATCGCGATGCGCCGGCCCTTGGCGTCGAACACCGGCGACAGCGTGGCTTCCTCGTGGTACAGGGTGCCGTCCCGGCGCCGGTTCACGAAGCGTCCGCGCCAGGAATGGCCGGCCAGCAACCGGCTCCACATGTCCCGGTAAGTACCGGCGGGCGTGTGTTCGCTGGCGGCTATCGACGGCTTGCGCCCGCGCACTTCACCCAGCGTGTAGCCGGTGTTGCGTTCGTACTGGGGATTGACCCACGCGATCACCCCTTCCGCATCGGTGATGACGATGGAAATGGGGCTGTTCTCCAGTGCCGCGCCCAGCACGGAAAAGCGCTGCATGCTCTCCGCCAGGCGGCGCCGGTTGCGCAGCGCGTCCAGCGCCATGGCGCCCACGAGCGCGAAGAGCGCGAACGCGCCCCCTCCCACCATCCAGCGCAACCCCATGGGCATGATGGCACTCATGTCGTCCAGCAACACCAGCTGCCAGGGGCCCGCAGGGTCCTCCCAGTCCACGGCGCGGCGGCCCACGGCATAGCGCACGCCGTCGATCAGCGCTTCGCGGGAGTCGATGGAAAACGGCAGGGCCGACACCAGCCCGTTGTCGAAACGGCTGCCAAACTGGCGCGTGCTGCGCACCGCGTCGATGCGTTCCTGCGTCAGGGGCGCGGTCATCGCGTAGAGCCACTCCGGACGGGTGGAAGAGAACACCACGCCCTGCGGCGACATCAGCAGCACGGGATGCCCCACCCGCGTGAGCAGGCGGTCGAAATGGGAGAACCCCACCTTGACGGTAACCACACCGATGATGGGACTGGACGGGGTATCGCTCTCATACAGCGGCGCTGCGTAATAGAGGCCGCGCTCCTGCGACGTGCCGCCCAGGGCGGCATATACGGACGCATTGCCCTGCAAGGCCTGCTGAAAATAGGGCCGATGTCCCAGCTGCGCACCGGTCGTGCGGTTACCGGCGGTGTCATGCGCTACCACCGTGCCGTCGCGCGCGATCACGTAGGCACCATCCACCATGAAGCGGCCGCGGATGACGCCCAGGCGCGCCAGCACCGGCGGCGCATCGTAGGGCAGAAAGCCCTGCGCGGCAGCCTTGAGCGACGGCTCGCTCAAGCCAAGCAAGGTAACCATCCCCAGCAGCGGGCCGTTGCTGCTCTCGCCCAGCAGCGTCTGCTCCATGCCTTCCAGCAGCTGATTGCGTTCGTGTTGGCGCTGTTCCGAGCGCACCAACGCGATCGCTTCCACTGCCAGCCAGGCACCCAGCGCCGCCAGCACGAGCACCCATACGGCGCCCCGCAACCACCGGCCCTGTGGGTCGCGCAGCGAATCGCGCAGAACAGCCAGCCGTTCCTTGCGCTCAGGCATGGCCGTCATGCCTGCCAAGGGGCCGAGCGACCAGCCACACGTCGGGGGAGCTTTTCAAGGAAACCTCCATCAGCCCCGTGTTTCGGGGGTCGGTGCAAGATGCGTCACAGACGCGTGGTGCGCCGTGATCCAGTGGGTGCGCGGAGTATGTCAAAACGTAACCATTTTCGCCATCCCGCATGACACTTATCCACCACCTGCCAACAGCAGCGTACCAGCATGTAACAGCGGGAGCGTGTGGCCTTCCTGCCCAGTACGATGGCCCGGATCACGCCACCACCAAGGAGACCCCATGCGACCGTACCTGCGCGCCCAACGTATGACCGCCTCTGTCGTCGCTGCCCTCGCGGTGGTGACGCTGGCGGCCTGTTCCAGCCCCCCCGCCGCATTCCACTACCAGGTGCCGCAACAGCCCGAGGGCTCTTCCGGCTACACGGAGAAGCCCGGCTGGGCTACCGAGCGCTTCGCGGTGGCAGCCGCCAATCCGCTGGCGACCGACGCCGGCTACCAGGTGCTGAAGGCAGGCGGCTCGGCGCTGGATGCGGCCATCGCGGTACAGATGGTGCTTACCCTCGTGGAACCGCAGTCCAGTGGCATCGGCGGCGGCGCGTTCCTGCTGCACGCGGCTGGCAGCAAGGTCGAGGCCTACGACGGGCGCGAGACCGCCCCCGCGGCCGCCACGGAGAACCTGTTCATTGGCGCCAATGGCAAGCCCATGGCCTTCCATGAGGCTGTGGTGGGCGGGCGCTCGGTCGGCGTGCCGGGTACGGTGCGCATGCTGGAGCAGGCCCACAAGGAACACGGCAAGCTTGCCTGGGCCACACTGTTCGAGCCCGCCATCCAGTTGGCGGAACAGGGCTTCAAGGTCAGTGCGCGCCTGCACACCTTGCTGGCCAATGAGAAGTTCCTCGCGCAGGACCCGGTGGCGCGCGCCTATTTCTTCGATGCCGCTGGCCAACCCTGGCCCGTGGGGCACACGCTCAAGAATCCTGAGCTGGCGAGCGTGCTGCGTGCCATTGCCAGGAACGGCTCCAAGGCGCTGCTGGAAGGGGAAGTGGCCCAGGCCATCGTGGCCAAGGTTCAGGGCCACGCAGGCAATCCCGGCGGGCTCAGCCTGGCCGACTTGGCAGGCTACCAGCCCAAGAAACGGGAGGCCCTGTGCTCCGACTATCAGATTGGCGCTAAAGCCTATCGCGTCTGCGGCTTTCCGCCGCCCAGTTCCGGCGCCATTGCCGTGGCGCAGATCCTGGGCATCCTGAAGAACACCGATGCCACGACCATGCCGTTGCAGGAGGGCCCCCAAGGTTCCGCCGACCCGCTGGGCCCGCTGCCCACGGCCGACTGGCTCTATCTGTACAACGAAGCCGCCCGCCTGGCCTTCGCCGACCGCGCGCAATACGTGGCCGACCCCGATTTCGTGCGCCCCCCTGCCGGCAGCTGGATGAGCCTGCTGGACCCTACCTACCTCGCCAGCCGCGCACGCCTCATCCAGCCGCAGAGCATGAAGGTGGCCCAGCCCGGAACCCCCGGCGGGGCGCAGACCAGCATGGCGCCCATGCCCGACCAGCCAGAGTACGGCACCAGCCACATCAGCGTCGTCGATGCCCGGGGCAATGCCGTCGCCATGACCACCACCATCGAAGACCAGTTCGGCTCCCGCCAGATGGTCAGCACCAGCAGCGCGCGCAGCGGGGGCTTCCTACTCAACAACGAACTGACCGACTTCAGCTTTGCGCCGAGCGACGCCCAGGGCCGCCCCATCGCCAACCGCGTCGAGCCGGGCAAGCGTCCCCGCTCGTCCATGGCGCCCACACTGGTGTTTGACAAGGCGTCCGGGCGTCTGCTGATGAGCGGAGGCAGCCCGGGCGGCGCGCTCATCATCCACTACACCGCCAAGACGATCTACGGGATCTTCAACTGGGGCCTGACGCCGCAGCAGGCGATCAATCTGCCCAACTTCGGCAACCTCAACGGCCCCACCCTGCTGGAGGAAAAGCGCTTCACCTCCACCACGATCGACAACCTGCGCGCACGCGGCGCGGAAGTGCGCGAGATGAACATGACCAGCGGCCTGCAGGCCATTACGCGCAGCGAAGTGCATGGCAAACCCATGTGGCTGGGCGGAGCGGACCCGCGGCGCGAAGGCGTGGTCATGGGCGACTGAAAGCCCCGATCCCCCCCTGGCGACGCACGGGCGATGCGTCGCCCTTCGTGCGGCAGCGCGTGGACCGCCTGCGCTATTGCGTGCGCCGGTTTCTCCCATTTTCATAGCAGCGCAACGCTCCTCCCCCTGCGGGGGCAGGCTAAACCCTTTACCTGGCGAGGCTGCGTGACTTCGTAGAATGTCACCTTTGTAAGAACGTGTGCGCGGCGCCGCCGACCGTGCCCTGCCTACCGACGGCAGCGTCAGCGTTCTGCAAATCGATCTGGCCCATGCCCCACCCCGCGTGCGGACAGACACGCGCACCCAGCCATCTTCTTGGAGACACCATGCAGGCTTTACTTTCACTGTCGCGGGCCATCGACAGGCTCAACGCGTTCGTGGGCAAGTATTCAATCTGGCTCATCTTCGCATCCACTTTCATCAGTGCCGCCAACGCCATCGTGCGCAAGGCGTTCGACACGAGTTCCAACGCCTTTCTGGAAGTGCAGTGGTACCTGTTCGCATGGTCTTTCCTGATCGCCGCCGGCTGGACGCTGCTCAACCGCGAGCACGTGCGCATCGACGTGGTCAACAGCCGCTTGCCCAAGAAGGTGCAGGTGTGGATCGACATCGTGGGCTTTGCGCTCTTTCTCACCCCGCTGTGCATCACCATCCTGTACCTGAGCATGCCGGTCGTGATCCAGATGTACCAGTCGGGTGAAGTGTCCGGCAATCCTGGCGGCCTGATCCGCTGGCCCGTATGGGTGGCGATTCCCGTCGGTATCACGCTGCTGATGCTGCAGGGCTGGTCCGAACTCATCAAGCGCATCGCTTTCCTGCGTGGCCAGGGGCCCGATCCCATGGGCAAGCTCAGCGACAAGAGCGCTGAAGAAGAACTGGCCGAGGCGCTGCGCGCCGAAGCTGAGAGAAAGCAGGAGCAGGCCCTGTCCGCCGCTCCCGCCGCGCAACGCTGATCTGCCCCAGGAAAGCATTTCATGGAATTCATCACAAGCAATTACGCCCCCGTCATGTTCGGGGGCCTGATCATCTTCCTGCTGCTGGGCTTCCCCGTGGCGTTCAGCCTGGGCGCCTGCGGCCTGCTGTTCGGCTTCCTGGGGATCGAGCTGGGGGTCTTTCCTTCGTCCGTGATGGCCTGGCTGCCGCAGCGCCTGATCGGCATCATGGCCAACGACACGCTGCTGGCGGTGCCCTTCTTCACGCTCATGGGCCTGATCATGGAGCGCAGTGGTATGGCGGAGGACCTGCTCGACACGGTGGGCCAGGTGTTCGGCCCTTTGCGCGGCGGCCTGGCGCTGGCGGTGGTTTTCGTGGGCGCGCTGCTGGCGGCCACCACCGGTGTGGTGGCGGCCTCGGTGATCTCCATGGGCCTGATCTCGCTGCCCATCATGCTGCGCTACGGCTACGACCGGCGGCTCGCCAGCGGTGTGATTGCCGCATCCGGCACCCTGGCCCAGATCATTCCCCCATCACTGGTGCTGATCCTGATGGCCGACCAGCTCGGCCGCAGCGTGGGCGAGATGTACAAGGGCGCATTCGTGCCCGCCTTCATCCTCGTCGGCCTCTACGTGCTGTGGGTGGTCATCCTGGCCATCTTCAAGCCCCAGTCCGTACCCGCCCTGCCACCCGAGGCGCGCATCTACCGTGAAGACAATGGCAGCTCCGGCTATGCCTCGCTGGCCGTCGTGATGGGCATCTCCACGGCAGCATCGATCTTCCTGGCCGCTCACATGGCCGACGTGCATACGTGGTGGACAGGCACCGAAGTGCTGGACGTGCCGACCGATGAGAAGGTCGTCACCGCCATGTGCGGCGGCACCTTCATCGCGTTCGTCATCGCGAGCATCAACCGCGTGCTCAAGCTGGGCATGCTCTCTCGCCTGGCCGAGCGCGTGACCTTCGTGCTGATTCCGCCACTGCTGCTGATCTTCCTGGTGCTGGGCACCATCTTCCTGGGCATTGCCACACCGACCGAAGGCGGCGCCATGGGTGCCATGGCGGCGCTGGTCATGGGCTTCGCGCGCCGGCGCCTGGACATGCCCCTGCTCAAGCAGGCGCTGGGCGCCACTACGCGCCTGGCCAGCTTCGTGATGTTCATCATGATCGGCGCCACCACGTTCAGCCTGGTGTTCCAGGCGGCCGACGGCCCGAAGTGGGTGGAGCACCTGCTGGCCAGCCTGCCCGGCGGACAGGTGGGCTTCCTGATCGTGGTGAACCTCATGATCTTCTTTCTGGCGTTCTTCCTGGACTACTTCGAGCTGTCCTTCATCGTGGTGCCCCTGCTGGGACCCGTCGCCGACAAGATGGGCATCGATCTGATCTGGTTCGGCGTGCTGCTGGCGATGAACATGCAGACCTCGTTCATGCACCCGCCTTTCGGCTTCGCGCTGTTCTTCCTGCGCTCGGTGGCCCCGGACAAGCCCTACATCGACCGGGTGACGCACAAGGCCATCCAGCCCGTGACCACCATGCAGATCTACAAGGGCGCCATTCCCTTCGTCCTGATCCAGCTGATCATGGTGAGCCTGCTCATCACCTTCCCGTCCCTGGTGACGGGCAGCCTGGACAAAAAGGTGGAAGTGAACATGGAAGCGGTAGGCGCGCAAATGATGGATGCGCTCCAGGATGCGGAGAGCTACGGTGCGCCAGGCAACGACCCGTTCGCATCGCAGCCCGCTCCAGACGCCGAGCAGGCACCGGCACCGACGGACGAGTTGGCACCCCCTGCCGACGGCGGCTACGGCTCGGACGACCCAGCCAAGGCGCTGCAGGACGCCATGGGCTCGGGCAGCAAGTAAGCCGTCTCACCCCCACTAAAAGCCCCGGTACGCCGGGGCTTTTTTAGTTTGCGCGGGCAACAAAAAAGCCGCAGGGAACTGCGGCCTCGTTGGATTGGTCGCAAGCCGCCGCCGCAAGGGCAGCAGCCCGCCACGCGATCAGATCTTCACACTGTTCATGTACTGGTTGAACGGGAACTCCGAGAAGCGGTTCCACAGGATCTGGTCGCGCTGGAAGGCGCGCATGTCCTGGTGGATCTTCTTGAACTCGGGCGACTTGGCCTCGTGCTCGGCAAACACTTCCATCGACGCCTTGAAGCCGGCGTCCATGATCGCCTTGGGGAACGCCTTAAGCTGCGTCTTGTTAGCCACCAGGTTCTTGATGGCGCGCGGATTGAACACCTGGTACTTGGCGGTCATGTCGGCAGCGGCCACGCGGGTGGCTGCGTCCAGGATCGCCTTGTGCTCGGGCGACAGGGCGTTGTACTTCTTGATGTTGATGAAGAACTCCAGGTCAGCGGAGCCTTCCCACCAGCCGGGATAGTAGTAGTACGGCGCCACCTTGTTGAAGCCCAGCTTTTCATCGTCGTACGGGCCAACGAACTCCACGGCGTCCAGCGTGCCCTTCTCGAGCGCCTGGTACACGTCACCGGCGGGCATGTTCTGCGCCACCACGCCCAGCTTGGCCATGGCCTCGCCGAACACGCCGCCGCCCAGGCGCATCTTCAGGCCCTTGAGGTCAGCGACGGTCTTGATTTCCTTGCGGTACCAGCCGCCCATCTGGGTGGTGGTGTTGCCGGCGCTGGCGGTCTTGAAGTTGTATTTCTCGAAGAAGGCATCCAGGTACTTGCGGCCGTTGCCGTGGTCCTTCCAGGCTGCCATCTGCAGCGTGGTCAGGCCGAAGGGCACGGCGCAGCTGAAGGCGAACACGGGGTCCTTGCCGGTGAAGTAGTAGGCGGCCGTCTGGGCCATATCGATGGTGTCGCCCTGCAGCGCATCCACCACGCCAAACGCGGGCATCAGCTCGCCGGCGGGGTGCACGGAGATCTCGAACTTGCCGCCCGACATCGCCTTGACGGCCTGGGACAATTTTTCTGCACTGCCAAAGATCGTGTCCAGCGACTTGGGGAAGCTGGAGGCAAGGCGCCAGCGAACGGCGGCCTGGGCATGCACTGCGGGTGCAACCCCGGCTGCGAGTACGCCAGCCAAACCGGCCTGCTTGATGATTGAGCGACGATCCATGGACAAATTCTCCGAAATGATGAAGCAAACAAACAGTAACGCGGTTGAGTGTACGCGCCGCTGAATCCCGCCGATGAGCGGAGGTAAATTGTAAAAACGTGGGTTGCCGGCCCCGTTGCGGGTTTCCCCTGAAAAATCCGCGAATGGCGCGTATTACTCGGCCGGGCAAGGAGCAGCGCAGGCCTCCGCGATGGGCTGCACAGGCGCCGCGACGCATCCCAGCGGCACGCTGCCGCAGGATGACTGCATTGTGAAAGGAAGGGAAAGCGCGTCAGGCCGCTGCCAGCGCCTGCTCGCCCGGCAATGCGCCGAAGCGCTCGGTGATGGAGCGCTGCATGCCAGCGGCGTCCAGCCCCTGCAGGGCCAGCAGCTTGGCCGGGTCGCCATGCTCGATGAACGCGTCGGGCAGGCCCAGTTGCAGCAAGGGGCGCTGCACGCCTGCGGCGGCCAGCGCCTCGGCCACGGCACTGCCGGCGCCGCCCATGATGCAGCCCTCCTCGACGGTGACCAGCGCATCGTGCTCCGCTGCCACCTGAAGCAGCAGCTGCGTATCCAGTGGCTTGGCCCAGCGCATGTTGACCACCGTGGCGTCCAGCGCTTCTGCCGCCTGCAGCGCCGGGTACAGCAGCGTGCCGAAAGCCAGGATCGCAATGCGCCGGCCCTTGCGGCGCACCTCGCCCTTGCCGAAGGGCAGCCCCTCCAGATCGGGCAGCGGCGCCACGCCCACGCCCGCGCCGCGCGGGTAACGCACGGCCACAGGGTGGTCTTGCTCGTAGGCGGTGGTGAGCAGTTGGCGGCATTCGCGCTCGTCGGCCGGGCAGGCCATGCTCATGTTGGGAATGCAGCGCACGAAGGCGATGTCATACGCGCCGGCGTGCGTGGCGCCGTCCGCACCCACCAGGCCCGCACGGTCCAGGGCAAACACCACGGGCAGGTTCTGCAGCGCCACGTCGTGGATGAGCTGGTCATAGGCGCGCTGCAGGAAGGTCGAGTAGATCGCCACCACCGGCTTCACCCCCTCGCACGCCATACCGGCGGCAAAGGTCACGGCGTGCTGCTCGGCGATGCCCACGTCGTAGTAGCGCTCGGGAAAGCGCTGGTGGAACTCCACCATGCCCGACCCCTCGCGCATGGCGGGCGTGATGCCCACCAGGCGCTCGTCCTTCTCGGCCATGTCGCACAGCCACTGGCCAAAGACCTGCGTGAAGGTCTGCTTGGGCGGCGTGGCCGGTTTCACCAGGCCCACACGCGGGTCGAACTTGCCCGGGCCGTGGTAGGCCACCGGGTCGGCCTCGGCCAGCTTGTAGCCCTGGCCCTTCTTGGTGACTACGTGCAGGAACTGCGGGCCCTTGAGACCGCGGATGTTTTCCAGCGTAGGAATCAGCGAGTCCAGGTCGTGCCCGTCAATGGGGCCGATGTAGTTGAAGCCGAACTTCTCGAACAGCGTGGCCGGCACCACCATGCCCTTGGCCTGCTGCTCCAGGCGCTTGGCCAGCTCCAGCAGCGGCGGCGCGTTCTTGAGCACGCTCTTGCCCACGTCGCGTGCCTTGGCGTAGAACTGTCCGCTCATGAGCTGCGCCAGGTAGCGGTTCAGTGCACCCACGGGCGGGCTGATGCTCATGTCGTTGTCGTTCAGGATGACCAGCAGGTTGGCGTCGGCCACGCCGGCGTTATTCAGCGCCTCGAAGGCCATGCCGGCGGTCATGGCGCCGTCGCCGATGATGGCTACACAGCGGCGTTCGTCGCCGCGCTGCTTGGCCGCCAGCGCCATGCCCAGCGCCGCGGAAATGCTGGTGGACGAGTGCGCGGTGCCAAAGGTGTCGTATTCGCTCTCGGCGCGCTGCGGAAAGCCCGACAGGCCGCCCAGCTGGCGCAGCGAGGGCATGCGGTCGCGCCGCCCGGTCAGGATTTTGTGCGGGTAGGTCTGGTGGCCCACGTCCCACACCAGCCGGTCGCGCGGCGTGTCGAACACGGCGTGCAGCGCCACGGTCAACTCCACCGTGCCCAGGTTGGACGACAGATGCCCGCCGGTCTTGGACACGCTCTCCAGCACGAAGGCGCGCAGCTCCGTAGCCAGTGCCTTGAGCTCGGCACGGGGCAGCCGGCGCAGGTCGGCGGGATCGTTCACGCGCTCAAGCAGCGGATAGTTCGTCGTGGACATATGCTATGTTTTTAGTAGCTGCTAGCGCTTGATGAACAAGCGCTAGAGGCCAATTTGATTCATAAAAAGACACCAGCCCCGCCATGCGCAGCCTTGTCCATCATCAATGCGAACGGCGCACCACCATGTCGGCCAACGCCGCCAACGCCCGCGTGTCGGTCAGGCCGCTGGCGGCCAACGCCGCCAGTGCCTGCGCGCGCAGGGCTTCGGCATGCGCGCGCGCGGCCTCCAGCCCCATCAGCGAGACATAGGTCGGCTTGTCGCTCGCGGCGTCCTTGCCGGCGGTCTTGCCCAGTGTGGCGGAGTCCTGCGTCACGTCCAGCACGTCGTCCACCACCTGGAAGGCCAGGCCCATGGCTGCGCCGTAGTCGCTCAGCGCGCGCAGCGTGCCCTCCGGGGTCTGGCCGCAGACCGCGCCCATCACCACGCTGGCCTGCAGCAGCGCACCCGTCTTCAGGCGGTGCATCTGACGCAACTGGTCTTCAGACAGCTGCAGGCCCACGCTGGCCAAGTCGATGGCCTGCCCGCCGGCCATGCCGTCGGCACCTGCGGCGCGGGCCAACTCACGGCACAGCCGCGCCTGCATGGCCGGCGGTACCCCCTCCTCGGGTGTGAGCAGCTCAAACGCCAGCGCCTGCAGTGCGTCGCCCGCCAGCAGTGCACGCGCTTCGCCAAAGCGCACATGCACCGTGGGCTTGCCGCGGCGCATCACATCGTTGTCCATGCAGGGCATGTCGTCATGCACCAGCGAATAGGCGTGGATCAGCTCCACCGCGCAGGCGGCGCGCAGGGCGGCCTGCGCGTTTCCGCCGACGGCCTCGCAAGCGGCCAGCACCAGCAGCGGGCGCAGGCGCTTGCCGCCATCCAGCACGGCATAGCGCATGGCCTCGCCCAGGCCTGCGGGCGCATCGGGGCACACCCAGTGGGACAGGGCGTCCTCGACCCGCGCAAGCTGCGCGCGCATCCAGCCATCGAAATCGAACACAGGTACGGCGGACATGGCGGGCGTCACTCCTGCGTCCATGGCTGCAGCGTGCCTTCGTCCAGCACCTTGATCTGGTCCTGTACCGCGTCCAGGCGCGCGCGGCAGAAGTTCAGCAGCACCGCGCCCCGCTGGTAGCCCGCCAGCATCTGGTCCAGCGGCAGCTGGCCTGACTCGATGCGGCCCACGAGCTGCTCAAGCTCTTCCAGTGCGGCTTCGTAGCTGACGGGATCGGGCTGGGTGGATGAAGGGGCGGCGGGGGCCTTGGCCATGGAGACGGAGCGCCAAGGGCGCAAGTGAAAACGGCCAATTTTAGGCGCAGGGCCCCGCGCCTGCCCGGCGAAGGCCGCGGGGATGCCCCCGCGGCCGGCGGGAGATCGCCGCCCCGGACGCCGCACGCGGCTTGCTAGGCGCGCGCAATACACGTACACCCGCCGCGGAAATAACCCCACCACCTATAATCCCATTCCTTCACTACGAACCGGCTATGGAGTACTTCCCTGGGCCGGTTTCGTTTTTTCTATAGCCCCGTGCGCACGCGCACCCTCCCTGTGGGGAGTCTTTAGGTCAGGTCACCCATGTCTGATTTAAGTCTTCAACTGCAGCAGGCCGCAAGCCAACTACCAGTTTCCAGCTATTTCGACGAAGCGCTGCTGCAGCGCGAACTGGAGACGATCTTCCAGCGAGGGCCCCGCTACGTGGGGCACCAACTCGCCGTCCCCGAGGTGGGCGACTACTTCGCGCTGCCCCAGGAAAAGGAGGGCCGCGCCCTCGTGCGCAATGCCCAGGGGCAGGTGGAGCTGATCTCCAACGTCTGCCGGCACCGCCAGGCAGTGATGCTCAAGGGCCGCGGCAACCTGCAGGCCCAAGGCAAGGGCCATGCGGGCGGCAACATCGTCTGCCCGATTCACCGCTGGACGTATTCCACCAGCGGCGAGCTGTTGGGCGCGCCGCATTTCGCGCACGACCCCTGCCTGAATCTCAACAACTACAAGCTGCGCGAATGGAACGGCCTGCTGTTCGAGGACAACGGTCGCGACATCGCCGCCGACCTGGCCGGCATGGGCACGCAGCGTGAGCTGTCGTTCGAGGGCTATGCGCTCGACCATGTGGAACTGCACGAGTGCAACTACAACTGGAAGACCTTCATCGAGGTCTACCTGGAGGACTACCACGTGGGTCCGTTCCATCCGGGCCTGGGCAACTTCGTCACCTGTGACGACCTGAAGTGGGAGTTCCAGAAGGAATACTCCGTGCAAACCGTGGGGGTGGCTTCCACGTTCGGCAAGCCGGGCTCCGACGTGTACAAGAAGTGGCACGAGGTGCTGCTGAAGTACCGCGAAGGCAAGATGCCCGAGCGCGGCGCGATCTGGCTGACCTACTACCCGCACATCATGGTGGAGTGGTATCCGCACGTGCTCACCGTCAGCACGCTGCACCCGATCGGTGTGGACAAGACGCTGAACATGGTGGAGTTCTACTACCCCGAGGAAATCGTCGCCTTCGAGCGCGAGTTCGTCGAGGCGCAGCGTGCGGCCTACATGGAAACCTGCATCGAGGATGACGAGATCGCCGAGCGCATGGACGCGGGCCGCAAGGCCCTGATGGAACGCGGCGACAACGAGGTCGGCCCCTACCAGAGCCCCATGGAGGACGGCATGCAGCACTTCCACGAGTGGTACCGCGGTCGCATGGGTGCCGCCGTGTCCCGCGGCTAAGGCCCCACACCGCCGCCCCACGCTACCATTACAATAGCTGCCAGCGCTTGATACACAAGCGCTGGCAGCTATTTTTATTCATACCCATAGGTTTTCCATGCAAGCGCTCTGGATGGTGTTGGCGGCGTTCCTGTTCGCAAGCATGGGGGTCTGCGTGAAGATGGCCTCGGCCTACTTCAACGCGGCCGAGCTGGTCTGCTACCGCGGCTTCATCGGCATGGCCATCCTCTGGGCGCTGGCACGCTCGCAAAAGGTGGCGCTGGCCACACGCTACCCCGGCATGCACGCCTGGCGCAGCCTGATTGGCGTGACATCGCTAGGCGCTTGGTTCTACGCGATCGCCTACCTGCCCCTGCCCACGGCGATGACGCTCAACTACATGAGCAGCGTGTGGATCGCCGCCTTCCTGATCGGCGGCGCGTTGCTCGCCTGGCGCCCCTCCAGCGCGCAGCCGCGCCCGCCGTTGCAAGTGACCTTGGTGCTGACCGTGCTGGTCGGGTTCGCGGGCGTGGTCATGATGCTGCGCCCCAGCATCGACGACAACCAGGCCTTCGCGGGCCTGGTGGGCCTGTGCTCGGGCCTGACCGCCGCGTTCGCCTACATGCAGGTGGTGGCGCTGTCGCGCCTGGGCGAGCCCGAGACGCGCACCGTGTTCTATTTCGCCGTGGGCTCGGCCGTAGCCGGCGGCGCGGCCATGCTGGTCACGGGCATGTCCGACTGGCCCGGGTGGCCCGCGCTGTGGCTGCTGCCGCTGGGCCTGCTGGCCGCGGGCGGGCAGTTGTGCATGACACGTGCCTACTCGCGCGCCCTCACCGCCCGCGGCACGCTGGTGGTGGCCAACCTGCAGTACTCGGGCATCGTTTTCGCCAGCATCTACGGCGTGGCGCTGTTCGGCGACCAGTTGCCACTCATCGGCTGGGCGGGCATGGCGCTCATCGTGGGCAGCGGCATCACGGCCACCGTACTGCGTGCCCGGGCCGCGCCGGACACGCCTGCCGAAGAACACTGACGCGCTGGCGCGCCCAACGCCGCGACAATGGGGCCTGATCGATACGTACAGAGCCCGACCATGCCCTACACCACGCTGATCTCCGTTCCTGAACTGCAGTCCCTCCTGCACAGCGGCCAGCCGCTGATGGTGTTCGACTGCAGCTTCGACCTCACCCAACCCACCCTGGGCGCCAGCCAATACCGCGAGGCACACATCCCCGGCGCCTTCCACGCCGACCTGGACAAGCACCTGAGCGCCCGCCATGGCGCCCCCGGCGCGGGCGGCACGGTCGTGGCCTCGGCGGCGGACGAGCCCGCATCGGGCGGGCGCCACCCGCTGCCCAACCGCGAGCGATTTGCGACCTGGCTCTCGGACATCGGCTTTGCCAATGACATGCAGGCCGTGGTGTACGACCGCAACGGCGCCAACTACTGCGGCCGCCTGTGGTGGATGCTCAAGTGGGCGGGACATGATGCCGTGGCCGTGCTCGACGGCGGGCTGCAGGCCTGGCAGGCCGCCGGCGGCGCGGTGGCCAGCGGCGACGAGCCGGCGCGTTTCCAGTCGCACTTTCGGCTGCAGGCGCCGCTGCGCCGGCTGGTGAGCGCGCAGGAGGTGCTGGCGCAACTGGGTCAGCCCGGCCAGACGGTGGTCGACGCGCGCGCCACACCGCGCTACCGGGGCGAGGTGGAGCCGCTGGATCCCGTGGCGGGCCACATCCCCGGCGCACTCAACCGCCCCTTCGGCCTGAACCTGGGAACGGACGGCCACTTCAAAAGCCCGGAGCAGCTGCGTGCCGAGTTCACCAACCTGCTGGATGGCCGCGACCCCGCCACCGTCGTCCATCAATGCGGCAGCGGCGTGAGTGCCCTGCCCAACCTGCTGGCCATGGAAATCGCGGGCCTGGGTCCCACGGCCCTGTTTGCCGGCAGCTGGAGCGAATGGTGCAGCGACCCCGGCCGGCCGGTTGAGCGCGGCTGACGCTCACGCGGACGCTTTCGCAACGTTACAGCCCGTTTTGCGGTGCACGGCTAGGCCGGCGCCGTGCCTGGGCCTGCCTGTGGTGCCCGCGCAGCGGCACCTGTCGCGCGCACGCATCGCAACGGCGGACGGCCTTCACGTGCGCAGGCATTTCTCACCTATACTTAAATGCGAATCGTTCTCATGACATATCTTAAGTAACCCGTGATCCGCGCCTGCTCCGCCTTGACGCCGTGCCTCGACACTGCCCCGCCCTTGTTCAACGGCGAGGCCTCGGCCGCCGTGCGGCCGTCCCGCTCCCTCGCGGCACAGGAGGGAGTCCGATGAGGCCCACGCAACCGTTGTGGCGCTACCGGCTCGCCGTGGCCTCGCGCACACTGGCCGCGGTGGCGGGAGGCTATGCGCTCACGGCGGCCTTCACGGCTGCGGCCGCGCTGGCCCTGGCACAACGCAGCACCCGCGTGGACGCCGTGCTGGCCGCCACCTTGCTGGCGTGGCTGGTCTATGCGTTGGCCATCGCCTGGGTTTTCTTTGCGCGCACGGCCTGGCAGGCCTGGTGCGGCGTGCTGGGCCCTGCGATGCTGCTGGGGCTGGCCGCCCAGGTGCCGCAATGGCTGACGGGTGCCGCATGAGCCCGCCCGCCGATGCATCCCGCGCCCCCTCACGCGAGGGCTTTCGCCAGGCCATGGCCTGGCTGCACACCTGGGCAGGGCTGCTGCTGGGCTGGCTGCTGTTTGCCATCTTCGTGACGGGCACGCTGTCGTATTTCAAGCCCGAGTTCAACCACTGGATGCGCCCCGAACTCCAGGCCTTGCCGCCCGCCAAGGCAGATGACGCGGCAGCCGTCGCCGAGCGCGCCCTGGCCACCCTGCGGCAGCACGCACCGCAGGCCACCCAGTGGATCATGCGCCTGCCCGACGAGCGCCAGCCCGAGGTGTCGCTGCTGTGGCACGCGGGGCCGCGCGAGCGCTTCCAGACCCTGCTGGTGCACCCCGCCACCGGCGACATCCTCACACCACGGGCCACAGCGGGGGGAGACTTCTTCTACCGCTTCCATTTCGAGTTGCGCACTGCGCACCAGGGCCGCTGGGTGCTGCAAGGGCGCTGGATCGTGGGCGTGGCCACGCTGCTGATGTTCGTGGCGCTGCTCACCGGCGTGGTCACGCACCGGCGCATCTTCAAGGACTTCTTCACCTTTCGCCCCGCCAAGGGCGGCCAGCGTGCATGGCTGGATGCGCACAACGTCAGCGGCGTGCTGGCGCTGCCGTTCTACCTGGTGATCACCTTCAGCGGACTCATGATCTTTCACTCGCTGTACCTGCCGGCGGGCATTGCCGCCGTGTATCCCGGCGCGCGCGGCACCGACACGGCCAGCTACTTCGCAGAACTGCAGGGAGACGCCCCGCGCAGCGCAGGCACCGTCCAGGCCAGTCCGCCCGCGCCCCTGCCACCGCTGGCCGTGGCCGCTGCCATGCAGCAGGCCCAGGCCCACTGGCAGGGAGGGCGCGTGCAGCGCCTGCGCGCGCAGCGCGACCCCGGCGGCGATGTGCGCCTGGAGGTCACGCGCCATGACGGCGACCGCCTGCAGTACGGTCCCGAACGCCTGTGGTTCGATGGCGCCAGTGGCCAGTTGCTGCACGAAGCCGCCCCCGCCGGCGCGGCACGGCAGACCTATGGCGTGCTCTACGGCCTGCACCTTGCACGGTTCGCAGGTCCCGGCCTGCGCTGGGCCCTGTTCGGCTTCGGCGTGCTGGGCAGCCTGATGATCGCCACTGGCCTGGTGCTGTGGACTGTCAAACGCCAAGCGCAGGCACGGCGTCCCCATGCCGGGCAGCCCCAGCGCCTGCCCTTCGGCGAGCGGCTGGTGTCCACCCTCAACCTGGCGGCGCTGGCCGGCCTGCCGCTGGCTTTGGCGGTCTACCTCGCTGCCAACCGGCTGCTGCCGCTGCACTGGGCGGCGCGGGCCGATGCAGAGCTGGCCTGTTTCTTCAGCGCATGGGCGCTAGCGCTGCTGCTCGCGGCCGTCTCGCCGGGCCGGCGCGGCTGGTGCGCCCTGCTGGCACTGGCCGGGGCGCTCTGGGCGCTGCTGCCGCTGCTGAACGCAGCCACCACGCACGCGCACCTGGTCGTCAGCCTGCCAGCCCGCGACTGGGTTTTGGCGAGCATGGACCTGGCATTCCTCGCCACCGGCGCGTTGCTGCTGGCGCTGGCCTACCGGCTGCGGCCGCTGCGAGCGCCCGCCAGCGCAAGGCCCCCAGCGGCCGTGCCGGCACACCTAACGGCCGCGCGCGGCCACCGCGCGGGAGCCTGAGATGACGGAGCTGTTGTTGTGCCTGGCCGGCTGGTGCGCCATGGCCCTGGGCATGGATCGGCACCACGAGGACGCGCTGCGCCGATCCGCCACCGCCCCCACGCTGCAGCGCCTGCGCGGCGCGGGCTGGGTACTGCTGGCAGCGGCCCTGGCCCATGCCGTGGGACGGCCGGCCCCGACCGTGCCCATGGGCCTGGTGTGGTGGGGCGTAGCCCTCTCGCTGGCAGCGCTGGCCGCCACGGCGCTGGCCACCTGGCGGCCACGCTGGCTGCCCACCGCCGGCGTGGCGGCCTTGCTGGCCGCGCTGTTCGTAGGGGCCGCGGCCACGGGCTTCGCCGGCGCCGGGCCGGGCTGAGCCCGCATGGCCCGCATCGCGGGCCGGTGTGCCGACGCACACGCACTTCTTTCAGAGCCACCCACGCCAGCCGCCCGGCTGGCGCAGGCAGCCAGCGTTGTCCACAAGGCGCCCCGGGGCGCCCTTGCGAGAGCCTTCATGCGCCTGCCTGTATTTCACATAAAAAACCTGCCACAGCGCTTATCCGTAAATCGCTGGCAGCTATTCATTCAATAGCAAACGCCATTCCGCGCATACATCCATCCATTCACAGGAGAACACGCCCATGTCCCTCATCCCTCGACACCCCCTCGCGCGGCTGGCCGGTGCGCTGCTGCTGGCCGGCGGCGCTGCGCAGGCCCACCAAGTCTGGCTGGAGCAGGCACCGAACGAGACGCGCCTGCACTTCGGTGAATACGCCGATAACCTGCGCGAGACCTCGCCGGGCCTGTTGGATAAATTCACCGCAGTGCCTGTGCTACGCCAGGCCGGAGCGCGGTCGACCGAAGGCCGCCGCACGCCCACGGCCTTCGTCTATGCGCCGCAAAGCGCTGCGGACACGCTCTGGGCGGAAGCCCCGTACCCGCTCATCGACCGCAGCAAGACGCAGCGTCCGCCGCTGCTGTGGCGCCCCGCGGCGCGCTGGGTGTCCAGCCTGGCGCAGCCGGTGGACGCCGCCGCGCCCCTGGACCTCGTGCCCACGGGGCAGGACGGCACGCTGCGCGTGGTGTTCCAGGGCGCCCCGCTGCCCAAGGCCAAGGTGACGCTGGTGGCACCCTCCGGCTGGTCGCGCGAGGCCACCACCGGCGAAGACGGCACGGTGCGCTTTGCCCTGCCATGGCAGGGCCAGTACGTGGCCGAGGTCCAGCACACCGACAAGACCCCCGGCGAGCACCTGGGCCAGCCCTATGGCGAAGCGAGCTACGTGACCACGCTGAGCTTCGTGCAGACGCACGGCGCCGTATCGCCCGCCCTGCCCGCCCTGCCCGCCAAGGCGCGCTGAGCGGTGTCCCGCCCCTTGCATCCCCTACCGCCATGAAACCTCCCCTTGTTCCCCGCCCGCGGCGCACGGCCGTGGCCCTGGCCGCGCAGGCCGCGCTGTGGCTGCTGTGCGGCAGCGCGATCGCGCAGACCGCCGAGGCCCTGCCGGGCGCGCCAGCGGCAACCGCCACCCCCACCCTGCGCCAGGTAGACGTGGTCGACTCCACGGCGGGCGCCGCCGCCACGCCCGCGCGCCGCGCGCAAAGCAGCTCGCGCCTGGGCCTGCCAGTGCTGGAGACGCCGCGCGCCGTGAGCGTGATCGACAGCGCGCTGCTGGAGCAGCAGTTGGCCACCACGGAGCGCGACGTGCTGCGCAACGCGGCCGGCGTGTCCTCGCGCAGCGAGTACGCAGGCTCGTACTCGCAGTTCGCGATCCGCGGGTTGTGGGCCAACAACACCTACAACTACCTGCGCGACGGTGCCAAGTTCGTGCACCTGCTCGATCCACCGCTGTTCAACATCGAACGCGTCGAGGTCATCAAGGGCCCGGCCGCGCTGGAGTTCGGCCAGGTGGCGCCGGGCGGCCTCGTCAACTACGTGAGCAAGCGGCCCCAGGCCGATCCGCTGCGCAGCGTGAAGATCGGCGCGGGCAGCCACGGCTGGCGCAATGCCGAATTCGACCTCACCGGCCCCCTGAATGCCGACGGCACGCTGCGCTACCGGCTGGACGGCGGCGCGAGCCGCGGCGGCAGCTTCGTGGACGGCAACACGCCGCGCAAGCAGGGCCTGGCCGGCAGCCTGGAATGGCAGCTCACGCCGGACACGCGCTGGCGCGCACAGGCCGAGTACCAAAGCCTGGAAGGCGTATCCACCGTGGGGCTGGCGGTGCCCGACCCGCAGAACCCGCGCAGCGCGGACGTGCTCCCGGTGGGCACCTTCTATGGCGAGCCCTGGCTGCGCACCGACGGGCACCTGCGCTTTTATTCCACGGAGCTGCAGCACCGCTTCACCGACAGCCTTGAAGGGCGGGTGCACCTGTCGCGCAACGAGACCTTTCGCAACGTGAACATGGTCTATCCCATCGGCCCGGTGACAGACGGCCAGGTGGCGCGCAGCTACTGGCTGGCACCGGGGCAGAACTACACGTCGGACACCGCGCTGGCCGAACTGCGCGCACAAGTGCGGACGGGTCCCGTGCGCCACACGCTGCTCGCCGGGCTGGATTGGCGTGCCATCGAGGGCGTGTACGGTGCGCGTGGCACGGGCAACCTGGGTGCGGTGGACCTGTACCAGCCCGTGACGGGCCTGGTGCCGCCCGCGGCTTCGGGCGGCAGGGCCGCGGTGGCCTCGGACACGCGCAACACGGGCCTGTTCGTGCAGGACCGGCTCACCCTGGGCGACTTCAGCCTGCTGCTGGGTCTGCGCCACGACCGGCTCAAGGACGCTTACACCAAGCCCGCCACGGATCTGAGCAAGACCCAACCCAGCGCCGCGCTGAGCTGGCAGCCCCTGCCCGCCAGCATGTTCTATGTGAGCCATGCGCGCTCGTTCCAGGCGAACTCGGGCACGCTGCTGTGGGGCGACCGCGCGGCACCACCCTCCGAGGGCAAGCAGCTGGAGGTGGGCTGGAAGCAGGAATGGCTGGGCCAGCGCCTGCTCACCACCGTATCGGCCTTCGCGCTGGAACTGACCAACGCACCGGCCAACGACCCCGAGCACCCCGGCTACTCGGTGCTGACGGGCCGCCAGCGCATCAAGGGGCTGGAAGTGGAGGCCCAAGGCCGCATCACCCCGGGCTGGAGCGTCACCGCGCAGGCCACCTTCCTCGACCCCAAGGTGCTGGCCGACACCGTGCCCGGCGCCAACGTGGGCCACCGCGTCGCGCTCGCCCCGCGGCGCACCGCCTCGCTGTGGACCCAGTACCGCCTGCCCGGGGCGCCCGGCCTGTGGGTCGGCGGCGGGCTGGTCCACCAGGGCGACAAGTTCACCGCCAACGACAACCGGTGGCGCCTGCCCGGCTACACCGTGGTGGACCTCGCGCTGGGCTACCAGTTCGGCGGCGGCGTGCGACTGCAAGCCAACCTGAAGAACGCCGCCAACCGGCGCTACTACGTGGACGCATCCACCACGGCCGCGGGCTTTGCGGCCGTCACACCGGGCGAGCCGCGCTCGCTCTACGTCACGCTGGACTACACGTTCTGAGCACCTCAATTTCTATCAAAACACGCTGCAGCGTCCGTCCATCCTGCGCAACCAGCTTCACTATTCATAGCACCATGATCTTTCGCACTTTCCCCGCCACGCGCACTGCCGCCGCACAGGCCGCCATGGCGCTGCTGTGCGGCGCCGCCGCGCATGCCCAGACCACCGAAGCCGCCCTGCCCGCGGTCACCATCAGCGCCGACCCGGCGCAGCAAAGCGCCACCGGGCCGGTACGGGGCTTCGTGGCCCGCCGCGCGCTGTCGGCCACCAAGACCGACACGCCGCTCATCGAGACACCCCAGGCCATCAGCGTGGTCACGCGCGACCAGATGGAAGCCCAGGGAGTACAGACGCTGCGCGAGACCACGCGCTACAGCGCGGGCATCGTGTCGAGCTACTTCGACAGCCGCGTGGACAGCTTCAAGGCGCGCGGCGGCGATGTGACGCAGTACCTGGACGGCCTGCTGCGCACCTATGGCACGTACAACAATGTCAAGGCAGAGCCCTACACGCTGGAGCGCGTGGAATTCCTGCGCGGCCCCTCTTCGGTGCTCTACGGCCAGGGCAGCGTGGGCGGCGTGCTCAACCTCACGTCCAAGCGTCCGCTGGCCGAGCGCCAGCGCGAGGTGCAGGTGCAGATAGGCAGCCATGCGCGCAAGCAGATCGCCGCCGACCTGACCGGCCCGTTGGATGCCGAGGGCCAGTGGCTCTACCGCCTGGTGGCCGTAGGCCGCGACAGCGGCACGCAGGTGGACCACGTGGACGATGACCGCGTGGTGTTCGCGCCATCGCTCACCTGGCGGCCGAGCGCGGACACCTCGCTCACGCTGCAGGCGCACTACCAGAAGGACCAAAGCGGCTCGCTGATCGGCTTCTTCCCCTGGCAGGGCACGCGGCTGCCGAGTGCCTACGGGCGTATTCCCACCAACACCTTCATCAGCGAGCCGGGCTGGGACGCCTACGACACCGAGAACGCCTCCTGGGGCTACCTCTTCAGCCACCGCCTGAACGGCGACTGGACGCTGCGCCAGAACCTGCGCCGCACGGTGAGCGACGTGGACTACCGCACGCTCTACACCAGCTTCGCTGCCAATGCCGCCAGCGGCCGACCCGCGCGTCCGGTGTTCGACGCCAATGGTCGCACCGTGCTGCGGGACGCCGCCTGGCAACGCAACGCCAGCCGCCTGCTGCTCATCGACACACAGCTGGAAGGCCACCTGCGCGCGGGCGCGGTAGAGCACACGCTGCTGGTCGGCGTGGACGGTCAGCGCAACCACACCAGCCAGTCCAGTTGGCGCGCCGTGGCGCCCGCCATCGACGTGTATGCACCGGTGTACGGCAACTTCACCCCGCCCAGCAACGCCGCCCTGACGGCCCTGCCCGACGTGACGCAGCGCCAGCTGGGCCTGTACCTGCAGGACCAGATGCGCTGGGGTGCGTGGACCGCCACGCTGGGCCTGCGCCATGACCGCGCCAAGACCGACACCGAAGGCCGCCCCGCCGCGGCGGTGGACGACAAGGCCTGGACCAAGCGCCTGGGCCTGACCTACCAGGCAGGCGGGGGCTGGGCACCGTATGTGGGCTATTCAGAGTCGTTCCAACCGCTGGGCGGCGTCAACGTGTACGGCACGGCCTACAAACCCCAGCGCGGCCAGCAGTGGGAAGCCGGCGTGAAATGGATGCCCGAAGGGCGCGGCATCTCGGCCTTTGCGGCGCTCTACCACCTGCGCGAGAAGAACCGCAAGACCACCGACCCGAGCAACCCGCTCAACAGCCTGCAGATCGGCGAAGTCACCATCAAGGGTCTCGAAGCCGAGATGACCGCCAGCCTGGCGCGCCATTGGGACTGGACGCTGGGCTATGCCTATGCCGACGCCACCATCAGCCGCAGCAACGCGGGCGACCAAGGCCAGCGCGTGGCGGGCGTGCCGCGGCATACGGCGTCCAGCTGGCTCATGCACCGCTTCGCGGCCCAGGGCCGCGGCGGCTGGACGGTGGGCGCCGGCGTGCGCTACACCGGATCGCAGTGGACCGGCACACCGGCCATCGATACCCCGTCGGTGCTGCTGGCCGATGCCATGGTGGCCTACGACGCGGGCGATTGGCGTCTGGCACTGAACATCAACAACCTGACGGACAAGGTCAACATCACCCAGTGCCTGGCGCGCGGCGACTGCTTCTACGGCGAGCGCCGCAACGTGCTGCTGACGGGCACCTACCGCTTCTGAGCGCGGTGTAAAAAAGCCCCGGCAGGCCGGGGCTGGTGGTGCTGAAGGGCGGCGTCAGACGTGGGTGATGGAGATCGCGCGCGTGTTCAGGCACGCCTCCAGCGCCTCGGGGCCGCCCTCGGAACCGTAGCCCGAATCCTTGATGCCGCCAAACGGCAGCTCGGCCGAGGGCGTCGCGGGTTGGTTGATCCACAGCATGCCCACCTCGACGCGCTGGCTCAGCAGGTGGGCATTCTTGAGCGAGCGCGTGAACGCGTAGCCCGCCAGGCCGTAGGCGAGGCGGTTGGCCTCGGCGATGGCCGCTTCGAGCTGCGTGAAACCCTGCACGGCCGCGACGGGTCCGAAGGGTTCCTCGTTGAAGATGCGTGCATGGGTGGGTACGTTGTCGAGCACCGTGGGCGCAAAGAAGTTGCCCACCTCGCCCAGCCGCTCGCCACCCGTGCGCACCGTGGCGCCCTGCTGCACGGCATCGCCCAGCAGGTCGGCCATGGCCGCCACGCGGCGCGGGTTGGCCAGCGGGCCCATCTGCGTGCCCTCGGCCAGGCCGTCGCCCACCTTCAGGCCCTGGGCATGGCGCGTGAGCGCGGCCACGAAGTCGGCGCGCACGCTCTCGTGCACCAAAAAGCGCGTGGGCGAGATGCAGACCTGCCCCGCGTTGCGGAACTTGGCGCCGCCCGAGGCCTTGACCGCCAGCTCGATGTCCGCGTCCTCGCAGACGATCACCGGCGCGTGGCCGCCCAACTCCATGGTCACACGCTTCATGTGCTGGCCCGCCAGCCCCGCCAGTTGCTTGCCCACGGGGGTGGAGCCGGTGAACGTGACTTTGCGCACGATGGGGTGCGGGATCAGGTAGTTGGAGATCTCGGCCGGGTTGCCGTACACCAGGCCCACCGCACCGGCGGGCACGCCGGCATCGGCAAACGCACGGATCAACTCGGCCGGGCTGGCGGGTGTCTCCTCGGGCGCCTTGACCAGCACCGCGCAGCCCGCGGCCAGCGCCGCGCCCAGTTTGCGCACCACCTGGTTGATGGGGAAGTTCCAGGGCGTGAACGCGGCCACCACCCCCACCGGGTCCTTCACCACCATCTGGCGCACGGCGAGGTTGCGCGACGGCACGATGCGGCCGTACACGCGCATGCCCTCATCGGCAAACCACTCGATGATGTCGGCAGCGGCCATGGCCTCGACACGCGCCTCGGCCCGCGGCTTGCCCTGCTCCTGCGTGAGGATGGCGGCAATGGCGTCGGCGCGCTCGCGCATCAGCGCCGCCGCCCGGCGCATGGTCTTGGCGCGCTCGATGGCGGGCGTGTCGCGCCACGCCTCGAAGCCTTTTTGCGCAGCCGCCAGCGCGCGGTCCAGGTCGGCAATGCCCGCATGCGCCACCCGCCCGATTTCCTGGCCCGTGGCCGGGTTGTGCACGGCGATGGTCTTGCCGCTCTCGGCGTCCTGCCATTGGCCGGCGATGAAAAGGCGCGTGTCGGGATAGGTCATGCAGTGGGCTCCTGGTGTCATGTCAAGAAAAAACGGGCGCCAGGCGCAGGGGCAAGACCCGCGCCGGCCGCAACCGGTCACTATAGAGTGCAACGCCCCGCGGCGCAGTCGCGTGGGCGCGAATCCCCACGCGCTCAGCTGGTGGTATCCCAACCTCCGCCCAGCGCGCGCACCAACCCCACCGTGGCCACGTACTGCGCTGTGCGCACCTGCAGCGCCTGGCGGCGGTTGCGCAGCTCGCTGCGGCGCGCATCCAGCAACTCCAATTGGCTCACCAGACCGTTGCGGTAGCGCGAATCGGACAGCTGCGTAGCGCGCGCGGCGGACTGCACGGCGCGGTCCTGCGCCTGCGCCTGGTCGGCCAGCAGGCGCAGCGCGCTGAGCTGGTCTTCCACCTCGCGAAAGGCCGTGAGCACCTGGCCGCGGTGGGCGGCGAGCGCCCCTTCCAGCCGGGCGCGCGCACCCTCCTCCTGGGCGGCGCGCTGGCCGCCATCGAAGAGCGGCAGCGACAGCAGCATGCCAATGCCCCAGGAACGCGCCGACCACTTGAACAGATCGCCCAGCTCGGGCGATGCAAAGCCCGCACTGCCCGTGAGTGCCAGCGCGGGAAACCACGCCGCCTGCGCCACGCCCACGCGTGCCTGCGCCGCCAGCACCGCGGCCTGGGCCGCAGACACATCGGGCCTGCGCGCCAGGACCGTGCTGGGCACGCCGGGCGGAATCACCGGCAGCGCGGCCTCGACCGCCGCCGGTGGCAGCGCGAAGCCCGTGGCCACGTCGCCCACCAGCACGGCCAATGCATGCCGTAGCTGTGCCTGCTGGCGCTCCAGCGCCAGTGCTTCGGACTCGGTGGCCGCCACCTCCGTCTGCACGCGCGCCACGTCCAGCTCCGCCACGTCGCCCGCCTGGTAGCGGCGCTGCGTGAGGTACAGCGTGCCGCGGTAGGCCTCCAGACTCTCATCCACCAGCGCGCGCTCCGCCTGCAGCGCACGCAGTTGCAGATAGGTCTGCGCTACGTCGGCCTGCACCATCAGCCGCGTGCTCTGCAGCAGCGCGGCGCGGGCCTGGGCGTCCAGCCGCGCCGCATCGCTGGCGCGCGCCAGCCGGCCGAACAGGTCCAGCTCGTAGGACACGCCCAGTCCCGCCGTGGCGAGCGTGGCAGGCTGCGTGCCATTGGTGGTGGTCACACCGGCCTGGCGTGAGACGCCGGCGTTGGCGCCCACCTGGGGCGCGCGCTCTGCATCTGCCGAGCGCAGCAGCGCGCGCGCCTCGGCCAGCCGGGCCGCAGCCTCCTGCACGCTGGTATTGGCCTGACCAGCGCGTTCGACCAGATCGCTCAGCACCGGATCCTGAAAACCCAGCCACCAGGCACCGCGGGGCTGTGCCTCCGCGGGCGCCGCGGTCGTCCAGGCCGGGGCACCCTCCGTCGCCGCTGCGCTGAAGGCGGCGGGCACGGCAACGCCCGCGTGTTCCGGCGGCGGCGCCAGCGGCGCGCCCATGCAGCCGGCCAGCACCAAGGCCGCGGCCAGCGGCGCCAGCCGCGCGGGGAAAGCAAGGGAAAGCATCGTCATGGGGAATTCCTTTTTCATTCGTGCTGCCCGCGCGGCGCGGCCGGCAGGGGACGCGCCGCGGCACCAACACCAGTCTCTTCGATCAATGGCGCGGTATGGCTGCCGTGCTGCTGCAGCGGGCGGTTACCGGCCATGCGGCGCAGCGCCACGTAGAACACGGGGGTGAGGAAGAGGCCGAAGGCCGTCACCCCGATCATTCCGGCGAACACCGCCACGCCCATCGCGCTGCGCATCTCGGAACCCGCACCGGTGGACAGCACCAGGGGCAACACCCCCATCACGAAGGCCAGCGAGGTCATCAGGATGGGCCGCAGCCGCAGGCGGCTGGCCTCAATGGCGGCCTGCACCGGCGTGCGGCCGGAAAACTCCAGCTCGCGCGCAAACTCCACGATCAGGATGGCGTTCTTGGCCGACAGTCCTACCAGCACGATGAGCCCGATCTGCGTGAACACGTTGTTGTCCCCGCCGCTGAGCCAAACGCCCGTCATGGCGGCCAACAGGCCCATGGGCACGATCAGGATGATGGCGATCGGCAGCGTGAGGCTCTCGTACTGCGCGGCCAGCACCAGGAACACCAGCAGGATGGCGATGGGGAACACCAGCACCGCGGAGTTGCCGGCCAGGATCTCCTGGTAGGTCAGCTCGGTCCATTCGAAGGAGATGCCCTGGGGCAGCGTCTCGGCGGCGATGCGCTCCACCGCCGCCCGCGCCTGGCCCGACGAGTAGCCGGGCGCCGGACCGCCGTTCACGTCGGCCGACAGGAAGCCGTTGTAGCGCATGGCACGCTCGGGGCCGAAGCTGGGCTCGATCCTCATCAGCGCCGACAGCGGCACCATCTCGCCCGTCGTGGAGCGTACCTTCAGCAGCGCCACGTCTTCCGCGCGGGCACGGAAGGCCGCGTCGGCCTGCACGCGCACGCTGTAGGTGCGGCCGAACTGGTTGAAGTCATTGGCATACAGGCTGCCCAGGTAGATCTGCAGCGTATCGAAGATGTCCGTGACCGGCACGCCCAGCTGGCGTGCCTTGGTGCGATCGATGGCGGCATAGAGCTGCGGCACGTTGACCTGCCAGCTCGTGAACAGGCCCGTCAGCTCGGGCGTCTGGTATGCCTTGGCCATGAAGGCTTTCACGGCCGCGTCCATGGCCTCGTAGCCCAGCGACGCACGGTCCTCGATCTGCAGCTTGAACCCGCCCGTGGTGCCCAGCCCCGCCACCGGCGGCGGCGGGAACATGGCGATGAACGCATCCTGGATGCCGCCGAATGCCTGGTTCAGCTGCCCGGCCACCGCCCCACCGCTCTGGTCGGCGCGCGTGCGCTCGGCGAAGGGCTTGAGCGTGGCGAACACGATGCCCGCGTTGGAGCTGTTGGTGAAGCCGTTGATCGACAGGCCCGGAAACGCGATGGCGTCTTCCACGTTGGGGTTCTTCTTCATGATTTCGCCCATGCGGCGAATCACGTCGTCGGTACGGTCCAGCGTGGCGCCGTCGGGCAGCTGCGCAAAGCCGATCAGGTACTGTTTGTCCTGCGCCGGCACAAAGCCGCCCGGTACGGCCTTGAACAGGCCCCAGGTGACGCCCACCAGGGCCAGGTAAATGGCCAGCATCAGCGCCTTGCGCCCCACCACGCGGCGCACGCCGCCGCTGTAGGCCTGCGAGCCCCGGTGGAACACGTGGTTGAAGCGGCGGAAGAAACCGCCGAACGCACGGTCCATGCCGCGCGTGAGCGCATCCTTGGGCTCGTGGTGGCCCTTGAGCAGCAGCGCGCTCAACGCTGGCGACAGGGTGAGCGAATTGATCGCCGAGATCACCGTGGAGATGGCGATGGTCACCGCGAACTGGCGGTAGAACTGCCCGGTCAGGCCGCTGATGAACGCCAGCGGCACGAACACCGCCACCAGCACCAGCGCGATGGCGATGATGGGCCCGCTCACTTCGCGCATGGCGCGGTAGGTGGCCTCGCGCGGCGTCAGGCCCGCCTCGATGTTTCGCTCCACGTTCTCCACCACCACGATGGCGTCGTCCACCACGATGCCGATGGCCAGCACCAGTCCGAACAGGCTCAAGGCGTTGATCGAGAAGCCCAGCAGGTGCAGCACGGCGAACGTCCCCACTACCGACACCGGCACGGCCAGCAGCGGAATGATGGAGGCGCGCCAGGTCTGCAAGAACAGGATCACCACGATCACCACCAGCGCCACGGCTTCCAGCAGCGTCTGGATGACGGATTTGATCGACGCCCGCACGAACTGCGTGGGGTCGTAGGCAATGCGGAACTCCACGCCCTCGGGCATGTTCTTTTGCAGCTCTGCCATGGTGGCGCGCACGTTGGTGGAAATGTCCAGCGCGTTGGACCCCGGCGCCTGGAACACGCCCATGCCCACGGCCGGGTCGTTGTTGAGCAGCGAGCGCAGCGCGTAGTCGGCCGCGCCCAGCTCCAGCCGGGCCACGTCGCGCAGACGGGTCACCGCGCCATCCTCGCCGGTCTTGACGATGATGTCGCCGAACTCTTCCTCGGTCGTGAGACGCCCCTGCGCGTTGATGGACAGCTGCAGGTCCACGCCCGGCAGGCCCGGCGATGCGCCCACCACGCCGGCCGCGGCCTGCACGTTCTGACCGCGGATGGCGGCCACCACATCACTGGCCGAGAGGCCGCGCTGCGCGACCTTCTGCGGGTCGAGCCACACGCGCATGGAGTAGTCGCCGCCGCCAAAGATCTGCACCTGCCCCACGCCCTGGATGCGCGCGAGGCGGTCCTTCACATTGAGCACGGCGTAGTTGCGCAGATAGTCGATGTCGTAGCGGCCATTGGGCGAGACCATGTGCACGACCATCGTCAGGTCGGGTGCGCTCTTGACCGTGGTCAGCCCCAAGCGGCGCACCTCCTCCGGCAGCCGCGGCTCGGCCTGCGAGACGCGGTTCTGCACCAGTTGCTGCGCCTTGTCCGGGTCGGTGCCCAGGGCAAAGGTCACGGTGAGCGTCATCACGCCGTCGGTCGTGGCCTGGCTGCCCATGTAGAGCATGCCCTCCACGCCGTTGATGGATTCCTCCAGCGGCATGGCCACGGTCTCGGCGATCACCTTGGGGTTGGCGCCAGGGTAGGTGGCGCGCACCACCACGGAGGGCGGCGCGACCTCGGGGTATTCCGAGATCGGCAGCGCGCGCAGCGCGATCAGCCCGGCAAGAAAGATGAGCACCGACAGTACGCCCGCGAAGATCGGGCGGTCGATGAAGAAGCGGGACAGGTTCATGGTGAAGGTCCTTCGTTGCGCCGCCCCCTCAGGCAGCGGGCTGCTTGGGCGTGGCGCGCGCCTGCGCGCCGTTGCCGTCCAGTTCGGCCTTGGCGGCCATGGGCACCTCCTGCGGCGCCACCTGCACGCCGGGGCGCACGCGCTGCAGGCCATTCACGACAATGCGCTCGCCAGCCTTGAGGCCCGAGGTGACGACGCGCAGCCCATCCACGTGCACCCCCAGGTGCACTTCGCGGTATTCGGCCTTGTCGCCCTCGCCCACCACCATCACGAACTTCTTGTTCTGGTCCGTGCCCACGGCGCGCTCGTTGATGAGCACGGCCGAGGAGCGGTGCGCCTGGCCCATGCGGATGCGTGCGAACTGGCCCGGCATGAGCGTGCCGTCGGCGTTGTCGAACACCGCGCGCACGCGCACCGTGCCGCTGCGGGCGTCCACCTGGTTGTCGATGAGTTGCAGGTGCCCCACGTGCGGCGTGCCACCCGTGGTGCCCGTGCCCATCTGCACCGGTATGCGGTCCACCGCGGCACGTGCGTTGCCACTGGAGCGCGTGCTGGTGCGCAGGTCTTCCAGCGCACGCGCAACCACCTGCTCGTCAGTGTCGAAGCTCGCATAGATCGGGCTCACCGAGACCAGCGTGGTGAGCACCGGCGCGCCGGCCCCCGCCGCCACCAGGTTCCCCACCGTGACCTCGATGCGACCCACCCGCCCCGCGACGGGCGCGCGCACCTGCGTGTAGCCCAAGTTCAGCCGCGCGGTCTGCAGCGCCGCCTGGGCCGCGCGCAGGTTGGCCTCGGCCTCGCGCTGCGCGTTGGCACGCTCGTCGTGCTCGCGCTGGGCAATGGCGCGCTCTTCCCACAGGCGCGTGGCGCGCTCCATCTCGCTGCGGGTGTAGGACACGCGGGCCTGCGCGGCGACGACCTGGGCCTCCGCCCGGTCCACCTCGGCCGCGTAGGGCGCAGGGTCCACGGTGAAGAGCAGGTCGCCCTGCTTCACCAGTGCGCCCTCGCGGAAATGCACCGCCTGCACGGCGCCCGCCACACGGGGGCGAATGTCCACGCGCTGCACGGCTTCCAGCCGGCCGGAGAACTCGTCCCACAGCGCAATGTCCTGCTGCAGCACGGCCGCCACAGAGACCGGCATGGCCTGCGGGGCCGTTCCGGTGGCGGGCGCCTCGGCATGCGAACTTTGCAGGCCCAGCACGGTTCCCCCGGCTACGGCCACGGCAAGGGACACGCCGGCGGCAGTCCACCAGCGGCGACGGGACGACGAGAAAAATGGTGAATTCATGGTGATTCCTCCAGGCCTTTCGGCAATCAACGACAGGCCGCTCGCAGTGCGCGGCGGCAGATTCAGGCAAGGCTTTCTCCTCCGGCACGCAAAGCCGGAACAACAGGGGCGGCGGGAACGCCGGGTTGGCGCTGGAGCGGGCTCGGCGCGCGGAAACTCACCGCAGGTGAGGATCAGGCGCCTCGCCCCTCCCTAAAGCCCGTACAGGGGCTGGATCACAAGGCTCAGGTCGATGCCGGACATCGCGTGGCCTCAAAGAAAAGCCGGAACTGCTCCTGCACCTGCACCGCGCAGGGGCAGGGATTCGTTCCGGGTTGCAGCAGGGCGTCGGGCCACTGCGCCGCCTGGGTGAAGACATGCCGCTTGACCGCAAGCCCCGCCGCTTCCAGGCGCGCGGCGTAGGCCAGCGCCTCGTCGCGCAGCGGATCGGTGTCGCCCACCAGCACCAGCGTGGGCGGCAGCCCCGCCAGCCGCTGCGCGGTACCGGGCACGGCGTAGGGATGCTCGGCATCGCGCGCACAGCGGAAAAACTTCAGCCAGCCATCGGCCCACTTGCACGCCGTCGCTTCGCCCGTGGCGGCGCGCAGCGACGGAGTACCCACGCACGGGTCCAGCATGGGCGACAGCAGGATCTGGCCGGCCAGCGGTGGATGCGACTGGTCGCGCGCCATCATGCTGATGCCCGCCGCCAAGTTGCCACCCGCCTCCTCGCCCGCCAGATACACGAGCGCACCCGGCCCCGCCAGGCGCGAGCGGTGCTTGAACGCCCACTTGAGCACGGCGTAGCCAGTCTCCAGCGGCTGGGGAAACGGATGCGCCGGTGCCAGCGGGTACGCCACCGACACCACCCGCGCGCCCGCGGCCTCCAGCAGCCCACCCACGGTGCAACCGTTGTCGAGGTCACCCGACACGAATGCGCCACCATGGAAATGCACCACCAGCGGCGACGTCTCGCCAGCTTTCTTGCGTCCGTACATGCGCACGGCCACCTGCTGCTCCGTGGCCACCTCAATGGTGGTGTCGGTGCAGAGGGAGGGCGATGAGGGACGGGTGCTCTGGATCATGGTTGGGTTGGCCGGCAAGTCCGGTTGATGGGAAATGTAGCGAGGCGGGCAGCGCCAATAAATGGTGCATCTTTCACCGCACTGTTTCCGAATGCCGAACAATCGGCGCGCACGGTGCGTGTGAAAATCCGTCGGCCTCACAAGGGACAAGAGAAGGAGAAGCACATGGACCAGATACAGGCCATGCGCATATTCGCGCGGGTGGTCGAAGCTGGCACCTTCACGCGCGCCGCCGATTCATTGCAGCTGCCCAAGGGCACCGTGACCAAGCACGTCCAGGCGCTGGAGGAGCGCCTGCGCGTGAAGCTGCTCAACCGCACCACGCGCCGCGTCACCGTGACGGCCGACGGCGCCGCGTTCTACGACCGCACCGTGCGCCTGTTGGCCGACTTCGACGACATCGAAGCCAGCATGAGCCAGGCGCGCGCCAACCCGCGCGGGCGTCTGCGCGTGGACGTGGGATCGTCGGTGGCGCGGCTGCTCATCGTGCCAAACCTGGCGCAGTTCCAGGAGCGCTACCCCGACATCCAGATCGACCTGGGCGTGAGCGACCGCACCGTGGACCTCATCGGCGACAACGTCGACTGTGTGATCCGCGGCGGCGAGCTGGCCGACCAGTCCCTGGTGGCGCGGCGCATCGGCAACCTGGAATTCATCACCGTGGCCGCGCCCGCCTACCTGAAGCGCTTTGGCGTGCCCGCGCACCCTCTGGACCTGGAGCGCAGCCACCGCACCGTGATCTACTTCTCGCCCGTTTCGGCACGCCGCTACCCGCTGGAGTTTCACAAGGACGGCGAGGTGATCGAAACCTCGGGCCCCTCTCACCTGGCCGTGAACGAGAGCAACGCCTATCTGAACGCCCTCGTCGCCGGCCAGGGCGTGGGGCAGATCACCACCTTCCAGGCCCAGCAGCACTTCGAGCGCGGCGAACTCGTGCGCGTGCTGCCCGACTGGTCCCACCCCCTGCTGCCCGCGTACGTGGTGTATCCGCCCAACCGCCATCTGAGCGCCAAGGTACGCGCCTTCGTCGACTGGGCTGCGGAGCTGTTTGCCAACGAGCCGCTGCTGCAACACCAGTAGAGGCGATTGCTCCACTTTTCATAGCTTCTCGCGCTCGCCAGATAAGCGCTAGAGGGCATTTTTTTCAAACCAGCGTTCGTGGGCGGCAAGCGCGTATGCTCGCCGTCCATGACCGACCAACCTGCAGCTCCCGCCCCACAACCACCCGCACAGCCCCGCAATCCGCTGCACGGCATCACGCTGGAGGCGATGGTCGTGGCGCTGCAGCAGTACTTCGGCTGGGAAGGTCTGGCCAACCGCATTCCCGTGCGCTGCTTCCAGAGCGACCCCAGCGTCGCCTCCAGCCTCAAGTTCCTGCGCAAGACGCCATGGGCGCGCGAAAAGGTCGAGGGCCTGTACCTGTTCATGCTGCGCGAGCAGCGGCGCAACGCATCGCGTTGACCACGGGGACGGCCGCACTGGCGAACGTGCACGGCAGCTGGCGCACGCCGGCGCGCGGTTCGTCGCAATGCGCTGGAACGCCGACGGGCGGGCCCGCACAGTGGCTCCACGGACGGCATGGTGCCGCCGGCAGTGTCCCCCACAGGAGCCCTCATGAACGCCTTGCATACGCTGACCTCGCAGGTCCCTTCCACGCGCCGCCCCTTGCTGCGCGGCGCCATCGCCAGTGCCGTACTGGCGCTGGCCGGCACCGCCACCACGGGCGCGCTGGCCCAGGTGCCGCAGCACGCCCCCGCGCCCTCGGCGGCACAGACGCAGGTGGCCGCCATGCCCCATTCCACCCACGACCGTACCAACGCTGTCGGACGCACACGCGCTGAAGTGATTGCCGAACTGCAATGCGCGCGCGAGTCGGGCGAGCTGGAGGCCAGCGTGCTGACCCAGTACGGCCTGGTGCCCCCTGCCCGCCAGGGCGCGCGCGCGAACTGCGCGCAAGACGCCCAGAGCCGCCAGATGGCACAGGGCCAATAAACACCCCCCGGAGCCCGGGCCCGGAAGTGCCGGTCAGTCCGCCGCGGGCGCGAGAAAGTCCCTGCTGATGCAGCCGCCGAGTTCGTTCACGCGATCCAGGAACTGCGTAAGGTAGGCATGCAGGCCAGTGGCCAGGATCTCGTCGATGCGGCCGTAACGCAGATCGGACAGCAGGCGCCCGGCCCGCCGCTCTGTCTCCCCCGAATGCTCATGCGCGACGGCGGCCAGGTTGTCCACCACCTCGTGCATGCTGGCATGCAGCGAACGCGGCATGTCCCGCCGCAGTATGAGCAGGTCGGCCACGCGCTCGGGCGTGATCACGTCGCGGTACACCTTGCGGTAGACCTCAAACGCCGAAACGCTGCGCAGGATGGCGCTCCAGTGGTAGAAGTCGGCCTCGGGCGTGGAACGGCGGGCATCACCCGCCAACCCATGAAAATCGCTCTGCACCGCATGGAACTTCACGTCCAGCAGCCGCGCCGTGTTGTCGGCGCGCTCCAGGAAGGTACCCAGGCGCAGGAAGTGAAACGCCTCGTCCTGCAGCATGGTGCCCAGCGTGACCCCACGCGACAGGTGCGAGCGGTACTTCACCCATTCGAAGAACTGCCCGGGGTCGCGCTCGAAGGCCCCCTCGCGCAGCTGGCGTGACAGCTCCAGCCAGGTCTGGTTCAACGTCTCCCACACCTCCGTGGTGAGGGCACCGCGCACAGCACGCGCGTTCTCGCGCGCCGCGCGCAGGCACGCGGCGATGGACGACGGGTTGCCCTCGTCGCACACCATGAACCGCAACACACCCGTGGCCGTGATCGCACCCTGCCGCGCGGTGTAGGCGGGAATCAGCTCACTGATTGACAGCAGCCCGCGCCAGCCCTCCTGCGCCTGGGCATCGGACTGCGGCAGCAGGGAGGTCTCGTAGCTGACGTTGAGCATGCGGGCGGTGTTTTCTGCCCGCTCGGTGTAACGGGACATCCAGAACAGGTGATCGGCAGTGCGGCTCAGCATGTGGCCTCCTCGGCTTGGGCGGGCAGCAAACCCCGCACGCGCTGCGCGCGCCCGCTGTGTTGTGGCGCAAGCCCGCCTGCGGCGGACCTGTCTGCCCGCTCGGTGTAGCGGGACATCCAGAACAGGTGATCGGCAGTGCGGCTCAGCATGTGGCCTCCTCGGCTTGGGCGGGCAGCAAACCCCGCACGCGCTGCGCGCGCCCGCTGTGTTGTGGCGCAAGCCCGCCTGCGGCGGACCTGTCTGCCCGCTCGGTGTAACGGGACATCCAGAACAGGTGATCGGCAGTGCGGCTCAGCATCTCATTGACCTCCATCCTCATCCCCCAGCACCCAGGTGTCCTTGGTGCCGCCGCCCTGCGACGAGTTGACGACGAGCGAGCCCTCCTTGAGCGCCACGCGCGTGAGCCCGCCGGCCACCATCTGCACTTTCTGTCCACTGAGCACGAAGGGCCGCAGATCGATGTGGCGCGGCGCGATGCCAGCATCCACGTAGGTGGGACAGGTCGAGAGCGAGAGCGTGGGCTGGGCGATGTAGCCCGCGGGATTGGCGATGAGCGCGGCGCGGAAGGCCTCGATCTGGGCGCGCGTGGCCGCGGGTCCGATGAGCATGCCGTAGCCGCCCGCGCCATGCACCTCCTTGACCACCAGCTCCGGCAGATGCCCCAGCACGTACTGCAGGTCTTCAGGGCGGCGGCACATCCAGGTGGGCACGTTGGCCAGGATGGGCTGCTCGCCCAGGTAAAAGCGAATCATCTCGGGTACGTACGGGTACACCGACTTGTCGTCGGCAATGCCCGTACCCACGGCGTTGCAGATGGCCACGTTGCCCGCGCGGTAGGCCTGCATGAGCCCCGCGCAGCCCAGCGTAGAAGTGGGCCGGAACACCTGTGGGTCGAGGAAGTCGTCGTCCACGCGCCGGTAGATGACATGCACGCGCTGCAGGCCGCGCGTGGTGCGCATGTAGACGACGTTGTCCTTGACGACCAGGTCCTGGCCTTCGACCAGCTCCACGCCCATCTGCTGCGCGAGGAAGGCGTGCTCGAAATAGGCGCTGTTGTGCATGCCAGGCGTGAGCACCACCACGGTGGGGTCGGCGCTGCTCCAGGCCGGCGCGCTGGCACGCAGCGTGTCCAGCAGCAGGTCGGGATAGTGCGCCACGGGGGCCACCTTGTGCAGCGCAAACAGCTCGGGAAACAGCCGCATCATCATCTTGCGGTTTTCCAGCATGTACGACACGCCGGACGGCACGCGCAGGTTGTCCTCCAGCACGTAGTGGATGCCCTCGCCATCCGCGCCCGGCGCGCGCACGAGGTCGATGCCCGCGATGTGCGCGTACACGTCCTGCGGGACGTCCAGGCCCACCATCTCGGGACGGAACTGCGCATTGGCCAGGATCAGGTCGGCAGGCACGATGCCTGCGCGCAGGATGTCCTGACCGTGGTAGATGTCGTGGATGAAGCGGTTGAGCGCCGTGACGCGCTGCACCAGGCCGCGCCGCATGCGGTGCCATTCCTGCGCGGGGATGATGCGCGGAATCAGGTCGAAGGGGATCAGCCGCTCGGTCCCGGCGCCCTCCTCGTCCTTGTCGCCATACACGGCGAAGGTGATGCCCACGCGGCGGAAGATCACCTCGGCCTGCGCGCGGCGGGCCTGCATGGCATCGGCCGGCTGCTGCGCCAGCCACTGGCCGTAATGCCGGTAGTGCGCCCGCACGTCGCTGCCCCCGAAGGGCAGCACGGTGTACATCTCGTCGAACTGCTGCATGCGGCGTGCCTCCTGCACCCAGGATAGCAAGTTGCAGACCCGGCAACGCTACGGCTGCTGCAAAAGTGACGCCTCGGGCACGCGGTGGTGCCAGTAGCGCCGCGTGGCCTCTCGTTCACAGTGCACGGCCAGCGGCGTATCGGATACCCAACGCGCCGCACCGCAGGGCGGCGACTGCACGAGCAAGACGCCGCGCTGCTGGTAGCGCGCCGCGACGTCGGGCGCGGGGTGGCCGAAGCGGTTGCGGTAGCCGGCCTGCACCAGCGCGGTGCGCGGCTGCACGGCATCCAGGAACGGCGCGCTAGACGAGCTCTTGCTGCCATGGTGCGGCACCAGCAGCAGGTCTGCCGCCAGCGCGGCACCGTTATCTACCAGCGCCTGTTCCTGCGCGCGCTCGATGTCGCCCACCAGCAGGGCCACCGCACCGCCGGTGTTGTCACCAGTCCCCGCGGCTGCGATGCGCAGCACACAGCTCGTGGCATTGGACTTCGGCGCACGGGCGCCCGGCCCATCGCCCGCATCGCGCGGCGGGTGCAGCACTTCGAAAAGCACGCCGTCCCAGTTCCAGTGCTGGCCCGCCAGGCAAGGCTCGGCGGGCCGCAGGGCCTGCAGTGCATGGTCAGCCTCAATCGACCCCAGCACGCGCGCCTGCGGCTGTTGCACCAGCACTGCCGCGGCGCCGCCGGTGTGGTCGGTATCGCGGTGGCTCAACACCAGCAGGTCCAGCCGTTCGCCCAGCGCGCGCAGCAGGGGCACCAGCACGCGCTCGCCCGCGTCGCTGTCCTGGTGGTAACGCGGGCCGGCGTCGTACAGCAGCGCATGGCGCGCCGTGCGCACCAGCACGGCCTGGCCCTGGCCCACGTCGGCGGCCAGCAGCTCGAACTGCCCCGGCTGCGGGCGCGCGGGCTGCCACCACAGCGCCGGCAGCAGCAGCGCAAGGCCCAGGGCACGTACGCCCCACGGCAGGCGCAGCGCCAGCAATACGCCGCCGGCCACGGCTGCCGCGCCGGCCCACAGCGGGGCCATGGGCAGAGCGACCTGCGCCCAGGGCCAGGCTGCCAGCCACTGCAGCAACACCGACAACGCCTGCACGCACCACGCCGCCGCCTGCCACAGCGGCGCCCACAGCACCCCCAGCAGCACCAGCGGCGTGACCACCAGCGTGGTCCACGGAATCGCCACCAGATTGGCCAGCAGCCCCACCAGCGCAACCTGCCCGAACAGTAATAGCGTGAGGGGCGTGAGCGCCAGCGTCACCACCCACTGTTCACGCAGCAATGCATAAAAACGGCCTGTAACGCCCACTGGATAAGCGCGAGCAGCTCCCAAATCGGTAGCAAACAGCACGGCCACGGCCACAAAGCTCAACCAGAAGCCCGGCTGCAGTAGCGCCCACGGATCGACCGCCAGCACCACCGCGCAGGCCAGCAGCCACACCTGCGGCCAGGGCCAGCGCCGCCCCGACAGGCGCAGCAGCGCCACCGTGGCCAACATGCACACCGTGCGCTGCGCGGGCACGCCCCATCCGCTGAAGAGCGCATAGGCAGCGGCCAGCAGCACACCGCCCACCAACGCCGCCGTGGGCGCGGGCACGGCCAGGCACAGGCGTTGCGAGCGGCGCCAGGCCCGGTCCAGCAGTGCGGCCGCAAGCCAGGCAAACAGCGTGATGTGCAGCCCCGAGATGCTCATGAGGTGGGCCACGCCCGTGGCGCGGAACACATCCCAGTCCGCCCGCTCGATGGCGCGCTGGTCGCCCGTGACCAGCGCCGCCACCACCCCGGCCGCACGCTGGCGGGCTGCATCCTGCGCAGGGTCCACCAGCGTGCGCACGATGGCGTCGCGCACCCGCTGGCGCAGTTGCTCCACGGGGTGGCGCCAGGTGGCGCCCAGCCGCTCAGGCGGGCCGTGCAGCGCATCCAGCCGCGCGCTGGTGCGCACGTTGCCCGTGGCCTGCACCCCTTGCTCCCACAGCCACAGCTCGTAATCGAAGCCGTGCGGATTGCGCCCGCCGTGCGGCGCCTTCAGGCGCACGGTCAGGCGCCAGCGTTCACCGGCGCGCACAGCGGGCGGTGGACTGTCCGCGCCTGCCTCACCACCCAGCCCGCCGGCATACCAGGTCAGGTCGATGAGCGGCGGCACGCGCACGGTCGCACCGTCCAGTTGCGCCGCCTCCACTTCCAGCCGCAGGCGCAACCCGGTCTCGCGCGGCTGCGGCATGGCGGCAACCACGCCCGTCACACGCAGATCACGCCCCTCCAGCGCCGGCGCCAGAGACTGCTCCAGGAAGACCGCAGCGCGCATGCCGCACAGCCCGTACATCAGCACCGCGGCCAGAATCGCCACGCCGCTGCAGTGCCAGCGGCGCGGGCCGCGCACACCGGCCCACCAGACGAGCCCCCCGGCCGCCAGCAACGCGCCAACCATCAACCCCGCATAGGACGGCCAGGGCCACAGCGCAGGCTGCTGCAGTTGCAGCGCCACGCCCAGCACCCCCGCAGCCAGCGCCATGGGCAGATGCCAGGACCGCACCACAGGCACGCGAGCGACCGGCACGCGAGCGGACGCCGTCGCCACCCGCGCGGCGGTGTTCCCTCCCTGCTGGTGCTGTGGCCCTTCGGGCGCCCACTGGTCCATGGCCGCATGCTATGCGAACGCACGCGATGGGCGCTCCGCAGGCGTGGCGATGTGCAACACTCGCCCGGTCCCACGCCGCGTCGGCGGCCGTGGGCGCGCTTCCCGGGCCGTGCCGCGCCCGCCCTCGTTTTCAAGGATTGCCATGAGCGTTTACGACAAGCTGAAGGAACTCAACATCACCCTGCCCCCCGTGGCCGTGCCCGCCGCCGCCTACGTGCCCTATGTGCAGACCGGCAACCTGGTGTTCCTGAGCGGCCACATTGCCCGCAAGGACGGCAAGCCCTGGGCCGCGCAGTTCGGCCGCGACATCACCACCGAGGAAGGCAAGGCCGCCGCACGCGCCGTGGCCGTCGACCTGCTGGGCACGCTGCATGCGGCCACCGGCGGCGACCTGAACCGCGTGCAGCGCATCGTGAAGGTGATGAGCCTGGTGAACTCCACGGGCGACTACACCGAGCAGCACCTGGTGACCAACGGCGCCAGCGAACTGCTGGGCGAAGTGTTCGGCGACAAGGGCAAGCACGCGCGCAGCGCCTTTGGGGTGGCACAGATCCCCCTGGGTGCCTGCGTGGAGATCGAGTTGATCGCCGAGCTGGCCTAAGCCGCGCACCGCGTTCTTTCCCAGCCTCCCGCGTGCGCTCGTCGCGGCATGCGGAAGGTGAAGGAGCCAGCCCCGCGCGCCCGCGTGGCAAGCAAGGCGCCCCGTCAGCGCAAGGTGTGCGACCGCACGCGGATCAGAAGGACTCCCAATCGTCCTCACCACCTTGGGCCAGTGCCGCAGGCCGTGCGGCGGCGGCAGGTGCAGCAGCCGCACGCAGGGGGGCCGCCACGCGCTGCGCCGGCGCCCGTGCCGGCGCCCGTGCCGGCACTGCCGCCGCGCGGGGCGCGGCGGGGGCCTTGCCCACAGGTGCCACCGGCATGGAACGTGCCTGTGGAGCGGCCGGCACGGGGCGTGCGGCTGGCGGCACAGCAGCTACCGCGCCATCGATGCGGAATGCTGCCACCACGCGCGTGAGGTGATCGGCCTGCTCGCGCAGGCTTTGCGCCGCGGCGGCGCTCTCCTCCACCAGCGCCGCGTTCTGTTGCGTCATCTGGTCCAGTTGACCCACGGCCTGGTTCACCTGCGAGATGCCCGCGCTTTGCTCGGTGGCGGCGGCGGTGATCTCGCCCATCATGTCGGCCACGCGCTGCACCGACTGCACCACCTCTTGCATGGTGGAGCCCGCGCTGTGCACCAAGCGCGAGCCGCTTTCCACGCGGCCCACCGAGTCGCTGATCAGGTCCTTGATCTCCTTGGCGGCCGATGCCGAGCGCTGCGCCAGGTTGCGCACTTCGCCCGCCACCACGGCAAAGCCCCGGCCTTGCTCACCGGCGCGCGCGGCCTCCACGGCCGCATTCAACGCCAGGATGTTGGTCTGGAAGGCGATCCCGTCGATGACGCCGATGATGTCGGCGATCTTGCGGCTGCTGTGCTGGATGTCGTCCATGGTGGACACCACCTCCCCCACCACGCTGCCGCCGCGGCGCGCGACGTCGCTCGCGCCGCCGGCCAGCTGGCTGGCCTGGCCCGCCGTCGCCGCGCTGTGCTGGACGGTGCTGGTGAACTCCTCCATGGCCGCGGCGGTTTGCTGCAGGTTGCTGGAGGTGGATTCGGTGCGCGCGGACAGGTCTTGGTTGCCGGTGGCGATCTGCGCGCTGGCCACGGCAATGCTGTCGGTGGTGTGGCGCACCTCTTGCACCATGCGCGCCAGCGAGTCGCGCATGCCGGCCAGCGAGCGCAGCAGCTCGCCAAATTCATCGCCACGCTGCACATCCACCGCCTGCTCGCGCAGGTCGCCGTCCGCCACGCGCGCCGCGAGCGCGTTGGCCTCGGCCAGTGGGCGCTGGATGCTGCGGATCAGGAAATACGCCCCCAGCACGATGGCCGCGAGCATCATGGCTGCGGCCGCGGCCGCCAGCTTCACCGTGAGCATGCGCGTGGCAGCCATCTCTGCCTGGCGCGCCTGGGCGGTCTGCTCCTGCATGCGCACGAATTCCTGCAGCGTGCCCAGGTAGGTGGCCACGGCGGGCACGTAGGACTGCTGCGCCAGGCGCACCGCCTCGTCATGGCTGCCGGCGTCCTTGAGCTGGCGGGCCTGGTTGCGCAGATCGATCATGGCCTTGCGCGCGGTGGCGATGCGCCCCATCTGCTCGCGGTCGGCGGGCGTGAGGGCCATGGCTTCCAGCCCCTTTTGCAGTTCGCTGATGCGCGCCGAGGTGGCGGCAATGTCGCCCTTGAACGCCTGCACCACCACGGCGTCGGTGCTGAGCACCAGCGCCAGCGTGCGGGCCGCATTGGTCTCGGTCAGGCCGGCCCAGCGTGTGGCCGTCTGCACGCGCTGCGTCATCTCGCGGCTCAAGGCGTCGGATTCGGCCTGCGCCCTGGCAGAGCGCACACCAGCCACGCCCACGACGGTCAGTTGGGCGAGCACGATGCAGCCCACGGCGAGCCAGAGTTTGTGGGAAATGCGCAGCGATCTCATGGGGTGGGCTCCTGGAATTCGTTATGGCGGGGTTGCGAGAATGCTACCAAACGCAACAAAGAAGCCCCGCCGCCCACGCGACATACTGTCGCTATCAAAACAATAGCTGTTTGCGCTTTTTACACCGTAACTTCAACGGCTTTTAGCCGTACAAGCTTGTAGCAGCAAGCGCGACCAGCTATTGTTTTTGAATCACTCCACGCGCAGCACGTCGGACGGCTTGAAACCCAGGTCGGCCGCCTTGCCCTTGCGCCCGCGCACGGCGCGCGCATTGTTGAGCGAGCGGATCTCCAGCTGCTCCTCGCGCGGCTTGCCGCCACGGCCCACGCCCACGAAGCGCACACTGCGCGTGTAGGCCGCCGCGCCGGCCAGTTGGTCCTTGGGCTCCAGGTCGATGAGCATCAGCCCGCGGCCGCCCTTTTCCATGAGCTTGAGTTCGGCGATCTCAAACGTGAGCACTCGCCCACCCACGGATGCGCAGCACACATGGGTGGCGGGCGCCAGCGGCTGGCTGCCGCTGGTGAACGCCGCATGCGAGGGGCGGCACAGGCGTTCGCCCTCACCCAGGTTCACAAAGGCCTTGCCGCCACGGTTGCGTGCGGTCATGTGCTCCACGGTGGACAGGAAACCATAGCCGCCCGAGCCCGCAATCAGCAGCGCTGCGTTGGCCGGTCCGGCGAAGTAGTGCACCGGTTGCGTGCCGGCCTCCAGCTCGATCAGCGTGGTGATGGGCTGGCCGTCGCCACGCCCGCCCGGCAGGCTGGACACCGCCACCGAGTACACCCGCCCGTTGCTGCCGAAGACGATGAGCGTGTCCACCGTGCGGCACTCAAAGGTGCCGTACAGGCCGTCGCCCGACTTGAAGGCGAAGCTGCCCGCCTCGTGCCCATGGCCCTGGCGCGCACGCACCCAGCCCTTTTCGGACACCACCACGGTGACGGGTTCGTCCAGCACCTTGACCTCGGCCACGGCCTTCTTTTCGGCCTGGATCAGCGTGCGGCGCGCGTCGCCGAACAGCTTGGCGTCTGCCTCGATCTCCTTGGCCATCAGGCGGCGCAGCGAGGCGGGGTTGGCGAGGATGTCCTCCAGCTTGCCCTGCTCGTCGCGCAGCTCTTTCAGCTCCTGCTCGATCTTGATGGCTTCCAGCCGCGCCAGTTGGCGCAGGCGGATTTCCAGAATGTCCTCGGCCTGGCGGTCCGACAGGTGAAAGCGCGCGATCAGCGCCGCCTTCGGCTCGTCGGCCTGGCGGATGATGGCGATCACCTCGTCGATGTTCAGCAGTACCAGCTGCCGCCCCTCCAGGATGTGGATGCGGTCCAGCACCTTGTCCAGCCGGTGCTGGCTGCGCCGCGTGATGGTGGTCTGGCGGAAGTCGATCCACTCCTGCAGCATCTCGCGCAGCGACTTCTGCACGGGCCTGCCGTCCAGCCCCACCATGGTCAGGTTGATGGGCGCGGAGGTCTCCAGGCTGGTGTGCGCCAGCAGCGCGGTGATGAGGTCCTGCTGCGGCACCTTGCCGGTCTTGGGTTCGATGACCAGGCGCACCGGCGCGTCCTTGCTGGACTCGTCGCGCACGCCGTCCAGCAGCGCCAGCAGCGCGGCCTTGAGCTGCGTCTGCTCCTGCGTGAGCGCCTTCTTGCCGGTCTTGACCTTGGGGTTGGTGAGCTCCTCGATCTCCTCCAGCACCTTCTGCGCGGAAACGCCGGGCGGCAGCTCGGTCACCACCATCTGCCACTGGCCGCGCGCCAGGTCCTCGATCTTCCAGCGCGCGCGCACCTTGAGGCTGCCGCGGCCCGTGCGGTAGGCGTCCTGGATGTCCGCATCACTGCTGATGATCTGGCCGCCGCCCGGGTAGTCAGGGCCGGGGACCAGCGCGAACAGCTCCTCGTCGCTCAACTGCGGCTTCTTGACCAAGGCCACGCAGGCGTCGGCCACCTCGCGCAGGTTGTGGCTGGGGATCTCGGTGGCCAGGCCCACGGCGATGCCGCTGGCGCCGTTGAGCAGCGCGAACGGCAACCGCGCGGGCAGCTGGCGTGGCTCCTGCGTGCTGCCGTCGTAGTTGGGCACGAAGTCCACCGTGCCCATGTCGATCTCGTCCAGCAGCAGGCCGGCGATGCGGGTCAGGCGCGCCTCGGTGTAGCGCATGGCCGCCGCGCCGTCGCCATCGCGGCTGCCGAAGTTGCCCTGGCCGTCGATCAGCGGGTAACGCTGGTTGAAGTCCTGCGCCAAGCGCACCAGTGCGTCGTAGGCCGACTGGTCGCCATGCGGGTGAAAGCGGCCCAGCACGTCGCCCACCACGCGGGCGCTCTTCACGGGCTTGGCCGCCACGTTGCGGTTCGGGCCGCTGTAGCCCAGGCCCATGCGGTCCATGGCATAGAGGATGCGCCGCTGCACGGGCTTGAGGCCGTCGCACACGTCGGGCAGCGCGCGGCCCTTGACGACCGAGAGGGCGTATTCCAGATAGGCGCGCTGGGCGTAGCCGGCCAGTTCTAGGCTGTCGCCGTGGTCGGCGGGCGCGGAGAAGTCGAGAGTGGGTTGGTCGCTCATTCAGTGAAGACAGACTCGGTCGATGACTGCCGGGCCAGGCGCGTGGGCGCAGGTGCGGACATGCGCTGCGTGTCGCCGCGCTCACCGGCATCGGATAGGGAATGGGGCGTGGCGGGCAGTTCCATGCGCACGCGCCCGGGGTTCGCGCGCTGACCGCGCGTCGGTAGCGGCGGCTTGAGCAGCGCATACAGGCCCATCACGCTCTGTACGTAGTTGCGCGTCTCACGGTAGGCGGGAACGCGGTTGCCGGCGCGCTGCACGGCACCCTCGCCCGCGTTGTAGGCTGCCAGCGCCAAGTCCAGGCGGCCCTCGAAGAGATCCATGAGGTAGCGCAGGTAGCGCGTGCCCGCGGCCACGTTGGTGGCGGGGTCCACCAGCTTTTGCTCCACCGAGCGCCTGGCGTCGCCGCTCACACCGAAGCGGCTGGCGGTGGCGGGCATGAGCTGCATCAGCCCCACGGCGCCGCGCGGCGAAACCGCACGGGTGTTGAAACCCGACTCGGTGGCGATCACCGCCTGCAGCAGCGCGTAGTCCACGCCATGGCGCGCCGACGCCGAGCGCAGGTGCTGGCGCACGAGCTTGTAGTCGTGCGACACCTCGAAGAAGGCCAGCAGCCGCGCCCCCGAGGGACTGGCCGGCCCGGTGGAGACATCGGCCGCACCCTGACGTCCGGTGTTGGAGCCGTCGCGCTCGGAGTCGAAGTCGTTGCCGCGAAAGAACAGCGCGTAACGCTCGTCCAGCTGCTGCGCGGCGAAATGCGTCACGCCGCGCTCGTCCACGAAGGCCCACAGGTCCGCATGCGCGGTTTGCTGCAAAAACAGGAGCGCGCAGCACATGCCAGCCGTGCGCAAAAGCCCCAAAAGGCTGTTACGCATACGGTATCCCAGGCGCGCAGTCATGGCGAGTGCCTTCGTCAGATGTCCACATCCACCAGGTCGCCGTGCAGCTCCATGAGCTCGCGGCGCGCGGCGGCCTCGCCCTTGCCCATGAGCTTGGTGATCAGGCCCTCGGTGGCGGAGAAGTCGAATGTGCCCAACTGCACCGGCAGCAGGCGACGCGTGTCGGGGTTGAGCGTGGTCTCCCACAGCTGCTCGGCGTTCATTTCGCCCAGGCCCTTGAAGCGGCTGATCTGGCATTTCTCGCGCGGCACGCCGTCCTTGGCGCACTTGTCGAGGATGCTTTCCAACTCGGATTCGTCCAGCGCATACACCTTGGCCGCTGGCTTCTTGCCGCGCGCCGGCACGTCCACGCGGAACAGCGGTGGCCGGGCGACAAAGATATGGCCGGCCTCGATGAGCTTGGGGAAGTGGCGGAAGAACAGCGTGAGCAGCAGCACCTGGATGTGCGAGCCGTCCACGTCCGCGTCGGAGAGGATGCAGATCTTGCCGTAGCGCAGGCCGGACAGGTCGGGGGTGTCGCTCGGGCCGTGCGGGTCCACGCCGATGGCTACCGAGATGTCATGCACCTCGGTGTTGGCAAACAGGCGGTCGCGGTCGACCTCCCAGGTGTTGAGCACCTTGCCGCGCAGCGGCAGGATGGCCTGGCTTTCCTTGTCGCGGCCCATCTTGGCGCTGCCGCCGGCCGAGTCGCCCTCGACCAGGAAGACCTCGTTGTAGGCCAGGTCACGGCTTTCGCAGTCGGTGAGCTTGCCGGGCAGCACGGCCACGCCCGAGCCCTTGCGCTTTTCGACCTTCTGGCCGGCCTTTTGCCGTGTCTGCGCGGCCTTGATGGCCAGCTCTGCCAGCTTCTTGCCGTATTCCACGTGCTGGTTCAGCCACAGCTCCAGCGCCGGGCGCACGAAGCTGGACACCAGCCGCACGGCGTCGCGCGAGTTCAGCCGCTCCTTGATCTGCCCCTGGAACTGCGGGTCCAGCACCTTGGCCGCCAGCACATAGCTGGCGCGCGCAAACACGTCCTCGGGCAGTAGCTTCACGCCCTTGGGCAGGAGCGAGTGCAGCTCGATGAAACTCTTGACCGCGTTGAACAGGCCGTCGCGCAGGCCGCTTTCATGGGTGCCGCCGGCGCTGGTGGGGATCAGGTTCACGTAGCTCTCGCGCACCGGCTGGCCTTCCTCTGTGAAGGCCACACACCATGCGGCGCCCTCGCCCTCGGCAAAGCTCTCGTTGTGGCGGTCGGCGAAGCCCTCGCCCTCGAACAGCGGGATCACCGGATCAGCGCTCAGCGTCTGTGCCAGGTAGTCGCGCAGGCCGCCCTTGTACTGCCAGGTCTGGGTGTCGCGCGTCTTTTCATTGACCAGCTGCACCGTGACGCCGGGCATGAGCACCGCCTTGCTGCGCAGCAAGTGCGTCAGCTCGCCCATCGGAAGGTTGCTGGACTCAAAGTACTTGGCGTCGGGCCAGACGCGCACGGTGGTGCCCTGCTTGCGCTCGCCCGCCTGCAGCGGGCGCGCCGCCAGCGGCTCGGTCACATCGCCGCCCGCAAACACCAGGCGCGCCACCTGGCCCTCGCGGTGGGTGGCCACCTCCAGCCGGGTGGCCAGGGCGTTGGTGACGCTTACGCCCACACCATGCAGGCCGCCCGAGAAGCTGTAGGCCCCGCCCTTGCCCTTGTCGAACTTGCCGCCCGCGTGCAAGCGGGTGAACACCAGTTCCACCACCGGTGCGTTCTCCTCGGGATGCAGGCCGAACGGAATGCCCCGGCCGTCGTCCTCCACGCTCACCGAGCCGTCGGTGTGCAAGGTCACCTTGATCTTCTTGCCAAAGCCCGCCAGCGCCTCGTCGGCCGCGTTGTCCAGCACCTCCTGGATGATGTGCAGGGGGTTGTCGGTGCGGGTGTACATGCCCGGCCGCTGCTTGACGGGCTCCAGTCCCTTGAGGACGCGGATCGAGCCTTCGGAGTAGTCGCTGGCGGAGGTGGATGCGGGTTTGACTGCCATGGCGGCGGATTGTAGTGCTGGATATAAAACCAGGATGGTGACGCTTTCTTGCCCCGCCAGCGTGCTGCACAGGGGGGGCGCCAAGCAGGCGACACGGGTTTTCGCTACATTCGCCGGATGCACGACGCAACCCGAAAACTGTCCATGGCCCAGGTGCTGATCTGCGGCGCCGCCATCGTCACTCTGTCCATGGGCATCCGGCACGGCTTCGGCCTGTGGCTGCAGCCCATCACCCAGGACATGGGCTGGACACGCCAGACCTTTGCCCTGGCCATGGCCATTCAGAACCTGTCCTGGGGTCTGTTCGGCATCTTTGGCGGCATGCTGGCCGACCGCCTGGGCGCCTTCCGCGTGCTGATCGGCGGCGCAGCGCTCTACGCCATGGGCCTGGCCGGCATGGCGCTGTCTCCCACGCCGCTGCTGTTTTCGCTGACCACGGGCGTGCTGATCGGCGCTGCGCAGGCGGGCACCACCTACGCCATCATCTACGGGGTACTGGGCCGGCAGATCCCGGCCGACAAGCGCTCCTGGGCCATGGGCGTGGCCGCTGCGGCGGGCTCGTTCGGCCAGTTCCTCATGGTGCCGCTGGAGGGGCAACTGATCCTGCGCCTGGGCTGGCAAGAGGCCCTGCTGGTGCTCTCGGCGATGGTGATCCTGATCGTTCCGCTGGCCTTTGGCCTGCGCGAGCCGGGCTTTCATGGCAGCGCCCCCATCAAACGTACCCAGTCCGTGGGCGAGGCCTTTGCCGAGGCGCTGCGCTACCGCAGCTTCCTGCTGCTCACCGCCGGCTACTTCGTGTGCGGCTTCCAGGTGGTGTTCATCGGTGTGCACATGCCCAGCTATCTGCGCGACCAGGGCCTCACGCCCCAGGTGGCCAGCTATGCGCTGGCGCTGATCGGGCTGTTCAACGTGTTCGGCACCTATATCGCGGGCTCGCTGGGCCAACGGATCCCGAAGCGCCACATCCTGGCGTTCATCTATTTCGCCCGTGCCGTGGCCATCACCATCTTCCTGCTGGTGCCGCTGTCGCCGCTGTCGGTTTACGTGTTCTCGGCCGTGATCGGCGCACTGTGGCTGTCCACGGTGCCCCCCACCAATGCCACCGTTGCGCAGATCTTCGGGGTGCAGCACCTGTCCATGCTCAGCGGCTTCGTGTTCTTCAGCCACCAGATCGGCAGCTTCCTGGGCGTGTGGCTGGGCGGCTATCTGTATGACCGCACGGGCAGCTACGACATCGTGTGGTACCTGGCGATTGTGTTGGGCATCCTCGCCGGCTTGGTGAACCTGCCCGTACGCGAGGGTGCCATCGTGCGCGCCACCCCTCAGGCGGCCTGACCATGCGCACCCTGTACAAGCGGTCGATCGTCGCAGCTGCGCTGCTCGCGGTGCTGCTGGGGGTGTTCGCGCTGTACCTGCAGCCCGACTTCATGCTGACGCTGGCGGACCAGATCTGGGCCTGCTTCTGACGATGGCCCCGCACGGCACCGCCCATGCGCCGCTGCCCGCGGCCTCGGAATGGATACAGCGCTGGTCCCACCTGGTGCCTGCGGGCGGCAGTGTGCTGGACGTGGCTTGCGGTCACGGCCGTCACATGCGCTGGTTCTATGAAAGAAAACACCCGGTAACGGGCATAGAAAAAGCGCCAGAAGCTATCGAAAGCATAGCACCATGGGGCGCAACGATCGTTGCGGATATCGAGGCTGGCCCCTGGCCCCTGCCCGGGCAGCGCTTTGCCGGCGTGGTGGTCACCAATTACCTGTGGCGTCCTTTGCTGCCCACCATCGTGGACAGCGTGGCGCCCGGTGGCGTGCTGCTCTATGAGACCTTCGCCCTGGGCAACGAAACTGTCGGCCGGCCCGCGCGGGCCGAATTCCTGCTGAGGCCGGGCGAACTGCTGCAGGCCTGCCGGGACCTGCGCATCGTGGCTTATGAGGAAGGCTTCCTCGACGCGCCCGCGCGCTTCATGCAGCGCATCGCCGCCGTGCGGCCTGCGCCGTCCATGGACGGGCCTCTGCGCGCGCCGCTGCGCGCGCCGCTGCAGGGCCCCGTCTAGTTAGAATGTCTTTTTACCGTTTTTGAACGCGGACATGACTTCTCCCAGCGCCCCCCTGACCGGCAGCATCGTCGCCCTCGTCACGCCCATGCATGACGACGGCAGTGTGGACTACCCCGCGCTGCGCAAACTCATCGACTGGCACATCGCAGAAGGCACCGACTGCATCGGCGTGGTGGGCACGACCGGCGAATCGCCCACGGTGAATGTGGAGGAGCACTGCGAAATCATTCGCGTGTCCGTGGAACAAGCCGCCAAGCGCGTGCCCATCATGGCGGGCTGCGGCGCCAATTCCACGGCCGAGGCCATCGAGCTGGCCAGGTTCGCCAAGAAGGTTGGCGCCGACAGCCAGTTGCAGGTCGTGCCCTATTACAACAAGCCCACGCAGGAAGGCCAGTACCGCCACTTCAAGGCGATCGCCGAGGCCGTGGGCGACCTGCCGATGGTGCTGTACAACGTGCCCGGCCGGTCGGTGGCGGACATGCAGCACGAAACCGTGTTGCGCCTCACGCAGGTGCCCGGCATCGTGGGCATCAAGGAAGCCACAGGCAACATCGAACGCGCGCAATGGCTCATCCGCGACGTGCCCAAGGGCTTCGCCGTTTATTCCGGCGATGACCCCACGGCCGTGGCGCTCATGCTGTGCGGCGGCCAGGGGAACATCAGCGTGACGGCCAACGTGGCGCCCCGCCTGATGCACGAGCTGTGCGTAGCCGCGCTCGCCGGCGACACCCGCCGCGCCATGGAGATCCAGTTCCGCCTGATGCCCGTGCACAAGCAACTGTTCGTCGAGGCCAACCCCATCCCCGTGAAGTGGGCTGTGCAACGCATGGGCCTGTGCGGCGGCGCTATGCGCCTGCCCATGACGCCCCTGAGCCAGGGCAACGAAGCCGTGGTCGAGGCCGCCCTGCGCGCCGCGGGGCTGCTCTAAGCTCTAATTTCACCCAGCCTGTTGCCAGCTTGCAGCGTATTTGGAACGCTCCCGGCCGAATCTGGATCAATGAGGATTTTCGCGTGAACGCTACCACCCGTTTGGGCCTGCTGGGCCTTGCCGTGACCCTGTCCGCCTGCTCCGTGCTGGAGAACGACAAGATCGATTACAAAAGCGCCACCAAGGGGGCAACGCTGGAGGTGCCTCCGGACCTGACGCAGCTCTCGCGCGACACACGCTACACGGTGCCTGGCGGCGTCGTGTCTGCTGCCGCTTTCGAAGCGGGCCAGGCGCAACAGCCCCGCGGCGCGGCGAGCGCAGCCCCGAAGTCCATTGGAGACGTACGCATCGAGCGCGACGGCAACCAACGATGGCTGGTGGTGGACCGCCCTGCCGACCAACTGTGGGACCCGGTGCGTGACTTCTGGATCGAAAACGGCTTCGTGTACGTGCTGGAACAACCCAAGCTCGGCCTGCTGGAGACCGACTGGGCCGAAAACCGCGCCAAGCTGCCGCAGGACATCATCCGCTCCACGATTGGCAAGGTCTTCGATTCGCTGTATTCCACGGGCGAACGCGACAAGTTCCGGACCCGCCTGGAGCGCAACGCCAGCGGCGGCACGGAGATCTACATCAGCCACCGCGGCATGGTGGAGGTCTACACCAACACCCAGAAGGACAACACCGTCTGGCAGCCCCGCCCGGCCGATCCGGAACTGGAAACCGAATTCCTGCGCCGGCTGATGGTCAAGCTGGGCGTGAGCGAGGAGCAATCCAAGGCCGCCGCCGCAGCGCCCGTACCCTCCGCCCCGTCCGCGCGCATGGCCACGGTCGACAACGTGCCGGTGGTGCAGCTTGACGAAGGCTTCGACCGCGCGTGGCGCCGCGTGGGCGTGTCGCTGGACCGCACCGGCTTCACCGTGGAGGACCGAGACCGCAGCCAGGGCGTGTACTTCGTACGCTACGTCGCCCCGACCGAGAAGAAGGAGCAAGGCTTCTTCAGCAAGCTGTTCAGCCGCTCGCCCGACGCGGTGCCGCCGCTGAAGTACCGCATCGTGGTGCGCAGCGAGGGCAACCGAAGCACCGTGTCTGTGCTCAACGCCGCAGGCGCGCCCGAGACCTCCGCCAATGCACAGCGCATCGTGCGCGTGCTCGCGGATGATCTGAAGTAAAAGGGGCGGCGCCGCGCCGCTTGCGCCTACACGATGCTGCGCTTTCGCAATCTGGCCAGCGGCAGCACCGGCAACGCCACGCTGGTTGAAGGGCGCAGCGGCGCGCATACCCGGCGCCTGCTCGTGGATTGCGGGCTGGGCATCCGGCAACTGCAATGGCGCCTGGAGGCTGCGGGTACGGCCCCGGCGCAGTTGGATGCCGTCTTTATCACGCATGAGCATTCCGATCATGTGGGCTGCGTGCTGAAGCTCGCCCTGCGCGAACGCATCCCCGTTTGGATGAGCGAGGGCACCTACGACGCCCTAGGGTCACCCGACCTTGACGGCCTGCTGCATGTGGCGTGCGATGGCGTACCCGTCGATATGGGCAGCTTTTGCGCACATCCTTTCAGCGTGCCGCATGACGCACGTGAACCATTGCACTTGCGCTGCAGCGATGGCGCGACGCACATCGGCCTACTGACCGACCTGGGCCATGCGGCAGAAACGGTGGTGGAACGGCTACAGGGCTGTCACGCGCTGCTGCTCGAAGCCAACCACGACGCCGACCTTCTGGCGTCGGGCGACTATCCCGTGTTCCTGAAACGGCGCATCGCAGGTCCGCGTGGGCACCTTCCCAACCATGTCAGCGCGGACATCCTGCACGCCGTACATCACCCGAATCTGCGACACGTGGTGGCTGCACACCTGAGCGCACGCAACAACCGACCGGATCTCGCGCAATCCGCTCTGGCGCAAGCTGTGGGGTGGCATGCAAGTGACATCGTAGTGGCCGATCCGCGCGAGGGCACTCCCTGGATCGAGGCCAGCTACTGAGCCATTGCCCAAAAAAGAAAACCCCGACCTTCCGGTACGGGGTTTGCAGCAAGCCCGACCCTTGGAGGGCCCGGCATCAGAGTGTTCTTACTTGGCTTCGGAAGCGGCAGCGCCGGTAGCGGCGGCAGCAGCAGCATCAGCAGCCGCCTTGGCGGCATCGGAAGCTGCGTCGGTAGCGGCAGCAGCAGGTGCCTCGACAGACGCTGCGGGCGCGGGAGCAGGTGCGGGCTCAACAGCCGGTGCGGGAGCAGGAGCTTCCACAGGAGCGGGAGCAGGTGCGGCCTCTTCCTTCTTGCCGCAGGCGGCGAGAGCGGCAGCAGCGATCAAAGCAGCCAGAACGACGGAGTTCTTCATTTGGTGTCCTATCAAGGGGAACGATTGTTATCAAACAGCCCAACGCCGCCATCCACGCGGCCAGTCAGGCAATGGCGCTACGCTTTGCGAAGCAAACGCCGGGGGCAAAACCAGTTCGAAATTATAGAAAGATTTCGTCAATAGTGGATAACACGAATAACTGGCTACCCTTGTTACAAAGAGGGTGAATCCGTCACAGGCCAAGGACGGATGCAGGGAATCCAGGAGTGCTCTTGCGGTCTACCCACTCCTGCAGCGATTCGCGCAGGATGATGCGGCGCTCCGGCTCGGCGCCGGCGACGCCATTGCACCGCACCGGGTCGTGCCGCTGCAGCGCCCACAGCGGCGACCACAGCGCACTGGGCACATCCTGCGGATCTGCGACGGACGCCTTGCGGCAGACAATGATGTGGTCCCAGCGCACGCGCCACTGCACAAAGCGCGCGTGCCGCCGCACGATTTCATCGAACCCCGCCGCCACCAGCACGAAGCGCCGCCCCGCCCGCGCCCAGTCCTGCAGGGAATCGGCCACGGAGCGCTCCCCCAACGGCCAATCGTGGAAGCTGGCGTCCGACAGGATGAGCTCGGGCCAACCTTCGCGCGCAGCGCATGCCAGGGCATCGCGCACCAACTGCTGAAATGCCACCCGCCCTTCAAATCGGCCAGCGGGCAGCGATGACTGTGCGTGCGAAATGGCGTCTTCCATGGTTTGTCTCCGGCGGCGACGCGTCAGGCTTGCGCGCCCGCATGGGCCCAGCCTGCCTCGCACCAGGCGGACAGCAGTTCCAATGCTTCATCGCTCGCCCGCGCGAGGTCCCGCGAGTCCAGGAGACGCTCGTCGGCCAAGCGACGCATCAGTACCGCATCGCGACCGGCCGCGCGATAGCTTTCGCCGTTGATGAACACATGCCTGTCGTCATACATCATGCGCGTGCGCCGGTCCAGCACCACGCTCTCCAGCATGCCCGCCGGAGACGGCTCGAACCACACGTTGGGCTTGGGTTCGGTCAGAGCCTCGCCCAGTGCGCACTCCAGCGCCTGAGGCTGCTGCAACGCGCGCTGCACCGCCTTGCGTGCGAAGTCTTGCAACGCGGCCGGGATGGCTCCCGGGTTCGCAACAGCGGACTGCTGTGCATCACGGTAGATGGCCCCCTCCTCGTCGGCCGCCGCCTCCGCCATGCGCTGCAGCACCTCATGCGCCAACTGGGCACCATTGGGCGAGCGAAAGCCGATGGAATAGGTCATGCATTCCCCCTCGGCAATGCCATCGTGGGCCCAGCCCGGAGGTAGGTAGAGCATGTCGCCGGGCTCGAGCACATGCTCTTCTTCGGGCTCGAAAGCCGCAAGGATCTTCAGCGGCAACCCGGGGCGCAGCGTCTTGTCCTTTTGCCGGCCGATGCGCCAGCGCCGCCGCCCATGGGCCTGCAGCAGGAAGACGTCGTAGTTGTCGAAATGCGGCCCAACACCTCCGCCGTCGGTGGCGTAGCTGATCATCAGGTCATCAAGCCGCGCCTCCGGCACGAAACGGAACTGCTGCAGCAGCGCGTGCACGGCATCGTTGTGCAGATCCACGCCTTGCACCAGCGCGGTCCAGCGCGGCGTGGCCAGGGACGGCAGGGAGCGGCGTGCCAACGGCCCATGGCGCAGCACCCATTGGCCGGCCTTGTCCTGGATGAAGCGCGACTCCACACCGTCCTGCCCGGCCAGCTCCAGCAGTTCGGCGCGGCTCAGCAGCGGCTTGAAGCCGGGGATGGCCTGGCGCACCAGCAGCGGCTTCTTGTGCCAGTGGCGGCGCATGAACTGCGCCGGGCTCAGGCCCCCGAGCAGGGCCAGCGGTTGTTGAACGTCCATGGAATCAAAATGGCCGCGCGCGCGGCAGGGCAGTGAACTGCGACAATTCTCCTATGGAAATTACCGAACAATGTGTGGTCGCCTTGACCTGGGTCCTGAAAGACACGCTTGGCGAGGAACTGGATGTGCTCGACGATCCCGTGGAATTCCTCGTGGGGGGCGACGACCTGCTGGGCCGCATCGACCAAGCCCTGCAGGGCCATGGCGTCGGCGCCGAACTCTCGCTGCACCTGGAGCCCGAGGAAGCTTTTGGGGACTACCAGGACAAGCTGCTCTTCCTGGAGCCCCGCCAACTGTTTCCCGCGGATATCGAAGAAGGCATGACGTTCGAGGGAACGGCTTTGCCCCAAAGCGTCAACCCCGATGCACCGCGCGACGCGCTGTACACCGTGGCGCAGATCTACCCTGAGCACGTGGTGCTGGACGGCAACCATCCGCTGGCAGGCATCGCACTGCGGCTGCAGCTCAAGGTGCACGCGGTGCGCGAAGCCACGGAGGAAGAAATCGGCCGTGGCACAGCGGGCACGGGGTTTTTCCGCATTCAGCCGCAGGCGCCGGGCAGCGACCTGATCCACTGAACCACGCACTTTTCGACACACAGCCCCAAAAAAACGGGCTCCCCTCGGGAGCCCGTTGTGTGTGCGCGGCGCCGCCATCGGCGCGTCAATCGTTTTACATGCGCGATATCTGTCCGCCATACAGCCGCACGCGGTCGCCGGTGCGCAAATCGCCTGGCGACGGCACTTCGTACACCCGCTGGCCGCCCCGGTCCAGGTTCACCGTGATGCGATAGGCCTCGTAATCACCGGTGTTATTGCGGCCTTCGATGGCATTGCCCGCCACCGCGCCACCCACTGCCCCGATGGCAGTGGCCGCCGTGCGGCCGGAGCCCGAGCCAATTTGATTGCCCAGCACGCCGCCCACGACGGCACCCAGGATCGCGCCAGCGCCGGAGGTGCGGTTGCGCGCCTGCAGTCCTTCGATGTAGGCCACGGTGCCGTACTCGGTACCTTGCTGGTTAGGGTAGGTGGTGTATCCCGGCGCCGGTTGGCTGGTGTAGCCGGGCGTCGGATGGTAGTCAGAATAGCGCGGCTGTTCGGCGCAGGCGACCAGTGCGCCAGCCACCAGCGCGGAGCCGGCCAAGGCGATGAAGCGGGAATGAGGACGCATGGAAATCTCCTTGGTTCAACAATGCAAGCATGGCTACATGAAAGCGGCCACCCATTGGGAGATTGAAGCACCGCAGCATCCTGCACACTGCCGGCCATGCCCGGCGGGCCTCGTAGTGAAGTGCGCACCCGCCATGTAGGCAGGGGCCGACAGCGGCGCTGGCGCTCAGTGCTTGCCCGTGGAGCCGTAGCCGTCCTCACCGCGCTCGCTGGCCGGAAACTCCTGCACCACGTTGAACTGGGCTTGCACCACCGGCACGATGACCAACTGCGCCAGGCGCTCCATGGGTTGCAGGGTGAAGGCCTGGGGGCTGCGGTTCCACGCGCTGACCATGAGTTGCCCCTGGTAGTCGCTGTCGATCAGGCCCACCAGGTTGCCCAGCACGATGCCGTGCTTGTGGCCCAGCCCCGAGCGCGGCAGGATCAGCGCGGCATAGCCCGGGTCCTGAAGGTAGATGGCGATGCCCGTGGGCACCAATTGCCAGGCGTTGGGCTCCAGCGTGAGCGGCGCGTCCAGGCACGCGCGCAGGTCCAGCCCCGCGCTGCCGGGCGTGGCATACGTTGGCAATTGATCCGCCATGCGGGGGTCGAGAATCTTGACGTCGATTTTCATGGGAGCAGAGGTTCAAAGGAATGGTCGCGCGGTGTCACGCCGGCAGCACCGCGGGCCGAACCCGCGATCATCGCCCAACCGGTGCGCCCCTACCCGCTCAAACGGCGGCAAGGCGCCGCGCGATCTCCGCCACGAGCTGATGGCCCAGCGCCTCCTTGGAAGCGCGGGGCAGTTCACGATGGCCCTGCGCGTCCACCAGCAGCAGCGCATTGTCGTCCTGCCCGAACGTGGCCGGGCCGATATTGCCCACCAGCAACGGCACGCCCTTGCGCTCGCGCTTGGCGCTGGCATGCTCCAGCAGGTTCTCGCTCTCGGCGGCAAACCCCACACAGTACAGACGGCCAGCGCGCGCGCGCTCGGTGCGCGCCACCGTGGCCAGGATGTCGGGGTTCTCCACAAACTCCAGCGCCGGCACGTCGCCCGTGCCGTCCTTCTTGATCTTGTGCAGCGCAGCAGTGGCGGGACGCCAGTCCGCCACCGCGGCCGCAGCTATGAAAATAGTAGCTTCTCGCGCTTTTTCCTCAACGATTGCAAGCATATTTTGTGCTGAACGCACATCGATGCGCCGCACGCCCCGCGGGGTGGGCAGATGCACCGGCCCGGCGACCAATGTGACCTGTGCGCCAGCGGCACGCGCCGCGCGGGCAATCGCAAAGCCCATCTTGCCGCTGGACAGGTTGGTGATGCCGCGCACCGGGTCAATGGCCTCGAAGGTGGGGCCAGCGGTAATCAGCACGTGCTGGCCCGTAAGCAATGGGGGGGTGAACAAGGCCTCCAGTTCCTCCAGAATCTCCGCGGCCTCCAGCATGCGGCCGTCACCCGTCTCGCCACAGGCCTGGTCACCAAAGCCCACGCCCAGCACCGTCGCGCCGTCGCGCGCCACCTGGGCCAGGTTGCGCTGTGTGGCCGGGTGGCCCCACATCTCGCGGTTCATGGCGGGCGCCAGTAGCAACGGCACCCGATCCCGGGGCCGTGCCAAACACAGCAGGCTCAATAACTCGTCGGCCCGCCCCTGCACCAGCCGCGCGATGAAGTCCGCGCTGCACGGCGCAATGAGGATCGCGTCCGCCTCGCGGCTCAGGTTGATATGGGGCATGTTGTTCGCCTCGCGCGCATCCCACTGCGAGGTGTAGACGCTGCGTCCCGACAGCGCCTGCATGGTCACGGGCGTGATGAACTGCGCAGCCGCCTCGGTCATGACCACCTGCACCGTGGCGCCGGCCTTCACCAGCAGCCGGCACAGTTCCGCCGATTTGTAGCAGGCCACGCCGCCGCTCAAGCCCAGGACAATGTGTTTGCCAGCCAACTGTTCGTTCATGGGGGCGCAATTTAGCAGAGGGCATGGCCCCTGCCACTGCATCCCTGCAGTGGGCTGATTACAATCCCAATTTCCCACCACCATCAAAGACATGACCAAATTCGTCTTCGTCACCGGCGGTGTGGTGTCTTCCCTGGGCAAGGGAATCGCCTCAGCCTCCCTTGCCGCGATCCTCGAATCGCGGGGTCTCAAAGTCACCCTCATCAAGCTCGACCCGTACATCAACGTGGACCCGGGCACCATGTCGCCCTTCCAGCATGGTGAGGTCTTCGTGACCGACGACGGCGCCGAAACCGACCTGGACCTCGGCCACTACGAGCGCTTCATCGAAACGCGCATGAAGCAGGCCAACAATTTCACCACCGGCCGCATCTACCAAAGTGTGCTGGAGAAGGAGCGCCGCGGCGACTACCTTGGCAAGACTGTGCAGGTGATCCCGCACGTGACCAATGAAATCCAGGAGTTCATCAAGCGCGGCGCCGGCATCGGCACGCCAGACGCCGTGGACGTGGCCATTTGCGAGGTGGGCGGCACGGTGGGCGACATCGAGTCGCTGCCCTTCCTGGAGGCGGTGCGCCAGCTCTCGCTGAAGCTGGGCCCGAACAATTCGGCCTTCGTGCACCTGACCTACCTGCCGTGGATCGCGGCAGCCGGCGAACTCAAAACCAAGCCCACGCAGCACACCGTGCAGAAGCTGCGCGAGATCGGCATCCAGCCCGACGCACTGCTGTGCCGCGCGCTGCACGCCGTGCCCGAGGAAGAGAAAGAGAAGATCTCCCTCTTCACCAACGTGGCCGAATGGGGCGTGATCTCCATGTGGGACGTGGACACCATCTACAAGGTGCCGCGCATGCTGCACGAGCAGGGCCTGGACGGACTGATCTGCGACAAGCTGCGCCTGAACACACCGCCCGCCAACCTCAAGCGCTGGGACGACCTGGTGTATGAGACCGAGCACCCGCGCGGCGAGGTGCAGATCGCCATGGTGGGCAAGTACGTGGAACTGTCGGACGCCTACAAGTCCGTCAACGAAGCGCTCAAGCATGCAGGCATGCAAAGCCATGTGCGCGTGAAGATCACCCACCTGGATTCCGAGACCATCACCGACGACAACGCCGCGCAACAGCTGGCGCAGTACGACGCGATCCTGGTGCCCGGAGGCTTCGGCAGCCGCGGTGTGGAGGGCAAGATCTCCACCGCCCGCTATGCCCGCGAGCACAAGGTGCCCTACCTGGGCATCTGTCTGGGCATGCAGGTGGCCACCATCGAATATGCGCGCCATGTGGCGGGCCTGGCGGGCGCCAACTCCACCGAGTTCGACGCACACTGCAAGCACCCCGTGATCGCCCTCATCACCGAGTGGAAGGACGAGGACGGCACCATCAAGACGCGCGATGCCAACTCCGACCTGGGCGGCACCATGCGCCTGGGCGCGCAGTCCTCCGACGTGCAGCCGGGCACGCTGGCCCACAGCATCTACGGCGACGTGGTGACCGAGCGCCACCGCCACCGCTACGAGGCCAACGTGCAGTACCTGGACAAGCTGCGCACCGCCGGCTTGGTGATCTCGGCGCTCACGCAGCGTGAGCACCTGACCGAGATCGTCGAGCTGCCCAAGAGCGTTCACCCCTGGTACATCGGCGTGCAGTTCCACCCCGAGTTCAAGTCCACGCCCTGGAGCGGCCACCCGCTGTTCAACGCCTTCATCAAGGCGGCCGTGGAACACCACAAGCCAGCGGCGAAAGCCTGATTGGAAGGAAAGCCCATGCAGCTGTGCGGATTCGACGTTGGCCTGGACCAACGCTTCTTCCTGATCGCAGGCACCTGCTCCATTGAAGGCCTGGAGATGTCGCTCGACGTGGCCGGCCAACTCAAGGAGGCCTGCGCGCCGCTGGGCATCCCGCTGATCTACAAGGGCTCGTTCGACAAGGCCAACCGCTCGTCCGGCACCAGCAAGCGCGGTGTCGGCCTGGATGCCGGTTTGAAGATCCTGGACGAAGTGCGCCGCCAGTTGCAGCTGCCCATCCTGACCGATGTGCACGACACCTCGCACGTGGCCGAAGTGGCCAGCGTGGTCGACGTGCTGCAGACCCCGGCCTTCCTGTGCCGCCAGACGGATTTCATCCGCGCCGTGGCGCAAAGCGGCAAGCCGGTGAACATCAAGAAGGGCCAGTTCCTTGCGCCCTGGGACATGAAGAACGTCATCGACAAGGCCCGCGCCGCCGCGCGCGAGGCGGGCCTGTCGGAAGACCGCTTCCTGGCCTGCGAGCGCGGCGTGAGCTTTGGCTACAACAACCTCGTGGCCGACATGACCAGCCTGGCCGAGATGCGCAACTCCGGCGCGCCCGTGGTGTTCGACGTGACCCACTCGGTACAGAAGCCCGGCGGCCTGGGCGCCGTGAGCGGCGGCGCGCGCGACATGGTGCCCGTGCTGGCCCGTGCCGGTGTGGCCGTCGGCGTGGCGGGCCTGTTCATGGAAACGCACCCCAAGCCCGCCGAGGCATGGTCGGACGGCCCCAACGCCGTGCCGCTCAAGCACATGCGCGCGTTGCTTGAAACGCTGGTGGCGCTCGACGACGTGACCAAGAAGAACGGTTTTCTCGAAAACAACTTTGGAGCCTGACACCATGCCCAGCGGCTACATCATCGCCAACGTCCGCGTGACCAACCCCGCGCAGTACGAGGAATACAAGAAGTGGTCCACCGCCGCCTTCGCGGCGCACAACGCCGAGATCTGCGTGCGTGGCGGCCAGGTGGAGGTGATGGAGGGCGACTGGCAGCCCGAGCGTGTGGTGATCGCCAAGTTCCCCAGCTTCGAGGCTGCCAAGGCGTTCTACCATTCGCCCGAATACGGCAAGGCCCGTGCGGCGCGCGAGGGCGCGGCCATCATGCGCCTGGTCTGCGTCGAAGGCCTCTGATGCTACCTATTTGATAGCTGCCAGCGCTTGATGGAAAAGCGCTAGCGGCCAATTTGATTAAAAACTCCCGCAAAAGGAAACCCATGAGTGCCATCGTTGACATCGTAGGCCGCGAAGTGCTGGACAGCCGCGGCAACCCCACCGTCGAATGCGACGTGCTGCTGGAATCGGGCGTGATGGGCCGCGCGGCCGTGCCCTCGGGCGCGTCCACCGGCTCGCGCGAAGCCATCGAGCTGCGCGACGGCGACAAGGCCCGCTACCTGGGCAAGGGCGTGCTCAAGGCCGTGGAGCACATCAACACCGAGATCAGCGAGGCCGTACTGGGCCTGGACGCCTCCGAGCAGGCCTTCCTGGACAAGACCCTGATCGATCTGGACGGCACCGACAACAAGAGCCGCCTGGGCGCCAACGCCATGTTGGCCGTCTCGATGGCCGTGGCCCGCGCCGCTGCCGAAGAATCCGGCCTGCCCCTGTACCGCTACCTCGGCGGCATGGGTGGCATGCAGCTGCCCGTGCCGATGATGAACGTCATCAACGGCGGCGCGCACGCCAACAACAGCCTGGACCTGCAGGAGTTCATGATCATCCCCGTGGGCGCGCCGAGCTTCCGCGAGGCCGTGCGCTGGGGCGCCGAGGTGTTCCACGCGCTCAAGAAGATCATCCACGACAAGGGCATGAGCACCGCCGTGGGCGACGAAGGCGGTTTTGCGCCTTCCGTGGAAAACCACGAAGCCGCCATCCAGCTGATCCTGCAGGCGATTGAAGCCGCCGGCTACACCGCGGGCGAGCAGATCGCCCTGGGCCTGGACTGCGCCGCCAGCGAGTTCTACAAGGACGGCCAGTACGTGCTGGAAGGCGAAGGCGGCCTGCGCCTGACCGCCCAGCAGTGGACCGACATGCTCGCCACCTGGTGCGACAAGTACCCCATCATCTCCATCGAAGATGGCATGGCCGAAGGCGACTGGGACGGCTGGAAAACCCTGACCGAGCGCCTGGGCCAGAACGTGCAGCTGGTGGGTGACGACCTGTTCGTGACCAACACCAAGATCCTGAAGGAAGGCATCGACAAGCGCATCGCCAACTCGATCCTCATCAAGATCAACCAGATCGGCACGTTGACCGAGACCTTCGCCGCCATCGAGATGGCCAAGCGTGCGGGCTACACCGCCGTGATCAGCCACCGTTCGGGCGAGACCGAGGACTCGACGATCGCCGACATCGCCGTGGGCACCAACGCCGGCCAGATCAAGACCGGCTCGCTCTCGCGCTCCGACCGCATCGCCAAGTACAACCAGCTGCTGCGCATCGAAGAAGACCTGGGCGATATCGCCTTCTATCCCGGCCGCGCCGCGTTCTACAACCTGCGCTAAGCCCACCCGCACCGCTGCGCCCCGCCATGGGCACACGCATCGTTCCGCTCGCCCTGCTGCTGCTCCTCGTGGGGATCCACGCGCAGCTGTGGACCGGGCGCGGCAGTGTCGGCCATGTAGAGGACATGCGCCGGCAGATCGCCGCCCAGCAGGCGGCGAATGCGCAGGCGCGCCAGGCCAATGAGCGCCTGGCCGCCGAAGTGCAGGACCTGAAGGACGGCCTGGAGATGGTCGAGGAAAAGGCGCGCAGCGAACTGGGCATGGTCAAGCCCGGCGAGATCTACGTGCACGTCACACCGGCCCGCAAGTGAGCCCCTCGCCCGGCCCCGTGCCCGGCGCTGCGGCGGTGCGCATCGCCATCCTGGGCGCGCACACGCCCGCCTGCACCGCCTTACGCGACGGCATCGCTCAGCACTGTCCCGCGCTCGCAGTCGCGGCGGCCGGCCCCGATCTGCCAGCGGACCTCACGCTGCTGTGCGCACTGGACCTTCCCGATGCACACGAGCTGCAACTGCGCGCCGCGCTGGCCCAGGCCGGCACGGCCTACCAGGTGCTGTACGGGCCGCCAGCGGCGCAACTTCGCAACGCACTAAACGCTATTGATTTAATAGCTACTCGCGCTTATCCATCAAACGTTGAGGCCGAATTGGATTCGGAACCCAGCCGTCCTCGGCTGCGCGCTTGGGGTTGCGAAGAATGCGTGGAGCCCCAATGCGAGCACCGGCTGTTCACCGCGCTGCGCGGCCTGGGCGCAGGGGCGTGAGGCGGACGCCTCACGCTCGTTGAAGCGCGACCGCCTGCAGCGCCGCGGCGCGCAGGCTGGGTCGCAAAAGCCGCCCAGAGCGGCCGCCTGGATCACTGCATGCGCGACGGCGCGGGCGGCTGCTTGTGCGGATCGGTGAACAGCTGCGCGGCATCCACCGGGTCGAAGTGGTACTGCTGGCCGCAGTATTCGCAGCCCACCTCGATGTTGCCACGTTCCTCCAGGATGCTCTCGACCTCTTCCGTGCCCAGGCTGCGCAGCATGTTGCCCACACGCTCGCGGCTGCAGGAGCACGCGAAGCGCGGGCCGCTATCGCCCTGCTGAGGCGCAAAGCGCAGCAGTTTTTCCTCCCAGAACAAGCGGCGCAGGATGGTGTCCACGTCCAGCGTGAGCAGCTCCTCACGCGTGAGGCTGCTCGCCAGCGTGGCGATACGGTTGTAGTCCTCGTTGCGGCCGATCTGGTCCTCGTCCTCGCGCCCATGGCCGCCGGCCAGGTTGGCCTCGCCCTTCAGGGGCATGCGCTGGATCAGCACGCCCGCGGCCACCTGGTCGTTGGCAGCCAGCACCAGGGTGGTATCAAGCTGCTCGGACTGCAGCATGTAGTGCTGCAGCACGTCGCTGAGCTTGTGCAGCTTTTCCTGGTGGTCGCCATACAGCGGCACCACACCCTGGTAGGGCTGCTGGCCGGGCAGACGGTCCTTGGGGTCCAGCGTGATGGCGCAGCGCCCGCCGCCGCCCACGTTCACCATGTCCGGCAGGCCCGCGTTCGCGGGCAGTTCGCCCGACACCGACGCGGTGGCGCGCAGGCTCAGGTCGGACTGCACCTCGGCCACGGCCAGCTTGACCGGGCCGTCACCAAAGACCTGCAGCACCAGCGCGCCGTTGAACTTGATGTTCGACTGCATCAGCACGCCGGCGGCGGCCATCTCACCCAGCAGCTCGCTCACGGGCGCGGGGTATGGCCCCGTTTCGGTGTTGGCCGCGCGGCGGCGCAGCAGCTCTGTCCAGGCCTCGGTCAGGCGCACGATCATGCCGCGCACGGGCAGGCCATCAAACAAAAACTTGTGCAGTTCGGACACGCTGTATTTCCAGTCAATCAACGGCCGGGCTATTACCCCAGCTTGCGCAGACCCGCCTTGAAGCGGCGCGCGTTTTCCATGTAATGCCGCGCACTCTGGCGCAGCCCTTCGATCTGCTCGGGCGTGAGCTGGCGCACCACCTTGGCCGGACTGCCCAGGATCATCGATCCGTCGGGAAATTCCTTGCCTTCGGTGACCAGCGAGCCAGCACCCACCAGGCAGTTGCGGCCGATCTTCGCGCCGTTGAGCACGATGGCGCCAATGCCGATCAGTGATTCATCCCCGACGGTGCAGCCATGCAGCATGACCTGGTGGCCCACGGTGACGCGCTCACCGATCACCAGCGGCTGGCCGATGTCGGCGTGCAGCACGCTCGCGTCCTGCACGTTGGTGCCCGCGCCGATGGTGATGCGCGCCGTGTCGCCACGCACCACGGCGCCGAACCATACGCTGGCGTCCTCGCCCAGCACCACGTCGCCCATCACCTGGCCACTGTCGGCCACCCAGGCCGATGCGGCCACCTGCGGCGCCACGCCGTCGAGTTCATAGATCGCCATCGCTTGTCTGTCTCCGTTGTTTGTGTAGGGGGAACCTAGAATTGTAGGGATGGAGCTTCGCCAACGTGCCCTGGAGGTTTTGCGCCTCTGCGACCCTGAAGAAAAATCGGCCGCAGCGCTGGATATGTATGCGCAAGCAGCTCTCATTTCAATAGCGACAGAAACGCGTCTCACCGCCCCGCCCGCCGACACCCTGCCCGGCCGCCCCGCGCGGCCGCAGCTGCTGCACCACACCGCCGTGGCACGCCGCTCGCCCGCCACGCCGGAGGGGCGCGCGGTGCTGATCCACGCCATCGCCCATATCGAGTTCAACGCCATCAACCTCGCGCTGGACGCCATCTGGCGCTTTGCGGGCATGCCCGAGACGTTCTACCGCGACTGGCTGCGCGTGGCGGCCGAGGAGGCGAAGCACTTTCGCCTGCTGCGTGACCACCTGCGCCGGCAACTGCACCATGACTATGGCGACTTTCCCGCGCACCAGGGCCTGTGGAGCATGTGCGAGAAGACGGCCGACGACATCGTGGCGCGCATGGCCCTGGTGCCGCGCACCCTGGAGGCGCGTGGACTGGACGCCACGCCGCTGATCCAGCACAAGCTGCGCCAGGTCGGTACACCGGACGCGCTGGCCGCCGTGTCGATCCTGGACATCATCCTGCGCGAAGAAGTGGGCCACGTGGCCATCGGCAACCACTGGTACGGCTGGCTGTGCACGCGCGACGGACTGGACCCCGTGGCGCACTACGCCGCGCTGGTCCAGCGTTACGAAGCCCCCCGCCCGAAGCCGCCGCTGAACGAGGCGGCACGCCGCGCCGCCGGTTTCAGCGAGGCGGAGATGCGCTGGCTGCAGCACGGCTGAATCGCCTCCAGCCGCACTGCCATCCCCCAGCCATCGGGGGTTCTTCCCTACAATGCCAGCAGCGATACGCCACGCCGCTGCCGCCAGCCCTCGCGCCTGCAGCGGGCATCCGCATCGCCCGGTATCCCGCACACGCCCAGGCATTCCATGACGAACCCCACACCTCCCGCTTCTCCCTCGGCGGCCGGCGCCTCCCAGGCTGGCAGCACCGGCTCCATGATCGCCCGGCAGGCCATCATGAACGGCCAGCAGGCGGTCGTCGGCTACGAACTCTTCAACCGCTCGCGCTCCACCGTCGGCCACACGGCCGCCAGCGACGTGATCCTGGTCTTCACCGCGCTGTCGCATGCGGGCACCGAAGAGCTGGTGGGCAAGATGCTGATTTTCGTGAACTGCACCCACGAAAGCCTGACGGGCGGGCACCTGGAACTGGTGAACCCTGACAAGGTGGTGCTGGAGATCCCTCCGCTGGGCCACGTGGCCGCGGCCGAGGTGCATGCGCGGCTTCCCATCCTGCAGGCGCTGCGCAGCCGCGGCTTTCACCTCGCCTTCAACCACACGGTGCTGGAGTCCACCTACGCGCCCTGGCTGCCGCTGGCCGACTACATCAAACTCGACATGTCGGTGCTTGCGCGCGACCAGCTCGCGGTGCTGATCAACTACGCGGGGCGCCATTCCCAGGCCGAACTGATCGCGGAAAAGCTCGAAACCGCGCAACAGTACGACATGGTGTCGTCCATGGGCGTGGAAAAGTTCCAGGGCTACTGGTTCTCGCGTCCCACGCTGGTGGAGGCCAAACTGCTCACCCCCGGCCAGGCGAGCATCGTGCAGCTGCTCAACCTGGTGCGCAGCCAGGCCAGTACCGACGAGATCGAAGAGGTCCTCAAAAAGGATGCTGGGCTGGCCTTCAACCTGATGCGCCTGATCAACTCCGCGGGGCTGGGCATGACGCGCGAGATCACCTCCTTTCGCCAGGCGGTGCTGCTGCTGGGACTCAAGAAGCTGTTCCGCTGGGCCGCCCTGCTGCTCACGGCGGTGCGCAGCGGCGGTACGCCCCCGGCCGTGGGACAGACGGCCGTGGTGCGCGGCCGCCTCATGGAACTGCTGGCCCAGGAATTTCTGCCCGCCGAAGAAGCCGACCAGGCGTTCGTGATCGGCATCTTCTCCATGCTGGACCAGATGCTCGGCATGCCGCTGGCCTCCGCCGTGGGGCTGCTCAACCTGCCCGAAGAGCTATCCACCGCCCTGCTACAACGCAGCAACGTGTACGGCCAGCTGCTGACACTGGCCGAAGCCTGCGAGACCAGCGACGACCATACCTTCGACCAGATCGCCCAATCGCTCCACCTGACGAACCAGCAGATCAACTGGGCCCACTTGCAAGCCCTGGCCTGGGCGGACCAGATGGCGCCCGCCTGAGCCACTGCCGCGCCGACCTCCTAGAATCCAACGAACTTCCCACGCCATCCATGTCGAGCCTTTCAGACACCGCCGCACAGCTCCCCGCCGATTCCGCCCAGCCGTCACCCGAGGCCACCGAGGCGCAGAACCAGGTCGTCATCGCACGACAGGCCATCCTGGACGAACAGCGCACCGTCTTTGGCTACGAACTGTTCGACCGGTCCACCGCCGCGGACGCGCACACCGCCGCCAGCGATGCGGCGCTGCTGTTCAACGCGCTGTCGTATGCGGGCTCCGAGGCGCTGGTGGGCAAGAAAACCGTCTTCATCAATTGCACGCACGACAGCCTGGCCGGCGGACACCTGGAGCTGATCCACCCTGAAAAAGTGGTGCTGGAAGTACCCACACTCGGCGCCCAGGCCACGGCCGAGCAGATCGAGCAGTACATCCCCACGCTGCAAGCGGTGCGCACGCGCGGCTTTCGGCTGGCCTTCAGCCAGGACGTACTGCGGCGCGCCTACAGCAGCTGGGTGCCTCTGGCCTCGTTCATCAAGCTGGACATGCAGGCCTTCAAGCCGGAGCTCGCCGAGCCGCTCGTGAAGTTCGCCCAAGCCCACTCGCAGGCCACCCTGGTGGCCGAGAAGGTAGAAACGGCCGAACAGTACCAGCGCATGGCTTCGCTGGGCGTGAAGCTGTTCCAGGGCTACTGGTTCGCACAGCCCTCGCTGGTCAAGGCGCAAACCATCCGTCCCTCGCAGGCGACCATCATCCAGCTCATCAACCTGGTGCGCCAGCAGGCCAGCACCGGAGAGATCGAGGAGCTGCTCAAGAAGGACCCCACGCTGTCCTTCAACCTGCTGCGTTTCATCAATTCCTCGGGCTTCGGCCTGTCGTGCGAGGTGACCTCGTTCCGTCACGCGGTGATGATCCTGGGCCTGAAGAAGCTGTTCCGCTGGGCGGCACTGTTGATGACGACCTCGCGCGCCAGCGGCTCGCCGCCCGCCGTGGGCCAGACGGCCGTGGTGCGCGGCCGCCTCATGGAACTGCTGGCCGCCGAGCTGCTGCCCCCCGAGGAATGCGACAACGCCTTCGTGGTGGGGGTCTTCTCGCTGCTGGACGCGATGCTGGGCGTGCCGCTGGAGCGCGCCCTGGAAACGGTGGCTCTGCCCCAGCCGGTGCTTGACGCACTGCTGCACAACAAGGGCGTGTTCGCCCCCTTCCTCGAACTCACCAAGGCCTGCGAAAGCGGTGACGACGAGGCTTTCGCGCGCACGGCCGAGGCGCTGCACCTGTCCAACCGCCAGGTCAACTGGGCCCACCTGCAGGCCCTGGCCTGGGCCGAGAGCCTGACGGCCGACGAATAAACCCGATGCCCCCTGTGCGCGGGCCGGCCGGCGCGCGCACGGGGCAGCCGTCAGTTCAGGCGGATGTTGGCGGCGCGGATGATGCGCGCGTTGCTCTGCGACTCCGCCGCGATCTGCCGGCGAAATGCCTCGGCGCTGCCGCCCGTGGGCACGTTGTCCGAAGCCTCCAGGCGCGCCTGGATGTCGGGCAGCGCCAGCGCGCGGTTGATCTCGGCATTCAAGCGCTCCAGCACCGCGGCCGGCACGCCCGCTGGCGCGAACATGCCGAACACCGAATTCAGGTTGGCCGCGGGCAGGCCCAGTTCGCCCAGCGTGGGCACGTTCGGCAGGGTGTTCAGCCGCGCGGGCGCACCCACGGCCAGCGGGTGCAGCTTGCCCGCCTTGATCTGCTGCATCACGGCCGGGCCGGCGTTGGTGGACAGCACCTCGAACTGACCCGAAAGCGCATCGTTCAGTTGTTGCCCGCCGCCCTTGTAGGGCACGTGCGTGATCTGCACACCGCTGCCCTGCATGATGTGTTCCAGCATGATGTGGCCCAGCGACGCCAGCCCCGATGTGGCCCATCGCACCTGGCCCGGCTGCGCCTTGGCGGTCGCCAGCAGGCTGCGGAAGTCACGCTCCTTGGCGGCCTGCGTGCCCAACAACAGCACGGGCGAGTACATCACGCTGGCCACGGGCACGATGTCGCGCGTTGCGTCGTACGGCGGCGTGCCCAGGTGCGGGTTGAGCACCAGCGGGCTGATCGCCGAGAAGCCCAGCGTGTAACCATCCGGCGCCGCCTTGGCCACCGCGTCCATGCCGATGGTGCCGCCCGCGCCGGCCTTGTTCTCCACCACCACGGGCGTGCCCAGGCGTTCGGACAGTTTGTCGCCCAACGCGCGGGCGACCACGTCGCTGACGCCGCCCGCGGGATAGGCCACGATGATGCGGATGGGCTTGGCGGGCCAAGTCTGGGCCTGCGCGCCCAGGGGCAGCGCGGCAGCCAGCGCGAGGGAGGCCAGCACGCGACGGCGCACGGAATCTGTCATTGCAACTCCAGAGTTTCAAGAAAGAGCGCGATTTTTCACCCGTTTGCCGCTGTCCGCCGGCACTCCGCGTCATGCCCCTTCAACCGCGCGGATGGTGCTGCGCATGCAGCGCCTTCAGCCGCTCGCGCGCCACGTGGGTGTAGATGGTGGTGGTGGAAATGTCGGCGTGGCCCAGCAGCAGTTGCACCACGCGCAGGTCCGCACCGTGGTTCAACAGGTGCGTGGCAAAGGCATGGCGCAGCGTGTGGGGCGACAGCGGCGCGGTAATGCCCGCAGCCTGCGCGCATTTCTTGACGATGACCCAGAACATCACGCGCGACATGGCCGCGCCGCGCTGCGTGACGAACAGGTCATCCGTTTGTTGCCCGCCCAGGATGGCGCCACGCCCCTCGGCCAGGTAGCGCTGCAGCCAGCGGTGCGCCTCTTCGCCAAAGGGCACCAGCCGCTCCTTGCCGCCCTTGCCCATGACGCGCAGCACGCCTTCGGCCAACCCCAGGTGGAAGGTTTTCAGCGTGACCAGCTCGCTCACGCGCAGGCCGCTCGCGTACATCAGCTCCAACATGGTGCGGTCGCGCAGGCCCAGCGGCGTGGCATCGTCCGGCGCATGCAGCAGGGCCTCCACCTGCGCCTGCGTCAGCGTCTTGGGCACGCGCAGCGGCTGGCGCGCGGCTTGCAGGCGCACTGTGGGGTCGGCTGCGATGCGCCGCTCGCGCAATGCCCAGTGGAAGTAGCGCCGCAGCACGGTGAGGCGGCGGTTGGCCGACGTGGCGCGCGTCTGCGCGTGGCGGGCAGCGAAGTAGCCCTGCAGGTGGTGCTCGGCCGTGGCATCCAGCGCCAGCGGAGGGCTCTGCTGCGCCAGCCATTGGGCATACAGCGTGAGGTCCCGGCGGTAGGCGGCCAGCGTGTTGCGCGACAGGCCGTCCTCCAGCCACAGGGCGTCGATGAAGGGGTCTATGGCGTTCTGGCTGTCGGGCAACATGGCGAAAACCATAGCATCAAAAAAACGCCCGCGGCAGGCGGGCGTTTTTCAGAGGGCTGGGGGCGCGCTTATTCCAGCGTGAGCTTCTGCTTTTGCACCACCTGCTTGTACACGCCGAACTCGGCCTTGATCTGCTCGGCGAACTGCTCGGGCGTGTTGGCGACGATGATCGAGTCGGTGTCCTCGATGCGCTTGCGCACGGCGGCATCTTCCAGCGCCTTCTTCACGCCGCCGTTGATCTTGTCCACCACGTCCTTGGGCAGGTTCTTGGGGCCCAGGATGCCGTAGTAGGCCATGCGGTTCACCGGCTCCAGGCCCACTTCCTTGAACGTGGGCACATTGGGCAGTGCCGCCACGCGCTGCGGCGCGGACACCACGATGGGCACGAGCTTGCCGCTCTTGATGAAGGGCAGCGCCGAGGGCAGGTTGTCGAAGATGATGGGCACCTGACCCGCCACGGTGTCGTTGAGGGCCGGACCCGCGCCGCGGTAGGGAATGTGCGTGACGAAGCTGTTGGTGAGGCTCTTGTACAACTCCATCAGCAGGTGGCCGATGCCGCCTGTGCCCGAGGACGCGTACGAGTACTTGCCGGGGTTCTTCTGGATCTCCGCCAGGAAGGACTTGTAGTCCTTGGCCGGGAAGCTGGGGTGCACCGCGATGATGTTGGGCGTGGCCGCGATGTTGATGATGGGCGTGAAGTCCGTGATCGGGTTGTACGGGATCTTGGAGTTGATGGCCGGATTGGCCGCCGTGGTGGACACGGTGGCCACGCCCAGGTTGTACCCATCGGGTGCTGCGCGCGCCGTTTCCTGCGCGCCAATCACGCCGCCGCCGCCGCCCCGGTTCTCCACCACCACCGACTGGCCGAGCGCGCGCGACAGTGGGTCGGCGATCACGCGGGCGATGATGTCGGTGGTGCCGCCGGGCGCGAAGGGCACCAGCAGCTTGACGGGCTTGTTGGGGTAGCCCTGGGCGAAGGCGGTGCCCGCGGTGGCCGCCAGCGCCAAAGCCAGCAGGTTGCGACGTTGCATGCGAAATCTCCTCATCAAATTGTGTTTGGTGGAAAAAACGGGGGTAGGCGGCGATCCTACGGTGCCATGCCGCGTTGATCACCGCGGGCGCCGCGCTGATTTGTTGGGAGTTTCCCCAATGATTCGCGCCGCCGGCCCGCAGCGCCACGGTATGCTGCGCGCCGTGAGTTACGTGCAGCTTCTTCTCCCGGATTTCTCGCTGATCCTGTTCGGCTACCTGCTGTGCCGCTACACGCCCCTCAACCGCTCCGTCTGGCAGCCGGTGGAAAGCCTGGTGTATTACCTGCTGTTCCCGGTGCTGCTGTTCCAGTCCATCGTCAAGAGCCCCATCAACGTGGGCGAGGCCACCGGCCTGGTGGTGGCCGGCGTGGGCACGGGCCTGTGCGGCGTGGTACTGGCCTACAGCCTGCCGCACCTGCCCTGGCTGGGCAGGCACATCGACCGGCGCGACCACGCGGCGGCGGCGCAGGTGGCCTTCCGCTTCAACTCCTTCATCGTGCTGGCCCTGGCCGAGCGCCTGGCGGGTGCGCAGGGCCTGCTCATGGTGGCGGTGCTGATTGGCGTGTGCGTACCGCTGCTGAACGTGGCCGCCGTGTGGCCCATGGCGCGCGGCGGCCAGCAGGGCTTCGTGCGCGAACTGCTGCGCAACCCGCTGATCATCGCCACGGCGACGGGGCTGGCGGCCAACCTGCTGGGCTTTCGCATCCCGCCGTGGCTGGAGCCCACGGTGGGTCGCATCAGCGCCGCGTCGCTGGCGCTGGGGCTCATGGCTGCAGGCGCGGGCATGCAGTTCGGGTTGCTCACACGCAGCAAGCTGCTGTCTGCGTCGGTGCTGACCATTCGCCACCTGGCACAGCCGCTGATCGCCTGGGGGTTCGCGCATCTGCTGGGGCTGGACGCCACGCAGACCTCGGTGCTGATGGCGTTCTGCGCCGTGTCCACCGCATCCACCTGCTATGTACTCGCCGCACGCATGGGCTACAACGGCGCGTATGTCGCAGGCCTGGTCACGCTGTCCACCGTGCTGGGGGTGGTGAGCCTGCCCTTCGCTCTGGGCTTGTTGCGTTGACGCTATTTAATTAATAGCTACTCGCGCTTTTTCTGCAAGCGTTGCAGGCCATTTTTATTCATTTTCCTGTGCCAGCGCCCAGGCCACATGCTCGCGCACCAGCGGGCTCGGGTCATCGGCGCGTGCGGCCAGCGCCGCGCGAACGACAGAGTCGCGGGTCGCGCGCAACGCGTTGCCCAGCGCCACGGCGATGTTGCGCAGCCAGCGCTCATGGCCGATGCGACGGATCGGGCCGCCCTCGGTCATGCGCAGGAAGGTCTCCTCGTCCCACGTAAACAGATGCACGAGCTGCTGCCCCACCAGCCCCGCGCGCACATCGAAATCGGGCAGGCTGCTGGTCTGCGCGAACTTGTTCCACGGGCAGATGAGCTGGCAGTCGTCGCAGCCATAGATGCGGTTGCCCATGAGCGGGCGCAACTCCAGCGGAATGGGCCCGGCGTGCTCGATGGTGAGGTAGGAGATACAGCGGCGCGCATCCAGGCGGTACGGCGCGATGATGGCCTGCGTGGGGCAGACGTCGATACACGCCTGGCAACTGCCGCAGTGGTGGGTGACGGGCTCGGTGGGTTCGAGGGGCATGTCCACATAGATCTCGCCCAGAAAGAACATCGAGCCGGCCTCGCGGCTCAGCACCAGCGTGTGCTTGCCGCGCCAGCCCTGGCCGCTGCGGCGCGCAAGCTCGGCCTCCAGCACCGGCGCCGAGTCGGTGAACACGCGGTGGCCAAAGGGCCCTACTGCCTCGGCGACACGGTCGCTGAGCTTTTGCAGCCGCGCGCGCAGCACCTTGTGGTAGTCGCGTCCCCGGGCGTAGACGGAAACCACCGCCTCGGTGGGTCGCGCCAGCCGGCCAAGTTCAATGGCCTGCCAGCCTTCGGCGGCTTCCAGCGCCGTCGCCCGCGGCAGGTAGTCCATGCGCGCGGTGATCACGCTCACGGTGCCGGGCACCAGCTCCGCCGGGCGGGCACGCTTCAGGCCATGCGCAGCCATGTAATGCATCTCGCCATGGAACCCTTGGGCCAGCCATTGCATCAATCCGGGCTCGGCGGAGGACAAGTCCACGCCGGCCACCTTGATTTGGGAAAATCCCAGCTCGCGGGCCCAGCCTTGTATTTGAGGAACGAGTTGACTGCTGCACACCATCAACACCCGATTGTAGAAACGCCGCACTGCCTGTCGCTGCAATGGAAGGACGAGGAGGACACGGCGCGCTTCGCCACGCGCCTGGCCGCGCAGCCCGGCCTGCGCAATGCCTTCATCGCCCTGCATGGCGACCTGGGTGCAGGCAAGACCACGCTGGTGCGCCACCTGCTGCGCGCCCTGGGCGTGCAGGGGCGCGTCAAGAGCCCCACCTACGCCGTGGTCGAGCCGCACCAAGCACCAGGACTGAACATCTGGCACTTCGACTTCTACCGTTTCAGCGACCCGCGCGAGTGGGAAGACGCAGGCTTTCGCGACATCTTCGCCAGCCCCGGCCTGAAGCTGGCCGAGTGGCCTGGCCATGCAGGAACCCTCATCCCGCCTGCGGATATTGCTATTCACATTGAAGCGGAGGATGATTCAGCCCGGCACGTGACGCTGCGAGCCCACACGCCCCATGGCAGCGCCATACTGCAAGGACTGGACACCCCATGAGCGATGCCCGCCGCCCTTCCCCCCTTCACAGCCGCCGCACTCTGCTGCGCGCGGGTAGCCTGGTACTGCTGCTGGGCACGCAGCAGATCGCGCGCGGCGCCACCATCGTCGCGGTGCGTGTCTGGCCCGCGCCCGACTATTCACGGGTGACCATCGAATCCGACCGTGCGCTCACGGCCCGCCAGACCTTCGTGGACACGCCGCCGCGCCTGGCGGTGGACATCGAGGGCATCGACCTCAACCCCTCGCTGCGCGAACTGGTCGCCAAGGTGCGCGCAGACGACCCCAACATCGCCGGCATCCGCGTGGGCCAGAACGCGCCCGGCGTGGTGCGCCTGGTGGTGGACCTGAAGCAGGCGGCGCGACCGCAGGTCTTCACGCTGCAGCCCGTGGCCGCGTACCAGCACCGGCTGGTGTTCGACCTGTATCCCGCGCAGCCGCCCGACCCGCTGGAGGCACTGATCGCCGAGCGGCTGCGCGATGCCACCGCGCCGCTGCCCGGCAGCGCGGGTACGGGGCGCGCCATGGCGGCTCCCCCATTGACGGACCCGCTGGGTGACCTGATTGCACGGCATTCCGCACCGCAGGCCATGCCCCCTGCCCTGCCCGTGCCGGGCACGGCGGTGGCAACCGCACCCGTGGCGCCGGCACCCGCCGCCCCGGCGCGCCCTGCCGCACCCGCCACCCCGCCCACGACGGCCCGCGCGGCGTATTCCACCGACCGCCTCATCATCATCGCGCTGGACCCCGGCCACGGCGGCGAAGACCCGGGCGCCATCGGCCCGCGCGGCACGCGCGAAAAGGACGTGGTGCTGAAAGTGGCGCACCTGCTGCGCGACCGCATCAATGCCACGCAGGTGGGCGGCAATCCCATGCGCGCCTTTCTCACGCGCGACGGTGACTTCTTCGTCCCGCTGGCGGCGCGCGTCGACAAGGCGCGGCGCGTGCAGGCAGACCTGTTCGTGTCCATCCACGCCGACGCCTTCACCACCCCGTCGGCACGCGGCGCCAGCGTATTCGCGCTGAGCCAGGGCGGCGCGTCCAGCTCGGCCGCGCGCTGGCTGGCCAACAAGGAGAACGAGGCCGACCTGATCGGCGGCGTGAACCTGGGCGCCCAGCAGGACCGCCATGTGCAGCGCGCGCTGCTGGACATGAGCACCACGGCGCAGATCAACGACAGCCTGAAGCTCGGCAGCGTGCTGCTGGGCGAGATCGGCGGCATGGCCAAGCTGCACAAGCCGCGCGTGGAGCAGGCGGGCTTTGCCGTGCTCAAGGCGCCCGACATTCCCAGCGTGCTGGTGGAGACGGCCTTCATCAGCAACCCCGAGGAAGAGTCCAAGCTGCGGTCCGCCGCGTATCAAGAGCAGTTGGCCGACGCGCTGATGCGCGGCATCGTCCGATACTTCGCGAAAAACCCGCCGCTGGCGCGCAGCCGCACCGTCTGAGCAGCGCGGCCGTGCCGGCGGCCAGGAGACCGCCATGGCACTGCCCCACGCCCAGTCCTGCGAAGTCGTCAGCCTCCGGCCCCTGGGGCCGCGCCTGCACGACACCCCCACCAGCGCCCTCATCAAGGCCGGCCAGCTGGAAGTGATCCGCGTGGTGCTGCCCGCCGGTAAAGAGCAGCACCAGCACGACGCACCGGGCGAAATCACGCTGCTGTGCCTGGAGGGCGAGGTGCTTTTCCAGGCCGGCGCGCAGTCGCATACCCTGCGCGAAGGCGACTTCCTGCACCTGGTGCCGCGCATTCCGCATGTGCTGCGGGCGCTGCAGGACGCCTCGCTGCTGGTGACGATCTGTCTCGCGCCGGGTTAGGGCCTGGGGCCGCCGCGTCCTACACGCGCCGGCAAGACGGGCCTACACCGGCGCCGGGCCTGCGGGGTGACAGTTGAGTCACGGCCCCACACCGGGGTCTGTTGACCATAAGGAGCCACCATGCAATACCGCCACCTTCTCTCCGCCGCCGCCTGCGCAGCCGCCCTGGGCCTGGTGGGCTGCTCGTCCAATCCCACCAACGCCCAGATCGGCACCGGTGTCGGCGCCGTGGCTGGCGGCGCACTCGGTAGCGCCGTGGGCGGCACGGCCGCCACCATTGGCGGCGCCGCTGCTGGCGCGCTGATCGGCCACGAACTGGGTGAGGACCGGGACCGCGATCGCCGCCGTTGACGGCCCGCCTGAGAGCCTCACCATGCAGAACGCCACCCCTCTCGCGAGGCGGTGGCTTTTTATATGGAACATGGCCCTAACGCGCTTCTAGTAAGCGTTACGAGCTATCTATTCAATAGCAACCGCAGTTCCCGGTGCCTTGCGCCCGGCGCGCCATGCGCCAAAGATGGCAATCAGGCCGGGGATGAAGATCATGGCCCAGATGATCTTGTCCAGATGCCGCTGCACCCAGGCCATGTTTCCAAAGAAGTACCCCGCCGTGCAGATGCCCACGACCCACAGTACCGCACCACCGACGTTGTAGGCCGTGAACTTGCCTCGCCCCATGGCCGCCACGCCGCCCACGAAGGGAGCGAACGTGCGGATGAAGGGCATGAAGCGCGCCAGCACGATGGTGATGCCGCCATAGCGCTCGTAGAACGCATGGGCCTGGTCGAAGGCCTTCTTGTTGAACCAGCGCGAACTTTCCCATTGGAATACCTTGGGTCCGAAATAGCGCCCGATGCTGTAGTTGCACTGGTCGCCCAGGATCGCCGCAGCCAACAGAACCGCGCAGGCCAGCGGGAAGTTCATCAACCCTGCACCGCTGAGCGCCCCCACCACGAACAGCAGCGAGTCACCCGGCAGAAAGGGCATGACCACCACGCCCGTCTCCACGAACACGATGATGAACAGCAGCGCGTACACCCAGGGGCCATAGCTGGCCACGAAGGCGGCGAGATGCTTGTCCACATGCAGGATGAAATCGATCAGGAACGCAAAGACTTCCAAAACACAAACCTCCCGTTGGCGAAGTGCGCCGTAATGTACCCGCGCCCCCAATGCCCCTGGTTGCACCACACCACCATTGGCAATTGCTCACACTTGTTGGCAATTGGCAAACAAACCGCGGGGCACACTTCACACGGCCGCGCCATAGTGCACCCACGGCGTGCGCACCGCGCCGCACCTCATTACAAGACCATCTCCCCGAAAGGAACCGCCATGACCGTCCTCCGCCACAGCCGCCTGATCGCCACTGCCGCACTGCTCACGGGCGCCCTTGCACTGGGCGGCTGCGCCCACCGGCCCAGCAACGCACAGATCGGCACGGGCGTCGGCGCCGTGGCCGGCGGCCTGGTGGGCAGCGCGGTGTTCGGCTCCACGCTGGGTACCGTGGGCGGCGCCGCCGCCGGCGCGCTGATCGGCAACGAGGTCGGCCGCAACAACGACCGCGGCTACCGCCACCGCCACTGACCCTTACAGCACCCGCGGTCGCATCGCCACCTAAAATCCCCGCGTGACCGCACAGCCTTCCGACACCGCCCTCGCCCCCGCGCCCCGGCGCCCCATCCGCGATCTGCCCGACGAGCTCATCAGCCAGATCGCGGCGGGCGAAGTGGTGGAGCGCCCCGCGTCTGCCGTGCGCGAGCTGGTGGACAACGCCCTGGATGCGGGCGCCACCCAGATCACCGTGCGCCTGCTGGCCGGCGGCGTGCGCCTGATCGCCGTGGAGGACGACGGCAGCGGCATCCCGCAGGATGAGCTGCCGGTGGCCCTGCGCCGCCACGCCACCAGCAAGATCACCAACCTGCACGACCTGGAATCGGTCGCCACCATGGGTTTTCGCGGCGAGGCGCTGGCCGCCATCGCGTCGGTGTCCGAGATGGCGCTGCTGTCGCGCACCGCGCAGCAGGCCAGCGCCTTTCTGCTGGATGCGCGCAGCGGCGAACTGCGCCCCGCGGCACGCAGCCGTGGCACGACCGTGGAGGTCAAGGAGCTGTTCTTCTCCACCCCCGCGCGGCGCAAGTTCCTCAAGACCGACGCGACCGAGCTCGCCCACTGCATCGAGGCCGTGCGCCGCCATGCGCTGGCGCGGCCCGACGTGGGCTTTGCCATCTGGCACGAAGGCAAGCTGGTGGAGCAATGGCGCGCCACCCTGACCCCCGCTGCCACAGCGGACGAGGGCAAACGCCAGCAGGCCCTGCAGCAGCGCCTGAGCGACGTGCTGGGCGAGGACTTCATCCGCGACTCCGTACCTGTGCACCTGCGCCTGGGCGCGGTCACGGTGACGGGCCGCGCCGGGCTGCCCGATGCCGCCCGTTCGCGTGCAGACCAGCAGTTCTGCTACGTGAACGGCCGCTTCGTGCGCGACAAGGTGCTCACGCATGCCGCGCGCAGCGCCTACGAGGACGTGCTGCACGGCCACAAGCAGCCGGTATACGCGCTGTACGTACAGATCGACCCGCAGCGTGTGGACGTGAACGTGCACCCGACCAAGATCGAGGTGCGCTTTCGCGACAGCCGCGAGGTGCACCAGGCCGTGCGCCACGCGGTGGAGAACGCTCTGGCGGCGCCGCGCGCGCAGGCGCTGGCGGCTACCGCCGCTTCAACTTATGTAGCGCCTGCCGCTCCATCCGTGGGCGATTCAGATAGAAACCCGGCTCATCCCCCCTATTGGCAAGCGCAAGCAGCTATCAAATTTGAAGAACGCGCAGGCCACAAGGTCTCTGACTTACAAGCACTCTGGGGCACATCCACGGCTGCGCCACCGCCCGGTATGCCGGCAACCACCGCCATGGCACCGGTCGCTCCAGGCGCGCCCACGGCGCCGTCCTTCTCGCCCGCCAGCGCGGCTCCACTGGCTGCCGTCGACATGGCGGCTGCGCCCGTCGAGGAGGCGCACACCTGGCCGCTGGGCCGCGCCGTGGCGCAGGTCCATGGCGTGTATATCCTGGCCGAAAGCGCGCAGGGTTTGGTGGTGGTGGACATGCATGCGGCGCACGAACGCATCGTGTACGAGCGGCTCAAGGCCCAGGTGGACCAAGGTGCACGCATCGCCAGCCAGCCACTGCTCATCCCCGCCACCTTCGCCGCCACCCCCGAAGAGGTGGCGACCGCCGAGGCGCATGCCGACACGTTGGCCCTGCTGGGACTGGAGGTCGTGCCGTTCTCGCCGCGCACCCTGGCCGTGCGCGCCGTGCCCACGACGCTGGCCCAGGGCAACCCCGTGGAGCTGGCGCGCAGCGTGCTGGCCGAGCTGGCCACCCATGACGCCAGCACCGTGGTGCAGCGCGCGCAGAGCGAGATCCTTGCCACCATGGCCTGCCATGGCGCCGTGCGGGCCAATCGCCGGTTGACGCTGGACGAGATGAACGCCCTGCTGCGCCAGATGGAAGTCACCGATCGCTCCGACCAGTGCAACCACGGCCGCCCCACCTGGCGCCAGCTCAGCATGAAAGAGCTGGACGCGCTGTTCCTGCGCGGGCGCTGAGCGCATCCACACACCCTCTCACGCCGCTACCACCCAGCGGCATTCCTTTCTCCCCTCCCTTCTCCCCCGACTGCCTTGCACTGCCAGCGCTGCCTTGGCGGTGCCCAGGGCGGCGCAGCCGTGCCCCTGTCAAACCGTTGCGCAATCCCGCGCGACAGGGCATTCGCCGTCGACTTTGCACCAAAAGCGCGCAAGAAAACGCACCAGCAATGCGCGACAACCCCGAAAACCTGTCCCATTGCGGGGCATCAAATCCAAAATGGTGCATAACCACATGTCTTTTTGACATAATTCGATGCTGCATTGCCGCATCGCTAATTTCCCTTGAGCAGAAAGTCCTTATGAAGCACCAATCCGTGGGCCATTTCCTTGAACAGGTTGCACAGCGCAACCCCGGCCAGCCCGAATACCTGCAAGCCGTGACCGAGGTCATGGAAAGCCTGTGGCCGTTCATCGAAAAGAACCCGCGCTATGCCGAGCAAGGCCTGCTGGAGCGCCTGGTGGAGCCCGAGCGGGTGGTGATGTTCCGCGTGTCCTGGTTCGACGATCACGGCAATGTGCATATCAACCGCGGCTATCGCATCCAGCACAGCATGGCGATCGGCCCTTACAAGGGCGGCCTGCGCTTTCACCCCTCGGTAAACCTGTCGGTGCTGAAGTTCCTGGCCTTCGAGCAGACCTTCAAGAACGCGCTGACCACGCTGCCCATGGGCGGCGGCAAGGGTGGCTCGGACTTCGACCCCAAGGGCAAGAGCCCGGCCGAAGTCATGCGCTTTTGCCAGGCCTTCGTGACGGAGCTGTTCCGCCACGTGGGTCCCGACACCGACGTGCCCGCGGGTGATATCGGGGTGGGCGGCCGTGAGGTCGGTTTCATGGCGGGCATGTACAAGAAGCTGGCCAACAACGCCGCCAGCGTGTTCACGGGCAAGGGCCTGGCCTTCGGCGGCTCGCTGATCCGCCCCGAGGCCACCGGCTACGGCACGGTGTACTTCGCCGACGAGATGCTCAAGACCCGCGGCCGCAGCTTCGACGGCCTGCGCGTGTCCGTGTCCGGCTCGGGCAACGTGGCCCAGTACGCCGTGGAAAAGGCCATGCAACTCGGCGCCAAGGTCATCACCGTGTCGGACTCCAGCGGCACCATCATTGACGAAGACGGCTTCACCCCCGAGAAGCTGGCCATCCTGATGGACGTGAAGAACCACCATTACGGCCGCGTGAGCGACTACGCCGCCCGCACCGGTGTGAAGTTCGAAGCCGGCGTGCGCCCATGGCATGTCAAGGTGGACGTGGCCTTGCCCTGCGCCACGCAAAACGAGCTGGACGAGAACGACGCCCGTACCCTCATCAAGAACGGCGTGCTGTGCGTGGCCGAAGGCGCCAACATGCCCTCGACCAACGAGGCAGCCAAGCTGTTCGAGCAGGCGGGCGTGCTGTACGCACCGGGCAAGGCCAGCAACGCCGGTGGCGTGGCCACCTCGGGCCTGGAAATGAGCCAGAACGCGATGCGTCTGTCGTGGACCCGCGACGAAGTGGATGCGCGCCTGCTCCAGATCATGCAGGGCATCCACGCCGCCTGCCTGCAATACGGCAAGCGCGCCGATGGCAGCGTGAGCTACATCAACGGTGCCAACGTGGCTGGATTCGTGAAGGTGGCCGACGCCATGCTGGCGCAAGGCGTGGTCTGATACCTCTGCGCAGGCCCCGCGCCTGCGGCACACCGCGCAAGCCGGCCCCTGGGCCGGCTTTTTTTTAGCGGTTGGCCGTCAGCAACAAGCCGCCAGCTCCCATGAAGAAGCCACCGGTGGCACGGTTCAGCCGCACCACGCCGCGCTGCGTGCGAATGACGCGGCGGATCTGCCGCCCGCACGTGGCATACACCGCTGTGGCCACGAATTCCGCCATCAGGTAGATGCTGCCCAGTACCAGGAACTGCCGCGCCGCGGGCTGTGCCGGATCGATGAACTGCGGGAAGACGGCCGCAAAGAGGATGATGGCCTTGGGGTTGGTGATGCCCAGCAGGAACTCCTGTGCCATCAGGGCACGCATCGAGGCACGCGCGGGTGCGGGTGCCTCATCTCCCTCGACCAGCGCCGCGCCACCGAACTCCCGGCTGCGCCATGCGCGCCAGCCAATCCAGAACAGATAAACGGCGCCGGCCCATTTGACGGCCGTGAATGCGGCCTCCGAAGCCAGCAGCATGGCCCCCAATCCCACGGCCGAGACACTGAGGAAAATGGCGAATGCGGCCACCCGCCCCACGGTCGCGATTAGCGCGGCTGCGACACCGGCGCGGATGCCGTTGTTGAGCCCGCAGAAATTGTTGGGGCCGGGCGTGAGCGCAATGGCAACGGCGGCGGGGGCAAACAGCAGGGCTTCCACGACAACTCCTTGCGCCAGCAGGCGCGGAAAAAGGTGCGCCAGTTTATTCCGGCAGTACCACCCGGTGGCGCCAGGGCAGATCGCCCAACGCATCGTAATGCGCCACCACCAACACGCGCCCAGGGGTGCGGGGTGCACTTACCTCCCGCTGCAGCGCCTGCAGCAGGTAGGCAATGGACGCCTTGTCCAGGCCGGCCAGCGGCTCATCCAGCAATGTCAGTGGGGCGCCGCTGGCCAGTGCGCCGGCCATCAGCACCTTGCGCTGGCTGCCTGCGGAAAGCTGGTGCATGGCCTTGTGCAGATGCCCGGCAATGCCCCAGCCCGCGACGTGGGCGTGCCAGTCCTCCTCGGACCAGCGCGCATGGACCGTGCGCAGCTCGGCGGCCCAGTCCTGCGCCGTCATCGCCTGCGGCCACGGCGCGCGCGGGTCGCGCCAAAAGACCTGTGCCCGGTATTGCGCAGGCTGCTGCGTCGCGCTCGTGCCATGCAGCAGCATCCGCCCGGCCTGCGGCGCCCACTCTCCGGCCATCAGGCGCAACAGGCTGGTCTTGCCCGCCCCATCCCCACCCTGCACCAGCACCAGGCCTGCGGGAAAATCCGCACTCCAGTGCTGGAACAAGGGCCGTTGCGCAAAGCCGAAGCAGATTCCCTCGGCTCGCAACGCGGGCGGGGATGCAATAGGCTCGGGGCCCTTCAGCATGACGTCTCCTGAAGAAACAGCGCCCGCATCACAGGGCTGGGTTGTCGCATGACTTTGCATTTTCTGGATTTTGACTACAGCGAGGATGAGGAAGGCACGGGAACCTGGGATGCCATGGCCAGCGTGCCCACGGATCGCCTGCCCGAGCTGCTGGCGGAGATTACAGCGCTGCTGGACTGGGCGCACACCGAGTTCGGCGCTCTGCGCGGCCCGGTCGAGACGGGAGGACTGTGGGACTACGACCTGCAGTGCGAGCGCGACGGGTTGCCCTTGCTGGCGCTGGGGTTCGACATCCACGAACGGCAAATTCATCCACGACCACAATCCCAGCCCCAGGCGTGGGTGACCTTGACGCTGTCCCTCAGTGGCGGCCCAGCCTTTGCAGCGGCGTTCGTGGACCGCTTCGGCGCCACGTAACCCAGCGACTCTTCCGCCCTACACTGGCGCATGGCAAGGTCCACCAACGCTCAGAAAAAACCCCAGGACATGCGCCACCTGATGAGGGAACTGGCGCCGTTCCTGCGTCCCTACCGGATACACCTCGCTGGCGCGATGGCGTTTCTGCTACTCGCCGCCTTGGCGACGCTGGCCTTTCCCACGGCCCTGCGTCAATTGATCGATGGCGCGATTAGCGCTGCCACCCCGGGGGGAAAGGGCGTCGGCGCACCGGCCTTGCGCACGCACTTTGCAGTGCTGTTCGCGGTCGCCGTGGCACTTGGATTGGCGTCGGCCGCACGCTACTACCTCATGAGCTGGCTGGGCGAACGCGTCACGGCAGATCTGCGCAACGCCGTCTACGCACACGTGCTGCGGCAGAGCCCGGAGTTCTTTGAAACCACGCAAACGGGGGAAGTGCTGTCGCGCCTCACGGCCGACACGACACTGGTGCAGACCGTCGTGGGCTCATCGCTGTCCATGGGACTGCGCAATGCCCTGCTGGGCGCCGGGGCGCTGGGCATGCTGATCTGGAGCACGCCCTACGTGATGGCGCTCGCCTTCGGGGCCGTCGTCGCCATCGTGCTGCCGTCGATGTGGATCGGACGGCGTGTACGGCGTCTGTCACGCGCAAGCCAGGACCGCGTGGCAGATGCCAGCGCCATCGCCGCAGAGGTGTTGGGCGCCATTCCCGTGGTGCAAAGTTACACGGCTGAAGCACGCGAAGCCGCCCGCTTCGCGGCGGCTACGGAGAGTGCGCTGCGCGCAGCCCTGCGCCGCAGCGGCGCCCGTGCAGCACTGATGGCCTTCATCATCATTGCCAGCGCCGCGCTGTTGCTTTGGGGGTTGTATCTCGGGGCCCAGGCGGTCCTCGCAGGGACGCTCTCGGCCGGGCAACTGGGGCAGACCATTCTCTATGCGATGTTTCTCGCGGGTGCCGTAGCCGTGCTGGGCGAGGTTTATGGCGACCTGTTGCGCGCCGCGGGTGCGATGGAGCGGCTGATGGAACTGCTCGCAACACGCCCCACGCTTGCCGCACCATCCCGGCCCGCCATGCCGCGGGCCACAGACCTTTCGATCAAGTTCACGGGCGTAGGCTTCTCCTATCCCTCGCGCCCCGTGCCACCCGCGCTGCGCCACTTCGACCTGCGCCTGCTGCCAGGAGAAACCGTTGCGTTGGTGGGCAGCAGCGGCGCCGGCAAGTCCACCGTCTTTCAATTGCTGCAACGCTTCTACGACGTGAGCGAGGGCCGCATCACGTTGGGTGGCGTGGATTTGCGCGACATAGACCCGCAGGTGCTGCGAAGCCACATTGGCGTGGTTCCGCAAGACGCCGAGATTTTTTCCGCATCGGCCCTGGACAATATCCGCTATGGCGATCCGCAGGCGAGCCGGCACGCGGTGAAAGCAGCGGCACGCGCCGCATTTGCCCATGAATTCATCGACGCGCTGCCGCAGGGGTACGACACCTTTCTCGGCGAGCATGGCGTGCGCCTCTCAGGAGGCCAACGCCAGCGCATCGCCATAGCCCGCGCGCTGCTGAAGAACGCCCCCGTACTGCTCCTGGACGAGGCCACAAGCGCCCTAGACGCGCACAGCGAGCGTGCCGTGCAGCTTGCGCTGGACACCGCGCTTCGCCAGCATTCCCGCCAACGTATTACCCTGGTCATCGCCCACCGGCTGGCCACCGTCCAGCATGCGGACCGCATCGTGGTCATGGACAATGGATGCATCGTCGAGCAGGGGCGGCATGAGGACTTGCTGCATCAGGGCGGCGTCTATGCCCGCTTGGCAGCGCTGCAGTTCTCGCGTTGAAGGGTCATTTGGGGCGGCGCCGACGCGCTAGAGCCAGCCAGAGCCAGAACCCTAGTGCAGAGGCTCTTTCGCTGCCTGCGGCAACACCAGCGGCAGCACTGCAATACCCTCATCCAGCAGCTCGGCGGTTTCCTGGGGCGTCGCTTGGCCGCGTATGCCGCGCTCTTCCGTCTCGCCGTAGTGCATGCGGCGTGCCTCGGATGCGAAGCGGTCTCCCACGTCCTCGGTCTGCGCCATGACCCGGCGCGCCACGGCAAGCCATGTGGCCTGAAAGGCGGCGGATACCCCCTCTGGCGGAACGGGAGCGGGAGCCGTCGCAGCGGCCTCCCGCGATGTGGAGGCCCCGGTGCTCAGGTTCAACCGGGGAGCGCTGACCCCCTTGCGCACCTGCGAGTCTCCGCACATCGGACACTGCACCAGGCCACGTGCCTGCTGGCTGTGAAAGTCGCCCTCACTCGCAAACCAGCCTTCAAACGTGTGGTCGAGCGAACACAGCAGGTCGAGTACCTTCAAGGCCAACCCTCATCAGTCCTCGGCGGCGCTGCGGTCGCGGCGACGCATCAGGTAGCGGTAGACGAACCCCGGAAATGCCAGCGTCACGAACAACGCCCCGGTGACCGCGTAGAACTCCCAGCCCTGGGGCGCAATCTGCCCTGCCCGTTTCTCGAGCGCCAACGCCAGACCACCGACCAGGAAGTACAGCAACACCAATTCCAGCGCGCGGACGAAGAAGGGTTTGCCTTCCCGGGCGCGTGCGCCGACGACCAGCCACCGGTCATTGATGAAAGGGAGATTGGCCGCCACAAGGGCGGCCAAAATTACCAGCCAGATGGCCCCCGTCTGGGTCATGGCAGCCGCGGCGCCCGGTCAGGTGGCGAGGGCGCGCACGATGGCATCGGCGCACAGGGCCATGAGCCCACCCGGCAGCAGTCCCAGGACCAGGACCAGAGCGCCATTGATGGTCAGCACCACACGCACGTCCAACGGTGCGGACACGCTGGTAGCAGTCAATGGTGCGTCGAAGTACATCACCTTCACCACGCGGAGGTAGTAGAACGCGCCGATCAACGACATCATGACGGCGAATACCGCCAAGGCGATGTGCAGTACCTGGCCGGACGCGACCAGCGCTTGCAGCACGGCCAGCTTGGCATAGAAACCGACCAGCGGCGGAATGCCGGCCATCGAGAACAGACACACGGCCATCACGCCTGCGTACAGCGGGCTGCGCTGGTTCAGACCGGCCAGGTCGGAAATTTCTTCGCTTTCAAAACCTTCGCGCGCCAACAGCAGGATCACACCGAAGGCCGCCAACGTGGTGAGCACATAGGTCACCACGTAGAACATGGCGGAGCTGTAGGCGTTCTCCACAGCGGTGGCGTCCACGTTGCCATGCACCACACCCGACATCAGGCCCAGTAGCACGAATGCCATCTGCGAGATCGTCGAGTACGCCAGCATGCGCTTGAGATTGGTCTGCATGATCGCAGCCAGGTTACCCACCAGCAGCGACCCGATGGCCAGTACCGCGAGCATCTGCTGCCAGTCGATGGCCAGCGGCAACAGGCCGTCCACCAGGAGGCGGATGGTCATGGCGAACGCGGCCAGCTTGGGTGCGCTACCGATGAACAGCGTCACGGCCGTAGGCGCGCCCTGGTACACGTCAGGCACCCACATATGGAACGGAACCACGCCCATCTTGAAAGCCAGCCCGGCGACCACGAACACCAGACCGAACACCAGTACCTGGTGACGGATCTGCCCCGCGTTGATGGCCTTGAATACCTGGCCGATGTCCAGCGAACCGGTGGCGCCGTAGAGCATGGACAGGCCATACAGCAGGAAGCCGCTGGCCATGGCACCCAGTACGAAATATTTCATCGCGGCCTCGGTGGCCGTGGTGTTGTCGCGCCGCAGGGCCACCAGGGCATAGCTGGAGAGCGTGAGCAGTTCCAGACCCAGATAGATCAGCAGGAAGTTGTTGGCCGAGATCAGCACAAACATCCCCAGCAGAGCGAGCATGGTCAGCGTGAACAACTCACCACCACGCAGCATGTCGCGGTCCGCGGCATAGGGACGGCCATAAACGAGCAGGACCATCACGGCCACGGTCGCGAAGCACTTGAGCCAATTGCCCATGGCATCGCTGACAACCATGTTGCCCCAGGCATAGAAGGTGTTGCCACTGCTCGCGTACATGGCCTGGAGCGCCGCCACCACCGCCAGGGTGAGCATGGTGAGCACGTAGGTTCCCGTGCGGCGCGCGCTGCTGACGCCCAGATCCACCAGGGCAATCACGCAAGCCATGACCAGCAGCACGATCTCGGGATAAATCGCCAGCCAGCTGATGTTGTCAATCATCTCGTATCTCTCGGTTCAGTCTGGTCAGTTGAGCTTGGATTGCGCAACATGCTTGAGCAACTCTGCCACGGACACATCCATCACGTCCGTGAACGGCTTGGGATAGACGCCCATGTACAGCACGGCAATCGCCAGCAACCCCAGCACAAGGAATTCTCGCCCGCCAATATCCGTCAGGCCGCGCACGTTGTCGTTCGTGACGGGGCCCAGGTAGACGCGCTTGTACATCCACAGCGAATAGCTGGCGCCCAGGATCAACGCCAACGCCGCGCCAAGGCCGACCCAAAAATCGAATTTCACGGCGGCGATGATGACCATCCATTCACCGACGAAGCCCGCCGTAGCCGGCAGCCCGCAATTGGCCATGGTGAACAGCAGCGCAAAGGCCGCGAACTTGGGCATGGTGTTGACCACGCCGCCATAGGAAGCGATCTCGCGCGAATGCACGCGGTCGTACAGCACGCCAATGCACAGGAACATGGCGCCGGACACGAAGCCGTGCGCAATCATCTGGACCAGGCCACCCGAGACACCCATGTCATTGAAGACGAAGAAGCCCAGCGTGACAAAGCCCATGTGCGCAACCGACGAGTAGGCCACGAGTTTCTTCATGTCCTTTTGCACCATGGCCACCAGCCCCACGTAGATCACAGCCACCAGCGACAGGGTGATCATCAGCCACGCCCATTCGCGCGAAGCGTCTGGTGCGATCGGCAGCGAGAAGCGCAGGAAACCATACGCGCCCAGCTTCAGCATGATGGCGGCCAGCACTGCGGAGCCGCCCGTGGGCGCTTCCACGTGCACATCGGGCAGCCAGGTATGCACCGGCCACATAGGCACCTTCACGGCAAACGCCGCGAAGAAGGCAAAGAACAGCAGGGTTTGCGCAGTAGCCGACAGGGGCAGCTTGTGCCACGTAGCGATGTCAAAGCTGCCGCCCGACTGGTTGTACAGGTAGATGAACGCAATCAGCGTGAGCAGCGAGCCCAGCAGCGTGTACAGGAAAAACTTGAAAGCCGCATAAATCTTGTTCGGCCCGCCCCAGATACCGATGATCAGGTACATGGGGATCAGCGTGGCCTCGAAGAACACGTAGAACAGCATGCCGTCCATGGCGCTGAAGACGCCGACCATCAGACCCGAAAGGATCAGGAACGCCCCCATGTACTGATTCACCCGCTCGGTGATCGATTCCCAGGAGGCAATCACAACGATGACGGTGATGAACGCCGTCAGCGGCACGAACCAGAAAGCGATGCCGTCCACACCCAGGTGGTAGTAGACGTTGAAGCGCTCGATCCACATGGACTTTTCGACAAACTGTGCAGCCGCGCTGCCGTTGTCGAAGCCGCCCATGAGCGGGAGCGTGACGGCCAAACCCAGCAGCGCGCCGATGAGCGCCAGCCAGCGGACCATGCGTGCATGCTCGTCGCGCCCCAAGGCCAGCAGAAGGGTGCCGAAAGCAATGGGCACCCAGATGGCAAGACTCAACAAACCCATTTTCTTTTTTCTCCTACTTGTTGAGCCAGACGAAATAAGTCATGAGCGCGAACACACCCAGGATCATCACCAGCGCATAGTGGTAGACATAGCCCGACTGGAGCCAGCGCACCAGGCCTGCGATACGTCCCACGAGCTTCCACGAGCCGTTCACGAGTGCTCCGTCGATCACGCCTTGGTCGCCGCCCTTCCACAGGGCAATGCCCAGGCCACGGGCACCACGTGCGATGATGTTCTCGTTGATCCAGTCGAGGTAATACTTGTTTTCGAACAAGGTATAGATCGGCTGGAACATACGCTTGATGGCCGCGGGCAGCGCCGGGTTGACCATGTACATGTAGTACGCCATCGCGACGCCAGCCAGTGCCAGCCAGAATGGTGCCGTCTGCAGGCCGTGCAGAGCCATGGCCAACGGACCGTGGAAGATCTCCGCCAGTTCCGCCATCGCGGGGTGCTTGGCGGCGTCCACGAAGATCACGTCCTTGAAGAAATCGCCAAACAGCATCGGCTGGATGGTCATGAAGCCGATCAGCACGGAGGGAATGGCCAACAGAATCAGCGGGACGGTCACCACCCACGGGGACTCATGCGGCTCATGATGGTCATCGTGGCCATGGTGGCCGCCGTGGTGCGCATCGGGATTCTGGTCGTAGCGCTCCTTGCCGTGGAACACAAGGAAATACATACGGAAGGAGTAGAACGCCGTCACGAACACGCCGGCCAGTACGGCGAAATGGGCGAAGCCCGCAGCCGGCAGCGTGCTGGCATGCACCGCCTCGATGATGCTGTCCTTGGAATAGAAGCCTGAGAACAGCGGCGTGCCGATCAGGGCCAGAGATCCCAACAGCGAGGTAATCCAAGTGATGGGCATGTACTTGCGTACGCCTCCCATCCAGCGGATGTCCTGGTTGTGGTGCATGCCCATGATCACCGAGCCGGCGCCCAGGAACAGCAAGGCCTTGAAGAACGCATGCGTCATCAGGTGGAAGACGGCCACCGAATAGGCCGATGCGCCCAGGGCCACGGTCATGTAACCCAGCTGCGACAGCGTGGAATACGCCACCACCCGCTTGATGTCGTTCTGGATGATGCCCAAGAAACCCATGAACAGTGCGGTGATCGCGCCGATCACCAGAATGAAGTTCAGCGCGGTATCCGACAACTCAAACAGCGGCGACATGCGCGACACCATGAAAATGCCGGCCGTCACCATGGTGGCCGCGTGAATCAGCGCCGAAATCGGTGTCGGGCCTTCCATCGAGTCGGGCAGCCACACGTGCAGCGGGAACTGAGCAGACTTGCCCATCGCGCCGATGAACAGGCAGATGCAGATCACGGTGATCAGCATCCAGTCGGTGCCGGGGAAGCCAATCGCGCCCAGTTCGCCCGACTTGGCGAAGATCTCGCTGTAGTTGAAGGTGCCCGCGTAGGCAGCGATCAAGCCAATGCCAAGGATGAAGCCGAAGTCGCCGACGCGGTTGACCAGGAAGGCCTTCATGTTGGCGAAGATCGCCGACTGTTTGTTGAACCAGAAGCCGATCAGCAGGTAGGACACCAAGCCCACCGCCTCCCAGCCAAAGAACAGTTGCAGCAGGTTGTTGCTCATGACAAGCATGAGCATGGAGAACGTGAACAGCGAGATGTAGGCAAAGAAACGGTTATAGCCTTCGTCCTCCTCCATGTAGCCGATGGTGTAGATGTGCACCATCAAGGAGACGAAGGTCACCACGCACATCATCATGGCGGTGAGGCTGTCGATGAGGAAGCCCACCTCCATCTTCAGACCGCCCACCACCATCCACGTATAGATGGTCTCGTTGAAACGGGCGCCATCCACAGCCACGCTCTTGAGCGTCATCGCCGAGAGCACGAAGGCGACCAACACCCCCAGGATGGTGAGCGAATGGGAAGCACGGCGACCGAACCAGTTGCCGCCGAAGGCCGTGCCAAAGATGCCCGCAAGCACGGAGCCGACGAGCGGCGCCAGGGGCACCGCCAGCAGCGTCGAAGCAGAAAGGGTTTGACTCATTCTTGAGAACCTTGCAAGTACCGGGGCGACCCATCAACCCTTGAGGGTGTTGAGATCTTCCGCATCAATGCTGGTCTTGTTACGGAACAGCAGCACCAGGATGGCCAGGCCAATGGCGGACTCAGCAGCCGCCACCGTGAGGATGAAGAACACGAATACCTGACCGTGCATATCGCCCAGGTAATGAGAAAACGCCACGAAGTTGATGTTGACCGCGAGCAGCATCAGTTCGATCGCCATGAGCAGGACGATGAGGTTCTTACGGTTCAGGAAGATGCCAATCACCGCCAGGGCGAACAGCATGGCGCCTAGCGAGAGAAAGTGACCCAGAGTCAATGTCATTGCTTCTTCTCCTCTGCAGACTCGGGAACTGCTGGCGCAGCGGCCTGCTGCGTGACGGGCAACTGGACCATGACAAGGCGATCACGGGCACGCACGCGCACCTGCTCCGAAGGGTCAATGGCCTTGGAGTCCTTGCGCTGGCGCAAGGTCAGGGCGATGGCTGCAATCATGGCCACCAGCAGGATCACCGCAGCCACTTCAACGGGGTACAGGTACTCTGTGTAGAGCAGTTTGCCCAAGGCTTTGGTGTTCGAGTAAGGCACCACCTGCCCCGCAGCATTCACCAGCACTTCAACGGCCTTGGGCTCTTCGATGCCGCGAAAACCAGTCATGAGCACCGCGGCCATCTCGAATGCCACCAGGGCACCGATGAATGCCGCCAAAGGAAAGTGCTTCCAGAAACCGCGTCGCACGGTATCGATGCGGATGTCCAGCATCATCACGACAAAGAGGAACAGCACCATCACGGCGCCCAGGTAGACGAGCACCAGCGTGATGGCGAGGAATTCCGCCTTCAGCAGAAACCACACGCCGGCGGCCTGCGAGAAGGCAAGAATCAGATGCAGCACGGCATGCACGGGGTTGCGCGCCGTGATGACCCGGAAGGCCGCGTATAGCAGCACTACCGAGAACAAGTAGAAGAAACCGGTTTTGGCGTCCATGAATCGGGTCTTTTCAAAAAGTCAGGTGCGGTGAGGCAACCCGATCAACGGTACTTGGCGTCCGCCGCCTTGGCGGCTGCGATCTCGGGCTCGTAGCGGTCGCCCACGGCCAGCAGCATGTCCTTGGTGAAGTACAGATCACCGCGCTTCTCGCCGTGGTATTCGAAGATCTGCGTCTCCACGATGGAATCCACCGGGCAGCTCTCTTCGCAAAAGCCACAAAAAATGCACTTGGTCAGGTCGATGTCATAACGGGTGGTACGGCGCGAACCGTCCTCACGCACGTCCGACTCGATGGTGATGGCCAGCGCCGGGCACACCGCTTCGCACAGCTTGCAGGCAATGCAGCGCTCTTCGCCGTTGTCGTAACGGCGCAGCGCGTGCAGGCCGCGAAAGCGCGGCGACAACGGCGTCTTCTCCTCGGGGAACTGCACAGTGACCTTGCGTCGGAAGGTATAGCGACCGGTCAGGGCCATGCCCTTCGCCAGTTCCCAGAGCATGAAGCTCTTGAAGAAATCCTTGATTGAAAAGGATGCAGGAGCAGCAACAGCAGCCATGGATGTCCCCGCTTATTTCCAGATGTTCCAGGGCGACAGCAACCAGGCGCCCACGATCAACAGCCATACCAGCGTGACCGGAATAAAGATCTTCCAACCCAGACGCATGATCTGGTCATAGCGGAAGCGCGGGAACGTGGCACGAATCCAAATGAACATGGATACCACCAGGAACGTCTTGATGCCCAGCCAGATCCAGCCCGGAACGAAGCCCAGGGCTTCGATCGGCGGCAGCCAGCCGCCCAGGAACATCACCACCGCCAGGATGGAAACCAGCCACATGCTGGCGTATTCGGCCAGGAAGAAGATGGCGAAACCCATGCCTGAATACTCGACCATGTGACCGGCGACGATTTCCGCCTCACCTTCCACCACGTCAAACGGGTGGCGGTTCACTTCGGCCACGCCCGAGATCAGGTAGACCAAGAAGATGGGCAGCAGGGGCAGCCAATTCCACGACAGGAAGTTCAGGCCCATGGCCGCCATCGTGCCCTGCCCTTGGCCCAGCACGATCTCGGTCAGGTTCATGCTGCCCGATACCATGATGACGACCAGGAAGCAGAAACCCATGGCAATTTCGTAGCTCACCATCTGCGCAGACGCACGCAGCGCGCCCAGAAAGGCGTACTTGGAGTTGGACGCCCACCCCGCAATGATCACGCCGTAGACCTCGATGGAGGTGATGGCCATGATCAGCAACAGACCCGCATTGACGTTGGCAAGCGCTACATCGGGCCCGAAGGGAATCGCCACCCAGGCCGCCAGGGCAGGCATGATGGCCATGACCGGGCCGAGGTAGAACAAGCCCTTGGCCGCGGCCGTGGGCTGGATCAACTCCTTCGAGAGCAATTTCAGACCGTCAGCCAGAGGTTGCAGCAAACCGAAGGGGCCCACGCGGTTGGGGCCCATGCGCACCTGCATGAAGCCCAGCAGCTTGCGCTCCCACAGCGTCAGGTAGGCCACGGCACCCATCAGGGGGCCCACGATGCAGACGATCTTGATCAGGATCCAGAGTACGGGCCAAGCCACCCCGGTCCACCATCCGGCGGCAACCAGATTGAGGCCGCCGTTGTAGATTGCATCGATCATGCGGCGACTCCTTCACGTGCCGCGCGCGCGTCGGCAGTCAGTTGCAGCGACGGTGCGCGGCGCACCAGGCTGTCGAGCTGATAGATGGCTGCCACGACGGGTTCAGCACACTCGCCGCCCAGCTTCGGCTCGGCCGATGTGGCGTTGCTCAGGCGCTCCGCCGGCAGCAGCGTGCACTCACCTGCGGGCTTGCCGGTCGCACGGACCAGCACGTCCTGGGACGTCTCGTAGTCCATGCCTTCCAGCCCGAGCAGATTGCCCAGCACGCGCAATACCTTCCACGCAGGACGCGCCTCGCCGGCCGGCTTGACCACGGCATGGAAGCTCTGCAGGCGCCCTTCGGCGTTGACGAAACTACCCGAGGTCTCGGAGAACGGAGCGATCGGCAGCAGCACGTCGCTGAACTCGAGGTTGGTCTTGAACGGGCTCAGCGTGACGACCATGTCGGTCTGCGCCAAAGCTTGAGCCGCTGCAGCACCCAAGGCGGAGTCGTGCTCAGGCTCCACATTCAGCAGCAGGGCTGCCTTCAGGCGGCCATCCAGCATTTGTGCAGCGTTCAGCCCGCCCTCTTGAGGTTGCGCACCCACGAACTGCGCACCGACCGTATTGGCGGCCTCCGTCAGGTAACCCACCGTCGCTCCGGTCTGGGCACCGATCCACTGCGCCAGCGCCAGCAGGCTGGACGCTTGGGCATGATGGGCAGCACCATTGCCCAGCAGAATGGCTTTGCGCTCCCCCGTCAGCAATGCAGCAGCAATGGCCCGGGCTTCTTCGCTGGTGGCAGCCCCTTGCACGGGGGCAGCCACGCCCTTCTCTGCAGCGATGGCGGCTGCGACTTCCGCCAGCGCCGTGCTCCAGCCGGCCGCTGGGGCCAGCTTGGTGCGGACATTCGGAATAGCCCAATCACTCGCTACTGAATTAATAGCGTTTACCGCACACCCATGGCGCGCTGCCTGCCGAATTCGCTGTGCAAACAAGGGATGGTCCTTGCGCAGATTCGATCCAACGACCAACACGGACTGCAGCGTGCTCAGGGATGCGATGGACGTCCCCAGCCAGCGCACACCTTCGGCCTTGCCGAACTCCGCATGGCGCAGACGGTGGTCGATGTTGTCGCTACCCAACCCGCGCACCAGCGCGCCGGCCAGGAACAACTCTTCTACTGTGCTGTGCGGGCTTACCAGCGCTCCGATGCTCTGGGCGCCGTGCTCGGTTTTGACGCACCGCAGACCGTTGGCCACATATTCCAGAGCCGTCTGCCAATCGACTTCCTTCCACTCCCCGCCCTGTTTGAGCATGGGACGTGTCAGGCGGTCGGGGGAATTCAATGCCTCATAGGAAAAACGGTCGCGGTCAGCAATCCAGCACTCGTTGACATCCTCGTTCTCGAACGGGACGACGCGCATGACCTTGTGGTTCTTGACCTGCACAATGATATTGGCGCCCGTGGAGTCGTGCGGACTCACGGATTTGCGGCGAGAAAGTTCCCACGTGCGGGCGCTGTAGCGGAAGGGCTTGCTGGTCAGCGCCCCCACCGGGCACAGGTCGATCATGTTGCCCGACAGTTCCGAGTCGACGGTATCGCCGATCACGGTCGTGATCTCCGAATGCTCGCCACGGTTCACCATGCCGAGTTCCATCACGCCGGCGATTTCCTGGCCGAAACGAACACAACGCGTGCAATGGATGCAGCGGGTCATCTCTTCCATGGAGATCAGTGGGCCCACGTCCTTGTGCGCCACCACGCGCTTTTCCTCGCCGTAGCGCGAGGAATCGCCGCCATAACCTACGGCCAGATCCTGCAACTGGCATTCGCCGCCCTGGTCGCAGATGGGGCAGTCCAGCGGGTGATTGATGAGCAGGAACTCCATCACCGATTGCTGGGCCTTGATCGCCTTGTCGCTCTTGGTGCGCACGATCATGCCCTGCGTCACGGGTGTGGCGCATGCTGGCAGGGGTTTGGGGGCCTTCTCCACCTCCACCAGGCACATGCGGCAATTGGCGGCAATGGAAAGCTTCTTGTGGTAGCAGAAATGGGGAATGTAGGTACCCACCTTCTCGGCCGCATGCATCACCATGCAGCCTTCGGTGACTTCTACCTTCTTCCCGTCCAGTTCGATTTCAACCATATGCTGTACTCGCGTTCAGGCGCTGGCGGGGGTGGAACCCGATGGGTGGGCGTTTCGGATCAGCGCTTCAAACTCCGGACGGAAATGCTTGAGCATGGCGCGCACCGGCATGGCTGCCGCATCGCCCAGCGCGCAGATGGTCCGGCCCTGAATGTTGTCCGCGACGGAATTGAGCAGGTCCAGATCGCTCTCCCGCCCGGCTTCGTGCTGGATACGATTGATCACGCGCCACATCCAGCCCGTGCCTTCACGGCAGGGTGTGCACTGACCGCAGGATTCATGCGCGTAGAAATACGACAGGCGCAGCAGGCTCTCCACCATGTTGCGGGAATCGTCCATCACGATCACGGCGCCCGAGCCCAGCATGGAGCCGGCCTTGGCGATGGAGTCGTAGTCCATCGTGCATTCCATGATGATGGACGCCGGCAACACGGGAGCGGAAGAACCGCCCGGAATCACCGCCTTGAGCTGGCGACCCTTGCGCACGCCACCCGCCAGTTCCAGCAGCTTGGCAAATGGCGTGCCCAAGGGCACTTCATAGTTGCCTGGACGCTCTACGTCGCCGGACACCGAGAAGATCTTGGTGCCGCCGTTGTTGGGCTTGCCGCACTCAAGGTAAGCCTGACCGCCATTGCGGATGATCCACGGCACCGCGGCGAACGTCTCGGTGTTGTTGATCGTGGTGGGTTTGCCGTACAGGCCAAAGCTGGCCGGGAATGGCGGCTTGAAGCGCGGCTGGCCCTTCTTGCCTTCCAGCGATTCCAGCAACGCGGTTTCCTCACCGCAGATATACGCCCCAAAGCCATGGTGCGCATGCAGTTGGAAGCTGAAGCTGCTGCCCAGGATGTTGTCACCCAGATAGCCTGCAGCGCGCGCCTCTTCCAACGCCGCTTCAAAGCGCTCGTAGACCTGGAAGATCTCGCCGTGGATGTAGTTGTAGCCCACAGAGATGCCCATCGCGTAGGCCGCGATGATCATGCCCTCGATCACGATGTGCGGGTTGTACATCAGGATGTCGCGATCCTTGCACGTGCCCGGCTCCCCCTCGTCGGAATTGCAGACCAAGTATTTCTGGCCAGGGAACTGACGCGGCATGAAGCTCCACTTCAGGCCAGTCGGGAAGCCCGCACCACCACGCCCGCGCAGACCGGATTCCTTCATGGTGGCGATCACCTGGTCCTGGGTCAGGCCTTCACCACCATCCTTGCCCAGCAGCTTGCCCAGGGCCTGGTAGCCTCCCCGGGCCTCGTAATCCTTGAGGCTCCAGTTGCTGCCGTTCAAGCCCGCATAGATCTGCGGATTGATATGGCGGTCATGGAAGCAGGTCTGTACGCCCGTCGCCTGAAATTGCGACAGCACTTGTGCAGCCGTGGTCATTGTTTGCCCTCCGCAGCGCGCAGGCCATCCACCATCTGGTCGAGCTTGTCGTCGTCCATGAAACTGCACATGTTGCGGTCATTGACCAGCATCACGGGCGCGTCGGCGCAGGCCCCCAGGCATTCGCATTGCTGCAAGGTGAAAAGGCCATCGGCGGTGGTTTCGCCCATGGAAATGCCCAGCTTCTTCTCAAGGTGGTGCAGCGCATCCTGCCCACGGCGCAGCTGACACGGCAAATTGGTGCAGACGGCCAGCTTGTACTTGCCCACCGGCTGCTGGTTGTACATGTTGTAGAACGTGGTGACCTCATGCACGGCGATCTGGGGCATGCCCAGGTACTCGGCGATCACGGCCTCGCTCTCGGCGCTGACCCAGCCCTGTTCCTGCTGGACGATGGACAGGCACGCCATCACCGCCGACTGTTTCTGGTCTGCGGGGTATTTCGCCACTTCGCGGGCAAAACGTTGCTTGGTCGCTTCGGTAATCATCGGTCAATCTCTCCGAACACGATATCCATGGTGCCGATGATGGCCACGGCGTCGGCCAGCATGTGGCCCCGCGCCATTTCGTCGAGTGTGGCCAGATGCGCGAACCCGGGTGCGCGGATCTTCAGGCGGTAGGGCTTGTTCGCACCGTCGCTCACCATGTAGATACCGAACTCCCCCTTGGGGTGCTCAACGGCCGCGTAAGCCTCGCCCGCCGGCACGCGGAAGCCTTCCGTGAAGAGCTTGAAATGGTGGATCAGCTCTTCCATGTTGGACTTCATGGCCTCGCGCGAGGGCGGCGCGATCTTGTGGTTGTCCGTGATGACGGGGCCGGGGTTGGCCCTGAGCCAATCGACGCACTGCTTGATGATGCGATTGGACTCGCGCATCTCTTGCACGCGAACGAGATAGCGGTCATAGCTATCGCCCGTGACCCCGACCGGCACATCGAAGTCCACGCGGTCATAGGCGTCGTAGGGTTGCTTCTTGCGCAGGTCCCACGCAATGCCCGAGCCGCGCAGCATCGGACCGGTCATGCCCAGGTTCAAGGCGCGCTCAGCCGGCACTACGCCGATGCCCACCGTACGCTGCTTCCAGATCCGGTTGTCCGTCAGCAGGGTCTCATACTCGTCTACGCACTTGGGGAAGCGCTGCGTGAAATCGTCGATGAAATCCAGCAGCGAACCCTGGCGGTTACGGTTGAGCTCCTCGATAGCCTTGGCGTTCTTGATCTTGCTGACCTTGTACTGGGCCATGCTGTCCGGCAGGTCCCGGTACACGCCTCCCGGACGAAAGTAGGCAGCGTGCATGCGAGCGCCAGAAACGGCCTCGTACATGTCGAACAAGTCCTCCCGCTCACGGAAGGTATAGATGAGGATCGTGGAGCTGCCGCAGTCGTTACCGTGCGAACCCAGCCACATCAGGTGGTTCAGCAGGCGCGTGATTTCGCCGAACATCGTTCGGATGTACTTCGCGCGCAGTGGCACCTCGATGCCCAGCATCTTCTCGATGGCCAAGCAGTAGGCCTGCTCGTTGCACATCATGGACACGTAATCGAGACGGTCCATGTAGGGCAAGGACTGGATGTAGGTCTTGTGCTCTGCCAGCTTTTCGGTGGCACGGTGCAACAGCCCGATGTGCGGGTCGGCCCGTTGTACGACCTCGCCATCCAGTTCCAGCACCAAGCGCAGCACGCCGTGTGCTGCCGGGTGCTGCGGTCCGAAGTTCAGGGAGTAGTTCTTGATTTCAGCCATGGTCGATCACCAAGCGGCACGCCGCCTCAGTGCAGGCCTCCGTACTTGTCTTCGCGGATGATGCGCGGCGTCACTTCGCGCGGCTCGATGGTCACGGGCTCATAGATCACGCGACGCTGGTCGGCGTCATAGCGCATCTCGACATGGCCGGACAAGGGGAAATCCTTGCGGAACGGGTGGCCGATGAATCCGTAATCGGTCAGGATGCGGCGCAGATCGTTGTGCCCATCAAACACGATGCCGAACAGATCGAATGCCTCGCGCTCAAACCAGTTGGCCGAGTTCCAGATGTCGGTAACCGAGGCGACGATGGGGAAGTCGTCGTCGGAGCAGAACACCTTCACGCGCAACCGCTGGTTGAGGGAAACGGACAGCAAATGGGAAACCACGGCGTAGCGCGGTCCTTCCGAGCCCGTGGCGCCATAGGCAGAATAGTCGACGCCGCACAGATCAATCAATTGCTCGAACTTGCAATCGGGCGCATCGCGCAGGATTTGCATGGCTTCGAGATAGCGCGCAGCGGACACCACCACGGTCACCTCATCCAGCGCCACCGAGATCTGGCGCACGCGGTCACCCAGAGCGGAGGCAACCACGTCCCGCAGGCTCTCGGGGTGAATGGCAATAGCAGTCATCTTCGTCCCTTCAGGCGCGCGCAATGGTGTGGGTGCGGCGGATCTTCTGCTGCAGCTGAATGATCCCGTAGATCAGCGCCTCGGCCGTCGGAGGACAGCCGGGAACATACACATCCACAGGGACGATGCGATCACAGCCACGCACCACCGAATAGCTGTAGTGGTAGTAACCCCCGCCGTTGGCACAAGAGCCCATGGAGATGACCCAGCGCGGCTCGGCCATTTGGTCGTACACCTTGCGCAGAGCGGGCGCCATCTTGTTGCACAGCGTGCCGGCCACGATCATCAGGTCCGACTGTCGCGGGCTCGCCCGGAACACTTCCGCGCCAAAACGCCCCAGGTCATAACGTGCGGCGGCAGCATGCATCATCTCGACAGCGCAGCAGGCCAGTCCGAAGGTCATGGGCCAAAGGGATCCGGTCTTGGCCCAGTTCACCACGGAGTCATAACTCGTGGTGATGAAGCCTTCCTTCATCACACCTTCAATCATTGCGTCATTCCTTTGAGCGGCGGCTCATTCCCAGTTGAGGGCGCCTTTTTTCCATTCGTAGGCAAAGCCCACCACGAGGATGGCCAGGAAAACCAGCACAGCGACAAAGCCCGTCACCCCCACCTCTTGCAGAGTCACCGCCCAAGGGAAGAGGAAGGCAATTTCCAGGTCGAACAGAATGAAGAGGATGGCCACCAGGTAGTAGCGCACGTCGAACTTCATACGCGCGTCTTCAAATGCCTCGAAGCCGCACTCATAAGGGGAGTTTTTCGCCGGATCCGGGCGATTGGGGCCAAGCACATAGCCCAGAAGAAGCGGCACCACACCGACACCGATGCCGACCAGAATGAACAATAGGACAGGGAGGTATTGATCGAGGTTCATCTGGCAGATGTGCTCACCGCTGAAAAACCGCCTCGCATGCCCCGCAACGCGGACCAGGGAGGCGGCTTCTTGTGATTGGTGCCGTCGGCGAGACTCGAACTCGCACAGCTTTCGCCACTACCCCCTCAAGATAGCGTGTCTACCAATTTCACCACGACGGCTGCTGTATGCATCTGGATGGCATGAGGACCGGAAATAACGGTTTTGGCTTTCCAGACAATCCGGGATTCTACCCCGGAAAAACCCTGTCACAAACGGATGAGGCGTTTTTTTGCGACGCCTCAAACGTTCACTTGGTCGGGATCTGAGCGGCGCCGGAGGCAGGCTCCACCGCCGGCGCTGGGGCCGCCGCAGAGGCATCGACCGCAGGCGCCGTCGAGGCGGGGACAGCGGCTGCGGGCGTCTCCAGAACACTACCAGTGCTCACCGGACGCTGGTTGCCAAAGTATGCCAATGCCAGGGTTGCCACGAAGAACACCGTCGCCAGGACCGCCGTGGTGCGCGAAAGGAAGTTGGCGCTGCCGCTGGCCCCAAACAAGCTGCCGGAACTGCCACTACCGAAGGCTGCCCCCATGTCCGCACCCTTACCGTGCTGGATCAGGATCAACCCAATCATCCCGAGGGCGGTCAGCATCTGCACCGCCAGAATCACGTTCACAACCAGTCCCATAATCCCATCACTCCTAATTTAATAGCTACCAGCGCTTGTCAGCTATGCGCTGCAGCGATAATTTTCAAGAAATCCGCGGCCTTGAGCGACGCACCGCCCACCAGGCCCCCATCGATATCCGGCTGCGCCAGCAGTTCGGCTGCGTTGGCAGCATTCATGCTGCCGCCATACAGGATGAGCACGCGATCCGCGCTCTCGGTCGCGGCGGCGAGCTGAGCGCGCAGTACCGCATGCACCTGCTGCGCCTGCTCTGGCGTTGCCGTGCGACCGGTGCCGATGGCCCAGACAGGCTCGTAGGCCACCACGATCTCGCTCACGCAGTGCCCCACGGCATGGATCACAGCCGCCAGTTGGCGCTTGACGACGGTCTCGGTCTGGCCCGCCTCGCGCTCGGCCAGAGTTTCTCCCACGCATACGATCGGCGTGACGCCGCCCGAGAGCGCCCGCTGGGCCTTGGCCGCGACCACGGCATCGGTTTCGCCATGGTATTGGCGACGCTCGGAGTGCCCCACAAGCGCGTAGCGTGCACCAAAGTCGCGCAACATACTCACAGAGACCTCGCCGGTGAACGCGCCCCTTTCATGCTGCGACACATCCTGGGCGGCCAGAGCGATTTCGCTGCCCGCGACCAAGGCCTGCACCTGCGCCAGGTAGGGCGCCGGCACGGCCACCGCCACGCCACAGCCGGGCACACCCAAGCCGTCGCGTAGCGCCTGCAACAGCGCCGCATTGGCCTGCAGGCTGCCGTTCATCTTCCAGTTGCCGGCAATGAGTTTCTTTTTCTGTGTCATGTCGTCCATGTCAAAACAATCTTGCCCACGTGCTGGTTGGATTCCATCAGCGCATGCGCCTGCGCGGCATGCGCGGCCGGGAAAGTGCTGTGGATGACCGGCTTCACCGCGCCCGACGCCAGCAGCGGCCAGACATGCTCACGCAATGCCTGCGCAATGGCGCCCTTGAACGCCACGGGACGCGGCCTCAGCGTGGAGCCCGTGATGGTCAGCCGCCTGCGCAGCACCAGCCCCGCATTGAACTGCGCATCCAGCCCGCCCTGCACCGCGATGATGACCACGCGGCCGTCCTCGGCCAGGCACTCAACCTCGCGCGCCACGTAGGAGCCGGCCACCATGTCCAGCACTACGTCCACGCCGCGCCCATCGGTAAGGCGCCGCGCCTCGGCCACGAAATCCTGCGTCTTGTAGTTGATCGCGTGGTGCGCACCCAGCGCCAGGCAGGCTGCGCACTTTTCGTCCGAACCCGCCGTGACGATGACCGTGGCGCCGCGTGCACGCGCCAACTGAATAGCCGTAACGCCAATGCCGCTACTGCCGCCCTGCACCAGCAGGACCTCTCCCGCCTGCAGGCGGCCGCGGTCGAACACATTGCTCCAGACGGTAAAGAAGGTTTCCGGCAGCGAGGCCGCCTCCACGTCGCTCAAGCCCTGCGGCACCGGCAGGCATTGCGCAACAGGCGCGACGCACCACTGCGCATAACCGCCGCCCGCAACCAAAGCGCACACCCGGTCGCCCACGCGAAGGCCCGCCTGCGCCATGGCGGCGGCATCGCCGGACTCGACAACGCCCGCCACTTCCAGCCCCGGCAGATCGGAGACGCCCGCGGGTGGCGCGTAGTTGCCCTTGCGCTGCAGCACGTCGGGGCGGTTCACCCCGCTGGCCGCCACGCGGATCAACAACTCGCCGTCTCCCGGCTGCGGCACCGGGCGCTCGGCGAGACGCAGCCCCTCAGGCGGGCCAAACGCCGCAATCTCTACGGCCTGCATCACGTCATTCATGGCAGTTTTGAATCATTTGAGCCGCTAGCGCCCGTCCATCGGGCGTTAGCAGCTCTCATTTCAATAGCAAACAGGTATTCCCGAAGGAACACCCCCGGCTTACTGCTGCTGTTGCTCGGAAGCACCGCCATCACGGCGCTCACGACGCTCGCCCCGCTCCGCAGGGGCGGGACGGCCGCTGTCGCCGGCGGGGCGGTCAGCCAGCGCCTTCATGGACAGCTTGACGCGGCCCTTGTCGTCGGTCTCCAGCACCTTGACCTTCACGATCTGACCTTCCTGCAGGTAGTCGCCGACCTTTTCCACACGCTCGTGGGCGATCTGGCTGATGTGCAGCAGGCCGTCCTTGCCGGGCAGCAGGTTGATCAACGCGCCGAAGTCCAGGATCTTGGTGACAGGGCCTTCGTAGATCTTGCCCACTTCAACCTCAGCCGTGATCTCTTCGATGCGGCGCTTGGCTTCATCAGCCTTGGCAGCCTCGGTGGCTGCGATGGTGATGGTGCCGTCTTCCTCGATGTTGATCTGGCAGCCGGTCTCGTCCGTCAGGGCACGGATGGTGGCGCCGCCCTTGCCGATCACGTCGCGGATCTTCTCGGGGTTGATCTTCATCGTGTAGAGCTTGGGCGCGAAGGATGAGATCTCGGTCTTGGCTTCACCCATGGCTTCCTGCATCTTGCCCAGGATGTGCATACGTGCTTCCTTGGCCTGCGCCAGGGCGACCTGCATGATTTCCTTGGTGATGCCCTGGATCTTGATGTCCATCTGCAGGGCGGTGATGCCGTTGGTCGTACCGGCCACCTTGAAGTCCATGTCGCCCAGGTGGTCCTCATCGCCCAGGATGTCGGTCAGCACGGCGAAGCGGTTGTCTTCCTTGATCAGGCCCATGGCGATGCCGGCCACGTGCGCCTTCATGGGCACGCCGGCATCCATCAGCGACAGGCAGCCGCCGCAGACCGATGCCATGGACGAGGAGCCGTTGGATTCGGTGATCTCCGACACCACGCGGATGGTGTAGGGGAACTCGTCCTTGCTCGGCAGGCAGGCCACCAGGGCGCGCTTGGCCAGGCGGCCGTGGCCGATTTCGCGGCGTTTGGTCGAGCCCATGCGGCCCACTTCACCCGTGGCGAAGGGAGGCATGTTGTAGTGGAAGATGAAACGGTCTTCGAACTCGCCGGCCAGTGCGTCGATGCGCTGCGCATCGCGCTCGGTGCCCAGCGTGGACACCACCAGCGCCTGGGTCTCGCCACGCGTGAACAGGGCGGAGCCGTGGGTGCGGGGCAGCACGGAGTTGCGGATCTCGATGGGGCGCACGGTGCGCGTGTCGCGGCCGTCGATGCGGGGCTCGCCGGCCAGGATCTGGCTGCGCACGATCTTGGCTTCGATGTCGAACAGCAGGGCCTCGACCTTCACGGCGTCGAACTCCACGCCCTCGCCCTTCAGCGATTCCAGCACCGAGGCCGATGCCTCGCGCAAGGCCTGGGTGCGGGCCTGCTTGCTGCGGATCTGGTAAGCCGCGCGCAGCTTGTCCTCTGCCAGGGCCGTGACCTTGGCGATGAAAGTCTCGTCCTTGGCAGGCGGCTGCCAGTCCCACACGGGCTTGCCAGCGTCGCGCACCAGCTCATGGATGGCGTTGATCGCCACCTTGCCCTGCTCGTGGCCGAACACCACGGCGCCCAGCATGATCTCTTCGGACAACTGCTGCGCTTCGGACTCCACCATCAGCACAGCGGCCTCGGTGCCCGCCACCACCAGGTCCAGCTGCGAGCTCTTGCGCGCGGTCTGCCCGGGGTTCAGCACGTATTCGCCATTGACGTAGCCCACGCGTGCGGCGCCGATGGGGCCATTGAACGGAATACCGGAAACGGACAGCGCTGCGCTCACGGCGATCATGGCGGCGATGTCAGCGTCCACTTCGGGGTTCAGCGAGATGGTGTGGATGACCACATGCACCTCGTTGTAGAAGCCCTCGGGGAACAGCGGGCGGATCGGGCGATCGATCAGGCGGCTGGTCAGCGTCTCCAACTCGCTGGGCTTGGCCTCGCGCTTGAAGAAGCTGCCGGGGATCTTGCCGGCGGCGTAGGTCTTCTCGATGTAGTCCACCGTCAGCGGGAAGAAGTCCTGGCCAGGCTTGGCCTGCTTGGACCCCACCACGGTAGCGAGCACTACGGTGTCGTCAATGTTCACCAGCACGGCGCCTGAGGCCTGGCGGGCGATCTCACCCGTTTCCATGACAACGGTCTTGTCACCCCACTGGAACGACTTGGTGACCTTGTTAAAAATGCTCATAATGACTCCTTGCTCTCAAAATAATAGCTGGCAACGCTGTACCAGCAAGGCTTGGAGCGCAATTCAGAACACGATGCCATTCCAGCGACCCTGCCCTGCCCATCGGAAGGCAAGGCCCCTGGAATGACACAGCTTCGCTCTGCAGTTGCGTCTCCGAAGTAAAAAACGCCTGAGCTAGACAGAGCTAACCCAGGCGTCTCGGCATGCCGGCGCGCTTACTTGCGCAGGCCCAGCTTGGCGATCAGTGCCGTGTAACGGTCGGCGTCCTTGGCCTTGAGGTAGTCCAGCAGCTTGCGACGACGGCTCACCATGCGCAGCAGACCACGGCGGCCATGATGGTCCTTAGCATGCTGCTTGAAGTGAGGAGTCAGCTCGTTGATGCGGGCGGTGAGCAGTGCCACCTGGACTTCCGGGCTGCCCGTATCGTTGGCGGAACGGGCATTGGCCTTGACGACTTCGGCCTTGACGGATGATGCGATCATGTTTTTTCCTTGATAGAAGAGCCCAAGCAGGCAGCCGCATTGCTGCACCAACTGCCTATGGCTCTGGTTGTACTTGCGCCACGACTGGAAGGGGTCGACAGCGTGCGTCTTGCACCATGCAAAACCTTGCGATTATACCGCTGCGCTTCTCCCCACTTCTTCGCCGCCGTCCAACCCCTGTGCAACGGGCTTTCGGGCATGATGCAAACCGTACTGCAAAACGTTGCAACCCCTTTTGAAAGACCACTATGCGCTTCATGGATACGTTTGTCCGCCGGTCTCTTTCCCTGCCAGTGGGTGTCGGCGTGGCCGCGCTCTTGTTGTCCTTTGCGTCACTTCACAGCCATGCCGCAGCCACACCCGAGAAGGCAGCCAGCGCTTCGAAGAGGTCCAAAGCTATCCGGATCAAGCACACGCAGAACCATTCCGGCGAAAGCCAGGCAGAGCGCGACCGGCGCCTCTACCGGGAGTGCAAGGGCATGCCCAACGCAGGCGCCTGCCTGGGCTACACACGCAAGTGAGCAACATCGAGCGATTTCGCAAAACCGGGCGAAAACTCCGCTACAATCACGCCATCGTCACAATGCGCTGATCGACTGATTAATTAGCCAGTGACGATTTTTGATATAGCTTGAAAACTTCGTGCTATAATTCAAAGCTTAGCGGCTGTAGCTCAGCTGGATAGAGTACTTGGCTACGAACCAAGGGGTCGTGGGTTCGATTCCTGCCAGCCGCACCAAACGGTAAGCCCTGGAACTGCAAGGTTCCAGGGCTTTTTCGTTTTTGGCATTTGCTCCCTTTCAGGCACGATAAGCATATGAGCAAGGCATTCACCAAGGAAACCGATACCGACGACGAACCGTCCCTCCCCCCGCAGGCGCCCGTGGGGCCCGGCAAGAACTACATCACACCCCAGGGATATGCGCGCCTTCGCAGCGAGTTGCTGGGCCTTATCGATGATGAGCGCCCCAAGGTGGTAGAAATTGTCCATTGGGCAGCCAGCAACGGAGACCGTTCGGAGAACGGCGACTACCTGTACGGCAAGAAAAGGCTGCGCGAGATCGACAGGCGCATCCGTTTCCTGACGAAACGGCTGGAAATCGCGGATGTCGTGGACCCATCGGTACACGCGGGCAGTGACCAAGTCTTCTTCGGCGCCACGGTCACCTACGCCGAGGAGGACGGCGTGGAGCGCACGGTGACGATTCTGGGCATTGACGAAGCCGACAACAGCCTGCAGCAGATCAGCTGGATTTCTCCCGTGGCGCGCGCGCTGCTCAAAGCCCGGGAGGGAGACGAAGTGACCCTGCAGACTCCCGCCGGCCTACGTACCCTGGAAATCCTGCGTGTCGAATACCCCGTCGCGGCGCCTCGGTGACGAACCCAGGCCCTCAAGCGGGCTGGGGAAGCACGCGGAACGCTCGCAATACGGAATGCGTGCGGCGCAGATTGCGCAACACGGCCTCTACATGGTGTTGATCACGCACCGCTGCCACAAAACGCAGATCAGTGGTGTCCATCGCATCGTCCATGTCCACACGGACGATATCTGCCTCTGAGTTGGCAAATTCGGATGCGATGCGAGCCAGTACCCCCTTGCCATTGGTCACGGTCACGGTGATACCGGTCTCGAATTGGCGGGTAGGCTCATCGGACCAGTCGACGGCAATGAAGCGCTCGCCATCTTTGTGCTGCAGTTTCTTGGCTACCCCGCATTGCGCGTGATGGACCACCAGGCCCTCGCCGCGGCCCAGGTATCCCACGATGGGATCGCCCGGCACCGGGCGGCAACACGCTGCATATTGAACAGATGCATTCTCGCTGCCGTCGAGGGTGATGCTCCCTTGCGAGACTGTTTCATGGGAGCTGTAGCGCTCGCGGGTCAGCAGCAATGCATCCGGCCGCTGGCCGTCTTCCGATAGCAACACGACCAGGCGCTTGGCCACGATGCCGGCAATGCGCTTGCCCAGTCCCACATCGGTCATGAGTTCCGCGCGGCTGCGATTGCCCGTAAAGCGCAGCAGTTTTTCCCAAATGGGCGCTTGGGTCTGCACGTCAGGCAGTTGTTCAATGCCCTCGGCGCGCAGCGCCTGAGTCAGCAGTTTCTCGCCCAGGCCCGCCGACTCGTTCTGCGCCAGCGTCTTGAGATAGTGGCGAATCTTGGAACGCGCTCGCCCAGTGCGCACGAACCCCAGCCAAGCGGGGTTGGGCCGGGCGCCCTGTGTGGTAACGATTTCCACCACATCCCCGTTCTTGAGTTCGGTGCGCAGGGGCACCTGTTCGTTGTTGATGCGCGCCGCCGTGGTGCGGTCGCCCACGTCGCTGTGGATCGCATAGGCAAAGTCCACCGCCGTGGCTCCGCGGGGCAAGGCCATGATCTGGCTCTTGGGCGTGAAGACATAGACGGCATCTGGGAATAGGTCCACCTTGACGTGGTCCCAGAATTCGGCCGCGTCGCGCGTTTCATTCTGGATGTCGAGCAAAGACTGCAGCCATTTGGTGCCCAGGCGTTCTGCCACCGCGCCATCCGCATCTTTCGCCTTGTAGAGCCAGTGCGCCGCCACACCCGCTTCCGCCACGATGTGCATTTCCTCGGTGCGAACCTGAAACTCGATATTCAGGCCAGCAGGTCCCACCAGCGTCGTATGCAGCGACTGATAGCCATTGAGCTTGCCAATGGCGATATGGTCCTTGAACTTGCCGGGCACCGGTTTGTACATCTGGTGCAACACACCCAAGGCGGTATAGCAGTCCGTCACCGAATGCACGATGACACGGAAGCCATAGAGATCCGTCACCTGCGCAAAGCTCAGGTGCTTGGTGATCATCTTCTGGTAGATCGCAAAGAGTGTCTTCTCACGCCCCGCCAGCCGCACGTGCATGCCCAGCCGCGCAAATGCGGCATCCACTTCCGTCTGCACCTTCTGCACGATGTCGCGGCGTCGGTTGCGCGACTTCGTGACCGCTTTGGACAGCGTGGCATAGCGCCATGGATGCAGGTGGCGAAAGGCGAGGTCCTGCAGTTCGCGGTAGGTCTGGTTCAGCCCTAACCGATGCGCGATGGGCGCATAGATCTCCAGCGTCTCCGACGAAATGCGACCCCACTTGCTGCGCGGCATGTCGGAGAGCGTGCGCATATTGTGCGTGCGGTCCGCCAGCTTGATGAGGATGACGCGCACGTCGCGTGCCATGGCCAGCAGCATCTTGCGAAACGACTCGGCCTGGTTCTCCTCACGGGTATTGAACTGCAGCTTATCGAGTTTGGTGAGACCATCCACCAGTTCCGCAACAGGCGCACCAAACCGGTCGATGAGATCGGACTTGGTGATGCCGCAATCTTCCATGGCGTCGTGCAGCAAGGCTGCCATGAGGGCCTGGACATCCAGCTTCCAGCTCGCGCACAGCGCCGCCACGGCAATCGGGTGCGTGATGTAGGGCTCGCCACTGCTGCGCAACTGCCCCAAGTGCGCTTCATCGGCGTAACGGTACGCTTGGCGCACCTGCTCGACGCTGGTTTCGTCAAGGTAGTCGAGTTTTTCCAGCAGCGCAGCAAAGCTCGCCGCCGCGGCGTTGGCGGCCGCAGCAGAAGAACTGTCAACCGCCACAGGGACGGCCTGCGGATTGTCAACAGCTGCCTTGTTCAACACGACGTTCATGGCTTAAATGTAGCGCGCCCCGCCCGAGCGGCAAGCGCAGGCAAAAAAAAGCACCGCCACGCGGTGCTCTTTTACCGGGATCACCGGAGGCTGACGATCGCTCAGCCCGGAACCTTCTTGAGCATTTCCAGGCCGACCTTGCCAGCGGCGATTTCGCGCAGTGCCGTCACGGCTGGCTTGTTGCGGCTCTCGATCTTGGGGGCGTGGCCCTGGCTGAGCATGCGGGCACGGTAGGTGGCGGCGAGCACCAGTTGAAAACGGTTGGGAATCTGCTCGAGGCAGTCTTCCACGGTAATGCGGGCCATGGTGTTCTCCAGGGATCAGGGAATATTGAGCGACTCGAAGGTTTCGGCCCGGGCGCGGCGCTGGGCGGCGTACTTGAGACGCTGGGCATGAACGATGGTTTTCAGGTCGAAAAGCGCTCGCTCAAAGACCTCATTGATTATAACGAAGTCGAATTTGCTGGCCTGCGCCATTTCCTCTGCCGCGTTCTCCAGGCGCAGGTCGATCACGTCAGGCGCATCTTCGCCCCGGCGTTCCAGCCGGGCGCGCAACTCGTCCCAGCTGGGCGGCAGCACAAAGACCAGCACGGCGTTCGCGAAGGCCTGCTTGATCTGCAGCGCGCCCTGAAAGTCGATTTCCAAGACCACGTCCGCCCCCTGGGCCACGCGCTCCTCGATCACCTTGCGGGAGGTTCCATAACGGCGTCCATGGACGTTCGCCCACTCGACGAAGCCGTTAGCCGCCACCATCGCGTCGAACTCCTGCTCGGAAGCGAAGAAGTACTCGCGGCCGTGCTTTTCCTGCCCGCGCGGCGCGCGGGTCGTGTGCGACACGGAGGGCTGCACATGCGAGTCCAGCTCCAGCAGGGCCTTGACCAAGCTGGATTTACCCGCCCCGCTGGGGGCAGAGACTACAAACAAATTTCCGGGATAGTCCATATGGAGTGTGCGTGAGCCGCTATCAAAACAGGATTATCACTCGATGTTCTGCACTTGCTCGCGCATCTGCTCGATCAGCACCTTCATGTCCACGCTGATGCGCGTGAGGTCCATGGCAGCCGACTTGGAGCCCAGCGTGTTGGCTTCACGGTGCAGTTCCTGGATCAGAAAATCCAGCCGCTTGCCGACCTCGCCGCCTTTTTTGAGCAGGCGGGCAATCTCGTCCAGGTGCGACTGCAGCCGCGTGACTTCCTCCGCGACGTCGATGCGGATGGCAAAGGCCGTGGCCTCGGTCAGGGCGCGGTCCTGGGCCGCTTCGGGCACCACCGCGCCTTCGGCCAGCGACATGGCCTCCTTCCAGCGCTCCATGAAGCGCTGGCGCTGCTGCTCCACAAGCTGCGGAACCAGCGGCACCGCCTGGCGGGCCAGCTCGCGCAACTGCGCGATGCGCTCCTGCAGCATGGCGGCCAGGCGTTCGCCCTCGCGTTGGCGCGCGGCCACCAGGTCGTCCAGCGCCTGCTCGGCCGCGCGCGCTGCCGTTTCGCTCCAGTCCAGCGCGGGAGCGCCGGCATTGGCGCACAAACGCAGCGCGTCGGCCACCGACAGCGGCCTGGCGTCGGGCAGCCACGAACGCACCGCATCCTGCACCGCGCCCACCCGTTGCAAGATGCGCGGGGATGGCTCGGCGAGCGCGGCGGAGTCGTCGTTGTCCACGAAAGCGCGCACCTCGACCTTGCCGCGCTTGAGGCGCTGCGTGAGCAGGGCGCGCAGCGCCGGCTCCTGGGCGCGCAGTTCATCGGACAGGCGGAAAGACAGGTCCAGAAAGCGGCTGTTGACCGCACGTATTTCCAGGCCCAGGCGCCGTACGGGCCCGTCCTTGTCGTCCCCTGCAGTAGCCACGCCGCGCTGCACGCTGGCGTATCCGGTCATGCTGTAAACTGCCATTGGACTTTTCGGTGGTTGGTTGCTTGCGATCCAGCGATTATCCGGGTTCCCCACCCGCGCCCACGACTGCCTTCGCTTCCTATGTCAAAAATCAAGCCGGCCCCCCTGCCCCCCGATACCGCCATTGGCGGCTACCGCGTGGTGCGACGGCTGTCCTCCGGTGGTTTTGGCGTGGTGTACCTCGCCATTGACGCCGAAGGCCAGCAAGTGGCCATCAAGGAATACCTCCCCGCTTCTCTGGCTACGCGTGCACCGGGCGAACTGCTGCCCAAGGTGCCGCCCGAGAAGCTCTCGCTCTACCGTCTGGGCCTCAAGAGCTTCTTCGAGGAAGGCCGTGCGCTCGCGCAGATCTCGCACGCCTCCGTGGTGAGCGTGCTCAACTTCTTCCGCGAGAACGAGACCGTCTACATGGTGATGAACTACCTGGAGGGCGCGACCCTGCAGGACTTCATCATCACCGCACGCGACCTCAAGACGCAGAAGGTGTTCCGCGAGTCCACCATCCGCTCGCTGTTCGATGAGGTGCTGCGCGGCCTGCGCATCGTGCACCAGCACAAGATGCTGCACCTGGACATCAAGCCCGCCAACATCTTCATCACCGACGACAACCGCGCGGTGATGATCGACTTCGGCGCCGCGCGCGAGGTACTCTCCAAAGAGGGCAACTTCATCCGCCCGATGTACACCCCCGGCTTTGCTGCGCCCGAGATGTACCGCCGCGACTCGCAGATGGGCCCCTGGACGGACATCTACGCCGTTGGCGCCTGCATCTATGCGTGCATGCAGGGATTTCCGCCCAACGAGGCGCCGCAGCGCCAGGAGAAGGACCGCCTGTCGCTGGCGCTGAACAAGCTGCGCGGCGTGTATTCGGACAACCTGATCGAGGTGGTCGAATGGTGCATGGCGCTCGATCCGCTGTCGCGCCCGCAATCGGTGTTCGCGCTGCAAAAGGAGCTCAGCCGCGAGGGCGAGCGCCGCTATACCAAGCTGTCGGTGGCCGAGAAGATGCGCATGCAGCTCGACACCCTGGTGTCGGACACCAAGAAAAACGTGCAAAAGGTGGGCGAAGCCACCGGTCTGGGAGCGCGGCCTAAATGAAGTTCTCTGTCTTTCAGATCAGCCGCCGCGGCGGGCGCGAGAAAAACGAAGACCGCATGGGGTACTGCTACACGCGCGAGTCGGTGCTGTTCGTGCTGGCTGACGGCATGGGCGGCCACCCGGAGGGCGAGATCGCCGCGCAGATCGCCATCCAGACGGTCTCCGCGATGTTCCAGCGCCAGGCCAAGCCCACGCTGAAGGACGTGCAGGAGTTCCTCTCCACCGCACTGCTGGGCGCGCACCACCAGATCCTGCGCTATGGCACCACCAAGGACATGCTCGACACGCCGCGCACCACGCTGGTGATCGCCGTGGTGCAAGACGGGCGCGCCAGCTGGATCCACTGCGGCGATTCGCGCCTGTACCTCGTGCGCGGGGGCGAACTGCTCATGCGCACGCGTGACCACTCCTACCTGGAGTTGCGCAACGCCGCCATCGCCGGGCTGGAGCGCGTGAACCGCAACGTGCTGTTCACCTGCCTGGGCTCTCCCACCAAGCCGCTGTACGACGTGGCCGGCCCCGTGCTGCTGGAGCAGGGTGACCGCATCCTGCTGTGCTCCGACGGCCTGTGGGGCGCGCTGGACGACGAGACCATCGCACGCCAGCTGGGCCGCCAGACCGTCTCCAACGCCGTGCCCGACCTGGTCGAGGACGCCCTGCGCAAGGCCGGGGACGGCAGCGACAACGTGACCGTGGTGGCCATGGAGTGGGAAACCCCCGACACATTCGAGTCCACCCAGGGCATTTCCACCGACAGCATCAGTGACGACGTGTTCGCCTCCACCATTCAGGCTGGCCCGCTGGAGAGCTTTGCGGACGACCTGGACGACGAGACCATCGAACGCTCGATCGCCGAAATCAACGAAGCCATCCGGCGCTCTGCCGCGCGCAAGCTGTAGGCCGCGGCCCGGGCGCACCGCCTCCTCCGCTCTCCGCCAGGAGCGCGGGGAGCCCCTTCTTTGACCTGGACCTGCCATGACCACCACCCCCTTTGCTCGCAGCGGCGGCCGCGCCCTGGACCAGCTGCGCCCCATCCGCATCACGCGCCACTACACCATGCATGCCGAGGGCGCGGTACTCATCGAGTTCGGCAACACGCGCGTCCTGTGCACCGCGTCGGTCGAGGAAAAGGTGCCGCCGCACAAACGCGGCAGCGGCGAAGGCTGGGTGACGGCGGAGTACGGCATGCTGCCCCGCTCCACCCACACCCGCAGCGACCGCGAGGCCGCGCGCGGCAAGCAAAGCGGACGCACACAGGAGATCCAGCGCCTCATCGGCCGCAGCCTGCGGGCAGTCTTTGATCTCAAAGCCTTGGGTGAGCGCACGATCCAGATCGACTGCGACGTGATCCAGGCCGACGGCGGCACACGCACCGCCGCGATCACGGGCGCCTGGGTGGCGGCGCAAGACGCGGTCAACACCCTGCTGGCTGCGGGCAAGATCAGCGCATCGCCGCTCACCGGTGCGGTGGCCGCCGTGTCCGTGGGCATCGTGCAGGGCCAACCGCTGCTGGACTTGGAATATGTGGAGGACGTGGCCTGCGACACCGACATGAACGTGGTGATGACCGGCGCCGGCCACTATGTGGAGGTACAAGGCACGGCCGAGGGCGCGGCCTTTTCGCGCCAGGAAATGGACCAACTGCTGGCGCTGGCCGAGAAGGGCATTGCCGAGCTGGTCGCCCTGCAACGGCAGTCGCTACGCAATTGATAGCTGTTTGCGCTTGACTGATATGCGCTAAAGATCTTTTTGACCATGAAACTCGTACTCGCCTCCAACAACCGCGGCAAGCTCGCCGAACTGCAGGCCATGCTGGCCCCGCTGGGCGTGCAGTTCATCCCCCAGGCCGAACTGGGCGTGGGCGAGGCCGAGGAGCCGTTCCACACCTTCGTCGAGAACGCACTGGCCAAGGCCCGCTTTGCCAGCGCCCACACCGGCCTGCCCGCGCTGGCGGACGACGCCGGCCTGTGCGTGCAGGCCTTTGGCGGTCAGCCCGGCGTGCAGACGGCCTACTACGCCACGCAGTTCGGCTACGACAAGGGCGACGCCAACAACGTGCGCGCGCTGCTGGAGCAGATGCAGGGCATCGACGACCGCGGCGCCGCGATGGTCAGCACGCTGGTGGCCGTGCGCAGCCCGCAGGACCCCGAGCCACTGATCGCCGTGGGCCGCGTGGCCGGCGAGATTGCACGCGCGCCGCGCGGCACGGGCGGCTTCGGCTTTGACCCGGTGATGGTGCTGCCCGCCTTCGGCAAGACCTTTGCCGAACTGCCGCCCGAGGTGAAGAACGCCCACAGCCACCGCGGCCGCTCGTCGCGCCAGATGCTGGAGCTGATGCGCGAGCATTGGTTTGCCGCAACCTCAGAAGGGTGAGCGGCTAGCGCTTGCCAGATAAGGGTTTCAATGTCTTTTGATACTGAAACGGTTGTCAGGCTAGCGCCAGCAGCTATGGTTTTTAGACTCGTATGACCATCCCCATCCTCCCTGCCGCGCAGTCCGGCGCGCCGCTGCGCGACGTGCAGCACTACATGCGCCCCGGCCTGCTGCAGCTGTCCAGCCTGCCGCCGCTGTCGCTGTACGTGCACCTGCCGTGGTGCCTGCGCAAATGCCCGTACTGCGACTTCAACTCGCACGAGGCGCGCGGCGGCGTGGGCGGCGATGGCAGCGTGCCCGAAGCGCGCTACATCGACGCCCTGCTGGCCGACCTGGAGGCCGCCCTGCCGCTGATCTGGGGCCGCACGGTGCACAGCATCTTCATCGGCGGCGGAACGCCCAGCCTGTTTGCGCCCGAGTCCATCGACCGGCTGCTGGGCGACATCCGCGCGCGCCTGCGGTTGGACGCGGGCTGCGAGATCACGCTGGAGGCCAACCCCGGCACGTTCGAGAAGGAGCGCTTTCGCGCCTACCGCGGCGCGGGGGTCACGCGGCTGTCCATCGGCGTGCAAAGCTTCAACGACCGGCACCTGCAGGCGCTGGGTCGCGTGCACAACCGCGCACAGGCGCTGGCCGCGGTGGAAGAGGCCGCACAGGCCTTCGACACCTTCAACCTCGACATCATGTACGCCCTGCCCGGCCAGACGCCGGCCGAGCTGGACGAGGACATGCGCACCGCGCTCGCGCTGCAGCCGCCGCACATCTCCATCTACCACCTGACCATCGAGCCCAACACCTACTTCGCCAAGTACCCCCCACCGCTGCCCGAGGACGATGCAGCCTATGCCATGCTCGACCGCATCACCGAACTGACGGGCGCGGCAGGCCTCGCACGCTACGAGGTATCGGCCTATGCACGCGAGGGCCACCAATGCGTGCACAACCGCAACTATTGGCAGTTTGGCGACTATCTGGGCATTGGCGCGGGCGCTCACAGCAAGCTCAGCTTTGCGCACCGGGTGGTGCGCCAAGTGCGCCTGCGCGATCCGCAGCTCTACATGGCCGGAGCACTCGCAGGGCGCGCCATCGCGCAAGACGACGACGTGCGCCGCGCGGACCTGCCGTTCGAGTTCATGCTCAATGCGCTAAGGCTGCAGGAGGGTTTTGCGCTGCAGGACTTCACCGCCCGTACGGGCCTGGCGATCACGGCCATAGCCGCTGGCCTGCAGCAGGCCGAGGCGCAGGGCCTGATCACGCGCGACATGGAGCGCGTGCGTCCCACGCAGCGGGGCTTTGACTTTCTAAGCGACCTGCAGGCGCTCTTCCTGGCGGACTGAGCGGGCGCCGAAAGCACACCGACGAAGCGTGCCCGGTCACAGCCGCGCACACTTCATCAGCGCCACATTCCTGCGGCTGATCAGCCGCAGCGCACGGCAATGATCTTGCCGCTGGCGTCCACCTCCAGGTTGAGGCGTTGGCCATCGAACTCCTTGGTGATCATCTGGCCCGGGCGCAGTACGCGCGCCAAGCGCGCGCCGGAGCGCACGCGCGCGTCCTCCACCACCTTGGCCGTGGCATTTTTACCCACCGCCGCCTGCGCGCCCTGGGCGTTGCATTCACCGCCCACCGGGGCCGTGCTGGCGCCAATGGGCGCGGGCGCCGGGCTGCTGCCCGGTCCGATCGACGAACAACCTGCCATCATCAGCCCCACCACGGCCACGGCGCCGCCTGCCTTTAAGAAATAACGCATGCCTGTTGCCTCCTGCTCCGAAAAATGCAGCACCATACCGCAGCCGCGGTGCACGGGCCGTCACCATCGGTAACCTGGCGGCGACGGGGCTAGCCCTCGCGGTGCTTTTGCACGCTCAAGCTGCCGTCGGCTTCCAGGAAGAGGTAGCGCATGTCCTTCCTGTCGCAGTCGGCCTCGCGCAAGGCCCGCTCCACGTCGTTCTCCGATACGCGATGCCGCTTGCGCACCGTGTCAAAGACATGCCCATTGCGCCCCAGCAGGATCGCCTCGCCCTCCAGCAGTTTCTCTGCCATGCGAAAGCGGGCCGTGAGTATCCCCACCAGGATGTTCAATCCGATCAGCACCAGGCAGACGATGAGACCGCCCCACAGCGACTGGTCCTTGCCCGTCATGGACGGGCCCGCGGCCTCGCTGACCAGCATCACCACCAGCAGGTCGAACGGCGTGAATTGCCCGACGGTGCGCTTGCCGCTGACGCGCATGAGCGCCAGCAGCAGGCCGTAGACCATGGCGGCGCGCAGCACCAGCTCCGCGGCGGGTAAGTCCAGGTTGAGCATGGCGGTCGCTCCGGTCAGTCAGCGTGCAGCCGCCCGTACCGCAGGCCTTACGGCGCACTTGAACACCTCATGCAATTGCCGCAGGGCCTCCGTTTTGCGGTGCTCCGATTCCGCGGCGGTGCAATCCGACGGCACCCACACCTTGTAGCCCAGCATGCGCGCATCGGTGGCCGTCAGCATCACGCACATGTCGGCGGCCAGGCCCACGATGATCAGCTGCTCGGTCTGCATCTTGTCAAGCAAATGCTGCAAGGGAGTCGAATGGAACGCCGAATGCTGTGGCTTGAGGATCACCAGATCCTGCGGCGCGGGCGCAAGCAGGCAGGCCATCTCGCCGCGCGCCCCCGGCAGCGCGCGGCAGGCCGTGAGAATGTCACGGAAGTCGCTGTGCCACGTGCCGTAGTTGTCGTTGGCATAGATCGCCGTGACCCCGCGCCGCGCCAGGCGTGCCTTCAACCGCGCAATGGCGTTCGCGGCGCGTACCGCTCCTGGCAGCAGGTCTGCTGCTGTAGGGAAATTCAGCGGATTGATCACATCCACCAACAGCAGCACGTGTTTGCTGCGCGGCAGCGGCGTGCGGCGCAATGCGGCGGGGCGCGCCACGCAGCCTCCTCAAAGCATCGCGTCGCGTTGCTGCTCCGCGCGCGACGCGCCAATGGCCGTCTCTACCTGTTTGACCTCTTCCGGCGGAGGCAGCACCGCCGGCATGCCCAGGCTTGCAATCCACAGCTCGCGGCACCAGCCCTTGGTGTGGTACAGGTGGTGGTCCTCGTCTTTCTCCACGCGCTCGTGGGCATCTTTCAGGGCGCGACCGACATCCCCGGTCGCCACCTCTGCCACCTTGCCCAGCAGCTCCCAGTTGGCGTGGTCCTTGGTCTCGGCATGCACCACGCATTCACAGGCGACCAACTGGGCCTGCGCAGGATTGCCGGCCTGCCGGGCCAACTCGATTGCCTTGACCAGCGAATCGCCGATGTGCTTGACCACCAGGCGCGAAGGCGCCACCTCTTCGGGGTCGATTCCCAGGTTTTCGCAGGTTGTGCGTACCACGTTCTGGTGCGACAGCGTCTCGTCGAGGTAGCCCTCCCATTCCTTCTTGAGGTCTTCATTGGTCGCGCAGTCAATCGCCGCGCGGTACACCTGCTCACCACCCAGCTCGGTTTCCATCATCTGCAACAGCAGATCCTTGAGCTGGGCTTCGTCATAACGTGGCTTGGGCATAGGTCTTCTCCAGGTTGTGGGGTTGGAATGCAAGAGAAGCCCATGGTGTGAGGCGGACCGGTCCCGCGCCGTAGGCAACGGCCTATTTGCGCGTAATGCAATTTCCGAACAAAGCAGTCGCGCAGCCGACCGCTGTCGCGTTGATCGCAGACGAAAAGACAGGACCCCGCTATCAACAAGATAGCGGGTCTGCTGAAGTACCGTTCTCTTGGGCCATCCAAGGCGGCCAAGCTTGGACGATCGCACTGGCCCGGAGCACGAGAAGTACATGGCGCACCATTGCGCAGAAGAGTTCAAAAGCGAAGCCAGAGGTTGGCAAGAAGCGCAAGGAGCGCGCAACGGAAATAGAACCTACTCAGCCGCACGCGTCCCGCGACACTTCGGATACGTTGAGCAGCCCCAGAAAACGCTGCCAGCATTGGCACCCTGGCGGGCAGTGCGCAGTTGCATGGCCGCCCCACAACGCGGACAGTCTGGTCGAGGGGCGTCTTGGGCAGGGGTTACCGGCTCGGTGGTGCAGACTCTAGCTTGGGTCCGTGGGGTGTCCATCTCGTTCGCAGATTCGCGTTGCTGATTGGCTAACTGCCCCTGTGCCTGTCTTGCACGTTGAACCATCGCGAAGAGTTGGGGACCGTCAATCAGCTGAATGTTGCGCCCTTGCGCGAACTCTTTGGCATCCTCGGTGAAGCGTCCCGATGTGGCAACGAAGCCTCCCGTCGCCCCCTTGGCCGCCATGACGCCATACAGTTCGCGCACAGTGGTCACTCCCACCTGGTATGCCTTCCACTGTTTGCACTGCACGAAGAACTTCTCGCCGCCTTTGGTAAGCACCAGATCAACGCCACCATCTGGCCCGTCGCCCCCTAGCTCTGTAACGCGGTACCCCTGCAGGCGGTAGGCCTCGCCGACCAGCAGTTCGAATTCCCGCCAGCTCATGCCGTCCAGGGCGGCGGCATTGGGCGCTTGTGCAACGTCCGCGAGCAACGATTGGCGCTGCTTTCTTCGCAAGGCAGAAAGGCCCGCTGCAGCAAGGCAAAGTAGCGGAACGATGTATTGACCGGCCGTTGCCATGCCGTGGATCACGGCTTTCTGCATCATTGCGCTCACCATCGCGCCACCCTGGCCCTGGAGATCAGAGGCCTGGATGGGCGCCGCCAAGCGGTGCAGCAAGAGATAACTCACCGCGGCCAGCATCACGCACGCCCACCAGGGAAGCATTGCAAGCAGGTCGAGGACATCCTCCAATGGACTGGTTTTCTTACGTCTCGCCATGGCTCCCTCCCATCGTTTGTATGGTGTGTGCCGCCATTTTGCGCAGAGCAGCGGAGACACTAATATCGGCAGCTCCGTGGCGATGGCGGATCGTTACCTCCGCTGGCCCTGTGACGCTCCTGCGCCAAGCCGTCGCGCCATGCGCGTGGCACTCACTCTCCTGCGCGAGAACGAGCTTTGAAAAGGTGGATGGTTTCGCCGCGTGCGAGCATATCAACCAACTGGGCGATTCGTCTGGCGCGCGTTTCTGCTTTCACGGCTGTCTGGATACGCCACAGTACCGCGTAACGATTGGCCGCATTGATCGTTGCAAAGAAGGCTTTGGCCTTTGCGTCAATTTCCAACGCGGCCAACAGATCCTCGGGTACGGTAGACGTACGAGCGCTGTCATAAGCCCGTGCCCAGCGCCCATCGGCCTTGGCCGCTTCGATCTGGGCGTAGCCAGGCGCCTGCATGCGGCCCGCCACTATGAGTGCCTCGACCTTGTCGACGTTGACTTTCGACCAGATGCTGCGCGCGCGCCGCGGCGTGAAACGCTGGAGGTAGTGCTGATCGTCGAGAGCTTTTTTCTGACCGTCGATCCAGCCCCAACAGAGTGCGATTTCCACCGCCTGGGGGTAGGTAACGCTGGGTTCTTGAGCGCCCTTTTTCGCAATCTTGAGCCAGAGACCGCCCGAAGCGGCATGGTTCTTCCTCAACCATGCATCGAAAGCCTTGGCGCTCTTGAACGAGGCCGGGGCAGATTCGAGTTGAATGCTGGATCTGGCGACAGTCATCGACCAGAGTGTGCCCCAAGAGCGCCGCTTGTCGTTATGTCCAGAGAAGCTGTGAGCTGCAGGCCGTGCCGCCGCACCCGTTGGCTGCCAGATGGCGCAATCCCCTGGCGCAGTCTAACGCCCCTCCTCTCAGCGCCGATGCGGATACGCCCCGGACAGCGGAGCATGCGTCTTCATCAGTTCAACCATCCAATCCATGAACACCCGCAGCCGAGCGCCCATATGACGGTTTGGAGGAAACGCGATATACAGCGGCATCGGCGCAATGGACCAGTCCTCAAACAGCGGCGCCAGTTCGCCCCGCGCCAGATGAGGCGCTGCCATGTACTGAGGCAACCAGAGCGCCCCCAGACCGGCAACGCCTGCCGCCAGGTAGGCATTGCCATCGTCGGTGGCAATCGCGTAACGGCCCATCACGCGCACTTGTTCGTCGCCGCGGTGCAATACGCAGGATAAGACGCGTCCGGTGCTTGATCCCAGAAAGCCCACGATGTGGTGCGGTGCGGCCTCCAGGTTCTTGGGGTGCAAGGGCATTCCGGCATTCGCCAAGTATGTAGGTGCCGCATACAGCCCCATGGAAAGATCGCCTACATGCCTTGCCACAAGCGAGGCGTCGCCCGGCTCACCTCCCCGCACCACGCAATCGACGTTTTCATCGATCAGATCGACCACTCGGTCACTTACACCCATGTGCAGCTGGATGTCCGGATAGCGCGCATGGAATGCAGCAAAAGCCGGAACAAGGACCATGTGTGCCAGAGGGCTGGGCACGTCCACCCGCAGGCGGCCTTGAGGCGCGCTTGAGGCACTGGTCAGACTGGTCTCCGCATCATCCAGGTCACCCAACAGACGCACGACACGCTCGTAATAGGCGGCACCTTCGGCTGTCACGTTCACTTTGCGGGTGGTGCGGTTCAAAAGCCTGACCCGTAAACGCGCTTCCAACTGCTGCACAAGCTGAGTTACCGTAGTTTTGCTCATGTGCAGCGTTTGAGCGGCCTGGGTAAAGCTGCGTGTCTCTACCACGCGAGCAAAGGCCACCATAGCGTCGAAACGATCCATAGAGGTCAGGAGATTGTCCAGATTCTGCAAACAGTCTTGATGATACTTTCCTGTTTATCCAAACAGATACAGTGCCTACAGTGGGTTCTTTTATCCAATGAAAGATGTCCCATGCCTCCACGCGACGTTGTCTTCCCGCCAGGCCGCCAAGCTCTTTACGAGAAGAACCGCTACTCACCAGCGATCCGGTCCAACGGCTTTCTATTCGTCTCGGGCCAAGTGGGCAGCCGTGCAGATGGCACGCCAGAGCCCGATCTGGAATCTCAAGTCCGCCTCGCCTTCACTCACCTGAACGCTGTGCTGGAGGCAGCCGGGTGCAGCTTTGACGACGTAGTCGACGTGACGGTGTTCGTAGTGGACCCCGAGAAGAATTTCGAGCGCATTTGGCAGATCGTGCCGGACTATTGGGGCAATGCCCCCTATCCCACGCTGACCGGTATCGGCGTAACCTGGCTTTACGGCTTCCAGTTCGAAATCAAGGTAATCGCAAAGCTTTCAAGCTAAACACTGAGTCCTTGGGGAAAGGCTTGCCCTTGGAGTCCTTGCGATCCAGGCCAGAGAGTCGGTCGTCGCGGTACTTGGCGATCAGTTCCGGTGTCAGCGCAGCCAGCGAATACTCGCCAGCATCGAGCTTCGGGGAAAAATCCAGCGACCAGAGGTCGATCGACAGCGATGGGTGAACTGACGGCAAGCCACCCAAAACCATTGCCTGACGGCTACATGAACCCCAAAAGAAAAAGTCCCGCTACCGTACTGATAGCAGGCTTTCCTTTATCTACTTGGTAGGGCGTGTTGGACTTGAACCAACGACCAAAGGATTATGAGTCCTCTGCTCTAACCAACTGAGCTAACGCCCCAAGGGGTGCGCTGCCCTGCCTCGTAGGCGGCGCAGCGGCGCGTATTGTAGGGGCTACTTCCGGTGGCTCAGGGCGTTGGAGACCAGCTTGGAGGTGATGTCCACGATCTGGATCATGCGGTCATAGGGCATGCGCGTGGGGCCGATCACGCCCAGGGTGCCCACCACCTGACCGTCGACCTCATAGGGTGCACTCACCACGGACAGCTCTTCAAATGGCACCACCTGGCTCTCTCCACCAATGAAGATGCGCACCCCTTCTGCACGGCTGGAAATGTCCAGCAGGCGCAGGATCTGGGTCTTTTGCTCGAACAGGTCGAACGCACGGCGCAAGTGGCTCATGTCGCTGGAAAAATCGCTCACGGACAGCAGGTTGCGCTCGCCCGAGAACACCACCTCGTCCTGCGACCCGGACATGGCCTCCGAGCCCACGCTCACCGCGGCCTGCATCAGCGCCGCGATTTCCCCGCGCAGCTTGTCCACCTCCAGCTTCAGGCGCTCGCGCACCTGCTCCATGGTGAGGCCCGCGTAGTTGGCGTTGAGGAAGTTGGCGGCCTCCACCAGTTGCGACTGGGAGTAATCGACCTCGGTAAAGATCACGCGGTTCTGCACATCACCGTCGGGCGAGACGATGATCACCAAAAAGCGCTTCTCGGACAGCCGCAGGAATTCGATGTGGCGAAACACCGAGGCGCGCCGCGGCGCCATCACCACCCCCACGAACTGCGACAGGCTCGACAACAGGTGGGCGGCGTTGGCGATCACCTTCTGCGGCTGCTCGGGCATGAGCTGGACTGTCGGCAACTGCTCCTGCTGCACGGTGAGCATGGTGTCGACGAACAGGCGATAGCCCTTGGCGGTGGGCACGCGGCCCGCGGAGGTGTGGGGGCTGGCAATAAGCCCCAGGTCCTCCAGGTCTGCCATCACATTGCGTATGGTGGCGGGCGACAATTCAAGCCCTGATGCCCGCGACAAGGTTCTGGAGCCGACTGGCTGCCCCTCGGCTATGTAGCGTTCCACCAAGGCCTTGAGTAACAACTTGGAGCGGTCATCAAGCATTGAATCATTTTAATGATGTAATTTCTGCATGAAGCCCATCTTCCGCCGCGTTGCAGTCATAGGCAAATACCCGGGGCCTGGCGCCGTTTCAGCGTCCGACAGCGCACGGCAGATCATCGAGAGCATTGCCCAGTTCGTCACCCAGCAGGACTGCGAGTTGACGCTGGAGGCCGAAACCGCCGCCCACACGGGCCTCACGCAATACCACACGCTGGATGTGGAGGGGATCGGCCGGCAATGCGACCTGTGCCTGGTCGTAGGCGGCGACGGCACCATGCTGGGCGTGGGCCGGCGGCTGGCCGGCTACGGCACGCCGCTGGTGGGCATCAACCAGGGGCGGCTGGGCTTCATTACCGACATTCCGCTGGAGGGCTACCAGGACGCGCTCACGCCCATCCTGCACGGAGACTACGAAGAAGACGTGCGCCCGTTGATGCAGGCTTGCGTGATGCGCGGTGGCGAGTGCGTGTTCGAGGCGCTGGCCCTCAACGACGTCGTGGTCAACCGCGGCTCCACCTCCGGCATGGTGGAGCTGCGCGTGGAGGTGGACGGCGTATTCGTTTCCAACCAGCGCGCCGACGGCCTGATCGTCGCGTCGCCCACCGGCTCCACGGCGTATGCCCTGTCTGCAGGCGGCCCGATGCTGCACCCATCGATCCCCGGCTGGGTGCTGGTGCCGATCGCGCCGCACACCCTGTCCAACCGGCCAATCGTGCTTTCCGACGCGACCGAGGTGGCCATTGAGGTGGCCGGCGGGCGCGACATCAGCGCCAACTTCGACATGCAGTCGCTCGCATCGCTGCAACATGGTGACCGCATACTGGTGCGCCGTTCCGCGCACCGGGTGTGCTTTCTGCACCCGCGCGGCTGGAGTTACTTTGCCACCCTGCGCAAGAAGCTGGGCTGGTACGAGGGAGGTTCTTGACCATGGCCCTGAGGCGGATCGCCCTGAGCGATTTCGTGATCGTGCGATCGCTCGAGCTGGACCTGCATGCCGGCTTCACCGTGCTCACCGGTGAAACCGGTGCCGGCAAGTCCATCCTGATCGACGCGTTGCAACTGGTGCTGGGCGCGCGTGCCGACTCCGGTGTGATCCGCGAAGGCGCGCAGCGCACCGACGTCTGCGCCGAATTCGACGGTGGCACCATCGCGCTGGCAGCCTGGCTGGACGAGGAGGGCTTTCCGCGCGACGACACGCTGCTGCTGCGCCGCACCGTCGATGTGCAAGGCAAGAGCCGCGCCTGGATCAACGGCATCCCCGCCACGGCAGCGCAGATGCGTGCCGTGGGCGAGCATCTGCTGGACATTCATGGGCAGCACGCCTGGCAGAGCCTGACGCGGCCCGACGCCGTGCGCGGCCTGCTGGACGCCTATGCTGGCGCGCAGGTGCAACCCTTGGCCGCGCTGTGGACGAGTTGGCGCGACGCGCAGCAGGCGCTGACCCACGCCCGCGCTGCCCAGGACACGCTGCAACAGGAACGCGAGCGCCTGCAGTGGCAGATCGGCGAAGTGGACAAGCTGGCGCCGCGCGATGGCGAATGGGAGGAACTCAATGCCGAGCATGCGCGACTGTCCAACGCCCAGTCGCTGCTGGACAACGCCCAGGCCGCCCTGAGTGTGCTGGAGGACGAAGACGCGGGCGGCGCGCTGCGGGCCCTGGCGCAGGCACAGCACCTGCTGCAGGACTACGAGCATGTGGACGCGTCGTTTCGCACCATGAATGAGGTGCTGACCTCCTGCATCGCCCAGGCGGGCGATGTGGCGCACTCTCTGCAAAGCTACCTGCGCCACGCCGAGCCCGACCCGGATCGGCTGCAGCAGCTGGACGCCCGCGTATCGCAGTGGATGCAGCTCGCGCGCCGCTACAAGCGCACCCCACCCGAACTACCCGCGCTGCTGCAAGACTGGAAGGACACGCTGCAGCGTTTGGACAGCGCCACTGACCTGGCCGCATTGCAGGCCGCCGAGCAAACCCATGGCGCCGCTTACCAGAAGGCCGCACGCGCCCTGTCGCAAAAGCGCGCCAAGGCTGCGCCGCAACTGGCGCAGGCCATCACCCGCGCCATGCAGGGCCTGGGCATGGCGGGCGGGCGCTTCGAGGTGCAACTGGACAAGGCCGAGCCTGGGCCGCACGGCATCGACCAGGTGGCTTTCCTGGTCAGCAGCCACCCGGGCATGACGCCGCGGCCCATCGGCAAGGTGGCATCGGGGGGCGAGCTGTCGCGCATGGCGCTGGCGATCTCGGTCACCACCAGCGAGCTGGGCGAGGCGCCCACACTGATCTTTGACGAGGTGGACTCGGGCGTGGGCGGCGCCGTGGCGGAGACCGTGGGCCGTCTGATGCAGCAGCTCGGGACGGCCCGGCAGGTACTGGCCGTCACCCACCTGCCCCAGGTGGCCGCGTGCGCGGACCATCACCTTGTGGTGGCCAAACACAAGCACGCCGAGGGCACCACCAGCAGCGTGGCCGCCGCCAACGAGGAGGCGCGTGTGGCCGAGATTGCGCGCATGCTGGGCGGCGAGCGTCTGTCCCCTACCACCCTGGCGCATGCACGCGAGATGCTGCAGGGCGCCGCCAAACCCACACCCTGAGCCATGGATCTGGAAGTCGTCGTCATCACCGGTATGTCCGGCTCGGGCAAGTCCGTCGCGCTGCATGCACTCGAAGACGCGGGCTACTACTGCGTGGACAACCTGCCGCCGGAACTTTTGACCTCCTTCGTGGAGCTGGAGCACGCGCACCACGGCCACCGCGTTGCCGTGGCTATGGACGTGCGCAGCGCCACCGCCCTGCCCCTGGTCCCGCAACAATTGGCCGGCCTGCGCGAGCAGGGCGTGCAGGTGCGCCAGCTGTTCCTGGACGCCACCAACGACGTGCTGGTGCGGCGTTTTTCAGAAACCCGGCGCCGCCACCCTCTGTCCCAGGCCGAGATGCGCGAAGGTCCGCGCCCGCTTTTGCACACCATGCGGTTGGAGCGCGAGCTACTGGCCCCGCTGCGCGAGCAGGCACACGTCATCGACACCAGCACCCTGCGGTCCGCGCAATTGCTGAGCTATGTGAAGGACCTGCTGTCGGTGCCGCCGAGTCGGCTGACCCTGGTGTTCCAGTCGTTTGCGTTCAAGCGCGGCATCTCCATGGACGCCGACTATGTGTTCGACGTGCGCATGCTGCCCAATCCCCACTACGAGCCGCTCTTGCGCGCCCTCACGGGCAAGGACGCGCCGGTCATCGACTACCTGCGTCAGCAGCCCGAAGTAGCGCTGATGCTGGCGCACATTGGCGACTTCCTGGACCACTGGCTGGACGCGCTGGCCCACAACCACCGCAGCTACGTGACCGTGGCCATCGGTTGCACGGGAGGACAGCACCGCTCCGTCTACCTGGTGGAGCAGCTGGCGGCGCGCTTCGAGGGCCGCTGGAATACGCTGCGCCGCCACCGCGAGCTCGACGGCATCTAGCATGCACCGCTAGGTGACAGCTATTGTTTTAGTAGCTGCTAGCGCCTGCTATTGAATGACTTGCAATAGTTTTCTACCGGAAGTCGCCTATCTACGGGCGCTACCAGCTCTCATTTTTGACAGTCGTCCCCAAGGGAGGCGAGCAGCTTGCGCACGGGCGCGGGCAGCCCCAGCGCCGGCCATTGCGCCGGAGCGAACCACCCCGACTGCTGCTCAGCGCAATGCGCGTTCGGCTGCGGCGTTGCATCGCGCGCCAGCACCGGATGCAGGTGCAGGTCGCGGTGCGTCAGCACGTGGGTGAAGGCCGGCAGATCCCGCGCATCGCAGCTGGCGTGCAGCTGCAGCGCCTCGTCCAGCGCCGCGCGGCTGTCATAGACCGGCGGACAGTACAACCCCGCCCAGATACCTGCGGGCGGACGCCGCTCCAGCCACAGCCGGCCCGCACCATCCTGGCGCAGCAGCAGCCACCAGGCCTGCGCGCTGCGCTTGAGCTTGCGCGTGCGCACCGGGTAGTCCTGCGGGTTGCCGTCGCGGCGCGCCACGCAGGCCTCTTGCAAGGGGCACAGCAGGCAGTTGGGGTTGCGGGGCAGGCAGATGCCGGCACCCAGGTCCATCAGGCCCTGCGTGTAGCGCGGCATGGCATGGGACAGGTCCTGCCGTGGCAGCAGCGCCTCGGCCTGCTGCCATAGCGCGCGCTCGTTCTTCGCCTCGGCCAGGTCGGCGCCGAACCCCAGCACCCGCGTGAGCACGCGCCGCACGTTGGCATCCAGGATCGGCGCCCGTGCGCCGAAGCAGAAAGCGGCTATCGCCCCTGCCGTGGAGCGGCCGATGCCCGGCAGGGCCGCCAGCTCATCCACCGTGCGGGGGAATTCCCCGCCGTGCTGGTGCACGACGATCTGGGCGCAGCGGTGCAGGTTGCGCGCGCGGCTGTAGTAACCCAGGCCGCTCCACAGCGCCAGTACCTCGTCTTGCGCCGCAGCAGCCAGTTGGCGCACGTCGGGAAAGCGCGCCAGAAAGCGCGTGTAGTACTCCAGCACCGTGGCCACCTGGGTCTGTTGCAGCATGATCTCCGACAGCCACACGCGGTATGCATCGCGCGTATTCTGCCAAGGCAGGTGGTTGCGCCCATGCGCTGCCTGCCAGCGCACCACCTGGGTCGCCAGCTCTGCGGACGGACCGCTCATGACGCCGCGAGCGGCTGGGGTTCGGTAAGGGGTATGTCGATGTCCACGCCCTCAGGCGCTTGCGGCTGCCGCACGAGGTCGGAGGTCAGCTCGGTCAGCCGCTGCTCCAGTTCGGCGAGGTGCTGCTCGGCCTCTTCGATCTCGGCGATGCGGTCCACCAGCCCGTTGGCGGCCTGCTGGATGCGGTTCACCGCCTCGATGCGCCGCGAGAAGCTGCGCTTGCGCTCACGCAGCTGCGCGTCCAACTGCGCCGTGGCCGTCTTGCTCCACAGCTCCAGCTCGTTGGCCGCGGACTCGAACACGGTGCGCAGGCGCAGGCCCATGGCCCGCAACAGGCGCTGCGCGAACTCTGGCTGCGCCAGGCGCAGCGTGTTGCCCATGCCCACGTATTGCAGGTGCCGCTGCTCGATGGCCACGATCTCCTGCACATAGTTACCCAATTGGGGCGCCGCAGGTACTTGCAACGAGAACCCGAACTCCGTGTTGAGCTGGCGGAAGGTGCCGCCCAGCATGGCCTGGATCTCGATGCCCGTGGACTGAGCGGCCTCCATGATGGTGCGCACCTTGGCGAAGGTGTCGCCGTATACCTTGCGCACGCCCAGCTTGAGCCCCTTGGGCTGCAGCGCCTCGGTCAGCTCCACCAGTTGCGCCTTGAGCGAACGCGGCCCAAGCTGGTGGAACACCTCGCGCAGCATCTTCAGATGCACTGCCCGCACGGCCTGGATCTTGGCCGTGCTGGCTTCAAACTCCTGCTGCTCCTGCTCGATGCGCCCGCGCATGGCGTCGATCACCGAGGCATTCTTGCCGCGCAGGCTGCGCAACTCCAGCATCTGATCATCCAGATCGCGCCGGCGGATGTTGATCACCCGCCGCGTCTCGGACTGCAGGCTTGCCACGCCGCTGGCCACCGTGGCCCGCAGGATGGCCTGGCGCCGGCCCATGATGCCCTCGGCCAGCGCTTCCTCCAGCAGCGGCAGCCCGCTGGACTCCAGCAGGATGTCGTCACAGTTGATCTTGGCCACCAGGCCCTTCTGGGCCGACACGGGCACGACATGGCTGAGCGGCACGCCCAGCAATTCGGCCGATGTCTGGCGCTGGCGCTCCAGCTGCGCTTGCACTTGCGACGGGGAACTGAGCGTGTCCCACAGCGTGTCGATCTTGTTGAGCACCACCAGCCGCGCATCGGTCGCGTCTTCAGCCGTGCCCAGGTGGTCGCGCCAGATGGTCAGGTCCGAGCGCGTCACGCCCGTGTCCGCGCCCAGGATGAACACCACGGCGTGGGCCTGCGGGATGAGGTTGATGGTGAGTTCGGGTTCCGCGCCCACGGCGTTCAGGCCCGGCGTATCCAGAATCACGAGCCCCTGCTTGAGCAGCGGATGCGGAATGTTGATGACCGCGTGCCGCCACATCGGCACCTCGACCATGCCCGCAGCGTCCAGCACGGGGTTCTCGTCGGCGGCCTCATCACTCCAGAAACCCAGCGCACGCGCCTCATCCACGGACACGCGGCGCACTTCCGATACTTTTTCAAGCGCCTGGGCGAGTTGGGCCGGGTCGTCCATGTCCAGCGGCACCTTCACCCAGCGGTCTGCCTTCAGGCGCCACTCGGCCAGCCCCAGGGACTGCATGCGCGTGTCGATAGGCAGCAGGCGCAGGCTGGGGGCGGTGCCGTTTTCATAGCCCAGCTCGGTCGGACACATAGTGGTGCGCCCCGCACTGGCCGGCATGATGCGCCGGCCATAGCCGGCGAAGAAGATCGCATTGATGAGCTCGGACTTGCCGCGCGAAAACTCCGCCACAAAAGCGACAGTCACCTTGTCGCTGCGCACCTGCTCTTCCAGCCGCTGCAGACGCTCCTCCACAGCCGCGTCCATGAGGTCGTGCGAACCCATCCATTGCCCCAGGCGCTTGAGTTGCTGGGCGAAAGCACGCCTCCATGCGCCGTGCTGGTCAAACTGTTCGTTGAATGAAGGTCCCACTTTGCTCCCGGATATCAATGCAAGCGCCCGCGTGGGCGGGAGATGGCGCAATATAGCATCGCCATTGCGCCGGTCCGCCGCCACGCAGCCCGGTCAGGCGCGCTGGCAGTGCGGACAGAAATAGGTGCTGCGCTGCCCCTGGCGCAACAGACGCACGGGCGTACCGCACTGGCGACACGGCAGGCCCGCGCGGCCATAGACATTGGCCTCCAATTGGAAATGCCCGGCGCTGCCGTCGGCGCTGGAGAAATCACGCAGCGTGCTGCCGCCCCGCTCCACCGCGCGCGCCAGCACCTCGCGGATTGCGCCGTGCAGGCGCCGGGCTCGCTGGGGTCCGATCGCGCAAGCGCGGGTGGTTGGCCGGATGCCCGCGAGGAACAGCACCTCGCAGGCATAGATATTGCCCACGCCCACGACCACCGTGCCCGCGAGCAGCAGTTGCTTGATGGGCGAGCGTTTGGCGCGCAGCCCCGCGTGGAAGGACTCGAAGGCGAAGTCCTCGCCCAGCGGCTCCAATCCCCACCCATCGAGCAGCTTGCGTGCACGGGGATCGGACTCACCCGCCGCCCAGACCACGGCGCCGAAGCGCCGCGGGTCGTGCAGCCGCAGCGTGCCCTGGTCCGTTATCAGTTCGAAATGGTCGTGGGCGCCGCGCGCGGGCAGATCGCGTGCAAAGCGCAAGCTGCCCGACATGCCCAGGTGAATGAGCAGCAGCCCTTCATCCAGATCCAGCAACAGGTATTTGCCGCGCCGGCGCACACCGCACACCCGCCGTCCGACCAATACTGCGGGCTCCATGCCCAGTGGCCAGCGCAGGGGCTTGCCCACCGCAATGCCGCAGACAGTTGCGCCCTCGATCGCGCCCGCGAAGCTGCGCCGCGTGACTTCCACCTCCGGCAGCTCAGGCATCGCAATACTCGTCAAGAAGTTCAAGAGCCATGGATTATTATGGGCCGATGGTGCAATCTCTTCGTTTCAGGGCTGTCGCACTGGCATGTTGGGCTGTGGCGAGCATGCTGCCGGCCATGGCCCAGACGCCTGCCCAGTCCACCGTCCCCGCCCCCCCAGCCGAGCTGGAAGATACCGATGCGGCTGCCAGTGACGATGCAGCCGCCTTGAATGCCGAGCTGTTCTACGAATTGCTGCTGGGCGAGATGACCACCAGCCGGGGCGACCCCGGCACCGGTTATGCCCTGATGCTGGACGCTGCACGCCGCAGCGGCGACCCACAGTTGTACCGCCGCGCCACCGAGATCGCCCTGCAGTCGCGCTCGGGCGAATACGCCTTGATGGCCGCGCGAGCGTGGAAGGAGGCCCTGCCGCAGTCGCGCGATGCCAATCGCTACATGCTGCGCATCCTGGTCGCCCTCAATCGCATCGGCGATAGCGCCGAACCCTTGAAGCGGGAACTGAGCACCGCGCCGACGCGCGACAAGATATCCACCATCCGCGCGCTGCCTCAGCTCTATGGCCGTGCCAGCGACAAGGCACTGGCCGCGCAGGTGGTGCGCCAGGCCCTGCAGGCAGAACTGAACCACCCGGCCATCGGCCCCATTGCCTGGACCACCGTGGGGCGCATGGACCTGGCAGCCAGCGACAAGGCGGGCGCCCTGGAGGCGGCGAGCCAAGCCCATGCACAAGACCCCGCCGACGATGGCGCCGCCATGCTGGCGCTCGAGCTGCTCGCAGAGGGCGTCACGCAGGCGGAGCCGCTGCTCGCGGGTTACCTGGCCGGCAAGCCCCTGCCCGAAGTCCGCATGGCCTACGCACGCCTGCTGCTGGAGTCTCAGCGCCTGGCCGACGCACAGTTCCAGCTGGATGCAGTCAATCGCGAACAGGCCGACATGCCCGAAGCCTGGTTGTTGCAGGCGTCGCTACACCTGCAAGGCGGACGGCTGGAGCAGGCGGAGGAAGCACTGCGGCGTTTTACCGGCTTGCTCGAAGACCTGCCCGCCACGCCCCAACGCAAGCGCGCGCTCACCCAGGCATATCTGATGCACGCGCAAGTAGCGGAGAAGCGTGGCGACTACGCCGGGGCCGAAGGTTGGCTTTCGCGCATTGAAGATGCCGCCGAACTGCTCACGGCTCAAAGCCGCCGCGCTGCACTGCTCGCACGCCAGGGCAAATTGGAAGAGGCGCGCGCATTGATCCGCGCCGTGCCCGCAAGCACACCGGATCAGGAACGCCTCAAGTTGCAGGCCGAAGCCCAGTTGCTGCGCGAAGCAAAACAATATGCACAGGCCTACACGGTCCTCGGCAAGGCCGTAGCGCTGGCGCCCGCGGACAACGACCTCGCCTACGACCAAGCCATGCTGGCGGAAAAGGCGGGCCGCCTCGACGACATGGAACGCCTCTTGCGCGCCATCATCGCCCGCCAACCCGACTACCACCACGCACTCAATGCCCTGGGTTTTTCCCTCGCAGAGCGGGGCGTACGGCTGGAGGAAGCTAAGGCGCTCATCGTCAAAGCGCTTGAGTTTGCACCGAACGATCCGTTCATCACCGACAGTCTGGGCTGGGTGGAATTCCGCCTGGGCAACCGCCAGGAAGCGCTGACCATCCTGAAACGCGCCTACGAAACACAACCGGACGCAGAGATAGCGGCCCACATCGGCGAAGTTCTGTGGTCTCTGGGAGAACATGACCGCGCGCGTGACATCTGGCGCGAGGGCCTGCGTATCAACAAAGACAACGACACACTCAAGGGCACGCTCGACCGGCTGGGAGTGCGTCTGTGAGCCAGCCGCAACTGGCGGCTGACCACCGCCCTCTGCGCGGCCGGCTGGTGCTCGGGATCGTTGCAGCGGCAACCCTGGTCGCCTGCGCGCAGCCGCCACGCCCTGCGGATGCCAGCCCGGACCACTGGTCGGGCCGGCTGGCCGTTCAGGTGGAAGACGATGCAGGCCAATCCTTCAGTGCCGGTTTTGAATTGAAGGGCCACCCCTCTGCGGGAGAGCTCACTCTGATCAACCCGCTGGGCAACATCATCGCGCGTGTGGAATGGACTCCGCATCGCGCCGTGCTGGTCCAGGGGCAGGAACGCAGGGAGGCTGCCTCGCTGCAGACCCTGGTACTTGACCTGACCGGCAGCGACCTACCCATTTACGCGCTTTTCAGCTGGCTGAAGGGCGAAGCCCTCCAAGTCGCCGGCTGGCGCACCAACCTCGATGCCCTGCAGCAGGGGCGCTTGTCGGCCACGCGCGAGCAGCCGCTGCCTCGCACTACGCTGCGCATTGTCTTGAGCCTCTGACCGCTTTCCATGCAAGCCCTGTACGACGTGCCGGCGCCGGCCAAACTGAACCTGTTTCTGCATGTCACGGGTCGCAGGCCCGATGGCTATCACCTGCTGCAGTCGGTCTTCATGTTGATCGATTGGTGCGATGTTCTGCATTTCGAGGTGCGCGGCAATGGGGCCGTCACACGTGAAGACCTTACCAGCGCCCTGCCTGCGGACGATCTGGTCGTGCGCGCCGCACGTGCGCTGCAAAAGGCCACCGGTTGCCCGCAAGGGGTACATATCGGCGTCTCTAAACACATCCCCGCACAAGCCGGCTTGGGTGGCGGATCTTCGGACGCGGCCAGCACGTTGCTGGCGCTCAACCGCCTGTGGAAGTTGAAACTGTCTCGGCAGCAGTTGCACTCCATCGCCCTGACGCTGGGCGCCGATGTTCCGTTTTTTTTGTGCGGCGCAAGCGCCTGGGTCGAGGGAATTGGTGACATAATTCGCCCTCTTGAGTTGGAGCACCAACTTCCGCCTGCGGCTTTCGCGGTGGTCAAGCCCGAAGCGGGGCTGGATACGAGAATGATTTTTTCGAATCCCTCCCTTAAACGTGATTCGAGTTGTGCTACAATTTCAGGCTTTGCTGCAACACACTACCAATTTGGAAGTAATGACCTGCAGCCAGTCGCACAGGCCTTGTGCCCCGAGATTACGCAAGCCATCAATTGGCTTGAATCAAAAGGGTTGCAAGGACGCATGACAGGCTCTGGAAGTGCGGTGTTTGCACAAATCACACATGCTGTCGATCTGTACGATGCACCCGCTGCATGGCATGTCAAAGTGTGTGAAAATCTAAAGTCTCATCCGCTAGCGGATTGGGTTTTTGGATGAAAAGATACTGGGTGAGCTGACGCAAGACAGCTGACCTGCGTAGGGGAGTCGCCAAGTTGGTTAAGGCACCGGATTTTGATTCCGGCATGCGAGGGTTCGAGTCCTTCCTCCCCTGCCAAAGATTATTTCCCACACGGGATTTAAATTCAGACGGCTGAGTCGCTCATGCAAACCAATCCCCCCGACTTCGTGGTTTTCACGGGCAATGCCAACCCTGGATTGGCTGCCGAGATCGCTCAAAATCTTGGCACCACTCTCGGCGCCATTGATGTGGGCCGGTTCTCCGACGGCGAAGTCACCGTCGAAATCAAGCAAAACGTCCGCGCTCGCGATGTATTCGTGGTGCAGTCGACCTGCGCGCCGACGAACGAGAACCTGATGGAACTGCTGATCATGGTCGACGCGCTCAAGCGCGCCTCGGCCGAACGCATCAGCGCCGTGATTCCCTACTTTGGTTACGCTCGCCAGGACCGCCGTCCGCGTTCCACACGCGTTCCGATCTCCGCCAAGGTGGTGGCTAACATGCTGCAGGCAGTGGGCGTCGCCCGCGTGCTGACCATGGACCTGCATGCCGACCAGATCCAAGGTTTTTTCGACATTCCGGTGGACAACATCTACGCGTCGCCGGTGCTGCTGGGTGACCTGAACCAGAAGAAGTACGAGAACCTGATCGTGGTGAGCCCGGACGTGGGCGGCGTGGTGCGTGCACGCGCCCTGGCCAAGCAGCTCGGCACCGATCTGGCCATCATCGACAAGCGCCGCCCCAAGGCGAACGTGTCGGAAGTCATGCACGTGATCGGCGACATCGAAGGCCGCAACTGCGTGATCATGGACGACATGATCGACACCGCCGGCACGCTGGTGAAGGCCGCCGAAGTGCTCAAGGAACGCGGCGCCAAGAACGTTTACGCCTATTGCACGCATCCCATTTTCTCGGGCCCGGCCATCGAGCGCATCGCGCAAGGCACGGCCCTCGATGAAGTGGTGGTGACCAACACGATCCCCCTGAGCGATGCCGCCAAGGGGTGTTCCAAGATTCGCCAGCTCTCCGTGGCGCCGCTGATCGCCGAAACGATCCAGCGCATTGCCAAGGGTGAGTCGGTGATGAGCCTGTTCTCCGACCAGGCTTGATGATCGCTCCGCCGCTGGCGGAGGTGTCACAGCCCCAAGCCTCCTTCGGGAGGCTTGCTTGTTCGGAGACAGCACGGGCCCATGCCATGGTGGCGTGCGGTCTTTATCAACAGGGCCAGGCTGGTCGCGGCCGGCCCCTTCAGGAGTTCAAACATGCAATTCGTCGCTTTTGAGCGCGCCAAGCAAGGTACGGGTGCGAGCCGCCGTCTGCGCATTTCGGGCAAGGCCCCCGGCATCGTCTATGGTGGCTCCGCCGAGCCCCAGCTGATCGAGATCGATCACAACGCCCTGTGGCACGCCCTCAAGAAGGAAGCGTTCCACTCCAGCATCCTGGACATGGAGCTGAACGGCCAAGTCACCAAGGTGCTGCTGCGTGACGTGCAGTACCACCCCTTCAAGCAGCAAGTGCTGCACGTGGACTTCCAACGCGTGGACGAGAAGACCCGCGTGCACCTGAAGGTGCCGCTGCACTTCGAAGGCGTCGAAGGCTCGCAGGCCGTGAAGGTGGAAGGTTGCACGGTGACCCCGCTGATCCATGAACTGGACGTGATGTGCATGCCCGCGCAACTGCCCGAGTTCATCAAGGTGGACCTGAGCGGCCTGACCTCCAAGTCCACCATGGGCCTGCAGTCCGTGAAGCTGCCCCACGGCGTGAAGGCCGTGGTGCGTGGTTCCAACAAGAACCCCGCCCTGGTGTCGATCAAGCTGCCCGAAGTGGTGGCCGACGCGACCGCAGCCGCAGCACCCGCAGCCGCACCCGCCAAGAAGGGCAAGAAGTAAGCACTTCTGCCGGGCCGTCGCCCTCAGGGGCGGCCTCTTGCCTCTCAACGGCCCACCTCGCGTGGGCCGTTGGCGTTTTGTGGCCCCCTGCAGGCGCACGTCGCGCCGCTTCAGGCGCGCCGGATAATCGCAACATGATCAAACTGTTTGTGGGCCTGGGCAACCCCGGCCCGGAGTACGAGGCCACACGCCACAACGCGGGGTTCTGGTGGATCGACGCGCTGGCGCGCGAACTCAAGGTCACCCTGGTCCCCGAGCGCAGCTACCACGGCCTGGTCGCGCGCGCCAGCGTTGCCGGCCACAGCGTCTGGCTGCTGCAGCCGCAGACCTTCATGAACCTCTCAGGCAAGTCGGTGGCGGCCCTTGCGCGCTTCTTCAAGATTCCGCCGGAGGAAATCCTCGTCGCACACGACGAATTGGACATTCCGCCCGGACAGGCCAAGCTCAAGCGCGGCGGCAGCCACGCAGGCCACAACGGGCTGCGTGACATCCACGCGCAACTGGGCACCAGCGACTACTGGCGGCTGCGCATCGGCATCGGCCACCCCGGCGTGAAAGCGGAGGTGGTGAACTGGGTGCTCAAGAAGCCCGCGCCCGACCAGCGCACGCTGATCGAGGACAGCATCCTTCATTCGCTCAAGGCCTACCCTGCCCTGCTGGCCGGCGACATGGACAAGGCCACGCTCCTCGTGCACACCACCAAGCCGCCGCGCCCCAAGGCCACACGCCCCGCCCAGGCGCAGGCCGCACCACAAGCGGGCCCAGATTAACTATTGTTTTGATAGCTGGTAGCGCTTACCAGATAAGCGCTAGCGGCCCAAAAGCCTCCAAGTTCAAGCCACTTTCGGTGGCTTCAGGCGCTGGAACTTCTGCCACAGCGTCTCGCGGCTTTCCTGGTGAGCCGGGTTGACCGGAATGCAGGCCACGGGACAGATGGCCACGCACTGGGGCTCATCGAAATGGCCCACGCATTCGGTGCACTTGGAGGGCTCGATCTCGTAATGCTCCTGGCCCAGGAAGATGGCCTCGTTGGGGCATTCGGGCTCGCACACGTCGCAGTTGATGCACTCGTCCGTGATCATCAACGCCATGGCGCAACTCCCTTGCGGCACATGGCGCAATGCGGTGACAGGCGGGCGGTGAACAGCATCCTGCAATTATCCGCCCACCCCTGTGCCCCCGTGGGGATGGCCGCCATGCGCCCGCGGTTTTTGTCCTATGCTCGGTCCACCACCGCCCCGGCCGCGCGCCGCGGCCTTCACTCCCATGGCCCTGTTCTTCCTCCAACGCCTCGCCACTTTGATCGCCACGCTGCTGGGCGCGTCGGCCGTGGTGTTCGTGGTGCTGGAGGTCCTGCCGGGCAACGCGGCCGAAGTGCTGCTGGGGCCTGACGCCGCACCCGAGGCCGTGGCCGAGCTCGCCGCCCGGCTGGGCCTGGACCAACCCGCGCTCGTGCGTTATGGGCAGTGGCTGGGTGGACTGCTCACGGGCCAGTTAGGGGACAGCCATGCCTACAGCGCGCCCGTGGCCGACCTGATCGGCGAGCGCCTGGCGCTGACCATTCCGCTGGCCCTGCTGGCCATGCTGCTGACCACCGCGCTGGCGCTGGCCGCTGGCGTGTATGCGGCATCGCGCCACAACCGCCTGGGCGACTGGGGAGTGATGGGGCTGGCGCAACTGGGCATTGCCATTCCCAACTTCTGGTTTGCCATCCTGCTGATCCTGCTGTTTTCGGTACAGCTGCAATGGTTCTCGGCCGGGGGCTTTCCCGGCTGGAGCGCCGAAGCCGGCGGCGGCGTGCTGCCCGCGCTGCAGGCCCTGCTGCTGCCCGCCGTGGCCCTGGCCGTGGTGCAGGCCGCCATCCTGGCGCGCATCACGCGCTCCGCCGTGCTGGACGTGCTGCGCGAGGACTTCGTGCGCACGGCGCGCGCCAAGGGGCTCTCGCAACGCGCGGCGCTGTGGGGCCATGTGCTGCGCAACGCCATGATCCCCGTGGTGACGGTGATGGGCCTGCAGTTCGCCAACCTGCTGGCCGGCACCATCGTGGTGGAGAACGTGTTCTACCTGCCCGGGCTGGGCCGGCTGATCTTCCAGTCCATCGCCAACCGCGACCTGGTGGTGGTGCGCAACTGCGTGATGCTGCTGGCGGCCATGGTGGTGGTGGTGAACTTCGTGGTGGACCTGCTGTACGCGGCCATCGACCCGCGCGTAAAGGCCCGCGGTCTATGAGCGCGCTGCCGACCTTCCCCGCGCCCAGCCCCCACACGCCGGCGTTCTGGCGCCGTGCGCTGCGCCACCCCAGCTGCGCGATCGGTGCCGTGCTCACGCTGGCGCTGGTGCTCTCCGCCCTGCTCTCCTTCGTCTGGACGCCATGGCCGCCTTATGAGATGGCGATGGATGCCGCCCTGCAGCCCCCCGGCGCGCAGCACTGGCTGGGCACCGACGCCTACGGGCGCGACGTGGCCTCGCAGCTGCTCGTGGGCGCGCGCGCGTCCATCGCGGTGGGCGTGATTGCCGTGGGCATCGGCCTGGCGCTGGGCGCCGCGCTGGGGCTGCTGGCAGCGGCGCGCGGCGGCTGGGTGGAGGAAGCCGTCATGCGCCTGGCGGACTTCACCTTCGCGTTCCCCGCGCTGCTGCTGGCCATCATGCTCACGGCCGTTTTCGGCCCCGGCATGGTGAACGCCATCATCGCCATCGGCATCTTCTACATACCGACTTTTGCCCGTGTCACGCGCGCATCGGCCAAGGCGGTGTGGGCGCGTGAATACATCCTGGCGGCGCGCGCCTGCGGCAAGGGCCCATGGCGTATCACCTTCGAGCATGTGCTGCCCAACATCGCTTCCGTGCTCATCGTGCAGGCCACGATCCAGTTCGCGCTGGCGATCCTCGCCGAGGCCGCGCTTTCGTACCTGGGCCTGGGCACGCAGCCCCCGCAACCGTCGTGGGGACGCATGCTGGCCGAGGCCCAGACCCTCATGTTCCAGGCGCCGCTGCTGGCCGTGTGGCCGGGCGTGGCGATTGCGCTGGCGGTGCTGGGCCTGAACCTGCTGGGCGACGGGCTGCGCGACCTGCTGGACCCCCGACTGTCCCGCCAGCGATGACACCAGCGCACGCACCTCCCTCCCCTGCGCCATTGCTGGACGTGCAGCAACTGGCCATCACGCTGCGCACGCCGCGCGGCCCGGTGCGCGCCGTGCATGACGTGGACTTCGCCCTGCAGCCCGGCGCCACGCTGGGGCTGATCGGCGAATCGGGCTGCGGCAAGTCCCTTACCGCGCTCGCACTCATGGGCCTGCTGCCTGAAGGCGCGCGCGTGCAGGGCCGCATCCGCCTGGACGGGCAGGAACTGCTGCCGATGACCGAGCCCCAGTGGTGCCGGCTGCGCGGCGACCGCATCGGCATGGTGTTCCAGGAACCCATGACCGCGCTCAACCCCGTGCACACCATCGGGCGGCAGGTGGCCGAGCCGCTGCGCCTGCACCGCGGCCTGTCCGACCGGCAGGCGCGTGCCGAGGCCGTTGCGTTGCTGGAACGTGTGGGCATCGCACAGGCCGCGCAGCGGCTGGACGCCTACCCGCACCAGTTCTCGGGCGGGCAGCGCCAGCGCATCACCATCGCCATGGCGCTGGCGTGCGGTCCGCAGCTCCTGATTGCCGACGAGCCCACCACGGCGTTGGACGTGACGCTGCAACGCCAGATCCTGGAGTTGATCCAGGGTCTGGTGGCCGAGCGAGGCATGGCGCTGATCCTCATCTCGCACGACCTGGGCGTGATCGCGCAGAACGTGCAGCGCACGCTGGTGATGTATGGCGGCACGGTGGTCGAGGCCGGCCCCACGCGCGAAGTCTTCCGCACGCAGGCCCATCCCTACACCCGCGGCCTGTTCGCCGCACGCCCACAGTGGGGCTCCGCACGCGTGCCCGGTGCACGCCTGCCCACGATCGCTGGCACCGTGCCCGACCTGGCCGATCTGCCGCCGGGTTGCCCGTTCGCCGGACGCTGCCCGCTCACCGTGCCCGACTGCCACGCCGCCCTGCCGCCCGCCACGGCGCTGGGCCCGGGCCACATGGCGCGCTGCATACGGCTGGGGGAGAGCGCGTGAACACTATCAATTCAATAGCTGCCAGCGCTTTCCCTACAAGCGCTACAGGCCATTTCGACCCAAATGCACCCCTTTTGCGCGTACGCGGCCTGCAGCGGGACTATCCGCTGCCCCGCACACGGCCGTGGGGGCCGCGCGCGCAGGTGCAGGCGCTGCGGGGTGTGGACCTGGACATCACCACCGGCCGCAGCCTGGGCGTGGTGGGTGAATCGGGCTCGGGCAAGTCCACGCTGGCGCGCCTGGTGATGGCGCTGGACACGCCCAGCGCCGGCAGCGTGCACCTGCTGGGGCGCGACCTGCACCGGTTGCCCGCGCACGCGCTGCGCGCCGCACGGCGCGACTTCCAGATGGTGTTCCAGGACCCCTACGGCTCGCTGGACCCGCGCCAGACGGTGGAGCGCATCGTCACCGAGCCGCTGCAGGTCCTGGGCCATACCACACGCGCCGAACTGCGCGAGCAGGCCGCCGCCGTGCTGCAGCAGGTGGGCCTGCGGGCGGGCGATGCGCACAAGTACCCGCATGAATTCTCGGGCGGCCAGCGCCAGCGCATCGCCATCGCGCGCGCGCTCATCACGCGGCCGCGCCTCATCGTGGCCGACGAGCCCGTGAGCGCGCTGGACGTGTCCGTGCAGGCCCAGGTACTGAACCTGCTGCAGGACCTGCAGGAGCGCCTGGGCGTCACCTACCTGCTCATCAGCCACGACCTGGCCGTGGTGCAGCACCTGTGCGACGAGGTGCTGGTGCTGTACGAGGGGCGCGTGGTGGAGCGCGGCGCGCCGCACACACTGTTCAGCACGCCGCAACACCCCTACACGCAGGCGCTGGTGGCCGCGGTGCCACGCATCGCGCTCTAGCCGCACGGCGCCCGCCCGCCACGCCCGGCCGCGCCCTGTAGTAAAAAGCAGCGCACAGCCCGCCGCACGCATTCCACCCGTCCAAGGAGATCCCGCCCATGTTCACCCGCCGCACCGCCCTCGCCTCCGGCGCCCTGGCCACCGCCGCGCTGGCCACGCCGCTGCACGCGCTGGCGCAGGGCAAGAAGGACGCCGTGACCCTGGCCCTCGCCCTGGAGCCGCCGGGGCTGGACCCCACGGCCGGCGCGGCGTCCTCGATTGCCGAGGTCACGCTCTACAACATCTACGAGACGCTCACCAAGATCAACCCGGACGGCAGCGTCTCGCCGCTGCTGGCCGAGAGCTGGGAGGTCTCGCCCGACCTCAAGACCTACACCTTCCGCCTGCGCAAGGGCGTCACCTTTCACAACGGCGAGCCGCTCAATGCCGCGGCCGTGAAGTTCTCCTTCGACCGCGCGGGCGGCGACAAGAGCACCAACAAGGACAAGCGCAGCTTTGCCAACCTGAGCACGCAGGCGGTGGACGAGTACACCGTGGTGGTGCTCAACAAGGACATCGACCCCGACCTGCTGTTCGTGCTGGGCCAGGCCACGGCCATCATCGTGGAACCCAAGAGCGCCGCCACCAACGCCACCAAGCCCGTGGGCACGGGGCCCTACAAGCTCGCCGGCTGGAGCCGCGGCGCCTCCATCACGCTGGCCGCATGGCCGGGGTGGCGCCAGCCGTCCAGCATCCGCATCCGCCGCGCCACGTTCCGCTTCATTCCCGATGCGGCGGCGCAGGTGGCCGCGCTGCTGGCGGGCGACGTGGACGCCTTCCCGCGCGTCACGCCGCGCAGCATGGCGCAGTTCAAGAACAACCCGCGCTTTCAGGTGGTGGTGAGCGGCTCGCGCGCCAAGACCATCCTCGCGATCAACAACGCGCGCAAGCCCTTGAACGACGTGCGCGTGCGCCGCGCCATCGCCGTAGCGATCGACCGCAAGGCCATCATCCAGGGCGCGGCCGACGGCCTGGGCGTGCCTATCGGCAGCCACTACGTGCCCGGCGCCTTCGGCTATGTGGACACCACGGGCATCAATCCGCATGACGTGGAGAAGGCCAAGCGCCTGCTGGCCGAGGCCGGCGTGAAGACACCCCTCACCCTCACCATGACGCTGCCGCCGGCGCCCTACGCACGCCAGGGCGGCGAGCTCATTGCCTCACAGCTCGCCAAGGTGGGCATCGTTGCCAAGCTGCAGAACGTGGAGTGGGCCCAATGGCTCAGCGGCACCTACGGCAACAAGAACTACGACCTGACGCTGATCTCGCACGTGGAGCCTTTCGACCTGGGCAATTTCGCCAAGCCGGACTACTACTGGGGCTACCACTCCGAACAGTTCGACGCGCTGTACGAGAAGATCCAGAACGCCGCGCGCCCCGCCGACCGCGCCCGCCTGCTGGGCGACGCGCAGCGCCTGCTGGCCGAGGACGCGGTGCACGCCTTCCTGTACCAGCCGCAATGGGTCACCGTGGCCCACAAGCAATTGCGCGGTCTGTGGAAGGACATGCCGGTGTTCGTCAACGACCTGGCGGCATTGCACTGGGCATAAGGAGCTGGCGCGTGGTAGCGCCAGCCCCCTCGGCACGGCCACTTCCGCCCGGGTGGAACAGCCGTTCTCTCCACACCGCCTCCGCGATGACACAAGGATCGCCATGACGCAATTGCACGAGCTGTCCGCCAGCGAACTGCTCGCCGGCTACCGCAGCCGCCAGATCTCTCCGGTAGACGCGTTGCTCGACGTGCTCAGCCACGTCGCGCGGTGGGAGCCCCACCTGCAGGCCACCTACCTGCTGCGCCCCGAGGCTGCACTGGCCCAGGCCCGCCAGAGCGAGGCCCGCTGGCTGCGCGGCGCCCCCTGCGGCCCGCTGGACGGCGTGCCGGTCACCCTCAAGGACAACATCGCTACACAGGGCGATCCCACACCGCTGGGCACCGCGGCGCTCCCTCTGGTGCCCGCCGCGGCCGACGCACCGCCTGCAGCCCGTCTGCGCGAGGCAGGCGCGGTGCTGCTGGCCAAGACCACCATGCCCGACTACGGCATGCTGTCCTCGGGGCTGTCGAGCTTTCATCCGCTGGCGCGCAACCCCTGGGACCTGTCCAAGGGCCCAGGCGGCTCCAGCGCCGGTGCGGGCGCGGCGGCGGCGGCGGGCTACGGGCCGCTGCACGTGGGTACGGACATCGGCGGCTCGCTGCGCCTGCCGGCCAGCTGGTGCGGCATCTTCACGCTCAAGCCCAGCCTGGGCCGCATTCCCATCGATCCGCCCTACACCGGCCGCGCGGCCGGCCCCATGACGCGCGGCGTGGAGGACGCCGCGCTGATGATGCAGGTGCTGTCGCAGCCCGACGCGCGCGACAGCATGAGCCTGCCAGCACAGCCCATCGACTGGCGACAGCTTGCACCCGGCACGCAGCGCCTGCACGGCCTGCGCCTGGGGCTGCTGCTGGACGCGGGCTGCGGCCTGGCCACCGATCCCGAGGTGCGCGCCGCCGTGCAGGCCGCCGCGCAGCGCCTGGCCGACGCGGGCGCCATCGTCGAGCCCATGGAGCCGTTCCTCACGCGCGCCATGCTGGACGGCATGGACCACTTCTGGCGCATGCGCTCGCACATGGACATGCGCACGCTCACCGTCGAGCAGCGGGGCAAGGTGTTGCCCTACATCCGCGCCTGGGCGGATAGCGCCGCCACGCTCAGCGCGGCCCAGGTGTACGAGGCCAGCCAGCAGTTCCACGCCACGCGCGTAGCCACGGTGCGCGCCTGCGCGGGGTACGACTATGTGCTTTCGCCCGTGGCGCCCATCACCGCCTTCGCGGCCGAGCTGCCCTCGCCCACCGACGACCCGCTGCGGCCGCTGGAGCACATTGCCTTCACCGTGCCGTTCAACATGTCGGAGCAGCCGGCAGCGTCGGTCAACTGCGGCTACAGCGCCAGCGGCCTGCCCATCGGGTTGCAGATTGCCGGACAGCGCTTTGACGACCTGGGCGTACTGCAACTGGCCCACGCCTTCGAGCAGTTGCGCGGCGCGCAGCGGCCCTGGCCCGCGCCGCCCACGCCTTAAAGACACAAACCAAAATGGCCTCCAGCGCTTGATATACAAGCGCTAGCAGCTATAAAAAGTGAAGTATCAGCGCTCGGCTGTGGCCAACCGCACGGCCAGGCCCAGGAACACCAGGCCCGCCACGCGGTTGAGCATGCGCTGCGCGCGCGCCGAGCGCTGCAGCAGCGCGCCGAACGCCCCGCTGAAGCATGCGATGGCCCCGAACACCAGGAACGTGGCCAGCATGAACACTACCCCCAGCACCAGGATCTGCCGCGCCATGCCGCCGCGCGCGGGGTCGGCAAACTGCGGCAGGAAGGCCAGGAAGAAGATCAGCACCTTGGGGTTGGTCAGGTTCATCACCACACCGCGCCCCACCATGCGCAGTGCACCACCAGGCACGCGGGCGCCCGGCGCCATCGCCGCGCCCGTAGCGGGCGCCTCCTCGGGTACGCTGGCCGGCGCCCGCAACGCCCCCCAGGCCAGATAGGCCAAATAGGCGGCGCCGCAGAACTTGAGCACCGTGAACGCCACGGCCGACGCGGCAAACACGGCCGCCAGTCCCAGCGCCACGGCCGTGGTGTGCCCCACCAGCCCCAGGCACAGCCCCAGCACCACGCACATGCCCGCGCGCCAGCCGCGCTGGGCCGACTGCAGCAGCACGCACAGGTTGTCGGGCCCCGGCGTAAGCGCCAGCAGCACGGAAACACCAAAGAACGCGACAAGGGTTTCGATCGAGGGCATGGGACGGTCTGAGGGTGGGACAGAGAACCGCCGGAGCGGCGGCGCACCATTCTGCACCGCGCACACGGCGGCCGCGTGCGCAGGCACGACAATCGACGGTTTCGCCCGCTTTTCACGGACTTGTCTGCCATGGACCTTTTATTCGTGGTGGCCCTCGCGGCCACCGGCGCCTACATGCTCAACACCCAGCAGCAGCGCCGGCGCATCGTGCTGCTGGCGCAGCATCTGCAGCCCTACCAGATCGAACGGCTCATGGAGACACTGACCCAGGGCTACCTGCGCGCCATGGGCGAACAGGACCCCGAGCGCCGCCAGCAGGTGCTGAACCTGCTGGCCAGCAGCGAGGCACAGTTGAGCGAACAGTTTGAGCGCTTTGCGGCAGACTTCCGCCGCGTGCCCGCACCGCTGGCGCGCGCGAGCCGCCTGGCGCTGGGCCTGCCGTTTGCCACGCAGTTGCTGCCCGGCGCCACCTTCGACATGCGCGAGGCCATTGACGTGCACGCGCGCGGCATCGCCCGCGTGGCGCGCAACGACGCCGGCCTGTCGCCGCGCGACAAGGCCTTCACCATGACGGCCGAGCTGCTGCTGATGCAGCACACCTGCCACTGGTTCTGCAAGTCCAAGACCGTGGCATCGGCCCGCACGCTGGCGCGCCACCAGACGCCGCACGCCCAGCTGGTGGCTGCGGTTTCGCCGGAAACGCGCGCCGCCTACCTCGCCCTGACCGGCCCAGCGCGCTGAAGCGCGGCGGGCGCGGCAACTCGCGCCCCCGTCCTACCCTGCCGGCGCCGGCGCCCGGTTCCAATCAGCCAGCCCATGAATACCCTCCCCACCGACAACGATCCCGTCCAGGCCTGGATGGCGCTGGGCGTGCAAAGCGCCATCCTTGCGCGCACCATGCCCGCCGTGCGGCACGACCTGGCGGGGCCGCTGTCGGCCATGCGCATGGCGGCCACCGTGCTCAAACGCCGGCTCGGTACGGGAGAGTTGCCGCCCGCACAGGCAGTGGAGCGGGTGGAGCAGTTCGAAGGCCACCTGACCCGCTTGGCCGACAGTGCCAAGCGCCTGCGCCATTGGGACCTGCCCGCGCAGGACAGCGCTCAGCCCCTGGCGGCCGTGGCCGCCCAGGCGGTTCAGCTGGCCCGGCCGCTGCTGGCCATGCGCGGCACCGACCTGCAAGCGCCCGGCCCGTTGCCCGAGACGCCCGTCGCGGCACACACCACCCTGTGCCTGCTGCTGGGCGCCCTCTATCACCTGGCGGAAACGGGCTCCCCGCCTCCCGCACGCATCACGCTGCAGGCCGTGCAAGGCCGCAGCGGCCTGCGGGTGCAGGCGGACGGACAGGCGGACGCCGGCCTGGCGGCATTCGCCTCCCAGCCAGTCCCGCCACTGGATGCCGCTGCGCTGCTCTGCCTGGCGCGGCATGGCGGCGCGCATGTGCAATGCGGCGCAGGCTGGGTGGAGCTGGACGCGGCACCTGCTCCACCAGACGTTACGCCGTGACGATCCAGCCCTCCAGCGGGTCCATGTCGGGCGGCAGGCCGTAGCGCAGGTCGCCCTGCTGCCGGCAGCGCCATGCCCATGCGGCCTGCAGCAGGCACAGCACCGCATCCAGGCGGTCGCCGCTACCATCGTCCAGCAGTGCCGTGCGCTGCGCGGCATCCACTGTCAGGCGCAGGCCCAGGCGGGTGTCGCCGCACTCCAGGCGGCGCAGCAGTTCCGTGCGCGCCGCGTGCCGGTCGGCCGTCTGGCGCGCACGCGCGTCGCTCTTGTAGCTGCACCGCCCGATCAGCTCGCGCGCCAGCAGGCCGGGGTAGGCCTCCAGCGCCACGCGCCGCGGGTCCCCGGCATGCAGGCCAGGCAGGTGCACACCCGCCTCCAGCAGCAGCGGCACGCCCGCGTGCAGCATGTAGGCCACGGGTGGGTTCACCCATTTCATCGACGGGCTGGAGCCCGCGGGACGGTCCGTGGCGCGGTGGGCCAGCTTGGCGCCGGCAGGGCGCGCGGCGCAGAACGCGGCAAAGGTCTCACGCACTTGCGCGCGCGTGAGGCCGCGGTAGTGCGCGATGCTGCGCGCCCATTCGAGCGGCCAGCCGAGTCCGGTGAGCAGTTCGCGGGGCAGGCCGAAGGGCAGATCGAAGCCGCCCACCCACGCGCGCGGCGCGGCCAGCCATCGGCCGAAGGCGGCGAGCGTATCCAGCGGCTGCAGGTCTTGCAGCACCACGCTGCCGCCCTGCAGCGCGCCCAGCGCCAGCACGATGGGCTTGCCCCGGCTGGGACTGCTGGAAAAATCGCACCCTACCAGCAGCATTGCAGCTAGGGCCTGTTCACACTATTTTTGCCAGTGCGAAGGGCGTGAAAACCGCGCCAATATAGGCGCGTGACGACGCCAAGGCCGGGGCCTTGGCTAGGAGGGCAAGGACGCGTGGCGCGGTTCTCACTCCGGTCCCTTCGGGTTGCGATCAAAAGGGGACATTCGCGGCGTTGCCAAGCCGCGCTGGGGTCACACCCCAGCTTCGTTTGGCGCCTTGCGCCTGGCCCCTTTTGATCGCAACGCATCTGGCAAAAACAGTGTGAACAGTCCCTAGCCCAGCGCCAGCGCCACCACGCCGGCGGCAATCAGCAGCGCCCCCGCCAAGCGCGCGGCGCGGTCGCCCTCGTCCAGCAGGTGCCCGCCGATGAGCGCCGCGAACAGCATGGAGACCTCGCGCGCCGGCGCCACGTGGGCCATGGGCGCCTCCTGCATGGCAAACAGCACCAGCACGTAGGCGATCGGGCTCACCACGGCCACCAGCAGCGCAAAGCGCCACTGCCCGGCCCACAGGCGCGCCGTCTCGGCGCGGTTGCGCAGGGCCACGGGGGCGAGCACTGCCACGCGCACGAAGTTGCCCATGTAGTCCACCAGCACGGGCGACAGCAGCATGGCCTTGACGGCGTAGCCATCCACCACGGTATAGCTGGCGATGAAGATGCCGGTCAGCACGCCGTAGCGCAGGCCCGCGTGCACCCGCAGGCGCGCGTGGGGATCGTGCGCCGCGCGCAACAGCCCGGGGCCGCCCGCAATCAGGAAGACGCCGCCCACCACCGCCGCGATGCCCAGCACGCCCCAGGCGGACAGCCGCTCGCCCAGCAGCGTGACGGCCACCAGCGCGGTCAGTAGCGGCCCCGTGCCCCGCGCCAGGGGGTAGACCACGGTGAGGTCGGCCTTGCGGTAGCCGCGCAGCAGGATCACGTAGTACAGCACGTGCAGCACGCCGCTCAGGGCCACGATGGCCCACTCGCGCGCGCCCCACAGCGGAACGGCGTCACGCCCAAGCCACCAGCCCAACGGTGCCCACACCAGCATCATGAGCACCGAGGTGAAGAAGGCGAAACGCGCATCGCCGCCGGCCTTCTTGGCGGCGATGTTCCAGCCGGCGTGGATCAGGCCGGCGAGGAGGATGAGTGCGAAGGCGTTGAGCGACATGAAGGGCCCGCCGCCGCAGCGCCTCGCGGCCGGCTGCGGCGTTCAGGAGGTGGTCGGCGGCATCAGTGCGCCACGGCGGCACCAGAACGCGCCAGACGGGAGCCGCCCAGCAAGTGCCTGGACCGGCCCCACCGCCCCGCCATACTGACGGCGCCCCCGTCCCGCACGTCGCGCGGGAGTCGGGGACAGCGGCGCAAGCTGCTCAGGGGGCTGTCCACCCTCAGGCCCGGCCGATGATGCTGGCCGTGGCCATGAGTTCTTCGAGCAGCGCGAACGACACCTTGCCCGAGGCTGCATAGGGGTCGAACTCGGGCCGCTCGGAATACTTGAGCACGATGGAGTGGTTGAGCTTGGTCAGGTTGACCTGGCCCATGGTCCAGCCGCCAAACCGACGCTCGGTGATTTCCTCGAAGGCCAGCAATTCCACGTCCTTGTGGCGCGGGTCGCGCTGGATGTGGCCGTACAGGTCGCTGACGGCCGAGCGCCCGCCTTCGATAGCCTGCAGGAAGATGCCGCCGCCGTAGCACAGCACGCCCGTGATGCCACTGGCGGGGTTGTGCTGGCGCGACTGGGTGAGGATGGCCTCGATGGCCTCGGACGAGGTATCGACGGCACGGCTGACGTAGAGAAGACGGACCAGCATGGGTCAGCTCCTTCGGGGAATGAGGGCCAGGAATTCGCGGCGCAGCGTGGGGTTGGTGAGGAACACCCCGCGCATCACCGAGTTGATCATCTTGCTGTCCATCTCGCGCACACCGCGCCAGGACATGCAGAAGTGGCTGGCCTCCATGACGATGGCCAGCCCGTCGGGCTGGGTCTTTTCCATGATGAGGTCGGCCAGTTGCACCACGGCCTCCTCCTGGATCTGGGGACGCCCCATGACCCAGTCCACGAGGCGCGCGTACTTGGACAGGCCGATCACGTTGGTGTGCTCGTTGGGCAGCACGCCGATCCAGATCTTGCCGATCACCGGGCAGAAGTGGTGGCTGCAGGCGCTGCGCACGGTGACGGGGCCGACGATCATCAGCTCGTTCAAGTGCTCGGCGTTGGGAAACTCGGTGATCGCCGGCGGCTGCACGTAGCGGCCCTTGAAGACCTCGTTGAGGTACATCTTGGCCACCCGGCGCGCCGTGGCCTGCGTGTTGTGGTCGCCCGCTGTGTCGATGACCATGCTGTCGAGGACGCCCTGCATCTTGGCCTCGACCTCGTCCAGCAGGCGCTCCAGCTCGCCGGGCTGGATGAACTCCGCAATGTTGTCGTTGGCATGGAAGCGCCGGCGCGCCGCGTTCAGCCGTTCGCGAATCTTGACGGAGACGGGCGTGCCCTCGTCGGGCGCGGCGCCGCTCAGGGGTGCTGGGGGTTCTGAAGACATGGCGGCATGGTACCAGCGAATGCCGATCCAGGCTTTATAAGCCTTTTATGCCTCTAGCGCTTATGGGGCAAGCGTCAGCAGCTATCCAAACAATAGCAATATTTTCCCACCGGCAGGGGCGCGGCATTCAGTAGCGGTTGCCCGTCACCCACAGGGCCGCGCGCATGATGCCGAAGGCGATGCGGTCCAGCGCGCGCTCGCGCCAGGGGCGTTCGGCGTAGCGCTGCGGGTCAAGCCGGCGGCCTTCGTGGGCCATGGCGTGGCGCAGCCGCTTGCGCAGGTCCTGGGCAAAGGGGGCGTCGCGCACGATCACATTGGCCTCGCGCGCCAGCAGCAGCGACAGCGGGTCCAGGTTGGACGAGCCCACCGTGGCCCAGGCGCGGCGGCTGTCCGCGTCGATCACCGCCACCTTGGCGTGCAGGAAGCTGGGCGCGTATTCATGAATCTCCACGCCCGCCGCCAGCAGCGTGCCGTACACCGGCCGCGCTGCGTGGTATTGCATGAAGTATTCGTACCGCCCCTGCAGCAGCAGCTGTACGCGCACGCCGCGCCGCGCCGCCAGCACCAGCGCCCGGCGCAGCTTGCCACCGGGCACAAAGTAGGCGTTGGCGATGATGACCTCATGCCGCGCGCGAGCAATGGCGCGCAGGTAGGCGCGCTCGATGCGTGCACGGTTGCGCACGTTGTCGCGCAGCACCAGCTCGGCGCGCATGCCCCGCGCACGGCTCTCGGCGCGCCGCGCCGCCAGGCGTGCGGCGCTGGCGGCGCGCAGGTCGGCCAGGGCCAGCGACAGGCGGCGCTGGCGTACGTCGCGCACCGCGCGCATGCGCCACCACAGTTGCTCCATGGTCTCGCTGGCCTGCTGCACCAGGCTGCCCTCGGCGCGCACGGCAAAGTCAAAGCGCGGCGCGGTGAGCGCGCCGTGGTTGGGGTCGTGGAAGTCGTCCAGCACGTTGATGCCGCCGCAGAACAGCACGCAGCCATCCACCACGCACAGCTTGCGGTGCAGCCGGCGCCAGCGCATCGGCAGCAGCAGGCCCAGCGGGCCGAGCGGCGAATACACCTGCACGTGCACGCCGGCCTGCACCATGCGGGTGCGCCAAGGCTCGGGCAGCCGCCCCGTGCCCACGCCGTCCAGCGCCAGGTGCACGCGCACGCCGCGCCGGGCTGCGCGCATCAGCGCCTCGGCCACGTCGGCGCCCGCGCCAGTGCAGTCAAAGATGTAGGTCTCGAACTGGATATCGGACAGCGCCGCATCCATCTCGGCGATCAGCGCCGGGAACAACTCCTGCGTGCCCTGCAGCAGCTGGATCTGGTGGTCTCGGCCGGTAGCGTGCGCGCGCGTGGGGGCGACCATGGAATCAGAGCTTGAACTCTGCGATCAGCGGCAAATGGTCCGACATGCGCCACCAGATCCGCCCACGCGGCACCTGCAGCCCCAGCGGGGTGAGGCCCCGCACATACACATGGTCCAGCTGCACCATGGGCAGGCGGGCCGGGTAGGTGAAGGCCTGGGGCGCATCGTCGTACTCGAAGAGCCCGAAGCCCGCAAGCATGCGCTTGATCTGCAGCCCCCAGTCGTTGAAGTCGCCCGCAACGACCAGCGGGGCATCCTCGGGCACCTCGCGCGCGATGAAGCGCTGCAGCTGCGCCACCTGGCGGATGCGGCTGCCGGGCACCAGGCCCAGGTGCACCACGATGGCATGCACCCGGCGGCCCTGTATCTCCACCTCCACATGCAGCAGGCCGCGCTGCTCGAAGCGATGGTCGGAGATGTCCTCGTGCTGGTGGCCGATCACCGGCCAGCGCGTGAGCAGCGCGTTGCCGTGCTCTCCGTGGCGCGTGAAGGCATTGGTGCGGTAGATGGCTTCGTAACCTTCGGGGGCCAGGTACTCGGCCTGCGGCACATGGGGCCAACGCTCGAAGTAGCTGGCCTCCTTGCGGTTCATCCTGCGCACCTCCTGCAGGCAGACGATGTCTGCATCGAGCTGCTCGACCGCCAGGCCCAGATTGTGGATCTCCAGCCGGCGCGCGGGGCCCAGCCCCTGCACACCCTTGTGGATGTTGTAGGTCGCTACGCGCAGGATGCCGGAATGCTCGGCAGGCAGTTCGATCGGTGTTGCGGTCATCGTCCAACGAATCGTGGCAGCCAGAGTATGGCCTCGGCATTGGAAGGCGAGTAGCAGCGGTCCGCGGCTTCGCGCCAGCCCATCCAAGCATATGCCGTGTGTTCGCGCGGATTCAAGGCCACTGGCGTCTGCGCCGGCACGCACAGGCCGAAGACACGCTCGGTATTCAGGCAGACACCCGGCGCGTAGCGGTGCCGCCATTGCGGGTAGATGCTGTAGATGTTCTCCATGCCCCAGTCGCGCAGCGCGCAGCCCGCAGCGGCCGCCTGGATGCCGGTTTCCTCCGCCGCCTCGCGCGCGGCGGTGACGGCCCAGTCCTCGCCCGCAAAATCCTTGCTGCCGGTGACCGATTGCCAGAAATCTTCGGCCGAGTCGGCACGGCGCAGCAGCAGCACGTCCAGCGCAGGCGTGTGCACCACCACCAGCACGGATTCGGGAATTTTGTACATGGCGCCGTCCCTGTGCATGCGCGCTGCGCTAGCGGCTCGGCACCGGCGGCGGCAGGGGCTTGGCTTGCAGGGCCCGCACCTGCTCCACCAGGGCGTTGTGCGTATCCAGGAAGGCGGCGGCAACCACCTTGGCTTCGTTGGTGTTGCTCCAACCTGCCCCGGATGCACCCCCCAGCCGCCCGATCATGATGCCGCCGATGCCCAGATCGGTGGTGCGGGCCGCGCCCGTAGCGGCAGCCACCTGTTCGGTGGTTTCGTTGTCCGACAGCAGTAGCGCCGTCTGCGCCTCCTTGAACTTCACCTGCTCGGCCAGGCCGATCAGGCCGGCCAGGTCGCGCAGCACTGGAATCATGCCCATGATGCCCGCCAGGCCGCGCCCGGCATCGCTTTCGCTGAAGGTCAGGCTGGGAGTGAGCGTGTACTGCGCCTCATAGCCACGCCCCTTGGCCACGGTCGAGTTGGGGCGCAGCACGCCCGATTCACGCAATTCGCTCTCCTGTACCGTACCACGCAGCCCCGCGCCGCGGTCCATCACGCGAAAGCAGCCGCTTTGTTGCACCATGAGCTTGATCAGCGGCACGGGCGAGGCGGGCAGGTTGTAACCACCCGTGGCATAGCCGTGGGGACTCTCGGCCAGCGCCACGGTGGCCACGGGGCTGTCGCAGCGCAGCAGCTCGCGCGCGGCGTTGCGCGGGCCCTGGGGCCCGGCCGAGCCAGTGACCACCGAACCGCCTTCGCCCAGCTCGGTTTTCTTCTCGCCGCAAGCCGATACCCCCAGCGCCACGCACAGCAGCAAACCGGTATGGGACAGCCGTCGGAACAGCATGCGCATGGTCTCCCTCCAAGAGCTTGTGGACACGTTATGGCAAACAAAAACGGCAGGCACGTGAACGCGCCTGCCGCTTAGGTGTCGGAGCCCGCGCGCCCCTCAGTGGGCTGCAGGCAGCGGGTTGCGCAGGCGGATGTGCAGTTCGCGCAGCTGCTTTTCGTCCACAGGCGAAGGGGCCTGGGTCAGCAGATCCTGGGCGCGCTGGGTCTTGGGGAAGGCGATCACGTCGCGGATGGACTCGGCTCCCGTCATCAGCGTGATCAGGCGGTCCAGGCCGAAGGCCAGGCCGCCGTGCGGAGGCGCGCCGTACTGCAACGCGTCCAGCAGGTAGCCGAACTTGGCGCGCTGGTCTTCCGGGCCGATATTGAGCGCCGCAAACACCTTGGCCTGCACATCAGCGCGGTGGATACGCACCGAGCCGCCGCCCAGTTCCCAGCCGTTCAGCACCATGTCGTAGGCCTTGGCAATGCACTTGCCGGGATCGGTGTCCATGAGGTTCTCATGGCCGTCCTTCGGCGACGTGAAGGGGTGGTGCACGGCCACCCAGCGGTCTTCTTCCTCGTCATGCTCGAACATGGGAAAGTCCACCACCCACAGCGGCGCCCAGCGGTTCTCGAACAGACCATTCTTCTTGCCGAATTCGCTGTGGCCGACCTTCAGGCGCAGTGCGCCGATGGCGTCGTTGACGATCTTTTCCTTGTCGGCGCCAAAGAACAGCAGGTCGCCGTCCTGTGCGCCCGTGCGCTGGAGCACTTCGGCCAGTGCGGCGTCATGGATGTTCTTGACGATGGGCGACTGCAGGCCGTCACGGCCCTTGGCCTTATCGTTGACCTTGATGTAAGCCAGACCCTTGGCGCCGTAGATCTTCACGAACTCGGTATAGCCGTCGATCTCGCCGCGCGACAGGCCGCCCTCTTCACGGGCGCCACCGGGCACGCGCAGGGCCACCACACGGCCGCCCTTCATGTTGGCGGCGCCGGAGAAGACCTTGAAGTCCACGTCCTTCATGACATCGGTCAGCTCGGTGAATTCGAGCTTCACGCGCAGGTCGGGCTTGTCGGAGCCAAAGCGGTACGCCGCATCCTGGTAGGTCATGATGGGGAATTCGCCGAGTTGAACGCCCAACTGGGTTTCAAACACCTCGGTAATCATGCGCTGGAATATGGCGCGGATCTCTTCCTCGTTCAGGAACGAGGTCTCACAGTCGATCTGCGTGAATTCGGGCTGGCGGTCAGCGCGCAGGTCTTCATCGCGGAAGCACTTGGTGATCTGGTAGTAGCGGTCGTAGCCGGCCACCATCAGCATCTGCTTGTAGAGCTGGGGCGACTGGGGCAGCGCGAAGAACTGGCCGTCGTGCACGCGGCTGGGCACGAGGTAGTCGCGCGCCCCCTCGGGCGTGCTCTTGCCCAGCATGGGCGTTTCGATGTCGATGAAGCCTTCCTTGTCCAGGAAGTTGCGCACCTGGATGGCCGTCTTGTAGCGCAGCATCATGTTGCGCTGCATGTACGGGCGGCGCAGGTCCATCACGCGGTGCGTGAGGCGCGTGGTTTCCGACAGGTTGTCGTCGTCCATCTGGAAGGGCGGCGTCACGGACGGGTTCAGGACGTTGAGCTCCTGGCACAGCACCTCGATCTTGCCGCTCTTGAGGTTGTCGTTGGTCGTGCCTTCGGGGCGCGCGCGCACCAAACCCTTGACCTGCACGCAGAACTCGTTGCGGACGTCCTCGGCCACCTTGAACATCTCGGGACGATCAGGGTCGCAGACCACCTGCACATAGCCTTCGCGGTCGCGCAGGTCGATGAAGATCACGCCGCCATGGTCGCGGCGACGGTTCACCCAGCCCGACAGGGTGACGGTTTGGCCCAGGAGGGCTTCGGTCACAAGACCGCAGTAGTGGGAGCGCATGGCCATGGATCAGTCTTCCTGCGTCCTCGTGGGACGCGACGATGGTTGTTCTTTCCACCCACTCGGCGCACAGGCACGGGCGGGCGACGATGGTTTTCTTATGGAGCGGGTTCCGTGGCAACGGGGTCGGGTGGCGACACCACCCCCATCGACACAATGTACTTGAGGGCCGCATCGATGCTCATGTCCAGCTCGATGCAGTCGCTCCTGCGCATGAGCACGAAGTACCCGCCCGTGGGATTGGGCGTGGTGGGCACGTAGACGCTCACATACTCGTCACGCAGGTAAGCCGCCACCTCGCCGCTGGGCGCGCCGGTGATGAAGGCCACCGTCCACACGCCCTCGCGCGGCCACTGCACCAGCACGGCGGTGCGAAAGGCGTTGCCGCTTTCAGAGAACAGCGTGTCGGAAACCTGCTTGACACTGGAGTAGATCGAACGCACCACGGGAATGCGGCTGACCAGGCGGTCGCCCCACTCCACCAGCTTGCGCCCCGCGAAATTGCTCGCCAAGGCCCCCACCACCAGCAGGATGCTGAGCGTGAGCAGCACCCCGAAGCCCGGGATGTGAAAGCCCAGCAGTTTGTCCGGCTGCCAAGAGCCCGGCAGGATGGCGAGGGTCTGATCCAGGGTGCTCACGATCCAGCTCAACACCCATGCGGTGATGACGCCGGGCACGATGACCAGCAGACCCGTGAACAGCCACTTGCGCAAGGCAGCCATGCGAGTTATCCGAGGTTAGGAGTCAGAAGTGGCCGTAGCGCTTGCTGGAGCAGCGCTGGCAGCTTCTGTTTTAGGAGCGTCCGATGCCGCAGCAGGCGCACTGGCACGGCCGCTGAAATCGGTGGCATACCAGCCCGTGCCCTTGAGTTGAAAGCCCGCGGCCGTCAGCTGCTTGGAAAAAGCCGGCGCACCGCAGGACGGGCAGACGGTGAGCGGCGCGTCGGAGATTTTTTGCAGCACGTCCTTGGCATGGCCGCAGGAACCGCATCGATAGGCGTAAATAGGCATTACGAAGAAGTGCGAAGAATGTGCAAAACCTTCAATTATAGGCATGCACCCCAGGCCGCACCGCGCGCCCGTGCGTCACTCCACCCCCACCACCCGGTGGTGCGGCGCATGCGAATTGCGCACCACCTGCGGTGCAAGCGAACCGGCCACCATGCCGACCATGGCGGCCAGCAGGCCGGCGAGTTGCTGGGGGAACGCCTCATGCAGCGCGGGGGTGACCATGAACACCAGCCACACGCCAATGCCCAGCGCCACAGCGCACAGCGCGCCTTGCGTGTTGGCACGCTTCCAGTACAGGCCGAATACCAGCGGCACGAACGCCCCCACCAGCGGCACTTGGTAGGCGCTGGACACCAGCTCGTAAATGGGCGTGCCTTCCATCTTGATGGAATAGGCCAGCACACCCACCGCGAACACCAGCACACTGATGCGCATGGCCAGCAGGTTCTCGCGGTCGCTGATCTTCTCAGGGCGGAACTGCCGCCAGATGTTCTCGGTGAAGGTGACGCTGGGCGCCAGCAGTGTGGCCGAGGCGCAGGACTTGATGGCCGACAGTAGCGCACCGAAGAACAGCACCTGCATGACGAGCGGCATCTTGTCCATCACCAGTGTGGGCAGCACCTTCTGCGGGTCATCCTTGAGCAGTTCGGCAGTCTCCTGCGGCATGATCAGCAGTGCGCTTGCCACGAGGAACATGGGCACGAAGGCGAAGAAGATGTAGGCCGTACCGCCGATCACCGTGCCATGCGTGGCGGCACGCTCGGTATTGGCCGACATGACGCGCTGGAACACGTCCTGCTGCGGGATGGAGCCCAGCATCATGGTGATGGCGGCACCGAAGAAGAAGATGATCTCGTGCCAGGTGGGTTCGGGCCAGAACTGAAACAGGTCGCGGCTGGTGGCCAGCTCGATCACCTTGCCCGCGCCCCCCGCCATGTCGCTGGCGAACCAGGCCAGCACCACCAGGCCGACAACCAGGATGATCATCTGGATGAAATCGGTCACCGCCACCGACCACATGCCACCCCACAGCGTGTAGACCAGGATGGACAGCACGCCGATGGCCATGCCCATGGGGATGCTCACCGCACCACCGGACAGCAGGTTGAACACCAGCCCCAGCGCCGTGACCTGCGCCGACACCCAGCCCAGGTAGCTGAGCATGATGATGAGCGAGCAGATCACCTCCACTGCGCGGCCGTAGCGCTCGCGGTAGTAGTCGCTGATGGTCAGCAGCGTCATGCGGTAGAGCTTGGCCGCGAAGAACAACCCCACCAGAATCAAGCACATGCCGGCGCCGAACGGGTCTTCCACCACGGCCTTGAGCCCCCCTTCGATGAACTTGGCGGGCACGCCCAGCACGATCTCGGAGCCGAACCACGTGGCGAACGTGGTGGTGATGATCATGTACATGGGCAGGTGGCGCCCGGCAATCGCGAAATCAGCCGTGTTCTTCACCCGTTGGGCAGCCCACAAGCCAATGCCGATGGTGACAAACAGGTAGGCAATCACCATGAAGAGCAACACGCTGGTACTCCTGAGGAATGAAAGAGGGAAGGAAGTTAGAAGATGCGCACGCGCACGAAGAGCTGCATGACCAGCAGCCCCAGCACGAAGCCCAGGCCGCCATAGATGAGGCTTTGCAGCAGCCGGTTGGTGCGCTTCTGGGTGGCCAGCAGTTCCTGCAGATCGACCCGGTTGTCATGGGGCCGCTGGCGCAGGAAGTCGTGGAGCAGGCGTGGCAGGTCAGGCAGGATCTTGGCGTAGTGCGGCGCCTCGGCACGCAGCTCGCGCCACAGGCGTTGGGGACCCAGCTGATCGAGCATCCACTTCTCCAGGAAGGGCTTGGCCGTGCTCCACAGGTCCAGGTCGGGGTCCAACTGCCGGCCCAGCCCTTCGATGTTGAGCAAGGTTTTTTGCAGCAGCACCAGCTGCGGCTGGATCTCCACCTGGAAGCGCCGCGAGGTCTGGAACAGCCGCAGCAGCACCATGCCCAAAGAGATTTCCTTGAGCGGCCGGTCGAAATACGGCTCGCACACGGTGCGGATAGCGGCTTCCAGTTCGTTCACGCGGGTATGGGCGGGAACCCAACCGCTTTCGATGTGCAGTTCGGCCACGCGCTTGTAGTCGCGCCTGAAAAAAGCCGTGAAGTTCTGCGCAAGGTATTCCTTGTCGAACTCGGTCAGCGTCCCGACGATGCCAAAGTCCAGCGAGATGTAGCGGCCGAAGGTCTCGGGCGCCAGGCTCACCTGGATGTTGCCGGGATGCATGTCGGCATGAAAGAACCCGTCGCGGAACACCTGGGTGAAGAAGATGGTCACGCCGTCGCGGGCCAGCTTGGGAATGTCCACGCCCGCGCTGCGCAGGCGATCCACCTGGTTGATGGGCACGCCCTTCATGCGCTCCATCACCAACACTTCGGCATGGCAGAAATCCCAGAACACCTCCGGGATGAGCACCAGGTCCAGCCCCTGCATGTTGCGGCGCAGCTGCGCCGCGTTGGCCGCCTCGCGCACCAGGTCGAGTTCGTCGTGCAGGTAGTTGTCGAACTCGGCCACGACCTCGCGGGGCTTGAGGCGCTTGCCGTCGGCGGACAGGCTTTCCACCCACCCGGCCATCATGCGCATGAGCGCCAAATCCTTGTCGATCACCGGCAGCATGCCGGGGCGCAGCACCTTCACGGCGACTTCACGCGCGTGCCCTTGGCGGTCACGGATCACCGCGAAGTGCACCTGTGCGATGGACGCGCTGGCCACGGGCTGCCGGTCGAACGAGACGAACACCTCGCCGATCGGGCGGCGAAATGCGCGCTCGATGGTGGCGATCGCCACATCAGGGTCGAACGGCGGCACACGATCCTGCAGCAGCGCCAGCTCGTCCGCAATGTCCGGCGGCATGAGGTCGCGGCGCGTGGACAGGACCTGCCCGAACTTCACGAAAATCGGACCCAGGCTCTCCAAGGCCTCGCGCAGCCGCTGGCCGCGCGGCGCGTCCAGCTTGCGACCGAAGGTGATGACCCGCGTGACGGCGCGCAGCCACGGCTGCCGGAAGGTCGACAGCACCAGTTCGTCGAGTCCATAGCGCAGCACCACCCAGACGATGGTGATGCCGCGGGCAAAGCGGCTCATGGCGGGGAGCGGTCCGACAACTCGCCCGCTGCGGGCGCGGGCGCCTGGCCGCCGGGCACGCGTGCGCCCACGAAGCTGCGCAACGCCTGCACGGCGCGTCCCACAACGGATGCCACAGCGCGGGCCGGGGCATCGCCGATCACGCGCGCCATGTCTTCCTCGACATCCCAGCGCACATGGTCCACCAGCCAATTGATCTCGGCCGCGAACTGTACGTCACCTTCGATGCGGATGGTGGGCTTGTCGCCGCGCAGCGCACTGCCGGCCAGCGACAGCGGAGAGGTCTCGGACACTTCCAGCCGGAGGTCGGCCACGGCCTCTGCAGGCGCGAGATCGAACAGCCCGGCGGGCGTCACCTGCAGCGCCATAGAGAAGATGCGCCACTGCACGCGCGCGACGCGGCCGCGCTGGCGTGCCAGACGGTCCATGGCTTCCCGCTCCTGCATCAGCACATGGTTGAGGAACAGCACCGTTCGGTGCTGCACCTCATGCACCAGCCACGCGGGCGGCAGGGGGCCAGACATGACGCGTTCGAAGAGCCCGTCCAGGAAAGAAAAAGGGGACCGTGTTGCCATAGTCCCCGATTATTCCCCGAACTGGGCGCAGCGCAGCAGGCTTTTTCGCCGTGCGCCGCCCGGTTCCAGCGGCGCCATGCTTACTGCAGCGCCTGCACGCCCGCGACCAGCCAGCCGCTGGCGCCGTTCTTGGGCTTGGTCATGTTCCAGACCTCGCGGAACGGGCTCGGGCCGGCCGAAGGCTCCTCGCGGATCATGCCGGAGAACTCCACGCTGGCCATGTAGCCGTCGCCCAGGTCCTCGATGCCCAGCAGTTGCGCCTCGAGCATGATCACATCGGTCTGATTGGGCTGCTGGTCGCCGCGGTGCGATTCGCGCTCGTTGAGCTGCGTGCGGATCTCGTCAACCATGCTGTCGGTCATCATGGAGCGCAGCGTGGCGACGTCGGAGCGATCCCAGGCGGCCTGCAGCGTAGTGAAGTTGCGCTTGGCGGCCGACAGGAAGCCTTCGGTGTCGAAGCCGGCCGGCACGCCCCAGTTCTGCGAACCCGACAGCGCCGAGCCGATGATCCCGCCGGTAGCGGCAGCGGCCGGCGCCTGGAAGGCCATGCCGCCGCGCTCCCACGGGCGGGCGGACGCGTCGTTACCCACCTTGTCCGGGCTGTACTGGCGCGGCATGCGCGCATCTGCGGCGGGCGCGGAACCCGCGCCCTGGAAGGCGAAGGGCGATGCGTTCACCGGTGCGCCCGCGGATTTGCGCGCACGCATGACCATGCCGACCACCACCATGACCACCAGCGCCAGCAGGGCGATCAGCAGGAACTGGCCGAACTCTGCGCCAAGGCCCAGCGAGCTGGCCAGCCAGGCCAGGCCCAGGCCCGCGGCCAGGCCGCCCAACATGGCGCCCCAGGGCTTTCTGGGGGCGGCTGCGGCGGTATTGGGCGCCGCGGCGGGCTTGGCCGCAGTGGTGCCTGCCGCATTCTGCGTGGGTGCGGCAGGAGCGGCGGGGGGCGTCGCAGCGTCGCGCTGGGTCACGTTGCTGGACTGCTTGCCGATGGATTTGCCGCCCCCGAGACGGCGCGCATCCGCATCCAGATGCACGACCGCCAACATGGCGACCAAGACCACTGACCACAGTTTCATCATGGCTTCTCCGAAATATCGATAGTTTTCAATGAACTCTTTCAGCACTTGATTCCAACATGCAAGGCGACGATGCCGCCAGTCATGTTGTGATAGTCCACATGCCCAAAGCCACTTTGCTGCATGAGGGATTTGAGCTCTTCCTGGCCCGGGTGCATGCGGATGGACTCGGCCAGGTAGCGGTAGCTCGAATCGTCGCCCGCCACCAGCTTGCCCAGCCGCGGCAACACCTGGAACGAATACCAGTCATAGGCCTTTTCCAGCGGCTTGGCCACGCGGGAAAACTCCAGCACCAGCAGCCGGCCGCGCGGCTTGAGCACGCGGCACATCTCGCGCAGCGCAGCGTCCTTGTGCGTCATGTTGCGCAGGCCGAAGGCCACGCTCACCAGGTCGAAGTGGTTGTCAGGAAACGGCAGGTGCTCGGCATCGCACACCGTCGTGGGCAGCACCACGCCTTCGTTGATCAGCCGGTCGCGTCCCACGCGCAGCATGGCCTCATTGATGTCGGTATGCACGACGCGGCCCGTGGCGCCCACTTTCTTGGAAAAGGCCAGCGACAGATCGCCCGTGCCGCCCGCGATGTCCAGCACCTGGTCGCCCTCGCGCAGGTTGGCCACCATGACGGTGTAGGCCTTCCAGGCGCGGTGCAACCCGGCCGACATCAGGTCGTTCATCAGGTCGTACTTGGGCGCGACAGAATCGAACACGCCGCGCACATGACGCGCCTTGTCCTCTTCCTGAACCGACTGGAATCCGAAATGCGTGGTACTCATACCACGATGCTAAGCGCCCACTGACCATGCGTACAGCGGCAACCCCGCATGCGCCTAGGTCATCTGTCGCTATTTAGGCTAAAGCGTGGCGCGGCGCGGCCACGCGGGCGGGCCGTGCTGCGCTTCAATGCCCGCCGCAGCCGTGGCCGCCGGCCTTGGGCGACATGGGTGCATCACGGTCCACGCCGGCGGCGGCCAGCCGCTCGGCATAGTCTGCCCACAGCGCCTGCTCGTCGCGGCCCAGCTCGTACAGGTAGTCCCACGAGAAGATGCCGCTGTCGTGCCCGTCGGAGAAGGTGGGCTGCACGGCGTAGTTGCCTACCGGCTCCAGCCGCGTCAACGTGACGTCGCGTTTGCCGGTCTGCAGCACCTGCTGGCCCGGCCCATGGCCTTGCACTTCGGCCGAGGGGGAATACACGCGCATCAGCTCGAACGGGATGCGAAAGTGTGCGCCGTCGGAAAACGTCACCTCCAGCACGCGCGACTGCTCGTGCACCGTGATGGATTGGGGCATGGGCGCGCCCGCCGTCAGACCTGCCATGGATTTCACCTGCGCAATGAAAAGGAATGAACACCGGCGGCGGAGACCGCGCACCGCCGCCCTACCGCTATTGTCCGCCGCCGGAGCCAAGGCGGCGCGATGCGAGCCAAATCAGCCCCCAGCGCCCAAGGGGAAAGCGCTGGCAGCTATCAATTGATGAGCATCACTGCTCACCCAGGTCGGCCCAGCGCTCCAGGCGCTCGCGCATCAGCGCGTGCAGTGCGGGCAAGCGCTCGGCCACCAGCGTCTCGCGCGCGGTGTCGCACTCGCGCTGGGGGTGCGCCCAGACGGGTGCGGGGAAGTGGCTGTCCCACTCGTAGCGCGCGATCACGTGCCAGTGCAGGTGCGGCACCACGTTGCCCAGGCTGGCCAGGTTGATCTTGGCCGGCGCCAGTTGCTCGCGCAGCGCCTGCTCTACCAGCGTCATGGCCTCCATGCAGTGCTGGCGGTCGGCGGGGGAGAGGTCCGAGAACTCCGCCACATGGTCCGCCCAGATCACGCGGTAGAAGGCCGGAAAGCCGGCCTCCTGCGCATGGATCACGCGCAGCTTGGCGCCGCGCCAGACCAACGCACCCGCGTCGGAGTCACACAGGGGGCACGCGCCAGCGCCACCCGTGGAAGGCGCGGACATGCCGGGCATGGCGGCCTGGCTCATACCAACACCCGCTCGATGCCGCCGGCGTTGGCGCGTTGCACATACTCGGGCAGCCAGTTCTCGCCGAGGATCTGCTTGGCCATCTCGATGACGATGTAATCGGCTTCCAGCAGGCCGGTGGACAGGTCGTCCTGGTAGCGCGAGATGCCCTGCAGGCAGCTGGGGCAGCTGGTCAGGATCTTGATGTTGTCCTGCGCGCCCACCGCGCCGCTGGAACGCAAGGCCGCCTCGCCCTTGCGGATTTCCTCGGTCTTGCGAAAGCGCACCTGGGTGGAAACATCGGGGCGCGTCACGCCCAGCGTGCCCGACTCGCCGCAGCAGCGGTCGCTCTTGAGCACCTTGTCGCCCACCAGGGCGCGCACGGTCTTCATCGAGTCGCCCTGCTTCATCGGGTTGTGGCAGGGCTCGTGGTACAGGTAGCCGCCCTGCCCCGCGGGCAGGGTGATGCCCTTTTCCAGCAGGTATTCGTGGATGTCGATGATGCGGCTGCCCGGGAAGATCTTGTCGAACTGGTAACCCTGCAGCTGGTCGTAGCAGGTGCCGCACGACACCACCACCGTCTTGATGTCCAGGTAGTTCAGCGTGGTGGCCACGCGGTGGAACAGCACCCGGTTGTCGGTGATCATCTTCTCGGCCTTGTCGAACTGGCCGCTGCCGCGCTGCGGATAGCCGCAGCACAGGTAGCCCGGCGGCAGCACGGTCTGCACGCCGGCGTGCCAGAGCATGGCCTGCGTGGCCAGCCCCACCTGGCTGAACAGGCGCTCCGACCCGCAGCCGGGGAAGTAGAACACCGCCTCCGTGTCGGCCGAGGTGGCGGCCGGGTTACGGATGATGGGCACGTAGTCCTTGTCCTCGATGTCCAGCAGCGCGCGCGCCGTCTTGGTGGGCAGGCCACCGGGCAGCTTCTTGTTCACGAAGTGGATCACCTGCTCCTTGACCGGCGCCGTGCCCACGGTGGCGGGCGGGTGCGCGGTCTGCTTGCGGCTCACGCTGCGCAGCACGTCCACGGCCATGCGCTGGGCCTTGAAGCCCACGTTGACCATGCCCGCGCGCAGCAGCTTGATGGTGTCGGGGTTGGTGGCGTTGAGCATCGCCATGGCCATCTTGTTGCCGGGGCGGAAGCTTTTCTTGCCCATCTTGCGCAGCAGGTTGCGCATGTTCATGGTCACGTCGCCGAAGTCGATCTTGACCGGGCACGGCGAGTAGCACTTGTGGCACACGGTGCAGTGGTCGGCCACGTCCTCGAATTCCTGCCAGTGGCGGATGGACACGCCGCGGCGCGTCTGCTCTTCGTACAGGAACGCCTCGGCCAGCAGCGAGGTGGCCAGGATCTTGTTGCGCGGGCTGTACAGCAGGTTGGCACGCGGCACGTGCGTGGAGCACACGGGCTTGCACTTGCCGCAGCGCAGGCAGTCCTTCACGCTGGCAACGATGTCGCCGATGTCGCTCTGCTGCATGATCAGCGACTCGTGCCCCATCAGCCCGAAGCTGGGCGTGTAGGCATTGGTCAGGTCCGCGAACATCAGCGAGGTGCGCGAGCCTTTATGCGCCAAATGGGCCTGCAGTGCTTGCCCGTCCTGCGCGAGCAGCTCCTGATTGCGTAGCAGCTTACCGCGGTTGAAGCGGCCTTGCGGGTCCACCTTGCGCTTGTACTCGGCGAACGGCGCCAGTTCCTCGTCGGTCAAAAACTCCAGCTTGGTGATGCCGATGCCGTGCTCGCCCGAGATCACGCCACCCAGGCTGCGCGCCAGCACCATGATGCGCGCCACCGCTTCGTGCGCGGTCTGCAGCATGGCGTAGTTGTCGCTGTGCACGGGGATGTTGGTGTGCACGTTGCCGTCGCCGGCGTGCATGTGCAGCGCCACCCACACCCGGCCCTTGAGCACGCGCTTTTGCACGTCGCCCAGCGCCTGCATCAGCGGCTCGAAGTCGCTGCCGGTGAAGATGTTGCGCAGCGGGTCGCGGATCTGCGTCTTCCAGCTGGCGCGCAGGCGGTGGTCCTGCAGCTGGGGAAACAGTTCTTCCACGCGCTGCAGCCAGTCCTGCCAGAGCGCGCGCGTCTCGCGCACCAGGGCCAGGGCCAGGGCCAGTTTTTCCTCCAGCAGCTCGGGCGAAGGCGGCTCGCCGCCCGCCTCGGGCTTGCCCAGCGGCAGGTTGCCGCGCGCGAGGAACTCCTCCAGCGCGTCGGCCAGCTCGATCTTGTTGCGCAGGCTGAGTTCGATGTTGATGCGCTCGATGCCGTCGGTGTACTCGGCCATGCGCGGCAGCGGGATCACCACGTCTTCGTTGATCTTGAAGGCGTTGGTGTGGCGGCTGATGGCGGCCGTCTTCTTGCGGTCGGCCCAGAACTTCTTGCGGGCCTCGGCGCTCACCGCCGTGAAGCCCTCGCCGCTGCGGCTGTTGGCGATGCGCACCACCTCGGCGGTGGCGCGGGCCACGGCATCAGGGTCGTCGCCCACGATGTCGCCCACCAGCAGCATCTTGGGCAGTCCGCCGCGCTTGGACTTGGTGGTGTAGCCCACGGCGCGCAGGTAGCGGTCGTCCAGGTGCTCCAGGCCGGCCAGCAGCACGCCGCTGCGCTTTTGCTCAGCGAACATGAAGTCCTTGATCTCCACGATGCTGGGCACGGCGTCCTTGGCGTTGCCAAAGAACTCCAGGCACACGGTGCGCGTGTGCTCGGGCATACGGTGCACGATCCAGCGCGCGCTGGTGATCAGGCCGTCGGTGCCTTCCTTTTGCACACCGGGCAGGCCGCTGAGGAACTTGTCTGTCACGTCCTTGCCCAGGCCCTCCTTGCGGAAGGTCTTGCCCGGGATGTCCAGGCGCTCGGTGCGGATCGGCGTTTTGCCGTCGGCCTGGAAGTACTGCAGCTCGAAGCTGGCCACTTCAGCGTCGTGGATCTTGCCCAGGTTGTGCCCGATGCGCGTGACCTCCAGCCACTGCCCTTCAGGCGTCACCATGCGCCAGCTGGCCAGGTTGTCCAGCGCCGTGCCCCACAGCACGGCCTTCTTGCCGCCCGCGTTCATGGCGATGTTGCCGCCGACGCACGAAGCCTCGGCGCTGGTCGGGTCCACGGCGAACACGAAACCGGCGGCCTCGGCCGCGTCGGCCACGCGCTGGGTGACCACGCCGGCCTCGGTCCAGATGGTGGCCACCTCGGCGTCCAGGCCCGGCAGGCGGCGCATCTGCACCTCGGTCATGGCCTCGAGCTTTTCGGTGTTGATGACGGCGCTGCGCCAGGTAAGCGGGATCGCGCCCCCCGTGTAGCCGGTGCCGCCCCCACGCGGGATGATGGTCAGCTCCAGCTCGATGCAGGCCTTGACCAGCGCGGCCATCTCGGCCTCGGTGTCGGGCGTGAGCACCACGAACGGGTATTCCACGCGCCAGTCGGTCGCATCGGTCACGTGCGACACGCGCGACAGGCCGTCGAACTTGATGTTGTCCTTGGCCGTGTGGCGGCCCAGGCGGCGCGCCACCTTCTTGCGCAGGTCGCTGGCCTCGACCAGCGTGGCGTCGAACTCGTCGATGGCCCGGCGCGCTGCGTCCACCAACACGCCCACGCGGCGGTCGCGCTCGGCGTCTTCCTGCGGCAGGCGGCGCTTTTCGATCTCGGCCATGCGGTGCTGCAGCGCATCCACCAGCAGCTTGCGCCGGGCGGGGTTGTGCAGCAGGTCGTCTTGCAGGTAGGGGTTGCGCTGCACGGCCCAGATGTCGCCCAGCACCTCATACAGCATGCGGGCGGATCGGCCCGTGCGGCGCTCGCGGCGCAACTGGTCCAGCACATCCCAGGCGGAGGCGCCCAGCAGGCGGATCACGATTTCCCGGTCGGAAAACGAGGTGTAGTTGTACGGAATTTCGCGCAAACGGGCAGGCTCGGCGCCTTGCGTCTGCAGGGCGGCCAGCGCAATCGGAACATTCATGGGATCAACCTGGGTTGGGCGTGCAGGGCGCCCTCGTGCCTCGGGGTCGGGATTTTAAGCCAGTGCCCGTTACCGCACTGTCCTGCCCGTAGAGCCCCGCCGCTGGCGCGGGGCGGCCAAGGACGGGCAAGAGCCAAATCAGGCCCCAGCGCCCGTCCTTTCAGCGCAAGCAGCTATTAAAACAATAGCTATTTAATACAGCACGCGGCTGCGGATGGTGCCGGGCACCTGGGCCAGCTTCTCCAGCGCCAGGTCGGACGAGCGCGCGTCGAGGTCGATCACCACGTAGCCGATCTTCTCGTTGGTCTGCAGGTACTGCGCCGCGATGTTGATGTGGTTGTCCGACAGGATGCTGTTGATCTGCGAGAGCACGCCCGGCACGTTGTGGTGCACGTGCAGCAGGCGGTGCTTGCCGGCATGCTCGGGCAGCGCCACCTCGGGGAAGTTGACCGACGAGGTGCTGGTGCCGTTGTCGCTGTACCTGACGAGCTTTTCCGCCACCTCCAAGCCGATGTTGGCCTGCGCCTCCATGGTGGAGCCGCCGATGTGGGGCGTGAGGAGGGCGTTGTCCAGCCCGCGCAGCGGCGAGACGAACTCGTCCTTGTTGCTCTTGGGCTCCACGGGGAACACGTCCACGGCCGCGCCCAGCAAGTTGCCGCCCTTCAGCGCCTGGGCCAGGGGGTCGATCTCCACCACCGTGCCGCGCGAGGCGTTGATGAGGATGCCGCCCGGCTTCATGGCCGCGATTTCGGCGGCGCCAATCATCCACTGGGTGGAAGGCAGCTCAGGCACGTGCAGGGTCACGATGTCGGCCTGGCCCAGCAGCTCGTGCAGCGAACCCACCTGGCGCGCATTGCCCAGCGGCAGCTTGTGCACCACGTCGTGGAAGATCACGTGCATGCCCAGCGCCTCGGCCAGCACCGACAGCTGGGTGCCGATGGAGCCGTAGCCCACGATGCCCAGCGTCTTGCCGCGGATCTCGTAGGCGTTCGTGGCGCTCTTGAGCCAGCCGCCGCGGTGGGCCGCGGCGTTCTTCTCGGGCACGCCGCGCAGCAGCAGGATGGCCTCGGCCAGCACCAGCTCGGCCACGGAGCGGGTGTTGGAATACGGCGCGTTGAACACGGCGATGCCGCGCTCGCGCGCAGCGTTCAGGTCTACCTGGTTGGTGCCGATGCAAAAGCACCCCACGGCCACGAGCTTGTGCGCATGCGCGAACACGTCCGCCGTGAGCTGCGTGCGCGAGCGGATGCCAATGAAGTGCACGTCGGCGATCTTGCGGCGCAGTTCCTCGCCCTCCAGCGCCCCGGCCAGCACCTCGACCTGCGTATACCCCGCGGACCGCAACACTTCCACCGCGGAGGGATGGATGCCCTCCAGCAACAGGAACTTGATCTTGCTTTTATCCAGGGAAGTCTTGGCCATGGCGTGCAAATTGAGAGGAAATGAAAACACCCAGGCGGCGCGCGCCGCTGGACAGGAGAGGGGATCATTGTGCAATGCACAAATCCCTGTCGGCATCCATGCGATTGCCCGCGGCGGCCCATGCATGCCCCCAGCGCGGCTGGATGTTTGTCACAACACCGTCATGCCAGTGACACAATTCGTCACCCAAGCGCCGCGGGGTTTACCCCGTTGCTGCGCTTTTTGCAGTGTGCGAGAACGACACATTCCTGTCACGGAACGCGACCACCATCGCCGCTTTCCTGCCTATCGTCTATCAACGAGGAGTATTCATGCAGATCAAACACTTGGCGCTGGCCGCCGCAGTGGCCGCCACCAGCCTGGCCGCACAAGCTCAAACAGAGATCCAGTGGTGGCACTCCATGACGGCTGTCAACAACGAGTGGGTCAATGACCTGGCCAAGCAGTTCAACGAGAGCCAGAAGGAGTACAAGGTCATCCCTACCTTCAAGGGGACGTATGACGAAAGCATGACGGCCGCGATCGCCGCGTTCCGCTCGGGCAATGCGCCGCACGTCCTGCAGGTGTTCGAGGTGGGTACGGCCACGATGATGGCCAGCAAGGGCGCCACCGTACCCGTGGGCAAGGTGATGAAGGACGCGGGCGCTGCCTTCGACCCCAGCGCCTACATCCCTGCCGTGGCTGCGTACTACACCGACCCCAACGGCCAGATGCTGAGCTTCCCGTTCAACAGCTCCACAACCATCTTTTATTACAACAAGGACGCCTTCAAGAAGGCCGGCCTGAACACCGACAAGGCTCCCGCCACCTGGCCCGAAGTGTTCGAGGCTGCCAAGAAGCTCAAGGCCAGCGGCCACAGCTGCCCCATGACGCTGGCCTGGATGGGCTGGACGCAGCTCGAATCGTTCTCCGCCTGGCACAACGTGGAGTTCGCCACCGAGAAGAACGGCCTGTCGCCCAACGGCTACAAGGCCCGCATGAAGATCAATTCGCCGCTGCACGTGCGCCACATCGACAACCTGTCGCAGGCCGCCAAGGCGGGCGAGTTCGTCTACAAGGGCCGCGGCTCGGCGGCCCAGGCGTCGTTCACCTCGGGTGAGTGCGCCATGATCCAGACGTCGTCGGGCTTCTACGGCGACGTGGCCAAGAACGCCAAGTTCGCCTACGGCCTGGCGCCCCTGCCCTACTACCCCGACGTGAAGGGTGCACCGCAGAACACCGTGATCGGCGGCGCATCGCTGTGGGTCATGGCCGGCAAGAAGCCCGCCGAATACAAGGGCGTGGCCAAGTTCTTCGAGTTCCTGTCCGACACCAAGGTGCAGGCCGCCAGCCACCAGCGCACGGGCTACCTGCCCATCACCATGGGTGCGTATGAGCTGACCGACAAGTCCGGTTTCTACGCCAAGCACCCCGGCACCGACACGGCCGTGAACCAGATGGTGCGCAAGGTGACCGACAACTCGCGCGGCATCCGCCTGGGCAACTACGTGCAGATCCGCACCATCGAGGACGAAGAACTCGAGCAGGTCTGGGCCGGCAAGAAGACGGCCAAGGAAGCCCTGGACTCCATCGTGAGCCGCGGCAACGAACTGCTGGCGCGCTTCGAGCGCTCGTACAAGAAGTAAGCCCTGTCATCCGTGACGGGCGAGGCGTTCCCATGAACGCCCCTTCGGTCAGCGGCCCCTGCCTGGGGGCCGCTTTTCCTTTTCCCGCTGGTGCAGCCTTGCGCCAGCGGTTTTCTCGTTTGTGAACGTCATGGAAAAACGCGTACTTTTCCGCTCGGCGTGGCTGCCCTGGGTGTTGATCGCCCCGCAGTTGCTCATCATCGGCATCTTCTTCTTCCTGCCCGCGGGCCAGGCCATCCTGCAGTCCTTCCAGATGGAAGACGCGTTTGGCATGAGCACCGAGTGGGTGGGGCTGGACAATTTCAAGCAGCTTTTCGACGATCCGTCCTATCTGGAATCCTTCCAGCGCACGGCGTTGTTCTCGGTGCTGGTGGCGGGCATCGGCATCGTGGTGTCGCTGGCGCTGGCCATCTTCGCGGACCGCATCGTGCGCTTTGCCATGGTCTACAAGACCCTGCTCATCGTGCCCTATGCCGTGGCCCCGGTGATCGCGGGCGTGCTGTGGGTGTTCCTGTTCTCGCCCTCCATCGGCGTGGTGACCTACTACCTGGGTGAGCTGGGCTACGGCTGGAACCACATGATGAACGACAACCAGGCCATGACGCTGATCGTCATCGCCTCGGTGTGGAAGCAGATCTCCTACAACTTCCTGTTCTTCCTGGCGGGCCTGCAGTCGATTCCGAAGGCGCTGATCGAGGCGGCCTCCATCGACGGCGCGGGCGCATGGCGGCGCTTCTGGAACATCCAGCTGCCGCTCTTGTCGCCCACCACCTTCTTCCTGCTGGTGATCAACATCGTTTACGCCTTCTTTGACACCTTCGGCATCATCGACGCGGCCACGCAAGGCGGGCCGGGGCAGTCCACGTCCATCCTCGTCTACAAGGTGTACCAGGACGGCTTCAAGGCGCTGGACCTCGGCGGCTCGGCGGCGCAGTCCGTGATCCTGATGCTGATCGTCATCGCGCTCACCGTGGTGCAGTTCCGCTACGTCGAGAAGAAAGTGCAGTACTGACCATGATCGACCGTAACCCCTGGCTCAATTTCATCTCGCACGCCGTGCTGGTCCTCGGCGTGGCCATCGTGGCCTTCCCGCTGTACCTGGCGCTGGTGGCCTCCACCCACACGGCGGATGCCATCGTGCAGTCGCCCATGCCGCTGCTGCCGGGCAGCCACCTGTGGGAGAACTACCAGGCCGCGCTGTTCGGCTCCGGCAAGCTGGGCTCCAACACCAACGTGGTGCACATGATGTGGGTGAGCTTCGTGGTGGCCATGGTCATCACCGTGGGCAAGATCGCCATCTCGCTGCTGTCGGCGTTCGCCATCGTGTACTTCCGCTTCCCGTTCAAGATGCTGTGCTTCTGGGCCATCTTCGTGACGCTGATGCTGCCGGTGGAAGTGCGCATCCTGCCCACCTACAAGGTGGTGGCAGACCTGGGCCTGCTCAACAGCTACGCCGGCCTCACGCTGCCGCTGATCGCCTCGGCCACCGCCACATTCCTGTTCCGCCAGTTCTTCCTGACAGTGCCCGACGAGCTGGTGGAGGCCGCGCGCATCGACGGCGCCGGGCCCATGCGTTTTTTCAAGGACGTGCTGGTACCGCTGTCGCGCACCTCGATCGCGGCGCTGTTCGTGATCCAGTTCATCTACGGCTGGAACCAGTACCTGTGGCCGCTGCTGATGACCACCTCGGAAGACATGTACCCGGTGGTGATCGGCATCAAGCGCATGCTGGCCGGCGGCGAGGCCGCCGTGGACTGGAACATCGTGATGGCCACCGCCATCGTTGCCATGCTGCCGCCGACGGCCGTGGTGATCCTGATGCAGAAGTGGTTCGTCAAGGGCCTGGTCGACACCGAGAAATAAACATCAAAACCGGCTGTAGCGCCCACCCTTCAAGCGCAAACAGCTATTGATTAAATAGCACATATGGCATCCCTTACCCTCACCAACGTCGTCAAGCACTACGGCAGCGGCAAGCAGATCGTGCCCGTGATCCACGGCGTCAACGCCGAGATCCGGGACGGCGAGTTCATCGTCATCGTCGGCCCCTCGGGCTGCGGCAAATCTACCCTGCTGCGCATGGTGGCCGGCCTGGAGGAAATCACCGGCGGCACCATCGCCATCGGCGAGCGCGTGGTCAACAACCTGGAGCCCGCCAGGCGCGACATCGCCATGGTGTTCCAGAACTACGCCCTGTACCCGCACATGAGCGTGTTCGACAACATGGCCTACGGCCTGAAGATCGCCAAGGTGGCCAAGGACGAGATCAAGGCGCGCGTGGACAAGGCCGCCAAGATCCTGGAGCTGGGCCACCTGCTGGAGCGCAAGCCGCGCCAGCTCTCGGGCGGCCAGCGCCAGCGCGTGGCCATGGGCCGCGCCATCGTGCGCCAGCCCCAGGTATTCCTGTTCGACGAGCCGCTGTCCAACCTGGACGCCAAGCTGCGCGCGCAGACCCGTATCGAAATCCAGAAGCTGCACCGCGAACTGGGCATCACCAGCCTGTTCGTGACCCACGACCAGGTGGAGGCCATGACGCTCGCGCAGCGCATGATCGTCATGAACGCCGGCAACATGGAGCAGTTCGGCACGCCCGAGGAGGTCTACCACACACCGGCCTCCACCTTCGTGGCCAGCTTCATCGGCTCGCCGCCGATGAACCTGCTCAACCACGCCCCGGGCGCCCAGACCGGCACCACGTTGGGCATCCGCCCCGAGCACCTGGACATCACCGCCGACGGCGGCTGGGCCGTGCAGGTAGAGACGGTGGAGCTGCTGGGCGCCGAGCGCCTGGTGTATGGCCGCGTGGGCGACGAGCAGCTCATCGTGCGCATCGAGGAAGGCGCCCCCGCGCCACAGCCGGGCGACACCATCCACGTCACGCCGCGCGCCCACCGCCTGCACACCTTCGATGCCGGCACCGGCAAGCGCCTGTAGCACCCGACCGCCTGGAGCACCGCGCATGACGACACCTTCCGCCTGGCCCTACCCCCGCTGGATCGCCCACCGCGGCGCCGGCAAGCTGGCGCCCGAGAACACGCTGGCCGCCTTCCGCCTGGGCGCGCAGCACGGCTACCGCATGTTCGAGTGCGACGCCAAGCTGAGCAGCGACGGCGTGGCCTTCCTGCTGCACGACGCCACGCTGGAGCGCACCACCAACGGCCACGGCACCGCTGGCGATCAGCCCTGGGGCACGCTGGCCCAGCTGGACGCCGGTGCCTGGCATTCGCGCACGTACGCGGGCGAGCCGCTGCCCACGCTGGAGCACCTGGCGCGCTGGTGCATCGCCAACGGCCACTTCCTCAACATCGAGATCAAGCCCACGCCCGGTACCGAAGCCGAAACCGGCCGCGCCGTGGCCGCGCTGGCGGCACGCCTGTGGCACGGCCAGAGCGTGCCACCGCTGCTCACCTCGTTCAAACCGCAGGCGCTGGCCGGCGCGCGCGAGACCGCGCCGCATCTGCCACGCGGCCTGCTGCTGGACCAACTGCATGACGGCTGGCTGGACACTGCGCGCCAGTGGGGCTGCGTGGCCGTGGTCTGCAACCATGCGCTGTGGAGCGCCGCCACCGTGGCCGAGGTACACCTGGCCGGCATGCGCGCCCTGAGCTACACCGTGAACGACGACTGGGCCGCCCAGCGGCTGCTGGCGCTGCACACCGACGGCATCATCACCGACCGCGTGGACCTGTTCAGCCCCGCCGAGGCCTGACGCGGCGCCACCCGTCCACGCCGGCGGGCGGTGCCGGGCACGCCGCTCGCGCTGCCGTCTGGCAAGGCCGGGGCCGCTCGGCAGCGGACAATGCGCGCATGCATTGCCTTCCCCGCACCGGCGCGCGCCCGCTGCGCCGCCGTCTCCCCCCGCAGAGCGCACGCCACCTTTGGCAGTGGTTGGTACTGGCCTGCTGCCTGTGGCTGGGCGGCACGCCCGCCCTTGCCCAGACCCGGCCCGCTGCGGCCCCCGCCTCCGCCGCGGCCAGCGCGGTGGACACGCTGGGTGAGGACAACGCCCCCCTGCCCTCGGTGGACGAACTGCGCAAGCAGCTCGACGCCATTCCCGCAAAGCTCGGCGAGGAGGACGACGGCCGCAAGCTGCTGACCGAGGTGGCCGCCATCGGCACCGCGGCCGAGCGCGTGGTCGCCCAGCGCACCAGCGACCTGGCGGACCTGGACCGCCGCCTGGAAGGCCTGGGCCCCACGCCCGAAAAGGGCGCGCCGGCGGATGCGCCCGACGTGGCCGAGCAGCGCACCGCGCTGAACAAGCAGCGCGGCGTGATCGATGCGGAACTCAAGCTCGCCCGCCTGGTGGCCGTGGATGCCGAGCAGCGCAGCGCGGAGATCGGGCGCCAGCGGCGCGCACTGTTCCAGGCGGCCCTCACGACGCGGGTCGATTCGCCACTGGCCCCCGCCTTCTGGCGCAGCCTGCGCTACGCCGCGCCCGGCGACAGTGCGCGGCTGCAGGCGCTGGGCGCCAACCTGCGCCGCGCCGTGCAGGCCACGCTGGACTCGCCGCGCCGCGGCACCTTCCTGGGTTACCTGGCCCTGGCCGTCGCCCTGGCCGTGGGGGGCACCTGGCTGGCGGAGCGTGTGCTGGTGCGCGCGCTGCCCGCGCGGCTGCCGGCCACCCGGCTGCGGCGCACGCTGCTGGCGGCGGCGGCGGTGGTGGCGAACGTGCTGATCGTCAGCGCTGCGCTGCAACTCGCGTGGAGCGGGGTCAAGCTCGGCGGCGTGCTGGACGAGGACGTGCGCGCGGTGCAGCAGGCCAGCCTGCGTGCCGCGGCCTACGCCACCTTCGTTATCACGCTGGGGCACGCACTGCTGTCGCGCCGGCGCAGCTCCTGGCGGCTGCTGCCCATCTCCGACGCGCTCGCCCGCCGGCTCAGCCCCTTCCCGTGGTGGATCGCGGCACTGTCGGCGCTGGGCGGGCTGGTCACACAGGTCAACGCCATCGTGGGCGCCAGCCTGGCGGCCGAAGTGCTGGTGCACGCCGTGTCCGCGGTGTTGCTGTCGGTGACGGTGGCCGTCGCGCTGGGCCGGCTGCGGGCAACGCCCCAGGCAGCGGACGCGGCCGATGGCGCCACCGACGCGGCGCCCGCGGAGAAGGCGGGCCGCCCCCTCTGGGTGGGGCTGATCCTGGCCAGCGCAGGCCTTGCCGCGGCCGCGGCCGCACTGGCCGTGGTGCTGGGCTTCGTGGCGCTGGGCGGCACGCTGGCGCGGCAGATGGTGTGGTCGGGCGTGGTGTTTGCCACCACCTATCTGCTGATGCAGTTGGTGGACGACCTGTGCGACGCGTTGCTCTCCTCCCACGGCGGCCTGGGCGCGCGCATCCACGCCGCGCTGGCCATCGACGCCCAGTTGCTGGACCAGGCCGCGGTGCTGCTGGCCGGCGTGCTGCGTGTGGCGCTGTTCTTCTACATGGCGATCGCGCTGATGGCGCCGCTGGGCACCAACCCGGACGAGCTGTTCCGCCGCGGCAGCAAGCTGGACCACAGCCTGCAGATCGGCGACTTCACGCTGGCGCCCCAGGCACTGCTCACGGCGCTGGCGGTGATCTGCGCGGGCTTCCTGGCGATACGCATCGTCAAGCGCTGGCTCAGCGACCGCTACTTCCCCCACACATCGCTGGAGCCGGGCATGCGCAGCTCCATCGTCACGCTGCTGGGCTACGTGGGCGGCGTGGTGGTGATCGCCGTGGCGCTGGCGGGCCTGGGCATCAGCGTGGAGCGCATCGCCTGGGTGGCGAGCGCGCTGTCGGTGGGGATCGGCTTCGGCCTGCAGGCCATCGTGCAGAACTTCATCTCGGGCCTGATCCTGCTGGCCGAGCGGCCGGTGAAGGTGGGCGACTGGGTGGTGCTGGGCGACACCGAGGGCGACGTGCGCCGCGTGAACGTGCGCGCCACCGAGATCCAGCTGGGCGACCGCTCCACGGTGATCGTGCCCAACTCGGAATTCATCACCAAGACCGTGCGCAACATGACGCTGGGCAGCGCCCAGGGCCGGGTGCTGCTGCGCCTGCCCGCACCGCTGGACACCGACGCGCGGCGCATGCGCGAGCTGATCCTGCAGGCCTTTCATGCGCACGAGGACATCCTGGAGAGCCCCGCGCCATCGGTGACGCTGGAAGGCATCCAGAGCGGCACGCTCACCTTCCTGGCGATCGGCTACGTGAGCAGCCCGCGCAACGCGGGAGGCGTGCGCAGCGACGTGTTGTTCGCCATTTTGGAGGCGTTGCGCGATGCGGGCCTGTCGCTGTCGCCGCCGGCCACCACCTCGGTGGCGCAGGCGCCGCGCGACGCCGCCCAGGAGGCGCCGCCGCTGTCGGAGCGCGTCTGAACGGCGCCTGATTCGCTCCTGTTTCAATAGCTGCTAGCGCTTATCAGACAAGCGCTACAGGCCAATTTTTCTTCAAACCGACAGCTGCGACCGCACATAGCCCGCCACCACTCCCAGCAACTGGTCCAGGTGCTGCTGCAGCGGTGCAAAGCCGGCGTTGGGCGCACGCGTGTCCTCGTCCATGTACACCGGGCGGCGGATCTCGATCTGCAGGCTGTGGCGCCCCAGGTGCGGCTGGCCGATGCGGCCGATCAGCTCCACGCCCTTGTAGGGCTCGTTCAGCGCCACGCTGTAGCCAAAGCCGCGCAGCTGCTCGGCGATCAGGTGCACGAACTCGGGCGCGCAGGTGGTGCCGTCGCGGTCGCCCAGCACGAAGTCGGCCAGCGGCGGCGCGTCCGTGCGGCCCAGGCGCCGGTACACGTCATTGGGCATCGAATGCAAATTCAGGTGCCACACGCGGCCAAAGCGCTGCACGCTCGCGTCGATCGCCTGCTGCAGCTGCGCATGGTAGGGGCGCCAGTAGCCCTCGATGCGCCGCTGCACCTCGGCCACCGTGCGCGCACGCGCATACAGCGGCGTGGCCACGCCGTCCTTGCTGATCTGCTGCCAGACCAGGCCCAGGCCCTGGCGCGTCTTGGGGCCGGGTGCGAGCGGCACGGGCCACGCGCCGTCGATCTGCGCGGGGTCCAGGTCGTTGTCAGCCCGGTTCACGTCGATGTAAGTGCGCGGGAAGGTCGCGGCGATCAGCGTGGCACCGTGCGCGGGCGCGGTATGCCAGAGGCGGTGCACGTGCGTGTCCTCGCCGCGACGCAGCAGCGCCAGCGGCACGGCGTGGCCGAAATCGTCGGGGTAGGCCGTGCCGCTGTGGGGCGAGTCGCACACCAGCGGCAGCGGCTGCCCCGTGGGTTGCCAGACCTCGACCGGGGTGTCCGGCCGGGGGCTCAGGTCGTCATGCAACGCTGTCAAAGGCGCACCATCAGTCCAGCTTGATGTTGGCGCGCTTGGCCACGGCCGTGTAGCGCGCGATGGCGGCGTCGATCTGCTTGGCAAACTGCTCGGGCGTGTTGGCCATGGACTCGCCGGAGATGCTCTTTTGCTTCTCCAGGTAGTCGGGCTGGGCCATGGCCTTGTGCGCGGCGGCGTTCAGCTTGGCGATGATCTCCTTGGGCGTGCCCGCGGGCGCCACCAGGCCGAACCACCCGCCGTCACCCATGCCGGCGTAGCCCAACTCGGTGTAGGTGGGCACGCCGGGCAGCACGGGGCTGCGCTTCAAGGCCAGCACGGCCAGCGGGCGCAGCTTGCCCGACTGGATGTTGGCCAGCGTGGAGGGCAGGTTGTCCGTCATCGCGTTGACCTGGCCCGCCAGCGCATCGGTCGCGGCCTGGCCCGCGCCCTTGTAGGGGATGTGCAGCAGGTCGATGCCCGCCAGGTTCATGAAGTTCTCGATGTTGGCATGCCCCAGCGAGCCCGTGCCCGGCGAGGCGAAGGTGTACTTGCCGGGGTTGGCCTTGGCCAGCGCCACGAACTCCTGCATGGTCTTGGCGGGCACGCTGGGGTGCACCACGAAGACGCTGGGCACGCTCATCACGTTGGTGATGGGGGCGAAGTCCTTCACCGCGTCATACGGCAGCTTGGCGTAGATGGCGGGGTTGGCGCCGTGGGTGCTCACCGTGGCCATGCCGATGGTGTAGCCGTCCGGTGCCGCCTTGGCGATGGCGTCGGCGCCGATGGAGCCGCCGGCTCCGCCCTTGTTGTCCACCACCACGGCCTTGCCCAGGATGGGGCCCATCTTGTCGGCCAGCAGGCGGGCCACCATGTCGGTGGAGCCGCCGGGCGCGAACGGCACGATCAGCTTGATGGGGCGGTTGGGGTAGTCGCCCGCCTGGGCGTGCGCCAGGGGTGCGAAGGCCGCAGCGGCGGCGCAGGCGGCCAGAGTGGACAGCAGGGTGCGGCGCAGTGCCATGGGGATCTCCTCGGTATTTGAATGAATGGGGGCAGCCCCATTCTTGAGCGCCCCCGCGTTTACGAAAAGCGACAAAATGGCGGCAATCCATTACCAACACTCATCAATCGACCGCCCATGCGCATCCACTCGCCGTCACTGCCCGAACTGCACGCCTTTGCCGTCGCGGCGCGGCTGGGCAGCTTCTCGCAGGCGGCCGATGAACTCAGCGTGACCCAGGGCGCCATCAGCCGCGCCATCGCCCGGCTGGAGGAGCACCTGGGCGTGGCGCTGTTCGCGCGCGAGGGCCGGCGCAGCGTGCTCACGCGCGCGGGGGCCGACTACCTGCAGGCCGTGGGCCCGTCGATCGCCACCATCGAATCCGCCACGCTGGCCGTGCGCACGCGGCGTAACCCGCGCCAGTTGCGCCTGTCGGTGGCGCCCACGCTGTTCAGCCACTGGCTGATCCCGCGCCTGCCCGATTTCCACGCGCGCCACCCCGGCATCGCACTGTCGTTCGCACCCTACCGGCGCGACGACCCTTTGAGCGCGCCCGAGATCGATGCCTGGATCCGCGTGGGCCGCGCCGACTGGCCTGCGGGCATCGCGGCCGACTACCTGGTGGGGCGCGAGCTGGTACCCATCTGCCGCCCGGCCGATCTACAGGGGCCCCAGGCCATCCGCGCACCGGCCGACCTGCTCGCGCGGCCGCTGCTGTTCCACACGAACTACCCGGACAACTGGGCGCACTGGTTCGCCGGTGTGGGCTGTGTCCACGGGCCGCTCACGCCGGCGGCGGACTTCGAGCTGGTGTCGCTGCTGGTGCAGGCGGTGATCGCCGGCCTGGGCGTGGCGGTGGTGCAGCGCGCGCTGGTGGAGCCGGAGCTGGCCGCCGGGCGCATTGCCATCGCCATCGACCACCCCGTGCTGCTGGACCGCGGCTACCACCTGTGCATTCCGACGGGGCGCGCGCCCAATCCGGCCCTGGACGACCTGCGCGGCTGGCTGCTGGCGCAGGCGTGCGGACAGGGCGGGAGTTGAATCAGCCGCGCCAGGCGCGCAGCAGCAACCACTGACTGGTGGCGCAGGCCGCCGCCAAGCCGGCGTAGGTGGCCATGCGGCCGTCGCGCCCCAGCAGCACCAACCCCGCCACGAGGACGCAACACCCCACTACAAAGTTGATAGCTATTGGCGCAATCCAGCCGTGCGCTCTGGCCAGTTTTCGCATAAAGACGTGGCTGCATGCCACCAGCAGCACGGCGACCGCCAGCGCGGGTGCGGTGAAGTTCAGCAGATGGTTGAGGGCGAGCAGCAGGTCCATGGAGTCATGATGCAGATCAAGCCATTGGCGCGGTGGCCTGCCTGAGTGCGCGGCGGATTTTATAATCCCACCCCATGGCAGTCTGGGCCCTCGGCATCAACCACCACACCGCTCCGCTCGATCTGCGGGGCCGGTTCGCGTTCGCCCTGGACCAGATCGCGCCCACGCTGCACGGGCTGCGCGATTCGCTGTCCAGCGCCTCGGGCCGCCACCCGGGCGTGGAGACGGCCATCATCTCCACCTGCAACCGCACCGAGATCTACTGCGCAGCCGAGGCCCCGGCGCTGGACCACACGCTGGACTGGCTGGCCCACAGCGGCGGCGTGAGCCCCGCGCTGCTGCGTTCGCACTCCTACAGCCTGGAAAACGGCCTCGTCGCCCGCCACGCCTTCCGCGTGGCCAGCGGGCTTGATTCCATGGTGCTGGGCGAGGCCCAGATCCTCGGCCAGATGAAGGACGCCGTGCGCGCCGCTGAAGGCGCAGGAGCGCTCGGCACCACGCTCAACCAGCTCTTTCAGCGCAGCTTTGCCGTGGCCAAGGAGGTGCGTACCAGCACCGACATCGGCGCGCACAGCATCAGCATGGCCGCCGCGGCCGTGCGGCTGGCCGGCCAGTTGTTCGAAGACCTGACGAAGATCCGCGTGCTGTTCGTGGGCGCGGGCGAGATGATCGAGCTGTGCACCACGCACTTCGCGGCCAAGACGCCCCAGCAGATCACGATCGCCAACCGCACGCTGGAGCGCGGCGAAAAGCTCGCCACGCGCTTTGGCGGCGAGGTCATGCGCCTGGCCGACCTGCCCGATCACCTGCACGAGTTCGACGCGGTCATCAGCTGCACCGCGAGCACGCTGCCCATCATTGGCCTGGGCGCCGTGGAGCGCGCGCTGAAAAAGCGCCGCCACCGTCCCATCTTCATGGTGGACCTGGCCGTGCCGCGCGACATCGAGCCCGAGGTCAAGCAGCTCGAAGACGTGTACCTGTACACCGTGGACGACCTGGCCAGCGTGGTACAGACGGCACAGGCGCATCGCCAGGCCGCCGTGGCGCAGGCCGAGGCCATCATCGACGCGGGCGTGCAGAGCTTCGTGCACTGGATGGAGCTGCGCAGCCCCGCCGCGCAGAACGGCGGCGTGGTGCCGCTGATCCAGCAACTCAACTCCCAGGCCGACGAATGGCGCGCCCTGGAGATCGCCCGCGCCAAGAAGCGCCTGGCCAAGGGCGAGGACATCGAGACCGTGCTTGAGGCGCTGTCGCGCGGCCTCACGCAAAAGATGCTGCACGGCACCATGGCCGAGCTGCGCGCGGGCGATGCCGAAGCGCGCGCCCAGACCGCACAGGCCGTCTCGCGCCTGTTCCTGCGCTCGCACAGCAAAAACGGGCTGTAGCGGCGCTCGCTCGCGCACCCCTGATTTCATAAGCCCCATCGGCCTACCGCGCTTACCAGACAAGCGCAAGCAGCTACCAAACTGGTAGCAAAACCCTTCTTTCACACCCCTTGATGAAACCCTTTCTCCGCAGCCAGCTGGAACGCTACGCGCAACGCCTGCAGGAACTCGACTTCTTGCTCTCGCGCGAAGACATCATGGCGGACATGCAGCAGTACCGCAGCATCTCGCGCGAGCACGCCGAGGTCACCCAGGTCGCGGGCCGCTACGCCCGCTACCAGCAGCGCGAGGCCGACCTGGCCGGCGCGCGGGAGATGCTGCAAGACCCCGACATGGCCGAGATGGCGCAGGAGGAAATCCACGCCGCAGAGACCGAACTGGTGCAGTTGGAGGACGAGCTGCAGCGCCTGCTGCTGCCCAAAGACCCCGACGACGAGCGCAACGCCTTCATCGAAATCCGCGCTGGCACGGGCGGCGACGAATCCGCCCTGTTCGCGGGCGACCTGGCGCGCATGTACACGCGCTACGCCGCCACCGTGGGCTGGAAGGTCGAGGTCATGAGCGCCAACGAGAGCGAGATCGGCGGCTACAAGGAAGTGGTGCTGCGCATCGAGGGCCAGCCCGGTACGGGCCCTTCCGGTAGCGGTGTGTACGGCGCACTCAAGTTCGAATCCGGAGGCCACCGCGTGCAGCGCGTGCCCGCCACCGAGACGCAGGGCCGCATCCACACCAGCGCCTGCACCGTGGCGGTGATGCCCGAGCCCGACGAGCACCAGGCCATCACGCTGAACCCGGCGGACCTGCGCATCGACACCTTCCGCGCCAGCGGCGCGGGCGGCCAGCACATCAACAAGACCGACTCGGCCGTGCGCGTGGTGCACCTTCCCACCGGCATCGTGGCCGAATGCCAGGACGGGCGCAGCCAGCACAGCAACAAGGCCAAGGCGCTGCAGGTGCTGCAGGCGCGCATCCAGGAAAAGGAACGCAGCGAGCGCGCCGCCAAGGAGGCCGCGCTGCGCAAGGGGCTGATCGGCAGCGGCGACCGCAGCGACCGCATCCGCACCTACAACTTTCCGCAGGGGCGCCTCACCGACCACCGCATCAACCTCACGCTGTACAAGCTGCTGGCCATCATGGAAGGTGACCTGGGCGAGGTGCTGCAGGCCCTGCAGCATGCGCGTGAAGCCGAACTGCTGGCCGAACTGGGTTTGGAGTGATTTTGGACTCTAGCGCCCACACAGCAAGCGCCAACAGCTATCCATAGAGAAGCACCTATGCCTTCAATCACGCTGGCCCAGGCGTTGGCCCAGGCCCAAGCCGCAGGGCTGGGGCGCATCGACGCGCAGATGCTGCTGCTGCATGTGCTGGGGCGCGCGCCGACCGACCGCGCCTGGCTGCTGGCGCACGACGGCGACACGCTGCCCGCGGCGGCCATGGAACAGTACGCCGCGCTGCGCGCGCGCCGGGCCAAGGGAGAACCCGTGGCCTACCTTCTTGGGCGCAAAGAGTTCTGGGGCCTGCCGCTGTCCGTGGACGCGCGCGTGCTGGACCCGCGCCCGGACACCGAGACACTGGTGGCGTGGGCGCTGGAGGTGCTGGCCACGCGCGCCGCGCCGCGCGTGGCCGATCTGGGCACCGGCAGCGGGGCCATCGCCCTGGCGCTGCAGCATGAGCGCCCCGATGCCCAGGTGCTGGCCGTGGACGCCAGCGCCGGCGCGCTGGCCGTCGCCCGCGCCAATGCCGGGCAGTTGGGCCTGCCCGTGCGCTTCATCCAAGGCAACTGGCTGCATGGGGTGGATGGTCCGTTCGATGCCATCGTCAGCAATCCGCCCTACATCCCCGCGCAGGACCCGCACCTGGCCGCGCTCACCCATGAGCCGCTGTCCGCGCTGGCCAGCGGCGCCGACGGCCTGGAGGACATCCGCACCATCGTGGCGCAGGCGCCTGCGCGGCTGGCGCCCGGCGGCTGGCTGCTGCTGGAGCATGGGTGGGACCAGGCCGAGGCCGTGCAAACACTGCTGCGCGACGCAGGCTTTGACCAGGTGCAAAGCCGCCACGATCTGGCCGGCATAGCCCGATGCTCCGGCGGGTCAATGCCCGGCGGCGCCCCGCAGTGAAATAATCCCCCCATCGCCGCCCTGCCCCAGGGCGCCCCCCTTCAGGAGAACCCCATGAGCGACGTCCAGCAACGCATCGACCAACTGGTCAAGACCAACGACATTCTGCTGTTCATGAAAGGCAACGCCAGCTTTCCGATGTGCGGCTTCTCGGGCCGCGCCGTGCAGATCCTCAAGGCCTGCGGCGTGGACCCCAAGAATATCGCCACCGTGAACGTGCTGGATGACCAGGAAATCCGCCAGGGCATCAAGGACTACAGCCACTGGCCCACCATCCCCCAGCTCTACGTGAAGGGCGAGTTCATCGGTGGCTCGGACATCATGATGGAGATGTACGAGTCCGGTGAACTGCAGCAGGTGCTGGGCACCGGCGACGCCGCCTGAAGCGCCGCGTCCTGCCGCCAATGGACCAACCGCCCTCTTCGGGCGGTTTTTTTATGTCCGCCGGCGCGCGCAGCGCCCCGCCACGCGGGCCCGCTACACTTGGCGGCACCTGGCCCCGTGTCTGCGTGCTTGGCACACCCCGCTGCACGACAGGCGCGCGGCATTGCATCCTCGCTCCATGCCTTTGTCCGAAAGCCTGATCGTCATCACCGCCCTCATCGGGGCCAGTGCCTTCTTCTCGCTGGCCGAGATTTCCCTTGCGGCATCGCGCCGCCTGCGGCTGCGCCAACTGGCCGACGAGGGGGACCACCGCGCCGACCGCGTGCTGCGGCTGCAGGAAAACCCGGGCGACTATTTCACCGCCGTACAGATCGGCCAGAACGCCGTGGCCGTGCTGGGCGGCATCGTGGGCGAAGGCACCTTGAGCCCGCACTTCTCCGGCTTCTTCGGTATGTGGCTGGGCGCCTCGCATGCGCAGACGGCGGGTTTCCTGCTGTCATTCACCGTCATCACGTCGCTGTTCATCCTGTTTGCCGACCTGTTCCCCAAACGCATGGGCATGGCGGAGCCCGAGCGCCTGGCGCTGCGCGTGGTGGCGCCCATGCAGGCCACCATGGCACTGTTGCGGCCCGTGGTATGGCTGTACAGCCGCTGCGCGGACCTGCTGTTCCGCGTGCTGGGCATGAACGCGCTGCGCGACGACCGCGTCACCTCCGATGACATCCTGGCCATGATGGAAGCTGGCGCACGCGCCGGCGTGCTGGCCGCGCGCGAGCAGCAGGTGATCGAGAACGTGTTCGAGCTGGACACGCGCAGCGTGGCGAGCAGCATGTCGCCGCGCGACCGCGTGGCTTATTTCCTGCGCGACGATCCCGACACGGTGATCCGCGCACGCATTGCGGCCGAGCCGTTTTCCACCTACCCCGTGTGCGAAGGCGACATCGACCACGTGGTCGGCTACGTGGACGCCAAGGACCTGTTCCAGCGCGTGCTGAACAACCAGCCCATCTCGCTGGCCGACGAGGGCCTGGTACGCAAGGTGCTCATCGTGCCGGACCGGCTGTCGCTGGCCGAAGTGCTGGAGCAGTTCCGCCAGGTGCATGAGGACTTCGCCGTCATCGTCAACGAATACAGCCTGGTCGTGGGCGTGGTCACACTCAACGATGTGATGAGCACGGTGATGGGTGACCTGGTGGGCCCGGCGGATGAGGAGCAGATCGTGCGTCGCGACGAGAATTCCTGGCTCATCGACGGCACCACGCCCGTGTCCGACGTGCTGCACGCCCTGGGCCTGGACGAGCTGCCGCACGCCGATGAGTACGAGACCCTGGCGGGCTTTCTGATGGTGATGCTGCGCCGGGTGCCGCGCCGCACCGACAGCGTGACCTTCGGGGGCTACAAGTTCGAAGTGCTGGACGTGGACAGCTATCGCATCGACCAGGTGATGGTGTCAAGGCTGGAAGGCGCGTCCAAACCAGTGCTGCCCGTTGAATAAGGGGCGGCGCTGCTGACAAGGGCAGCACCAGCCGGCGTGTGTGGCCATCCGCAAGACGCGGTATGGCACGCTGGCCGACGGCAGATCAGGCGTCCGAAGTACGTTCCTGGAAGAACCAGTTGCGCTGCGCTGCGAACACGGCGCTCGGATACGGCGCCTTGCCCCGGCTGCCGTTGTAGCGGCCCAGCGCCATGTACAGGTCGCCCCGCTCGCGGTCGAGGTAGTGGCGCAGGATCACGCAGCCAAAGCGCAGGTTGGTCTGCATGTGGAACAGCTTGCCCGGGTCGCCGTCACCGATCACGCGGGTCCAGAATGGCATCACCTGCATATAGCCGCGCGCGCCCACCGGAGAGACGGCGAACTTGCGAAATGCGCTCTCCACCTGGATCAGACCCATGACCAGGGACACATCCAGCCCCGAGCGCTTGGACTCGTACCACACCGTCTGCAGGAAGTCGCGGCGCACTTCCCATTCGGGCTTGCGCCGGCGCAGGCGGTCGCTCATGGTGCCAAGCCAGCGCAGATACAGCAGGCGTGCCTCGGTGGAGGCAAACAGCGGCTCGGGCGGTGCCAGGTCTGCCACGGCGGAGCTGAGCGCGGTGCGCACGGAATCGATCAACGGCTCCTCCAGCTGGCTCCCCGCATGCGCAGGTGCAGCCACGCCCAGCCATGCAGCCGGCCCCGCCGCCAGCGAAGCCAGGCAGGCGCGGCGCGACAGCCGGCCCTGCCGTTCGTCGGTCATTGGACCACCTCCCGCCGCGTTCATGCTGCCAGCCGTTCCTTCACATGCGCCAGGATGTCCGCCACGCCCACTTTGGTGGCAGATGCATCGCGGCGGTGCTGGTATTCGACCTGCCCTTCCTTGAGGCTCTTGTCGCCAATGGTCACGCGATGGGGCACACCAATCAGTTCCCAATCGGCAAACATGGCGCCCGGGCGCTCGCCGCGGTCGTCCAGGATCACGTCCACACCGGCGGCTAGCAGGTCGGCGTACAGCGACTCGGCCTGTGCCTTGACGGCTTCGCTGCGGTCCATGCCCACGGGGCAGATGACCACGGTGAACGGGGCGATGGCGTCGGGCCAGATGATGCCGCGCTCGTCATGGTTCTGCTCAATGGCCGCTGCCGGCAGGCGCGTGATGCCAATGCCGTAGCAGCCCATCTCGAAGAAAGCGGGCTTGCCGTCTTCGCCGAGGAAGGTGGCATTCATGGCTTTGGAATACTTGGTGCCGAGGTAGAACACGTGGCCGACTTCGATGCCGCGCTCGATGGCAAGTTCCCCTTGGCCGTCCGGCGACAGGTCGCCAGCCACCACATTGCGCAGGTCGGCCACCATGTCGGGCTCCGGCAGGTCGCGGCCCCAGTTCACGCCGGTGATGTGGTGACCTTCCTGGTTGGCTCCGCAGATCCAGTCGGCCATCACGGCCACGTCGCGGTCCACCACCAGCTTCACCGGCTTCTGCAGGTTCAGCGGGCCCAGGTAGCCCGGCTTGCAGCCAAAGTGGTCCCCGATCTCGGCCACGGTGGCAAAGCGGAAACCCGCGTCCAGGCCCGGCACCTTGGCCACCTTGATCTCGTTCATGTCGTGGTCGCCGCGCAGCAGCAGCAGCCAGACCTGGCTGCGGATGATCTCGCCCGCCGCATCGGTTTCGTCCGTGGCCAGCACCAGCGATTTCACCGTAGTGCTCAGCGGCACGCTCAGCAGTTCGGCCACGTCCGCGCAGGTGCTCTTGCCAGGCGTGGGTGTCACCGTCAGCGGCTGCTTAGCCGCGGGACGCGCGCCCGCGGGGGCCAGCGCTTCGGCCTTTTCCATGTTGGCCGCGTAATCGCTGGCGGGGCAGTAGACGATCGCGTCCTCACCCGTGGCGGCGATCACCTGGAACTCTTCGCTCAAGTCGCCGCCGATGGCGCCCGAATCCGCCGCCACGGCGCGGTAGCGCAGGCCGAAGCGGTCGAAGATGCGGCGATAGGCCTGCGCCATCACCTGGTAGCTCGCCTTGGCGCCGGCCTGGTCCCGGTCGAAACTGTAGGCGTCCTTCATGATGAATTCGCGCCCGCGCATCAGCCCGAAGCGCGGGCGGCGTTCGTCGCGGAACTTGGTCTGGATCTGGTAGAGGTTCTTGGGCAGCTGCTTGTAGCTACGCAGTTCCTGGCGTGCGATGTCAGTGACCACTTCCTCGCTGGTGGGCTGGATCACGAAGTCACGCCCATGGCGGTCGTGAATACGCAGCAACTCGGGGCCCATCTTGTCGAAGCGCCCGGTCTCCTGCCACAGCTCGGCGGGCTGCACCACGGGCATGGTGCATTCCACGGCACCGGCGCGGTTCATCTCCTCGCGCACGATGGCTTCCACCTTGCGGATCACGCGCAGGCCCATGGGCATGTAGTTGTAAATCCCGGCACCCAACTTCTTGATGAGGCCTGCGCGCATCATGAGTTGGTGACTGACAACCTCGGCGTCGGCAGGCGCCTCTTTCAAGGTGGAAATGAAAAATTGGGAAGCTTTCATCGAACGGGCTTGACAACTGGGGCGGGTGCGCTTGCCGCACGCGAGGTAGCGTGCATAATGACCGCAGTTTTAAAAATTTGGGGTTAGATTATGCTCGACCGGGACGGATTCCGCCCAAATGTCGGCATCATCCTGCTCAACCAGAGAAACCAGGTATTCTGGGGCAAGCGCATACGCACCCATAGCTGGCAGTTCCCTCAAGGCGGCATCGACCGCGGAGAAACCCCCGAGCAGGCCATGTTCAGGGAACTGCACGAAGAGGTAGGACTGCTGCCGCCCCAGGTGCGTGTGATTGCCCGTACGCGGGACTGGTTGCGCTACGAGGTGCCAGACCGGTTCATCCGCCGCGATGCACGCGGACACTACAAGGGTCAGAAACAGATCTGGTACCTGCTGCAATTGCTGGGGCACGATTGGGACCTGAACCTGCGCGCCACCAACCATCCAGAGTTCGACGCCTGGCGCTGGAACGACTACTGGGTTCCGCTGGACGTGGTGGTCGAGTTCAAGCGAGGCGTATATGAGATGGCGCTAACTGAACTGGCGCGTTTTCTGCCGCGCCACGAACAGCGCAACCGCTATTTGCGCAGCGGCATGCGTACGCGCGAGCACGAGAGCAGCGGCCAAGCCTCGCTGCCCCGTACCAGTTCACTGTTGGTCAAGCCCGGTATGGAACTGCCTCCGGGCGCCAGCTTCGACCCTGACCCGCAAAACAGCGTGCCAGCGCCGTTGGAGGCGCTGCCTACCCTGCCCGTCCCCAAGAAACCACTGGACGCCTAGCGTGTGTAAGAAGGCACGCGTCCGCAAGACGCACCCTTCTTAAGCGTCATCGCGCGCCGAGCACCACCATATTGTCGCGGTGAACCATCTCCGGTTCGGCCGCGTACCCCAGCAGGCGCTCGAACTCTGCGGAAGGCTTGCGGCACAGCAGGCGCGCCTCGGCGCTCGCATAGTTGGCGAGACCGCGGGCGATCTCTGTGCCGCCGGCGTCGCGCACCGCGATCACATCGCCGCGCACGAAGTCGCCCTCCACCGCCACCATGCCGATCGGAAGCAGGCTCTTGCCGTCTTCGCGCAGCTTGGCCGCCGCGCCGGCATCCACCGTCACGGAGCCGCGCAGTTGAAGGTGGTCCACCATCCACTGCTTGCGCGCCTGGTTCTTCTGCGTCTGCGCCACGAGCAACGTGCCGATCGATTCGCCCCGGGCCAACCGCAGCAGCACGTCCGGCTCCCGCCCCCATGCGATGACGGTGGAGGCACCCGAGCCCGCCGCACGTTTGGCCGCGAGGATCTTGGTGATCATCCCGCCCTTGCCGATACTGGAGCCCGCGCCGCCGGCCATTGCCTCCAGCGCCGCATCGCCAGCCTGCGCCTCGTGGACGAACTGCGCCTGCGGGTCGCGCCGCGGATCGGCGGTGTACAGCCCCTTCTGGTCGGTCAGGATCACCAGCGCGTCGGCTTCGACGAGGTTGGCGACGAGGGCCCCCAGAGTATCGTTGTCACCGAACTTGATCTCGTCGGTGACTACGGTGTCGTTCTCATTGATCACCGGCACCACGCCCAAGCGCAGCAGCGTCAGCAGGGTGGAGCGGGCATTCAGATAGCGCTCGCGGTCCGCCAAGTCGGCATGGGTCAGCAGCACCTGCGCACTGCCCATGGATTGCTCGCGCAGCTTGGTCTCGTACATCTGCGCCAGCCCCATCTGTCCCACGGCGGCAGCGGCCTGCAGTTCGTGGATCTCGCCGGGGCGGCTGCTCCAGCCCAGGCGCTTCATGCCTTCGGCGATCGCTCCGCTGGAGACCATGATGACCTCACGCGGCTCGCCCCCCTGCCCCCGCACCAGCGCTGCCAGTTGGCGGCACCACTCCCCAATGGCCACCTCATCCAGTCCCCGCCCCTCATTCGTGACGAGACTGGACCCTACCTTGACCACGATGCGACGCGCGTCGCGCAATACACTGGACACCATTTTTATAAGAAATTAGGCCTTAGCGCTTGTCAGTCAAGCGCCAACAGCTATAAATTAAATAGCAATCCTCGCATCACCCACGCGGTGGCTCACCAGCGAAGCGCGGGTCCACCTCAGCCGGCGCATTCTGCGCCAGCTGCTGGGCGTGCACGTGCTGGAAGATGGACTGCACCAGGGGCTCGCAGCCTTCGCGCGTCAGCGCGGAGATTTCGAACACGGGGCCCTTCCATTTGAAGCGCTTCACGAAGTCCTTCACCCGCGCAGCGCGCTCTTCGGATGGCACCATGTCCAGCTTGTTGAGGACCAGCCAGCGGGGCTTTTCATACAGTCCGGCATCGTATTTCTTCAGTTCGCCCACGATGGCCTTGGCCTGGGCCACCGGGTCCACCGCTTCGTCGAAGGGTGCCAGGTCCACCACGTGCAGCAGCAGCCGTGTGCGCTGCAGGTGGCGCAGGAACTGGTGCCCCAGGCCAGCGCCCTCGGAGGCGCCTTCGATCAGGCCGGGAATGTCGGCGACGACGAAGCTCTGCTCCGGCCCCACGCGTACTACGCCCAGGTTGGGGTGCAACGTCGTGAAAGGGTAGTCGGCAATCTTGGGTCGCGCGTTCGACACCGCCGCAATGAAAGTGGACTTACCGGCGTTCGGCATGCCCAGCAGGCCCACATCGGCCAGCACCTTCAGCTCCAGCTTGAGGTTGCGACGCTCGCCGGGCCAGCCGGGCGTCTTTTGCCGCGGCGCACGGTTGATCGCGCTCTTGAAACGCATGTTGCCAAAACCACCGTCGCCGCCCTTGGCGATGGTGATGACCTCGCCCGGCGTCAACAGTTCGAACAGCACCTCGCCCGTGTCGGCATCGCTGATGATGGTGCCCACGGGCATCTTGAGCGTGATATCGGAACCCGCGGCACCGAACATGTCGGAACCCTTGCCATGCTCACCGCGCTTGGCCTCGTGCCGGCGTGAATAACGGAAGTCCACCAACGTATTGAGATTGGGATCCGCCACGGCGAACACGTGCCCCCCACGCCCGCCGTCTCCACCGTCGGGCCCCCCGAACTCCTTATATTTCTCGTGCCGGAACGAGACACAGCCGTTGCCACCGTCACCGGCGGCTACGTCAATAAAGGCTTCGTCGACGAACTTCATGGGTATCCAGTTTACAAAAAGCGCACCTGGGCGCCGGAGGGTGCGCAAAAGGGCGCCATCACGCATGCGCGCGGCTGCGCCAGGCGCTGAAAACAACAAAGCCCCGACGGGTCGGGGCTTTGTTGTCGCTTCAGCGGCGAAGGGCCTTAAGCAGGCGTCACGCTGACCGTGTGCTTGGACAGAGCGCCCTTCGTGCCGAACGACACGTGGCCATCCACCAGGGCAAACAGCGTGTGGTCCTTGCCCACGCCGACGTTCACGCCAGGATGGATGCGCGTGCCACGCTGACGCACGATGATGGAACCCGCGCTGATCAGCTCACCACCGTAAGCCTTCACGCCGAGCATTTTGGGCTTGGAGTCGCGCCCGTTTCGCGTAGAGCCGCCGCCTTTTTTCTGTGCCATGAGATCAGCTCCCTGATTTAAGCAGCAATCGCCTGGATCTGCAGTTCGGTGAACTGCTGACGATGGCCTTGACGTTTCTGATAGTGCTTGCGACGACGCATCTTGAAAATGCGCACTTTGTCGTGCTTGCCATGAGCCACGACCGTGGCCTTCACCGTTGCGCCGGACACCAGGGGCGTGCCAACCTTGAGTTCAGCGCCGTTGCCGACAGCCAGAACTTGGTCAATCACGATCTCCTGGCCTACTTCCGCAGCAATCTGTTCTACTTTGATTTTTTCGCCGGCAGCAACGCGATACTGCTTGCCACCGGTTTTTATGACCGCGTACATGTAAACCTCATCTGAGTTGGAGTTCTACGGACGGACTTCCGCAGAGCCGGCGATTCTAGCATGAGTCGTCAACTCCGCCTAGAGGCAGCAGCCTCCTGTGCTTCTCGCAGGCAGACAGCCCCGCCACCCTTCCTATAATCCTTCTTTCTTCTCCGCACCTGCACTCACCTTGGCCGCCAACTCCCCCAGCACCGCCGCCACCCTCGCCTTGATAGCCGACGACATGCAAGAGGTGGACAAGGTCATCGCATCCCGCCTGCAATCCGCCGTCCCGCTTGTCGGCGAAGTCGCCCGTTACATCATCTCCGCCGGCGGCAAGCGCCTGAGGCCGGCACTGCTTCTACTGATGAGCGGCGCCCTCGGATATACAGGTTCGCAACGGTTCAATCTGGCGGCGGTAGTGGAATTCATTCACACGGCCACCTTGCTGCATGACGACGTGGTCGATGAATCTACGCTGCGGCGCGGGCGACCGACAGCCAATGAAAATTTTGGCAATCCCGCCAGCGTGCTTGTGGGTGACTTCCTGTACTCGCGCGCCTTCCAAATGATGGTGGAGACCAGTAGCCTGCGCGTGATGGAGATCCTGGCAGACGCGACCAATGTCATTGCCGAGGGCGAAGTACAGCAACTCATGAATACGCATGACGCGTCCCTGAGTGAATCAGGATATCTGAACGTCATACGTTCAAAAACAGCCAAGCTGTTCGAGGCCAGCGCGCGTCTCGCGGCCGTTCTGGCAGCCAGTCCGCCAGAAATAGAACACGCCTGCGCGAGCTACGGCCAAGCTCTGGGCACCGCGTTCCAGGTGATCGACGATGTGCTGGACTACGATGGAAATGCCCACGAAATGGGCAAGAATCTGGGCGACGATCTGCGGGAAGGAAAAGTCACCCTGCCGCTGATCATCGCTATGCAGCGAGGCAATACCCAAGAGCAAGCATTGCTGCGCAGCATCATCGAGACGGGAAGCACCGACGAACTATCTTCCGTCATTTCCATTATCAAAAAGACCGGCGCCTTGGATGCCACGCGCCAGGCTGCCGCCACACAGGCACAACTCGCGATGGATGCAGCGGCTCACTTACCAATCAATCCGCACTCCAAAGGTTTGCTACAATTGGCGGCTCAGCTGTTGGAGCGTCGAACTTAGCATCGGCGATCGCGGCAGAATCGGGGTGTAGCTTAGCCTGGTAGAGCGCTACGTTCGGGACGTAGAGGCCGGAGGTTCGAATCCTCTCACCCCGACCAGTTATTTTCATGCCCAAGCCCTGCATCGCGGGGCTTTTTTGCATCTGGACGCCGCGCGGGTGCCAAGGAACCGCAGATCTTTAATGCGGTTGCCCTCGCAGAGCCCATGCTGCCCTTGAGCCGCCGGCTGGGGCAAATGTCACTCACACAACGCTTGCGCCATTAAGCCTGTACACACCTTGGGCGATCGGCGATGATTGAAGAGTTTCCCTTCCTTCCATAAGAATCCGCTAGTTACATGGCTGCTATCGACACACAGAAAGAAGCTCAACCCATTGCCTTACCCGGACTGGCGCGCGCGTTGATGTCTGTGGGCAAATTGGATCAAAAAGCGGCGGAAGAGATTTACAAAAAGTCACAAAATAGCCGCAGTAGCTTTATTGCAGAGCTCACGGAATCGAAAATCATCACGCCAAGTGATCTAGCCCATACGGTATCCACCGTATTTGGTGCCCCCTTGCTAGATGTCGATGCGATCGACCGGCAGCGCATCCCCAAAGATCTGTTGGACGTCAAACTGTGCCAGTCCTATAAAGTCATCGCTCTCAGTAAGCGCAATAACCGGCTCATAGTCGCCACCGCGGATCCGACATTTCAAGAGGCCGCAGAAAAGATCAAGTTCACCACACAAATGGGGGTGGACTGGATCATCGCGGAATATGACAAACTGCTCCGCTTGATTGAGGCGAGCACAAAGAGCGGTACAGAAACGCTCGACGGCATTAACAGTAGTAATGATTTTGAGTTCGGCGATATTCCCGTTGATGAAGCTCCGGACGAGGATGCCGACAATCCCGCGGAAGTCGAGGATGCTCCCGTTGTCAAATTTCTGCACAAGATGCTGCTGGATGCCTTCAATATGCGTGCATCCGATCTGCATTTTGAGCCCTACGAGCACCATTACCGCGTCCGCTTCCGCATAGATGGTGAATTGCGCGAAATCGCATCGCCGCCAATTGCCATCAAGGAGAAGCTGGCCTCGCGCATCAAGGTGATCTCCCGTCTGGATATTTCGGAAAAACGCGTGCCCCAGGATGGCCGCATGAAGCTCAAGGTTGGGCCGGACCGGGTTATCGATTTCCGCGTCAGCACCCTGCCTACGCTCTTTGGCGAGAAGATCGTGATCCGTATTCTCGATCCGAGCAGCGCCAAGCTGGGTATTGACGCACTGGGATATGAGCCCGAGGAAAAGGAGCGTTTACTGCAGGCCATCAACCGCCCTTATGGAATGATCCTGGTGACCGGACCCACGGGCTCCGGGAAGACCGTGTCGCTCTACACATGTCTCAATTTGTTGAACAAGCCCGGCGTCAATATTGCGACCGCTGAGGACCCCTCGGAAATCAATCTCCCGGGCGTGAACCAAGTCAACGTCAATGAGAAAGCCGGCCTCACGTTTGCCGTCGCGCTCAAGTCATTCCTTCGCCAAGATCCGGACATCATCATGGTGGGTGAAATCCGGGATCTGGAAACCGCAGACATTTCAATCAAAGCCGCGCAGACGGGTCACTTGGTGCTCTCTACTCTGCACACCAATGACGCCCCCACGACATTGACGCGCATGCGCAATATGGGCATCGCGCCCTTCAATATCGCGTCCAGCGTGATTCTTATTACGGCGCAGCGACTGGCGCGTCGCTTGTGCCCCAATTGCAAGGCGCCCGTGGACATTCCGCATGAGACGCTGCTGGAGGCCGGCTACCGGGACGAGGAGATCGACGGCTCATGGGTCACCTACCGACCGGTGGGCTGCTCCGCCTGCAATAACGGATACAAGGGGCGCGTGGGCATTTACCAGGTCATGCCGGTGTCCGAAGAAATCCAGCGCATCATCCTGCGCGATGGAAGCGCACTGGAAATCGCCGAACAGGCACGCCTGGAAGGCGTCCGTTCTCTGCGTGAATCCGGGCTTCACAAGGCAAAAATGGGATTGACCTCCTTGGAAGAGGTCTTGGCTGTCACCAACGAATAAACAATCGAGAGAGAAAACAATGGCGACCGTTGCATCGAGGGGCATCAAGGACTTTGTCTTCGAGTGGGAGGGCAAGGATCGTAGCGGCAAGATCGTGCGCGGCGAAGTACGCGCCGCGGGAGAGAACCAGGTCAAGGCGACGCTGCGGCGGCAGGGCGTTCTGCCAACCAAGATCAAGAAGCGCCGGATGAGCGCGGGCAAAAAGATCAAGCCCAAAGACATCGCGCTGTTCACGCGCCAGATGGCCACGATGATGAAGGCCGGCGTTCCACTGCTTCAGGCATTTGATATCGTGGGGCGGGGTAATACCAATCCCAGTGTGACCAAGCTGCTCAACGATATCCGCGGCGATGTGGAGACAGGAACGTCCCTGAATGCCGCATTCCGTAAATATCCGATGTACTTCGACAGCCTTTACTGCAACCTCGTAGAGGCCGGCGAAGCCGCCGGTATTCTGGAAGCGTTGCTCGACCGGCTGGCCCTGTACATGGAGAAGACCGAGGCCATCAAATCCAAGATCCGGTCGGCGCTGATGTATCCAATCTCAGTGATCATCGTTGCGTTTGTCGTGGTGACGATCATCATGATTTTCGTGATTCCCGCGTTCAAAGAGGTTTTCACCTCCTTCGGTGCCGACCTGCCCGCCCCCACCTTGTTCGTGATGGCCATCAGCGAGTTCTTCGTGGCTTACTGGTGGCTGATATTCGGCGTCATCGGCGGGGGGTTCTACTTCTTCATGCAGGCCTGGAAGCGCAGCGAGAAAATGCAGCGTTTCATGGACCGTTTCCTGTTGAAAATGCCCATCTTCGGTGCATTGATCGACAAGTCCTGCGTTGCCCGTTGGACCCGCACCCTGTCGACCATGTTCGCTGCCGGTGTGCCATTGGTGGAGGCACTGGACTCGGTGGCTGGTGCATCGGGCAACTCGGTCTACGCCATCGCGACGGAGAAAATTCAGCAGGAAGTCTCCACAGGTACCAGCCTGACGGCCGCCATGGGGAATGCCAACGTATTCCCCTCCATGGTGCTGCAGATGTGTGCGATCGGCGAGGAATCCGGCTCCATCGACCACATGCTGGGCAAGGCCGCCGACTTCTATGAAGCCGAAGTGGATGAAATGGTGGCCGGCCTGTCCAGCCTGATGGAGCCCATCATCATCGTGTTCCTGGGCACGCTGATCGGTGGCATCGTGGTGTCCATGTACCTTCCGATCTTCAAGCTCGGGCAAGTGGTTTGATGTCAGGCTCGCTAGCAGTGGACGCCGTGCTGGTGGGCGTCCTGGGGATGCTGATCGGAAGCTTTCTCAACGTCGTGATCCATCGCCTTCCGCGCATGATGGAATGGCAATGGGCCGCAGAATGCCGGCAGTACGGGCAGGATGTAGGGCTGCTTTCCTCGGCGGCGCTTCCTGAGGCCGACAACGAGCCCCTCAGCCTGTCCAAGCCGCGTTCACGCTGCCCCTCCTGCGGCCACGCGATCCGCTGGTACGAGAACATTCCGGTCCTGAGCTATTTAGCCCTGCGAGGCCGGTGCGCGGGTTGCGGCACGCGCATCAGCCCCCGGTATCCGCTGGTAGAGCTGGCGACGGGTGCCTTGTTCTATGCATGCGCGCTCCGCTGGGGCTGGAGCCTCACGACCGCCGCGTGGTGCGGTTTCTCGGCCGCGCTGGTCACGCTGGCATGCATCGACTGGGACACCACGCTTCTACCCGACGACATCACGTTGCCGTTGCTGTGGGCGGGCCTGCTTGCGGCCGTCTTGCGCTGGATTGAAGTGCAGCCCGTGGATGCCGTCATCGGCGCCGCAGCGGGCTACCTATCCCTCTGGTCCGTGTACTGGGGATTCAAGCTGGCCACAGGCAAGGAGGGCATGGGCTATGGCGACTTCAAACTGTTTGCCGCACTGGGCGCCTGGTTTGGCTGGCAGGCGCTCGTGCCGATCATCCTGCTGGCCTCGGTCATCGGCGCCATCGTCGGCATCGCCATGAAGCTGGCCAGCACCCTGCGCGAAGGCAAGTACGTCCCCTTCGGCCCGTTCCTGGTGGGAGGAGGCATGGCCGCCATGCTGTGGGGCCCCGGGCGCATCATGCAGGCCGTCTTTTCCGTGCTGGGGCTCTAAGGTGGGCTCTGGGCAGGCCGGTCCCCGCTCGGTGAAACTGGGCGTGACGGGCGGCATCGGCAGCGGCAAAAGCACGGTGGCCGGCATGTTGCGACAGAACGGCGCGGCACTGATCGACGCCGATGCCATCGCCCGCTCGGTGACCGAGGCGGAAGGCGCCGCCATCGCGGCCCTGCGCGACGAGTTCGGGCCCGACTACATCACCGACGGCGCGCTGGACCGGGCACGCATGCGCACCCTCGTTTTCAGCGATCCCACGGCGAAGCAGCGCCTGGAAGCCATCGTTCACCCCTTCGTGGGACGCGAGATCGCACACGCTGCGGCACAGGCGCACCACGCGGGCCACGCACTCATCGTGTTCGACATTCCGCTGCTGACGGAGTCGCCCCGTTGGGCCCGGCAGCTGGACGCCGTCCTGGTCGTGGACTGCCGGGAGGAGACGCAGATTCAGCGTGTGCAGATGCGCAGCGGTCTGACCGCCGATGCCGTGCGCGCCATCATGGCCACACAGAGCCCACGCGCCACGCGCCGCGCGGCCGCCGACCTGGTGGTCTACAACGACGGGTTGGCGCTGTCAGATTTGCAAACAAAGGCACGCGAGATCGCCGTATTCTTCGGGCTATGATGTGCTCGCACCGGCGTGGTGTGCAATGGTCTGCCGCAGCGCAGCGCTCGCACCCCGCCCCACACCGTGCGCACTCAGGAACCCCGTAGCGTGATCCTTTACGAATACCCTTTCAACGAACGCCTGAGAACCTATCTGCGGCTTGAGCAGCTGTTTCGCCGGCTGGGCGAGCTCATCGCGCGCCCGCATCCCCTGGACCATCACTATGCCCTCGTGACCATGTTCGAGGTCATGGACGTGGCGGCCCGCGCAGATCTCAAAGCCGACGTGCTCAAGGATCTGGAAAAGCACAAGCACCAGCTGGATGCCTATCGCGGCAACCCCTCCATCTCCGAGGAAGCCCTGGACGGCGTGATCGCCCAGCTCGACCAGTGCTTTGCCGCACTCAACGCGCAAAACGGCAAGGCCGGCCAGGCGTTGACCGAGAACGATTGGCTCATGAGCATTCGCAGCCGCGTGGGCATCCCCGGGGGCACCTGCGGCTTTGATCTGCCCGCCTACTACGCGTGGCAGCACCGTCCGCCCCAGGACCGCCAGCACGACCTGCACCACTGGGCCGCCACGCTGGGGCCGTTGGCAGAGTCCGTCTACGTGCTGCTGCGCCTGCTGCGTGATTCGGGGCTGCCGCAGAAAGTGGCGGCCGAGCGCGGGCAGTTCCAGCAGAACCTGCCCCAGGGCCGCACCTTCCAGCTGCTGCGCTTGGCAATCGACCCTGCACTGCAACTCATCCCGGAGATCAGCGGCAACCGCCTCATCGTTTCGGTGCGGCTGATGCGCCAGGAAGAAGGCGGCCGCCTGGTTCCCAGCACCGAGGACGCGGCATTTGAACTGACCCTGTGCGCCTGACCCGACATGACCGGCACACCCTCCCGCTCCGACACACCTGCGCCCCAAGGCAAGCGAGTGCCTTGCCCGACCTGCGGCGGCCCGAGCCTGTACAGCCCGGCCAACCGCTTCCGCCCGTTTTGCAGCGAACGCTGCAAGCAGATCGATCTGGGGGCCTGGGCAGCCGAAGATTTCCGCATGCCGGCCGAGGCGCCGCCGGAGGATGCGGAGTTCGGCGATCCCAAGCGCCAGCCGTGATATTTGAAGAAAAGGCTGCTAGCGCTTATCCAGCAAGCGCAAGCAGCTATGTATTTTGAAGCAACATCTCACGCCAGCAGCGAAGCGTCGAACACCTCGCCACGCTCCTCGGCCAGCCACTGCAGCACGGGGTAGGCGCCCGGCAGCACCGGCTTGACCTGCAGCGGCCAGTGCTGCCAGGCCATGGTCTGGCCCTCGCGCATTTCGAACGCACCGCTCCATTCGCGCACCTTGCACCAGTGCAGGCGCACGAGGGCATGCGGGTAGTCATGCTCGGTCACCTTCCAGGCCTCCACCGGGCCGATGGTCACGCCCAGTTCCTCGATGAGTTCGCGGCGCAGCGCCTGCTCCACTGTTTCCCCGGCTTCGATCTTGCCGCCCGGGAACTCCCAGTAGCCCGCATAGGGCTTGCCCGGGGGGCGAGTGGACAGCAGCATCGCCCCGTCCTCCCGCAGCAGAATGCCCACGGCGACCTCGGTGTGCTTGCGCTGTGGCGTGCTGGTCGATTCGCTCATGCGCCCTCGCCCTGCCGTCCTGCGAAATCCCGTGCAAATTGATAGGCCACGCGGCCGCTGCGCGAGCCGCGCTCCAGCGCCCACACCAGCGCCTGCGGGCGCGCGGCCTCGATAGCTTGGGCGGGCACGCCCAGCGCAGCCAGCCACTGCGCCACGATGGCCAGGTACTCGTCCTGGCTGAACGGGTAGAAGCTCACCCACAGGCCGAAGCGCTCGGACAGGGAGATTTTTTCCTCCACCGCCTCGCCCGGATGGACCTCGCCATCGTCGGTGTGGGTGTAGCCCAGGTTCTCCTTCATGTATTCAGGGAGCAGATGGCGCCGGTTGCTGGTGGCATACACCAGCACATTGGGCGTGGCCGCGGCGACCGAGCCGTCCAGGATCGACTTAAGGGCCTTGTACCCGGCCTCTCCATCTTCAAAGCTCAAGTCATCGCAGTAAACGATGAACTTCTCGGGCCGGCCGGAGACCACGTCCACAATGTCGGGCAGATCCGTCAGGTCCGCCTTGTCCACCTCGATCAGACGCAGGCCCTGGGGTGCATAGCTGTTCAGGCATGCCTTGATGAGCGAGGACTTGCCCGTGCCGCGCGCACCGGTCAGCAGCACGTTGTTGGCGGGCTTGCCTTCGACGAACTGCTGGGTGTTGCGCTGGATCTTTTCTTTCTGCGCATCGATCTCCTTGAGATCGGACAGCTGCATGGCGGCCACATGGCGCACCGGCTCCAGCACACCATGGCCGCCGCTGCGTTTGCGGTAACGCCAGGCGATGGAGGCCGCCCAGTCCGGCGCCGACAATGGCTGCGGCAAGACCGCCTCGATACGGGAGATGAGCTGCTCCGCACGCGCGATCAGCTGGTCGAATTTATCAGTCATTTTCGGCTCTAGCGCTTATCTAGCAAGCGCAGACAGCTATCAAAAGGAAAGCATTCAAGAGCGGTAATCCGCGTTGATGGTCACGTAGTCGTGGCTCAGGTCGCAGGTCCACACCGTGTCCACCGCCGCACCGCGGCCCAGCACCACGCGCACGGTGATCTCGCTTTGCTTCATCACGCGCTGGCCGTCTTCCTCGCGGTAGGCCGGATTGCGCCCGCCCTGCACGGCCACATGCACGTCGTCCAGAAACAGGTCGATCTTGGTCTGGTCCAGGTCCGCAATGCCTGCGTAGCCCACGGCCGCCAGGATGCGGCCCAGGTTCGGGTCGCTGGCAAAGAAGGCCGTCTTGACCAGCGGCGAATGCGCGATGGCATAGGCCACCTGCCGGCACTCTTCGCCTGTCTGGCCGCCCTCTACGCGCACCGTGATGAACTTGGTCGCACCCTCTCCATCGCGCACGATGGCCTGTGCCAGCTTTTGCGCCACTTCCAGCAATGCGGTCTTGAGCACACGGCCCTCGGCGCTGTCGAGCGAGGTGATGGGCGCGTGCCGCGCCTTGTGCGTGGCCATCAGCACGAACGAGTCGTTGGTGCTGGTGTCGCCGTCGATGGTCACGCGGTTGAAGGACTGGTCCGCCAGCTCGCGCACGAGCGGGCGTAGCAACTCGGGCGCGATGCAGGCATCCGTGGCCAGGAAGCCCAACATGGTCGCCATGTTGGGGCGGATCATGCCCGCGCCCTTGGAGATGCCGGTAATGGTCACTGTTGCACCGCCCAACTGCACCTGCGTGCTGAACGCCTTGGGCAGCGTGTCGGTGGTCATGATGCCTTCGGCCGCGCGCGCCCAGTGGCCGGGCTGTGCATCGGCCAGCGCGGCGGGCAGCGCGGCTGCAATGCGCTCGTGCGGCAGCGGCTCCATGATGACGCCGGTGGAAAACGGCAGCACCTGGCTCGCCGCCAGACCCAGGTGGCCGGCTAGTGCCTCGCAGGTGGCGCGCGCACGCGCGAGGCCGTCCGCGCCCGTACCGGCGTTGGCGTTGCCCGTGTTCACCACCATGGCGCGAATCGCCTGGCCGCCGTCCAGGTGCTCACGGCACACCTGTACCGGCGCGGCGCAGAAACGGTTCTGCGTGAACACGCCCGCGACGGTGGTGCCTTCGTCCAGCAGGAACACGGTCAGGTCTTTGCGCTGCGCCTTGCGCACACCGGCTTCGGTCACGCCGATGCGCACACCGGCCACGGGGTGCAAATCCGATGCAAGAGGAGCGGAGAGATTCACGGGCATGCGTCGTATTCCTTCAGAAAGAGACGTCGGGGAAACAGGAGAAAAGGCACTGCCAAAGTGCGAACACGGGCCGCAGCCCGTGTTCTTCATTGTGCCGGCATCACGCCAGTTTGCCGTGGCACTGCTTGTACTTTTTACCGCTGCCGCAGGGGCAGGGGTCGTTGCGGCCCACGCGCACGCCGGCGGCGGCAGGCTGCGCGGCGGTGGCGGCATCGGCCACCGTCTCCACTTCGCCGGTCTCGGTGGGCGAGCTGTAGGTAACGTTGCTGATGCCCTCACCCCGGTCTTCCATGGCCTGCGTGGCCTCGTCCAGTTGGGCGCTGGATTGCACCTGCACGGTCATCATGAGGCGCGTGACTTCGTTCTTGACCTGGTCGATCAGCTGGCGGAAGAGCTCGAACGCCTCGCGCTTGTATTCCTGCTTGGGCTGCTTCTGCGCATAGCCGCGCAGGTGGATGCCCTGGCGCAAATAATCCAGCGCGGAGAGGTGATCGCGCCAGTTGGTGTCGAAGCTCTGCAGCAGCACCATGCGCTCGAACTGCGTGAAGTTCTCCGCGCCCACCTGCCCCACCTTGGCCTGGAAGGCCTCTCGGGCGGCCTGCTGCACCTTCTCCAGAATCTCTTCGTCGGTGATGGCGTCCGAGCCTTCCACCTCTTTCTGCAGCGCCAACGACACTTGCCAGTCGCTGGCCAGCGCCTTTTCCAGGCCTGCGAGGTCCCACTGTTCTTCTACGGACTCGGCAGGCACGTACTGGCGCACCACGTCGGCCAGGCAATCGTCGCGCATGGCGTCGATCAACACGCCGAGGTCGGGGGCGTCCAGGATCTCGTTGCGCTGCTGGTAGATCACCTTGCGCTGGTCGTTGGCGACGTCGTCGTACTCCAGCAGCTGTTTACGGATGTCGAAGTTGCGCGCCTCAACCTTGCGCTGCGCCGACTCGATGCTGCGCGTGACGATGCCCGCCTCGATCGCTTCGCCGTCGGGCATCTTCAACCGGTCCATGATGGCCTTGACGCGGTCGCCCGCGAAGATGCGCATCAATTGGTCATCCAGGCTCAGATAAAAGCGCGAAGAGCCCGGGTCGCCCTGACGGCCTGAGCGGCCGCGCAGCTGGTTGTCGATACGGCGGGACTCATGGCGCTCGGTCGCGATGATACGCAGGCCGCCGAGTGCCGTCACCTTCTCGTGGTCGAGCTTCCACTGCGCGCGCAGTTCCTGCACACGCGCGGCTCGCTCGGCTTCTGACAGCGACTCATCGGCCTCCAGCGCGGCGATCGCCTTTTCCACGTTGCCGCCCAGAACGATGTCGGTACCGCGGCCCGCCATATTGGTGGCGATGGTGATCATGCCGGGGCGTCCCGCCTGAGCCACGATATCGGCCTCGCGCGCGTGCTGCTTGGCGTTGAGTACCTGGTGCGGCAGGCCTGCCTTGTTCAGCAACTCGTCGATGATTTCCGAGTTCTCGATGGAAGTGGTGCCCACCAGCACCGGCTGGCCACGCTCGTGGCATTCGCGGATGTCGGCAATAGCCGCCTCGTACTTCTCGCGCGTCGTCTTGTACACGCGGTCGAGCTGGTCGTCGCGCTTGCTGGGCCGGTTGGGCGGGATCACCACGGTTTCCAGGCCGTAGATTTCCTGGAACTCATAGGCCTCGGTATCGGCCGTACCGGTCATGCCCGAGAGCTTGTTATAGAGACGGAAGTAGTTCTGGAAGGTGATGGAGGCCAGCGTCTGGTTCTCGGCCTGGATGTTCACGCCTTCCTTGGCTTCGACGGCCTGGTGCAGGCCTTCGCTCCAGCGGCGGCCGGCCATCAGGCGGCCCGTGAACTCGTCCACGATCACGATCTCGCCGTTCTGCACGACGTAGTGCTGGTCGCGGTGGTAGAGATGGTTGGCGCGCAGCGCCGCGTACAAGTGATGCACCAGCGTGATGTTGGCCGGATCGTAGAGCGACGCCCCTTCCGGAATCAGCCCCTGGCTGGCCAGGATGCGCTCTGCATTCTCGTGGCCCTGCTCCGTCAGGAACACCTGGTGCGTCTTTTCGTCGAGGGTGAAATCCCCCGGTTTGGTCACGCCCTCGCCCGTACGCGGGTCGGCCTCACCTTCCTGGCGCACCAGCAGGGGCACCACCTTGTTCATGGCCACATACAGCGCCGTGTGGTCCTCTGCCTGGCCGCTGATGATCAGGGGGGTACGCGCCTCATCGATCAGGATGGAGTCCACCTCATCGACGATGGCGTAGTTCAGGCCACGCTGCACACGCTCGCGCGCGTCGTACACCATGTTGTCGCGCAGGTAGTCAAACCCGTACTCGTTGTTCGTTCCGTAGGTGATGTCCGCCTGGTAGGCGGCCTGCTTTTCTTCGCGGGGCATTTGAGGCAGGTTGATACCCACTGTGAGGCCCAGGAAGTTGTACAGCCGCCCCATCCATTGGGCGTCACGGCCCGCAAGATAGTCGTTCACTGTCACCACGTGCACGCCCTGGCCCGACAGGGCGTTCAGGTAAACGGGCAGCGTGGCCGTCAGCGTCTTGCCCTCGCCCGTGCGCATCTCGGCGATCTTGCCGTAATGCAACGCCATGCCACCCACCAGCTGCACGTCGAAGTGGCGCATTTTCATGATGCGCTTGGAACCCTCGCGCACCACGGCAAAGGCTTCGGGTAGCAGAGCGTCCAACGATTCGCCCTGTGCAATGCGATCCTTGAATTCCTGCGTCTTGCCCCGCAGCGCCTCGTCACTCAGCTTCTCATAGTCGGGCTCCATCGCATTGATGCGAGCAACCGTCTTGCGATACTGCTTGAGCAGGCGGTCATTGCGACTGCCGAATATTTTGGTGAGGAAGTTGGTGGCCATGCGAACACGACCGCACTACACGCCAACGAGCGGCAGAGCGACCGGAATCCCTGTGATGATGTGAATCCAGATGGAGACCCCCGTCCACCATTGCAAGTACCTGCAATCCGAGGTGGCGGGCCTGATCGAAAGATTCTACCTGTGCGCCAGGTGCCCCATGGCAGCGCGCCCCGTGAGGGCGTGTGGCATCGGTGCGGGCTCTCCCGCGAAGAGGAATTTCTGAGGATCCTGCGGCACGCCTTGCACCCACACTTCGAAATGCAAATGCGGCCCCGTGGAGCGGCCCGTACTCCCCACTTCCGCGATTTTCTGTCCCCGGCGCACGATGTCTCCCGCCTTCACCAGGGTTTTGGAGGCGTGGGCGTAGCGGGTGACGAGTTGGCTCCCGTGGTCTATCTCCACCATGTTGCCATAGGCGGGGTGGTACTCCTGGGCGATCACCACGCCGCCGGCCGCGGCCACGATGGGCGTGCCGGTTCCGGCCGAGAAGTCCAGCCCGGTATGCAACGCGGACTGGCCGGTAAAAGGATCAATGCGCCAGCCGAACGGCGAACCAACAGCCGTGTCGCGCACGGGAACCTGGGTCGGGATCAAGTGCTTGCGGATGTGCTGGTCAAAGAGGCGTGACTCTGCCACCGTCATCAAATCCGTCCGCCGGCCGGTGATGGCGACCAGGTCGTCCAAGGCCGCATTCAGTTCGTCGAGCCCCAGCGAGCGCCCAGCCACCAGCATGCCTCCACGGCCCGGCAGGCTCTGCACCTCGGAAGCAGGCAGCCCGGCCAGGCCTCGTACACGCTCACCCAGCGATTCCAGTTGGAGCACACGGGCTTGCATGTCTCCCAGCTTGCGCGCCATCGCATCGATGTTGGCGCGCATGAACCGCTCGCGCTGGGCTTGCTCATCCTGCACAGCCAGTCGTGCCATGGAGCCCACTACGGGCCAGCCCTCGCGCACGCCATGCATCAGCACCCAGTGGTATGCCATCACGGTCAGGAACAGCAGTGCCATGAAAATCCCAGCTAGAGCGCAGATCAGCTGCACACCGCTGAGGTGTATGGCGCGGCTTCGCGCGAGCCACGCATCCGTAATAATCACCTGCACGTTTTTCCCTCGTCGCTGGTTGGACCAGTCTCTGTATGAATCGTCGTCACCACGCCATCTCACTCCAGCAAGCCACGCAGGAGTCGCCGACGTTAGCGAAGCTGACCGCGCTCACCCAGGAGTCCAGTGCCCGGCTGAAAGCCATCGAGGGCTTGATACCCCCGCTGCTGCGCCCCGCCATTCAGGCAGGGCCGATTGAAGGCGCTTGTTGGTGCCTGCTGGTCCGCAGCAATGCCGCCGCCGCAAAAGTCCGGCAATTGCTGCCCGCATTCGAGGCACATCTGCGCAGTCGGGGATGGGAGGTTAACTCCATACGCCTGAAAGTTCAAACCTGAGCACTCAGGCGAAAGACGCCAGCTGCGCCGCAGGCATAGCGTCGCAAAAGAAAAGGCCGCACGCAAAAGAAAAGCCGCATGTCCCTGCGAACATGCGGCCTGTGCAATGGTGCCGATTGTCGGATTCGAACTGACGACCTACCGCTTACAAGGCGGGTGCTCTACCAACTGAGCTAAATCGGCGAATTTCAGATTCTAGCGTTCAAAACGCACGGCTCAAATTGATTCACCTTGAAAGATGCCTCATTTGATGCGCTTGAGCGAAGGACGCCCTGCGCCTCCTGTGGGCGGAGGCGGTCGCGGCGCCTCCTCGTGCGCATCGCTCACAGAGCCGTCCACCGATTGCAACTGAACAGGTCCACGCTCGGAAACCGTGGAGGCCGGGACACCCGGTCCAGCGTCCAAGTCCTCGGATGACACTACAGCAGCGGCCGGCGGCACGGACACTTCTTCTTCCAACGGGAAGGCCATACCCTGTCCGTTTTCACGGGCGTAGATGGCGACGACCCGGCGCACCGGGACCATGATGTCGTGCGGCCTGCCGCCGAAGCGTGCCTTGAACTCGATGAAATCGTTGCCCAGTTGCAGTCCGCTCGTCGCGTCGTAGCTTGCGTTCAGGACAATCTCGCCGTTGTTGACGTACTCACGCGGTACCTGAACGGATTCGTTCACACGCACCACCAGATAGGGCGTGAAGCCGTTGTCCGTGCACCACTCATACAGAGCACGAATGAGATAGGGGCGCGTGGAGGGAAATTCCTGGGGCTTCATCGTACGCAAGCAAAAGAAAAAGGCGCAGCAGCTTACTTGCGCATGACTTTCTCGGAAGGCGTCAGCGCCTCGATATATGCCGGGCGGGAGAAAATGCGCTCGGCATATTTGAGCAATGGTGCAGCGTTCTTGCTCAACTCAATGCCGTAATAGTCCAGGCGCCACAACAAGGGTGCAATGGCCACATCAAGCATGGAAAAACCCTCGCCCAACATGTATTTGTTCTTCAAGAACACCGGAGCGAGCTGCGTCAGCCGGTCGCGGATGTGCGTGCGCGCCTTCTCCAATGCCTTTTCATTTCCCTTCGTGGCGCGCGACTCCAGCGCGTTCACGTGAACGAACAATTCCTTCTCGAAGTTCAGCAGGAACAGGCGCACGCGCGCGCGGTCCACCGGATCACCCGGCATCAGTTGCGGGTGGGGGAAGCGCTCATCAATGTACTCGTTGATGATGTTGGACTCGTACAGGATCAAGTCGCGCTCGACCAGGATGGGAACCTGGCCATAGGGATTCATCACGCTGATGTCTTCGGGCTTGTTGTACAGGTCCACATCGCGGATCTCGAAATCCATGCCTTTTTCGAAGAGGACGAAACGGCAGCGATGGGAAAAGGGGCAGGTCGTACCCGAATAAAGCACCATCATGGTGAGCAGCTCCTAAAAATCAAAAGAGTGGGTGCCAGGGCACCCACTCTGTACATGCTCGGCAGCGCAGAAATGCGCGGCAAAGAACCTAGCGTTTACTTAACGTCTTTCCAGAAGGCGGCGTTGAGCCTCCATGCGATGAGCGTGAACACGCCAAGGAAGATCAACACCCATACGCCAATGCGAACACGTGTATTTTGCGCTGGCTCGCCCATCCACTGCAGATAATTCACGAGATCACCTACAGCTTGGTCGTATTGCAACGGCGTCATGCTGCCTGCAGTAACCTGCTCCCAGCCCTTGAGCACATGCTCGGTCTTGCCGTGGCTTTCACGCTCTTCGAAGATCGGGCGGCGCTCGCCTTGCAGTTGCCACAAGGCATGGGGCATGCCCACATTGGGGAACGCCAGATTATTCCAGCCCGTGGCCTTGGTGTCGTCCCGATAGAAGGTGCGCAGGAAGGTGTAGAGATAGTCGGCGCCCGTTCCGCCAGCGCCTGCACGCGAACGTGCAATCACCGTGAGATCGGGCGGGTTGGCACCGAACCATACCTTGGCCTGCTTGGGATCGATGGCGGACTTCATGGTCTCGCCCACCTTATCGGTCGTGAACAGCAGGTTGTCCTTGATCTGCTGGTCCGTGAGACCGATGTCCTTCAAGCGATTGAAACGCATGAAGGCAGCCGAGTGGCAGTTGAGGCAATAGTTGACGAAGAGCTTAGCACCGTTCTGCAAGGACGCCGTGTCGCTGGTGTTGACAGGCGCCTTGTCCCAGGCCATGCCACCACCGGCGGCATGCGCCCCAGCCACTAGACCCAGAGCTGCAACCAACGTGAGGATGAGTTTTTTCATTGTTGTCGTCTCCAGCTCAGTGCGCAGCAAAAGTCACACGATCCGGCACGGGCTTGGGTGTACCCAAGCGGCTCCACCAGGGCATGAGCAGGAAGAAACCAAAGTAGAACAGCGTACCCACTTGCGAAACCCGCTCGCCGATGGGCGATGGCGGTTGCACGCCCAGGTAGGCCAGGATGACGAACACAACCACGAATACTGCGTACAGGTACTTGTGCCAGGTCGGGCGATAGCGGATCGAGCGTGCAGGGCTCTGGTCCAGCCAGGGCAGGAAGAACAGGATGATCACGGCACCACCCATCACCACCACGCCCCAAAACTTGGCATCAATAGCCAGCATGAGGGCGATGGCCACGGCGGCTGCCAGCGCTACGCCACCCTTGATGAGCGCAGGCAAACGGGCCTTGAATACACCGAAGCCCGCACCCAGCACCACACATGCGATCAACACGTACATCATCTCGGTGGTGATGGCGCGCAGCATGGAATAGAAGGGCGTGAAGTACCACACCGGGGCGATGTGGGCAGGCGTCTGCAGCGGATCGGCCGGGATGAAGTTGTTGTACTCCAGGAAGTAGCCACCCAGTTCGGGAGCGAAGAACACCACCGCTGAGAAGATGAACAGGAACACGCACACGCCCAAGATGTCGTGCACCGTGTAGTAAGGGTGGAAAGGTACGCCGTCCAGCGGGTGGCCATGCTCATCCACGGGCTTGCCGGGGCCCTTGATTTCGATGCCATCAGGGTTGTTAGAGCCCACGTCATGCAGCGCCAGCAAGTGCGCCACCACCAGGCCCAGCAGCACCAGCGGCACGGCGATCACGTGGAAGCTGAAGAAGCGGTTCAGCGTCGCATCGCCCACCACATAGTCGCCACGGATCAGCAGCGCCAGATCGGGGCCGATGAAGGGAATGGCGGAGAACAGGTTCACGATCACCTGTGCGCCCCAGTAGGACATCTGGCCCCAGGGCAGCAGATAGCCCATGAACGCCTCGGCCATCAGCGCCAGGAAGATGGCGCAGCCGAAGATCCACACCAGTTCGCGTGGCTTGCGGTAGGAGCCGTACAGCAGGCCGCGGAACATATGCAGGTACACGACCACGAAGAAGGCCGACGCACCGGTCGAGTGCATGTAGCGGATCAGCCAGCCCCACGGCACATCGCGCATGATGTACTCGACAGACTCGAACGCTTTGGCAGCGTCGGGCTTGTAGTGCATCACGAGGAAGATGCCGGTGACGATCTGGATCACCAGTACCAGCAGCGCCAGCGAGCCGAAGATGTACCAGAAGTTGAAGTTCTTCGGAGCGTAGTACTCCGACATGTGCACCTTGTAGGCATCGAAAGCCGTGGGGAAACGGTTTTCCAGCCAGTTGGTGACCTTCGCGCCCGCGGACGCGTTGGGCGAGACTTCCTTGAATTCGCGATAAGCAGCCATTTGTCAGTGCCTCCCTCAGGCCTTCTTGTCTTCACCGATCAGGAGCTTGGTCTCCGACAGGTACATGTGCGGCGGCACTTCGAGATTGTCAGGCGCAGGCTTGTTCTTGAACACACGGCCCGCCATGTCGAATGTGGAGCCATGGCAAGGGCACAGGAAACCGCCCTTCCAGTCGTCAGGCAGGGAAGGCTGCGGGCCCGACGCGAACTTCTCCGTGGGAGAGCAGCCAAGGTGGGAGCAGATACCCACGGCCACGAGCACCTCGGGTTTGATGGAGCGCCATTCGTTGCGCGCATATTCCGGCGTGAGCTCCGCAGGGTTGCGCGCCGATTTGGGATCGGCAAGCTGCGCATCCAGCTTGGGCAGCTCGGCAAGCTGCTCGGGCGTGCGCTTGACAATCCAAACAGGCTTTCCACGCCATTCCACGGTGATTTTTTCGCCGGGCTTGAGACCCGAGATATCCACCTCGACGGCAGCACCTGCTGCCTTGGCCTTTTCAGACGGTTGGAAAGTGCTCACAAAAGGAACGGCAGTCGCCACGCCGCCCACCGCACCAGCGCAGCCGGACGCAATCAGCCACGTCCGCTTGCTGGAGTCGATCGGAGTTTCACTCATGGGGATCCTCGGTATGCTTCGCTAAGGGGTCAACCGCAAATTGTAGCGGAGTGAAAATGGTTATTCCAACGCTGCTGCTGGACTTAAGCTAGGCAATAGTTCAGTGTTTTCATCTATATCAAAGGAGAAACGAAATGGGCATTGCCAAAGAGTTTCGGGAGTTTGCCGTTAAGGGCAACGTCATTGACCTCGCGGTCGGCGTGATCATCGGTGGTGCCTTCGGCAAGATCGTCGACTCCGTCGTCAGCGACCTCATCATGCCGGTCGTGGGCTTGGTGTTCGGCAAGCTGGACTTCTCCAACCTGTTCATCGTGCTGGGCAGCGTGCCGGAGGGCACGCCCTATACGCTGGAGGCGATTCGCAAAGCGGGCGTGCCGGTACTGGCTTACGGCAATTTCATCACCGTCGCGGTCAATTTCGTGATCCTCGCGTTCATCATCTTCGTGATGGTCAAACAGATCAACCGGCTCAAGCGTGAGACACCCGTCGAGCCGCCCGCCCCGCCCGCCACTCCCGAGGACATCCAGCTGCTGCGCGAGATCCGCGACAGCCTCAAGCGCTGACAGCACGCAGAGGGCGCGTAAAAAGGCCCACCGCCCTTCCCGGGGCGGCGGGCCTTTGCATTTCAGGGAGACGTTCAGGGCCGCGCCAACTGCCGCGCCATGCGCACGGCTTCGATCAGGCTCTCCGCATCCGCCGTCCCCTGCCCCGCGATGTCGAAGGCCGTGCCGTGGTCGGGGCTGGTGCGCACAAGCGGCAACCCGAGCGTGACGTTCACCCCCTTGTCCACGCCCAAATACTTCACCGGGATCAGGCCCTGGTCGTGGTACATGGCCAGCACCACGTCAAACTCGCCGGCGCGCTGCGGCGTGGAGCGGGCGCGCATGAAAATGGTGTCGGGTGCAAACGGGCCGTGGGCATCGATCCCCTCACTGCGCGCCTGCGTCACGGCCGGCGCGATGATTTCGATCTCCTCGCGACCGAACAAGCCCCCCTCGCCCGCATGCGGATTGAGCCCCGCCACGCCAATGCGCGGAGCGCGCCCCAGGCTGCGCGAGAGCGCGGCATGGGTGATCCGCAGCGTCTGCAGCACGCTGTCCTGCGTCACCGCGGCGATGGCATCGCGCAGCGCGACGTGGATGCTGACGAGCACGGTGCGCAGCTCGTCATTCGCGAGCATCATGCGCACGGGCATCTGCTGCAAGGACACGCCCGCATGGACCGCCGCCTCGGCTTGCAGCAGTTCCGTGTGACCGGGATGGTGCACGCCCGCGGCCGCGAGCGCCTCCTTGTGCAAAGGCGCCGTCACCAGCGCCGCAACCTCACCACGCAATGCAGCACGCGCAGCCCACACCACGCACGCCGCCGCGGCACGCCCGGCTTCGGCGCTCACCCGCCCCCAGGGCGCAGGAGCCACGCCCTCCAATTCCGGCAGTTGCCATACGGGCAGGCAGCGCGGCGGAATGTCGGCCAGGTCGACCGGCGCACGGTGCGCATCCAGCCGCGCCACGGGCAAACTGGGCTGGCCCGGCCGCATGATGCAGGACGCCGCGCGGCGCATGGTCGGCAGGTCTCCCACCACGAAGCAGCCGCGCATCACCTGTGGCGCATCGCGAAACGCCTTGGCCACGATTTCCGGACCGATGCCTGCGGGATCCCCCTGGGTGATGGCAAGCGCGGGAAGTGCATTCATGAATAAGCCTATAGATCAAATAGGGCCCTAGCGCTCTACCATAAAGCGCAAGCAGCTATATTTTTAATAGCAAAAACTCAAGCAGGATTGTCGATATCGATGAAACGGTGCTCCAACCCCAACCGCTGCGCGACATGGGCCGCGAGCGCCGGCGCACCGTAGCGTTCAGTGGCATGGTGGCCGGCTGCGATGAAGGCCACGCCCGTCTCGCGCGCGAGGTGGGTCTGCTGTTCGGAGATCTCGCCGGTGATGAAGGCATCCGCCCCCGCGGCGATGGCGGACTCGAAGAACCCTTGCGCGCCGCCCGTGCACCAGGCCACGCGGCGGATGGGGCGCACCTGCTCCGGCGCCACCACCGTGGCCGCACGGCCCAGCGCCGCTTGCACGTGCGCGGCCAGCGCACCCACATCTGCGAAGTCCGCCGGCGCGGCAAAGCCCAGGTCCTGCTCGCCAAAACGCTGGTCGGGCTCCCAGCCCAGCACGCGCCCCAGTTGTGCGTTGTTGCCCCACTGCGCATGCGCGTCCAGTGGCAAGTGGTAGGCAAACAGATTGATGTCGTGTGCCAGCAGGCGCTGCAGGCGCTGCTTCATCCAACCGGTCACGCGGCTGTCCATGCCCCGCCAGAACAAGCCGTGGTGCACGAAGATGGCGTCGGCCCGCGCGGCAATGGCGGCATCGATCAGCGCGCGGCTGGCCGTGACTCCGCTGACGATGCGCGCGATCTCGCGCCTGCCTTCCACCTGCAGCCCATTGGGCCCGTAATCCTTGAAGCGTTCGGGCTGCAGTTCGGCATCAAAGGCCGCCAGCAGCGCGTCCCGGTCGGTATGCGAAGGATGAGACATGCGGCAATTGTCCGCGATGTGCCCCTGCGCTGACCCACATCAAACGTGTTTACCCATGCTTCACACTGCTTAAAAAATCCCGCGCAAACGCGCTCCTAGACTGCCTGGCAAACCACTATGACAACCAACAGGGAACTGGGATGAAACGCATCACGTGGGCCTTCTGGGCCTTCTTGCTCGGCCTCACCGCGCTGTGGCTGATGGCCGACACGCTATGGCCCGCGCAGCCGGGCTACTTCGCGCTGCGCACCGTCTGGGTGCAATACAGCGGTGTGCTGGTGATGGGCGCGATGTCGCTCGCCATGCTGCTGGCCGTGCGCCCCGTGTGGCTGGAGCGGCATTTGGACGGGCTGGACAAGATGTACCGTCTGCACAAGTGGCTGGGCATCGCCGCGCTGGCGATCGGCACGGTGCACTGGCTCTGGGCCAAGGGCACCAAATGGGCCGTGGGATGGGGTTGGCTTACCCGACCGCCGCGCGGGCCGCGCCCGCCTGCCGAGAACCTGGGCCTTGCCGAGGCCACGCTGCGCGATTGGCGCGGCCTCGCCGAAGGCGTGGGCGAGTGGGCGTTCTACGCAGCGGTACTGCTCATCGTGCTGGCGCTGGTCAAGCGCTTTCCGTACCGGCTGTTCGCCAAGACGCACCAGTTGCTGGCCGTGGCTTACCTGGCGCTGGTCTTCCACACCGTGGTGCTGGTGCAGTGGAGCTACTGGTCGCAGCCGATCGGCTGGCTGCTGGCCCTGCTGGTGGCCGCTGGCACGGTATCAGCCGTGCTGGTACTGACCCACCGCGTGGGCGGGCGCCGCACCGTTCAGGGTCGCATCGTTTCATTGCAGCCTTATCCCGCGCTGCGCGTGCTGGAAACGCGCATCCGTCTCGACGGCCTCTGGCCGGGGCACCGCGCGGGGCAATTCGCCTTCGTCACCTCCGACCCCAAGGAAGGCGCGCACCCCTACACCATCGCATCGGCGTGGATGCCACAAGACCCGTGCGTCACTTTCATCACCAAGGCCCTCGGCGACCACACCAGCCGCCTGCCCGACCGCCTGCGCGTGGGCGCCCACGTGACGGTGGAGGGGCCGTACGGCTGCTTCACATTCGACGACGCGCGTCCACGCCAGATCTGGATCGGCGCCGGCATCGGCATTACGCCGTTCATCGCACGCATGAAACAACTCGCGCACGGGGGCTCCCACTCCACCAGGCCCATCGACCTGTTCCACACCACCGCCGACCACGACCCGGTGGCGCTGGACAAGCTGCGTGTCGATGCGCAGGCCGCCGGCGTGCGCCTGCACCTGTTCGTGGATGCACAGGACGGGCGCCTGGACGGCGAGCGTCTGCGAGCGCTGGTGCCCGAATGGCGAAACGCCAGCGTCTGGTTCTGCGGCCCGATACCGTTCGCCTCTGCCCTGCGGGCAGACCTGGCCGCGCACGGCCTGCCCACGCAGGCCTTCCACCAGGAACTGTTCCAGATGCGCTGATGCGACGCGAGGCAGGCCCCTCGCAACGCCAGGCCCGCAACTACATCCGTGGTGATTCGCTCCGCGCCGTCCCACGCCCCGAAACCGGGGCACACGCCTACAATTTGCGCTCGCCTTCCAATCGCATCACGCCCCATGAAACGCCTCTGGCTCCTGCTCTCCCAATCCGTCACCGTGCTGCTGGCTGCGTACTTCGTGGTGGCCACCCTGCAGCCCGACTGGCTGCAGCGCGGCGCCACACGCAGCGGCGCTGGCATTTCGCTCATCGAGGCGCCCTCCTCCACGTCCGCCCAGCCCGCGGCGGGCAGCTTCAGTGGGGCGGCGCGCAAGGCGGCGCCAGCGGTGGTCAGCATCAACACCAGCAAAGCCGTGCGCCACCCGCGCAGCAACGACCCGTGGTTCCAGTTCTTCTTTGGCGACCAAGGCACCCAGGCGCAAACCGGCCTGGGCAGCGGCGTGATCATCAGCCCCGACGGCTACATCCTCACCAACAACCACGTGGTGGAGGGCGCCGACGAGATCGAGGTGACGCTCACCGACAGCCGGCGCGCGCGCGCCACCATCATCGGGACCGACCCTGAAACCGACCTGGCCGTGCTGAAGGTGGATCTCGACAAGCTGCCCGTCATCGTGCTGGGCGATTCCGACCAGCTCGCCGTGGGCGATCAGGTGCTGGCCATCGGCAATCCCTTTGGCGTGGGCCAGACGGTCACCAGCGGCATCGTGTCGGCACTGGGTCGCAGCCAACTGGGCATCAACACTTTCGAGAACTTCATTCAGACCGACGCGGCCATCAATCCCGGCAACTCCGGCGGCGCGCTGGTGGACGTGAATGGCAACCTGATGGGCATCAACACCGCCATCTACTCCCGCTCAGGCGGCAGCATGGGCATCGGCTTCGCCATTCCCGTGTCGACGGCCAAGCTGGTGCTGGACGGTATCGTGCGCGACGGGCAGGTCACGCGCGGCTGGATCGGCGTGGAGCCCAACGAACTGTCTCCGGAACTGGCGCAGACCTTTGGCGTCAAGGCCACGGAGGGCGTGATCATCACCGGCGTGCTGCAGGGCGGTCCCGCGGCAGTGGCGGGGGTGCGGCCGGGCGACGTGATCCTGAGCGTGGAGGACAAAGCCACCAACAACGTGTCGCAACTGCTCACGGCGGTGGCGTCCCTCAAGCCCGGCTCCGCGGCCAGCTTTGCGCTGCAGCGCGGCGACGCGCGGCTGGAGGTATCGGTCGTGCCGGGCACGCGGCCCCGCGTGCAGCAGCGCCGCTGAACGGTATTACTATCAAAAAAATAGCCTCCCGCGCTTGTCTGTAAAGCGCGGGAAGCTATTTTTGTTCCACTCCTGAACGGTGCACCACCGGGCGCCGGCGGCCCCCCCGCAGCGCCGCGGTGGCTCAGCGCACGCTCACGGCCCGGATTCCTGCGGATCCTCGGGTGCCTTGGTATGGCGGATGAACAGCTGCGCCGCCCAGATCCCCAACTCGTAGAGCAGGCACATGGGAATCGCCAGCGCCAGTTGCGACACCACGTCCGGCGGCGTGACGATGGCGGCGATCACGAACGCGACCACGATGAAGTAGCCGCGGAAGCTCTTGAGCTTTTCCACGCTCACGACGTTCAGGCGCGCCAGCACCACCACGGCGATCGGCACCTCAAAGGCCAGGCCGAAGGCGAGGAACATGGTCATCACGAAGCCCAGGTAGGCCTCGATGTCCGGCGCGGCGGTGATGCTCTTGGGTGCAAAACCCTGGATGAAGCTGAACACCTGCCCAAACACGAAGAAGTAGCAGAACGCCACGCCGATGAAGAACAGCACCGTGCTGGAAACCACCAGCGGCAGCACCAGGCGCTTCTCGTGCGAATACAGCCCCGGCGCCACGAAGGCCCACACCTGCCACAGCACGAAGGGCAGCGCCACAAGGAATGCCGACATCAGCAGGATCTTGAGCGGCACCATGAAGGGCGAGATCACCGAGGTGGCGATCATGGTCGCCCCCTGCGGCAAATGGGCCACCAAAGGCGCGGCCAGGAAGTCGTACAGCTGGCCGGGACCGGGATAGAAGAACAGGGCGGCCGCGACGACCCCCACCGCGATCATGGCCTTCACGAGGCGGTCGCGCAGCTCCATCAGGTGCTGCACGAAAGGCTGCTCGGTACCGGCGAGCTCGTCTTCTTTGTTCGGTGTTTCGGACATGGTGGGGGTGAGGCGGGATCATGGCCCGCGCGGACTGCGCGGGGCGCAGCCCATCAGGGGATCAATGGAATTTCTGGGGGCGGAACCGTGCCACGCGCGCCGCGCCTGACTGCACCCGCGTGCGCACGCCCGCGCGCGCCTTGTACCACTGGGGCATGGCACCGCGCTTGAGGCGCCAGTTCTTGGCTGGGTGCTTGTACGCCGGGACCACAGTGGACAGGCCTTGGTCCACCCCGTAGGTGCTGCCGGTCGCAGAGGCGTCGCCCAGGCTGTGCTCCATGTCCTTCTGGAAATCGCTGGCGCTGGTGTGGATGGTCTGCTCCACGTCGCGCGCCGCGTTCTCCACGGTGTCTTTCATCTTGCGCAGCTCGTCCAGCTCCATGGAGCGGTTGACCTCCGCCTTGACGTCGGCCACATAACGCTGCGCCTTGCCCAGCAAGGTGCCCACCGTGCGCGCGACGCGTGGCAGCTTCTCGGGGCCGATGACGATGAGGGCCACGGCGCCAATCAGCGCCATCTTGGACAGGCCAATGTCGATCATGAGGAACGCTCAGGCAGGAAAGGCGTGGGCGTTCAGCTCTTGTGCTTGGCTTCGACGTCGATCGTGGTCTTGTCGGCAGCCGTGCTGTTGTTGGTCACCTGGCCCGCGGGCGCGCTGGTGGTGGCCGAGTCATCGGTGCTGGCGCCATCCTTCATGCCGTCCTTGAAACCCTTGACCGCACCGCCCAGGTCGGAGCCGATGTTCTTGAGCTTCTTGGTGCCGAACACCATCACGACGATCAGCAGCACGATGAGCCAGTGCCAAATGGAAAACGAACCCATGAAAATCTCCTAACGAATACGGCCCATTCTAGACGGCGGATATGTCGGGCCCCTCATATCCCTAGCAACTTCACGGCAGCTGCAGGCGTGCCAACTTACCCCTTGAGCCAGGGACGGGGACCGCCGATCACGTGCATGTGCAGGTGGTGGATCTCCTGACCGCCCTCGGAACCGGTATTTACCACGATGCGGAATCCTCCATCCGGGTAGGGGTTGCAGCCCTGCTCCTGCGCCAGCTTGGGCGCCAGCGTCATCATGTGCCCCAGCAGGTCCGCGTGCTCGGGCGTGACCGCCGCCATGGAATGCAGATGGACCTTGGGCACCACGAGAAAATGCACCGGCGCCCAGGGGTGGATGTCGTGGAAGGCAAACACCCGCTCGTCCTCGTACACCTTCTTCGAGGGGATCTGGCCGGCGATGATCTTGCAGAAGAGGCAGTTCGGGTCGTGCTGCATGGCGGAGGGCGAAAAGGCGGTCAACAGGCAGTGGAAAGGTTACGCATTGTCGGCGATGTTGACCGTGGTGCGCACGCCCACGTCCGCCCGGTGGGCCTGCAGCCAGTCCTGGCCGGCCGCCCTGCCCAGGTCGAACAAGCGGCGCACGAAGGCCAGGTCCGCCCGCAGCTTGCTGGCGGCTCCGAACGGCTCGAGCACCGCGCCACCATCGATGCGGTGCATGCGCACGCTCTTGTAGCGGCGCGCGTCCAGCTTGCCTTCGGCCAGCAGCCGACGCACGAACTCGATGGCGCGCAGCTCGGACAGCAGGGCGGCGTTGAACGTGACCTCGTTCATGCGCTCCATGATCTCGCTGGCACTGTCGGGCACGCCTTGGTGCTCGATGGGGTTGATCTGCACCAGCAGCACATCGGCGCAGTCGGTCTTGTAGATCAGCGGGTGCAGCGCGGGATTGCCGGAATAGCCACCGTCCCAGTAATGCTCGCCGTCAATCTCCACCGCCTTGAACAGCAGCGGCAGGCAGGCCGAGGCCATGACGGCATCGGCGCTGAGCCGCTTGCCGGTGAAAATCTCCCCGCGCCCCGTGCGCACATTGGTCGCGCAGACGAACACCTGCGGCACAGTGCTGGACTGCGGCGCACGCGCAGAAGCCAGGGCCTCGAAGTCCACCTCGCGCTCCAGCACCCTCCGCAGGGGGTTGATGTCCAGCGGATTGGTCTGGTAGGGCGACAGCCAGTGGGACATCATGCCCAGCAGCGGCCCGGCACCGGGTAAGGGGATGCCCCAGGTCAGGCTGCCGAGTGTGCCCACGCCTTCCCACAGCCGCGCCAGCGTGGCGCGCGCCAGTTCGCAGCCGGCGCGGTGCGCCTCCAGCGGGTCTTTGTGTTCCCGCGCGGCCTGGGCGAATCCGTGGGCCAGCGCAACGGCATTCATGGCACCGGCGCTGGTGCCGCTCACGCCGTCGATGAGGAACTGGCCGTCTTCGAGCAACGCATCCAGCACGCCCCAGGTCAGCGCGCCATGCGAGCCGCCGCCCTGCAGCGCGAGGTTGAGCCGCCGCGGCGCGCCCTGCTCAGGCATCGATGGCCTGCCCCTTGTTCATGGCCACCATGCCGCGCACGATGCGGTAGAGGAACCAGATGGAGATCAGGCCCCAGGCGATCCAACCCGGGAAAAAGAAAACCAGCCACAGCGGCGCAGTGACCGCGTACAGCACGCCGGCCCAGATCACGGTGCGCACGCGCCAGGAGAAATGGCTGGCCTGCCAGGTACCCGCGGCATCGCTTTTCTTCACCAGGTCGATCACCAGCGCGACGATGAGCAGCGCGGCGCTAGGCTGCGCGCCCGGCAGTACCGCGGCCACGGCCACGATCAGGTGCAGGATGTAGCTGACCCATCCGACCGTCTTGAGGGATTCGGCCCGCTCGCTGGGCTCCACGTCGACGATATCGTTGTTCATCACGCACCTCCTTCTTCGCTGCTGCGGGCTGCGGCCTTGCGCAGGGCCTTTTCCTCGATGCCGCTGATGCCCTCGCGGCGCTCCAGCTCGGCAATCACGTCGGCGGGGGCAAGCCCGTAGTGCGCCAGCGCGATCATCGAGTGGAACCACAGGTCGGCCACCTCGTACACCAGCTTCGCCTTGTCGGCGCCATGGTCCAAGTCCTTGGCCGCCATGACCACCTCGGTCGCCTCCTCGCCCACCTTCTTGAGGAAGGCGTCAGGCCCCTTGTGCAGCAGCCGCGCGACGTAGCTCTTGTCAGGGTCGCCGCCGTTGGCGGGCTTGCGGCTTTCGATGACGCCGGCCAGCCGCGCAAGCGCGTCCTGCGACAGGGGGGCATGGGTATCGGTGCGGGTCATGGCTTCTTATTTGTAGATGGATTCGGGGTCTTTCAAGACCGGATCGACAGCCTGCCACGCGCCATTCTGGAGGGCGTTGAAGAAGCAGCTGTGACGGCCCGTGTGGCAGGCAATGCCGGGCTCGTGGCCCAGCTGCGTCACCTTCAGCAGCACCACGTCGCTGTCGCAGTCCAGGCGAATGTCGTGCACCTGCTGCACATGGCCCGACTCCTCGCCCTTGAACCACAGCTTGCCGCGCGAGCGGCTGTAGTACACGGCGCGGCCCAGCTCGGCGGTCTTGGCCAGCGCCTCGCGGTTCATCCAAGCGAACATCAGCACGTCGCCCGTGGCGGCCTCCTGCGCAATCACGGGCACCAGGCCCTGCGCATCCCATTTCACTTGATCAAGCCAGTTCATGGTGTCCATTGTCGGTCATCGGCAGCTACAACGCCGATGTATGCTGCATTTTTTATAGCTTACAGCGCTTGCTGGAAGCGCGCTACAGGCCTTTTTGGCATCCATTCGCGGCATCAGAGCCGCACGGGGATACCGCGCTCGCGCATGCGCTCCTTGGCCTGGCGCACGGTGAACTCGCCGTAGTGGAAGATGCTGGCCGCCAGCACCGCATCAGCGCCGCCCTGCTGCACCCCATCGGCCAGATGGTCCAGGTTGCCCACGCCGCCCGACGCGATCACGGGCACGCCCACGGCGTCGCTCACCGCACGGGTGAGTTGCAGATCAAACCCGCTCTTGGTGCCGTCGCGGTCCATGCTGGTCAGCAGGATCTCGCCCGCACCGCGGCGCGCCATCTCCACGGCCCACTGCACGGCGTCCAGGCCGGTGTTCTTGCGCCCGCCATGGCTGTACACATCCCAGCCCTCGCCGCGCTCGGCTACTTCCGCGCCCTGGCGGCGCTTGGCATCGATGGCCACGACGATGCACTGCGCGCCGTACTTGGCCGAGGCCTGGCTGATGACGTCGGGGTTGGCAATCGCGGCGGAGTTGAAGCTGGTCTTGTCCGCGCCCGCATTGAGCAGGCGGCGCACGTCTTCCACGGTGCGCACGCCGCCGCCTACGGTCAGGGGGATGAAGACCTGGCTGGCCACGGCCTCGATGATGGGCAGGATCAGGTCGCGCTCGTCACTGGTGGCGGTGATGTCCAGGAAAGTGAGCTCGTCGGCGCCCTGCGCGTTGTAGCGCGCGGCGATCTCCACCGGATCGCCCGCGTCGCGCAGCTCGACAAAGTTGACACCCTTGACGACACGGCCACCGGTCACGTCAAGGCAGGGAATGATGCGTTTGGCAAGCATGCGCCAGCACTCCGGCTTTTGAAGAAGAAGGGCCGCAAGATACCATGGGCGGCGCCATGCTCAGCTATTGAATCAATAGCTTTTCGCGCTCGTCGGATTTGGTTTCCAAACCATTTCCCCCATCAATTCCTTGATTGACAAGCGCGACCAGCTATCAATCAAGGAGCATCGCCCAGTCGGCGCGCCTCGCCATCCTGCCAACGCCAGGCATCCCGGCACATGGCCTGCACATCGCGCCGCGCGCGCCAGCCCAGCAGGCGCTCGGCCAGGGCTGGGTCGGCCCAGCAGGCGGCCACATCGCCGGGGCGGCGCGCCACCACCTGGTAGGGCACGGCACGGCCGCTGGCCTGCTCGAAGCCGCGCACCATCTCCAGCACCGACACCGGCCGTCCCGTGCCGAGGTTCACCGTGAGCAGCCCCGGATGCGCGCGCAGGTAGCGCAGCGCGGCCACGTGGCCTTCGGCCAGGTCGCACACGTGGATGTAGTCGCGCACGCCGGTGCCGTCGGGCGTGGGGTAGTCGCCGCCGTACACGCTCAGCACCTCGCGCTGGCCCGTGGCCACCTGGGCCACGTAGGGCATGAGGTTGTTGGGAATGTCCTGCGGGTCCTCGCCGATCAGCCCGCTCTCGTGCGCGCCCACGGGGTTGAAGTAGCGCAGCCGCGCAATGCGCCACTGGCCGGGCTCGGCGTGGTCCACGTCGGCCAGCACCTGCTCCATCATCAGCTTGCTCCAGCCGTAAGGGTTGGTGGCCGATAGCGGAAAGTCCTCGCGGATGGGCAGGCTCGCCGGATCGCCATACACCGTGGCCGAGGAGGAAAACACCAACGTGCGCACGCCGGCCGCCTGCATGGCGCGCAGCAGGCTCACCGTCCCCGCCACGTTGTTTTCGTAGTAGCGCAGCGGCTCGCGCACCGATTCGCCCACGGCCTTGAGCGCGGCGAAGTGGATCACGCCCTCGATGGGGTGGGACGCAAACAGCTGCCGCAGCAACTGCGCGTCGCGCACGTCGCCCTCGACGCACGCCACCGGCTTGCCGGTGATGCGCGCCAGGCGGTCCAGCACGCTGCGGCGGCTGTTGCTGAAGTTGTCGAGCAGCAAGGTGGGAATGCCTGCATCGGCAAGGGCCGCACAGGTGTGGGTGCCGATGAAGCCCGCGCCCCCGGTTACAAGAATCATGTCCTCTCGCCCTCGAAAATACGCAAAGCCATGACTGTACCGCCGGGCTTCATTCAACCGCGTGAGGCCGGGGCGCGTTGTAATCGGGTAACCTTGGCTTGCGCCCCACATGGCCGCCGGCGCTCTTCCCGCAGGGCGGGCGCGCGCGGATGGGCGTGGGTTATTGGCCGCCATCCACCCTCTTTTTGCTGATCAACCGCCTGTGCCGACGGCGCGCGGTGCGTTCCGTTCCGAATGACTGTATCGCCCTCTTCCGCCACGCCCCCCGCCGAATCCATGGTCGTGCTGCGGCCCTCGGGACAACCGGTTCCGGCACAGCCCCAGGCCCAGGTCTTCGATTCCTGGGACGCCTTCACGCGGTCGTCCGTGCAGCCCCTCGGCTTTTACCTGGAGGGGTGGGATGCTTCCGCCGCGGACGATCTGATTCTCCAGTTGCGCCGCAGCCCCTGGTGGGACCGCCTGGCCGTGGTGGCCCCCGGCGAGGGCAAAGCCTCCGTGCTGGCCGACACCGCCGCACCCTATGCCGACGCGGTGGCCCGCGCGGAGCGCAGCCTGGCCGTACGCCGCAGCCTGCGCCTGGCCCTGACGGACATGCGCCTGGAAGAGCGCGTGCTCTACTTCCTGTACGTGCGCGACGCGATGGAGCTGGCGCCGCAGTGCACGCTCACGCACCCCATGCTCTACCACTATCCCGTGGTGGACGCCCTGGCGCAGCGGGGCGAGGATCCCGGTGCCTGCCTCGCGACCCTGGTGCGCCGCAAGCTCTTGGAGCCCGCCCAGCTCGTGGACCGCACGCGCCACTGCCGCACCTGCGGCAGCGCTCACATCCACTACATCGACGTCTGCCCGCACTGCTCCAGCCTGCAGATCCGCAAGGAAGCCTCGCTGCACTGCTTCTCCTGCGGGCATGTGGCGCCCGAGAGCGACTTCCACCACGACGGCGGTCTCTCCTGCCCCCAGTGCAGCGCGGCGCTGCGCCACATTGGTGTGGACTATGACCGCCCGCTGACGCAGTACGCCTGCGGCAGCTGCCATCACGTGTTCGTGGAGACCACGACGCAGGCACGCTGCCTGGCCTGCCGCACCAGCTGCGCGCCCAGTGCCCTGGATGTACGCGAAGTCGCCAGCCTGCGCCTGAGCGCACACGGCCGCACCGCGCTGCGCGCAGGGCAGATCCAGGAGTCGTTTGCGGCGCTCGACACCGCCAACTACGTTGAGGCGTCCCATTTCCGGCGCATGCTCGACTGGGCACTGGCCGTGACCACGCGCCATCCGGAGATGCGGTTCGGGCTCATGCTGATCGAATTCACCAACGCCACGGAACTCATCGAGGAGCTGGGGGCCGCGCGCGTCTTCCTGCTGCTGGACGAGTTCGCGCGCCGCCTGCACGAATTGCTGCGCACGTCAGACATCACCACCCGCACGCAGGAGGACAAGCTCTGGCTGTTCCTGCCGTTCTCCGACCCCGCAGGCCTGTCCGCGCGACTGCAGCGCGCGCTGTCCGACCAGACGGTGGCGGCGGCGCCATCGGCGCTGCAGGCGCGCATCCGCCATCTTCAGATGCCGCAGGACCTGCGCGCCGGAGACAGCGCAGCGGCGCTGATGGAACGGCTGCTCGACCAGGCCTGACGCCGCATGTGGGACACCGCCGTCTTTGCCTTCGCGACGCTGTTCGCCAGCTCCAGCCAGCAGAACTGGGTGGAGCTGGCGCTCAAGTTCTTTCCGTTCGTCGTGTTCCTGGAGGCGCCCTTCTTCCTGCTGGTCACCGCAGGCATGGTGAAGTACGGATTGCGTGAGCACCGCCCGCTGCGCCAGCGCGAAGCCTATCCGCGCGTGTCGTGCGTCATTACCTGCTATTCCGAGGGGGAGGACGTGGGCAAGACCATCGGGTCGCTGGCGCAACAGCTGTACCCCGGCTTCATCGAGATCATCGCCGTGATCGACGGCGCGCTGCAAAACGGCCCCACGCTGCGCGCCGCGCGGCGCGCGCAGTCGCTGCTGGCAGGCACCCAGCGCCGCAGCCTGGTGGTGCTGCCCAAGTGGCAGCGCGGGGGACGCGTGTCGTCGCTGAATGCGGGCCTGTCCATTGCCACGGGCGAGGTGGTGATGGCACTGGACGGCGACACCTCTTTCGATAACGACATGGTGCGCAACGCCACGCGCCACTTCGATGACCCGGGCGTCGTGGGCGTGGCGGGTAACCTGCGCGTGCGCAACGCCAAGCGTTCGCTGGTCACGCGGCTGCAGGCACTGGAATACATGCTCTCCATCGGCGCGGGCAAGACCGGACTGTCGGAGTTCAACATCGTCAACAACATCTCCGGCGCGTTCGGCGTCTTCCGCACCCGGTTCCTGCGCAACCTGGGCGGGTGGGACGCCGGCACCGCCGAAGACCTGGACATGACGATGCGCATCAAGCAGTACTTCGGCCGGCACCCGGACCTGCGCATCGTGTTCGACCCGCACGCCGTCGGGCACACGGACGCCCCGGACACCTGGCGCGTCTTCTTTCGCCAGCGCCTGCGCTGGGATGGAGACATGTTCTACATCTTCATCCGCAAGTTCCGCTTCAACCTGCGCCCGCGCCTGCTGGGCTGGCGCAACTTCCTGTTCGTCATCGTGAACGGCCTGCTGATGCAGCTCGTGCTGCCGTTCCTGATCGTGGCGTACACCGGCACCATGCTCTTCACCATGCCCTTGGGGGTGGTGATGGGCGTGCTGGCCTTCATCTACCTCGCCTACCTGGCCGCGCTGCTGTTTTACTTCCTGCTGTACGTCGTGGCCGTATCCGAGCGGCCGCGGGACGACGTGTGGTACCTGGGCTTCCTGCCGCTGTTTCCCCTCTTTGCCTTCGTCAACCGCATCCACTGCTCGTTCTCCATCATGGCCGAGATGTTCATGAAGTCCCACTTGGACTCGTCCATGGCGCCCTGGTGGGTGCTGCGCAAGACCAAGTTCTGACATGTTCCAGCGCAGCCCCCGTCACACCCTGATCGCTCTGCTGGCCTGCATCTGCGCGGGCCCGCAGGGCGCCGCGGCCCACGCCAGCCCGCCGGTCTCTCTCACGCAGCTGGAGGACCGCGCCCGCGCCTTCGCCCCATCGGCCCGGCTGGCGCAGGCGGACGTTACCGTGGCCGAGCAGCGCAGCGCCGCCCTGCAGGCGGGCAGTGGTGCCCAGCTGTTTGGCGGCGCGGGCGTGGACAACGCGCGCGAGGCGGTGACCGATACCCTCAGCCGCGACTACCAGCGCACCCAGATGCACCTGGGGGTGCGCTGGCCCCTGCTGGGCACGCGCGCGGCGCAGCAACGCACGGTGGACGATGCCCAGCATGCCGTGGAGCAAAGCCGACTGCGCCGCCTGCAGATGGAAAACGAGGCCGTGCTTGCCGTGCGCCGCGCCTATGTGCGCCACCTGCGCAGTGTGGAGCGCATCCGCCTGGCGGACGCCTTCCTGCGGGTGCGCGCCGAGGCGCAGGAGCAATTGGCGAGCCGCCACGCCGCTGGCGTGCTGCTGGAGGCCGACCGGCTGGACCTCGGCGGCCTGTTCAACATCGTGCAGGCGACGCATGACAGCCAGAGTGCCGCGCGGGATCTGGCCCGCGCGGAGATCGAGCGCCTGACGGGGCAGCCCGCCGCAGCGGTGCAGACGCAGGAACCCGCCTGGCCCCAGACCTGCCTGGCCCCCGGCGCAGCGGCGCTGGACCGATCCCCCGCCGTCACGCTGGCACAACAGGAAGTGGACGCAGCCCTGCAGCGCCAGCAGCATGCGCGCCTGGAGGGGGTGCAAGCCAGCATCTCGCTGGCGCAGTCGTTCAGCCGTGACATCGGCGGCCCCACGGGCCACAGCACGCGCGTGGGCGTTGATTTTTCTCTGCCGCTGCAGTGGCGCAGCCAGCGCGATGCGGCCCTGGCCCAGGCGCAGGGCGAGATCGACCGCGCTCAGGCGCTGCTGGCCTTGCGCCGCAGCGAACTGGAGGCCGCGGCCCAGCAGGCCCTGGCCGCCTATCGGCTGCGCGACACGGAAATGGCGGGCCACCAGCACCGCCAGCAGGCCGCGGCCGAGGCGCTTCGGATCGCGCAGTTGCGCCTGAACGCCTTCGACGGCGACGGCTATTCCAAGCTGCTCACCACGCGCTATGCGCTGTACCAGGCCGCCGTACAGGTGGTGGACGGCGCCGAGCGGCGCGACCTGGCCGCCCTGGACGTGCTGGCCCTGGGCGATGGATGCACGCTGGCCTGGCACGACGCCCCCGCGGCACCCGATCCCTGGGCCGCGACGGTCGCCGCGCTGGCCGGGGGCACGGCACCGACCTCCGCCAAGGCGGCGCCCGGCGAGACCGGCCTGGGCTGGTACGTGTGGCAGGGGCAAGCCCTGCTGGACCAGCCCGCGCAACTGGACGAACTGCCCCCTCGCAGCCGCCGCCTGCTGCTGTCGTTCACGGCGGCGCAGTTGCAGGCCCTGGCACGGCCCGACGGCCGGGCGCGGTGGATGGCCCTGCGCGCCCAGGCGCAGGCACGGCAGCTGACGCTCGAACTGCTGCTGGGTGAGCCTACCTGGGTGTTGCCCCACGAGCGCGCGCGACTGCTGGCCCTGGTGGAGTCCTTGCGCGACCTGCCCGCCGACGCCCTGCACCTGGACCTGGAGCGCAGCCAGCTTCCCGCTGCCCAGCAGCGCGACTGGAGCCGCCACCTCATCGACACGCTGCAGGCGGTGCGCGCCGCGGCTCCCTGGCCCCTGGCCCTGACGACACACTACCGTGAACTGCAGCAACCCGGTTTTGCCGCACGCGTACACGCAGCCGGGGTCGGCGAAGTGGTGGCGATGCTCTACGTGAACAACCCCGAGCGCACCGCCACCCTCGCCCGGCCGTTGTTGTCAGCAGCGCCAGCGGGGTTGCGCATCGCGGTGGCGCAAAGCATCGAATCCGCGCTGCCGGCGCAAGAGAGCAGCTTCGCGTTGGGCAAGGCCCAGTCCCTGCAGCGCTGGGATGCGCTGGCACACCAATTGGCCGGCCTGCCGGGCTTTGGGGGCGTCGTGGTGCAGTCGTGGGAAGACTATAGGGAGGCTCGGCCTTGAAGATCAATTTTGACGCGCCGCCCACCTCGGCGCAGGAAACCAACGGCCTGGAAGTGCGCTATGCAGCCGCCAAGCGCCGCGTGCCGCGCTGGCGCTGGTATTTGCTGCTCGCCATGGTGCTGGTGGCCCCCGCCTACCTGCTGGTCCGCTTCGGCATCGCCTACTGGTGGGAGAGTACGCCGGCCCAGGTCGTGCTGGAGCAGGCCACCCTGCGCGCACCGGCCGCCGGCCGCGTGGCATTCGTGGCGGCGCCCGGCGCACCGCTGGAACCCGGCCAGCCCGTGATGGCGCTGGAGCGCACGCCGACGGACACCCCCGCACCGCCTGCCGCCACGCCAAGCCCCACGCCGCATGCGCAGGAACCCGCCCAGGCGCAGGCCTACACCGCCAGGCTGGCGCTGCTGACCGAGGCCGAGCGCCTGGCCAGCCGCCGTCTGGCGATCCAGCAGGAAAGGCTGCACACCATGCAGGGCTTGCGCGAGCAAGGGGCCGCCACACGGCAGGAAGTGGACAACCTGCGCTTTCAGGTCCTGCAGGCCGAGGCGGACCTCAGCCGCGCCCGCGCCGATGTGCGCGAGCAGCGCATGTTGATGGCGCGTGTGCCGGCTGCCATGCCGGCCCCGGCAGCGCCTGCAACGCCACAGCCCCCCGCAGATGAAGCTGCGCCCGCGCAGCCCGGCACCGCCCTTGCGCCCTTTGCCGCCACCGCGGTGCAGGCCCTGGTGCGCCCGGGGGACTGGGTAGCCCAGGGCACGGAGGTCGCCGTACTGCAGCGGCGCGGGGAACCGCTGGTGCATGCCTACCTGCCGCCCGACAAGGCGCGCTACGCGCGAGTCGGCCGCATGGCCACGCTGCATTTCATGGACGGGGGCAAGGTGCGCGCGAAAGTGGTGGGGCTCATGATGGAGGCGCAAAGCCCGCCGGCCGACCGCGTGTCGCCGCTGACCCCGCGCACGCCGTCCATCGTGGTGAAACTCCAGGCGCTGGAGCCGTTGCCCGCGCCCTACCACATCCACCAATTGCCGCTGGATGTGCGTTTCGACTGGGTGGCCAGCCGCTGGTTCTGACCCGGCCGCATACGCCGCCGGGTGAAGGCGCCGGGCCGCCCCGGCTCAGGCCAGGCTCAGCTCGTCGGCGCGATGCTGCGCGGCTGCGAAATCCAGGTCGCCGGAATAGATCGCGCGCCCGCAGATGACGCCTTCCACGCCTTCGTTTTCGACTTCGCAGAGCTTCTCGATGTCCGCGATGCCGGCCAGGCCGCCCGAGGCGATCACGGGGATGGTGAGGGCCTGGGCCAGCTTGACCGTAGCCTCGATATTGATGCCCGAGAGCATGCCGTCGCGGCCGATGTCGGTGTAGATGATGGATTCCACGCCCCAGTCCTGGAACTTGCGCGCCAGATCGACCACCTCGTGGCCGGTGAGCTTGCTCCAGCCGTCGGTGGCCACCTTGCCGTCCTTGGCGTCCAGGCCCACGATGATGTGGCCGCCAAACGCGCTGCACGCATCCTTGAGGAAGCCGGGGTTCTTCACCGCGGCCGTGCCGATGATGACGTACCGCAGCCCGGCGTCGATGTAGCGCTCGATGGTGTCCAGGTCGCGGATGCCGCCGCCCAGCTGCACCGGAATGTCGGCGCCCACCTCGGCCAGGATGGCCTTGATGGCCGCCTTGTTCTTGGGCTGGCCGGCAAACGCGCCGTTCAGGTCCACCAGGTGCAGGCGGCGCGCGCCCGCATCCGCCCACTTGCGGGCCATGGCGGCGGGGTCTTCGCCAAAGGTGGTCGATTGGTCCATGTCACCTTGCTTGAGGCGTACGCAGTGGCCGTCCTTGAGGTCGATGGCGGGGATGAGCAGCATGATGGTGAGCGGGGAATGGGGCGAGCCGCACAAGGCCCGGCCCTGCCGGGTTGAAGAATCAGGGCTTCCAGTGCAAGAAGTTGCGGTACAGCGCCAGGCCGTGCTCGGCGCTTTTCTCCGGGTGGAACTGGGTAGCAAAAATATTATCGCGTGCGATGGCCGCAGCAAAGGGGCCGCCGTAGTCAGCCTCGCCGGCGCAGTGCAGCGGGTTGGCCGGGCGCGCGTAGAAGCTGTGCACAAAGTAGAAGTAGCTGTCGTCGGGCACGCCCGCCCATACCGGGTGCGCCACGCCGCCGTGGCGCGCCTGGCGCACGCGGTTCCAGCCCATCTGGGGGACCTTGTAGCGGCTGCCGTCGGGCTGGGTGCGCCCGGCCAGGTCGAACTTGAGCACCTCGCCCGGGATCAGGCCCAGCCCGGGGGTGTCGCCCTCGGCGCTGTGGTCCAGCAGCATCTGCATGCCCACACATACGCCAAACAGCGGCTTGGACGCGGCAGCCTCCAGCACGGATTCGAGCAGGCCCGACTCCCGCAACTCGCGCATGCAGTCCGGCATGGCGCCCTGGCCGGGCAACACCACGCGGTCGGCCGCGCGCACCTCATCGGGGTGCGCGGTGACCATTACCCGGAAACCGCTGCCCTGCGCCGCGACCTGCACGGCCTGCGATACGGAGCGCAGGTTGCCCATGCCGTAGTCCACGACCGCGACGGTTTTTGCTTCACTATTCATAGCTGCTTGCGCTTGATGGATAAGCGTTACAGGCCAATTTGGCTTGAATTTTACAGGGAACCCTTGGTGGAGGGGATCACGCCTGCGGCGCGCGGGTCGCGCTCCAGCGCGGCGCGCAGCGCGCGCGCGAAGGCCTTGAACACCGTCTCGCACTGGTGGTGGGCGTTGATGCCCTTCAGGTTGTCGATGTGCAGCGTCACGCCCGCATGGTTCACGAAGCCCTGGAAGAATTCGTAGGTGAGCTGGGTGTCGAAACCGCCAATGCTCCCGGCGGTGAACGGAATGTGCAGGTGCAGCCCCGGGCGGCCCGAGAAGTCCACCACCACGCGTGACAGGGCTTCATCGAGCGGCACGTAGGCATGGCCGTAGCGGCGGATGCCCTTCTTGTCGCCCACGGCCCGCGCGAAAGCCTGGCCCAGCGTGATGCCCACATCTTCCACCGTGTGGTGGCCGTCGATGTGCAGGTCGCCGTCGCAGTCGATCTGCAGGTCGATCAGCCCATGGCGCGCGATCTGGTCGAGCATGTGGTCGAAGAAACCGATGCCGGTGTGCAGGCTGGCCGCGCCGGTGCCGTCGAGATTCACGCGCACGGTGATGCGCGTCTCGGCCGTCGTGCGGCTGACCTCGGCCGTGCGGTCGGGGCAGAGTTCTGCGGAAGAAGGAACGAGTGCGGAGGAAGTCATAGGGATGCCTGGAGCGCTGCGAGCATCTGGGCGTTGTCGGCACTACTGCCCACCGTCAGACGCAGGCAGCCTGCCAGCAATGGATGCATTGTAGAAACGTTCTTGACGAGCACCTTGCGGGCCTTCATGCCCTCATAGGCGCGGGCGGCATCGGGCACACGCACCAGCACCATGTTGGCCTGGCTGTCCCACACGCGCTCAATGCCGAGCATGGCGCGCAGCGCGGCCAGCAGCTCGGTGCGCGCGGCACGCAGCTCGTCGGCCTGGGCGGCGAACACGTCGGCATGTTCCAGCGCGAACAGGGCGGCCTCGGTGTTCAGCACACTCACGTTGTAGGGCGGGCGCACCTTGTCGACCTCGGCCACCAGCGCGGCGGGGCCGATCATGTAGCCCAGGCGCACGCCGGCCAGGCCGAACTTGGAGAGCGTGCGCATCAGCAGCACATGGCCGTTGCGCTCGGGCTGCACGCGCATGCGCTCGATCCAGCTGCGGCTGGCAAAGGGCTGGTAGGCCTCGTCCATGACCACGATGCCGCCCTGCGCACCGGCGGCGTCGATGATGCGCTGCACCACGGCCTCGTCCCACAGCGTGGCCGTGGGGTTGTTGGGATAGGCCAGGAAGGTGATGGCCGGGCGGTGCTGGGCGATCGCGGCCAGCATCGCGGCCTCGTCCAGCTCGAAGTCCGCCGTCAACGGCACGCCCACGAAGCCCAAGCCCTGCAGCTGCGCGCTCATCGCATACATCACGAAGCCCGGCACGGGCGCCAGCACGGTCGCCTGCGCGCGCGCGCAGGCCAGCGCCACGAGGGAAATGAGCTCGTCGGAACCATTGCCCAGCAGCACGGCCGAGCCTGCCGGTGCCCCGGCGTAGGCTGCCAGCGCAGCCTTCAGGTCGTTCTGGCGCGTACCGGGGTAGCGGTTGAGCGCGAGTTGCCCCAGGCGCTGCCCCAGCGCGGCCTGCAGCGCGGGCGGCAGGCCGAAGGGGTTCTCCATCGCGTCCATCTTCAGGTAGCCGGTCGCATCGGCCACGACGTAAGCCTGCATGGCGCGCACGTCGTCGCGGATGCGCGCCAGCGCGGGCAGTTCGGCAGAAGGGGTTGTCATGCGTTCATCACTCCATTCGATCGGGCGGCGCCGCCACATCAGGGGACAGCCAACGCGCAATGCAGCGGATGCAGCACCTCTACGCCGCCATACTGCGCGCCCTGCGGCAGACTCAGCGACAGCAGGCTCGCGCAGCCGCTGTGCTGCGCGGCGGCCAGCGCCAGGCAGTCGCCCCAGGCCAGTTGGTGCCGCGCCTCCAGCGCCCAGGCGGTCTCCAGCGTGGCAGCATCGATCTGCCAGGGCGTCCAGCTGTGGTAGCGGCGGATGGCCGCGCGTGCATCGCCGTGCGGCATGGGCGCGCTGGCGGCGCGCGTCACGGTGTCGTAAAACTCGGCCAGCACCTGGCTGCTGACACGCCCCAAGCGCTCGCGCCACAGCAAGTCCAGACAGGCCAGCACCGGGGCTTGCAGGGCGGCATCGGCGCCGTCCTCGGCGGCGACCAGCACAGCCGTGTCCACAAACACGGGTTGCTCCAGGCTGCGCTGCAGTGGCTGCGGCGCCTCACCTACGTGGGCAGGACTGCGCTCGAAGCCGTGGATACGCCACGCTGCGGCGCCCGCGCGCCAGGTGCGCTCGTCCGTGCGCCAGGCGAGATAGGCACGCTCGTAGGCGTCCTCGCGGCGCTGCATCTCGCCTAGAAAGTCCCCCACCATGCGTGACACGCTGGTGCCGCGCCGCGCCGCCTCGATCCGGGCCCATTCGAGCACCGGGTCGTCCACGGTGATGGTGACGTTCTTCATGCGTTTATCGTACACGAATTTCGTGTGACACGAAATTCGTGTTTGTTGAATTTGCTGTGTTTTTCGCTTCTAAGGCTTGGCCATTCAGCGCCAGGCGCTCTCTTTTTTGAAAAGACCAAGCCACCTCGCAAGGTGGCTTGGTAGGCGTACAGGCTGTCGGAGTGGTCAGGACTTGAGCCGCATCTCCGCCGCCCGTGCATGCCCCTGCAGCCCCTCGCCATGCGCCAGCACGCTGGCGATGCGGCCCAGGCTCTGCGCGCCCTGCTCGCTCACCTCGATGATGCTGCTGCGCTTTTGGAAGTCGTACACGCCCAGCGGCGACGAGAAGCGTGCCGTGCCGCTGGTGGGCAGCACATGGTTGGGCCCAGCGCAATAGTCGCCCAGCGATTCGCTGGTGTAGGCGCCCAGAAAGATCGCGCCCGCGTGGCGCAGCAGCGGCTCCCAGCGGTGCGGCTCGCGGCTGCTCACCTCCAGGTGCTCGGGAGCGATACGGTTGCTGATCTCACACGCCTCTTCCATGTTGCGCGTATGGATGAGCGCGCCGCGCCCGGTGAGGCTCTTGGCGATGATCTCGGCGCGCGGCATCTGGGGCAGCAGACGGTCGATGGCGGACTGGACCTGGTCGATGTAGGCCGCATCGGGGCACAGCAGGATGGACTGCGCCAGCTCGTCGTGCTCGGCCTGCGAGAAGAGATCCATCGCCACCCATTCCGCCGGCGTGCTGCCGTCGGCCAGCACCAGAATCTCGCTGGGGCCGGCAATCATGTCGATGCCCACGGTGCCGAACACATGCTTCTTGGCGCTGGCCACGTAGGCGTTGCCGGGGCCGGTGATCTTGTCCACCTTGGGAATGGTCTGCGTGCCATAGGCCAGCGCCGCCACGGCCTGCGCGCCGCCGATGGTGAAGGCGCGTGTGACGCCCGCCACATGCGCCGCGGCCAGCACCAGCGGGTTTTTGGTGCCTTGGGGCGTGGGCACGACCATGATGATGTCCCGCACGCCCGCCACGTGCGCGGGAATGGCGTTCATGAGCACGCTGCTCGGGTACGCGGCCTTGCCGCCCGGCACGTAGATGCCCACGCGGTCCAGCGGCGTGACTTTCTGGCCCAGAAGGGTGCCGTCGTCGTCGCGGTAGCTCCAGCTTTCGCCATTGGCCTTTTTCTGCGCCTCGTGGTAGCGGCGCACGCGGGCGGCGGCGGCCGTCAGCGCGTCGCGCTGCGCCGCGGGCAGGCCGTCGAAGGCGGCTTGCAGTTCGCTGGCCTTGAGCTCCAGCGACGGCAAGCCCTGCGCATGCAGGCCGTCGAAGCGCTGCGTGTACTCCAGCACTGCGGCGTCGCCGCGCTCGCGCACGTCGGCCAGGATGCCCGCCACGCGCTGCTCGATGGCCGCATCCGTGTCCGCCGACCAGTGCAGGCGTGCGGCGAATTCCACCTCGAAAGTGTCGTCAGCGGTGGACAGGCGGACGGGAGCAGCTACGAATTGCATAGTGGACCTACTCAGAATGTACGAAAGGAATCGGCGCGCCGTTGCGGTAGCCGAGGGGTGCCCGGCCACGATGTTCTCACCATAACTCGGGCCACGGCGCGCGGTTGCAACGCCGGGCGATGGACGCGGAACCAAAGCGGCGCAGACGCAGCCCTGCGCACCCCTCAGCCCTGCGCACCCCTCAGCCCTGCGCACCCCTCAGCCCTGCGCACCCCTCAGCCCTGCGGCACGGCGGAGGCGAATGCGTCGATGATGCGGCGCAGCGGCGCCTGCTTCAGCTTCAGCGCGGCCTGGTTCACCACCAGGTGCGAACTGATGTCCATGATCTGCTCGACCTCCACGAGGTTGTTGGCCTTGAGCGTGTTGCCAGTGGAGACCAGGTCCACGATGGCATCGGCCAGGCCGGTGAGCGGCGCCAGTTCCATGCTGCCGTAGAGCTTGATGAGGTCCACGTGGACGCCCTTGCTGGCGAAGAAATCGCGCGCGATGCTGGTGTATTTGGTGGCCACCTTCAGGCGCGAGCCCTGGGTGACGGCCTCGCGGTAGTCGAAATCGGCGCGCACGGCCACGCTCACGCGGCACTTGGCAATCTTCAGATCCAGCGGACGGAACAGCCCCTGGCCGCCGTGCTCGATGAGCGAGTCCTTGCCGGCCACACCCAGATCGGCGCCGCCGTATTGCACGTAGGTCGGCACGTCGGTGGCACGCACCAGCACCACGCGCACCTCGGGGCGGCTGGTGGGCAGGATGAGCTTGCGCGACTTCTCCGGGTCTTCCAGCACCTCGATGCCGGCAGCGGCCAGCAGAGGCAGGGTTTCTTCGAAGATGCGGCCCTTGGACAGGGCGAGTGTGATCTGCTGCGTCATTGAATTCTCTCGATGTTGGCCCCCAGGCCGCGCAGTTTGGCTTCCATGCAGTCGTAGCCGCGGTCCAGATGGTAGATGCGGTCCACCAGCGTTTCCCCGTCGGCCACCAGCCCGGCGATCACCAGGCTGGCCGAGGCGCGCAGGTCGGTGGCCATGACGGTGGCGCCCGACAGCCGCGCGCCGGTAGGCGCCGCGCCGCCCAGCCCCTCGATCACCGCTACGCGGCCATCCGTGGTCTGGATTTTCGCGCCAAGGCGCAGCAGCTCGTTGACGTGCATGAAACGGTTTTCGAAGATCGTCTCGGCCACCGTGGCGGTGCCCTGGGCCACCACGTTCAGCGCCATGAACTGCGCCTGCATGTCGGTGGGAAAGCCCGGGTACTCAGTGGTGCGAAAGCCCTGCGCCTTGAGCTGCGCCGCGCCAGGGCTGCGCACGCGGATGCCACCCTCTTCCGGCGCCACCTGCACGCCCGCGTCGCGCAGTTTGTCGATCACGGCGTCCAGGTGGTCAGCACGCCCGTGGCGCAGCAGCGCGTCGCCGCCCGTGGCGGCCACGGCGCACAGGAAGGTGCCGGCCTCAATGCGGTCGGCCACGACGGCGTGCTCGCAGCCGTGCAGCCGCTCGACACCCTGGATGCGGACGCGGCTGGTGCCATGACCCTGGATACGCGCGCCCATCTTGATGAGCATCTCGGCCAGGTCCGCCACCTCGGGTTCCTGCGCGGCGTTCTCCAGCACGGTCTCCCCCTCAGCCAGCGTGGCGGCCATGAGCAGATTCTCAGTGCCGGTCACCGTGACCATGTCGGTGGTGATGCGCGCCCCCCTGAGTCGCGTGCACCCCTGCGGCAGCCTGGCGATCATGTAGCCGTGCTCGACCACGATCTGCGCGCCCATGGCCTGCAGCCCCTTGATGTGCTGGTCCACCGGGCGCGATCCGATGGCGCAGCCGCCCGGCAGCGACACCGTGGCCTCGCCGAAGCGGGCCAGCAGCGGCCCCAGCGCCAGTACCGAGGCGCGCATGGTCTTGACCAGATCGTAGGGCGCCTCGGGCGTGGACAGGCCGCCCGCGTCCAGGCGCACTATGCCGGCCGCATCGGCCACGGAGCAGTCGGGGTTAGCGATGCGGTCCACCTGCACGCCCATGTTCCGGATGAGCCGCAGCATGGTGGCTACGTCCTGCAGGCGCGGCACGTTGTGCAGGGTGACCGGGTCGGCCGTGAGCAGCGCGGCGCACAGCTCGGGCAGCGCGGCGTTCTTGGCGCCGGAAATCGGCACCTCGCCCACCAGGGGGCGGCCACCGCGAATCAGGAGTTTGTCCATGGGTTTGCCGGTTGCTGCATTCAGTGCCAAAAATGGCTCTAGCGCTTATCTATCAAGCGGTAGCAGCTATTAAAATAATAGTGCGCGAATTCTTTCGGGGAACGCCGCGCGACGGTGTATGCGCCCATCCACCGGCGAGGACCGGGGCATGACGCCCGTGCCGCCCCCGCGCCGGGGCACGGTCCCGGCCGCACGGCCATCTTGCGAAGGACGGGGCCGTATCAGTCGCCCGCCTGGGCCTGCGCCCACTCGGCGGGGGTGAAGGTCTTCATGGACAACGCATGCACCTCGTCCGACTGCATGCGTGCGCCCAGTGTGGCGTAGACACGCTGGTGGCGCTGGATGGAGCGCTTGCCCTCGAACTCGGACGACACGATGGTGGCGTACCAGTGGCGGCCGTCGCCCTCCAGCGTGATGTGGTCGCAGGCCATGCCCGCGCTGATGATGTCCTTGAGTTGGTCTGCAGTCATGTCAGTTCCTGATTTTGTAGCCCGTGCGCAGCAGGTGCAGCGCCAGCAAGCTGACCAGCGCCCATGCCAGGCTGACGACGCCCAGGCTGAGCCAGGGGGAGACGTCGCTCACGCCGAAGAAGCCGTAGCGGAAGCCGTCGATCATGTAGAAGAACGGGTTCAGGTGGCTTGCGCCCTGCCAGAACGGCGGCAGCGATTGCACCGAATAGAACACGCCCGACAGGAAGGTCATGGGCACGATGATGAAGTTCTGGAATGCCGCCATCTGGTCGAACTTGTCGGCCCACAGTCCCGCGATGACCCCCAGCGTGGCCAGCAGCGCCGCGCCCAGCAGCGCGAACGCAAGAATCCACAACGGCGCGGCGAACTGCGGCGTGGCGAACGCCAGCGTGACGATGAACACACCCAGGCCCACCACCAGGCCGCGCACCATGGACGAGCCCACGTAGGCCGCGAACCAGGCACGGTGCGACAGCGGCGTGAGCAGCACGAACACAAGACTGCCCATGATCTTGCTCTGGATCAGGCTGGACGAGCTGTTGGCAAAGGCGTTCTGCAGCACGCTCATCATCACCAGGCCGGGCACCAGGAAGGCGGTGTAGCTCAGCCGGTCATAGACCTTGACATGGTCTTCGAGCACATGGCCGAAGATCAGCAGGTACAGCACCGCCGTGAGCACCGGCGCCGCCACGGTCTGGAAGCCCACCTTCCAAAAGCGCAGCACTTCCTTGTAGAACAGGGTCTGCCAGCCGATCATGCGTGCTCCTCCTGCTCGGCCGCCATGACGTTGAGGAACACATCCTCCAGGTCGGCCTTGCGGATCTCCACATCCTCCACGCGCACGCCGGCGGCGCGCAGCCGGGCCAGCAACTGCTCGATCTCCTGCGCGTCCTGCGCGGGCAACTGGGCCACGCGGCCGGTCACGCGCGCCAGCGCTGCCAGGTCGGCCGGCAGCGTATCGTCGGTCTTGAACCGCAGGACGTTGGTGGAGGCCGCCTGCAGCAGCTCGGACGTGCGCGCCAAGGCCACGACGCGCCCGCGCTTGAGCATGGCCAGCCGCGTGCACAGCGCCTCGGCCTCTTCAAGGTAATGGGTGGTCAGCAGCACCGTGTGGCCCTGCTTGTTGAGGCGCGCCACAAACTGCCACAGCGTCTGGCGCAGCTCCACGTCCACGCCGGCCGTAGGCTCGTCCAGCACGATGATGGGCGGTTTGTGCACCAGCGCCTGGGCCACGAGCACGCGGCGCTTCATGCCGCCCGAGAGCTGGCGCATATTGGCCGTGGCCTTGTCGGCCAGCCCCAGGTTCTCCAGCAGCTCATCGATCCAGGCATCGTTGTTCTTCACACCGAAGTAGCCGGACTGGATGCGCAGCGTCTCGCGCACGTTGAAGAACGGGTCGAACACCAGTTCCTGCGGCACCACGCCCAGCAGCCTGCGCGCGTCGGCAAACTGGGTTTGCACGTCATGGCCCAGCACGCTGACACGCCCGCTGGTGGCGCGCGCCAGCCCGGCGAGGATGCTGATCAGCGTGGTCTTGCCGGCGCCGTTGGGGCCCAGCAGGCCGAAGAACTCGCCCTCCTCGATGTCCAGACTGACATCCTGCAGCGCCTGGAAAGGCCCTCGGGGAGTGGAAAAGCTCTTGGAAATGGATTGGAAGGAGACGGCGGGCATGGAAGAGCGGCATTCTAAAGGGGGGCTCTTGCGCGCGTGTCCGCAGGGGTTTGGCCGGCAGGCAACCCGCAAGTGTGGTCAGCCCCGCAGGCCGCCGCTACAGGGCGGGCAGCAGTTCCTGCACCCCGTACAGCCCCGCCAGGCTGGACAGCGCCGGCGGCAGGGCCTTGACCACGAAACCCCGGTTCTCGAACACCGCTGCGCGGCGGCACTCCAGCAGCACCGCCAGTGCGGAGGAGTCGAAGGCCGTTAGCGCACCGGCATCCACCACCACCAGCGATTCGTCCTGGGCCTTGAGCCCTTGCAGCAGCATGCGCAGGGTGGCGCCAGCGTGGCGGTGGGTGAGTTCAGCGGGCAGCACCAGCATGCACAGGCCTTTCGGTTCTTTCTGTTCTGGTTACTTGGCGCTGGAGGCGGCGTTGGCCTTGTTGCGCGCCACCAGCGCCTCGATCAGGCCATCCACGCCCTTGGCGTTGATCTCCTGCGCGAACTGGCTGCGGTAGGTTTCCACCAGCCACACCCCCAGAACGTTGAGGTTGTAGATTTTCCAGCCCGCACCCTCGCCCGGCGTCTTCTCCAGACGGTAGTCCAGTTGTATCGGGTCGCCCCGGCCGCGGATTTCGGTGCGCACGAGCACGTCCTTGTCTTCGGCGGCTGCGCGCAGCGGCTTCACAACAATGCTCTGGTCCGTGACCTGGCTGAGCGCGCCTGCATAAGTGCGCACCAGCAGTGTCTTGAACTCGTCCTGCAGGCGCGCCTGCTGCTCCGGCGTAGCCTTGCGCCAGCCCGGCCCGACGGACGCTGCCGTCATGCGGCGGAAGTTCACGTGGGGCAGGATGGTCTTGTCCACCAGCGCCATGATGCGGTCCACGTCGCCGGCCTTGATGGATTTGTCTTTGCGCAGCGTCTCCAGCACATCGACCGAGAGGCGCTTGACGAGGGCATCCGGTGCCTCGTCGGCCGCCAGCGCGGCCTGGGGCACGGCCACCCACGTGGCCACCGCCATCGCGGCGGCGGCATGGATCAGGGTACGGCGGTTCATCATGGTGAGGCTCCTTGCGTGCAGCGCCACGCCGTGCGCTGCCATGTATGGTTTCGTTGAGTAGATTGTGGAGGGCGCCCCGCGCTGCACATGCGTCGCCCACGTGCAGGGATGCAAGCAACTGCAACCGCGCCTGTCAGCCAGGGGCCCGAGTGCTTGTCAGGCCGGCCTTTACGGGTTTTCAGTACGCGTCGTCGGGCAGCTTGCCCCCGTTTTCCTCATAGGCGTCCTCGTCGCGTGCGCCTGACACGCCACTACGCACCTTGAGGTACACGTCGCGCGTGAAGCTGTAGGGGTCCAGGGCCGCCGTATCCAGCACCGAGCCCGCACGCAGCAGGCTAGCGCGCTTATCGACAAGGCGCAGGCCGTACAGGGAATTGCGCACCTCCACCGGGTCAAGCTGGCCCAGCGGGTTGCCCCAACTGTCTACCGGCAAAGCGGCCGTGTCGCGCACGGTGGACGGCCCCAGCAGCGGCAGCACGAGATACGGCCCCGTGGGCACGCCCCAGCGGCCCAGCGTCAGGCCAAAGTCCTGCTTGTGCCGCTCGATGCCTGCCTCGCTGGCGATGTCCAGTACGCCGCCCAGCCCGAAGAAGGTGTTGGTGGTGAAGCGCACGAGGCTCTCGTAAGCCTCCAGCCCGCGGAACTGCAGCAGGTTGTTGACGAACGACCAGGCATCGCCCAGGTTGCCAAAGAAGTTGCTCACGCCCGTACGCACCGGCTGCGGCGTCACGTCGCGGTAAACGGTGGCGACGGGTTTGAGCACCGCCTTGTCCACGCTGTCATTGAACGAATGCACGCCGCGGTTGAAGGGTTCGAACGGATCTGCGGGGTTGGCGTTGGGGCCCGTGGCGCAGCCGCTCATGAGGGCCGCGCCGAGCAACAGCGCCGCCCAGCGGGCAGTCCAGCCCGTGAAGCGAGGTTGATTTGTCATTTCTTGGTACCTCCATTGGACGAAGCACCTTCTTCGGCCTTGCCATACAGGAATTGGCCGATCAGGTTTTCCAGCACTACCGCGGATTGGGTGGCGGTCACCATGTCGCCCTCGGCCAGGTTGTTCTCGTCGGCTCCCGGCTCGATGCCGATGTACTGGTCGCCCAACAGGCCGCTGGTCAGGATCTTGAGCGAACTGTCCTTGGGGAACACATAGCGCTTTTCCAACTCCAGTGTCACGCGCGCCTGGTAGGTCGTGTCGTCGAAGCCGATGGACTGCACGCGCCCCACCACCACACCGGCGCTGCGCACCGCGGCCTTGGGCTTGAGCCCGCCGATGTTGTCGAAACGCGCCGTCACGGTATAGCCCGAGCGGAAGTTCAGGTTCAACAGGTTGGCCGACTGCAGGGCCAGGAAGACCAGCGCCGCTCCGCCCAGCAGGACGAACAGCCCCACCCAGAAATCGTTTTTGGAATGCTGCATGGTGAATTTCCTCAAGACAGACGCATGGTCGCCGTCAGATACTGAACATCAAGGCGGTGAGGACGAAGTCCAGCCCCAGCACGGACAGCGACGCCATCACCACCGTGCGCGTGGTGGCGCGCGAGACGCCTTCCGGCGTCGGCTTGGCCACGAAGCCCTGCAGCACCGCGATGAAGGTGACGGCCACGCCGAACGCGAGGCTCTTGACGATGCCGTTGCCCACGTCCTTCCAGACGTCGACACCGCTTTGCATCTGGCCCCAAAACGCCCCGCCGTCCACGCCGATGAGCACCACGCCGACCAGCCAGCCACCGATCACACCCACCGCGTTGAACACCAGTGCCAGCAGCGGCATGGCGATCACGCCGCCCCAAAAGCGCGGCGCCAGGATGCGGCGCACCGGGTCCACGGCCATCATTTCCATGGCCGACAGCTGTTCGCCGGCGCGCATCAAACCGATCTCGGCCGTGAGCGACGTGCCCGCGCGTCCGGCAAACAGCAGCGCCGTGACCACGGGCCCCAGCTCGCGCACCAGGCCCAACGTGACCACCAGGCCCAGTGAGTTGGCCGAGCCATAGAGCTGCAGCACGTTGTAGCCCTGCAGCGCAAGCACGAAGCCCACAAACAGGCCCGACATGGCGATGATGGACAGCGAATAGTTGCCCAGGAAGTGCACCTGGTCACGCACCAGGCCAGGGCGGCGCATCACGTCGCCGAACAGCCCCAGCAGCCGCGCGAACAGGCGCGCGCCCATGCCCACATCGGCCAGCTTCGTGCGCACGGCGTAGCCTACGTGCGTGGGACGCCACCAGCTCATGGGGTACCTCCGCTGGCGTGGGCGTCCACGCTGGGCGAGCGCAAGGGGCCGAAATCGTCGGCCACGCTGGGGCCGGGGTAGTGGAACGGCACCGGCCCGGTAGGCAGCGCGTGCACGAACTGGTGCACCAGCGGATCCGTGCTGGCGCGCACCTCTTCGGGCGTGCCCTGGGCGGCCACCGTGCCGGGCCCCAGGATGATGACGTGGTCCGCCAGGCGGAAGGTCTCTTCCAGATCGTGCGAGACGACGATGGTGGTCAGCCCCATGGCATCGTTGAGTTGGCGGATGAGTTGCGCCGCAGTACCCAGCGAGATCGGGTCAAGCCCGGCGAACGGCTCGTCGTACATGATGAGCTCGGGGTCCAGGGCAATGGCCCGTGCCAGGGCAACCCGCCGCGCCATGCCGCCGGAGATCTGGCTGGGCATCAAGTCCCGCGCTCCCCGCAAGCCCACGGCATGCAGCTTCATGAGCACGATGTCGCGGATCAGGTCCTCGGGCAGATCGGTGTGCTCGCGCAGCGGAAAGGCCACGTTCTCGTACACGCTCATGTCGGTGAACAATGCGCCGAACTGGAACAGCATGCCCATGCGTCGGCGCGCGGCATACAACTGTGCGGTATCCATGCGCCCTACGTCCTGGCCGCCCACCAGCACCTCGCCCTGCTGGGCGCGCTGCTGGCCGCCAATGAGGCGCAGCACCGTCGTCTTGCCCCCGCCCGAAGCACCCATCAGCGCCGTGACCTTGCCACGCGGCACGGCCAGCGACAGGTCGCGCAGGATCACCCGCTCGCCGTACCCGAAGGTGACGTTGCGCAGTTCCACGAGGGCGTCGCCCGGCGATGAGGGTGGGGAGGACATGGTGTATGCAGATACGCCCAGCTCTACGACAGAGCGCGAGGCGAACCCGGCATCATAGGGGAAACCCCTCTGCTCGGCTGCGCCTCTCATTAAAACCTGTGGTTTGCATATGACGTTTGGCTATACTCGCCGGTTCTTAAGAAATGTCCCGCCCGACCCTCCGGGCGGATTGCTTGTCAGCGTTGCTGCATGGGCGTCACCGACGCACAACGGAACGAAGGCGCGGCAATGTGCCTGCGACATTCCCTTTTCTTCCGTTGCGCGTCTGCCTCCCGGCAGCGTGCTGGTCGGTACCCGGCGGACGGCGTCCGACCGCGGCACCGTTTCCTGCCACCCCCGCAGAAAGAGAAAAGGCTCCAGATCAATGAAGAATCTCCAGTCCGTCGTCCCCATCCCGGCTCCCGTCCCCCAGCGCCAGGCCACGGGCCTGCACCTGATCGGCGACCTGTATGGCTGTCTCTGCGACAGCCGCCTGATGTTGGACGCCGCGCACCTGGAATCGTTCTGCAAGGAGCGCGTGGCCGCCGCCGGGCTGACCACCGTGGGCAGCCTGTTCCACAGCTTTGGCGAAGGCGGCGGCGTCACCGGCGTGGTGGTGTTGGCCGAGTCGCACTTGTCCATCCACACCTGGCCCGAGGCGGGCTACGTCACGCTGGACGTGTACGTGTGCAACTACACGGAAAACAACCGCCCCAAGGCGCAGAAGCTCTTCGACGACCTGCAGGCCGCCTTCAATCCGGCCGATCCGCACCTGCACCGCGTCGACCGCGCCTGATGAGCGGCGCCCCCACCGCGCAGGCCACGCGCTACGTGGCCGAGCGCCTGAACGCCGACTTCGGCTTTTACCTCAGCGACCGCCGCCTGCTGGCCGAACGCCAGTCGGCCTGGCAGCACATCGAGGTCTTCGACAACCCGCAGTTCGGCCGCGTGATGCGCATCGACGGCTGCTTCATGACCAGCGAGCGCGACGAATTCTTCTACCACGAGCCGATGGTGCACCTGCCGGCCATCGCCCACCCCGGCGTGCGCCGTGCGCTGGTCGTGGGCGGGGGGGACGGCGGCGCCGCCGAGGAGCTGCTGAAGCTGCCCGGCATCGAGCAGGTGGTGCTGGCCGAGCTGGATGGCGAGGTGATTGCCATGGCCCGCGATTGGCTGGGCCAGATCCACCGTGGCGCCTTTGACGACCCGCGCCTGGAGGTGCGCCTGGGCGACGCGCGCGCATTCATCGGCCAGACCGAGGAGCGCTTCGACCAGATCGTCCTGGACCTGACCGACCCCTTCGGCCCTGCCGTGGAGCTGTACACCATGGAGTTCTACGCCGCCTGCCGCCGCGCGCTGAACCCGGGCGGCGTGCTTTCGCTGCACCTGGGCTCGCCCGTGCACCTGCCCGAGAGCCTGGGGCGCATCGCCGCCTCGGTGCGCGCGGTGTTTCCCATCTTCCGCCCCTATCTGCAGTACGTGCCGCTGTACGGCACGTTGTGGTGCATGGGCATGGCATCGGACAGCACCGACCCCGCCCGGCTCAGCGCCGACGAGGTGGACGCACGCATCGCCGCGCGCGGCCTGGGCGATCTGCAGCTGTACAACGGGGCCGTGCACCACGCGCTGCTGGCACAGCCGAACTTCGCGCGTGCGCTGCTGGATCGGCCTGCGCTGCCGCTGCACAGCGGGGATGTGCTGGAAGAGGTACGGGATCCGGCGGAGTTGCCGGAGGTGATGGTGTACGCTGCCGCGTAATGTCTAGCCCAATCGCCGCCTAGCGCTTGCTGGGCGAGCGCTGGCAGCTATCTTTTTTTAAGCCCCTGCGCAGGGTTGGATGTCGCTGGCCGAGGCCGTCCCCGCCAGCGACACAGAATCCCATTAGCTACTAAAAACATAGCTTCCAGCGCTTATCTCATAACCGCTAGAGCCCAATTCGGCGCTAGACCTTCAAAGCATGTGCTGCAGGAACGCCCGCGCCCGCTCATGCCCGGGATCGGCAAAGAACTCCCCGGCCGGACGCGCCGCGATGAGTTCACCCTGGTCCATGAAGGCCACGGTATTCGCCACCTCGCGCGCAAAACCCATCTCGTGCGTGACGACCAGCATGGTCATGCGCTCCTCGGCCAGCTCGCGCATGGTGCGCAGCACCTCGCCCGTGAGTTCGGGGTCCAGCGCCGAGGTGGGCTCGTCGAACAGCATGATGTCGGGCTCCATGCACAGCGCACGCGCGATCGCCACGCGTTGCTTCTGGCCGCCCGACAGGCGCGAGGGATAGTTGTCCCGCTTCTGCGCCAGGCCCACCTTGTCCAGCAGCGTCTCGGCGCGGGCGATGGCCGCATCGCGCGCCAGGCCCTGCACCACCATGGGCGCCTCGATCAGGTTCTCCAGCACCGTGAGGTGCGGGAACAGGTTGAAATGCTGGAACACCATGCCGGTCTTGGCGCCAATGCGGCGCACCTCGGCATCGGACACGTAGGCGCAGCGCCCCTGCGCGTCGGTCGTGGCCAGGGTTTCGCCTTCGATGGCGATGTGGCCGCTGTCGATGGTTTCCAGGTGGTTCAGGCAGCGCAGAAAGGTGCTCTTGCCGGAGCCCGACGGGCCGATCACCGCCACCACCTCGCCACGGTGCACCGACAGCGACACGCCGCGCAACACCTGCACATGGCCGAAGGCCTTGCGCACGTCGCGCGCCTCGATCATCTGCGTGGCGTCACTGGTCAAACTTGGCATAGCGTTTCTCCAGGCGCTGGAAGCCCCAGGTGAGCACCAGGGTCATGACGAGATAGAAGGCGGCGGCAACGATGAAGGGCGTGGTCGTGAAGTCGCGCTGCACGATGCCGCGCGCGGCGCGCAGCAGATCGTTCAGGGCCAGCACGTAGATGAGGGACGTGTCCTTGACCAGGGTGATGGTCTCATTGCTCATGGGCGGCAGGATGCTGCGCACCATCTGCGGCAGCACGATGCGGCGCATGGTCTGGCCGTAGCTCATGCCCAGCACCTTGGCTGCCTCGTACTGGCCACGGTCCACCGACTGGATGCCGGCGCGGAAGATCTCGGCGAAATAGGCCGCGTAGTTCAGTGCGAAGGCCGCCACGGCGGCGGGGAAGTCCGGCAAGCGCACGCCGATCACCGGCACGAAGGGCAGCGCGAAGTAGATGAACAGCATCTGCAGCATGAGCGGCGTGCCGCGCATGAGCCAGATGTAGCCATTGACCGCCGCCGACAGGGGCGCAAAGCGCGACACGCGCGCCAGGGCCAGCACCAGCCCCAGGGGCACGGCCAGTACCAGCGTGATCGCAAACAGCTTCAGGGTGACCGCGGCGCCTTGCGCCAGCGGCCCCAGAAGGGAAAGAACGTAGTCCATACGAAGCCTCAGCGTGCGGCGCCAGCACAGCTGCGGCGCCGCGTTCCCGGCATTGTCGCGGCTTGGGGCCTCAACGAAACAACACCGGCCGCCCTGTTCCAAGGCGGCCGGTGCCGGGGTCGCGCCCCTTGCGGGAGAAGAAGCGCGAAGGGTCTTGCTTACTTGATGATGTTCTTGCCGAACCACTGCTCGGCAATCTTGGCGGCGCTGCCGTCCTGCTTCATGTCGGCCAGCGCCTTGTCCAGCTTGCCATGCAGTTCGGTGTCGTCCTTGCGCACGCCCACGCCGTACTCTTCGGTGCCAAAGTTATCGTCCAGCACGGCGTACTGGTCAGGCTTCTTGGCTACGTAGTAGCGGCCCACCACCTCGTCCACCACCACGGCTTCCAGGCGGCCGGTGGTCAGATCCATCAGGGCGGTCACGTTGTCGCCGAAGGTCTTGAGTTCCTTGAACGACTTGAAGACAGCCTCTTCCTTCTTGATGGCGTCCACGGCGCTGGAGCCTTCCTGCGCACCGACGACCTTGCCGGCCAGATCGGCCTTGGCCTTGATGGCGGAGCCTGCGGGCACCACGATGATCTGGTGGTTCTCCATGTAGGGCGCGGTGAACAGGATGTTCTGCTTGCGCTCCTCGGTGATGGTCAGGCCGTTCCACAGCGCATCCACGCGCTTGCCGGACAGCTCGGCTTCCTTGGCGCTCCAATCGATGGGCTTGAACTCCACCTCCACGCCCAGGCGCTTGGCGGCTTCCTTGGCCATGTCGATGTCAAAGCCCACCAGCTCGTTCTTCTCGTCGCGGAAGCCCATGGGCGGGAAGTTGTCGTCCAGGCCCACGACGATCTTCGTGACGGCGGCCGGGGCGGGTGCAGGCGCGGCTGCGGGGGCGGCGGGTTCCTGCTTGGAGCAACCCACCAGCACGGCGCCCAGGGTCAGCAGGGCAACGGCGGCAAACTTCTTCATGGTGTAGCGATTCTTGAAAAGAACAGTCGGAACGAACAAACGGCCCGGGCACGCCGCTCGACCAGGAAGGTCGCGCAGCAAGCCCATGACCGGGCAAACCCTGAATTGTCCCACCGATGCGGAGACTGCGCCCACTCGCAGCGCTGGAACGGGGGATTTGATGCCAATAACTGCCGCAGCGCCCGTCCAGCAAGCGCGAGCAGCTATCAAAAAATAAGCACAACGGCGCCCCAGGGCGCCGTTGTGCGGGTAGACGGGTAAGCAGACTGCGGCTGCGACCGCCTTCTGTAATTGCCCAATGGCGAGGGATTCCCGCCTCAGCGCGGCAGACTGCTTTCCCCCATCAGGAATTCATCCACCGCACGCGCGGCCTGGCGGCCTTCGCGGATGGCCCAGACCACCAGCGACTGGCCGCGGCGCATGTCGCCGGCGGCGAACACCTTGGGCGCGCTGGTCGCATAGCCGCCGGTGAAGTCCGTCGTGGCCTGGGCATTGCCCCGCGCATCCTTGTCCACTCCGAAGGCGTCCAGCACGGCAGCCACCGGGCTCACGAAACCCATGGCCAGCAGCACCAGGTCGGCCTGGTATTCCTTCTCGGTGCCGGGGACCTCGATGAACTTGCCATCCTTGAACTCCACCTGCACGGTCTTGAGGCCCGTGACCTTCTTGCCGTCGCCGATGAACTCCTTGGTGGCGATGGCGAACGCGCGCTCGCAGCCCTCCTCGTGGCTGGAGCTGGTGCGCAGCTTGTACGGCCAGTAGGGCCACACCAGGGGCTTGTTCTCTTGGCTTGGCGGCATGGGCATCAGCTCGAACTGCGTGACGCTGGCCGCGCCATGGCGGTTGCTGGTGCCCACACAGTCGCTGCCCGTGTCACCGCCGCCGATGACGATGACATGCTTGCCGTCCGCGCGGATCTGGCCCTTGAGCTTGTCGCCCGCGTTGACCTTGTTCTGCTGCGGCAGGAACTCCATCGCGAAGTGAATGCCGTCCAGTTCGCGCCCCGGCACGGGCAGGTCGCGCGACTGCTCGGCGCCCCCCGTCAGCAGCACGGCGTCGAAGTCCTTTCGCAGCTGCTCGGGCGTGATGGTTTCCTTGGACCAGTTGGTGACCTTGGAACCCTTGCCCAGCCCGTCCTTGGCCGCGCCAATGAAGACGCCGGTACGGATCGTCACGCCCTCGGCTACCAGTTGTTCCACGCGGCGGTCGATGTGCGCCTTGTCCAGCTTGAAGTCGGGGATGCCGTAGCGCAGCAGGCCGCCCACGCGGTCGTTCTTCTCGAACAGCGTGACGTCATGCCCGGCGCGCGCCAGTTGCTGCGCGGCCGCCAGGCCCGCCGGGCCGGCGCCCACCACGGCTACTTTCTTGCCCGTCTTGCGGGCAGCCGGCTGCGGCTGCACCCAGCCGTGCTCCCAGGCGCGGTCGATGATGGCGTGCTCGATGCTCTTGATGCCCACCGCGTCGTCGTTGATGTTCAGCGTGCAGGCGGCCTCGCAGGGTGCGGGGCAGATGCGGCCGGTGAACTCGGGGAAGTTGTTGGTGCTGTGCAGCACCGCGATCGCGCTCTTCCAGTCCTGGTGGTAAACGAGGTCGTTGAAGTCCGGGATGATGTTGTTCACCGGGCAGCCGTTGTTGCAGAACGGCGTGCCGCAATCCATGCAGCGGGCGCCCTGCAGCTTGGCCTGCGCGTCATCAAGGCCGATGACGAATTCCTTGTAGTGTTTGAGGCGCTCGCCAACGGGCTTGTAGCCCTCCTCGATGCGCTCGTATTCCATGAAACCTGTGGTCTTGCCCATGATCGTGGTGTCCTGTCTTTGTGCATGCTGCCGCAGCGGGGCCCCAGGCCCCGCCCGCGCGAGTTACTTGGCGGCTACCGCTTCCGTTTTAGGAGCTGCTACCGCAGGTGTAGCCTGCTCTTCCAGCACTTTTCTTTCATAGATTTCCGACAGGGCACGCTTGTACTCGGTCGGGAAGACCTTGACGAATTTGCTGCGCGACGCGGCCCAGTTGTCCAGGATCTCGCGGGCGCGCTTGCTACCCGTCCAGCGGCTGTGGTCCTCCAGCAGCTTCTTGAGCAGGGCTTCGTCCGTCTGGTCGCGGTGCCAGATGCCGCGGCCCATGTGGACCGCCTGCTCCTCGCCCGGCAGGATGCGCTCCAGCGTCACCATGGAGAGGTTGCAACGCGAGTCGAACTTGCCGTCCTCGTCGTAGACGTAGGCAATGCCGCCGCTCATGCCCGCCGCGAAGTTGCGGCCCGTCTTGCCCAGCACCACCACGGTGCCGCCGGTCATGTACTCGCAGCCGTGGTCGCCCACGCCCTCGACCACCGCCGTGGCGCCCGACAGGCGCACCGCGAAGCGCTCGCCCGCCACGCCGGCGAAGAACGCCTCGCCGCTGGTGGCGCCGAACATCACGGTGTTGCCGACGATGGTGTTGCCCACGGCCTCGCCGCGGAACTCATGGCTGGGGCGCACGATCACGCGGCCGCCCGACAGGCCCTTGCCGGTGTAGTCGTTGGCCTCGCCCGTCAGGTTCAGCGTGACGCCCTTGCACAGGAATGCGCCGAAGGACTGGCCGCCCGTGCCCTCGAAGTGGATGCGCACGGTGTCGTCCGGCAGCCCTTCGGGATGCACCTTGGTCACCGCGCCCGACAGCATGGCGCCCACCGAGCGGTTGACGTTCTTGGCCACCTCCATGATGCGCACGCTCTCGCCGCGCTCGATGGCGGGCTTGCAGCGCTCGATGAGCTTCACGTCCAGCGACTTCTCCAGCGCATGGTCCTGCGACTCGACGTGGTAGCGCGCCACTTCCGGGCCCACGAGCGGCTGCGCGAACAGGCGCGAGAAATCCAGGCCCTGGGCCTTCCAGTGTTCGATGCCCTTGCGGGTGTCCAGCAGGTCGGTGCGGCCGATCAGCTCGTTGAAGCTGCGCACACCCAGCTGGGCCATGATCTGGCGCACTTCTTCGGCGATGAAGAAGAAGTAGTTCACCACGTGCTCGGGCTTGCCCGAGAACTTGGCGCGCAGCGCCGGGTCCTGCGTGGCCACGCCCACCGGGCAGGTGTTCAGGTGGCACTTGCGCATCATGATGCAGCCCTCGACCACCAGCGGCGCGGTGGCGAAGCCGAACTCGTCGGCGCCCAGCAGCGCACCGATGACCACGTCGCGGCCGGTCTTCATCTGGCCGTCGGCCTGCACGCGGATGCGGCCGCGCAGGCGGTTGAGCACCAGGGTCTGCTGGGTCTCGGCCAGGCCGATCTCCCAGGGGCTGCCCGCGTGCTTGATGGACGACCAGGGCGATGCGCCCGTGCCGCCGTCGTGCCCGGCGATCACCACGTGGTCGCTCTTGCACTTGGCCACGCCGGCCGCAATGGTGCCCACACCGACTTCGGACACCAGCTTGACCGAGATGTCGGCATGCGGCGCCACGTTCTTCAGGTCGTGGATGAGCTGCGCCAGGTCTTCGATGGAGTAGATGTCGTGGTGCGGCGGCGGGCTGATGAGGCCCACGCCCGGCACGCTGTGGCGCAGCGCGCCGATGTAGTCGGACACCTTGCCGCCCGGCAGCTGGCCGCCCTCGCCGGGCTTGGCGCCCTGTGCCATCTTGATCTGGATCTGGTCGGACGAGGCCAGGTACTCCGCCGTCACGCCGAAGCGGCCCGATGCCACCTGCTTGATCTTGGAGCGCAGCGAGTCGCCATTGAGCAGCGGGATGTCGGCCTGCACCTTGTCGCTGCCGATGATGGACGACAGCGTCTCGCCTTGCTGGATCGGAATGCCTTTGAGCTCGTTGCGGTAGCGCTTGGGGTCCTCGCCGCCCTCGCCAGTGTTGCTCTTGCCGCCAATGCGGTTCATGGCCACGGCCAGCGTGGCATGCGCCTCGGTGGAGATGGAGCCCAGCGACATGGCACCGGTGGCGAAGCGCTTGACGATGTCCTTGGCGGGTTCGACCTCTTCCACCGGGATCGCCTTGGTCGGATCGAATTTGAATTCGAACAGGCCGCGCAGCGTCATGTGGCGCTTGGCCTGGTCATTGATGATCTGCGCGTATTCCTTGTACGTGCTGAAGTTGTTCGCACGCGTGGAGTGCTGCAGCTTGGCGATGGCGTCGGGCGTCCACATGTGCTCCTCGCCGCGCGCACGCCAGGCATATTCGCCGCCGGCGTCCAGCATGGTCTCCAGCACCGGGTCGTCGCTGAACGCGGCCAGGTGGGTGCGGATGGCTTCCTCGGCGATCTCGAACACGCCGATGCCTTCCACGCGGCTGGCCGTGCCCGTGAAGTACTTCTGCACCGTGTCGCTGTTCAGGCCCACGGCTTCAAACAGCTGCGCGCCGCAGTAGCTCATGTAGGTGGACACGCCCATCTTGGACATGATCTTGGACAGACCTTTGCCCACCGCCTTGACGTAGTTGTAGATGGCCTTGTCGGCAGACAGATCGCCGCTGAGCTCCTGGTGCATGTCCACCAGCGTCTCCAGCGCCAGGTAGGGGTGCACCGCCTCGGCGCCGTAGCCGGCGAGCACCGCGAAGTGGTGCACTTCGCGCGCCGTGCCGGTCTCCACCACCAGGCCGGCCGTGGTGCGCAGGCCCTCGCGCACCAGGTGCTGGTGGATGGCCGACAGCGCCAGCAGCGCAGGGATCGCCACCTGCGTAGCGCTCAGGTTGCGGTCGCTGATGATGAGGATGTTGGCGCCGCCCTTGATCTCATCGACGGCCTGCGCGCACAGCGAGGCCAGCTTGGCCTCCACGCCCTGCTTGCCCCAGGCCAGCGGGTAGGTGATGTCGATGGTGGCGCTCTTGAACTTGCCGTGTGTGTGCTGCTCGATCTGGCGCAGCTTGGCCATGCCCTCGAAGTCGAGGATGGGCTGGTGCAGCTCCAGGCGCATCGGCGGGTTCACCTGGTTGATGTCCAGCAGGTTGGGCTTGGGGCCCACGAAGGACACCAGGCTCATCACGATGGCCTCGCGGATCGGGTCGATCGGCGGGTTGGTCACCTGCGCGAACATCTGGCGGAAGTAGTTGTACAGCGGCTTGTTCTTGTCCGACAGCACGGCGAGGGGGCTGTCGTTGCCCATGGAGCCCACGCCCTCCTCGCCGTTCTTCGCCATGGGGGCGAGCAGGAACTTGATGTCCTCTTGCGTGAAGCCGAAGGCCTGCTGGCGCTCCAGCAGCGGCAGCGCGGACGCGGCTGGCTGCACGGCCGATTCGCCCACCTTCACGTCATCAAGCTTGATGCGCAGGTTCTCGATCCACTGCTTGTAGGGCTTGGTGTTGACGATGTTGGCCTTGAGCTCGTCGTCTTCGATCAGGCGGCCCTGCTCCAGGTCGATCAGCAGCATCTTGCCCGGCTGCAGGCGCCATTTGCGCACGATCTTGCCGTCCGGCACGGGCAGCACGCCGGCTTCGGAGGCCAGGATCACCAGATCGTCGTCGGTCACCACGTAGCGCGAGGGGCGCAGGCCGTTGCGGTCCAGCGTGGCGCCGATCTGGCGGCCATCGGTGAACACGATGGAGGCCGGGCCGTCCCACGGCTCGATCATCGCGGCGTGATACTCATAGAACGCGCGGCGGCGCTCGTCCATGGACTCGTGCTGCTCCCACGGTTCGGGGATCATCATCATCACGGCCTGGCTGATGGGGTAGCCGGCCATGGTCAGCAGTTCCAGGCAGTTGTCGAAGGTGGCGGTGTCGGACTGGCCGGCAAAGCTGATGGGGTACAGCTTCTTCAGGTCTTCGCCCAGCACGGGCGAGGCCATCACGCCTTCGCGTGCCAGCATCCAGTTGTAGTTGCCGCGCACGGTGTTGATCTCCCCGTTGTGCGCCACATAGCGGTAGGGGTGGGCCAGCGGCCACTCGGGGAAGGTGTTGGTGGAAAAGCGCTGGTGCACCAGGCCGATGGCGGAGACGCAGCGCTCGTCCGCCAGGTCGAGGTAGTACACGCCCACCTGGTCGGCCAGCAGCAGGCCCTTGTAGACCACGGTGCGGCTGCTCATGCTAGGCACGTAATATTCTTTGCTGTGCTTGAGCTTCAGGCCCTGGATGGCGGCGCTGGCCGTCTTGCGGATCACGTAGAGCTTGCGCTCCAGCGCATCCTGCACGATCACGTCCGAACCGCGACCGATGAAGACCTGGCGCAGGATGGGCTCCTTCTCGCGCACGGTGGGCGACATAGGCATGTCCAGATTCACCGGCACGTCGCGCCAGCCCAGCAGCACCTGGCCCTCGGCCTTGATGGCGCGCTCCATCTCCTGCTCGCAGGCCAGGCGGCTGGCGTGCTCTTTGGGCAGGAAGATCATGCCCACGCCGTATTCACCGGCGGGGGGCAACTCCACGCCCTGACGCGCCATTTCCTCGCGGTAGAGCTGGTCGGGAATCTGGATCAGGATGCCCGCGCCGTCGCCCATGAGCTTGTCGGCTCCCACGGCGCCGCGGTGGTCCAGGTTCTCCAGAATCTTGAGCGCGCCGGTCACGATGTCGTGCCGCTTCACGCCCTTGATATGGGCCACGAAGCCCAGGCCACAGGCGTCGTGTTCATTGCTGGATGCATACAGGCCGTGCTGTTGCAGATGCTGGATTTCGGCAGCCTTGGTCATGGCGCGCTTCCTCAAAGATTCGCAGGGAACGCAAGCGTAGTGCAACGCAACATGGCGGCGCAAGCATTTTAATCGGGGTCAGATACCAAAAAGTCCGCGCACTTTATTGGTGCGTTTTTATTAGGGACACATCAAACTCAGGAGCAGTAAAACCAGTCGTCACAATGAAAGTGCAGGCCAATTACGGTTTGGGTGGAACCACGGAAGCGGGACGCCCCGCGCGTGCTCGGGTGAGCCGACGGGGGGTCAGCTGTTGCAGAGCCTGCACAAACCCGTCATCCCCCAGGGCCCAGCCGTTCAGGCCCGACTGCGTCAGTGCCGCCTGTTCGCTGGCGGAAATCCCCGCCTGCACGAGTGCGGCATAGGCCGCGTCGCGGGCAAAGGGGGTGTTGCCCAAGGCCCAGTAGAGGGCATGCGGCGTGATGAGACGATCACTGCGCAGGCCAATGTAGTGGCCGTGGCTGGACCACCGGAAGTCCGCCGCCGCGGCGCACAGGCCCGCGCGCACGGGGTTGAGGTCCAGATATGCCATGCAGGGCAGCAGATAGCGCTCCGCCTGCAATACGGCACTGCGGTAGCGCCCTTCCCATAGCGTGCCCGAACGCCCATGGCGCTGGTTGAAGCGCCGCACATAGCTGCGCCCCACGGCTTGCATCATCAGAGGCAGCGATTTGCCCTCCTGCGGCGTGGCCAGCAGGTGGAAATGGTTGTCCATGAGCACATAGGCGTGCACCGCCACCTGCTGCTGCCGCGCATGCTCGACCAGCAACGACCACATGAGCTCCCGGTCCGCGGCATCCAGGAAGATCGGCTGGCGGTTGTTGCCACGCTGGATGATGTGGTGCGGGTAGCCAGCGAGGGCGAGGCGGGGAAGGCGGGCCATGAAACCGTCTTGGGACCGTTCAATTGCTCTTAAATCTATAGCTTCTAGCGCTTTATTGGCGGGCGCTAGAGGCTTAAATGGCTCATACCGCCACCGACCCGGCGTCATCCAGACCGAAGCGCGACCCCAGGGCCTGCGCCAACCCGAACTCTTCGAGTATGGCCGCCAGCCGCTCACGCGCGCTGCGCTTCTTCTGGCCGGTGTAGCGCGCCAGGATCAGCTCGTTCTTCATGCTGTGCTCCCAGCCCACCAACTCCGTCACCGTGACCTGGTAACCGCTGGCTTCCAAATGCAGGCACCGCAACACATTGGTGATCTGGCTGCCCATCTCGCGCGTGTGGATCGGGTGGCGCCACAACTCGGCCAGCGGCGTGCGCGACAGGCTCAGCGCCTTGGTGCCGCGCAGGCAGGCCGCCACCTCGGCTTGGCAACAAGGCACCAGCACCATGGCACGCGCCTGCTTGCGCAGGCCGAAGGCAATCGCATCATCAGTCGCCGTGTCGCAGGCATGCAGTGCGGTCACGATGTCAAAGCGCTCGGGCAGCTCTGCCGCGCCCGCGGCATCCGCCACCGCCATGTCCAGGAAGTGCATGCGTGCGAACCCCAAGCGCTGCGCCAATTCACGTGAACGCTGCACCAATTCCGCGCGCCACTCGATACCGTAAATCTCGCCACGGCCGAGCTGCTTGAAGAACAGGTCGTAGAGAATGAAACCCAGGTAGGACTTGCCCGCGCCATGGTCGGCCAGCAGCGGCGCGTGGCCATCGGCGGACAGCTCGGCGAGCAGTGGCTCGATGAACTGGTAGAGGTGATAGACCTGCTTGAGCTTGCGGCGCGAGTCCTGGTTGAGCCGTCCCTCGCGCGTGAGGATGTGCAGTTCCTTGAGCAACTCCACGGATTGGCCTGGCCGCAGTTCGGCCAGCACCGCAGCGTCGGCGGCGCCCGTCTGCTGCGTGCCCGACTTGGCACGCGCACTGCGGTGCGGCTGCCCGGTGGTGGTAGAGCGGCTCATACTTGCGGAGCACCCTTCGCAGCCGCGCCAGCTGGCCAGTGGGGCCCCACGTCCAGATCGGCCCATCCGGCCGCGCCCAGGCGCTCCAGCAATTCAATGTTGCGCTCGAAGATCTCTTGCGCCTCGGGAAACACTTCCACCGCGCGGTCGATGCTTTCCTCGCGCAGCAAATGCAGCGTGGGATAAGGCGCGCGGTTGGTGCAGTTGGTCACATCGTCAGCGAGGGTGCCCTCGAACTGGAAGTGCGGGTGGAACGACGCAACCTGCAGGATGCCCGCCAGGTCCATGGATTCGACGAGCTCGTCGGCCAACTCCAGGAAGTCGTTGAAATCCAGAAAGTCCGGCATGGCCAGCGGCGCGATGAGCAGCGTGGTGTCCCGCTTTTCGGGAGAGGCTTCGGCCAGCGCCTCCAGCTCGGCTGCCAGGTCTTGCAACAGTTCACGCGCATCCGTGGCATGGCTCACCACGTAGTGGATCTGGTCCTTTACATGCACGCTTTTGGCGAACGGGCACAGGTTGAGTCCGATGACGGCACGCTCAAGCCAGCGCACCATGTCCGCCACCACCACGTTGTCATCGCAGGCGGCTGCATCCTGGCGGGGCTGGTCGGGCATAGGTCTGGTGGTCATGGCGGGCGTGGTCTGAAGAGGGCTCGCATTGTATGTCTCTGCCCTGCCGCACAGGCGCACCGGGGCTGGCGCATCAGGCCAGCAAGCGCTCACCGGTCAAGCGTTCGTGCTCTCGGGCGGCAAACCGGTCGGTCATGCCTGCGATGAAATCCGCCACCGTGCGCGCACGGCGTGCATCGTCGCCATCCAACGCCCAGCCGGCCTGCACCGGTGGCATTTCCCGCGGGTCCGCCTGGTAGATGGCGAACAGGTCGCGCACCACCTGACGGGCACGGTCCGTAGTCTGCATGACCTGGGGATGGCGGTACAGCGACTGGAACAGGAACCGCTTGAGCACCTGCGACTGCCCACGCATGGCCTGCGAGAAGCCGACCAGGGCCGGCAGCCGGCGCACCGCTTCCACGTCAGCGGGCGCATGCTCTGCCAGCGCTGCGCGCGTGGCATCGATCACGTCGTACACCTGCTCACTGAGCATGCGGCGGATGGCCTCGCTCAGCAATCGGCGTCGCCCTTCAGACTGCGCGAGATGCGGGTAGTCGTTCTGCGCTTGCGCGCGGTAGCGGTCGAACAGCGGTACGTCGCGCAACTGCTCCAGCGTAATCAGGCCCGAGCGCACACCATCATCGATATCGTGGGCGTTGTAGGCAATCTCATCGGCCAGGTTGCACAGCTGAGCCTCCAGGCTCGGCTGCTGGCCGAGGAGGAAACGCCGCCCCACACCACCGGGTTCGCGCGCCTCCAATTGCTCGGCGTTGCGCCGCGAGCAGTGCTTGAGGATGCCCTCGCGCGTCTCGTAGGTCAGGTTGATGCCATCGTAGGCGGGGTAGCGGTCTTCCAGCGTGTCCACCACACGCAGGCTCTGCAGGTTGTGCTCGAAGCCTCCATGGTCCGCCATGCACTCGTTGAGGGCGTCCTGCCCTGCATGGCCGAAGGGCGTATGTCCCAGGTCGTGCGCCAGGCAAATGGCCTCGACAAGGTCTTCGTTCAGCCTCAGCGACCGCGCGATGGAGCGCCCCAACTGCGCAACCTCCAGTGAATGCGTGAGCCGCGTACGGAACAGATCGCCCTCGTGGTTGAGGAATACCTGGGTCTTGTAGACCAGCCGCCGGAACGCGGTGGAATGCACGATGCGGTCGCGGTCCCGCTGGTATTCCGTACGCGTAGGCGCCGGCGCCTCGGGATGGCGCCTGCCCTGGGTGCGCGCCGAATGACAGGCATACGACGCCAAATGCGTCTCAAGCACCAAACAGCCCCATAAAGCCCACCAGAAAAGCGCAATCAGCTACTATTTTTATAGTAAACATTAGGATGCGCAGCACTGGTCGATGACTTCGCGCACCAGCGCATCCGGCGCGGAGCGCATGACGGCTTTGCCGGGTCCGTCGATCAGCACGAAGCGGATCTCACCGCCTTCTGCCTTCTTGTCCACGCGCATGAGTTCCAGATAGCGCCCCGCATTGTCCTGCGCGTCAAGCACCGGCCCCCGTGTGGGCAGACCGGCCCGCTCGATCAGGCGCGTCAGGCGTTCAACGAAAGAGCCGTCCACCAAACCCAGCCGCTGCGATAGATGCGCGGCCATCACCATGCCTGCGGCAACCCCTTCGCCATGCAGCCACACGCCGTAGCCCATGCCCGCCTCGATGGCATGGCCAAAGGTATGGCCGAAATTCAAAATGGCGCGCAGCCCGGCTTCGCGTTCATCCGCGCCTACCACCGCCGCCTTGATCTCGCAGCTGCGCTTGACCACGTGGGCCAGCGCGCCGCGCTCCCGCGCGACGAGCGCGTCCATGTGGGCCTCGAGCCAGGCAAACAACTCCATGTCTGCGATCGGCCCGTACTTGATCACCTCGGCCAGGCCCGCCGCCAACTCGCGCGCCGGCAAAGTGTTTAACGTGTCCAGATCACATACCACCAACTGAGGCTGATAGAACGCGCCGATCATGTTCTTACCCAGCGGATGGTTGATGGCAGTCTTTCCGCCCACAGACGAATCCACTTGCGCCAGCAATGTGGTGGGCACCTGCACGAAGGGCACGCCGCGCATATAGCACGCCGCGGCGAAACCGGTCATGTCGCCGATGACGCCGCCGCCCAGAGCATAAAGCACTGTTTTGCGATCACAGCCATGTTTGAGCAACTCATCGAAAATTAGCTGAAGAGTACTCCAAGTCTTGTACTCCTCTCCGTCCGGCAATTCCAATATGCGAACGTGGGAATGCCTCTGCGTAAGCGCAGCTCGCAGCTTCGGCGCATATAAAGGTCCGACTGTCGTATTAGAAACGATCAATGCTTGAGCAAGGCCAATGCCAGCTCGCTCCCCAAGCGTGGACAGCCCCCCCCCACCAATTTCGATCGGATAGCTGCGGGCACCAAGATCAATCGTTACGATTTCCACGTACAACACCTTCAGTCTTTAAGAAAAAAAACCCAGCGGAGGTCAATTTTCCTCCGCTGGGTCTATAGAAGGTCAATCTCGTTTAATTGGGATTCGTGCAGCTCATGGACGTTCCAAATGGCGACGTCAAGAAAGACCCATTCTTCATGTCAGCCTCTGCTACATCAGTAATGTAGCCTTTTTCGAACATGCCTTCGGACCCCGCCACAGTAGTAGTCACTTTAATTGCGTAGTCGATCCAGCTACCGACGTTTTGTGGATACTCAACTTGAAGTGTTGCGCGTCCATTGGTACCTGTCACCTGGCCGCCTAGGTAAGAAATAATGATATCCGCCTTGCGTGGTTTCAGTTGACCGTCACCATCGACGTCTTCCCCCGTATCCAGCAAGCCATTACGATTAGTATCCTCGTTGGCACACCATAGTACCACGCGCGAATACTCATCGTCCTTACCTTCACCACCCTTAATAACTGACCAAGATCCTTTGCCATAGCGACGGAGGTCAACGCTCGCAGAGATCGTCGCTCCCGAAATAGCATTACCTGCAGAATCCGCTACGGCCACATCAAACTTTTTGATGTAAGTGAGATTATTGGCGCCCTTCTCCAGTTCATTGTTTTCACCGAGAGTGATAGACAGGGGAGCACTTGCAACTGTCATCGACGCCATCAGGGCCTGCGGGCAGGCTCCGTTCGCAATATCAGCATCAGTATATCCATAACATGCCCGAATACGCACACCATTCGTAGGACTCGAACGCGTTCCCGAAATATATTCAGCTGTAGCGATGCCACTTTCATTGGTATAAATCACTGCGTCTTCTGTCGAGATGCGCTCCCCGCTCCCCAATACCGGAGGAACAATTTCAAACCGGACACGCACGTTCTTTATCGCCTGATTGGCTGCATTTTGAAACACCGCACGCAGCGTCGCCCGATTCGTGCTCGCTCCCGAATTATTCGGCGCGATAGTGTTTGGCGTAATAGCCAGATTCGCGGCAGAAATCACCCCCACAGCGTCTGGCACTCCACCGGAATCGCCCACCACCTGTACATCCCGACGAGCCACCACACCCGAGCCTGTAGCCTCAACAGAATAAATACCAGCAGCTGACGGGGCGGCGGCGATGCGAGCCGTAGCCGTACCATTTGAATCAGTTGTCAAACTATTGGAAAAACCTAACGTGCCGCTCAGTGCCACTGGCGTATTTGCGATGCCGGTGCCATTCACATCGGACACCTTGACACTCACAGTGACCGCACTGCCTGGACGAGGTGCAGAGGGTACGGTTGTCACGTCAATCGCACTTCCTGTTACCGCAATGACGCCCGACTTTTTCTGATTACCTACAGTCATAGTGTAGGCAATATTCCGGTTAGATTTATTACTACCGACTGAAATTTTACCGGCCGCCTTACCAGCCGAATCTGTCGCGGAAGAAATCGGAGTATAAATTCCGGTGTCTACAGTTACGCTCACGGCAGCGTCACTGACGGGATTATTCTTTGAATCCAGAGCCGTAATGGTCAATGTTGCGTCATCGGAACCCGAATTGGTCAACGCAGCTTTATCTACTTGATAGTCAAAACTGGCGACGTTCTGTGCGCCACCGTTACCGCCCCCTGGGGACGTCCCCGAACTGCCCCCGCCCCCGCCGCATCCTGCGACAGACAATATAGTAGCGATGCACAAGATTTTATATAGATTTCTCATTTTTTTGCCATTCATGACTTAAATCAACGTACCGGACCGCGATCGGTTATTACCTTCGGTGTAATAAATACCAACATTTCCCGCTTTGACGACTCTTTCGTTCGGCTCTTAAACAAATTCCCTACAACCGGCACATCACCCAACACGGGAATTTTATTCTCTTGATTGGTCTCCTCCATCTCGAAAATACCACCAATCACAACAGTCCCACCATTCTCAACAAGGACCTGCGTTTTAATGTGCTTCGTATCAATGGCAACCCCCTGATTAGTGACCTCGCCACGACTGTCCTTATTGACATCTAAATCAAGAATAATATTACCCTCGGGCGTTATTTGCGGAGTAACCTCCAGCTTCAACACCGCCTTCTTGAATGCAATCGTAGTTGCACCATTAGGCGCCGTCACAGAATACGGATATTCCGTTCCTTGCTCAATCAGAGCCTTGGTCTGATCCGCAGTAATAAGGCGGGGACTAGATACTATTTTACCTTGCCCATCAGCCTCCATGGCGGAGAGCTCCAAAGTTAAGAATCGATTAGCTGCGGAGTTAAAGATAGACAGCGCAAAAGAACCCACACTCGAGACATTGGAAAGGGAAGCCGGTAGATTCACGAAGGTTCCGCCCACATCCACATTCCCGCCGAACCCAGTGGTATTTGTTGCGTTACCGTATGAAGTACCCAAAGCCACGCGATTCCCACCACCGATACCATAGCCGCCATCTCCACCGCGGTTTGCGCGAAGATCGCCCCCTCCCAGCTTGACCCCCAAAGACCGCCCGAATGTGTCGCGCGCTTCGACAATGCGCGCCTCAATCATTACTTGGCGTACGGGCACATCAAGAGTCGCCAACAACTGGCGTACTTCTTCCAATTTACCCGGCGTGTCTGTTACGAAAAGTTGATTGGTACGTGGCTCTGCCAAGGCGCTTCCGCGCTCAGATAGAAAGCGCGTGTTCTGACTGTTTCCGCCACCTGCAGAGGAACTGCTGGTCAACTGAGCAACCATATCGGCTGCTTTTGCATAGTTCAGTTGATATGCCTGCGTGCGCAGCGGTTCCAGCTTCTGTATCGCCAGAGCTGCTTCGTAATCCTTTTTAGTGCGTTCATCGATCTCATCCTTGGGTGCAATCCACAGCACCGTTCCGGATTTCCGCATCCCGAGACCCTTGGCATCCATGATGATCTGCAACGCTTGATCCCATGGAACGTCCTTTAATCGCAAGGTCAACGCACCGGTAACAGTGTCCGAAGTGACAATATTGAAATTTGTAAAATCGGCAATCACCTGAAGCAACGAGCGAACTTCGATATTCTGAAAATTCAGCGATAATTTTTCCCCAGAATATGTAGGGCCTTGCGTCAGTTTAGTTAGGTCCACCTTCTTCGGTCGAACTTCGACAACAAATTGATTATCGCTTTGATATGCGCTATGCTCCCATTCTCCTGCTGGATCGATTTTCAGGCGAACACGCTCACCTTCTTGGGTCGCAGTAATGGTTTGCACTGGTGTACCGAAGTCTGTGACATCTAGTTTGCGTCGCAACCCTTCAGGTAAAGAAGAACGCAAGAAATCGACTACCAGTCCCTTGCCTTGCTGCTGCAGATCGACTCCAACCTGATTGTTGGTCAGCCCAACAACAATACGCCCGGCCCCATCTGCGCCACGTCGAAAATCCAAGTCTTTGAGAGGGAGCGTGTCAATATTCTGGCTTTCAGCAAATGGCGTTACCTGAGCCGCCGACGCCTTAGCTGGTAAGTTCGCCGTATCCAGCAATACCACCACCGCTTTGCCTTGCAACTCTGCGCGGTACGATGTGGGTTGCTTGAGATTCAAAACGATGCGTGCACGATCACCCGCTTGTACGATATTGGCAGATTTGATATTTCCCTGATTGATATTTATTGAAGAACGGCCGGTGCCGTTGCTTACCCCAGGAAAATCCAAAGCGATTCGCGCTGGACTTTGGATTGAGAAGCCAGTGGGCACCTCTGTTTGCGGTTCAGAAAATTCAATCTGCAGAACCTCGGCTCCACCTTGCATAAAGCCTGAGATGGACTCAATCGCTCCACGCGCCTGTGCCATAGGCACCACAAACATGGTAATAGCCACTGCCCCAATTGTTCGCAAATACGCGCGCAAACGAATTGTTTTTTGCATCATTTCTTCACCTCATTCCCCTCTTGCAAGTCCAATGTTGTCATGCGCTCCACCCAATCGCCCGAAGAATCTTGGACAATTTCCCGCAAGCGCATATTGGTCTCGGTAATTCCTACTATTTTTCCGTAGTTTTGCCCTAAATAATTACCCAACCGAACTTGATACAACAATTTATCGACACTCACCAACGCGGTAGGTGTGCCTGTTTTATTCATACTTCCTACCATCCGAACCGCATCCAAAGGGTAAGCTTCCAGAGGCTCTTTTCTTCTCGCCATTTCTGGTGCGATTAGCGAGGCATTGGCCGCAGACTCTGCAGAATCTCGCCTTAAAGCCAGCGTCAACTTCATTGAATTGAACGGATCAACGCCACTATCTGCAATGTAGTCTTGGGGAAAAAACTGCTTGGGTTCCTTCAACGGCGTGACACGCGGTTTCGTTGTCGCACGCAGATCTGCCATCCATTGGCGAAGCTCATCCTCTCCGCCAGGCCCACACCCCGTCAACATGAAAGCGGCGGCTAGCGCTGCAGTTAGTACATTGTGGTATTTCACTTCTTGGCCCCCTTAGCTGCCGCCTTCTGCGCTTGTATCTCTTCCGGATCAAGATAGCGGAATGTTCGCGCCGTGGCCTCGAGGGTCAAATTACCATTTAAATCCTTTGAAGCAGGGGCAATTGACAGATTATTCAAAGTAACGATGCGCGAAAGATTCGCCACATCAGATGCAAAAGCCCCCATATCGTGATACTTGCCTGCTACCCGAATGGAAATAGGCAACTCAGCATAATAATCCTTAACCACGATCTGTCCAGGACGAAACAATTCGAACTGCAAACTTCGACCAAGACCTGCCTGGTTAATATCTGAAAGTAACGCAGACATTTCTGCCTTACTCGGCAGTTGTTTTTCCAACTGAATTACATACTGCTGGATTTGCTCTCTCTGCTTCTTGAGCGCCTCCAGACTAACGGCTTTCACAAGTTTTTTCTGATAATCTCCTCGCAGCGTCTGTTCAGTATTTCTCTCGGCAGTCAATTCCTGCTCATAGTCAGTCAACTTAAAAAACCACAGAAATGTGGCCACACCTGCAGCAATGAGTACACAAAGTAACGCACGAGGCAACACCGGCCACAGAGAAGGATCTTTTGGGTCCAAATTCTGGAATTGCCGTTGCAAATCCTCTTGCAGTTTTGCGAAATCAAATTTCGGCTTGTTTTTCTTTGCCATTTTTACTTCCCCGTGCCTACTGCGCTGGCAGCTTCCATAGCCTTTTGGGCTTCGGCACTACGCACCAAGCGGAAACGTAAATTAAAGGCGGCAACACGACGCTGATCTTTGGGAGTTAACGAAACGTTAGCTGCGACAATTTCGACCAGTTCTGGCTTTGAGAACCAGGGTGTATTATTGGCGAGATTGCGTAGCATCTCTGAAACACGCTCATTAGACTGCGCCATGCCCTGCATGGTGACCGTCTGGTCTGCCTGCTTAAGACTTGTTATATAAACGCCATCCGGCAGCTGTAAGACCAGCTCATTAAGAAGGTGTACAGGCAAATTTCGATCGGATTGAAGATCTTCTACAGCTTTTTGCCGAGCCAAAAGGGCAGCAATTTCTTCTTCAAGGGTCGCGATTTCCTTGATTTGTCCTTCAAGGACTTTGATTTCGCTTCGAAGAAAATTATTACGATCCTGCTGATCGGTAATCATCGCTTGAAACCACCAATAAATAGCCGCAGCAATGGCAAGGCCTACCAATGCTGAAGCGAGCATGATGGCTTGAAACGCCTCTCGCCTGCGTTTACGAGCGGCCTCCCGATGCGGGAGAAGGTTGATAAGAATCACTGCAGGAACCTCCGCATTGCCAGCCCACAGGAGGTCAAGTAGGACGGTGCCTCGCGCACCATCTTTTTGAGGCGAACCCCCCCGCCCACTTCCATGCCATCAAAGGGGTTGATGACGCTGCACGCAAACCCCGTGTTCTGAATGACAGATTCCGTCAAGCCGGGCAGAGGGGCAGATCCGCCTGCGAGCATGATGTGATCCACGCGGTTGTATGGGGTGCTCGTAAAGAAGAACTGCAGCGCGCGGCTGATTTCCTGAGAGAGACTGTCCACGAAGGGGCGCAGGACGGCAGATTGATAGTCTTCAGGCAAGTCGCCATTGCGCTTCTTGCCCTCCGCTTCTTCTTGTGAGAACCCATACTGGCGCACGATCAATTGGGTCAACTGCGCACCACCAAAGGCTTGGTCGCGTTCATACAAGACATCGTCATTCCGAATGACCTGCATGCTCGTCGTCATTGCCCCCACCTCAAAGAGGGCAACGACCGCATCGGCGCCCCGATTGGGCAACCCTTCAATCAGCCGCCCTGCTGCCAAGCGTGCCGCATGCGACTCAATGTCGACGACCACGGGTTTCAGTCCAGCCGCCTCCGCGAGACCTTGACGATCTTGCACCTTCTCTTTGCGCGAGGCCGCAATCAGCACGTCGACATCGCCTGGCGCGCTCTTGCTGGGACCCACCACGCAGAAGTCGAGGCTCACCTCGTCCAGCGAAAAAGGAATGTACTGGTTGGCTTCGGATTCCACCTGCACTTCCAGTTCCTGCTCGGACATCCCGCCGGGCAGCGTGATGCGCTTGGTGATCACAGCAGAGGATGGCAATGCAAGGGCGACATTCTTGGTTTTGGTCCCGCTCTTTTTCACAACGCGACGCAACGCCTCGGCGACCTCATCGAACTTTTCGATGTTGCCATCCGTGATCCACCCACGCTCCAGTTGCTCGATTGCACAGCACTCGAGAACCAGCGCCCCTCCCTTATCTCGTCCCAACTCCACCAGCTTGACGCTGGAAGAACTGATGTCCACACCCAGCAATGGGGCAGACTGACGACTGAACAACGACCCCATTGAGATCAAGGTGCCCCTCCGCTACTTATCTATATGACGCAACAAAACTTAACACTTCACATGAATGCTATCAGTAAGGTTCTTCACCAGCCAAGAGTTTTACCTTTCTCACACAAAAGCGGCGTTGTCAAAAGCAGACGATTTTCAGGTGCTATCGCTGAATCGTCGGCCCTATTTTTTGCGCGCTGACCCGGGCAAGGCGCCCCAGCCAAGCCAACACGCCAAGATTTTTATAATGACGGGTTGCCTCGTATCGAGACCCTATGCCACAGCCTCCCGACAGAACATCCTCCCCGCCCACATCCTCAATGCCACGCGCCGTGCGCTGGCTTCTGCTGGGGTTCACGTGGATCCTCGGCCTGGGCGTCGCCGCAACGTTGACCGGTGCTCTCGCCATCGGACTGGGCCTTGCGGTGGCATATCCCAATCTGCCTGATGTGTCCGATCTGGCGGACTACCGCCCTAAGCTACCCCTGCGGGTGTACTCCGCAGAAGGCGCATTGCTGGGAGAGTTCGGTGAGGAGCGGCGCAACTTGACGCCCATCCAGGACATCCCCCCTGTGATGACCAATGCAGTGTTGGCGATCGAAGACGCACGCTTCTTCCAGCACGGTGGCGTGGACTACAAAGGGGTGTTGCGCGCTGCGCTGGCAAATCTGGGACGCGTAAAAAGCCAGGGTGCTTCCACCATTACCATGCAAGTGGCGCGAAATGTTTATCTTTCTTCCGAAAAAACATTTACCAGAAAAATTTACGAAATATTACTCACATTTAAGCTCGAGCATCTGTTAACAAAAAACCAGATTCTCGAGATCTACATGAACCAGATTTATCTGGGAAATCGCGCGTATGGATTTGCAGCAGCCGCAGAAACCTATTTTGGCAAGCCGCTGAAGTCCATATCCATTGCCGAAGCAGCCATGCTTGCTGGCCTTCCGAAGGCCCCATCCGCTTATAACCCCATCTCCAACCCCAAGCGCGCAAGGATCCGGCAGCTGTACATCATTGATCGCATGCTGGAAAACGGCTTCATCACTGCCGAGGAAGCCACTGCTGCAAAGCAAGAAGATCTCAAGCTGCGCTCGTCGACGGATTCGACCCGTATCCATGCGGAGTACGTTGCTGAGATGGCGCGTCAACTCATCTACGCGCAGTACGGCCCCGAGGCATACACGCGCGGATTGAATGTGTACACCACGCTGAATGCCGGCGAGCAGGAGACAGCCTACACCGCGTTGCGCAAAGGCATCATGGACTACGAGCGCCGACAGCACTATCGCGGGCCTGAGCGGTTTGTCAGCCTGCCCTCCGCGTCTGAGGAGACCGAAGACGCCATCGACGACGCTCTGGCCAACCACCCGGATAACGGCAATGTGCTCGCCGCGGTCGTGCTGGAGGTCAACGCCAAGAGGATTCTGGCGGCCCGCGCCGATGGCGAACAGATCGAGATCACGGGCGAAGGCCTCAAGCCCGCGCAGTCCGGACTCAGCGAGAAAGCCCCGCCCAACATCAAACTGCGCCGGGGCGCGGTCATCAGGGTCGTACAAACACCCAAGAAGACTTGGGAAATCACCCAGCTTCCTGAGGTGGAAGGTGCTTTCGTGGCCATCGATCCGCGTTCCGGTGCCATCCGTGCCCTGGTGGGCGGCTTTGACTTCGACAAGAACAAGTTCAACCATGTCACCCAGGCCTGGCGCCAGCCAGGTTCAGCGTTCAAGCCGTTCATCTACTCCGCCGCTCTGGAAAAGGGCTTCACACCTGCCACGGTGATCAACGATGCTCCCCTGTTCTTCAGTGCGGGCGTGACAGGCGGGCAACCCTGGGAGCCCAAGAACTACGATGGCAAGTACGACGGTCCCATGACCATGCGCGCCGGGCTTGCCCGCTCCAAGAACGTCGTTTCCATTCGCATCCTGCAGGCTGTCGGCCCCAAGAACGGGCAGGACTGGGTGACCCGTTTCGGATTCGAAGCCGACAAGCACCCTCCCTATCTGACGATGGCGCTGGGCGCAGGCTCTGTCACCCCGATGCAACTCGCTTCGGCCTACGCGGTGTTTGCCAACGGCGGCTACCGCATCAACCCCTATCTCATCACCCGTGTCACGGACCACAAGGGACGCATCCTGTCGGATTTCCAACCTCCCGCCGTCGCAGACAACCCCCGCGCCATTGAGCCACGCAACGCGTTCATCATGAACAGCATGCTTCAGGAAGTCGCGCGCTCCGGCACGGCGGCACGTGCACAGGCCACGCTCAAACGCCCCGATATCTATGGCAAGACAGGAACGACCAATGACGCAGTCGATGCGTGGTTTGCAGGCTTCCAGCCCACGCTGGCTGCTGTGACGTGGATCGGTTACGACACGCCGCGCAACCTCGGAAGCCGTGAGACCGGGGGCGGACTCAGCCTGCCGGTCTGGATCAGCTTCATGGAAAAAGCGCTTAAGGGCGTCCCTGTGGCGGAGCCCACCGTACCCGCAGGCGTCGTGAACGTGAGTGGCGAATGGTTCTACGAAGAATATGCACGCAACGCGGGCGTCGCCAGCCTGGGTATGGAGAGCGCCACCCCCACCGACGGTGCGCCGGCTCCGGGAACACCGCCTCCACCCGAAGAGCGCAACCGCATCCTCGACCTGTTCCGTAATTGATGAAGAGGCGGGCCTGTGCGCCCGCGCAATCATTTGCGCAGCCCTTCGCTGTTGGGTCGAGCCGCGCTGTCGCCGCTAATCGGTGAACTGGAGCGCTTCCCCCGCTTGCAAAGTGGCGTTGTGGCTGAGCGCTGCAAAGAACTCACCGGCACCCTTGGTATCCATCCACGCCGTCCCGTCATGGCGGAAGTGATATCCGCCGGATTGCGCCGCCATCCATATCTCGTGCAGCGGCTTTTGAAGGTTGATCACGATCTGGCTGCGGTTACGGAAAGTGATGGTCACCATGCCCCCCGTACGCTGGCCATCCAGATCAGCGTCGGTGGTGTCGTTGATACGGTCGCAGCTTTGTTCCACCGCCAGCAGCAGCTTTTCTGCACGGTCCATGAATTCGAGGTCGGTCATTACAATTTGCGTATGTTCAGAGCTCGTCAAATTCTAGTCAGGACGATTGTCCTTGCTGTAAGCACGGCAGCCTTCGCGGCCTGTGGCCAACGGGGCCCGCTTTACCTGCCCACGGACCCGGCTGCCGCGCAGCGCGCCACACTGCCTGAAACCCTCAACCCCGCCGCCTCGCGGGCTCCCGCCTCGTCGCCAGCCGATTCCGCTTCCACCACCCGTCCATGACCCATCCCGTTCTGCCCGGCCACCCCCACTTGCACTACCACGACCAAGCGCTTCAGTTGGAGGGCCTTCGCCTTGCCGACCTGGCCCGGGAGTTCGGCACGCCCCTCTACGTCTATTCCCAGGCAGCCATGCTGGACGCCCTGGGTGCCTACCAGCGCGGGTTCGCTGGGCGCAAGGTGCAGATCTGCTATGCCATGAAAGCGAACTCGTCGCTCGCTGTCCTGCAGCTTTTCGCCCGCCATGGCTGCGGCTTCGATATCGTTTCTGCCGGCGAACTGCAACGCGTGATTGCGGCCGGCGGCGACCCGGCGAAGGTGATCTTTTCCGGCGTAGGCAAGACGCGCGCAGAAATGCGCCAGGCGCTGGAGGTCGGCATTGGCTGCTTCAACGTGGAGAGCGAGGCAGAACTCGACGTGCTGAGCGAAGTGGCCCAATCCATGGGATTGCGCGCACCGATCAGCATTCGTGTCAATCCCAACGTGGACGCCAAGACCCACCCCTACATTTCCACGGGCCTCAAGGGCAACAAGTTCGGTATCGCCCATGAACGCACGGTTGCCACCTACCAGCGCGCAGCCGCCCTGCCCGGCTTGCGCGTGGTGGGCATCGATTGCCACATCGGCTCCCAGATCACGGAAGAGAGCCCGTATCTGGACGCCATGGATCGCATGCTGGACCTCGTGCAAGCCATCGAGGCCGCAGGCATCGCGATCCACCACATCGATTTTGGCGGTGGTCTGGGCATCGATTACAACGGCGACACGCCACCACGGGCCGACGCGCTGTGGGCCAAGCTGTTGGCCAAGCTGGACGCGCGCGGCTACGGTGACCGCCAATTGATGATCGAGCCCGGTCGCTCCTTGGTGGGCAACGCCGGTGTTTGCCTGACGGAGGTGCTCTACCTCAAGCCCGGCGAGCAAAAGAACTTCTGCATCGTCGATGCGGCCATGAACGATTTGCCGCGTCCGGCGATGTACCAGGCCTACCACGCCATCGTGCCCCTGCAGGCAACAGCCCCCACGGCCGTGTCGCACGTGTATGACGTCGTCGGACCGATCTGCGAAAGCGGGGACTGGATCGGCCGTGACCGCAACTTGGCGGTGGCAGCGGGCGACATGCTGGCAGTGCTGTCCGCCGGGGCGTACTGCAGTTCCATGGGGAGCACCTACAACACCCGTCCCCGACCCGCCGAGGTGCTGGTGGACGGAGCGCAAGCGCACCTCATTCGCACGCGCGAAAGCGTGAACGACATCTTCCGCAGCGAAAAGCTGGTACCGCAGGGCAACCCTTGATAACCATCAAGGAATAACCATTTCGCCCTGAGTACTATTACACTTTCATTGCGGAGTCACGTGCATGCCTCAGGAACCTCTTGAACTCTACCGGGACAAGAACCACGCTTGTCTGATGTTCTCGGACCTTGTCGAGGAGGATGGGCAGGCGGTTCAGGCCAACCAGTTCCTGATCGTGGACGACGACACGGGCGCCATCATCGACCCGGGCGGCAATCTGGCGTTCAACGAGTTGTTCATGGGCATGTCCAAGCACTTTCCGCCCCACAAGCTGTCCTACCTGATTGCGTCGCACGCCGACCCCGACATCATCGCCTCGCTGGACCGCTGGTTGAGCAGCACCAAGGCGACGCTGGTCATCTCACGCATCTGGGAGCGCTTCGCGCCGCACTTCACCAAGCTCGGCAAAACCGAGAACCGCATCATCGGGGTGCCCGACAGCGGCGGCCGCCTGCCGCTGGGCCGGCACGAGCTGGTGCTGCTGCCGGCGCATTTCATGCATTCCGAAGGCAACTTCCACTTCTACGACCCGGTCAGCCGCATCCTGTTCACGGGCGACCTGGGCGTCTCCATGACCTCGGGCGCCGACGCACGCGTGCCGGTGACCCATCTGGCACCGCACATTCCACGCATGGAAGGCTTTCACCGCCGCTACATGGTCTCCAACAAGATCCTGCGCCTGTGGACGCGCATGGCGCGGCAACTCGACATCGCCATGGTGGTTCCGCAGCACGGCGCGCCCATCATGGGCAAGCCGGCCATCGACGACTTCTTCCAATGGCTCGACAGCCTGATGTGTGGCATCGACTTGTTTGATGACCGCGCCTACCAGATCCCCACGGGTCACATCGACCCCGTCACCCGCCAGGTGCGCCCTGCGCTGCAAGCCGTGCGCGCCTGAAGGTTTGATAGAAAATCGGCTCTAGCGCTTACCCAAAAAGCGCTAGCAGCTATCTAACTAATAGCAATCAGACCGCACGGCGGCGCTGGCGCAACCAAGGTCGAGCGAGCAGCAACGCCGCCAGGATGGCGGCATAGACCGCCACCTCGGCAAAGTCGTTCTTGCCCGACCGCATCCAGAAAAAGTGCAGGATCGCCAGCCCCGCGGCCAGGTACACGCCGCGGTGCAGTTGCTGCCAGCGCCGCCCGCCCATCCAGCGCATGGCCCGGTTGAACGACGTGGCCGCCAGCGCCAGGAGCACCGCAAAGCAGCCCATGCCCACCAGGATGAAGGGGCGCTTGAGCACGTCACGAAGGATTTCCGGCACATCCAGCCCCATGTCGAACCAGCCGTAGCACAGCAAGTGGAGTGCCGCGTAGGCGAAGGTGTACAGCCCCAGCATGCGCCGAAAGCGTGCCAGCGGCGGCTGAGCCAGCGCCAGCCTCAGGGGTGTGACTGCCAGGGTGAGGCACAGCATGCGCAGCGTCCAGTCGCCCGTGGAGCGGATCAGGGCTTCGGCAGGGTTGGCGCCCAGGCGATCGGCGGCCGCCCCATACACCAGCCAGGCCAGTGGTAGCAGGCACAGCACAAACAGCACCGGCTTGGCTGCCGGGTGCAACAACACGCGCGCACCCCAGCCGCGACCCGCCAGCGCGGGAGTACTGCCCGAAAGGCGTGCATGCACCATCAGTAGAACTTGCGCAGATCCATGCCCGCGTAGAGCTGTCCCACCTGGGCCTCGTAGCCATTGAAAAGCAGGGTCTTGCGCTTCTTGGCGAACAGTCCGCCCTCGCCGATACGCCGTTCGGTGGCCTGGCTCCAGCGCGGGTGGTCCACATCCGGATTCACGTTGGAATAAAAGCCGTACTCCTGCCGTGCAGCCTTGTTCCACGCGGTACCAGGCTCCTTCTCGACGAAGCGGATCTTGACGATGCTCTTGGCGCTCTTGAAGCCGTACTTCCACGGCACGACGATGCGCACCGGTGCGCCATTCTGATTGGGCAGCACCTCGCCATACATGCCGAAGGCGAGCAGCGTGAGCGGATGCATGGCCTCGTCCAAGCGCAGGCCTTCGGTGTAAGGCCAGTCCAGCACACGCGAGCCCACGTAAGGCATGGTGGCTTTGTCCGCCAGCGTGACGAACTCGACGTACTTGGCACTGCCCTGCGGCTCCACCCGCTTGATCAACTCTGCCAACGAGTACCCCACCCAGGGGATCACCATGGACCAGCCCTCGACGCAGCGCAGGCGGTAGATGCGCTCCTCCTGCGCGCTGAGCTTGAGCAGCTCGTCGATATCGAAGCGCCGTGGCTTGTTGACCAAGCCTTCCACTTCCACGGTCCAGGGGCGGGTTTTCAGGGTATGGGCATTGCGCGCGGGGTCGCTCTTGTCCGTGCCGAATTCGTAGAAATTGTTGTACGTGGTGGCGTCCTGGTACTCGGTGACCTTCTCCATGGTCACCGCGCCCGGCACGGCGGACGGCGCACCCGGCAGGGGTGCGAGCCTCCCCGGGCGGCGGACTTGGTCAGCGAGGGCAACACGCCCTGCCCAGCCGGCCATCGCCGCGCCACCAGCACCCGCTGCCAGCAGGCGGAGCATGGCGCGTCGCTGCTCATAGACGGCGCGCGGCGTGATCTCGCCAGCGCAAGGGTGGATGTATCCGTTGTCTCGGGTAGGAATCAACATGGGGGTCCTTCTGGCAGCCGCATCTGCCACAGTCTGCATGAGACACAGACTGCCGGCAGGGCCCGCAGGTTCCCCCCTTGGACGCCGAGGGTTACAAGGTTCCGTAGCTGTGCAGCCCGCTCAGGAACATGTTCACGCCCAGGAAGGCGAAGGTGGTCACCGCCAGGCCCACCAGCGCCCACCACGCCGACATGGTGCCGCGCAAACCCTTCATCAGCCGCATGTGCAGCCATGCCGCGTAGTTGAGCCACACGATCAGCGCCCAGGTTTCCTTGGGGTCCCAGCTCCAGTAACCGCCCCAGGCCTCCGCGGCCCACAGCGCTCCCAGGACCGTGGCGATGGTAAAGAACGCAAAGCCCACGGCGATGGACTTGTACATCACATCGTCCAGGATCTCGAAGGACGGCAACCGCTCGGCAATGCGCCGGCGCGCCAACAAGATGCCCGCCACGATCAGCGCAGAAACACCGAAATACACCATCCAGTAGCCACCGCCGTTGTCGGCCGCACCCTGGCGAAAGACGATGGGCTCAAAGCACAGCACCACGCCCAACAGCCACAGCGGTGTCAGTTTCCACCAGCGCGTTTCGCTCGCCTGCTGTTTGATCAGGTAGGCAAAGGCCACCATGGCCGACAGCGCGAAGGTGCCGTAGCCGATGAAGTTGGCCGGCACATGCAGCTTCATCCACCAGCTCTTTAGCGCGGGCACCAGCGGCTGGATCTCATGTGCCTCGCGCACGACCGTGTACCACAACAGAAAGCCCACGGCGGCGCTCACCACCAGCATCACGAAGCCGCCGAGCGCGCGGGTTTCGTACTGCTCCTCGTAGTACAGGTAGAACACGGCCGTCATCCAGCAGAACATGACGAACACCTCGTAGAGGTTGCTCACCGGGATGTGGCCGATATCCGGGCCGATCTGGTAGCTTTCGTACCAGCGCACCATGGTGCCGATCAGTGCCAGCGCCACGGCCACCCACGCAATGCGCGAGCCGATGCGCATCATCGTCTGCCCTTGACCGCGCGAGAGCATGCCCACCCAATAGAACGCGGTGCTCATGAAGAACAGCATGCTCATCCACAGGATGGCCGACTGGCTCGACAGAAAGTACTTGAGTCCGAAGACCGTGTCCGCGCGCGCCAGGTCGCCCGCGCCATTGTTCTGGTACAGCCCGATGGCCAGCAGCGAGCACGCGGCCACCATCAGCATCAGTGTGCTCAGCGGGCGCCAAAACCAGCCCAGCCAGATCGCGCTGGGAATGGAGCCCAGCAAAATGGCCTTCTCATACACATCCATGTACGCCGCATAGCGCTGCAGCGCGAACACGCCCCCCGCGACCACCAACAACGCAAACAGCCAGTCCCACCAGCTGCGGCGTGCGAAATACCCTTCGCTCAACGTGAGCGTGGTCGTGGCTGTATTCATGAGGCACCTCCGTGCGGGGATGTTCCGATCAATTGGGTGGTGAGCTGCGCGAATTCACGATCCGCATCCAGCGTCTTGCGGTTGGTGGACAGCGCCATCGTCGCGCGGGCGCCAGTCTCATGGGGTGCCAGCCATACCCATACGCGGCGTTCGCGCACGTAGAGCATGGCAAACACGCCGATGATCAGCAGCGCGCAACCCAGGTACACCACGTTCTTGCCCGGCGCGCGCGCCACCTGGAACACGCTGGCCTGCACCTGCTTGAAGTCACGCAGCTCGAACGCCAGGGGCACCGGATAGGCCTGTGCATCGCTCAGGCTCAACACCGCCTGCGTCATGAACGCCTGCGTTGCGCCATTCTGTGGCAAGGGGGCCAGGCCTGCACGTTCGCGGGTGATCTGCGCCAGTTCAAACAGGGCGCCGTTGAGGATGCGCACCAGTACCTCGCTGGCGCGGTTGCGCTCGTCTTCGGGCACATTGACCTCCATGAAGTCCGAGATCGCCTGCAGCCCGCCGCGCGGCCGGCCGCCCGCCGCAGCAGGCTCGTCGATCGCACCGGCGAACAGCGCGAGCGCGCGCCCTGCCGACTGCGCGAGTTGCGCGGCCAGCTCGGGGCGCGCCCCATCCACGGCCGCTGCCGCGTAGCGACGCACCGCCAGTTCGCGCATCTGCGGATCGGCCAGTGCCAGGCGCATGCGTAAGAAGCCGTCCATGCCACCCTCGGCATCCACCGGCACGCGCAGGTAGCGGAAGGGCTCCGCGGGGGTCTCACGCACACCCAGCAAATACATGGGCTGACCGTCGCCCGTGTCCACGGGCAGCATGAAATTGTGGAACTCCCGCGCCTGGCCCGCGGCATCGCGCAGCTTGTAGGTGATGCTGGGGCCTACGTTGCGCAGTTCGCGCTTGCTCACGGTTTTGTTGCCGGCACCCAGGCGCGATTCGATCGATTCGCGCAGATCCACCTTGCGCACGTCAGCGCCCGAACCGCTGGCGCCGGTATCGCCGAAGTTCTCCACATTGAGCACCCGCAGCCCCGTGAACTCCAGCGTCATGCCTTCGCCCGAGCCCGAGTGCGTGAGGCGCGTGGAGCCGCCGATCACGCCTTGCACATCGAAGGGCTCCGCGCCAGGCACCATGGGGCGCGCACGCAGGTGCACTTCGGAGCCGCCATCGTCAAAGCTGGATTGGTAGATTTCGATGCCCCGGTAGCTCACGGGATGGTTGACCTCCACGCGCGCCGGCGTGGCCTCGCCCGTGGCGCGGTCGTGGATCACGATCTCGCTGGCGAACAGCTTGGGCATACCGGTGGAGTAATGCTCCACGATGAACTTCTTGAGCTCGACGGCAAACGGCAGTTCCTGCAGCAATACGCCGTCGGACTGGCTCAGGATGGCGGTGCCGGACTGCGTGCCCTCGGCCACCACAAGATTGCCGCGGAACGTGGGATTGCGCTCGGACAGCCGGTGTTCGGGCTTGACCTCGGAGATCAATCCCGAGCCGGCATAGGGCGTCTTGCCACCAAACCACATCTGTGCCCGCACGACGAGATCGCCGTCCAGCAGGCCGCCCAGGCACACCAGCACGATGGCGCTGTGCGCGGCGATATAGCCCAGCTTGTTGGCGGCACCGGCCTTGGCGGCCACCATCCAGCCGTCACCTGCCGGGGTCTGGCGCTGCTGCAGGCGCACCTTCCAGCCTTTGGCAACCAGTTGCTGGCCCACGCGGCGCGCGGCCGCCTCGGGCGTTTCGGCCGCCAGCTCCGCGCTGGCCTTGTGGTGGAACGCCTGCAGGCTCTTCTCGCGGATGTCTTCCTTGTAGGTGCGCAGGTCGGCCAGATACTTGGGTGCATGCCGGGCAATGCATAGCGAGGTGCTGACCACCAGAAAGCCCAGGATCACGAGGAACCACCAGGCGCTGTAGACCGCGTTCAGCTTGAGCGCCAGGAACACCTCCGCCCAGAACGGGCCGAACTGGTTCACATAGTTGACGGCCGGCTCGTGCTGCTTGAGCACCGTGCCGATCACCGAGGCAATGCAGATCACGGTCAGCAACGCGATCGCGAAGCGCATGGACGCCAGCAGCTCGGTCATCGACCGCATGGCGTGCGTCCGGGGGGCGCTGCTAGGACCGAAAGTGGTGTCAGACATGAAAGACGCGAAGGCCGGGAGGAATCCACCTACGCCGGTCAACCCTGCGTGCGTAGGCCCATGAGAAAGGGCGGGCCATCCGTTCAGATGAGCCCGCCCGTCTTGGGTGCGATTATCGGCGGTAGGTTCCAAAGGCGCATCGGAGCACCCCTGGAAATTTGACGTGAATCAACGCAAACCGGCAATGTAGTCAGCCACGGCCTTGATCTCGCGGTCGTTGAGCTTGGCGGCCACGTCGCGCATCTGCACGTTGTTGCCACGCTTGCCGTCGCGGAAGTCCACCAGTTGCTTGACCGTGTAGTCGGCATGCTGGCCCGACAGGCGCGGGTACTGGGCAGGAATGCCGGAACCGTTGGGGCTGTGGCAGCCGGCGCAGGCGGCAATGTTGCGCTCCTGGATGCCGCCGCGGTAGATGCGTTCGCCCATGGCGACCAGATCCTTGTCCTTGGCAAAGCCTTCCTTGGCTTGCTTGGAGGCCAGCCACCACGACACGTTGCGCATGTCGTCCTCGGAGAGGATGGCGGCCATGCCTTGCATGATCGGGTCAGCGCGCTTGCCGGCCTTGAACTCCTGCAGCTGCTTGACCAGGTATTCCGGATGCTGTTGCGCCAGCTTGGGGTTGGCTGCGATGGTGGAATTGCCGTCGGCGGCGTGGCAGGCGGCGCACACGGCGGCGTAGCTGGCCTCGCCCTTCACGAGATCAGGCTTCGCTGCCTTTTGCGGCGCCGGGGTTTCGCCTGCGGCAAGGGCCGAGGCAGCGGGGACTGCCAGTGCGGCAGCCATCAGCAGAGAGGCGAGCAACTTCATATCGGGGGATCTTGTGTTATGAGCGCAAAACCCCGCGATTCTACAATGCCCCCTGTTTCGCCCTATCCCTTGGAAAACCCATATATGCCGACCACATCACATGCGCCAGTTGCTGGCTCCCTCCCGCCAGCGCCGGACGCCAAGGTCGCCATGGGGTGGATGCACACCGCGCGCTTCCTGACGACGGCCGCGCAGTTGCACCATTTGCCCGCCATCGAGGTGCCCGAGATCGCCTTCGTGGGCCGCTCCAACGCAGGCAAATCCACCTGCATCAACACCCTCACCCAGCAGCGCCAACTGGCGTTTGCATCCAAGAAGCCCGGGCGCACCCAGCACATCAACCTGTTCGCGCTGGGCAAGCAGGGCGCGACGGACGCGGTGCTGGCCGATCTGCCGGGCTACGGCTACGCGGCCGTGTCGCGCTCGGACAAGCTGCGCTGGCAGCAAGTGATGCTGAGCTACCTGGTGAGCCGCGAAAGTCTCACCGCCATCGTGCTGCTGTGCGACCCGCGCCTGGGCCTGACCGAGCTGGACGAGGCGCTGCTGAACGCCGTGCGGCCGCGCGTGGAGGCAGGGCTCAAGTTCCTGGTGCTGCTCACCAAGGCCGACAAGCTCACGCGCGCCGAGCAGGCCAAGGCACTGTCCATCACGCGACTGCAGGCCGGCGGCGGTGAGGTCAGGATGTTCTCCGCGCTCAAGAAGCAGGGCGTGGACGAAGTGGCGCAACTGCTGTGGCAGTGGGCCCACCCCGTCCAAAAAGAGGATGCGGCCGTGGAAGCCCTGCCGCCATCTGAAGACCAAAACTGACGCCAGCGCCCGTCCATCAAGCGCTGGCAGCTATGAAAGGCGTAGCGTATGGCGGAGACGATCACCCACACACTGCCGCACGGCATCACGCTGCACTGCCGCGTGGCCGGCATGCCGGGGCGCCCGGTGCTGCTGTTCCTGCACGGCTTTCCCGAAGGCGCGTTTATCTGGGACGCGCTGCTGGGCCATTTCGCCGATCCGGCACACGGCGGCTACCGCTGCGTGGCGCCCTGGCTGCGCGGCTATGCACCCTCCAGCGCGCCGGCTGCGATAGAGGCCTACCGCCCCAAACATCTGGTGCAGGACATCGCCGCGCTGATCGCCCAGGAAGCCGGTGCCGGCACGCCGCTGGCCGCGCTGGTGGCACACGACTGGGGCGGGGCCGTGGCCTGGAACCTGGCCAACCAGCATCCCGGACTGCTCAAGCGCCTGATGGTCATCAACGCGCCGCACCCTGGCGCCTTCTTGCGCGAATTGCAGAGTAGTGCCGCGCAGCAGGAGGCCAGTGCGTACATGCACTTCCTGTGCCGCCCCGATGCCGAGTCGCTGCTGGCCGAGAACGATTTCGCGCGCCTGTTCGGCTTCTTTCGCCGCGCCGATGGCAGCGCGCCCGGCTGGCTCACCCCTGCACTGCGCGCGCACTACCGCGCGCAGTGGGCGGCGGGGCTTGCCGGGCCTTGCAACTACTACCGTGCCAGTCCGCTGCGGCCGCCGCTGCCCTCGTCTTCCCAGGACGACGGGACGCCGGACATCCGCTCCCTCACGCTGCCCGCCGACATGCTGCAGGTGTCCGTACCCACGCAAGTGCTGTGGGGCATGGACGACCCCGCGTTGCTGCCCGGTCTGCTGCAGGGGCTCCAAGCCTGGGTGCCACGCCTGCAGGTGCAGCAGGTGCCGGGCGCCACGCACTGGGTGGTGCACGAGCAGCCGGGGCTGGTGCGCGACACCCTGGCGGATCTTCTTCGCCAGGAACTATGATTTCCGTAGCTGCTAGCGCTTACCAGATAAGCGCTAGAGCCATTTTTACTGATACACCGAATTCTGCCCCTCCGGGCGGGTCTTGAAGCGCTTGTGCACCCAGTAGTACTGCGCGGGCATGGTGCGGATGGCGGCTTCCAGCTCGCGGTTCATGCGCGCCGTGTCGGCCACATGGTCCTCGGTGGGAAAGTGGTCCCAGGCGGGGGTCAGCTCGGCCACGTAGCCCTCGGGCGTCATGCGGCTGTACAGCGCCACCACCTTGGCGCGCCCCAGGCGCGCAAAGCGCGACAGTGACGGGATGGTGGCCGCGTCCGGCATGGCGAAGAAGGGCACGAACACCGAGTCGTTCCTGCCGTAGTCCATGTCGGGCAGCAGGTACAGCAGCCCGCCCTTGCGCAGGCACGAGATGATGGGTTTCACACCGTCGGCGCGGTTGAGCATGCGCACGTTGCCAAAGCGCTGGCGGCCCGCCATGAACCATGCGTCCAACACCGGGTCGGGGTTGGTGGCGAAGATCGAGGTGAACTCGCGCCGTGTGTTCAGCGGCAAGGCGAGGCCGCCTGCGTCCATGCTGTAGAAGTGCGGCGCGAAGACGATGGTTGGCGTGTCGCCTTCCAGCTCGTGCAGCGCGCCCACCAGCTTCACGCGGCTGCGCACCAGCGCCTCGGAGCCCGACCACAACCAGCCGCGGTCCAGGAAGGTCTGGCAGAACACCACGAAGGACTCGCGCGCCCACGCGCGGCGCTGCGACTCGGACACCTCCGGGAAGCACAGGGCCAGGTTGCGCAGCGCCACCCTGCGCCGCGGCACGGCCAGCACGAACAGCACCCGGCCGATGAACCGCCCCAGCGCGCGCAGCGCCGGCAGCGGCAGGCGGCCCAGCAGATTCAGCAGCGCGATGCCCGCGCGCGCCATCATGCGCGGCCCTCCGGCGGTGCATCGGCCCCGGCAGAGGTATGCATCTCCGCGCGGGGCTGCTTGTAGCGGGCGTAGCCCCACAGGTATTGGTCGGGGCTTTGGCGGATGAGGTATTCCATGGCTTGGTTGAGCTGCAGCACGGCCGCGTCGAGTGTAGGCGCCAGCGGCTGGGGCAAATCCTCCAGGTGCAACACATAGCCGCGCCCGCGTGGCAGGCGCTCGCACCGCGCCAGGATCACCGCCGCACCGGTCTGCTGCACCAGGCGCGCAGCCAGCGTCATGGTGTAGGCCGGGCGGCCGAAGAACGGCGACCACACCCCCAGCCCCTGCGGCGGCACCTGGTCAGGCAGCAGGCCCACCGCCTCGCCGCGCCGCAGCGCCTTGATCATCTGGCGCACGCCCTGCAACGTGGTGGGCACGGCCTGGATGCCGGGGCGGTTGCGCGCGGTCTGCATCACCTCGGCCAGCCAGCGCTGGCGCGCGGGCCGGTACAGGATGGTGATGGGGCCGTGCTCCGGCGACCAGCGCCGCGCCGCCGCCTGCACCGACAACTCGAAACAACCGATGTGCGGCGTGAGGAACACGATGCCGCGGCCTTGGCCCCAGGCCCGTTGCACGCATTCGGCCCCGTGTATCTCGCAGGCCGGCGGCTCGGGCCGCAGCCACAGACGCGGCGCCTCGGCCACCATGCGCCCCGCGTGCGCTATGGCCGCACGCACGTCACGCAAGGCATAACCCGCGCGCGCGGCGTTGTCGATGAAGCGGCGGCGGTAGGTGGGCGATGCGCAAAACGCCACCCAGCCAAGCGCCGCGCCAATGACATGCAGCAACCACAAGGGCAGCGCGGAAACGAGCCGAAAGAGGGATGACATTACAATGACGGTCGTCGCCGAGTTAAATGAGCAACTTGCAGGGCGACGTTAAACACAACTGCTAAAGCGTTCGCCGAGGCTCCATGAGGCTCTGGGCAACGCCCAAATGCTGACAACACGGAGTTTATTCAAATGGCGAACGATTTCCTCTTCACGTCCGAATCGGTCTCTGAAGGCCACCCCGACAAGGTGGCGGATCAGATCTCCGACGCCATCCTGGACGCGATCTTCACGCAAGACCCCCGCAGCCGCGTGGCAGCCGAGACGCTGACCAACACCGGCCTGGTGGTACTGGCCGGCGAGATCACCACCAACGCACACGTGGACTACATCCAGGTGGCGCGCGACACCATCAAGCGCATCGGCTACGACAACACCGAGTACGGCATCGACTACAAGGGCTGCGCAGTGCTCGTGGCCTACGACAAGCAGTCCAACGACATCGCCCAGGGCGTGGACCACGCCAGCGACGACCACCTGAACACCGGCGCGGGCGACCAGGGCTTGATGTTCGGCTACGCCTGCGACGAGACGCCCGAGCTGATGCCCGCGCCCATCTACTACGCGCACCGCCTGGTCGAGCGCCAGGCCCAGTTGCGCAAGGACGGCCGCCTGCCCTTCCTGCGCCCGGACGCCAAGAGCCAGGTGACCATGCGCTACGTGGACGGCAAGCCCCACAGCATCGACACCGTGGTGCTCTCCACCCAGCACAGCCCCGACCAGAGCGAGACGGCGACCAAAATGAAGGCCAGCTTCACCGAGGCCATCATCGAGGAGATCATCAAGCCGGTGCTGCCCAAGGAATGGCTGCAGGACACCAAGTACCTCATCAACCCCACGGGTCGCTTCGTCATCGGCGGGCCGCAGGGCGACTGCGGCCTGACGGGCCGCAAGATCATCGTGGACACCTACGGCGGCGCCTGCCCGCACGGCGGCGGCGCATTCAGCGGCAAGGATCCGACGAAGGTCGACCGCAGCGCCGCCTACGCTGCGCGCTACGTGGCCAAGAACATCGTGGCCGCCGGCCTGGCGCGCCAGTGCCAGATCCAGGTGGCTTATGCCATCGGCGTGGCGCGCCCGATGAATATCACCGTGTACACCGAGGGCACCGGCGTGATCCCCGACGACCAGATCGCCCAGCTGGTGCAGGAGCACTTCGACCTGCGCCCCAAGGGCATCATCCAGATGCTGGACCTGCTGCGCCCCATCTACGCGAAGACCGCCGCCTACGGCCACTTTGGCCGCGAGGAACCCGAGTTCACCTGGGAGAGGACGGACAAGGCTGCCGCGCTGCGTGCAGCGGCCGGGCTGTAAGGCACGGCGACCCCCACCAGCGGGTGCGGCAGCCTTGCGGCACAAAGCCCAGGCGCTGCGTGCAGCGGCGGGGCTATGAACCCCACGTCTGCGTCCAGGCAGTCCCTGAGCTTGGGGGCGGAGTTCGTATCCCGCCGCGTTGCGAACGCAGACCAGTACGCCGCCGCGCGGCGCCAAGCGGCCGGCTTGTAAGCCTGTGCAGGCGCGGGTATCAACGCCGCGCGCGCTGCTGGCCGCTGGAGGTGCGCCGGCCACGGTGGCGCAGGAACTGGGCTTTTAGGACCAGCGCCACTTCCACAACGCATTGCGCGAACGCGTGGCGGCTGCGCCGGGAGATTCTCGGCGCTAAGGGCGGCGGCCTGCTGCAGGGCCGCAGCGATGCCCTGCTGGGCAAGGCCGCGCATGTATGCCCTTGCAGACGCCATTTTTTCCAATACACCCCGGCTCCACGCGTCCAGGCTGCGCCCCGCGCGGCACGCCTTTGCGCACCGCGCCAACACAAGGGTAAGGACGCTGGAACAGTTTCTTCTTGTTGCCGGCGTGCATTTCCTGGCACTCAACCCAGGGCCGGATTCCTCTCTTATTGTGCGCGCCGATCGCCGGCGGCGTGGCGCTGCATGCGCTGCGATAACCGGCAGCACTGTCAACACCCTCCTACACGCTGCGGTTTCGCCAGATGACGGAGTGCCTGCGCCAGCGCCCCTACTCTGATGCCCAGCCGCCGCACCCGCCGGCTGCCCATCCCAAGGAGGCCTATCCCATGCTCAAGTACGCGATCATCTTTGCCATCATTTCGCTCATCGCCGGCGCGCTCGGGTTCACCGGCGTGGCCGCTGGCTCGGCCGCCATCGCCAAGGTGCTGTTCGTGGTGTTCCTGGTATTGGCCGTGCTGTTCGTGGTGCTCGCGCTGCTGGGTATCGGGGCCGCGCGCAAAGCCATCAAATAGCGGTGCCGGCCGGATGCGGCCCCGCAGTTGCCTACACTGCAGGCCCTGCACGCTCGCATCCGCGCCATGACACGCACCGTTCACCTGCTCGCCATCGATCCTCAGAACGACTTCTGCGATCTGCCCGCCGCGTGGCATTCGCGCGATCCCCATAGCGGCGCGGTAACCGCCCCGGCGCTGCCCGTTCCCGGCGCACATGCGGACATGCAGCGCCTGGCAGCGTTCATCCGCGCGCAGGGGGCAGGTATCGACCACATCACTGTCACCCTCGACTCGCACCAGCGGTACGACGTGGCGCACCCTGCCTACTGGCAGCGCAGCGACGGGGGCGCGGTGGCGCCCTTCACCGCCATCACCGCTGCGCAGGTCCGCGCGGGTGCGTTTGCGCCGCGTGACCCTGCCGCGCTGGCGCGCACACTGGACTACCTGGACACGTTGGAAACCCAGGGCCGTTACACCCTCATGGTCTGGCCCGTGCATTGCGAAATCGGCAGCTGGGGCCATGGCGTGCATACCGACGTGCTGGCCGCGTGCAGCGACTGGCAGGCGCATCGCCTGCGCGCCGTGCAGTCCGTCTTCAAGGGCATGAGCCCCTGGACCGAGCACTACAGCGCCGTACAGGCCGAAGTACCCGACGCGGCCGACCCGCACACCGCCCTGAACACCCATCTGCTGGACCAATTGGCCAGCGCAGACCTGCTGCTCATCGCAGGCGAGGCCAGCAGCCACTGCGTGCGCGCCACCACCGAGCACATCATCCAGCACCTGGCCCGCCTGCACCCCGGGTGGAGCCCGCGGCGTCTGGTGCTGCTCACCGATTGCATGAGCCCCGTGGCCGGCTTCGAGGCGCAGCATGAGGCCTTCCTGGAGGCGATGCACGCCCAGGGTGCACGGCTGGCGACTTCAAGCGAAATTTGCCTCTAGCGCTTATCCATCAAGCGCGAGCAGCTCACTTTTTTGAGAACACACGAATCGCCGCATGTACGATACCGCCATCCTCATCGGCCGCTTCGAGCCCGTCCACACCGGCCATCTCGCCCTGCTGCGCGAAGCGCTGGTGCAGGCGCGGCAGGTCATCGTCATCGTCGGCTCGGCCTTCCAGGCGCGCACACCCAAGAACCCGTTCACCTGGCACGAACGCGAAGCCATGCTGCGCGGTGCTCTGCCCGAGGGCGACCGCACGCGCCTCACCGTGCTGCCGGTGCGCGACTACTACAACGAGGCGGTGTGGGTGGAGGCCGTGCGCAACGCGGTGGCGCGCCATAGCCCGCCGCAGGCGCGCGTGGGGCTGGTCGGCCATTTCAAGGACGCCACGAGCAGCTACCTCAGCGCCTTTCCGGGCTGGGAATTGATACGCATGGAGCGCCAGGGCCGCATCGACGCGACCGCCATCCGCGACGCCTACTTCGGCGCCACACCCGCCACCGTGGCCCATGCGCTGCAGCCGCTGGCGCCCATGCTGCCGCCCGCCACGCAAGCGCTGTTGGAGCAATTCGCCCACACGCCGCACTTCGCCACACTGCAGCAGGAATGGCAGATGCTGCGCGGTTACCGCGCCGCCTGGGCAACGGCGCCCTACCCGCCCGTGTTCGTGACCGTGGACGCGGTACTGCGCTGCCAGGACCATGTGCTACTCATCCGCCGCGCCCACGCACCAGGGCGTGGCCTGCTGGCGGTGCCCGGCGGCTTCATCGAACAACGCGAGACGCTGTGGCAGTCCTGCCTGCGTGAACTGGCAGAGGAAACGAATTGCGCCCTGCCCGAGGCCACGCTGCGCGCGGCGCTGCGCAGTGTGACGGTGTTCGACCACCCCGACCGCAGCCAACGCGGCCGCACCATCACCCACGCGCACTACTTCGACCTGCAGGACGCCCCGCTACCCCCGGTGCAGGCGGCTGACGACGCGGCGCATGCCGAGTGGGTGGCCATCGACCGGCTCGCGGGCATGGAAGAAGCGTTCTTTGAAGACCACTTCCACATGCTGGACCACTTCCTTCGGCTAACGGCGGAACAATGGGTGTAACGAGTTCTCCGTTTCTCTTAGACTCGCCAGCCATATTGGCTGCCAGCAGGGCATATATGCCCCTCAACACTGGAATCACGTTTCCATGACCGAATCTTCCAAGACCCCCTATGTGTATGCCGCTGCTCTCCTGATTGCAGTGTTGGGCATATACCTCCCCAGTATGGGTAATGGACTAGTCTTTGACGACTTGCGCCTGAGCGACGGGACCATCTTTGGGGAATATGGCAGTCTGTTGCAGATCAAGCAACGCATGCTGTCGTATGGAAGCTTTGTGTGGATACAGGATTTGTTTGGCGATGGCTGGTGGAAGCAGCGCACCGTCAATCTTGCACTGCACCTCGGGGTGGTAGCTGCACTATTTGCACTGCTGAAATCGCTGATCGGCATGGCGCGCTTCCCGCAAGAGTTTGAGGAGCAGGAGCATTTCGTGCGCTCCCGTGCGGCGGCGCTACGCGTAGGGGTGGCTCTTTTCGCGCTCAATCCCGTTGCCGTGTATGCCGTGGCCTACCTTGCACAGCGTTCGATCCTCATGGCCACGCTGTTTGCCGTCTTGGCATGCTGGATGTTTGTGCGTGGACTGCAAACGAGCCGTGCTAGCTGGTTCGCGGGCGCGCTGCTGAGCTACGTGGCGGCAGTGCTCTCCAAGGAATATGCGGTGATGACAGTAGCCATGGCCGTGCCTCTGTATATCTTTGTCCGCCGCCCCGGCTGGAAGCAGATTGCAACCATCGTCGGCGTCGCACTGCTGGTGCTGGTGATGGCCATCGGTGCGCTCTGGAGCGTTTATGGCCATGTCATAGGCAGGCTGTTCGACCCTCAGTCTCTCGCTCTGGCGCAGCAGTTGGAAGCGCTGCGCCCTGGCATTACGCAGCAGATCTACCCGCTCAGCATCTTGAACGAAGCCGCTCTGTTCTTCGTGTACGGGCTGCTGTGGGTGTTCCCCAACGTGCAATGGATGTCCATTGATTTACGGCCTGCATTCCCTCTCAGTTTTGGCTCTTCTTGGCACCTTCTGGGCGCGTTGTCCTATCTCGCGTTGCTGTTGACTAGCCTGTGGCTGGCCGTGCGCCGTAGCAACCTCTGGGGTCTCGCTGGATTGCTACTACTGTTTCCGTTGCTCTGGTACGTGACCGAGTTTTCCACCGTGTGGGTTCAGGATCCCTTTGTGCTGTACCGCAGCTACCTGTGGGCGGTTGCCCTGCCAGGGCTAGCCGCCATCGTGCTCACGGGATTCAAGCCGCGCAGCATTTACATCGTTGGCGTGGTGCTGGGCGTGTTATTCGGCGCCCTGGCCTTGGAACGGGTGATGTCATTGAAGGATGCAGGCTCGGCGTGGGGTGACGCAGCCGACAAGATCAGCCCCACCGCACCTCCCAATGCCGTAGGCCGCAGTCGCGCCTATCTCAATCTCGGTGCGTACCAACTGGAAAAGGGCCTGCTGACCCAGGCTGAACGTAGCTTTGCCACCGCCGATGCGCTGGGTGACCCACAAGGCAACGCCCGTTTCAACACAGGCGTCGCGTTACAGCAGCAGAAGAAACATGCCGAGGCGCTGCAAGCGTTCGACAAGGCCCAGGCCAAAGGTTTTTCAGGCCAGTCATTGCACTATCACCGCGGAGAATCGGCCTTTGCGTTGGGCCAGTATGCCAAGGCATATCAGAACTTTGATGCTGCGCTGAAGGCTCCTGCCGAAGCCATTGAAGGGGGGGAGAAAATGCAACAGCTGCTGCGTTTGCGCCACGCCGAAGCGGCCATTGGCGCCAATCAATTCGACGCCGCGATTGCTGACTTCACCCTGCTGCTACAACAGAGCCCTGGCAACTCCCGATTGGAACTGGGCCTCGGCATGGCACTGGTGGGCAAGGGAGATACAGCACGTGCAATCGGCCTTTTTGACCGACTGCTGGCACGCGCCCCCAACCCGGCTGCCTTTTATGGTCGTGGCCTCGCACATCAACGTGGTGGGAATCAGGCCCAGGCATTAAAGGACCTGGACCAAGCCATTGGCATGGACCCCCGCAATCCGCAATATCGAGCAGTACGCGAGCAAATTGCGACTACCAAGTCGCAAAAACCCTGAACCGTCCGTCTCTCACCATGCGCGTACTGCACGTCGGCAAGTTTTATCCCCCCTATCGCGGAGGGATGGAAGTCTTTCTGGCGGATCTGATCTGCGAACAACGCCGGCAAGGGATAGACGCCCATGCGCTGGTCCATGGCGACCCTTTACCGGCGGACCCACCCTGGGTGCAACGCATTCCGGTGCAGTTCAATCTAGTGTATGCCCCGATGGCGATGGGCTTTCGACGAGCTCTCAGGCGCGCCATCGACCAGATCAAACCCGACGTCCTACACCTGCATATGCCCAATAATTCGGCACTGTGGGCACTCACCTTACCGAGTGCTCGCAAAGTGCCTTGGGTCGTGCATTGGCACTCGGATGTGGTGGTATCCAATATCAAATGGTCTGTCGCGCTCGCCTACTTGCTCTATAGGCCCTTTGAACAAGCGTTGCTAGAGCGCGCGCAACAGATATTCGCGACGTCTCCACCATATCTGAAAGCCAGCTCAGCCCTACGCGCTTGGACCGACAAGTGTGATGTTGTCCCGCTGGGCATCAACTTGCGTGAAGCCTCGGTCGACGCACAAACCATTAGCAAAACACCATCGTTTTGGCGAGCAGACACCCAGTTCCGGCTGCTGTCGGTGGGTAGGCTCACCTACTACAAAGGCTTCGAAACGCTGATTCATGCTGTTTCCACTCTGCCCGGCGTGGAACTGCTAATCGTGGGAAGCGGTGAGCTTCAGGAAACGCTTGAAGAGCTGATAAGCAACGTGACTCCGCATGGCGCTCAGCCAGCCACACGTCTACTGGGTGCTGTGGATGAGGCACAAAAGCATGCTTTGCTTGCCCAGTGCGATCTCTTTTGCTTGGCATCACGCGAGCGCACCGAGGCGTTTGGCGTGGTGTTGCTGGAAGCCATGCAGCATGCCCGCCCCTGTTTAGTTACCGATTTACCTGGTTCGGGCATGCCCTGGGTGGTATCCCGCGCCCAATGCGGGCTACACGTGCCGTTTGAAGATGTAGATGCCTGGCGTAGCAGTATTGCCCGCTTGCATCATGATCCTGCCCTGCGCCACCGCCTTGGAAAGGCTGGCTACGAAGCCTTGCATCAGCACTTCAGCATTAGCCCTTGCGAACGCACGGCCGCTCTCCACTACAGAGCTATGACATCAAGTAGCCAGCCTGTACAGCCCACGCGCAGGTTGATGGTTGTCATCGCTACCCACAACAACGCAGCCGACATCGCCCACCTGATACAGCGAGTACGCGGACTGGTCAACGCAGCAGTTCTGGTGGTGGACAACCGAAGCACCGACGCGACTTGCCACCTGGCAGAACAGTACGGTGCAAAGGTTCTACGCCCCCTTCTGGCTATGACCACCTGGGGCAGCTTGCAGACGGGCATACGTCATGCTCTCGCTCAAGGTTACGCGTCCGTCATCACCATCGACGCAGAGGGCCGCTACGAAGTGGAAGAACTGCCAACGCTGATTAACACAGATAGCGAAGCTGATATGGCAGTGGGCTACTTTGCGACGAGCAATAGCTTGCCGCGTCGAGCAGCATGGCAATGGTTCAGGTGGGTCACTGGCTTGGGTTTGCGTGACTTTGTTTCAGGCTTTCGTTTTTATAACCATGCCGCAATGCAAGTGGCGGCCTTGGCCGAAGCTACTCTTCTGGACTACCAAGACATTGGAACGCTGCTGCTGATGAAACGCGAGGGCAAGCGCATTGCGGAGGTGCCGCTTGCAATGCACACTCCCAAGATAGATCGCTCCAAAATTTTCAGATCTTGGGCCTACGCCGCACGGTACATGGTTGTTTCAACGCTCCTCAGCATCGCGCATGGACGACCCGCACTCAGAGCGAAAAAAATTACCAAAAACGTATAAGTTGGACATAGGCACTATTGGCTAGCGGCACCCCAATCGCCCGCATTACCCCATCACCTTAATGCCTCCCGCGACCAGCGCCATCGCCAGAGCCAACTGAACCCATCTGCCGGGGATCTTCCCTGCGAGTAGGCTCCCTAAAAGTACCGCCGGAACAGAGCCAGCCAACAAACCGGCCAGCATCCACCAGTCCACCATTCCCGCAAACAGATAGCCCGCTCCCGCAACTACCGCCAGCGGGATTGCATGAACGAGATCAGTGGCAACTAGGCGATGTGGGGTCATCCGTAGAGGGTAGAGATACAGCAACATCACGCTACCCAACGCGCCGGCCCCTACCGACGTCAGGGCGACGCACAGCCCCAAGATCGCGCCAGCGGTCACCGTCAACGACGGTTGAACTGCCTTAAAACGCTCTGCCCCGTTAACACGTCGCCCACGCGCATAAGCCAACAATCTTGGCGCAGCAAACAAGCCCACAGCCGTGATCAGCACAACGATGCCAACCGCTTTAGTCAGCCATTCCACCTGGGCCACCTGCCCATCGAGGCTGACAATCACCACGATGAGCAGTGCTACTGGCAGACTTCCCATCCATAGGCGCCTAGCCACTTGCCAGTCGACATGGCCGTTGGTGTGATGCACACGTGCTCCAACAAGTTTGGTGACGGCTGCAAACCATAAGTCAGTGGCGATCGCTGTGGTCGGAGACACCCCGAAAAAAATCAGCAAAATAGGCGTCATTAAAGCGCCCCCACCCACCCCCGTGAGACCCACCACAAAACCAGTTAACGCCCCGGCAAGGGCATAAGACGTGTCAATCACTTCGGTATCCAAGCAGCACTGCCTGCAGCAACAAACGGTGGATTAAACACATTGGGTTTGCCATAACTCAGAGACTGGCCTTGCAGGTCCAGCACTACGCCCCCCGCCCCCTCCAGCACGGCTTGCGCTGCCGCCGTGTCCCACTCGCAAGTCGGGGCTATGCGCGGATAAACATCTGCCGTACCTTCGGCAATGCGGCAAAACTTCAGCGAACTCCCCACCGACATCAACTGAACAGGCCCTAGCCGGTGGACCATTGCCTGAGTCTCCGTGTTGAGATGACTCCTGCTCGCGATGACCCGGCACACGGAACCATCGCCACGGTGACTCACCCGGATCGGAATGGTTTCACCACCCATGCATCGCCATGCGCCCAAGCCTGAACCACCCCAATAAAGTGTGTCGATGGCCGGTGCATACACCACACCCATGACACTGCGGCCCCCTTCTATCAAAGCGATGTTCACGGTGAACTCCCCGTTGCGGGAGATGAACTCCTTGGTGCCGTCCAGCGGATCGATCAACCAAAACCGTTCACTTTGGCGATGTACGTACGGACCCTTCGCCTCCTCAGACACCACGATGCAGTTTGGCAGCAATCGCTGTAGTTGTTGGACCAGCACCCGATGGGCAGACAAATCAGCTAGCGTGACTGGAGACGTGTCCTCCTTCAGCTTTGCTTCCACTCGCCCTTTGGCATAGATAGCCATCACTTCGCTACCAGCAAGTCGTGCGATGGGTAGCAGCTTGTCGAGCAGTCCAACAAACTCAGCATGTCGCATATTGCAAATAAGCGAAAATTGATTGATGCTACACATCCTAGCACGCATATTAGAGCAATTAATTTAATGAAATCGCAAATTGCGACATACACTACTCGGGGTTTGCCGGGCCTCGACACTCACCAGGTGTGGGACACTGAGCTTGCCTACGAGCATCTGAAGAGTTGTGGCGAAGCCGACACCAGACGAACCGCCGAGCGTAGACTCAAGGCGTCAGGGCTGCTCCCGCAGGAACTGCGCGGTGATGATTTACGAGACGAGCATGGGCGCCCACCAAACCGCTTGGTGCTGGGCTGGGCAATTGAGCACGCGCGAAAACGACGCGACCGCGTTCTTTTTGCTCAACTGAACTCGTTACCGAACGGCATTCCCTGTCTGCATGCCAACGACGCGCGCGGCGCGCGTTTTTGGGTACCGTTGCCAAACACTCAACACAATACTATTTGGCAAGCCCTGCTGGCACTGCAGAAACACATCAACAAGCCTGTGGCAGTGTTTCCCCACGGCACGTTGGTCGAGGCGTTGAGAGAAACAAAAAACACCCCAACCATTCACTTTTGTCCGCAGGCATATCGATCTGCTCTACCTAGTGGCAGCCTGCATCTAAACGACGCAAATGGATCTACGAAGCCCCTCTCGCCACACCTAAGGTGGTTGGAGGCGGAGAGCATTCACATCATTCGAGAAGCAGTGGCCGAGTCGCAAAACCCTGCCATGTTGTATTCGATTGGCAAAGACAGCAGCGTGATGCTGCACCTGGCACGCAAAGCGTTTTATCCAGGAGTGCCGCCGTTTCCACTGCTGCATGTGGACACGCAGTGGAAGTTTCAGGAGATGTACGACTTCCGAGACTGGATGGCGCGCGAAGGGGGGATGCAACTGCTAGTGCATACCAACCCCGAGGCTATTGAGAAAAACATCAATCCCTTCCAGCATGGCTCTGCCCGCCATACCGACATTACCAAGACCGAGGGATTGAAGCAGGCACTCGACAAGTACAAGTTTGATGTGGTGTTTGGTGGTGCGCGACGAGACGAAGAACAATCGCGAGCCAAGGAACGTGTGTTCTCATTTCGCACCGCCAGTCACCGATGGGACCCCAAGAACCAACGCCCCGAGCTCTGGAGCCTGTACAACACGCGCAAAAATCCGGGTGAAAACATCCGCGTTTTCCCCCTGTCGAATTGGACAGAACTGGATATTTGGCAGTACATCCACCATGAGCGCATCCCGGTTGTGCCACTTTACTTTGCCAAACCACGCCCGGTTGTGGTGCGCCCAGGAATGATCATGCTGGTGGACGATGATCGCTGCCAACTGCTGCCAGGCGAGGAGATTCAGATACGCAAGGTACGCTTTCGCACACTGGGGTGCTACCCGCTGACGGGCGCCATCGAGTCTGAGGCGGACACACTGGAAGACATCCTGCTGGAGCTGATCAACACCCACCAGTCCGAACGGCAGGGCCGCAAGATAGACACCGACAGCGCAGGATCAATGGAGAAGAAGAAGCAGGAGGGCTATTTCTGATGGCACGCCCCACAAAATCTCAAGCGGCCCGATACCCGGCACGCAGCCGCGATACATCTAATTTAGGTGATTGGCTTGCACAGCAGGCACAACAAGACACCCTGCGTTTCATTACCTGTGGCAGCGTCGATGATGGCAAAAGTACCTTGATAGGGCGGCTGCTGTGGGAATCGCATTACGTTTTTGACGACCAAATGGCCGCGTTGACCGCGGACTCAAAGCGTCATGGCACACAAGGCCAGAACATTGACTTGGCCCTATTGGTGGACGGCCTGACCGCAGAGCGGGAACAAGGCATCACTATTGATGTGGCCTACCGGTTTTTTGGCACCGCGCGGCGCAGGTTCATCGTGGCGGACACCCCCGGACATGAGCAATACACGCGGAACATGGTAACGGGTGCATCTACCGCCGATGTGGCGGTCATCCTGATTGATGCGAGGAAAGGTTTACTGACGCAGACGCGGCGGCACACCCGCCTGCTCTCACTGATGGGGGTCCGTCACCTGGCCTTGGCCATTAACAAAATGGATTTGATCGGGTTTGATGCCAAAGCGTTTAAGCGCCTTGAGCAAGACTTTGCGAACCTGGCCGAAGGTCTGCAATTTGACAGCGTTACGGCCATCCCAAGTTCTGCACTACTTGGGGACAACGTGACTACCCGCTCTGCGCACACGCCTTGGTATCACGGCCCCACGCTCTTGGGATACTTAGAAACGGTACAAATACCTCCAGCGACCGACCAGCGCGTCGTGTTCCCTGTGCAATTTGTCAACCGGCCGTGTTCGGAATTCAGAGGCTTGGGCGGTAGCATTGCCAGTGGGCGGTTAGCCGTGGGTAGCACAGTGCGGGTTACCGCCTCAGGCCAAACAGCACGTGTCAAGCGTATCGTTACGCCGGCGGGAGATGCATCAGAGGCCTTGCCGGGCAGCGCCATCACCCTGGTGCTGGACAAAGAAGTGGATGCATCGCGCGGCGACATTTTGGCCGAAGCTGATAATCCCCTTCAGTTGACCGATCAGTTCACGGCGACCATCATCTGGATGCATGAAGACAAGGGAATGGTAGGTCGCAGCTATGAGCTGAAACTGGCCAACCAATGGGCAGGCGCATCCCTGACTTGCATCAAACACCGTATAGACGTCAACACAGGTGCCCATGAGGCATGTCGGCACCTAGACCTGAACGATATTGCTGAATGTAACCTGGCGCTGAGCCGCCCCGTGGTGTTCGACACCTACGCCACCTCGCACACCTTAGGTGCTTTCATCCTTGTTGAGCGTTTCACACAAGCAACAGTGGCGGCAGGCCTCATCACACATAACCTGCGCCGCGCACAGAACGTCCACAGGCAATCTTTGAGCATAACCCGGCGAGACCGCGAACGGCTCAATGGCCATAAAGGCAGCGTGATCTGGTTCACAGGCCTCTCAGGTTCGGGCAAATCTGCAATTTCTGATGCACTTGAAAAAGCCCTGCACATCCGCGGCAAGCGCACCTACATCCTCGATGGCGACAACATCCGACAAGGACTGAACAAAGACTTAGGTTTCACCGATGCGGACCGCGTGGAAAACGTCCGCCGCGTCGCCGAAGTGGCCAAGCTCATGATGGATGCCGGGCTGATCGTTATGACCGCGTTCATCAGCCCGTTCCGTGCCGAGCGTCAAATGGCTCGGGAACTCATTGGGGAAGAAAATTTCATCGAAGTATTTGTCGATACGCCATTGGAAGTGTGCGAGCAACGCGATCCAAAAGGGTTGTACAAAAAAGCACGTAGTGGACAACTTCCCAACATGACAGGGATCGGCAGTCCTTATGAACAACCAGATCACCCCACCATCACCATCAAGACTGCCAACATCACCATAAAAAACGCCGTCGAACAGATCATAGAGCGACTATTCAACGACTCACATTCTGAGTTGCACTCGCTATAGGCCACCTCACACTCACGAGAAGAGCTTGCGAAAACTTCTCAATACTCTAACAAAGGGCAACAAAACCCGATGAATCAACGGTCGCCGCAAGACCGCTGACTGAATATTTTCAAATGCAGACTTGATGTGGAAAGCCAAAACCTCACTTAGGTCAGCAAAGAAAATACGCCTGTTCTCCCTTATCACCACGGGAATTTCCTTGTTTGGAAATTCAGAGAACCTGCGAGCACCCATTTTTGCACTCTTAGTCGCCAGCAAAAAGCCATGGCCAAACTCTCGATCCGGCTCGAGATGACAACCTTCGGCCCATTCGTTCCATGCATTAACAAATACTATTTCGTCCCCTTGCTTTGCAGCCAAATCCAAAGTAGAACTCAGCCAAAACTCATAATTGTCAGGCTCGCCATTTAGAAACAGAAGGGCCCTATTATTCACTCGCGCCGTATTATCCCAAGAAGGAAATATTGTCTTAAAAACTTTCCCTCCATCATAGGTGCGAGAGAGGTAAGACTGCGCGACCGTCGCATAGTCCATAACATTTCCGACAAACGGTTGGTAGAACGCAATCTCAGAATTAACATTGGCAGATTTCATATTGTGCGGAGGGAACTCCACCCCCGCATCAAATCCATAATCCGCATAATTTTCATTGCCGTGCGTCAATGCAGCGCATAAAAATATCTCACCAACTCCATTTTTTCGACAAAACTCACGCCATATTTCAATTGTCTTCCCAGCATCAGGAAGATGCTGCGGCCTATAAACAATCAAAATTGGTTTATCATCAACCCTAATATACCTCTCATCCTCAAAAAAAGGAACCAATGATTTTATAAAATCGGTGTCGTCATCCGGGAGATATTTTTGAGCAATCAAAACCTCATGCTCCGCAGCATCCCAACGGCGAGTCCAATTTTCATTAGCCCAGCAAAGGCAAAATGGCATATCGCTTTCTTGGTCAGAAAGCATATCATCCAACGGACGGTTCAATATCCTCTTGCCAGAAAACCAATAATAATGGTAGCAAAATCCATCAATTCCGTGATCTTTCGCCATCTTAATTTGATCACGTCTAGTCTCCCTAACCCTCAGATCATAAAATCCCAAATCTGTAGGAAGATGCGGTTGGTAGTGACCATCAAATAGCGGTTTCGCCTTGGTCACATTTGTCCACTCGGTAAACCCCCTCCCCCACCACACATCATTTTCGGGTGTTGGATGAAATTGCGTAAGATAGAATGCAATCAATTTAACACTATTACCAGACGCATCAGATATTTTCGTAACACTCATCACCAATAATCCTCACCGAATCGCCAAAGATCAGATCCTGATTCCAAAGAAGTGAATGAGTTTATGAATTCGTGCCCTCCATACGGGCCCCATCCAGGCCCCTAGTCGAAATCGGAGCGAAGGCATATTTACCGAGAACTGAGAAGAAGGCGGAATTAATGGAACAACATCACCCTCGCTTTCAAGTGCGACAGCCTTGATCACCACTTGATAGACATTTGAATGAGGAGCTTTATTGATAGCTGCTTTCTGGTCGTTGGATAGACGGCTCCAGCTATTTGCAAACTCAGTAGCCTCAGGAGTTGCGATCACATACCTTACATCCACAATCTTCAACCCAGCCGCAGAAAACAGATCTTCTATATTTTTGAGGCAAAAAAAACGGATATGAGTTCTATCAAGCAACCCCCAATCTCTATATTGAAAATCACCATTTAAAAGACAAGAAATCACTGAGGCATGGCCGGCGTGTGGCAACGAGATGACGGCATACCCATCGGGCGCAATAAAAGAGGCTATTTTTTTAAGGTTGCTCCAAGGGTCATATAGATGCTCTAGGACATCCGCAGCCACAACCACTTCAAATTTCTCGAGTGCATTAATGAGCTCAGGCCAATTCGATGAATTTAAATCAGCCCGAATCACTTGATCGCAATAAGGCCGCACTCTATCAATTGCATCTGCATCGATTTCCACCCCTGTTACGCGACATCTATTCTGCTCAAAAAGTACTTTAGTTATTGATCCAGGCCCGCACCCCACTTCTAATACGCGCTTATTAACACCCACCAAGCGAACTACATTCGCGGGTGCAGAGGCAGAGGCCGTATCGACAGAATATTCGTAATTGTGTTTTTTTCTACGCATGACAATCTCTTTCTGCTCAGGAAGATGATGTCCCATTGGCGACCTGCCAATAAACACCAACGCCATCAATCTCTTGAAGGACTGGACTCAACCGTTTTTCAGCCAGGAAGGTTTGAACAGCCAACTTACATCCCTGAACGACGTGATAGTCATCCACAATTACATAGCCACCGATGGAGACTTTGTTATAAAGAGCATTGAGAGCATCCCAAGTAGATTCATACATGTCGCCATCTAATCTCAGAATAGCTAATTTATCAATTGGCGCATTTGGCAAGGTATCTTTGAACCATCCCTTGAGAACACGCACCTGCTGATCCCAAAGACCATATTTCTGGAAATTGTGCTGAACCGTTTCGAGAGAAATTCTCAAATCATTAAATGTATGAAAATTATCCCCTGCATCTGCGGGATACATTTCTTCATTTGGCGGGGGAAGTCCCTCGAAAGAATCCGCAAGCCACACACATCTATCTGTAATGTGATATGCATCCAGGATTGCCCTCATTAATATGCACGCGCCGCCACGCCATACGCCTGTTTCGATAAAATCCCCTTCTATCCCATTCCCGAGAACACTCTCAACAAGCTGGCGAATATTACCAAGTCGCTTTTGCCCGATCATCGTATGAGCCATCGAAGGCCAATCCCAACCGTATTCGCGCAATACTGGATCAAACTTATCAGAGCCTAGCGCCTGTAGTGGAGGATCTTCATATATGGTTCCCCCCAAGCACTTTTGGATCAAATTGAGGTAATTATCTATCAGACGCGCACGCTCTTGTACGAGCCATTTATTAAGGTCATTGGCTTTCATCTCGTCTCCTAGCCCTTCAAACCGGACACCGCGTAAGATTTTTCAAACCTCTGCTCAAACGCCCTATTAACGTTTTACGCTGTCGCCACGCCGCCTTATAAAGCGCGCGGTCGAGATGGGTTAGTTCGACAAGCAGATCTCTAGTTGTACGTGGCAAGTCTTCTAACGTTGGACGCCCAGGATTAGCATTTGAAACAACCTTACCCTGAGGGGGATTAATATTTAGACTTCGCAGAATACAATCTCTATCCTTCTCAAACGTTTCAGCAAACCCAATATAAGAAAAATTATTGAGGTGGCCAATTGCCAGATCAAGCATTTCCTTATCGCCGTAACTTAAGATATTACGTCCATTCGTATGCCCATATCCGTTAGCCAACTGCCACGTTTGATTATTCCAAATACAAGCCTTAACCGAAGGACGCTCGAAACCGAGTTTCAAAAATTCATCAAGCGAAAGATTTTGGGTTAGAGCATAAATTTCATACTCGAGCGGATTTCTCGTTCTGCAGAAATAGTAATACGAGAGAACTCTTTCAATAGGATTGCGCAAGAAAGTAAATGAGTACCTTCGTACCATTATCTTTTTTGCGTAGTCATACCCAAAATGCCCCGAAATGAAGCTTCGATTTTGAAGTTTAGGATCATCACTCCCCCTTGCATCAACCAGCGCATCCAGCTCTTTCGGGGGCAACAAAAAATCTCCATGGCTAGTCACCTGATCTGATCCGTAAGCGGCTCTAGCCAGATCAACAATTGAACTCCCTGCAGTTTTCTGTATATGCAAAAACACCGCTGATCTAGGTGATATTTTATTAGAATTCATCCTTCACCCTACCTTTTTTAATTCAATTCGATCAAATGCGACGCCAACCAATCCACTTACGGCACTTGACGTTTGCGATTCCAGAATAAATGCATCGTGCACCCATTGAAGCTGGATCACATCGGGTGGTTGGCCATCTGCGATTGCCACATCTACGGCATAACTGCCTCTTGGCAATATAGGCAACCTGAAGACGAACACAGCACGAATCACCTCGCCTGCCGCAACCTTCACTGGAGACAGGCAAGTGTCGAGATAGGTGTTTTGCCCTATGATTACTTGCCCTAGTTTGTCTTTAATATTAAAACCAACAATCAAGTCAGAGCAATCATTTAGTACTTTCGCCTCTACAACAATACAAGCAGCCTCCCCCCCGACCATCCATGAAAGTTTCCTCCCAGCAAGATCCTCAAGCCCTGCATATGTCACGACAGCCCCACCATTCCCGAAGCTACTTTTAACCTCCTGAAATCCGATCACTTTGAGGTCATTTCGTAGATTAGAATTATTAATAAAATCTAGTCGCATGTCCCGGCATTGATCAAGGGATTCCAGGATAGCCTCTGAGGCCAGTCCTTTGTCAAGCTGATTTTTCGCTTGATTGTTCTCTGTTTGCCTGCTATGTACAGCAGAATATCTATTTGCAAGATACTCTTCAGACACCGCCTTAGCAGAGCCAATAGCTTTCACCCGACCCTTTTCCAGCCATATTGCGCGATCACACAAATTAACCACTGCACCTGTACTGTGGCTAACAAAAAGTATCGTCCCTCGCTCCTTGAAATCTCGCAAAAAACGCATACATTTTTGCGAAAATAGCGCATCCCCAACCGCCAGAGCTTCATCGACCACTAAGATATCGGCGTCGACATTTGCCATTACTGCGAATGCCAAACGCACATACATTCCAGAAGAATAGCTTTTGACTGGGCGCTCAATGAATTCGCCAATATCAGCAAAGTCAATGATCGAACCATAACGTCTATCAATCTCAGCCTTACTCAGCCCGAGTATGGATGCATTCAAGTAGATATTTTCGCGTCCAGTAAATTCCGGATTGAATCCGGAACCAAGCTCAAGCAGAGCCGCGACACGCCCTTTCTTCTCAACGCGACCGGCACTCTCACTCAAAGTATCGCAAATCAATTTGAGCAGCGTCGACTTACCAGATCCATTCAACCCAATAATCCCGACAGTCTCTCCACTCGCAACCTCGAAAGAAACATCACGCAAAGCCCAAAATTCATCAAAATAATTTTTCTGCGGGAGTCCAAGAAAACTTTTAAGCCATGGATAAATGAATTGCTTTAAACGATCACGTGGATTTTTATAAATTTGATAGCATTTGCTTAGATTTTCAACTCGAAGAACAATCTCAGAGGACATCAGCAAAACCCCTTCGCGTCTTCTGAAACCACAGAAATCCGAGCCAAGCTGCCAAGGCAGAGGAAACTATGTACACCGTCAGCAAATCGGCATCTGGCTGTGCGCCAAAATAAAGAACAGCCCTTACCTGCTCAACAACTAAAGTAATCGGATTAAGATATAGTAAATAGCGATATTCTTCCGGCAGAGATGCTGCGGGATAGAAAACTGGACTTAAAAACATAAGAACTGCAGTGGCCATCCCGATAAGCTGCGCCACATCTCGAAGGTAAACTCCCAGAGAGGCCAAAAACCAACTTAATCCCATTAAGAAAAACAAGAAAGGCAGCATTATCAATGGGAAATAAATCACTGTTGCCGGCGGAACACCAACCAAAAACACGTAGGCAACAACCCAGACGAAAAAACTAATCGCGCCATGGAACATCGCTGATATCACACTCACGAAAGGTAGTATCTCCAATGGAAACACCACCTTCTTAACGTAATTTGCATGTACAACAATGACGCCGGGAGCGCGATTGATACACTCCGAAAAAATGCTAAATATGATCAACCCGGGAAATAGTACAAGGGCAAATTCGCTTTTAGAGTCAGTGCTGCCAGGCCAACGCGATTTAAATATATTGCTGAAAACAAATGTATATACAGCCAACATGAGTAAAGGGTTTAGAAAAGACCACAGTAGGCCTAGAGCAGAGCCGCGATAACGCCCCAAAACATCACGTTTTACGGATGCCACAATTAGATCCCGATGGCGCCACAAGCTGCCATACATTTCTTTCGGGTTGGCCAAAAAGTGCTGCATCAGACGAACACCTCCGCCGCAGCAAGCGTCAGCCCCTGCGTATCCTTGGCCGACAACCTGGGCTCGCCTTCATACGGCCAGCGGATCGCCAACTGCGGATCGTTCCACGCAATGCACCGCTCATGCTCGGGTGCGTAGTAGTCCGTCGTCTTGTACAGGAAGTCCGCGCTTTCGCTGAGCACCACAAAGCCATGTGCGAAGCCCGGCGGTACCCACAACTGGTGCTGGTTGTCCTCGGACAGTTCTGCCCCCACCCATTGCCCGAAGGTCGGTGAGCTCTTGCGGATGTCCACTGCCACATCCCACACCTTGCCCCGCGCCACACGCACCAGTTTGCCCTGTGGCTGCTGGATCTGGTAATGCAGACCACGCAGCACGCCCTGGCTGGAGCGGCTGTGGTTGTCTTGCACGAATTGGTGGTTTGTGCCCGTGGCCTCGTTGAAGGTCTTCTGGTTGAAGCTCTCGAAGAAGAATCCCCGCGCGTCGCCGAACACTTTGGGCTCGATCAGCACGACGTCCGGGATAGCCAGTCGCGTTGCCTTCATCAGTACACCGTCTCTTTCAGCAGTCGTTGCAGGTACTGGCCATAGCCGTTCTTGGCCAGCGGCTGGGCCAGTCGCTCCAGCCGGTCAGCGTCGATCCAGCCGTTGCGCCAGGCGATTTCCTCGGGGCAGGCAATCTTCAAGCCCTGGCGCTGCTCCAGCGTGGCAATGAATTGGCTGGCGTCCAGCAGGCTGTCGTGCGTGCCGGTGTCTAGCCAAGCGTAGCCGCGGCCCATGATCTCGACGCTCAATTGGCCTTGCTCCAGGTACAGGCGGTTGAGGTCGGTGATTTCCAGCTCGCCGCGCGGGCTGGGCTGGAGCCCCTTGGCCAGTTCGACCACCTGGCTGTCATAGAAGTACAGGCCCGTGACGGCGTAGCTGGACTTAGGCTTCTGGGGTTTTTCCTCCAGGCTCAGCACTTTGCCGCTGGCATCGAATTCGGCCACGCCATAGCGCTCGGGATCGTGCACGTGGTAGGCAAAGACGCTGGCCCCTTGCGGGCGGGCCATGGCATTGGCCAGCAGTTCGTGGAAGTCGTGGCCGTAGAAGATGTTGTCGCCCAGCACCAGCGCGCTGGGGCTGCCGGCCAGGAAGTCTTCACCGATCAGGAAGGCCTGGGCAAGCCCGTCGGGGCTGGGCTGCACGGCGTATTGCAATTGCAGGCCCCACTGGCTGCCGTCTCCCAGCAGCTGTTCAAAGCGCGGCGTGTCCTGCGGGGTGCTGATGATGAGGATCTCGCGGATGCCCGCCAGCATCAGCGTGCTCAGCGGGTAGTAGATCATGGGCTTGTCATACACCGGCAGCAGTTGCTTGCTGATGGCAAGCGTTGCCGGGTGCAGGCGGGTGCCGGAGCCGCCGGCCAGGATGATGCCCTTGCGCGTGGGTGTCGTCATTGCAATGGGGGGGTCGGTCAGAGGATTTCGGTGAGCATGCGCGCCACGCCCTGCTGCCAATGCGGCAGCACCAAGCCGAAGGTGGTTTGCAGCCGGGTGGTGTCCAAGCGCGAGTTGTGCGGGCGCCGCGCCGGCGTAGGAAAGGCGCTGGTGGGCACGGGCGCCACCTCGGTTGCTTTCAATTCAATAGCTGGCCGCGCTTGCCTGGCATGCTCCAGAACGTATTTAGCATAAGAGTGCCAAGTGGTCTCGCCGCTGGCCACGCAGTGGTACAGGCCGCCGTCCCCGGGGCGGCTTTGCAGATGGCGGACGGCATGTGCCGTCACGTCGGCCAGCAGGTCAGCCCCCGTGGGCGCACCCCATTGGTCGTCGATGACGGTGAGGCGCTCGCGCTCGCTGCCTAAGCGGAGCATGGTCTTGGCAAAGTTGCCGCCGCGTGCGGCATAGACCCAGCTGGTGCGCAGGATGAGGTGGTGGCACCCTGTCTGCTGGATGTGCTGTTCGCCCTCCAGCTTGGTGGCGCCATAGACTGACAGCGGAGCCGGCGCATCGGTTTCCACCCAAGGCCGCGTGCCGCTGCCGTCGAACACGTAGTCGGTGCTGTAGTGAACCAGCCAGGCCCCCAGGCGCGCAGCTTCTTCTGCCAGCACGCCGGGCGTGGTGGCATTGAGCAGCCGGGCAATCTCGGGTTCGCTCTCGGCCTTGTCCACGGCAGTGTGGGCGGCGGCGTTGACGATGACGTCAGGCCGCAGGGCGCGCACGGTCTCGCGCACGCCTTCCGGGTTGGCAAAGTCGCCGCAGTGCTCGGTGCTGTCGTGGTCCAGCGCGGTGACCCGGCCCAGCACGGCCAGGCTGCGCTGCAGTTCCCAGCCCACCTGGCCGCTCTTGCCCAGCAAGAGGATGTTCATGCCGCAGCGCCTTCGTATTGCTTTTGCACCCACTCGCGATAGGCACCGCTTTGCACCTGGGCCACCCATTCGGGGTGGTCCAGGTACCACTGCACGGTCTTGCGGATGCCGGTCTCAAAGGTTTCCGCGGGCTTCCAGCCCAGTTCGCGCTCGAGCTTGCGTGCGTCGATGGCGTAGCGGCGGTCGTGGCCAGGGCGGTCGGTAACGTAGGTGATCTGGGTTGTGTAGCTCTGGCCGTCGCTGCGCGGGCGCAACTCGTCCAGCAGGGCGCACACGGTGTTGACGATGTCGATGTTGGGCTTTTCGTTCCAGCCGCCTACGTTGTAGGTCTCGCCCAGCCGGCCCGCCTGCAGCACGCGCCGGATGGCGCTGCAATGGTCCTTGACGTACAGCCAGTCCCGGATCTGCATGCCGTCGCCATACACGGGCAGGCTTTTGCCTGCCAGGGCGTTGACGATCATCAGCGGGATGAGCTTTTCCGGAAAGTGCATCGGGCCGTAGTTGTTGCTGCAGTTGGTGGTGAGTACCGGCAGGCCGTAGGTGTGGTGCCAGGCCCGTACCAGGTGGTCACTGGCCGCCTTGCTGGCGGAGTACGGGCTGTTGGGCTCGTAGTTGTGCTCTTCGGTGAAGGCCGCAGCAGCCGGCGCCAGACTGCCATAGACTTCGTCGGTACTCACGTGCAGGAAGCGGAATGCTTCTTTTTGTGTAGCTGGCAGCGCTTGCCAGTAGTGCCTGACGGCCTCCAAAAGCCTGAAGGTGCCGACGACGTTGGTCTGGATGAAGTCCTCGGGGCCGTGGATGGAGCGGTCTACGTGGGATTCGGCGGCGAAGTTGATCACGGCGCGTGGCTGGTGCTCGGCCAGCAGGCGATCCAGCAGCGCGCGGTCACCGATGTCGCCCTGCACGAACACGTGACGGCCATCGCCCTGCAGGCTGTCCAGGTTGTGCAGGTTGCCCGCGTAGGTGAGCTTGTCCAGGTTCACCACCGGCTCGTCACCGACAGCCAGCCAGTCGAGCACAAAGTTGGCGCCAATGAAGCCTGCGCCGCCTGTTACCAAAACCGTCATACCTTGGAATCTGAGAAAAAATGTTTGAAAACCGGGAGTGACTGCAACACCAATCGTAGGTATCCCAAACGATAGAAACGGTGGGTGATGCGATGGCAGAGCGCACTTATGGCGTCAGAACCATGCATGCGACTCATAAGCTGCCTGCGTTCGTGAAAGAACTCGGGTGCGCGATATAACGCATCGCGATACACCCGCAATATCAACAAAAATCGCCCCGCCATCGTGTGACGGCCTACCATGAGGATGTGGGCCAATAGCAAACGTAGGAAGTTGCGCCATAGCAGACGTGCTGGTATCAGCTTGATATGCATCCACAGCGTGTTGCGCAAGCCGTGGTAGGCAATGAAGGGGTTGTATCCACCGCCGCTGCTGGCTTGGCCTTCATGCCACGCTAATAACTTGTCCAGGTATGCCGGCTGGTAGCCCAGGAGTAAAGCGCGCAGCACCAAATCGGTATCTTCACAGTAACAGAAGAAGCGCGGGTCGAAGCAGTATCCAGACAAAGCCAACAAACGCTCGACACACCGCCGTGTGAGCATGCAGCAACCACCAGTGGGACCGACGTAGATGTCGTCCAGCGTTTTTCGGTCAGCGGGCATCAGGCTGGCATAGATGGCGATACCCAGGGTATCCACCTCATCAGGTGCAGCCAGTCTGTGCATGCGGCCACCTGCTAGTCCAGCCACGTCTCCAGCCGTGTTGAGCATTTCATCCAGGCTGCCCAACATGTCTGGGTGGGCCACCGCATCGTTGTTGAGCAGCATGATGCGCTGGCAAGAGGCGTTTTGCAGCAGCAAATCGATCAGTACATTGCTACCTTGGGCGAAACCCAGGTTTGTCTCTGACCGGTAAATGTGGAGGCTGCCCGCCTGGGGGGACTGCGCGTTTTGTAAGAGGTGCTGATAGTCGTCCGACGCGGAAGCGTTATCGAGCACCAGAACCCAATCAGGCAGCAATTTGGACTGCTGGATGGATTCCAGACAGCGCAGCGTTTGTCGAGCCGTGTTGTAGTTGATGACAAGCACACCAATACCCGAGGCGGAGATGGACGCTTTTGCAGCGAGATGCAAAACCTCCACCACCTCTGGCAACTTCAGCACAGCGATTGACTCAGCCATGGGGACTCTCAGAAGCATCGATCCGGCCGTAGGCATCATCAAAGCGAACAATGTCATCCTCACCCAGGTAGGAACCCGACTGAACTTCGATGATCTCAAGCGGCTGAGCCCCTCTATTGCGCAAGCGATGCTTGTGCCCTGGCGGGATGTAGGTGGACTCGTTTTCCTTCAATGAGAAATTACGCTCACCATGGGTGACCTCTGCCTCACCTTTCACCACCACCCAGTGCTCGGCGCGATGCTGGTGCATTTGCAGGCTGAGGCTGGCGCCGGGGTTCACCACGATGCGCTTGACCTGAAAGCGCTCCCCGCTATCGATCAGGTCGTACCAGCCCCACGGCCGATGCACTTTGCGATGCTGGTTGGTAATTCTGTGTCCCGCCTGACTGAGACGATTGACCAGGCTCTTCACTTCTTGGGTGCAGCGCTTGTCTGCCACCAACACCGCGTCGGCGGTTTCTACGACAACCAAGTCGCGCAACCCTACGCCAGTCACTAGTCGGCTATTGGACATGAACAGGGTGTCATTGCAGTCTTGGTGCAGTACGGCGCCGCCAATGACTGCATTACCGCGACTGTCTCGCTCCATGACCTTCCACAGGGCATCCCAAGAGCCCACGTCAGACCAACCTGCTTTCAGAGATACAACCGAACAGGCAATGCCCCACTCAGGATGTTCCAAGAGTTTCTCCATCACCGCGTAGTCAATAGAGTCGGATGGACAGGCGGTGAAGGCGGCTTTGTCAGGACGGATGAAATCCAGATCGTGTCTTGCCGAACGCATGGCGGCCTGGCAACTGCCAAGAATCTTTGGGTTGCATAGCTGCAGGGCCCTCAGCCATGTGCTGGTGCGCAGCATGAAGATGCCGCTATTCCATAGAAAATTCTGCTGCTGCACATATTGCTGCGCCAAGGCTAGAGGAGGTTTTTCGGTGAATGCCTCCACCGGACACACTCTGTCTTCTGCGTGTTCGTGCCGGTATTGGATGTAGCCAAAACCAGTTTCAGGATATTGGGGCAAGATGCCGAAGGTGATCACGGCGCCTCGACTCGCGTACTCGAGCCCTGCGCGTACAGCATTTTGAAAAGCTGTAATGTCCTGGATCACATGGTCGGCAGGCATCACCAGCATCACCGGATCTCCGCCATCCCGGCAGGCATGCAGCGCAGCCAGTGTCAGCGCGGGTGCAGTGTTGCGCCCAACCGGCTCCAGGATGATCGATGCCGCCCCGCTTTCCACTTCCCCCCATTGACTCGCGGCCAAGAAGCGGTGCTCTTCGTGGCATACCAAGGTAGGCGTCGGCGCCAATGAGATGCCCTCATTCCATCCCCGCAAACGCATGGCCGTCTGCTGCAGCATGGTTTGCGGGCCAGTCAAGGCAAGGAACTGCTTGGGGTGGCTTTCACGCGACAAAGGGAACAAACGGGTACCAGAGCCGCCACACAGAATGACGGGAAGTAACTCGGTCGTCATACCGAGAGGTGCTCGTTGGAGTTCAACGGCTCCGCCGCAATTCTCTGGGTTTCAATATCAGCCTGCAGCAATGCCAAGCGCTGATTCAGTCTCCGAACATCCCGCTCGATACGCGTGTTCACCATATCCGAGTGCAGCGCCTTCACCAAAAGGACCATGCACGCTAGCAAAAGCAGCAGCGCAGGCGGATAACTAATGCCTGCCAAGCCAGCCAACTTATCGATAAGCCCCGGCCAGACTCCCAAAAAAGCCGCAGCGCTCGCCACGAAAACCCAAAACAATCCGTGCATCACGTACAAATGATCGCGGCGGATGAGGTAAAGGATTAACGCTGCCAAGCCGAAGCCCATGAGCGTGGTGGTCAACTGCAAGGAGGCCATTGGATTCCAGGAACGGTCAACGCTTGAGGCACGCAGCTTCTATAAGAAGGAAGAAAGGCTGCACACCACCAATATGCGATGTAAAAGTAAGACGAAGATGACGGCGCCACCGAGAAGTCAGGAGCGCCTGATTTTTTGGCTGGATTGTACGAAGGGACACTCGCTATCCAAGCAACGAGCGAGGAAGCTGCAAGTAGGACTACAGGCGTGTGAAGACGATCTGGCAAGACCTGTGTCTCTTGAAACTGTCACGAATGCCTCTATCATTAGCACTCGAAACAGATGAGTGCTAACAACACCGCTGTGTCAGTTCCCTGCGCCCGCGTTGCGGGCGCGTTGTTTGATGTCGCAATCCTTTTTGTTATCAGGAGAGATGCAATGAATCTTCGCCCCCTGCACGATCGCGTGATCGTCAAACGTATCGAAAGCGAAACCACGACCGCCTCGGGCATCGTGATCCCCGACAACGCTGCGGAAAAGCCCGATCAAGGCGAAGTGCTGGCCGTTGGCCCTGGCAAGAAGAACGACAAGGGCGAGCTGATCGCCCTGAACGTGAAGGTCGGCGACCGCGTGCTGTTCGGCAAATACAGCGGCCAGACCGTGAAGGTCAATGGCGACGAGCTGCTGGTGATGAAGGAAGACGACCTGTTCGCGGTCGTCGAGAAGTAATCCCTTCTGGTCAACTCATTTTTCATAGCTGCCTGCGCTTGATAGATCAGCGTTGGCAGCCCATTTGATTCAAATTTGTAGGAGCCAAAAATGGCAGCAAAAGACGTAGTGTTCGGCGGCGAAGCCCGCGCTCGCATGGTTGAAGGCGTGAACATCCTGGCCAACGCGGTCAAGGTGACCCTGGGCCCCAAGGGCCGCAACGTGGTGCTGGAGCGCTCGTTCGGCGCCCCCACGGTGACCAAGGACGGCGTGTCCGTGGCCAAGGAAATCGAACTGAAAGACAAGCTGCAGAACATGGGCGCGCAGCTCGTGAAGGAAGTGGCTTCCAAGACCAACGACATCGCTGGTGACGGCACCACCACCGCTACCGTGCTGGCTCAGGCCATCGTGCGCGAAGGCTCCAAGTACGTGGCCGCCGGCCTGAACCCCATGGACCTCAAGCGCGGCATCGACAAGGCCGTGGTGGCCCTGGTGGAAGAGCTGAAGAAGGCCTCCAAGGCCACGACCACCTCCAAGGAAATCGCCCAGGTGGGTTCGATCTCCGCCAACTCCGACGAGTCCGTGGGCAAGATCATTGCCGACGCCATGGACAAGGTGGGCAAGGAAGGCGTGATCACCGTGGAAGACGGCAAGTCGCTGGAAAACGAGCTGGACGTCGTGGAAGGCATGCAGTTCGACCGCGGCTACCTGTCGCCCTACTTCATCAACAACCCCGAGAAGCAGTCCGCGATCCTGGACAACCCCTTCGTGCTGCTGTTCGACAAGAAGATCAGCAACATCCGCGACCTGCTGCCCACGCTGGAGCAAGTCGCCAAGGCCAGCCGTCCGCTGCTGATCATCGCCGAGGAAGTTGACGGCGAAGCCCTGGCCACGCTGGTGGTGAACACCATCCGCGGCATCCTGAAGGTCGTGGCCGTGAAGGCACCCGGCTTCGGCGACCGCCGCAAGGCCATGCTGGAAGACATCGCCATCCTGACGGGCGGCAAGGTGATCGCCGAGGAAGTGGGCCTGACGTTGGAGAAGGTGACCCTGGCCGACCTGGGCCAGGCCAAGCGCATTGAAGTGGGCAAGGAAAACACCACCATCATCGACGGTGCTGGTGCCGCTGCCGACATCGAAGCCCGCGTCAAGCAGATCCGCATCCAGATCGAGGAAGCCACCAGCGACTACGACCGTGAGAAGCTGCAAGAGCGCGTGGCCAAGCTGGCCGGCGGCGTGGCCGTGATCAAGGTGGGCGCTGCCACCGAAGTCGAGATGAAGGAAAAGAAGGCCCGCGTGGAAGACGCCCTGCACGCCACCCGCGCTGCCGTGGAAGAAGGCATCGTGGCCGGCGGCGGCGTGGCACTGCTGCGCGCCAAGCAGGCCGTGGGCAACCTGTCCACCGGCAACCCTGAGCAGGACGCCGGCATCAAGCTGGTGCTGAAGGCTGTCGAAGCGCCCCTGCGCGAGATCGTGGCCAACGCCGGTGGCGAACCGTCGGTGGTCGTGAACGAAGTGCTGAACGGCAAGGGCAACTACGGCTTCAACGCAGCCAACGACACCTACGGCGACATGCTGGAAATGGGCATCCTGGACCCCACCAAGGTGACCCGCACGGCCCTGCAGAACGCCGCTTCCGTGGCCTCGCTGCTGCTGACGACCGAAGCCATGGTGGCCGAGGCGCCGAAGGACGAGTCCGCAGCCCCCGCCATGCCCGGCGGCATGGGCGGCATGGGTGACATGGGCATGTAATTGCCAGAGCCCTGTCTGCGCCCTGAAGGCGCAGGCAGCACCCAGCCCGCAAGCAGTGCTTGCGGGTTTTTTTTCGCCTGCGTGCGTGGCGGGCGACCTTCCGCGGCGCACTGCGCGCGGATCTGGCCCGCCTTTCCCCAATACCCCTACACAAAAGCAAGCTTTGCGCTCCTCGCATAATTGTATTTATATGTAAATATTAGTAATTCATTGCTAGCGGTTCACTCTGGCCGTACCGCCATCGCACGGCCCTTCGCAGGAGCCTCCGCCATGCACACGACCCCTCGCCGTCTCTTTCCCTGCATCCTCTCCCGCGACCCCTACCGGCGTGTGCGCGTCGGCATGGCGCTGCTCGCGCTGCTGCTGATGAGCTCCAGCGCCCTGGTAATGCTGTTGCTGCACCACCCCAGCGCAAACCACCACCTGGACGCTGTGCGGCGGCACTTTCGGTGGGGGGGCTCGCAGTCATCACGCTGCTGATCCGCACCGGCTGGTCCGAGCGGCTGCGCGATCCGTCCCTGACCCTGGTGCAAATGGCGTGGACCATTACTAGCGGCGCCGTGGCTTACGTGCTGGCAGGGGAAGGCCGAGGCGTGGTGCCCTCCGTGCTGGCCATGATCCTGTTCTTCGGTGCGCTGGGCCTGCCGCCGCGCCAGGTCGTGGGCATCGGGCTCTACGCGATGGCGGCGTTCTCGGCGGCGGTGGTCGTCTCGCCGCGTTTCTACGCGACGACGTTCGACGTCATGGATGGCGCCTACGCAGCCATGATCCTGATCGTGCTAGCCGGGTGCATGGTGGTGAACCTGCGCGTGCAGCAGATGCGCCAGCGCCTGGACCGGCAACGTGAGGCGCTGGCCGAAGCCCTCGCGGAAAACCGCGCGCTGGCCATGCGCGACGAGCTCACGGGCCTGTACAACCGCCGCGCCATGGTCGAGCTGATCCAGCTGGAGTGCCGGCGGCGCCGTCGCGGGCAGGGCACGTTGTTGTTCGCCATGATCGATGTGGACCATTTCAAGCGCGTCAACGACCACCACGGCCACGCCATGGGCGACCATGTGCTGCGGGTGTTCGCCGACGCCCTGCGCGCCAATGTGCGCGAAACCGATGTGCTGGCGCGCTGGGGCGGCGACGAGTTCCTGCTGCTGCTCAGCGACATCGAACCACGCAGCGCCCAGACCCTGCTGGAGCGCACGCGCGAAGCCATCGCTGCCCTGCCCGTGCCCAACGCACCGCCGGGCCTGCGCCTGAGCATGTCCGCCGGCCTGGCGCTGCACCTGCCCCATTCGTCACCCCAGGAAACGCTGGAGCGCGCCGACCAGGCGCTCTACGCCGCCAAGGACCAGGGCCGCAACCGGGTCGCCCTGGCTCCAGAACTCCAGCCGGCGCCTGTAGATGATGCGCCGGCCATGCCCCAGGGAGCGCGCGCCTGAGCCCCGTCAGAGCAGGAAGCGCACCCCGTTTCAGGCCGCCAGACGGCGCAACAGCCCCGCGCTGGACGGGTCCAGCCCCTGCACATCACCCGTGGCCAGACGCGGCTCCAGATCCTTGGCGATGCCTTTGCCCAGTTCCACACCCCACTGATCGAAGCTGTTGATGCCCCAGAGCGCCCCGCTGGTGAACACGCGGTGCTCGTACAGCGCGATCAGCGCGCCCAGCGACGCCGGGTCCAGACGCTCCAGCACCAGAAATGTGCTCGGTCGGTTGCCGCTGAAGCGCCGGTGGCCGTCGGCCTCTTCGGGCCGTCCCATCATCAGCGCCCGGGCCTGGGCCAAAGCGTTGGCCACCAGACGCGGGTGCTGGTCCGGCAAATCACGCCCCGGCTCGCGCAGCGCGATGAACTCCACGGGCACGGTGTCGGGCCCCTGGTGGATCATCTGAAAGAACGCATGCTGCCCATTGGTGCCCGGCTCGCCCCAGACCACGGCAGAAGTGGCATAGGGCAGCGGCTGACCGTGCGCGTCCACCCCCTTGCCGTTGCTCTCCATCTCCAGTTGCTGCAGGTACGCGGGCAGGCGGCGCAGGCCATGGCTATAAGGTGCCATGCTGCGGCTGGAGAAGCCGTGAAAATTGCGGTACCACAGGTCCAGCAGCGCCAGCCGCACGGGCAGGTTGGATTCCAACGGCGCGGTGCGGAAATGCTCGTCCATCGCATGTGCACCCGCCAGCAGTGCGCGAAAGTGCGGCGCACCCACGGCAATGGCAATTGGCAGCCCGATGGCGGACCACAGCGAATAGCGTCCGCCCACCCAGTCCCAGAAGCCCAACGTGGTGGTGATGCCGAACTGCGCCGCCGCTTCCAGGTTGGTCGTCAGTGCATAGAAATGGCGCGCCAGCGGCAGCCGCGCCCGCGCGTCCTCGCTGCCGCCTTGGTCCAGGAACCATGCACGCGCCGCCTGTGCGTTGGACATGGTCTCGGCGGTGGTGAAGGTCTTCGACGCAATGAGGAACAGCGTGCTTTCGGGCCGCAGCTGGCGCAACAGGCTGCCCAGCTCCATGCCGTCCACGTTGGAGATGAAGTGCAGGCGCTTGCCCGGGTGGCGCAGATCGTCCAGTGCCTTGACCACCATCGCCGGCCCCAGGTCCGAGCCGCCGATGCCGATGTTCACGATGTCGGTGATGCCATCGTCAGCGCGCACGCGCTCGGCGAGGGCCAGCATGTCCTCCAGCGTGGCGTGCACGTCGTGCAAGGCAGAGGCAATTTCAGGCGCTACTGTATCGATAGCTGCTTGCGCTTGACCTGTATGCCCTGGAGCCGGTTTTCGCAACAACCAATGCATCACCGCGCGCTGCTCGGTGTTGTTGATCGGCCGGCCCTCGAACATCGCATCGCGGTAGGCCACCACGCCGCATTCACGCGCCAGCTGCAGCAGCAGCGCTTCGGTGGGCGCGTCGATCAGGTTCTTGGACAGGTCCGCAAACACATGCGGAGCGTCCTGGCTGAAACGCTCGAAACGCTGCGCATCCTGCGCAAATGCGGCGCGCAGGTCGAAGCTGCGGCCGGCGCTTTCGTAATGGGCACGCAGGCGCTGCCACGCGGTCGTGTGGTCGCAGCGGGTGCGGGGATCGTCAAAATTCATGCAGCGGCTTGCATCAGTTGTTCCAGCTTGGCCGCGTCCGCCGCAAATGCGCGGATGCCTTCGGCCAGCTTCTCGGTGGCCATGGCGTCGGCATTGAGCGCATAGCGAAAGCCCGCCTCGTCGTACTGCACCGGCTGCAGCGCAACGCGGCGTGCCGCCTCGGGGTCGAGCACGCGTGCCACCGGTGCATCGCTGGCGGCCAGTTGGGCCAGCAGTTCGGGGGCGATGGTCAGCAGGTCGCAGCCCGCCAGCGCGACGATCTGCCCGGTGTTGCGAAAACTCGCACCCATGACCTCGGTGCCGATGCCGAAGTGCTTGTAATGGTTGTAGATGGCGCGCACGGACTGCACGCCCGGGTCATTGGCGCCGGCCATGGCGGCCTCGTCCCAGTTTGCGCCGGCCTGCTTCTTGTACCAGTCGTAAATGCGTCCGACGAAGGGCGAAATGAGCTGCACCTTCGCCTGACCACAGGCCACCGCCTGTGCAAACGAAAACAGCAGCGTAAGGTTGGTGTGGATGCCGCGCTGCTCCAGTTGGCGCGCGGCCTGGATGCCCTCCCACGTGGCGGCGATCTTGATGAGCACGCGGTCGATGTGCAGCCCTTCGGCCTGGTACAGCTCCACGATGCGCTCCGCACGCGCCACGGTCGCCGCGGTATCGAACGACAGGCGTGCATCCACCTCGGTGGACACGCGCCCAGGGATGATCGACAGGATCTCGCAGCCGAAACGCACGATCAGCCGGTCCATCAACTCGTCGATGGCGCGGCCATGCCAGCGCGTCACGCAGTCCTTGAGCAGCGGCGCGTACTCGGGCTTTTGCACGGCCTTGAGGATCAGCGAGGGGTTGGTGGTGGCGTCCTGCGGCTGGAACTGGGCCAGCTGCTTGAAATCGCCGGTGTCGGCCACCACGGTGGTGTACTGCTTGAGCGCGTCGAGTTGGTTCATGGCGTGTTGTCCAGGGAGAAAGGCGCGGGGAGCCCAGCCCCGGCGCGAACCGGCAAGTGTATGCGCGGCCACGGCCCGCCCCGTGTCGGTCAATGCCGACCATGAAACTCGATAACATCGTGCACTGGATATGGCGCCCCATGCGGGCACCGTTTTCCCATCGATCAACCCTCTACACATCACCGCAGCTGGCTCATGAGCTTTGATCTGGTCCTCTTCGGCGGCACGGGCGACCTCGCCTGGCGCAAGCTGCTGCCTGCCTTGTTCCAGGCCTTTCGCCACGGGTCCCTGCCGCCGCAGGGACGCATCATCGGCGTGGCGCGCGACGCGCTGAGCGACGATGACTACCGCGCGCTGATTGCCCGGCGCTTTGCCGATGTGGAGGGAGAAAAGCGCCCCAGCGACGAAGAATTCGAACGCTTTGCCGCGGTGTTGCAGTACCAGCGCATGGATCTGTCCCAGCCAGAGGATTACGCCCTGCTGGCGCGGCGCCTGCGCGAGCGCCACGCCGACACGGTGGTGATGTACCTGGCCACCGCGCCCGCGCTGTTCACCACCGTCTGCGAGCAGCTCGGCGCTGCCGGCCTGGCGACGCCCGCCACCCGCGTGGTGCTGGAAAAGCCCCTGGGGCACGATTTGGCTTCCAACCGTGCCATCAACGCCGCGGTGCGCAGCGTGTTCGACGAACGGCAGATCTTCCGCATCGACCACTACCTGGGCAAGCCCTCGGTGCAGAACCTGCTGGCGCTGCGCTTTGGCAACGCGCTGTTCGAACCCCTGTGGCGGCGCGAGACCGTCGCCAGCATCGAGATCACTATGGCCGAGCAGCTGGGCGTGGAGCAGCGTGGCGCCTTCTACGACCAGACCGGCGCGCTGCGCGACATGGTGCAGAACCACGCGCTGCAGCTGCTGTGCGCGATCGCCATGGAGCCGCCCATCAACGCCCATGCCGATGCCATCCGCGATGAGAAGCTCAAGGTGCTGCGTTCGCTGAGTACGTGGACACCCGCCACGCTGCTGCAGGACGTGGTGCGCGGCCAGTATTCCACCGGCACCACGGCCTGCGAGGGCGTGCGCGCCTATGCCGACGAGGACGGCGTGGCGCCCGGCAGCACCACCGAAACCTTCGTCGCCCTGCGCACCGAGATCGCCAATTGGCGCTGGGCGGGCGTGCCGTTCTACATCCGCACCGGCAAGCGCCTGGCCGCGCGCGAGGCACACATCGCCATCAACTTCCGCCCCACGCCCCACGCCATCTACCGCACGCCGCTGGGCGCAGCCAACCGCCTGGTGATCCACCTGCAGCCGCGCGACGGCGTGGCGCTGCACCTGTTTGCCGCGGGGCAGGAAAAGCGCGGCATGCGCATTTCCGAAGCCCAGGCGCTGGCGCCCGTGCAGCTGGACCTGGACTTCGACCAGCGCTTTGGCAGCCAGCGCGTGGGAGCGTACGAGCGGCTGCTGCTGGACGTGATCGCCGGGCGCCTGAATCTGTTCGTGCGCGCCGACGAACAGGAAGCCGCCTGGCATTGGGTGGAACCCATCATGCAGGCCTGGGCCGAGCAGGACGCCCGTGGCGAAGGCCCACGCCCCTATGCCGCTGGCAGCTGGGGCCCCAGCGCCGCCAGCGCGCTGGTGGCCCGCGAAGGACACACCTGGATGGAAGAATGCTAGACCGCATCACCGCTTCCCTGCCATCGCTCGCCCCCGCCGAGCAGCGCGTGGCCCAACTCGTGCTGGACGACCCGCGCGCCTTTGCCCACCTGCCGGTGCGCGAGCTGGCCGTGCGCGCGCGCGTCAGCAAGCCGACAGTGGTGCGCTTTTGCCGCAGCATGGGCTATGACGGCCTGGCGGACTTCAAGCTCAAGCTGGCCGGCAGTGTGAGCGAGGGCGTGCCCTTCATCCACCGCAGCGTGGACGCCGACGATAAGACCAACGACGTGCTGGTGAAGGTGGTGGACAACGCCGTGGCCGCCTTCCTGCAGTACCGCAACGCCGCCAGTACCAATGCGCTGGAGCGTGCGGCCGAGGCCATCGCCAGCACCTGGCAGACGGGGCGGCGCATCGAGTTCTACGGCGCGGGCAACTCCGGCATCGTGGCGCAGGACGCGCAGCACAAGTTCTTTCGCCTAGGCATCACCAGCATCTCCACCAGCGACGGCCACATGCAGGTGATGAGCGCCACGCTGCTGGGCCCGGGCGACTGCGCGGTGATCATCAGCAACTCGGGCCGCACACGCGACCTGATGGACGCAGCCGACATCGCGCGCAAGAACGGCGCAACCACTATCGCCATCACCGCCAGCGGCTCTCCGCTGGCACACACCTGCCGCATCCACCTGGCGGCCGACCACCCCGAGGGCTATGACCGCTACAGCCCCATGGTCTCGCGCCTGCTGCACCTGCTCATCATCGACGTGGTCGCCACCTGCGTGGCGCTGCGCATCGGCGAGCCGCTGCAGCCGGTGCTGCAGCAGATGAAGAACAACCTGCGGGCCAAGCGGTATACCTGAGGGCACCCCCCTGAGCGGCTGCGCCCGGGCCAAGCCCGCTGCGCGGCGGTTGCTGGGATGGGGCGCGCCAGTTCCATGCCGTGCGCCCTATGGGGAAGCACAAAAACAATAGCTGCTACCGCCTGTCCTGCTTGGATTTCAGGCACAAAAGCATCTGAAATCAAGCAATAACAAGCGGTAACAGCTCTCTTTTTCAGAGCGTCGTTTCAGCGCCCGTAGGTGGCGGTGAAGCTCGCCTTGGCCAGGGTGTGGGCGTTCACCATGAAGCCGGCGAGCGCGGCGGGGGCGTCGTCGGGCACATCGATACGCTCCACCGACAGCGCATGCACCGTGAAGATGTAGCGGTGCGGCTTGTCGCCCGGCGGCGGGCACATGCCGCCCCAGGCGTACTGCCCGTAGTCGTTGCGGATCTGGCGCGCGCCAGCCGGCAGGTGGGCGCCGCCCTTGGCGCCGGCGTTGGCGGGCAGCTCACTCACCGAAGCCGGCAGATCGATCACATACCAGTGCCAGAAGCCCGAGCCCGTGGGCGCGTCGGGGTCGTACACGTTCACGGCAAAGCCCTTCGTGCCCTCGGGCGCGCCGCTCCAGCGCAGCACGGGCGACTGGTTCCGACCGCTGCAGCCAAAGCCGTCGAACTCGAAGCTCTGTGCAATGGTGCTGCCGTCGGCGATGTCGGGACTGGTGAGGGTGAAGGCGGTCATGCGCGGTACTCCTGGGGTTCGTTGACGGGAAACTGTCAGTATGCCCGCGCATTCCCGCCGTTCACTTCACTGGTCCCGTCACTGCCCCGCGAAGCTCTTGGTGCTGTAGAGCTCGTGCGGCAGCCGGTTCAGCACGGGCAGGCCGGTGGCGGCGTCGCGCGGCTGCTTGTCGATGTAGCTGAAGAAGACATCGGCATCCAGCACGCCGATGTCCAGGCGCCGCGCCGCGGGCACGGCCGCCAGCGTCTTGTAGCCGTCGCCGCCCGTGGCGTTGAAGCTCAACACGAAGAGCCTGTAGGTCTTGGCCGGATCGATCGGCCCCCAGGTGCCGGTGGCGGCGTTGCGCACTTCGAGACCGGAGGCGCGCTGGCCGAAGGCGGCCGAGGCGTTCACATCGAAGCGCAGGCCGCCGGTGTAGGGATAGGGCCCGGTCGAGCCGCCCGCCTTGAACACGGCCTCCAGGCCGTCTTCGAGCATGGATTTCACCTCCGCGCCGGTCACGTCCAGACGGAACAGCATGTTGCCGAAGGGCAGCACCTGGATCACCTGCGCTGCTGTCACCGTGCCGTCCAGCGCAATGCGCACACCGCCGCCGCTTTGCAGCGAGATGTCGGCGCCGCCGTACTTGGCATTGCCCTCGTCCACGTAGGCCTGCGCCACCAGCTGCTGGATGTCGCCACCGCGCAGATGCACGCTGCCCTCGGCGTTGCATGTGGGGCTGGAGCCGCCCGAGCCGGGATTGCCCGGCACGCGGCGGAAGCACAACTCCTTCGGCACCACCGCCACGTTGGTCTTGTTGAAAACGGCCACGCGGTCCTTGAACGGCTGCAGCGCCGTGGTGGCAGCGGCGGCTGGCTGCGTCACGCGCAGAAAGCCCTTGGCTGCCACGTCCGCATCGATAGCCTTCTTTTCGGCGTCGGTCGGGGGCAATTTGTTGATGGTGAAGTCGCTACCGATCAGCACATGCGGCGTACCGCTGCACTGCGTGACCTCGCCCTTGCCGTCAAAACGCACCTTCAACTCGCCCACCACCTGCGCGTATTCCCAGGCCTGCACCACGCAGACGTTCTTGCCGTCCTTGTCGGTCACGCGCGTGGGATAGGCGCCACTGGGCGTGCCCACGCCCGTGGTCTTGAGCGCGTCGGGGCCCAGCAGCGTGTGCGAATCGCCGCCCACGATCACGTCCACGCCGCTGAGCTTGGCGGCGATTTCCTTGTCGTAGCCATAGCCCACGTGGCTCATGACGATGATCTTGTTGATGCTCTGGGCGCGCAGCTTGTCGATCTCACGCTGCGCCGCCGTGACTTCGTCCTCGAAGGTGGTGTCCGCGTCGGGGCTGGACGAGGCCTTGGTCTTGCCCGCAATCGTCAGGCCGACGATGCCGATCTTCTGGCCGCTGCGCTCCACCACGGTGGAAGGCTGCACGTAACCGGGCGCCTTGGTGGCGTTGAGCGCCGAGCCGGCACCGAACTTCACATTGGCGCTGAGCACCGCCGTCTTGCAGGACCCCTTCTTGAGCAGGTCCAGGAATCCCTTGAGGCCCGCGTCACCCTTGTCGAACTCGTGGTTGCCCAGCGTGAAGGCGTCGAAGCACACGGTGTTCATCAGCGCGGCATCGGCCTCGCCGTCCGCGCCCGCGCGGTTGAAGTACAGCGTGCCGGTGAGCGCGTCGCCCGCATGCAGCTTGAGCACGTTGGCGCCCGCGGCCTTGGCCAGGCTGTCGAAGGCCGCGGTGACGCGCGCAAAGCCACCGGCTTCGACGGCCACGTCCACGGGCGCGGCGCCGCCCGTGGACAGCTTCAGCGTCTTGGACTTGGCGTCCAGCGTGGAGTGGTGGTCGTTGATGTGCAGGACGGTCAGCTCCAGCGGCTGGGCCTCGTCGTCATCGTTGCCGCCGCATGCCGCCAGCACGCCACACGCCGCCAGCGCCACCGCGCCCATCCGCACCCGCCGCCCGTAGGGCTTGTTGGCCCATTGCATCCACGAACCCATGTTCTCGCTCCCTGTTGAATCGTTACAGAGTGGAGATGGTGGGAAGCAAGGATGACAGCGCCGTGAAAGCCCCACGCGCGCGCCCGTAGAACAGGGGTCGTGCGGCCCCTTTTTGCTCACATAAAAAGAGCATTTACCGCTTGCTGTACAAGCGTTAGGGCCGTTTTTCTATCAAGCCCTCATACCGCCAACTCCGCCAACGGGATGCGTTTTTCCTGCACGCCGTGGCAGGCCACGCGCGTGCCGCCGTCATCGATGAGCTGGGGGCGCTCGGTGCGGCAGCGGTCGTTGGCGTAGGGGCAGCGTGGGTTGAACGCGCAGCCCGGCGGCGGGTTGAGCGGGTTGGGCACCTCCCCTTGCACGGGCGTGCGCGCGCGGCCGGTGTCGTGCATCTTGGGGATGGCGTCCAGCAACATGCGCGTGTAAGGGTGGCGCGGGTTCTCGAACAGCACCTTCTTGTCGGCCAGCTCCACCAGCCGGCCCAGGTACATCACGCCCACCTGGTCGCTCACGTGGCGCACCACGGCCAGGTTGTGGCTGATGAACAGGTAGGTGAGCTGCCGCTGGCGCTGCAGGTCCTTCATGATGTTGAGCACCTGCGCCTGCACCGACACGTCCAGCGCGCTGGTGGGTTCGTCGCACACCAGGAACTCGGGCTCGGTGGCCAGGGCACGCGCGATGGAGATGCGCTGGCGCTGCCCGCCCGAGAACTGGTGCGGGTACTTGGCCATGTCCAGCGGCGACAGGCCCACGGACTGCAGCAGTTCGCCCACGCGTTTCTTGAGCTGTGCAGCGTCGGTGATGAGACCATGCTCGCGCAGGGGCTCGCCGATGATGTCCTCCACCAGCCATCGGGGGTTCAGGCTGGCATAGGGGTCCTGGAAGATCATCTGGATGCGCCGGCGCATGGCGCGCGCATCCTTGCCCTTGAAAGCGGCGTGCGCGTCCTGCCCGTCGAAGGTGAGGCCGCCGCGCGTGGGCTCGTACAGCCCCACCAGCAGGCGCGCCACGGTGCTCTTGCCGCAGCCGGACTCGCCCACCAGGGCCAGCGTCTTGCCGCGCTCGATCGTGAATCCCACGCCGTCCACCGCATGCAGCAGCGCGCGCGGCTTGCGCTCGATGACCCGGTTGAGCCAGGGCGCGGAGACATCGAACGTCTTGGCGAGGTCATGCGCCTGCACCAGCGGTGCGGTGGTGGTCGTCGTGGAGCTCATGCAGCCACCTCGCTCGTCACATCGTGCAGCCAGCAGGCGGCCTGCGTAGCGCCGGCGGGCATGAGGTCGGGGCGCGCCTGGCGGCAGCGGTCGAAGGCGCGCGGGCAGCGCGGGTTGAAGGCGCAGCCCTCGGGAATGGCGTTCAGGCGGGGCATGGCTCCGTCGATCTGGTTGAGGCGCTCGCGGTCCTGCTCCATGTCGGGAATGGACGCCATGAGGCCGGCGGTGTAGGGGTGGGCGGGCTGGTTGATGACCTCGTGCACGGGGCCGATTTCGGCCACGCGGCCGGCGTACATCACGGCCACGCGGTCGCAGGTCTCGGCGATCACGCCCATGTCGTGGGTGATCAGCATCACGGCCGCGCCGCGCGTCTTGCAGATGCTCTTGAGCAACTGGATGATCTGCGCCTGGATGGACACGTCCAGCGCCGTGGTGGGCTCGTCCGCCACGATGAGCTGCGGCTCGGCCGCCAGCGCCAGGGCAATCACCACGCGCTGGCGCATGCCGCCCGAGAACTGGTGCGGGTAGTGGTCGATGCGCTGCTCGGCCGCGGGAATGCCGGTGTCCTTGAGCAGGTCGATGGCCCGCTGGCGCGCCTGCGCGGCGCTCATGGGCAGGTGGGTGAGGATGGTCTCCACCAGTTGCTGGCCCACGGTGTACAGCGGGTTGAGCGAAGTCAGCGGGTCCTGGAAGATCGCGCCGATCTTGCGCCCGCGGATGTGGCGCATCTGCTCGTGCGGCAGGTTGTCGATGCGCTGGCCCTGCAGCACGATCTGGCCCGAGGCCACACGCCCCGGCGGCTCCAGCAGACCGATGATGGACGCGCCCGTGAGCGACTTGCCCGCGCCGGACTCGCCCACCACACCCAGGATCTCGCCCGGTGCGATGGAGAACGACACGTTGTCCAGCGCGCGTAGCGTGCCGCGGCGGCCAGGGAATTCGACGACGAGGTTGTGGACTTCTAACAAGGACATATCAGTTTTCCATCGCGCTGCGCGCAGTCAACAGCGCTCGAAACGGGCGCAGCCCATGCCAGCAAACGCCGCACAAGGGCCGCCCCGCCGCGTTGGCGTCGTTCCCCTTGTCGCAGCGCGCGGTGAAGCGAGAAAAAGGGGAAGAGGCCCAGCTGCTCAGGGGGTTGTGGTTCATTTTTCAGCGCAGGCGCGGGTTGAGTGCATCGCGCAGCCAGTCGCCCAGCAGGTTCACGGACAGCGCGATCAGCACCAGCATCACGCCGGGGAAGACAGTGATCCACCACTCGCCGGAGAACAGGTAGTCGTTGCCGATGCGGATCAGCGTGCCCAGCGAGGGCGACGTGGGCGGCGCGCCCACTCCCAGGAAGGACAGCGTGGCTTCGGTGATGATGGCCGTGGCCACCTGGATGGTGGCCAGCACCATGACCGGCCCCAGCACATTGGGCAGCACATGCTTGCGCATGATGCGCAGCGGCGAAACGCCGGTGACGCGCGCGGCCTGCACATATTCCTTGTTGCGCTCCACCAGCGTGGAGCCGCGCACGGTGCGCGCGTATTGCACCCAGCCCGTGAGCGAGATCGACAGGATCAGCACGCCGAAGGCCAGCGAATCGGGCGCGTTGGGGAACACCGCACGCCCCACGCCGGCAATCAGCAGCGCGATCAGGATGGCGGGGAACGACAGCATCACGTCGCACAGGCGCATGAGCACGCCGTCCACCCATCCGCCGCGAAAGCCCGCCACCAACCCCAGCGCCACGCCTACGACGACCGACAGCGCCACGGAGGCCAGGCCCACCACCAGCGAGATGCGCGCGCCGTAGATCAGCGCCGAAAGGATGTCGCGGCCCTGGTCATCGGTGCCCAGGGCGTACTTCCAGGTGCCTTCGGCCTGCCACACGGGCGGCAAGCGCGCATCCGACAGCTCCAGCGTGCTCAGGTCGAACGGGTTGTGTGGCGCCACCCAGCCGGCAAAGATGGAGCAGAACACGCACACGGCGGCAATCAGCGCCGCGATGATGGCCACGGGCGAGGTGCGAAAGCTGTGGGCCACGTCGCTGTCGTACCAGCGCAAGAGCGTTTGTTTCATGGGCGAAGGGTCAGGCAAAAAAGGGAGAAGGCGGCAAGGTCGTACGGTCAGGGGCCCACGCCCATCCACTTGAAAGGCATGGTGTTGTCGGCCATCTGCACCAGGCGGATCTTCTTGGATACGCCCCAGGCCAGGGCCTGCTGGTGCAGCGGGATGTAGGCAATGTCGGCGGCCTGCAGCAGCAAAGCCTCGCGCAGAAGCGCGTCGCGCCGGGTCTTGTCGGTCTGCGTCTGGACCTGCAGCAACAACGCGTCCAGCCGCGGGTTGCAATAGCCCCCCAGGTTGAAGTGGCCCGCGCCCTCTCCGCGCGGGCAGGCCGCCAGCGCGTTCAGCGCACCGTGTGCGTCGTAGGTGGAGGGCGTCCAGCCCATCAGGTAGAAGCCCGCGTCGCGTCGCAGGATGCGCGGGTAGTACTGCGCCTTGGGCTCCGCGCGCACCGTCACGCGCACCTGCAGGGTCGCCAACTGTGCAGCGATGGCGGTGCACAGTGCCGCGTCGTTCACATAGCGGTCGCTGGGGCAGTCCAGCGTGAGCGCGAAGCCCTCGCCATAGCCGGCCTGCGCCATGAGCGCGCGCGCGGCCGCCACGTCGTGCGGCAGCCGCTTGACGTCGGGCTGAAAGCCATTGACGCCCGGTCCCACGATGAGCGCGGCCGGCGTGGCAGCGCCGCGCATCACGTTCTTGATGAGCGCATCGATGTCGATGGCCTGGTAGAAAGCCTGGCGCACGCGCCGGTCCTTAAAGGGGTTGGCGCCGCGCACGCTGGCGTACGGCAGCTCGTCGCTGTGCTGGTCCATGCCCAGGAACAGGGTGCGCAGCTCGGGCCCCGTGACCACGCGAACAAGTCCGGCGGCGCTCACGCGTTCGATGTCCTGCACAGGCACGGGCTCCATCACGTCCACGCGGCCGGCCAGCAGCGCGGCCACGCGCGCCTCGTTGTCCGGAATGGGCAGGAAGACGACTTGGCGTGCGTTGCTCTCGATGGTGCCCCAGTAGCGCATGTTGCGCTCGAACACGGTGCGCTGCTGCGGGCGGCGCTCGGCCAGTCGGAACGGCCCCGTGCCGTTGGCGCGCAGCGCGGCGGCGTGCCCCGCGGCCCCGCGCGCGTCGCCTACCTGCGCGATGCCCTGCGCCTCGCTCCAGCGCTGATTCATCATGTAGACGTGCGACAGCAGGGCCGGCAGCAGCGGCGTGGGCTCGCGGGTTTCGATCTCGATGGTGTGCGCGTCCAGCTTGCGCACCTCGCGCACGCCGCTAAGGTAACTGCGCATGTCCGAGCCGTCGGACTGCGCGCGCCGCAGCGAAAACACCGCATCGTCGGCCGTGAAAAGCGCACCGTCGTGGAAGGACACGCCGCGGCGCAACTCGAAGCGCCATACGGTGGGGGTGGTCGCACGCCAGGCCAGCGCCAGCGCAGGCACCAGGCTCAGATCCTTGTTGCGTCCCACCAGAGGCTCGTACACATTGCCGGTCAGGCTGAGCTGCAGCGATTCATTGAGCGCATGGGGGTCCATCGACAGCGCATCGCCCTGGTTGGCCACACGGATGGTTTGCGCATTAGCTACTAAAAATATAGCTGCTAACGCTTGCAGTACAAGCGTCAGGGCCATATTTCGCATCCAGACGGTGCTCCGCATCATGCTGCTGTACCGTGCGGTCTCACTGCGCTTGCCCCAGGGGCATGGCCTGCTCGACCAGGCCGGCATGCAGGGCCGCGCCCAGGGGCAGCACGTCGTCATTGAAGTCGTAGCGGCTGTTGTGCAAGGTGCTGTTGCCAGCGCCCATGCCCTGCCCCAGGCGCAGGTAGGCGCCGGGCCGGGCCTGCAGCATGAAGGAGAAGTCCTCCGCGCCCATGCTCGGCTCCAGGTCGCGGTCCACGTTTTCTTCGCCCACCAGCGACGCAGCCACGTCGCCTGCGAAGCGCGCATCGCTCTCGGTGTTGATGGTGGCAGGGTAGATGCGCTCGTAGCGAACGGTGGCGGTAGCGCCAAAGCCCAGTGCGATGGCGTTGCACAGCTCCTTGATGCGGCGCTCCACCATCTCCTGCACGGCGGGGTCGAACGTGCGCACCGTACCCACCAGCGTGGCCGTGCCCGGCAGCACGCTGAACGCGCCCATGTCGCCCGCCTGCACCGCGCACAGGCTGATGACTGCGCTCTCCAGCGGCCGCACGTTGCGCGAGACGATCCCCTGCACGGCGGTGACGATGTGCGCGGCCACCAGCACCACGTCCACCGTCTGGTACGCATGCGCACCGTGGCCGCCGCGCCCGGTCACTTCGATCGTGACGCGGTCGGCCGCCGCCATCATGGCGCCGCTGTTGATACCCACGGTGCCGGGCCGCATGGCCGGCCAGTTGTGCATGGCGTACACCGACTGCACGGGAAAGCGCTCGAAGAGCCCGTCCTCGATCATCACGCGCGCACCGCCCAGGCCTTCCTCGCCGGGCTGGAAGATCAGCACCGCCGTGCCGTCGAAATGGCGCGTGGCCGCCAGGTAGCGCGCTGCACCCACGAGCATGGCCGTGTGCCCATCATGGCCGCAGCCATGCATCAGGCCGCTCTTGCAGGACTTCCAGGCGAAATCGTTGTGCTCGGCCATGGGCAGCGCGTCCATGTCGGCCCGCAGACCGATCATGCTGCCGCTGCTGCGGCCCTGGCCGTGGATGATGCCCACCACGCCGGTACGGCCGATGCCTTCGTGCACCTCGTCCACGCCAGCGTGCCGCAGCGCCTCGCGCACACGGGCGCTGGTGTAGACCTCTTCAAAGCCCAGCTCGGGGTGGGCATGCAGGTCGCGGCGGAATGCGGTGAGCTCCGGGTGGTACTGCGCGATGTGCGCGAAAGCGCGTCCGCCTGCCTTCAAGCGCTGCTGCACGGCCTGCATGTCAGTGCCCTCCCGCCTTGCCGCCCACGCGCAGGCGCGGGTCCACGGCGAAGTACAGCAGGTCCACCACCAGGTTGATGACCACGAAGATCAGCGCGATCAGGCAGAGGTAAGCGGCCATCACGGGGATGTCGGCAAAGGTCACGGCCTGGATGAACAGCAGGCCCATGCCGGGCCACTGGAACACCGTCTCGGTGATGATGGCAAACGCAATCAGGCCGCCCAGTTGCAGGCCGGTGATGGTCATCACCGGCACCAGCGTGTTCTTGAGCGCATGGCCAAAGTGGATGGCGCGGTCGGTCAGGCCACGCGCACGGGCGAACTTGATGTAGTCGGTGCGCAGCACTTCCAGCATCTCGGCGCGCACCAGGCGCATGATCAGCGTGAGCTGGAAGATGGCGAGCGTGATGGCCGGCAGCGTGATGTGGTGCCAACCCTTGGCCGTGAGCAAACCCGTGCTCCACCAGCCCAGTTGCGTGACATCACCGCGCCCAAAGCTCGGGAACCACCCGAGTGTGACCGAGAACACCAGGATCAGCAAAATGCCGATCAGGAACGTAGGCAGCGACACACCCAGCAACGACAGCGTCATGAACACCTGGCTGGTGAAGGTGCCGCGCTTGAGCGCCGCATACACCCCCATGGGCATGCCCACCGCGAGGGCGATGAAGGCGGCCACCAGCGCCAGCTCCAGCGTGGCCGGGAAGCGCTCGGCGATCAGCCGCGAGACCTTGGCCCCCTGGCGCAGGGAGAGCCCGAATTCGCCCTGCGCCGCATTCACCAGGAAGTGCCAGAACTGCACGATGAATGGCTGGTCCAACCCCAGGGCAGCACGCATCTCGGTGATCTGCTCGGGCGTGGCGTCCTGCCCCAGTAGGAAGACCACGGGGTCGCCCACGAACTGGAACAGCATGAACGAGATGAAGGCCACGGCGACCATGACGATCACGGCCTGGATAAGTCGGCGCAGGATGAAGGCAAGCATTCTCGGGCTTTTGCAAGATGTCGGGCCATGCTAGCAGGCATCGGGGCGCAGCCAAGGCTCGTCCCCGCAGCGGCCGGGTGCTTAGCCTGGCCGTGGTTCGCCTGCGCGGGTGCTTTCCGCACGCAGGCGGTACGTTATGGCACGGCCGCTCACTGGACCTTGACGGTGCGCATGTCGATGCGGTTGTCGGCGCGATGCACCAGCTCCACATTCTTCTTCATGGCCCAGGGGATGACCTGGTCGTACAGCGGCAGATGCGAGACCGTGTCGTTGGAGAGCTGCAGCGCCTCGGTCAGCATGCGCGCGCGCACCGGAGCGTCCGTCTCGGCCTTGATGCGGTCCACCAGGTAGTCCATGCGCTCATTGCGATAGCGGCCCACGTTGTAGTTGCCATCGCCACCAGTGCCCACGCTGCGCACCAGCGATTGCAGGCTGTACAGCGCGTCAAAGGTCGGCACGCCCCAACCTAGCATGTAGATGCTGGCTTCGCTGCGCTGGATCATGGGAAAGTAGGTCACCAGCGGCAGCGTGCGCAGCTTGGCCTTCACACCGATGCGCGCCCACATGGCGGTGACCGCCTGGCAGATGGCCTCGTCGTTGATGTAGCGATTGTTGGGACAGGCGAAGTCCACCTCGAAACCGTCGGCATAGCCGGCCTCGGCCAGCAGCTTCTTCGCGGCCTCGACGTCGTAGGGCATGCGCTTGCCCACGGCCTCCGACCAGCCTGCGACCTGCGGCGCCACCAGGGTACCCGTCGGCTTGCCCAGGCCGCGCAGGATGTTGCGCGTGAGGGCATTGGCGTCGATGGACTGGTACAGCGCCTTGCGCACGCGCAGGTCCTTCAAGGGGTTCTTGCCCTTGATGTTGGAGCCCACGAGTTCGTCGCGGAACTGGTCCATGCCCAGGAAGATGGTGCGGTTCTCCAGTCCGTCCACCACCTTGATGGTGCCCGACGAGCGCAGGCGGGGCAGATCCTGCGGTGAGGGGTCCAGCACCAGGTCCACCTCACCCGACAGCAGGGCGGCAATGCGCGTGGCCGCCGACTTGATGGGGGTGTAGACGATCTCGGTCACATTGCCTTCCATCTGGCCCCACCAGTTCGGATTGCGCTTGAAGACCATCTTCACGTCGGGCTGCCATGTCTCCAGCGTATAGGGGCCCGTGCCCATGGCGTTGCGATGGGCGAAGTTCTCATCGGTGCCCTTGATGTCCTTCGGCTCCACCGATCGGTTCTTCTCGGCCCAGGCCTTGCTCATCATGCGCAACTCGGTCATTTGCCGCAGCAGCACGGGGTTGGGCGACTTGAGGAAGATGTCGATGGTCTGCGCATCCACCTTCACCACCTTGTCGATGCCTTGCACATACGGCGTGTAGTTCGATGTCTTGGACATGGCGCGCTGCAGCGAGTACACGGCGTCATCGGCGGTGAAGGCGGAACCATCGTGGAACTTCACGCCCTGGCGCAGCGTGAAACGCACTTGTGTGGGGCTAACCTCGCGCCACGCCGTCGCCAGCATGGGCTCGACCTCGAAGGTACGGCTGTTGTAGTAGACCAGGCTTTCGTACACATACGAATGGATGGCGTTTTGCAGCGCGTTGTTTTGGGAGTGGATATCCCAGGTGGCGATTTCGCCCTGGCTGGCCCACTTGAAGGTCTTGGCATGCGCCGCTGGAGCCACGGCTGCCACGCAGGCCGCCGCAAGAGAAAGGATCAAGGCATTGATTCGCATGGGAATCCTCTTTTATAGAAAGGAGCGACTATGGCAGCGTGGCCGTGGCCACTGGCAAAGGGAAATCCCTGAAATGGTGCATCGCAGATGCGCCGCCATTCATCCGCAGTGCTGATGCAAAACCAATGCCCGGACTGCGTATCTACGCTCGGCGGGGCAAGAACCGTACTTCGGGAAAAAAACAACCTCCCGAAGGAGGTTGTTTGAAATCGGGGCGGGCCCATAAGGGCCCTTCCCCTCCCCACTCAATGTGCCTTAGAAGCGATGGCGGACACCCACGGTGATGCCGGTACGGCTGCGTGCGCCGCTCGCCGCATCCAGCACGAGCGCGCTGCCGCCGCTGATGCTGGTGTGGTCCACGCCGAAATAGGCATCGGTGCGCTTGCTGAAGGCATAGTCCGCCACGGCCACGTAGAAGTTGACATTGCCGTTGGAAGCACCCGTGGCCGAGCCCGACTGCTTACCGCGGAAGTAGTGCGCGCCCAGGTTGAGCTGAGGCGTCAGCTGATAGCCCACACCTACCTTGAACAGCTGGCGTTTGTTGGCGTCGCCCGGCTGGAAGCCGCCATTGGTCTGGCCGGCCCAGAATTGCCCCAGGATCGCTCCGTCTACGAGGTTACGGAAACCCTGGATCGGGTTGGTCACCGTAGCGTATTTCGCCTTGTTCAGGCCATAGCCTGTATTGAAGTACCACGGACCCGTGCGGTACGAACCGCCCAGAGTCCAGGCGTCTACGTCGGTGCCGCCTGGCAGCGTCGTGCGCATGTAGCCGCCGCCGACGGCAAACCCGCTCGCGGAGTAGCGCAGGTAGCCGCCAGCCGTCTTCCAGGCACCACCCCCCAGGGTGCCTGCAACGTAGGCAGGCACTTGCGCCGCCGAGGCAGGCAGGCCAGCTTCCAATGCCTTGGTGTCGTTGTTCTCGTCAAACGAATATTGCAGCGAGCCTACGAAGCTGCGGTCCGGCGTTGCGAAGGTGTACTTCAGCATGTTGCTGGTACGCGCGCCCATGGCCATTCCCAACTCAGGTTTGTAGGCTTCCATGTAGGGGGAATACGGGAACGAAGCGTAGGTGCTGGTCACCACGTCGAACAGGACATTCCACTGACGTCCGGCAGTCAGGCGGCCATAAGGGCCTTGCAGACCCAGATAGGACAGTTGGAAGAAGGGGGTGGAAACACTGCCGTCATCGGCATTGAGACGGTTTTCCAGCACCACCAGGGCCTTGGACCCGCCACCCAGGTCCTCCTCCACATTGATGCCCCAGCGGCTTTGCGACATGCCGCCACCGATCATCTTCGTCAGGCCATCTTTGCCGGCACCTTCGTTGTTGGTGTGGCGCACGGCGGCATCCACGATACCCCACAGCTCCACCTTGCTGGTACCGGCGGACTGGGCCATTGCCACGCCCGCGCCGCACAGCGCCAGGGCAGCCACAATTTTCTTTTGCATACGACAGACTCCTCTTGGATTGATAACCGGCTCAAGATTCGCAGCCACGCCTTGATGAACTCGCTCACTGGACGTGCGCCACTCGCTTCACAACACTCGACTTCTCCTCCACCAGGGGCCCTGCGGCCAAATCGTGTTCTTGGCAGGAAGCGAGGAGGCTTCATTGTTGAAAACCCGCCGAGCAGGGGCAAGGGCCCATCGCTTTACAGCCACAGGGGTTAACCCGAAAAATCGTCGCACAAGAGACACCAAACCGCAGACGAAAAAAAACCGCTGCCCGAAGGCAGCGGTTTTGTCTTCTTTATCCAAGCTGGCCTCACGCCAGCCCGAGATTAGAAGGAGTGGCGAATACCCAGTTGCACGCCAGTCTGGTTCTCGCCAGCGCCGGGGCCGCCGGTGCTCAGGCTCTTGGCAGCCAGACCCAGGTTGGAAGCGTCCTTGTTCTTCATGTAAGCCACGGTGCCGTACAGAGCCGTACGCTTGGACAGGTTGTGGACATAACCCAGGCTGATCTGGTGAGCCTTGGAGTCGATGGCCTTCTGGTCGTACAGAGCGTACTGCAGCTTGACTTCGCCAGCGCCCACGGGAGCGGAAGCACCCAGAGCGTAGGCGTTGACCTTGCGGTCGGAAGCGCCGGGCACGTCATCCTTGGTCTGCTGGACGATGGCGTTCAGCTTCACAACGTTCAGGTTGTAAGAACCAGCCACGGTCAGAGCGTTACGCTCAGCGTCGGCAGCCAGGTTGCGCTGGTCGTACGACACAGCCACGCCCAGGGGGCCGTTTTCGTAGGCAACGTAGCCACCGACGTAGCGGCCGGCCTTGCCGGAGGTTTGCTCGTCAAAGCCATAGCCCAGGCCAGCGGTGAAGCCGCTGAAGTTGGGGGTGTAGTAGCTGATCATGTTGCTCGAACGGATGCCGTTGGCATCGCCGCTCGTGCCGTACCAGTTGCTCCAGCCCATGAATTGGCCGATACCGGTCTGACCGAACAGGTCGTAGGAGCTGGTCTTGGAGTAGCCAGGGGTCAGTTCACGGCCCAGGCGCACTTCACCGAAACCACCAGCCAGGCTGACCGTGGAACGGCGCTGGAAGTTGAAGCCAGCTGCGTTGCCGTTGTCACCGAAGATTTCGCCTTCCAGCCAGAAGCCAGCCTTCAGACCGCCACCCAGGTCTTCCACGCCGCGGAAGCCCAGACGGCTCGTTGCGTTGCCGCTGGTGCTCAGGCCATACACGCTGTCGCCAGCGGCGTTAGCGTTGTCCACGTAGCCGAAAGCGGTGTCAACGATACCGAACAGCGTCACGGAGGATTGGGCCATTGCGGCGCCGGAAGCAGCCAGCACTGCCAGGGCAATCAGGGATTTTTTCATTGCGAGTTACTCCAAGGTTAAACAGAGGGCCCCGGATCGTAGAGGACTTGGAGGTGCGGCTCACGCACAGCCCCGCCGGTTCCCCGGGCCAACCTCCTGGTGGGGAAGTTGGTCCTATTGCAACAGAGCCCGCCAGGTTTCGCAAAGGAAATCCCTCAGAATCGGGCCAAAAGCGGGTTTTCGTTGCTGTACCGCAACATGGCCAAAACGGCAGCAAAACCGTCTTATTGTTGCTCCGAGTAAGCACTTACCGTACGGTTTTTTGCGTTACCTGCGCCATTACGTGCGCGTAAACAACGTTTTTGTTACCCATGGACACACTCCTCATTGCCGCAGATAGCGCCCTGCGAACCTTGTTCGCTCGTCCGAGAGCGGGAGAACCCTCACCGGCACGCTCCCTGCCTGCGGTGGACCTCTCCGTCGAGCAAAGGCGTCTCTCCAGCGCGTTGATGCGCGTCAATCATGTCGGGGAGGTGTGTGCCCAGGGCTTGTACATGGCGCAGTCGTGCGTGACCCGCGACCCCCAACTGCGCAGCGATCTCCTGGCCGCGGCGCGCGAGGAAACCGACCACCTGGCCTGGACCCGCGAGCGGCTCGACGCCCTGGGGAGCCGGCCCAGTCTCCTCAACCCCTTGTGGTTCGCTGGCGCCTTCGCCATCGGCCTGGTGGCGGCCCGGGTCAGCGACCAGGCCAGTCTGGGTTTTGTGGTGGAGACGGAGCGGCAGGTATCCGCCCATCTGCAAGGGCACCTGCGCCGCCTGCCGGAGGCGGACCTGCCCTCTCGCGCCATCGTCGACCGCATGCAGCGGGATGAAGAACGCCACGCGGCCCAGGCGCAGGCGGCGGGCGCCCTTCCTCTACCGCCCCCGGCGCGTTGGCTGATGAAAGCCGCCGCCAAGGTCATGACGACGACTGCACACTACATCTAGTACGTCCCGCCGCGCTTCAGGCCTCGACGATCTCAAAGCCCGTCGTGATCTGCGCGGTCTTGCCCAGCATGATGCTGGCCGAGCAGTATTTCTCATGGCTCATGGCGATGGCACGCTCCACGGCCGCCGGCGGAATGCCGCGCCCGGTCACCGTGAACTGCATGTGGATCTTGGTGAACACCTTGGGATCGACCTGCGCCCGCTCGGAGGTGAGCTTCACGCTGCAGCCGCGCACATCGTGCCGGCCGCGCTTGAGGATCAGCACCACGTCGTAGGCCGTGCAGCCGCCCGTGCCGGCTAGCACGGTCTCCATGGGACGCGGGGCCAGGTTCTGGCCGCCGTTCTCGGGACGGTCGGCGTCGGGCGCCCCGTCCATGGCCAGCACATGGCCGCTGCCGGTCTCCGCAACAAAGCCCATGCCGGAGCGCGTGCCGGCGTTGCCGGTCCAGCTGACGGTGCATTCCATGTTGTTTTTCTCCAAAAAATCAGGGTGAATCTGTAGCAAATGATGAACGCAGGTGCGATTTTGCTGCAACGCAACAACCGCAGCGCTACAATGCGCCCATGCGTTACCCGCTTCGCACTGTTCGCACAGCGGGGTTCGCACCGATTGTCTCCTCCATCTCCTCAAAGGATGGATTCAGCCCCAGGCTTTACCGCTTGGGGCTTTTTTTTGCCCTGCGGTGAGCCGTCCCTAACCCTGCGGGCGCGCCGTCCTATGATGTGCGCCCGGCTGAGCGCGCCCTGGACGCCCCGTCCGCACCGCAGCGCCGCCCGCCGGTTTGCACCATGACCCAGCCTCTCACCCCGTTCGATTACCTCACAAAGATCCTCACCGCGCGTGTCTATGACGTGGCGGTGGAGTCCGACCTGCAGCCCGCCCGCGCGCTGTCGCGGCGGCTGCACAACAAGGTGCTGCTCAAGCGCGAAGACCAGCAGCCCGTCTTCAGCTTCAAGCTGCGCGGCGCCTACAACAAGATGGCGCAGCTTTCGCCCGAGCAGCTGGCGCGCGGCGTGATCTGCGCCTCGGCCGGCAACCACGCTCAGGGCGTGGCGATGAGCGCCAGCAAGCTGGGCACGCGCGCCGTGATCGTGATGCCCACCACCACGCCGCAACTCAAGATCGATGCGGTGAAGACGCTGGGCGGCGAAGTGGTGCTGAGCGGCGAGAGCTATTCCGACGCCTACGAGCGCGCCGCACAGCTGCAAAAGGAAGAAGGCCTGACCTTCGTGCACCCCTTCGACGACCCGGACGTGATCGCCGGCCAGGGCACGATCGCCATGGAGATCCTGCGGCAGGTGCAGCAGCTGGGCGGCAAGCTGGATGCCGTGTTCGTCGCCATCGGCGGCGGCGGGCTGATCGCTGGCGTGTCCAACTACATCAAGGCCGTGTGCCCTGGCATCAAGGTCATCGGCGTGCAGATGAACGACTCGGACGCCATGGCGCAATCGGTCAAGGCGCATCAGCGCGTCACGCTGCCGGACGTGGGCCTGTTCTCCGACGGCACGGCCGTGAAACTGGTGGGCGAGGAAACCTTCCGCGTCGCGCAAAACCTGGTGGACGACTACGTGATCGTCGACACCGATGCCGTCTGCGCTGCGATCAAGGACATCTTCGTGGACACACGCAGCATCGTGGAGCCTGCGGGCGCCCTGGCCGTGGCCGCCATCAAGCAGTACGTGGCCAAGCACAAGACCAAGGGCGAAACCTACGCCGCCATCCTGTGCGGCGCCAACATGAACTTCGACCGGCTGCGCTTCGTGGCCGAGCGCGCCGAGGTGGGCGAGGAACGCGAAGCCCTGTTCGCCGTCACCATCCCCGAGGAGCGCGGCAGCTTCAAGCGCTTTTGCGAGGTGGTGGGGGCCCTGCCCGGCGGACCGCGCAACGTGACCGAGTTCAACTACCGCATCAGCCACGAGCGGCGCGCCCATGTGTTTGTGGGCCTGTCCACCACGGGCCGCGGCGAGTCCGAGAAGATCGCGCGCAACTTCCACAAGCATGGCTTCGAGGCGCTGGACCTCACGCACGACGAGCTGGCCAAGGAGCACCTGCGCCACCTCGTCGGCGGCCATTCGGCGCTGGCGCGCGACGAGCGGCTGATGCGCTTCACCTTCCCCGAGCGCCCCGGCGCGCTGTTCAAGTTCCTGAGCCTGATGCAGCCCACCTGGAACATCTCGCTGTTCCACTACCGCAACCAGGGCGCGGACTATGGGCGCATCCTCGTGGGCATGCAGGTGCCGGCCGACGACGCAGCGCAGTTCGATGCCTTCCTGCAGACGCTGGGCTACCCCTATGTCGAGGAAACGCAGAACCCGGCCTACCGCCTGTTCCTGCAGGCCAACGGCGCATGATGCAAGCCATTTTGGCCTCCAGCGCCCGTCCATCAAGCGCGAGCAGCTATTGATTCGATAGTAATCATGCGGACCCTGCGCCACTATCTGCTGGCCGTGCAGTTCTTCACGCGCATCCCCGTCACGGGCCGGCTGGCCACGTGGGTGGGCTACAGCCCTGCGATGCTGCGCGCCAGCAGCGCACATTTCCCCGGTGTGGGCTGGCTGGTGGCCGCCATGGCGGTGGGCAGCTATGCGGCACTGTGGCTGGGGCTGGGCGGCGCGGGCTTTGCACCGCTGGCGGCGGCGGTGGGCTGCACCATCGCCACGGTGCTGGTGACCGGGGGCTTCCACGAGGACGGCCTGGCCGACGTGGCCGACGGACTGGGCGGCGCCTACCAGCCCGAGCGCGCGCTGGAGATCATGAAGGACTCGCGCATCGGCGCCTTCGGGGCCATGGCGCTGGTGCTGGCGCTGCAGGCCAAGGTGGCCCTGCTGGCGCAGCTCGGCCACCTCGGCTTGTCCAGCGCGCTGGCGGCATTGGCCGGGGGACATGTGCTGTCGCGCCTGTGGCCGCTCGTCATCGTGCGCGCGCTGCCGCATGTGGGCGACACGGCCACGTCCAAGAGCAAGCCGCTGGCGGACCAGATCTCCGTACGCGCGCTGGCGGCCGCGGCCTTGTGGTGTTTTCCGGCGCTAGCGCTTGTATATCAAGCGCTGGGCGCTTTGGTATTGATAGCAAGCCTGCTGGCCAGCGCCGCCGGTGCGGCCTGGATGCTGTGGCGCTTTGCGCGTCGACTGCAAGGCTTTACCGGCGACTGCCTGGGCGCCACACAGCAGGTGGGCGAGATCGGCTTCTATCTGGGCGCGGCCATCGCGCTGGCGCAACGGGCGGCATGAGCGCGCCGCGCCTGTGGCTGGTGCGCCATGCGCGCCCCGAGGTGGCGCCCGGCCTGTGCTACGGCCGCCTGGACGTTGCCGCCGACGCGCGCCATAGCCGCGAGAGCGCACGCCTGCTGGCGCAGGCGCTGCCACCCCGTCTGGCCGCCCTGCACCACTCTCCGCTACAAAGATGTGAGCTGCTTGCGCAGGACCTGCTTGCCCTGCGGGCCGATTTGGCTTCAAAGGCTGAGCCCCGCATCACCGAGATGGACTTCGGCCAGTGGGAGGGCCGCGCGTGGAACGACATCGCCCGTGCGGACATCGACGCCTGGACCACGCGCTTCGTCCACCATGCGCCCGGCGGCGGCGAGCCCCTGGCGGCCATGCTCACGCGCGTGTCCGCCGCGCTGGACGAGGCCGCGGCCCAGGCGCACGCCGGCGGTGGCGATGTGGTCTGGATCACGCATGCCGGGGTGGCCCGCTGCGTGCACTGGCTGCTGACGCACGGCGCCGCGCGCATGCCGCTGTCCCATGAATGGCCGCAATCGGCTCCGGGCTACGGCGCCTGGACCACGGTACTTCTGCCACTGAAAGGCCGACCGCAGGCAGCACCGGCGCGCGGTTAGGTTATGGGCGCTCCCGTCGGATATGCAGGCCCCGCCGGCGCGGGATCCCCGCCAGGTCAGGGCCGCTTGCGCGGCATCTCCAGCGCCAGCGTCGTGGCGCCGTCCATCGACGCCCCCAGCCGCGCGGCGCCCTTGCCCAGGGACTGCAGCACCAGCCCCGGCTCCACATTCGCGCCCACGCGGTAGGGCTTGGCCGGCTTGCCGTCCACCGCGATCAGCGCGGCGCCGCCGCCGCTGGCCGTGCCGGCCAGCACGCCCATGAGCACGAAGCGGCTGGCTGCAGAGGGTGCCGCCTCGGCGGCCGTCAGCACCGGGCTGGCCCCGAGCAGGCGCGCGAGCGCCTGCGTGTCGGTCACCACCGGCTCGGGCGCCGCGGCAGCCGGTGCCGTGCCGGCCGGGCTTGCGGACAGCTTCAACCCCCAATAGACAGCAGTCGCGCCCGCCAGCGCCCAGAGCAGCAGCGTGGCCAGGCGCGGGGCCCAGCGGCCGTATGTGTTTGTCACCATTGCACGATTATGATTGACCGGATATGTCCATTCCGAGTCGCCGCTTCGAGATGCAGCCCAGCCCTTCCTCCCTCGCGCACCGCGCCCGCCGCCGCCTGTCCGCGGGCTTCACCCTGATCGAGCTCATGGTGGTGCTGGTCATCATCGGCGTGCTGGCCGCGCTGATCGTGCCCAACGTGCTGGACCGCGCCGACGACGCGCGCAGCACGGCCGCGCGCACCGACGTCACCAACATCATGCAAGCGCTCAAGCTCTACCGCCTGGACAACCAGCGCTATCCCACGGCCGAACAGGGCCTGCAAGCGCTGATCGCCAAGCCCAGCGCCGGCCCGGTGCCGAACAACTGGCGCCCCTACCTGGAGAAGCTGCCCAACGACCCGTGGGGCCGCCCCTACCAGTACCTGAGCCCCGGCATCAAGGGCGAGGTGGACGTGATGTCCTTCGGCGCCGATGGCCAGTCCGGCGGCGAGGGCAAGGATGCCGACATCGGCAGCTGGCAGTAAGCCGCAGGGCCCGGCGCCGGCGCCATCCCACGCATGACACGGGTACACCCCAGCCCAGCGGACGCCGCGCAGGGGCCTCGGCCGGCCGCGCCACTACGCCGCGCAGGCTTCTTCTCCCCCCGCCCCTTGCGCAGCAGGCGAGACAGGCAAAGCCGCGCAGCTGTCGCCCAGCGGGGTTTTACGATCCTTGAATTGCTGGTGGTCATTTCCATCATCGCCCTGGCGACCGCCGGCGTGGGCCTGGCACTGCGCGACAGCGGCGCCACCCAACTGCAGCGCGAAGGCGAGCGGCTGGCAGCGCTGCTGGAGTCGGCGCGCGCGCAATCGCGCGCCTCCGGCGCGGCGGTGCGCTGGCGTGCCGATGCCCAGGGCTTTCGCTTCGAGGGCGTGCCGCCCGACACATTGCCCAACCGCTGGCTGGACAGCGCCACCGGCGTGCAGGGCCCTGCGGAACTGTGGCTGGGGCCGGAACCCCTCATCGGCCCGCAACAAGTGGTGATCGTGAGCGGCGCGCACCCCGACCGCGCGGTGCGCGTGGCCACCGACGGGCTGCGCCCGTTTGCCGTGCAGGCGCTGCCATGAGCCACCGCGCGCGAACGGGCACGGGGGCGCGGCGCCGGCGCGGCGCGGCGCGCGGCTTCACGCTGGTGGAGGTGCTGGTGGCACTGGGCATCGTCGCCATCGCCCTCATGGCAGGCCTGCAGGCCACCTCCGCCCTCACGCGCAACGCCACGCGCCAGACCGACGTGGTGCTGGCCCACCTGTGCGCCGAGAACGAGCTGAGCCGGGTGCGCCTGTCGTCGCAGATGCCGTCCATCGGCGACACGCGCGTGGCCTGCGAACAGGCGGGTCGGCGCTACGACGTGGCGGTGACGGTTTCGCCCACGCCCAATCCACAGTTCCGCCGCGTGGACGCGCAGGTCTTCGAGGCCACGCTGCCCGTGCTGCGGCTGTCCACCATCGTGGGGCGGTATTGAGATGCCCCCCCTGAGTCGCTTCGCGCCTACTCCCCCGGGGGGAACGACGCCCGTGGCCTGGCAAAGCCAGTTCCATGGCGTCCGCCCGCGCGGCCTGCGCCGCGGCCTTCCGACAGATCAAGCGCGGCACCGGGTTTGCGCAGAGTCCCCCATGCAAGCAGCGCGCGGCTTCACGCTGGTGGAGCTGCTCGTGGCCATCGCGGTAATGGCGCTGCTCGCCATCGCCAGCTGGCGCGGGCTGGATGGCATGGCGCGCTCGCAGCAGCTCACGCGCGAGCGCACCGACGAGCTGCTGGTGCTGCAGACCGTGCTGGCCCAGTGGGCGGCCGACCTGGATGCCCTGCAGGCCATCGACCATACCGAACCCATCGCCTGGGACGGCCAGGTGCTGCGCCTCACGCGGCGCGGCACGCGCCAGCCCGACGAGGGTGCGCTGGTCGTCGCCTGGGCGCGGCGCAGCGTGGACGGCACCGCCCGCTGGCTGCGCTGGCAGTCCCCCCCGGTGCGCACCCGCACGGAATGGAATGCCGCCTGGCAGCGCGCAGCCCAGTGGGCGCGCACACCCGGCGAGGCCGAGCGCCGACAGGAAACCGTGCTGATGCCGCTGGCCAATTGGCAGCTGTACTACTACCGCAGCGGCGCCTGGGGCAATGCGCTGTCCACCGATACCAGCGCCAGCGCACCGCGCACGGTCGGCGGGCTGAGCAGCGCCGCCGCCAGCATCCCCGACGGGGTGCGCCTGCAGCTCACGCTGCCGCCGGGTGGCGCACTCTCGGGCGTGGTCACGCGGGACTGGGCCAATCCGCTGCTGGGTGGAGGCAAGTCGTGACCGATTCCTGCCCGCTATCCGCCGTCCTGCCCGCCGCCTCCGACACACGCGACTGGCGCGCACCAGGCGAGGGCCGCCGTGCCAGGGCCCCGACGCACTGGTGGCGCCGCCCCGCCCGCGTAACGGGAGCGGCGGGTGGACGCAAAGCCCCTCGGGGTGTTTCTCATCAAGCCGGCGCCGCACTGCTGGCCGCCATGCTCACCGTGACGCTGGTCGCCACGTTCGCGGCTGCGGCCATGTGGCAGCAGTGGCGCGCCATCGAAGTCGAAACCGCCGAGCGCGCACGTATCCAGTCGGCGTGGATCCTGATCGGCGCGCTGGACTGGTCCCGCCTGATCCTGCGCGAAGACTCCATTGCCCGCAGCGGCGACGGCACCGACAACCTCTCCGAACCCTGGTCGGTGCCGCTGGAAGAAGCGCGCCTGTCCACGTTCCTCGCGGCCGACCGCAACGTGGCCCAGGTGGAAGACGCGAGCACCGACACCACCAACGCCTTCCTGTCGGGCCAGATCACCGACCTGCAGGCCCTGCTGAACCTGCGCAACCTGGCCAACGAGGGGCAGGTGGACGCCACGGCGCTGCGGCAATTCCAGCGGCTCTTCGAATACCTCGGACTGCCGCGCGCACAGCTGGACATGCTGGCGCGGCAGATGCTGCGCGCCGAGGCCAAGGACAGTGACTCCGCGAGCGCCGCGCCGCTGCTGCCGCAAAGCGTGGCGCAACTTGGGTGGTGGGGCCTGCCGCAGCGCAGCGTGGATGCGCTCGCGCCCTACGTCACGCTGCTGCCCGTGCGCACCAAGGTCAACCTCAACACCGCCAGCGCCGTGGTGCTGTGGGCCAGCGCCGACGGGCTGGACATGGCCGAGGCGCAGCGCCTGGTGCAGGCACGCGACTCCAACCACTTCCGCAGCGAGGCCGACGCCGCCAAGCTGCTGGGCAACTCCAGCCGCATCTCGGCCACGGTGCATACGGTGTCGTCCAGCTACTTCGAAGTGCGCGGGCGACTGCGCCTGGACATGGCCGTGGTCGAAGAGCGCTCGCTGGTCTACAAACAGCGTGGGGACGTGCGCACGCTGTGGCGCGAACGTGGCGGCCTCGTGCGCACGACGGCTCCCGGCACTGCGGCCGCTGGCGCGCGGTGACCGGCCGCCTTGGCACGAAGCGTCACATCACGCCCCTAAAATGGTCTGTTAACCCATTCATGAGCACCCTTGTCCTAACCCTGCCCCTGGGAACGCCGGGGCCCGCCGCCGAATACAGCTACACGCTCACGGCCGACGGCCACACCGCCACCCGCCACGCCAGCACCACCGCCGCCTTGCTGCCCGACCCGGGCCGCGCCGGCGAGATCGTGGCCGTGGTGCCTGCGCGCGCGCTGTCATGGCAGCAGGTGACGCTGCCGCAGGGTGCGACGGCCCAGGCCGGCCGGCTGCGCGCGGTCCTGGAAGGACTGCTCGAAGAACACCTGCTCGACGACCCCGCGCAACTGCACTTCGCGCTGCAGCCCGGCGCCCAGCCGGGCAGCCCTGCCTGGGTGGCCGTGTGCGACCGCGCCTGGCTGCGCGGCGCCCTGCAGGCGCTGGAAGCCGCGGGGCGGCCGGTGGACCGCGTGGTGCCCGAGTTCGCTCCCGGCCCCACCGCCAGCGGGCAAGAGGAATGCGACGTGCTCGGCACTCCCGAGGACGCCCAGCTGGTACTGACCGGCCACGGGCCGCAACAGGCCGTGGCCGTGCTGCCGCTGGCCGCGGCCGCCGCGCTGGCGGCGCGCCCCGCAGATGATGCGCCGCCCGCCGTGCGCGCCGAACCCGCCGTGGCTGCCCTGGCCGAGCGGCTGCTGAACCGCCCGGTGCAGCTGCACACCGCCAGCCAGCGCGCGCTGGTGGCCGCGCGTGGCGACTGGGACCTGGCGCAGTTCGACCTGGCCAGCACCGGCCACACGCGCGCGCTGCGCAAGCTGGGCAGCGGCGCCAGCGCCTTTGCGCGCGCACCCCAATGGCGGGCCGCGCGCTGGGCACTGGCCGTGGCCGTGGTGGTGCAGGTCGTGGGGCTCAATCTCTGGGCGTGGCAGGACCGCCAGGCGCTGGCGGCCAAACAGGCCGGCGTGCGCAACGCGCTGACCCAGACCTTCCCGCACGTCAAGGTCGTCGTGGATGCACCGGTGCAGATGGAGCGCGAACTGGCGCAGCTGCGCCAGGCCGCCGGCAGCGTGTCGCGGCGCGACCTGGAGCCGCTCATGGCCGCCGCAGGTGCCGCGCTGCCCCCGCCGCGCGTGCCCACGCAGATCGAATATGCCAATGGCGAACTGCGCCTGCGGGGCCTGGAGCTGGCACCCGAGGAACTCACCGCCATGAACCAGCGCCTGGCCGCGGAAAGCCTGAGCGCGCAGCCGCGCGATGGCGCCCTGCTGGTGCGCGCCGAGGACCGCCCATGAACACCCGCACCGCTTCGACCTCGCCCGCGCCGGTTCCCCCTGCGCTGGCCGCGCTGCGCGCCCACTGGGCCCGCATGGCGCCGCGCGAACAGTCCCTGGTGCTGGCCGCCGCGGCCGTGGTGGGGCTGGCCCTGCTGTGGTGGATACTGCTGGCGCCCGCACTGCAGCAGCTGCGCGGTTCGGGCGCGCGCCACGCAGCCGTGGACGCGCAACTGCAGCGCATGCAGGCCTTGCAGGCCGAAGCGCTGCAGCTCAAGGACGCGCCCCGCCCACCCGGCGGCGAGGCCCTGCGCACGCTGCAGACCACGCTGGCGCAGCAATTGGGCGCAGCCGCGCAGATGAACGTCGCGGGCGACCGCGCCACCGTCACCCTCAAGGGCGCCCCCGCCGAGGCCCTTGCCCAGTGGCTGAACCAGGCGCGCAGCACCGCGCGCGCCGTGCCGCTGGAAGCCCGCCTGGTGCAAAGCGCCGCGCCCGCCAACGCTGCCGCGGCCGCCGTCCGCTGGGACGGCACGCTGGTGCTGGCGCTGCCCCCGCAATAGTCCACGCCCCCTGCCCGTGCCACGCTCCCTGCGCCCGACCCCTTCGCTGACACTGCCGCGCGCGCCCTGGCGCTGGGCCGTGGCCGGCGTGTGCCTGGGCGCGCTGCCCGCGCTGGTGCTGTGGGCCCCGGCGCGCTGGCTGGCCACAGGCGTACAGCAGGCCAGCGGCGGGCAACTGCAGCTGCAGCAGGCACGCGGCACCGTCTGGAACGGCTCGGCCCGCCTGGTACTGACCGGTGGCGCCGACAGCCAGGACCAGGCCGCCCTGCCCGGCCGGCTGCAGTGGCAGCTGCGCCCCGCGTGGAACGGGCTCAGCGCCCGCCTGACGGCCGACTGCTGCATTCCCGCCACCGCGCCGCTGCAGGTGCAGGTGGCGCTGGGCCTGGGTGCCGTGCGCGCCCAGGTGGCCGATGGCCAGAGCCAGTGGCCGGCTGCGGCGCTCGCGGGCCTGGGCACCCCCTGGAACACCGTGCAGCCGCAGGGCCGCCTGCAGCTGCGCACCCAGGCGTTCGCGCTGCAATGGGCCGCAGGGCGTCTGCAGATGCAGGGCCAGGTGCAGCTGGATGCGCTGGGCCTGTCCTCGCGCCTGTCCACGCTGCGGCCCATGGGCAGCTACCGGCTGCAGGTGCAGGGCGGCGGCGCGCCCACGCTGCAGCTGTCCACCCTGGAGGGCGCGCTGCTGCTGTCGGGCAGCGGCCAGTGGGTGGGCAAACGCCTGCGCTTCACGGGCGAGGCCAGCGCCGCGCCCGGGCGGGAGGCGGCCCTGGCGAATCTTCTGAATATCATCGGGCGGCGCAGTGGCGCGCGCTCCATCATCACCGTGGGTTGACCCTATGACCAACTTGCCCCGCCACCCCCTGCGGTTCACTCTTCATTTGATAGCTGCTAGCGCTTTATTGACGGGCGTTAGCAGCCACATTCATGCACAAACCTCCGGGCAGCGCGCCGGCAGTGTGCGGCCCAGCGAGCCGGTGACGCTGAACTTTGCCAACGCCGACATCGAGGCCGTGGCGCGCACCATGGCCACCATCACCGGCAAGAACGTGGTGGTGGACCCGCGCGTGAAGGGCCAGATCACGCTGGTGACCGAGAACGCGGTGCAGCCCAACGCGGCCTTCCAGCAGTTCCTGGCCGCGCTGCGGCTGCAGGGCTTCACGGTGGTCGAGTCGGCGGGCCTGTACAAGGTCGTGCCCGAGGCCGATGCCAAGCTGCAGACCGGCAACGTGAGCGTGTCCCAAGGCGGCGCGGGCGGCACGCCCGCGGGCGGGCAGGTCGTCACGCAGATCTTCAAGCTCAACTTCGAGAACGCGGCCAACCTGGTGCCGGTGCTGCGCCCGCTGATCAGCCCCAACAACACCATCAACGTGAACCCCGGCAACAACTCGCTGGTGATCACCGACTACGCCGACAACCTGCAGCGCCTGGCGCGCATCGTGGCGGCCATGGACGTCTCCAACGCCAGCGACGTGGAGGTGATCCCGCTGCAGCACGCCATCGCCACCGACCTGGCGCCGCTGGTGTCGCGCCTGATCGAGGGCGGCAGCGCCACTGCCACAGGCACTGCGCAGGGCGTGGCCCAGGGGCAGACCGACAATTCGTTCAAGACCACGCTGCTGGCCGAGCCGCGCAGCAACGCGCTGATCGTGCGCGCCGCCAACCCGGCGCGCGTGGCGCTGGTGCGCTCATTGGTGGCCAAGCTGGACCAACCGGCCGCGCCGGGCAGCTCCGCTGCCAGCGGCAACATCCACGTGGTGTACCTGAAGAACGCCGACGCCGTGAAGCTGGCCACCACCCTGCGCGCAGCGCTGGGCAGCGCGGGGGGCAGCGGCACCAGCAGCGGCGGCGGCACGGGAACCGGCAACCTGTCGGGGGGCCTCACGCGGACCGGCGCATCGGGCCTGGGCCAGACCAGCGGCCTGGGCAACAGCACCAATGCCAGTGGCAATGCCGGCGGCCTGGGCAGTTCGGGCCTGGGAACGGGCCAGGGCAGCAGCGGCAGCAGCGATGCCAACCAGCCGTCCACCGGCGGCATCATCCAGGCCGACCCGACGACCAACTCGCTCATCATCAGCGCGCCGGAGCCGCTGTACCGCCAGATCCGCGCCGTGATCGACAAGCTGGACGGCCGCCGCGCGCAGGTGCTGATCGAGAGCCTGATCGTGGAGGTGAGCGCCAACAAGGTGGCCGAGTTCGGCATCCAGTGGCAGGGCGTGCTGGGCAATTACGGCAGCACGCTGGGCGTGCTGGGCAACAACTCCAGCGTGGCCGGACGCAACATCCTGGATCTGGCGCTGGCGGCGGCCACCGGCAACGTGACCTCCATCGCCAATGCCAAGCCGGCGGCCGGCATGAACCTGGCCGTCGCACCGCGCATCAACGGCAAGTACTACCTGGGGGCGCTGGCCAACTTCCTGGAAAACACGGGCGATGCCAACGTGCTGTCCACCCCCAACCTGCTCACGCTGGACAACGAGGAGGCGCAGATCATCATCGGCAACAACGTGCCGTTCGTGACGGGCTCCTACGCCAACACCGGCGGCAGCGGCGGCGCGGTCAACCCGTTCACCACCGTGGAGCGCAAGGACGTGGGCCTGATGCTGCGCGTGCGCCCACAGATCAACGAGAACGGCACCGTCAAGCTCACGATGTACCAGGAGGTGTCCAAGGTCGCGGAGAGCACGCTGTCCAATGCCAACGGCCCCTCCACGAGCAAGCGCTCCATCGAGTCCACGGTGCTGGTGGACGACGGCAGCGTGATCGTGATCGGCGGCCTGCTGGAAGACAGCTATGCGCTGGGCCAGGACAAGGTGCCCGTGATGGGCGACCTGCCCGTGGTGGGCGGGCTGTTCCGCAATGAAAAGCGCACGCGCCAGAAGACCAACCTGATGGTCTTCCTGCGCCCCATGGTGATCCGCGACAGCGCCACCAGCGACGCACTGATGGTGGACCGCTACGAGGCCATTCGCGCGCTGCAGCAAAGCACGCAGCCCGCGCCCAGCACGATGATGAGCGGTGTGTCCGAGGCGCCGGTGCTGCCGCCCCTGCCCGCCCCCGCCTCGTCCGCCGCGCCCGTGCAGCCCGCGGCCGCACCTGCGCCGCTGGCGCCGCTCGCACCCCAGCCGCCCGCGCGCACCGCCACGCCGCCCAGCATGGGCCAGTCGCCCTACAGCCCGCAGTAAGGGCCCGCCGCATGCGCCACCCCCTGCCCTACGCATTTGCGCGCAGCAGCCAGCTGCTGCTGGAAGACGACGGCCAGCAGCTCGTGCTGTGGCACGGCCCGCAGCCGGACGCCGGCGCGCTGTCCGAAGTGCTGCGCAAGCATGCCGTGCACCAGTTCATGCCGCTGGACGCACCCACGCTGGCGCAGCGCATCAGCGCGGCGTATTCGCAAAGCGAATCCAGCGCGGCCACGGTGGTGAGCGAGGTGGAGGAAGGCGCCGACCTCTCGCGCATGATGCAGGAGCTGCCCGCCGTGGAAGACCTGCTGGAGTCCGCGGGCGACGCGCCCATCATCCGCATGCTCAACGCCCTGCTCACGCAGGCCGTGCGCGACGGCGCGAGCGACATCCACATCGAGCCCTACGAGCGCCACTCCAGCGTGCGCTTTCGCGTGGACGGCACGCTGCGCGAGGTGGTGCAGCCCAACCGCGCGCTGCACGCCGCGCTGATCAGCCGCCTGAAGATCATGGCGGACCTGGACATCTCCGAAAAGCGCCTGCCGCAGGACGGACGCATCAGTCTGCGCCTGGGCACCCGCGCCGTCGACGTGCGCGTATCCACGCTGCCCAACGCCCATGGCGAGCGCGCCGTGCTGCGCCTCTTGGACAAGAGCGAGAGCAAGCTGAACCTGGAGGCCGTGGGCATGCAGGGCGAGGTGCTGGCGCGGCTCGCGCACCTGATCCAGCAGCCGCACGGCATCATCCTCGTGACCGGCCCCACGGGCTCGGGCAAGACCACCACGCTGTACGCGGCGCTGGCGCGGCTGGACGCCGCGCGCAGCAACATCATGACGGTGGAAGACCCCATCGAGTACGAGCTGCCCGGGGTGGGCCAGACGCAGGTCAATGCCAAGATCGACCTGACGTTTGCTAAGGCCCTGCGCGCCATCCTGCGCCAGGACCCCGACGTGATCATGATCGGCGAGATCCGCGACTTCGAGACCGCGCAGATCGCCATCCAGGCCTCGCTCACCGGGCACCTGGTGCTGGCCACGCTGCACACCAACGACGCGGCCAGCGCCATCACGCGCCTGACCGACATGGGGGTGGAGCCGTTCCTGCTGTCCTCGTCGCTGCTGGGGGTGCTGGCGCAGCGCCTGGTGCGCAAATATTGCGGCGAGTGCCACGGCGCAGGCTGCGACCACTGCGGCCATACCGGCTACGCGGGGCGCACCGGCGTGTTCGAGCTGCTGGTAGTGGACGACGCCATCCGCGCGCAGATCCACAACCAGGCCCCAGAGGCCGAGGTGCGTACCCAGGCCCTGGCCGGCGGCATGACGCTGATGCGCGACGATGGCGAGCGGCTGATCCACGCCGGCATCACCAGCCGCGAAGAAGTGCTGCGTGTGACGCGCGACTGAGCGGACAGGCCGCAGCGGCGCCTTTCAAAAACAGGAGCGCGGCACGCTTGCCAAGACTGGGTTTTCAATACAAATTGCATTGAAAACCATTACAGACAAGCGCTAGCAGCTCCTATATCAATAGCGCATTTCAGCGTTTACCTGCGGCCATCGGCTGGGGAGGACGCTTCCCGTGGTCCAGCCCGCGCTGCAGTTCCTTGAGCAGCAGCACCACCTGGCGCGACGCATGCTGGCAGCTCTTGAACGCCTGCTCGGCCCGCAATTGATCGCCCTGCGCCAGATGCGTCAACAACACGGCCGCCTGGTGGTGAAAGTACTGGTGGCGGCGCATCAGCATGTCGAAAGCAGGAAAGTGCCCCAGCGCCACGCGCCCGCTGCCGTGCAGCCAGCGGCCCAGCTCGGAACAGGTGTCGTCCACCACCGTTTCGGGGCGCAGCTGTTCGTCGCGCGCGCCCGCCAGCGCTTGGGCCAGCCAGGGCAACCAGCGTTCGTGCATGACGATGGCAGCCTCGATGTCGAACGCCGCCAGGAGCCGCGAAGCCTCTTCGTCGTACAGCACCAGCGCGCTGGCCTCGCTCGCAGGCAGCGAAGTCCAGTCCTCAGGCGCGGCCAGGCCGTCGGCACGCGGCTGAAACAAACGGCTGAAGAACCCCATAGACACCCCCCGCACGCCCCGTGCATCACTTCCTGGCAGCGTCGCACAGGACGCCAAAAGTGACAATATGTTTCGTGTGTTGATTTAAAACAAATTCAGTATATCAATAGCAAAACGCTATGCACCATGCGGGGACCACTGCACCACCATACCCGCGGCGCAGCACGGATTTCACCCGCTGCCCACAATCGGTGCCATGACCGCACATTCCCTGCCTTTACTTTCCATGCTTGATCTCGTGGCCGTGCGCGAGGGCGGCACCGTGGCCCAGGCACTGCAGGTCGCCGTGCAGACGGCGCAGCATGTGGAGGCGCTGGGCTTCAAGCGCTACTGGCTGGCCGAGCACCACAACATGCCGGGCATCGCCAGCTCTGCCACGGCCGTGCTGGTCGGCCACGTGGCCGGGGCCACGCGGTCCATCCGCGTGGGCTCGGGCGGCATCATGCTGCCCAACCATGCGCCGCTGGTGGTGGCCGAGGCCTTCGGCACGCTGGCCGAGCTCTACCCCGGCCGTATCGACCTGGGGCTGGGCCGCGCACCCGGCACCGACGGCGCCACCATGCGCGCCCTGCGCCGCGACCGCGTGGAGACCGAGGCCGACTTCCCCCGCGACGTGGCCGAGCTGCAGCAGCTCTTGGCGCCCGCGCAGCCGGGCCAGCGCATCACCGCCGTGCCGGGCGCCGGCACGCAGGTGCCCCTCTGGCTGCTGGGCTCCAGCCTGTTCTCGGCGCAACTGGCGGCGCAGATGGGCCTGCCCTACGCCTTCGCCTCGCACTTTGCGCCGCGCATGCTGCACGCGGCCATCGACATCTACCGCCGGCTGTTCCGCCCCTCGCCGGCCTGCGCCAAGCCCTACGTGGTGATCGGCGTGCCCGTGATCGCCGCACCCACCGATGACGAGGCGCAGTACCTGGCCAGCAGCACCTACCAGCGCGTGCTGGGCATCCTCACCGGCCAGCGCGGACTGCTGCAGCCGCCGGTAGAGGGTTATCTGCAGAGCCTCGCGCCGCAGGAGCGCGCCGCCGTGGCCGACTTCCTCGCGGTCGGCGTGGTCGGTGGCCCGCAGACCGTGCGCGAGGGCCTGCAGGCGCTGCTGGCCGCCACGCAGGCCGACGAATTCATGCTGGTGAGCGACGTGTACGACCCGGCGCTGCGCCTGCGCTCGCTGGACATCACCGCCCAGGCGCACGCGGCACTGTCACCCGCAGCGGCTACCATGGCGGGCTGAACGGGTCGACTGCGGCCCGCCCAGTTTGCCCCTGCTCGCCCACCGCCGCTGACTTCTCCGCATGCCCGCCTATTCCTTCGAAGCCCTGGACGCCCAAGGCCATGTGCGCCGCGGCACCCTGGAGGCCGACAGCCCCAAGGCCGCCCGCAGCCTGCTGCGCGCCCAGGCCCTGGTGCCCCTGGATGTGGAGGCGCTGGCCGCTGGCGCCGTCCCCGGAACACCCCCCACGCTGGCGCAGCGGCTGTTCACGCGGCCGGTGTTCAACGCCACGGGGCTGGGCGTGTGGACGCGGCAGCTCGCCGGGCTGGTGGGCTCGGGCCTGCCGCTGGAGCGTGCGCTGACCGCGCTCGCCGAAGAGGCGGACGATGAGCGCCAGCGCCACCTGCTGGCCACGCTGCGCGCCGAGGTCAACGCCGGCTCCACCTTCGCACGTGCGCTGGCGCAGCACCCGCGCGAGTTCTCCGACATCTACTGCGCCGTGATCGGCGCGGGCGAGTCCAGCGGCGGTCTGGCCGAGGTGCTGGACAGCCTGGCGGACGATCTGGAGCAGCGCCAGGCCTTGCGCGCCAAGCTCATCGGCGCTGCGCTGTACCCGGCCATCGTCACCGTGATCGCGATCGTCATCGTGCTGTTCCTGGTGGGTTATGTGGTGCCGCAGGTGGCCAGCGTGTTCGCGGGCACCAAGCGCGCCCTGCCCTTCCTCACGGTGGCCATGCTGGCCTTGAGCGACGTGGTGCGCAACTACGGCTGGGCGTTGCTGGGCGGGCTGGTCCTGCTGGCTTTCGGCGCCCGCGCCGCGCTGGCCCAGCCGCGGCTGCGCGAGAAATTCGACGCCGCCTGGTTGCGCCTGCCGCTCGTCGGCAAGCTGGCGCGCGGCTACAACGCGGCGCGTTTCGCCGGCACATTGGCCATGCTGGCAGGCGCGGGCGTGCCCATTCTCAAGGCGCTGCAGGCCGCGGCCGAGACGCTGAACAACCGCGCCCTGCGCGCGGACGCACTCGACGCCCTGGTGCTGGTGCGCGAGGGCGCGCCGCTAGCCTCGGCACTGGCGCAGAAAAAACGGTTCCCCGGCCTGGTGGCCATGTTCGCGCGGCTGGGCGAACAGACGGGCCAGTTGCCCACCATGCTGCAGCGCGCCGCCACGCAATTGGGCACCGAGGTGCAGCGCCGCGCCATGCAACTGGCCACGGTGCTGGAGCCGCTGCTCATCGTGGCCATGGGCGGCATCGTGATGCTGATCGTGCTGGCGGTGCTCATGCCGATCATCCAGCTCAACCAGTTCGTCAAATGAGCGCCACCCTGCAGGACAAGCTCGTCGTCGCGATCTCGTCGCGCGCACTGTTCGACTTCGAGGAAGAGAACCGCCTGTTCGAGGCCGGCGACGAGCAAGCCTACATGCGCCGCCAGCTGGAGCTGGTGCATGAGCCCGCGCGCCCCGGCATTGCCTTCCCTCTGGTGAGAAAGCTCCTGGCGTTCAACACGCCCGATGCCGCGCGCGTCGAGGTGGTCATGCTGTCGCGCAACGACCCTGCCAGCGGCATGCGCGTGTTCGCCTCGGCCAAGGCGGCGGGCATGCGCATCGAGCGCGGCGTGTTCACGCGCGGGCGCAACCCGTTTTCCTATCTGCGGCCGTTGGGCGCGCACCTCTTCCTTTCAGCCAACGAGACGGATGTGCGCGAGGCGCTGTCCATCGGCTTTCCCGCCGCGCGGGTGATGATCGACTCCACGCCTGCGGGCGACCGCTATCCGCGCGAAGTGCGCATCGCCTTCGACGGCGACGCGGTGCTGTTCTCCGACGAGGCCGAGCGTGTGTACCAGCAGGGCGGCCTGCCTGCCTTCCTGCAGCACGAAGTGTCCCATGCCGCCACGCCGCTGGCCGAAGGGCCGTTCAAGCCGCTGCTGGCTGCGCTGCACCGGCTGCAGCAGCAGGCGGACGCCTCGCAGATGCGCATCCGCACCGCGCTGGTCACCGCGCGCAGCGCGCCGGCGCACGAGCGCGCGATCCGCACGCTGCTCGACTGGGGCATCACCGTGGACGAGGCCATGTTCCTCGGCGGGCTGGAAAAAGGCCCCTTCCTGCGCGAGTTCGAGCCCGACTTCTTCTTCGATGACCAGACGGGCCACGTGGCGTCCGCCGCACGCCATGTTCCGGCGGGGCATGTCAGCAGCGGCATCGCCAACACAGCGGCTGCGCTACAGGGTGATACAGCCCGCCCCCCGCGGCGTTGAACCTGTGGCGGCGCGCCGGCTCTACTCCTGAATGTTGCCCTCACGCTCCTTCCGCCCCTTTACGCGCCTGCTGACGGCCCCGGCAGCCTGCGCGTGGCTCATGGCCTGCGCGCTGACGGCTCCGCTGGCCGCTCAGGCGCAGGGCGTGGCCCATGCCACCGCGCCCCGGCACAGCGCCAGTGCGCCCCTGACCAAGGGCGAGATCAAGGCGATCCGCCAGTTCGAGATGCTGGATTTCAACGGCGACGGCAAGCTCAGCCGTGCTGAAGTGGCCATCGTGCCCAAGGTGGCTGCGGCGTTCGAAGATGCGGACACCAACCGCGACAACTATGTGACGCTGGACGAGGTGCGCGCCTTCGCCATCAAGTACCGCGCCGAGCGGGACCGCGCCCGCGCGGCGGCGCGCTGAGAGCGCCGGCGGACCCAAAAATACCAGTCCAATTGGCCTCCAGCGCTTTACCAATAAGCGCTAACAGCTACTTATCTGATAGCAACCGCCGGAGCAAAACTCACAAACCGCCCGTGCGCTTGACCTTGGGATCGGAGTACGTGAGCGACTGACGGTCCTGCACCTGCTGGGCCAGTCGCTCCTGGAGGGTGTTCTTGTTGATGTCTTGCGCCAGCTCCACCGCACTGCCGCTGGCACGCCACATCGACTGGATGAATTCCAGCAGTTGCTTGTAGATGGGCTCCTTGGGCGGCTCCTCAGGCTCCTTCGGCGCTTCCTTCTTGGCCTCGGCCAGGGTCCAGTCGCGGTTGTTTTCGTCGGGCGCCGAGGGCTTGGTGGGCTCGCGCAGGCTGGCCCCCTCGCCCAGGCGGTCCGTGGACTCGACAGGATTGGCAGCGTTCACGGGCCGCACCGCCACGGCCCCCGAGGCACCCGTGGAATACAAGTCCGCGCCCGTGGTACGCCACTGGGCGGGCGATCGGTCTACAGGTGGCAGTTGCATGGCATGGGTCCCCTCGTGAATGCGGCCGGCGGCAGTCGCAACTACCACCTCGTCGTACATTCATTACGGCAAACAAAAGGGGAAATTGAGGCCTTATTAGCCTTTTGTCACAAATTCATGCGGCAACCATGTCTGATTGACGTGGGCTATGACAGGGACAAACGGGCACAGGCCGCGCCAGGTAAGCGCCAGACGCTATAAAAAACGCTCCAGCAACTTGCGCGATGCACGGTCCAGCGCCGTGACATCCGGCACATGGAACTGCAGCCCGTCGCTGGCGGCGATGAGCAGCTTGGTGCGCCCCTCCAGCCGGCGGATGTCTTCCTCGCCCTTGAGCACCAACTGCGTGGCGCCGCGGTCGGTGTCCACCTCCCAGGTACTGGGGGTGGAAAAGCTCGACACGGAGCGGATGCGCGTGATGGTGGGCACAAACTCACGCGCGGCCAATTCCTCCTCGACCAGCGCACGCACGGCAGGCGCCAGTTGTTCCAGGCGGGGCACCCAGGCCAATTCATGGCCGTCCGGCCCGACCAGCGACAGGCCTTCGCCGGGAGCGGCAATGGGGAAGGCGCGCACGGGCGTCACGCCCACATGCGCGGTGCCGTCGGCCGCGCGCAGCACCAGCCGGCCATGGGGATTACGGTGCAGGTCCCAGCCTGCCGCGAGTGCCGAAGCGGTGGAGAGGGATGTGTGAAGGGTCATCGCGTGTCTTTCTCGCTCAGGTGTTGCCCGCGGGGTGAGCGGAGTGCTCGCGCACTTCGATGCGCACGCCCGCGGCCTGGGCGTCTTCCTCGGCACGGCGCGCCTGCGCCTCGTACAGGCGCCAGTAGGCACCCTGCTTTTCCATCAGTTCGTCGTGCGGCCCCACTTCGACGACCTCGCCCCGGTCCATGACCACCAGGCGGTCGGCCTTGCGCAGGGTGGACAGCCGGTGGGCGATGGCGATGGTGGTGCGACCCTGCACCAGGTTGTCCAGCGCCTTCTGGATTTCCTTTTCGGTTTCAGTGTCCACGGCGGAGGTCGCCTCGTCCAGGATCAGGATGCGCGGGTCGATGAGCAGCGCGCGCGCAATGGAGATGCGCTGGCGCTCGCCGCCCGACAGGCCCTGGCCGCGCTCGCCCACCAGGCTGTCGTAGCCATGCGGCAGGCGCAGGATGAATTCGTGCGCATGCGCGGCGCGCGCGGCGGCGACGATCTCCTCGCGCGTGGCGTCGGGCTTGCCGTAGGCGATGTTCTCGGCAATGGTGCCGAAGAACAGGAAAGGCTCCTGCAGCACCAGGCCGATGTGGCGGCGAAAGTCCGCCACCGCCATGCGGCGGATGTCCACATCGTCCACGAGGATGGCGCCGTCGCTCACGTCGTAGAAGCGGCTGATGAGGTTGACCAGGGTGCTCTTGCCAGAGCCGCTGTGGCCCACCAGGCCGATCATCTCGCCGGGGCGGATGGTGAGCGACAGGTTCTTGATGACCGTGCGGCTGCCGTAGCGAAAGCCCACGTCGCGCATCTCGATGGCGCCCTGCACGCGGTCCACCTTCACCGGGTTGACGGGGTCGGGCACGTTGCTCACATGGTCCAGGATGTCGAAGATGCGCTTGGCGCCGGCTGCCGCCTTTTGCGTGACGGAAACGATGCGGCTCATCGAATCCAGCCGTATGTAGAAGCGCCCGATGTAGGCGATGAAGGCCGCCAGCACGCCCACGGTGATCTGGTTGCGCGCCACCAGCCAGATGCCGAAGCCCCAGACCACCAGCAGCCCCACCTCCGTCATCAGCGAGACGGTGGGCGAGAACAGGCTCCAGGTCTTGTTGAGCTTGTCGTTCACCTCCAGGTTGTGCTGGTTGGCGGCACGGAAGCGGTCCGCCTCGCGCTTTTCCTGGGCGAAGGCCTTCACCACGCGGATGCCGGGGATGGTGTCGGCCAGCACGTTGGTCACTTCGGACCACACGCGGTCGATCTTCTCGAAGCCGGTGCGCAGCTTGTCGCGCACGGTGTGGATCAGCCAGGCGATGAAGGGCAGCGGCACCAGCGTGACCAGCGCCAGCCACGGGTTGATGGAGAACAGGATCGCCGCCGTCATCACGATCATCAGCACGTCGGTGGCGAAATCCAGCGCGTTGAGCGACAGAAAGACGTTGATGCGGTCGGTCTCGGAGCCGATGCGCGCCATGAGGTCGCCGGTCCGCTTGCTGCCGAAATAGTCCAGTGACAGCCGCATCAGGTGTTCGTAGGTGGTGGTGCGCAGGTCGGCGCCGATACGCTCGGACACCAGGGCCAGGATGTAAGTGCGCGCCCACCCCAGCGCCCAGGCCAGCAGCGCCGCCAGCAGCAGCCCCCCCAGGTACAGCAGCACCATGCCGGCGGGGATCTGCTGGCCGCTCTGGTAGGGAATGAGGATGTCGTCCATGAGCGGGATGGTCATGTACGGCGGCACCAGCGAGGCGGCGGTGGAGGCCAGCGTGAGCGCGAAGCCCGCGGCCAGCTGCTTTTTGTAAGGCCGGGCGAAACGCCACAGGCGCAATAGCACCCAGGTGGAGGTCTGCGGCGCCTGCTGGCGCGCACAGGCCGTGCACTCGTCGCTGTCGGGCGGCAGCGGCGTGCCGCACACGGCGCAGCGCGGCACGTCTTGCGCTTCGGGCGCGATGGCGCCTTGCAAGCTGTCCAGGCGCCGCACCTGGGCGTCCAGCCGCTGCTGCAGGTGCAGCGCCTGGGGATGGCGCCCCAGCGTGAAGCGCCACAGCGCCAGGCGCCGGTCGGTATCGTGCAGCTCCACCGTGCCCACGCCGCCATGGTCCAGCAGTCGCAGCGCCATGCCGGGCGCCAGGGGCCATTCCTGCGCCGGCGCGTCACCAGCGCGCGCCAGCAGGCGCCGCTCGGTCAGCACCAGCAGGCCGGGGGCAAAGCGCAGGTCGGGCGTCAGGTCAACCTCGAAGGCGGCCTGCACGTTTTCGTCAGGAGCGAGCACTGCCCGCATCTCGGCCCCCCAGGGGCCAGACAAGACACCCGAGGCGTCCACAGAATGGTGATGTTGCATTTGGTTTTGTATGTCCACCCCCGCACGGACGGGGCGTTGGCGGGCCAGTCCGGGCCCATGGGGGGCATTGTCGGCCACCGCGCCCCAGGCCCTTGCGCCGCCGCGGTATCCCCTCGTAACGCACATCATCAGCCCGCGGCTGACACCCGCCAGTGCTGAGCTGCGCCAGTATCGGCGCACAATCTCAGCCCATGGGCATCGCCACATCCGCCGCAACCCGGCAGATATCCGAATCTTCCACGCTGCACTTCATGGCCAAATTCAACGATATCCAACTCCTGCGCACCACCTATCTGCGCGGCCCCAGTGTCTGGACCTACCGCCCGGTCCTCGAAGTCTGGCTGGACCTGGGGGAGCTGGAAGACTACCCCTCCAACAAGATTCCCGGCCTCAACGAGCGCCTGACCACCTGGCTGCCGGATCTGGTGGAGCACCACTGCGGCGTGGGCGAGCGCGGCGGCTTCCTGCTGCGCCTGAAGGAAGGCACCTGGATGGGGCACGTGCTGGAGCACGTGGTCATCGAGCTGCTCAACCTCTCGGGCATGCCGGCCGAGTTCGGCCAGACGCGCGAGATCTCCCGGCGCGGCGTGTACCGCATGGTGTTCCGCTGCCCCGAAGAGGCCGTGGCCCGCGTGGCGCTGGAGCATGGCCACCGTCTGCTGATGGCCGCCATCAATGACGAGGCATTCGACCTCAAGGCCGCCATCCACGCCATCAAGACCGCCATCAACGACCGCTACCTGGGCCCCAGCACCGGCTGCATCGTGGACGCCGCCAGCGCCCGGCGCATTCCGCACATCCGCCTGAACGACGGCAACCTGGTGCAACTGGGCTACGGCGCCGCACAGCGCCGCATCTGGACCGCCGAGAGCGACCAGACCAGCGCCATCGCCGAGGGCATTGCCCAGGACAAGGATTTCACCAAGCGGCTGCTCGCCTCCTGCGGCGTGCCCGTGCCGGAGGGCCAGATCGTCCGCAACGCCGATGAGGCCTGGGAAGTGGCGCAGGAGATCGGCTTCCCCGTCACGGTGAAGCCCTCGGACGGCAACCATGCGCGCGGCGTGACGCTGGAGCTCTCGCGCGAGGCCGATATCAAGGCCGCCTTCGCGCTGGCCGAGCCCGAGGGCTCGGATGTCATCGTCGAGAAGTTCATCGACGGCGTGGAACACCGCCTGCTGGTGGTCGGCGGCAAGGTGGTCGCCGCCACCAAGGGCGAGACGGTCAGCGTGCACGGCAATGGCCAGTCCACGCTGCGCGAGCTGGTGGCCGTGCTCAACGAAGACCCGCGCCGCGGCCCCGAGCAGGAGTACCCGCTGGACTGGATCGACGTGGAAAAAGGCGCCGTGCAGCTGGAGCTCAAGCGCCAAGGTGTGACGCCCGACACCGTGGTGCCCTCGGGCCAGGCCATCTTGCTGCAGCGCAACGGCAACATGGCCATCGACTGCACCGACGACGTGCACCCCGACGTGGCTTACTACGCCCAGTTGGCCGCGAAAATCGTGGGCCTGGACATCGCCGGCATGGACATGATCCTGCAGGATGTCTCCAAGCCCATGAAGGAACAAGGCGGCGCCATCCTCGAGGTGAACGCCGGCCCCGGCCTGCTGATGCACCTCAAGCCCACCAGCGGCGCGCCGCGCCCCGTGGGCCAGGCCATCGTCGAACACCTGTTCCCCAGCACCGAGGAGGCCTCGGGCGCGGGCCGCATCCCCATCGTGGGCATTGCGGGCACGCGCCACAACGCATTCACCGCGCGCTTCGTGGGCTGGCTGCTGCAGCTGTCGGGCAAGCTCACGGGCGTGGCCAGCAGCGAAGGCATGTTCCTCAACAACCGCCGCACACAAAAGAGCGCCACCGCCCACTGGGCCGGCGCGCACCGCCTGCTGACCAACCGACTGGCGCAGGCCGCCGTGATCCAGACCACTGCCCGCTCCATCCTGGAGGAAGGCCTGGCCTACGACCGCTGCCTGGTCGGCGTGGTGACCGACATGGACGGTTTCGAGACCCTGGCCGACCATGACGTGCTGGAGCAGGCCCAGATGACGCGCGTGCTGCGCACCCAGATCGACGTGGTGCTGGACGAGGGCGCAGGCGTGCTCAATGCCGACATCGAGCAGGTGGCCGACCTGGCGCGCCTGTGTGATGGCGAGGTCCTTCTGTATTCCCTGTCGCCAGACAACCCCTTCGTCGCCGCGCATCGGGCCGAGGGCGAAGGCCGCGCCGTGTTCGTGCGCGGTGAGCAGGTCGTGCTGGCCACGGGCGCCAGCGAACGCGTGCTGGGCACGCTGGACGCCCTGAGCCTGCCCGGCGGCCACCGCCCGGACACGGCCGCGATGCTGGCCGCGATTGCCGCAGCCTGGTCCATGGACATCGGGCCGGACCTGATCGCCGCGGGCATCAAGACCTTCGACTATGCCGCGTGACGCCGCGAATGCTTTCAAAAGCATAGCTGCCACCGCTCACCCCACAAGCGCTACAGGCCAATTTGACTGAAAAATCGGGCTGAAAGAAAACACCATGCAGATCACCCGCATCCGCGCCCTGCGCGGCCCCAACCTCTGGAGCCGCAACACCGCCATCGAAGCCGTTGTGCACTGCGAGCCACAAGAGTGCGGCTACGCAGACATCGCGGGTTTTGAAGACCGCCTGCGCGCGCGCTTTCCCAAGATCGGCGCCCTGCAGCCCCACGGCGCCGACCAGCGCCTGTCGCTGGCCCACGTGCTCGAAGTGGCCGCCCTGTCGCTGCAGGCCCAGGCCGGGTGCCCCGTGACCTTCAGCCGCACCCACGCCACGCTGGAAGAAGGCACCTACCAGGTGGTGGTGGAGTACACCGAGGAGGCCGTGGGCCGCCTGGCCATGGAGCACGCCGGCGCCCTGCTGCAGTCCGCGCTGGCCGATACCCCCTTCGACGCCGATGCCGTGGTCGCCGAGCTGCGCGAGCTGGACGAGGACGAGCGCATCGGCCCGTCCACCGGCTCCATCGTCGACGCCGCCGTGGCGCGCGGCATCCCGTTCAGGCGCCTGACCAGCGGCTCGCTGGTACAGCTGGGCTGGGGCTCCAAGGCGCGCCGCATCCAGGCCGCCGAGCTGGACACCACCAGCGCCGTGGCCGAATCCATCGCCCAGGACAAGGACCTGACCAAGCGCCTGCTGCACGCCGCCGGCGTTCCCGTGCCGCTGGGGCGCCCGGTGGCCGACGTAGAGGACGCCTGGGTGGTGGCCCAGGAAGTGGGCCTGCCCGTGGTCGTGAAGCCCCAGGACGGCAACCAGGGCAAGGGCGTGGTGGTCAACATCACCACCCGCGAGGGGCTGGAGGCCGCCTACAAGACCGCCCGCGAATTCGGCGACGAGATCATGGTCGAACGCTTCCTGCCCGGCCACGACTTCCGCCTGCTGGTGGTGGGCCACCAGCTCGTGGCCGCCGCGCGCCGCGAGCCGCCCCAGGTGCTGGGCGACGGCCAGCACACCATTCGCGAGCTGGTGGACATCGTCAACCAGGACCCGCGCCGCGGCTCGGGCCACGGCACGGCGCTGACCAAGGTGCGCCTGGACGACATCGCCATCGCGCGCATCGCCTCCGAAGGCCTCACGCCCGACTCCGTGCCCGTGCAGGGCCAGCGCGTGGTGCTGCGCAACAACGCCAACCTGTCCACCGGCGGCAGTGCCACCGATGTGACCGACGACGTGCACCCCGAGATCGCCGCGCGTGCCATCGAGGCCGCGCAGACCATCGGCCTGCACATCTGCGGCGTGGACGTGGTCTGCGAAACCATGCTCAAACCCCTGGAAGAGCAAAACGGCGGCATCGTCGAGGTGAACGCCGCGCCCGGCCTGCGCATGCACCTGGCCCCGTCGTTCGGCAAGCCGCGCAACGTGGGCGTGCCGATGGTGGACGAGCTGTTCGCGCCCGGCCAGGACGGGCGCATCCCACTGGTGGCCGTCACTGGCACCAATGGCAAGACCACCACCACGCGCCTGATCGGCCAGCTGTTCGCCGCGCACGGCCTGCGCGTGGGCATGACCAACACCGACGGCGTGTACGTGAACGGCCGCCAGATCGACAGCGGCGACTGCTCGGGCCCCAAGAGCGCGCGCAACGTGCTGTTCCACCCCGAGGTGGACGCGGCCGTGCTCGAATGCGCGCGCGGCGGCATCCTGCGCGAAGGCCTGGGCTTTGACCGCTGCCAGGTGGCCGTGGTCACCAACGTCGGCGCGGGCGACCACCTGGGGCTGAACTTCATCACCACCGTGGAAGACGTGGCGGTGCTCAAGCGCGTGATCGTGCAGAACGTAGCCGCCGACGGCTACGGCGTGCTCAACGCCGCCGACCCGCACGTGGCCGCCATGGCCAGCGTATGCCCGGGCAAGGTGATCTTCTTCGCCGTCGACCGCCACCACCCCGTCATGGCCACGCACCGCGCCCAAGGCAACCGAGTGGTGTATGTGGATGGCGACTCCATCGTGGCGGCCGAAGGCTCGTGGCGCGAGACCATCCCCCTGCGCGAGATCCCGATCACGCGCGGCGGCACGATCGGCTTCCAGGTCGAGAACGTCATGGCCGCGATCGGCGCGGCGTGGGGCGTAGGCCTGCCCTGGCAGACCATCCGCCGCGGCCTGGCCGGCTTCATGAACGACAGCGACAACGCGCCCGGCCGCTTCAACGTGATGGACTACCGCGGCGCCACCGTGATCGCCGACTATGGCCACAACCCCGACGCCATGCGCGCGCTGGTGCAGGCCGTGCAGGCCATGCCGGCCCAGCAACGCAGCGTGGTGATCAGCGGTGCGGGCGACCGGCGCGACCAGGACATCGTCGAGCAGACCCAGATCCTGGGCCAGGCCTTTGACGACGTGGTGCTGTACCAGGATGCCTGCCAGCGCGGCCGTGCCGACGGCGAGGTGCTGGCGCTGCTGCGCCAGGGCCTGCAGGGCGCGCCGCGCACGCGCTACGTGACCGAGATCCACGGCGAGTTCCTCGCCATCGACCATGCGCTGGAGCGCCTGCAACCGGGCGACCTGTGCCTGGTGCTGGTGGACCAGGTGGAGGAAGCCCTGGCCCACTTGGCGCAGCGCTGCAGCGAAGCCTCGGCGGTTGCGCCATGAATGCGCGCGGCGGCCTGCGCGCAGGCATGGCAAGCCTGGCGCTGCTGGCCTGCACCCTGGGCTTGGCTGCCGGGCCGGCCGCGGCCCAGGCCGAGAAGATCGGCACCGTGGACACCGCCTTCCAGTGGATCGGCCGCGACCACGACATCATCGTGGAGGCCTATGACGACCCCGCCGTGCAGGGAGTGACCTGCTATGTGTCGCGTGCGCGCACCGGCGGCATCAAAGGCACGCTGGGCCTGGCCGAGGACCGCGCCGAAGCCTCCATCGCCTGCCGCCAGGTCGGGCCCATCACCTTCGTGCAGCCGCTCAAGGCGCAGCAGGAAGTGTTCAGCGAACGCATGTCCATCCTGTTCAAGCGCCTGCGCGTGGTGCGCATGGTGGACGCCAAGCGCAACACGCTGGTGTACCTGACCTACTCCGAAAAGCTCATCGACGGCTCGCCACAAAACAGCGTGACGGCCGTGCCCGTGGACCGGGCCACGCCGATCCCGCTGCGCTGACAGGTTTCAAGCCAAAACAGGCTGCAGCGCTTGATGAGCAAGCGCCATCAGCTATCAATAAAAGAGCATCACGCCTGCTGCGCGATCTGCCGCAGCGCCTGCTCGAACACCTCGACCGGCTGGCCGCCCTGGATCAGGTGGCGGTCGTTGATGATCACCGCCGGCACCGAATGGATGCCGTGCCCCTGGTAGAAGGCCTCGCGCTCGCGCACCGCCTCGGCATATTCCTGGGACGCCAGCACGGCGCGGGCGCGCGCCTCGTCCAGCCCCAGTTGCGCCACCAGACGCAGCAGCACGCCGTGGTCGCCAGGGTTCTCGCCCTGCGTGAAATACGCGGTGAACAGCGCGTGCTTGAGCGCGCCCTGCTGCTCCGGCGTGCCCTCTTCCTCCAGCCAGTGCAGCAGGCGGTGCGCATCGAAAGTGTTGTAGATGCGGCCGCGCCGGTCCATGTTGAAGGTAAAGCCCAACTGCGCGCCGCGCGCGGCGATGGCCTCGCGGTTTTGCTGTGATTGCTCCGGCGTGGCGCCGTACTTTTGCTGCAGGTGTTCGCCGATGTCCTGGCCCTCGGGGCCCATCTGTGGGTTCAGCTCGAAGGGCTGAAAGTGCAGATCCAGCGCCACCTCGCCGTCCAGCCGCTTCGCGGCCTGCTCCAGCGCGTGCAGGCCGATGGCGCACCAGGGGCAGGACACGTCGGAGACGAAGTCGATCTTGAGGGAGACGGGTTGGTTCATGGCATGGGCTCCAGCCGGGGCAAAGCGCCCATGGTAGGGGCGACGCAATGTCCGCGCCGCTCCCGGGTCTGTTACGCCCCGCTCCCCGCCCCTTCGGCCTGCAGCCATGCGCGCAGCTCGGTCTTGAGCACCTTGCCATAGCTGTTCTTGGGCAGGGCCGGCACCCAGCGGTAGGCCTTGGGTCGCTTGAAGCGCGCGATGTGGTCCAGGCACAAAGCGTCAAGTTCCGCGTCAAGTTCCGCGTCGAGTTCCGCATGCAGCGCGGCATCGTCCACGGCGCCGCCCTCGCCCGCCACCAGGAAGGCCACCACCACCTCGCCCCAGTCGGCGTCGTGCTGGCCCACCACGGCCACCTCGCTCACGCGCGGGTGCAGCAGCAGCACCTCCTCCACCTCGCGCGGGTAGATGTTGGAGCCACCCGAGATGATCACGTCCTTGCTGCGGTCGCGCAGGGTCAGAAACCCGTGCGCGTCCAGGCTCCCAACATCGCCCGTGTGCAGCCAGCCGCAGCGCAGCGTCTGCGCAGACGCCTCGGGATTGCGCCAGTAGCCGGCCATCACCGTATCGCCGCGCACCACCACTTCGCCCAACTCGCCCGTAGGCACGGGTCGGTCCTCGTCATCCACCACCCGCACCTGTACGCACGCATGCGCCACGCCCACCGAGGCGATGCGCTCGGCCCAGCGCGGGTGCGCCGTGTCGGCCAGGTGCTCGCGCGCCAGCGCGGTGATGGTCATGGGGCTTTCGCCCTGGCCATAGATCTGCACGAACTTCTGGCCCATGGTGTCGATGGCGCGGCGCAGGTCGTCCACATACATGGGACCGCCGCCATAGACGATGGTCTTGAAGCCGTCCACATTGGCGCCCGTGCGGCGCACATGCTCCACCAGCCGGTGCACCATGGTGGGCGCCGCAAACAGCGACAGCTGGCCCACGTCCGCGGCCAATTGCACCAGCTCGGCCGGGTCGAACCCGCCGGACGCGGGCACCACATGGCGCGCGCCGCGCAGCATGTGGGCGTAGTTGTACAAGCCCGCGCCGTGCGACATGGGCGCGGCATAGACCATGGCGTCGCCGGGCTGCACGTCGTCCACGTCGGTGAAGTAGGCCATGGTCATGGCCAACAGGTTGCGGTGCGTCTGCATCACGCCCTTGGGCCGCCCGGTGGTGCCCGAGGTGTAGAACAGCGAGGCCACGTCGTCGGGGGCGCGCTCCTGCAGCGCCAGCGGCACGCCCTGCGCCGCTTGCTCCCAGGCGGATGCCCCCAACACCTGCACCGCCGCGGCGTCGGCGCCCGCAGCCAGCGCCGCATCGTGCAGCGCCGCAGACACGCACACCACGCGCGCGCCGCTGTCGGCAAGCACATAGGCCAGCTCGCGCGCGTGCAGCTTGTAGTTGACGGGCACCGAGATGGCGCCGCACCAGTGGATGGCGTGCAACGCCTCCAGGTACTGTGGACCATTGGCCGAGAAGATGGCCACGCATTCGCCCGGCTGCACGCCGCAATGCGCGCGCAGGTGTGCGGCCAGCGCGGCCACGCGCGCGGCAAGGGTACGGTAGTCGTGCAGCAGGCATGTGCCAGCCAGCAGCGCGGGCCGCTCGCCATGCACCAGCGCGCTGCGCTGCAACAGGTGGGCAATGTTCATGGGGTTGTCGCGTTGTCTCCTGGTGCGACTATAGGCAAGCGCCGGCAGCGCGCACAGTCGCAGAAATACACAAGGGAAATCCCTGGCGGGGATGAGCGCCGACCAATCGATTGCTCCTTAATCAGTAGCACATTGCGCTGGATGGTTAAGCGCTGGGGGCCCTTTTGGCTCACACTACGTGCATGCCATCTGTGCCCTCCGAAGACCTGTTTGCCGACGACCCCGCGGAGCCATCCACGCTGGCGCTGGGCATGCAGGCCGTGCTGCTGCGCGGCTTCGCGCTGGCACAGGCACCCCAGTTGCTGGAAGAAGTGCGACAGGTGGTGCGCCAAGCGCCGTGGCGCCACATGCAGACCCCTGGAGGCAAGGCGATGTCGGTAGCCACCACAGGCTGCGGGCCGTTGTCGTGGGTGAGCGACCGGCGCGGTTACCGCTACGCTGCGCTGGACCCGCTGACCGGCAAGCCCTGGCCCGCCCTGCCGGCGGACTTCGCGCAGCTGGCACATGCCGCAGCGCAGGAGGCCGGCTTTGCCGCTTTCGTGCCCGACGCCTGCCTGATCAACCGCTACGCCCCCGGCACGCGCCTGTCGCTGCACCAAGACCGCGACGAGCAGGACCTGGCAGCGCCCATCGTGTCCATCTCGCTGGGTCTGCCCGCCACCTTCTTGTGGGGTGGCGCCACACGTGGCGAGCGCGCCTTGCGCGTGCCGCTGCGCCATGGCGACGCGGTGGTATGGGGCGGGGTGGACCGGCTGCGCTTTCACGGCGTGCTGCCGGTGGCGCCGGGCCAGCACCCGGCAACGGGCGAATGCCGCATCAACCTCACGCTGCGCAAGGCCACCTGACGCTACATGTTTGATAGCTGCTTGCGCTTACTGGATGGCTCTTGTAGCCATTTTTAACGATAATTTCGCAGAACGGCACATTGTCTTACACCGGCGTAAGACGTTCCCCGCACAATGCCCTTTTGCCCTGCGGCAGAGCCCGCTTCCCAAGGACCTTACTTGCGCATCCTCTACGTCGAAGACAACTGCGAACTGCGAGACACCATCGGCCTGCTGATGGAGGGAGAAGGCCGCACCGTCGTCACCTGCGCCACGGCCGAGGAGGCCTTGCAGCGCGATGCGGCCCAGCCGCACGACGTGGTGGTTTCCGACGTGAGCCTGCCCGGCATGAGCGGGCTGGATCTGTGCCGCCACCTGCTGGCAAGCAACCCCCAGCGCTGGGTGGTGCTCTGCTCGGGCTATCCGCTGGAGCACGGGGTGGGCACGCTGGGCCCGCATGTGCGGTCCCTGCTCAAGCCGTTCGAGCTGGAAGAGCTGGAGGAGTTGCTGGACGTGATCGCCAGCCACCTGCAAAGCGCCAGCCCCGCCTGAGGCGGCACGTGCCCGGCGCTGAAGGCCCGGCATCCCCCCGCCCCCGTCCTGTCAAGCCGCCACCGCGCGCCGCGGCAGCGTCACCGTGAAGCAGGTGCGCCCCGCCTGCGAGGCGGCGTCGATCGTCCCGCCATGGGCCTGCACGATCTGGTGCACGATGAACAACCCCAGCCCCAACCCCTGGTGTTGACCGGCCCGGTTGCGCCGGCCCGTAAATGGCGCGAACAGCCGGGGCAGCAGTTCGGCGTCAATCCCGCCGCCATTGCTCACGCGCAGCACCACGATATCGGCGGCGGCGCCGTCCAGTGACAACTCCACCGGCTGGTCGGGCGTGCCGTGGTGCATGGCGTTGCCCAGCAGGTTCGCCAGCATCTGGCCCAGGCGCTCTTCGTCCCACTCGCCGCGCAGATCCCCTTGCTGCTCAAGCCGCAGGTGGCGCTCGGGGTGGCCGGCACGGACTTCCTGCACCACGCGCTGCGCCTGCGGCCCCAGGTCCATGGGTGCAGGCTCGATGGCCAGCCCGCCATGCTGGCGGGCGCGCGTCACATCCAGCAGGTCCTCGATCATGCGGCCCATGCGCCGCCCGGCCTGCTGCACGTTGCACGCCAGAGCCTGCACCTTGGCGGGCTCGGGAGCGCGCTGCAGCGCACTGGCCACGGCCATGATGGCGCTGAGCGGGCTGCGCAGATCGTGGCTGAGCACGGCCATGAACATCTCGTTGATGTACAACGCCTCGGTGCGCTCCTGCAGTTCGCGTGCCAGCGCATGCCGCTGGCGCTGCAGGTCGAAGAACACCCGGGCCTTGTTGACCAGCATGTGGGGGTCGACGGGTTTGTAAAGGAAGTCCACCGCACCTTTTTCGTAGCCGCGGAACTGCCAGCCCTGGTCCCGCGAGCCGGCGGTGATGAAGATCAGCGGGATGTGCCGCGTGCGCTCGCTGCCGCGGATCAACTCCGCCAGTTCGAAACCGTTCATCTCGGGCATTTGCACGTCCAGCAGCGCCAGCGCCACGTCGTTGTGGGCCAGCAGCAGTTCCAGCGCCTGGGCGCCGGAGCCGGCCATGAGGATCTCTACGTCCTCATCCTTCAACAGCGCCTGCAATGCGACAAGGTTTTCAGGAACGTCATCCACGATCAGGCATTTCACGCACGCGCCGGTTCGATGACTCGCGGCCTGTGCAGCCGGTGGGGCAAAAATCACGAAAGTCCCTCCTTATGCAAGGTGGTCAACAGCGCGGCGATGCGTGCCGGGGGCAGCACCTGATCGGGTTGGATCAGGGCCAGCGCCGCCTGCGGCATGGCCATGGACGAAGCGCTGTCGGGCGACTGCACCACCGTGGCGCCGCCAGCGGCCTGCACTGCGCGCAAGCCCCGCGCTCCGTCACTGTTCGCGCCCGACAGGAGCACGGCCATGAGCCGCGGCCCATATTCATCGGCGGCGGATTCGAACAACACGTCGATCGACGGGCGCGAAAAATTCAGCGGCGCATCCACGGACAGGCACAGCCTCGGCCCCGAATCCACCAGCAAATGATAGTCAGGCGGCGCGAAATACACCGTGCCCGGCTCCACGGGCTCCTTGTCCTGGGCCTCGCGTACCGGCAGGGCGCAGCGCTGGCGGAAGATGTTGCACAGCAGGCTGGGCCGCTCGCGCGGCAGGTGCAGCACGACCAGCAGGGCCGCATGGAAACCCGCAGGCAGCGCGGGCAGCACCGCGCCCAGCGCTTCGATGCTGCCGGCCGACCCGCCAATGGCAATGGCGTCCAGGCGCACGCGTGGCGAAGCCACCTGCCTCATGCGTCACCTCTCTTCTGAAAGATGCGCTCGGGCGCCACGAAGTCCTCGAATGCCGGCGCGTGCGAGGAAAAGCGCAGGGATTCCTTGGCCCCCAGGCCCAGGAATCCACGCCGGCACAGCGCCTCGCGGAACAGGCCCAGGGCGCGGTCCTGCAGCGTACGGTCGAAGTAGATCAGCACGTTGCGGCAGGAGATGAGGTGCACCTCGGCAAATACACTGTCGGTCGCCAGACTGTGGTCGGAGAAAACGATATGCCGGCGCAGGCTCTTGTCGAACACCACGCGGCCATAAGCGGCGCTGTAGTGGTCGGACAGCGAGGAACGCCCGCCCGAGCGCGCATGGTTTTCGGTGAAGCCGGGCACGCGCTCAATGTCGTATACGCCCGCCTCGGCACGCTGCAGTGCCGTGCTGTTGATGTCGGTGGCGTAAATCAACGAGCGTTCCAACAACCCCTCTTCACGCAGCAGGATGGCGAGCGAATATGCCTCCTCTCCCGTGCTGCAGCCCGCGACCCAGATCTTGAGCGAGGGGTAGGTACGCAACAGCGGCACCACCTTTTCGCGCAGCGCGCGAAAGTACTCCGGGTCGCGGAACACATCGCTGACCTGCACGGTGAGGTAGTCCAGCAGCGCGGGAAACACCCCGCGCTCGTGCAGCAGCCGATGCTGCAGTTGGGACAGCGTCTCGCAGTCGAACCGCGTGAGCGCGGCCTGGAGCCGGCGCTTGAGCGACGACTGCGCATACCCGCGGAAGTCGTAGTGGTAGCGCAGGTAAATGGCCTCGATCAGCAGCTGCTGCTCGATCTCTGCGGTCTTGCGTTGGTGCGGCAAGTGTTGGCTCCGATATCGTGGGTCCTCGCGCTGGCGCACGCTCACTTGGGCATCCACACCCTCATCAGCGACAGGAGTTTCTCCACGTCCAGCGGCTTGGCGATGTAATCGTTGGCGCCGGCGGCCAGGCATTTCTCCTGATCGTCCTTCATGGCCTTGGCGGTCAGGGCGATGATGGGCAGACGGCGCCACTCGGGGCGCCGGCGGATTTCCGCCATGGCGGTAAAGCCGTCCATCTCGGGCATCATGATGTCCATCAGCACCAGGTCCACGGTGCTCTCGCCGGCGGCGTTGGCACGTTCCAGCGCCTCCAGGGCCTCGCGTCCGTTGCGCGCGATCTCCACGCGCGCCCCCGTGGGCTCCAACACGCTGGACAGCGCGAACACATTGCGCACGTCGTCCTCCACCACCAGGATGGTGCGCCCTTCGAAAGTGGACTCACGGTCGCGCGCCAGCTGCAGCATGCGGCGCCGGTCGTCCGGCAAGGTGGACTCCACCTGGTGCAGGAACAGCGTGACTTCGTCCAGCAGGCGCTCGGGCGAGCGTGCGTCCTTGATGATGATGGACTTGGAGAAGCGGCGCAGCTGCTGTTCCTCGTCGCGCGACAAGTTGCGCCCGGTATAGACGATGACGGGCGGAAAGGACACCTCTTCCTGCTCGGCCATCTGCTGCAGCAGCTCGTACCCGTTCAGGTCAGGCAGGTGCAGGTCCATCACCATGCAATCGAACGTGCTGCCCTTGAGCAGGTCCAATGCCTGCCGCGCGGTGGCGGCGCCCACGATCTCCACGCCGTCGGTTGCCAGCAGCTGGCGCACGCTCTCGCGCTGGCGCGCGTCGTCCTCCACCACCAGCACGCGGCGCATGCTCTGGGTGAATTTGGCCTGCATGTGGAGCAGCGCCTGCTCCAGCTCCTCACGCTTGACGGGCTTGAGCGCATAGCCGATGGCGCCGCGCTCCATGGCCTCCTGCATGTAGTCGGCCACCGAGACCACGTGCACGGGAATATGGCGCGTGGCGGGGTTGCGCTTGAGCTGGTCCAACACGCCCAGGCCGGAGAAATCCGGCAGGTTCATGTCCAGCACCACCGCGCTGGGGCCGTATTCCAGCGCCGCCGCCAGGCCGTCGCTGCCCGTCGAGGCAATGACGCACTGAAAACCCATCTCATGCGCGAGGTCGCAAAGGATGCGCGCAAACCGCGGGTCGTCCTCGATGACCAGGATGGTGTAACGCCCCTGTTCCAACTGCGCCCGGTCATCCGGCACGACGTGCACGGGGGCGCATGGTTTTGCCGCCGGGGCCTCTGGCTGGCTCGCAGGCGGTGGTTCGGCCGCGCGCGTGGCAAGCGCCGGCGCCGCTGGCATCTTTGCCGGACGCTCGCCCGGATCGCCGACAAGGGGCGCCGTGACGGGCAGGGTCAGCGTGAAGACGCTGCCTTCGCCCGGCGCACTCTGCACCGCGATGCTGCCGCCGAGCAACTGCGCCAGATCCCGGGAGATCGACAGGCCCAAGCCAGTGCCGCCGTATTTGCGATGGGTACTGCCATCGGCCTGGTGGAAGGCATCGAAGATGCGCTCTTGCTGGTCGGGCGCGATGCCGATGCCCGTATCCCGCACGGCAAAGCACAGCGTGTCGTTGTCTCCTGCGAAGACGCGCATGGTCACTTCGCCGCGCGCGGTGAACTTGAGCGCATTGGAAAGCAGGTTTTTGAGAATCTGCGCCAGGCGCTGCGCGTCGGAGGTTATGAATGCCGGCACGCCCGGCTCCATCACCGCGTTGAATTGCAGGCCTTTGTCCTGCGCCTGGGCCCGCAGCGGCTCCATCACGCCCGCCACCACTTTGGCCACCGTCACCTGGCCAATTTCGACCGAGGTCTGCCCCGCCTCGATCTTTGACAGATCGAGGATGTCGTTGATGAGGTTCAGCAGATCGGTGCCAGCGTTGTGGATGGTCTGCGCATAGCGGACCTGTTCCGCCGTCAGGTTCTGCTGCTTGTTGTCGGCCAGCAGCTTGGCCAGGATCAGGCTGGAATTCAGCGGTGTACGCAATTCATGGCTCATGTTGGCCAGAAACTCACTCTTGTACTGACTGGCCTGCGCCAAATCGCGCGCCTTGGCCTCCAGGGCGTCCTGTGCAGTCAGCAGGCGCTGCTTTTGGTACTGCAGCTGCTCGGTCTGCGCTTCCAGCTGGGCGTTGCTGTGCTCCAACTCCGCCTGCTGCGCCTGCATCAGGTTTTGGGACTCCTGCAGCATGCGGCTTTGCTGCTCCAGTTCCTCGTTGTTGACGCGCAGCTCTTCCTGCTGCGCCTGCAACTCCTCCGCCTGGCGCTGCGTCTCGTCCAGCAGACTCTCCAGGCGCGAGCGATCCAATGCGCCCCGAACAGCCTGGGCCAGCTGCTCCCCGGCGCGCACAAGGAAGTCAACCTCGTGCGGAGCGACCGTGCGGAACCACCCCATCTCGACCACCGCGAGCGCTACGCCATTGAGCACGATGGGCATCATCACCAATTCGGCGGGCGTGGCCTGGCCCGTGCCGGAGGTCACCGGCAGATAGCCGCTGGGCACGTGGCGCACATGCTGAAGAGTGCGGCTCTGCAGCGCCTGGCCCAGCAGGCCCTCTCCCGCCCGCACGGCCGCAGGGCCGGTGTCGGGCGCCAGCGCATAGCCGCCCATGCGCTCGAAGACGCCGTGGCCTTGCGTCACGTAGATGGCCCCCACCCTGGCATCCAACTCCGTCGCCAGATAGCCGATGACAGCGCCCGCCATGTCATGGATGCGCTGCTCACCTTGCAGCCGCGTGCCCAGCCTTACGAGGTTGCCTTTGATCCAGTTCTCGACCTCGCGGCTGCGGTACTCCGCCATGGTCATCACCGCGGACGCACAGGTCAGCAGCAACAGCACGGCGGCACTGCCCCACGTCAGGTAGGCCGAGATGCCAAACGCTCCTTCCCACACCTCCCGCTGGGCCTGCAGTTGCTGCTGTTCGGTGTTGAGCATCTCGCGCACCAGCGTGCGGGTGGTTTCCATGGTGGCCTGACCGTCGCCGCGCATGGCCTCCAGGGCCTCCTCGCGCCGGCCCTCGCGCTGTAGCGCAACGATGTGCGCAAGTTCGGTCATGCGCTTGGTGGCCAACCCCTGCAATTGGTCGAAGCGCTGCTGCTCCAAGAGACTCCCGCGCGTCATCCCGCGCAGCTTCTCCAGGGCCACCGGCACGGCCGCCTGGGCTACGGTGAACAAGCCCAGCGTCTGCTCCTGCCCCGACAGCAGGTAGCCCCGCTTGGCGGATTCAGCGTCCTTCAAATGCGACCAGACCATCTGGATCTGCGTGATCCGTTCGACCGTCGCGTTGAGATTGTCCACGGCTTTCGCGCGCTCGTCGTTGGACCGGTAGGTGAGCACGGCGATCAACAGGGCGGCAAATGCCGCCAAAGCAAATCCCACCATCAGGCGGACGGGCATGCCCCCTCGGATGGCCGTTCGGGGCCGAGCATCGGAACTGGAGACAGTCATGTGTGACGTGGAGTAAACATTGCCGCGCGATGATAGGAGCAACGGGTCCCTTGCTCCTGTAGGGCAACGTCTTCACCGCAGCGTATCCCTCTAGCGATCTTATGTCGCACCTGCCAGCAGGGCCAATCCACCACTGGTCAGCAAGGGTTAGGTAATCGTCCTAAACTCCCATCCTTTCCCGCGTTACGCGCGCCCGGGGAAGCAGATCCCCGCAGCGGCAAGCGCCGGCTTCCTACCCCTTCCCTCGGTGATCCGCCGCACTGTGCGTTCTGCAGCGCGCATACGGCCCTTCATTTCACTGCCGCAGGTGGCAACGCGCCAGCGCAGCAAAAGACGGGCAATACCTCGTCTATCGCGCCGGACGGCCGGCGCGTTCCGCAGCCTGTGCTCTCACAGGCCCCCAGGCAAGGGCATGCCCATGCTGGCTCTTGCCGTCGATCTCAAAGGAGTTCCGTGTCCAATAAAGAGCAGTTGATTGAAATGCAAGGCAAGGTAGACGAAGTGCTGCCGGATTCCCGTTTTCGCGTAGTTCTCGAGAACGGACACACCCTCATCGCCTATTCGGGCGGAAAGATGCGCAAGCACCGCATTCGAGTGCTTGCGGGCGACACCGTGTCGCTGGAGATGTCCCCCTACGACCTCACCAAGGGCCGTATCACCTTCCGCCACCTGGAGCCGCGTGCCGGCGGCGCACCGCGCCGCCCCTCGCCCCATCGCCGCTAGGCCCCGGCCGATTCGGCCAGCGTGGCGATGTCGATGACGAAGCGGTATTGCACGTCGCCCTTCAACATGCGTTCATAGGCGGTATTGATCTCATCGGCGCGGATCAACTCGATATCCGCCACGATGCCATGCTCCGCGCAGAAATCGAGCATCTCCTGGGTCTCGGGAATGCCGCCGATCAAGGAGCCAGCCAGCGTGCGCCGCTTCATGATGAGGTTGAACACATTGGGCGACGGATGGGGCGACGCCGGCGCACCCACCAGCGTCATCGCACCGTCGCGCCGCAGCAGGCGAAGGAAGGCATCCAGGTCGTGCGGCGCCGCCACCGTGTTGAGTATGAAGTCGAGACTGTTGGCATGCGCGGCCATCTCCTGCGGATGACGGGAAACCACCACTTCGTGCGCACCTAACGAGAGCGCCGCAGCGCGCTTGGATTCAGAGGTGGTGAATGCCACCACATGCGCCCCCATTGCGTGCGCCAGCTTGATGCCCAGGTGGCCCAGCCCGCCGATGCCGACCACACCCACGCGATGCCCCAGACCCACCTTCCAATGGCGCAATGGCGAGTAGGTGGTAATGCCCGCGCACAGCAGCGGAGCAACCGCGGCCAACTGCCCTTGCGGATGGCGCACCCGCAGCACATAGCGCTCATGTACGACGATCTGTTGCGAGTATCCGCCCAGCGTGTGGCCGGGCGCGTCCTCGGTCGGGCCGTTGTAGGTGCCGACCATGTGGCCGCAATAGTTCTCCAGCCCTTCGTCGCAATCCTGGCAATGCCGGCAGCTGTCGACAATGCAGCCCACGCCGACCAGGTCGCCCGCCTGGAACGCCGACACCTGCGCGCCCACGGCCACTACGCGCCCGACGATTTCATGCCCCGGCACGCACGGATACAGCGTGCCCGCCCATTCCGAACGCACCTGGTGCAGGTCGGAATGGCACACACCGCAATAGGCAATGCCAATCTGCACGTCGTGCGCGCCCGGCGCGCGCCGTGCGATCTCCAGGGGCTGCAATGGGCGGTCGCTCGCGTAGGCGCCGTAGGCTTTGACGGTCATGGGGTTCTCCTGTGAATGGCTCACGCCCCTGTTGTACAGGTTCGATCCGATGCGTTTCGGAACAGAATCCTATCGGCACTTCCGGCCTGAGGCAGGGCCTGCCTTCCTCCGGGCGTCGCTGTAAGGCAGAGCGTTGCTGGAGTAGAACCGCTTCAACGGCCCCTCAGCCTGGCCATGCCCCCGACCAAGGAGTTGACATGAAGGACACGATGACACCCCCACACCGTGCGGTTGTGAAACGGCTGCTTGCCCACCTCTGCACCGGCCCGGTGGCGTGAAACCGTGACGTCTATGCCAGCCTACTCGGGTTTGGCACCCCACAGCGCTCGCGCTCAAAAAGGTCGCTGCTGGACATGCCATGCGTCGTCGTTTGGGCCCGCTGACGATGCAACAAGCCACCACCCAGGCGCTGAAGGCGCCGTTGCCAGGAGCAGACATGAAAACAGCACAACGTGATGTCCTTGTCCAGACGCTGAAAAAGCGGTTCGAGAGCCACATGCACCGGCACCCCACCGTCGTCTGGGCCGATGTCCATGAACGCTTGAATGCCAACAAACTGAAGGCGCTGCAGGACATGGAGGCAACGGGCGGCGAGCCCGACGTCGTCGGCAGTGCCGCCGCGGACGGAACCTACCTTTTCTGCGATTGCGCGGCGGAGAGCCCGAGCGGGCGCAGGAGCCTGTGCTACGACGCACAGGCCCTGCATGCCCGCAAGCTGCACAAGCCGCAGAACAGCGCCATCGAAGCGGCCGCGGCCATGGGCGTCACCCTGCTGACAGAGGCGCAGTACCGCGCACTACAGGAGGTAGAGGATTTCGACCAGAAGACTTCGAGTTGGATTTGGACCCCGCCAGACGTGCGCGAGCGCGGTGGCGCGCTTTTTTGCGACAGGCGCTACGGCCGGGTTTTCGTGTACCACAACGGCGCCGAGTCGTACTACGCAGCGCGAGGATTCAGAACGTCGCTGAGCGTCTAGGCCGCACCACCACCCGCCGTGCTTCCTCGCCTGTGGCCGAACCCCAGGCGATCCACGCATTACTGACCACGCTGCCGGGCGTTGCCGCAGTGCCCCCACTTCTTGCCTGCGGCCTGCATCAAGCCCTCCGGAGCATTTCGCCCTTCAGAAGCTCGACGAAGGCGCGCGCCGCAGGTGCGATGGCTGTGCCGGGCGGATACACGGCATAGACGCCTCCTTTGGGCAATGTCCATTCCGGGAGCAGCCGAACCAGCGCTCCACTGCGGATGTCACTCTCCAAGTGAAGCAAACTGCCAACCGAAACGCCTGCGCCATTGAGCAGCAAGGCGCGCAAGGCAACAGCGGAATCGGTGCGCAGCTTGGGCGCCATGCGCACCGTGATGTCCTTTGTCCCGTTGGTGAATGACCATGTGAGGGGCGCCGGCAGCAAGGTCAGCGCGATCCACCGGTGATGCGCCAGGTCCTCGGGAGCCTCCGGACGCGGACAGCGGGCCAGATACTCGGGTGACGCCAGGACCGCCTGCCCAAATTCCCCCAGTTTCGCAACCCGCGCGCTTGAATTGCGCAACCACCCCACACGGATGCTCACGTCGATGCCCTCGCCAACGAGGTCTTGCACCTTGTCACTGACCACAAGTTCCAAACTGACCTCGGGATGGCGGACAGCGAACTCCGCCACCACCGGCGACATGACCTGAACGGCATATTCAACAGGCGCACTGACACGCAAGCGGCCACGCAGACCCGATCCACGCGATCCGGCGTGTTGCAGCACCTGCTCAAGCCCCTGCATGAGAGGCGCGCTTTCTTCGAACAACCGTTGCCCCGCATCGGTGAGCGTAACCGTGCGCGTCGTACGGTGGAACAGGGCCGCGCCCAGCACGTTCTCCAGACGGCGAATCTGAAGACTCACCTGCGGACGCGCAATGTGCAGACGTTCGGCGGCGGCCGTGAAGCTGCGCGCATCGGCGACGGCCAGGAAAGCGCGCAACAGGTTGAGATCGCCCACGGGGGATGGCATGATTGGTTCGAATTAGATACCAGTATTGTTCTTTTTGTCCTCTTTTTCTGACGATGCGGCAAGAGGATCATTGACCCCGCATCCCGAATCCGCGGGTCAAAGAAAGGAACATTCCATGCGTATCGCACTGATCGGCGCCACTGGCTTTATCGGCTCCGCCATCCGCCAAGAGGCGCTCTCGCGCGGTCATCACGTGACCGCCATCGTGTCCAACCCCGCAAGACTCCCCGCCGCGCAGGGCCTTGAGGTTCAGGGCGCAGATGCCCTGGATTCTCAGCAATTGCGAGCGGTTCTCCGTGGGCACGACGTCGTGATCAGCGCATTCAGTGGCCATGCCAACTCCGACGTATATGGCTATTACCTCAAAGGAATGCACTCCATCATCGATGCAGCGCGTGCCACGGGCGTCCGCCTGCTGGTCGTCGGCGGGGCGGGCAGTCTGGAGGTCGAGCCCGGCGTGCAATTGCTCGACACACCGTCGTTCCCTGAACAATGGAAAGCGACGGCCGAGGGTGCCCGAGCAGCCCTGAAACTGCTGCGCGAAACACCGGATGTGGATTGGACGGTGCTGAGCCCTCCGCCCATGATCCACCCGGGAACCCGCACCGGACAGTACCGGACCGCGAACGATGCCGTGATCATGGGCGATAGCGGGCCCAGCGACATCTCGCTGGAGGACTACGCGGTCGCCATGGTGGATGAAGCAGAGTCCGCGAAACACCGCGGCCTGCGCTTCACCGTGGCGAACTGAGAGCGAACTGAAAACGAACCGAAAGCCCCGTGCCGGTTCGCGCCCGACCCGGGCCGATCCTCTGCCCCGGCTTTCGCTGCACCAATGAAACACCGATGCCGGCGATAGGCATCGTTGGAATACCACAACCGGGCGGCGGCAACCGTCGCGCCGCCGGTGTGCTTGGCCTTACTCCACCGTGACGCTCTTGGCCAGGTTACGGGGCTTGTCCACATCCGTTCCGCGCGCGCAGGCCGTGTGGTAGGCCAGCAGTTGCAGCGGCACCACGTGCAGCAGCGGCGACAGGGCGCCGTAGTGCTCTGGCATGCGGATGACGTGCAGACCTTCGCTGCTGTCGATATGGGTATCGGCATCAGCCAACACGTAGAGTACGCCGCCACGGGCGCGCACTTCTTCCATGTTGCTCTTGAGCTTCTCCAGCAGCGCGTCGTTGGGCGCCACGGTCACCACCGGCATGCTGCTGGTGACGAGAGCCAGCGGGCCGTGCTTGAGTTCACCCGCAGGGTACGCCTCGGCGTGGATGTAGCTGATCTCCTTGAGCTTGAGGGCACCCTCCAGTGCAATGGGGTAGTGCAGTCCGCGACCCAGGAACAGGGCGTTCTCCTTCTTCGCGAAGTCCTCGGACCAGCTGATGATCTGCGGCTCCAGCGCCAGCACGGCCTGCAGTGCGGCGGGCAGGTGGCGCATGGCTTTCAGGTAGTTGCCCTCGGCCTCCTCGGTCAGGCGCCCGCGCGACTGCGCCAGCGCCAGGGTCAACAGGAACAGTCCCGCCAACTGCGCGGTGAAGGCTTTGGTCGACGCCACGCCAATCTCCACGCCGGCGCGGGTGACGTAGGCCAGCTCGCACTCGCGCACCATGGCGCTGGTGGCCACGTTGCAGATGGTGAGCGTGTGGCGCATGCCCAGGCTCTGCGCATGGCGCAGCGCGGCCAGGGTGTCGGCGGTTTCGCCGGATTGGCTGATGGTCACCACCAGCGTGCGCGGGTTGGGCACGCTGGTGCGGTAGCGGTATTCGCTGGCCACTTCCACCTGGGTGGGAATGCCCGCGATGCCCTCCAGCCAGTACTTGGCGGTGCAGCCGCTGTAGTAGCTGGTCCCGCAGGCGAGGATGAGCACGGAGTCGATCTCCTTGAACACACGCCAGGCTGCCGCGCCCGGCTGTCCGGGCTGGCCCACGCCGTCGAACAGCTCGGGCACGATGCCCTGCAGGCCGTGCAACGTGTCGGCAATGGCGCGCGGCTGTTCGAAGATTTCCTTTTGCATGTAGTGGCGATAGGGCCCCAGCTCCACCGCACCACTGTGTGCGTGCACGGTGCGCACGGGGCGGCTGCCGGCGTCCAGCGGCTGGCCATCGGCCGTGGTGATCCAGTAACGGCCCAGTTGCAGGTCCACCAGGTCGCCCTCTTCCAGGTACACGATCTGGTCGGTCACACCAGCCAGGGCCATGGCATCACTGGCCAGGAAGTGCTCACCCTCACCGACACCCAGCACCAGGGGCGAGCCCGCGCGCGCGCCCACCACGCGGTGCGGCTCGTCCTTGTGGATCACGGCGATGGCGAATGCGCCGTGCAGCCGCGCAGTCGCCGCGCGCACGGCCTGGAACAGGTCGCCGTCGTACAGGCTGTCCACCAGATGCGCGATGACTTCGGTATCGGTCTGGCTGGAGAACACGTAGCCGCGCGCCTGCAACTCGGCGCGCAACTCCTCGTGGTTCTCGATGATGCCGTTGTGCACCAGCGCGACGCGGCCGGGGCGCTCTGCCTGCGCCGGCGCGGCACCGGGTCCGTGGCTGAAGTGGGGATGGGCGTTGTGCACGACGGGGGCGCCGTGCGTGGCCCAGCGGGTGTGGGCGATGCCCGTGGCGCCTTGGAGGTGTTCATGGTTCACCTGCGCCAGCAATTCGGCCACGCGGGCAGTGCTGCGCGCACGGTGCAGGCCACCCGCGGGCATTTCGCCCAGGCTCGCCTCGTGCACGGCGACGCCGCAGGAGTCATAGCCGCGGTACTCCAGCCGCTGCAGGCCTTGCACCAGGATGGGAACGATATTGCGGGTGGATACCGCGCCGACGATGCCGCACATAAATACTGCTCCGATGAAAGAATGGGCGAGATGCTAGGCGGCCTCTCCAGAAATTTTTGATCTGTTTTTCATGGCATATGAACAAAAATTTCTTCCGTCATAATTTAAGAAATATTTCTTCATAAAGCACACTTTGATGGAATCTGATTCCTCGCTGGATGCCGTGGATTTGCAATTGCTGGACCTGCTGCAGCGCGACGCCTCCCTCAGCAACCAAGCTCTGGCAGAACAGGTACATGTCTCACCACCCACCTGCCTGCGCCGCGTGCGGCGGCTGCACACCCTGGGCCTGATCGAGCGGCAGGTGGCGCTGTTGCAGCCCGACCGCCTGGCCGCGCTGCAGGGCCACGGGCTGGCTGCGATTGTGGAGGTTGCACTGGACCGCCAGGGTGCCGAGCACCTGGACGCGTTCGAGGCCCGCGCCGTCGCCGAAGACGAGGTCCAGCAATGCTGGCGTGTCTCGCCGGGGCCGGACTTCGTGCTCATCGTGCACACGCGCGACATGCCGGGCTACCTGGCCCTGTCGCAGCGGCTATTCACGCAGGACGCCAATGTGCGCAACGTGAAGGCGTTCTTCTCGGTCCACCGTGCAAAGTTTGAAACAAAAGTACCTCTAGCGCTTATCTAGCAAGCGCCAAGAGCTATTTAATTTATAGCAATCCTGCACGACCCCTTGACCTTCCGGGACATCGACTCCACTCTGTGAACCTCAAGGCCGCGCCCACTGCGGGCCGGCCATGCATGGAGGGACGCATGGAGTTCAAGGACTACTACCAGATCCTCGGCGTGGCACGCGACGCCACTGCCGCCGACATTAAGAAGGCCTACCGCAAGCTCGCGCGCCGGTACCACCCCGACGTGAGCAAGGAGGCCGATGCCGCGGCCCGCATGGCCGAGGTGAATGAGGCCAACACCGTGTTATCGGACCCGGAGAAGCGCGCCGCCTACGACGCGCTCGGCCGCGAGGCACCGCACCGCGCGGGGCAGGACTTCCGCCCGCCGCCGAACTGGGATGCAGGGTTCGAGTTCACCGGCACGCCCGGCGCCGAGGGCATGGACGCGGCGCAGTTCAGCGACTTTTTCGAGCAGCTCTTCGGCCGCGCCGCCCGCGCCCAGCGCAGCCGGCACGCGGGCCCGTCGGCCCATGATGGAAGCGGCAGAACCTCACCACAGCGCGGGCGCGACCACCACGCCAGCATCGAGCTGGACCTGCGCGATGCCTACCTGGGCGCCGAGCGCACGCTGACGCTGCGCGGTGCGCGGCTGGACGACAGCGGCCACCTGGTCAATGAAGAACGCCAGCTGCAGGTGAACATCCCCAAGGGGGTGCGGGAGGGCCAACTCATCCGCCTGGGCGGCCAGGGCGGCCCGGGCCTGGGCGGCGCGCCCGCGGGCGACCTGTTCCTGGAGGTGCATTTCAAGCCCGACGCACGCTGGCGCGCCGAAGACCGCGACGTGTACCAGTCCGTCACCCTCGCGCCCTGGGAGGCCGAACTGGGCGGCCCCGTCGAGGTGCAGACACCCGGCGGCGCCACCGTGGAAGTGACCGTGCCGCCGCGCTGGAAACCCGGCCGCAAGCTGCGCCTGAAGGAGCGCGGCATTCCCGCCGCCACGCCCGGCGACCTGTACCTGGAACTGCACGTGGCCCTGCCCCCCGCCACCAACGAGGCCCAGCAGCAGGCCTACCGCGCGCTCGCGCAGGCCTTCCCGCAATTCCAGCCCCGCAAGCCCTCTACGCAAGGAGCCTGAGCATGCCCACGCCCCCATTTGTTGATCATGCCCTGGCCGAGCTGCTGGACGAGCAGCCCCGCCTCACGCTGGAAGACCTGGCGCGCACCTGCTGCATGGGCCCCGACTGGGTCGTGGAGCGTCTGGAGGCCGGCTTGCTGCAAGGCGAGCAGGCCGGCGGGCACTGGCGGTTCAGCAGCGCGAGCGTGGTGCGCGCGCGGCGGCTGGCACGCCTGGAATCCACTTTTGACGCCGACCCCGAGCTGGCCGCACTGACGGCAGACCTGATCGAGGAAGTGACTGCGCTGCGCCAGCGCCTGCGCGAGCTGCAGACGCGCCTGGGCCTGCCTGCGGCGATGCCTTGAGCGCGGCGGCGGGAAGCGCGGCAAGCGCAGGCCGCTACCGCGCCGCAGCCGGCCACTCCAGCGCCACCGTGCAGCCCGCACCGGGCGCCGCGGTGGCCTGGATGTGGGCGCCATGGCGCTGCGCGATCGCCTGGCACAGCGCGAGACCCGCGCCCACGCCCTCGAATTCGGCTTCGCGGTGCATGCGCTGGAACACGCCAAAGAGCTGCTGCGCGCGCGTGCCATCAAAGCCCACGCCGTTGTCCCGCACGGTGATGCGCACACCGCCCTGCGCCGCAGGCTCAGCCTGCACCTGCACACGGGGCTGCGCCACGCCGCGCGAGAACTTCACCGCATTGCCCAGCAGTTGCACCAGCAACTGGGCCAGCAGCTCGGCATCGGCCTGCACGACGGGCAGATCCGGCGCAATGTTCCATGCCGCGCCTTCGGCCGCCGCACCCAAAGCCTGCCGAGCCTCCTGCACAGCCGCGGTCAGCGCAACGGCCCGGGGCCGCAGCGCAGCGCTGCGTGCGCGGGCGATGGCCTGCAGCCCGTCGATCATCTGCGCCATGCGGCGCGCGGACTGCTCCATCGTGGCCAGGAAACCCAGCGCCTCGTCCACCTGCGGCGGCTGCTCCTGTAGTACCTCGCGCACCAGCGCGCCATAAGAGGTGACGTGGCGCAGCGGCGCGCGCAGGTCGTGCGACACACCCCGTAGAAAGTCCTCCTGCGCCGCCGCCATATCGCTGATCTGCTGGCGCGCCTGGGCCAGTTCGCTGCGCAGCTGCGCCAGCGTGTCCGCCGGTGGAATGCCCTCGCCGGTCATGGCCTCAACCCTTGACCTGTTTGGCGGGGCGCTTCCAGTTCGCGATGCTCACCTGCCGGCCACGCGCCACGCTCAACCCCCCGGGTGGCGTGTCCTTGGTGATGGTGGAGCCGCCACCCACCGTGCCGCCCGCCCCAATGGTGACGGGCGCCACCAGCACGCAGTTGCTGCCGATGTGCACGTCGGCCTCGATCACCGTGCGGTGCTTGTTGGCACCGTCGTAATTGGCGGTGATGCTGCCGGCGCCGTAGTTCACGCGCTCGCCCACGCTGGCGTCGCCCAGGTAGGCCAGGTGGTTGGCCTTGGCGCCGTCGGCCAGCGTGCTGTTCTTCACCTCCACGAAGTTGCCAATGTGCACCTCACGCCCCAGTTGCGCGCCGGGCCGCAGGCGCGCGAAGGGACCAATCAGTGCGCCTTCGCCCACATGGGCGCCGGTCTTCTCGCCATCGATGTGGGTAAAGGGGTGGACCACAGCGCCCGCGGCGATGGTGGCGTTGCTGATGTGGCAATAGGCGCCGATGCGCGCACCCTCGCCCAGTTCCACGCGGCCGGTGAAGATGCAGCCCACGTCGATCTCCACATCCTGCGCACAGAGGATTTCGCCGCGCGCGCCGCTGCGCGCATCGTCGCGCAGGTCAAAGCGCGCGGGGTCGGCCAGGCGAATGCCCTGCTCCATGAGTGCCGCGGCCTGGGCGCGCTGGTGCGCGCGCTCCAGCTCGGCCAGTTGCGCGGGGCTGTTCACGCCCGCCACCTGCAGCGCATCGCCAATGCAGTGGGCCGCCACGGGCACGCCGTCCGCCACAGCCATGGACACGATGTCGGTCAGGTAGTACTCGCCCTGCGCGTTGTCGTTGGTCAGACGCGCCAGCCAGCCCGCCAGGCGCTGCGCGGGCACGGCCATGATGCCGCTGTAGACCTCGTCGATGGCGCGCTCGGCATCGTTTGCATCCTTGTGCTCCACGATGCGCTGCACCGTTCCGCCCTCGCCGCGCACGATGCGGCCGTACCCTGTGGGATCGGGCAGGCGCACGGTGAGCAGCGCAAGGCGCTCGCCCGCCCCGGCCTCGACCAGCGCGCGCAGCGTCGCGGCCTGGGTCAACGGCACGTCGCCCGACAACACCACCACCGTGCCATCGCCCGCAAGCGCGGGCGTGGCCTGCTGCACCGCGTGGCCCGTGCCCAACTGCGGCTCCTGGCGCACGAATTTCAAGTCAAAAGTGCCTCCAGCGCCCGCCAATCCTGCGCAAGCAGCTTCTACTTCTGTAGCGCCATGGCCCGTTACCACCACCACGCGGCGCGCCTGCAGGCTGGCGGCCTGGCCCAGCACATGGTGCAGCAGGGGCCGGCCGGCCAGGCGTTGCAAGACCTTGGGAATGCGGCTTTTCATGCGCGTGCCCTTGCCCGCGGCCATGATGATGATGTCCAGTGCTGTCATGAAGGTGTGGAGAGTGGAAGGTCGTCGTGTCCTGCCAGCCCAGGCCGGCAGCCCTCCGCCATTATCCCGCCGCCCATGCGCAGCCCCTCTGCGGCGCGGCTGCACCACCGCCTCTGATCGCTCCTAAAAAAATAGCTGCTAGCACCCGTCATTCGGGCGCTAGCAGCCAGTTTGATGCGATAGCCGGACGGTCAGGCGCGGCAGACATCGCCCCGGGGGGCGGCGTGCTGCGGTGACGGTGCGCGCACCGCGGCGGCGCTGCGCCACTGGAACTGCAGCGGCTCGCGGCCCATCGGCTCGACCACGGCGTGCTGGCCGGAGGCCACGCACACGCTCTGGCCCGCGTGCAGCATGAGGTCCCCCGAATCCTCGCGCCAGCCATGGGGGCCGTCGCTCAAGGTCACCCAGGCCAGGCCGCTGACCACGCGCAGTTGCATCGGCGCGCGGGGGTGCAGGCTGCGCGCCGCGCCCTGAGGAATGGTGCACAGTTCCGGTCCGGCAACGCCGGCGGGAACGCTGGAGGCTTGCGAATGCAGAACTTGCGAGGTGGTCACGGTCATCTCCTGGTAAACCCTTTGAAGTGACGCCAGTGTGCGACTGCGACCCGGGCACCGTCCAATGAAAACGGAAGGCCTCATCAATTACGGAACGGCATCAATCACGGTATCACCCCATGCCCCGGGGGACGGCAACCGCCAGCGATGCTCCCGCTGCCTGAGCAGCCTGCTGCGCGATCGATGAAAAAGCGCTAGCATTTTGATTCCCAATGGTCATCAATCTGCCATGAACTCCCCCCTCTTGCCCGCCAGCGCTCCTCCCATCGCGCATCTGCGCACCCGGCCCGTGGCCGTAGGCCATTGGCGCGCATTTCTGGCCGTGGCGCGGCATTTGAACTTCCGCGCCGCGGCCGAGGAACTGGCCCTGACCCAGTCGGCGGTGAGCCGCCAGATCCAGGCGCTGGAGGACGAAGTGGGCGTGCCCCTGTTTCTGCGCCACACACGCGCCGTGGAGCTCACCAGCGCCGGCGGCCAGCTGCAGCGCGCCGTGGCGCCCGCGCTGGAGCGCATGGACGCGGCCGTGCGCCTGGTGCGCCAGACGGCGGGGCGCAAGAGCGTGGCCATCACCACCTGGGCCAGCTTTGCGTCCATGTGGCTGATCCCGCGCATGGAGGAATTCCAGCGCGACAACCCCGACATCGACATCCGCATCGACGCAACCGACACCATCGTGGACCTGGAGACGGCCGACGTGGACCTGGCCCTGCGCTCCAGCGTGCCCGGCACGCAGGCCGCGGGCGCGCAGCGGCTGTTTGGCGAGCAACTGGCGGTGGTGGCCAGCCCCTGGCTCCTCAACAGCATGCCGCCCATCCGCACGCCGGCCGACGTGGCGCAGTTCACGCTCATCGAGGCAGGCGACGCGCACCGCATGCCCTATTTCGAGTGGATCACCTGGCGGCGCTGGTTCGAACTGCACGGCCTGGGGCGGCTGCAGCCCAAGCGCTGGCTGTACTTCAACTACGCGCAGCAGATCGTGCAGGCCGCGCTGGCCGGACAGGGTCTGGCGCTGGCGCGCATGCCGCTGATCGCGGAAAGCCTCGCCTCGGGCGACCTGCAGGAGGTGCTGCCGGGCCACCGGCTGGACTCTCCGCTGGTGTACTGGCTGGTCGTCGGCCCGCGCAGCGGCCAACGCCCCGAAATCCAGGCGTTCAGCGCCTGGCTGCTGCTGCAGGCCGAAGCCACGCGCCAAGCCGTCGGCGAAGTGCCGGACACGGATCTGAACGACGACATCTCCTGAGCGCGGCACGGTCGCTCCTCTATTTATAGCGGTTAGCGCCCGATGGGCGGGCGCGCTTGGCTTTTTTTGCTCAGGAATGCGTGGCAAACCGCTCACGCAGCCGGGCGCTTCGTCTGACGAAGATCAAGGCCCATGTAAATCCATGCGGATGGCATGGTCTTCCCCTATGGGTTGTCACGCAAAGGTCTGCGACCGTCGGCAGGCTATGCCCCGCCCCCGACAACACGAATAGACAAAAGAGAAGACCCTGTATGCCTTTCATGCCCTGGACCGCGGAACTGGAGCTTGGCCTGCCCGAAATCGACGACCAGCACCGTCAACTGGTCGCGCTGACCAACGCCCTGCACGATGAACTGAGCGCGGCGAGCCCGCGCCGCAGCGCCGTGGGCGAAATTTTGGAAGGCCTGGTGGACTACACGCACAACCACTTCATCGTGGAGGAGGTGCTGTTCCAGCAGCACGACTACGCCGAGACTCCCGCCCATAAGGCCGAGCATGACGGCTTCACGCGCAAGGCCATGGATCTGCTGACGCGCTTTGACGGCGGGCAGGAGGTCACGCTGGAGGCGCTGGAATTCCTCAAGCAATGGCTGGTGCACCACATCTGCAAGGTGGACCGCGCCTACCTGCCTTTCATGCGCGAGGCGCTGCAGGCGCAACGCACAGCCGCCCTGGCCTGAAAGGGCATGAAAAAAGCCACTGCGCGGAGTGGCTTGGCAAAGCGGGAGCGCGGTCGCGCCCCGCCGGGCGTCAGGCCAGGGTGACGCGCGCGAACTTGCGCTTGCCGACCTGCACCACGTAGCTGCCCGCTTCCAGCTTCAGGCCCTTGTCGCTGACCACGCCGCCGTCCACGCGCACGCCGCCGCCGTCGATGAGGCGGTTGGCCTCGCTGGTCGAGGGCGCAAGGTTGGCCTGCTTGAGCAGCGCACCGATGCCCAGGGGCGCGCCCGCCAGGCGGACTTCGGGAATGTCGTCGGGGATGCCGCCCTTGCTGCGGTTGACGAAATCCTGCTCGGCCGCGTCGGCCAGCGCGGCGCTGTGAAAGCGCGCGGTGATCTCCTTGGCCAGCATCACCTTGGCATCCTTGGGATTGCGGCCTGCCGCCACCTCGGCCTTGAGCGCGGCGATTTCGTCCAGGCTCTTGAACGACAGCAGCGTGTACCAGTCCCACATCAGGGTGTCCGAGATGGAGAGCACCTTGGCGAACATGGAGTTGGCGTCCTCCGTGATGCCGATGTAGTTGTTCTTGGACTTGGACATCTTGTCCACGCCATCCAGCCCCACCAGCAGCGGCATGGTGAGCACACACTGCGGCTCCTGCCCCCATTCTTGCTGCAGATGGCGTCCCATGAGCAGGTTGAACTTCTGGTCGGTGCCGCCCAGCTCCAGGTCGCTCCTGAGCGCTACCGAGTCATAGCCCTGTAGCAGTGGGTAGAGGAACTCGTGCAGGCTGATAGAGCTGCCGTCGGTGAAGCGCTGGTGGAAATCGTTGCGCTCCATCATGCGTGCCACGGTGTACTTGGCCGACAGCTGAATCATGCCGCGCGCGCCCAACTGGTCGCACCACTCGCTGTTGTAGCGGATCTCGGTGCGTGCAGGGTCCAGCACCTTGGCCGCTTGGGTGTAGTAGGTTTCGGCGTTGACCTTGATCTGCTCGGCCGTCAGGGGCGGGCGCGTGCTGTTGCGGCCCGATGGGTCGCCGATCAGCGTGGTGAAGTCGCCGATCAGGAAGATGACCTGGTGGCCCAGGTCCTGCAATTGGCGCATCTTGTTGAGCACCACCGTATGGCCCAGGTGGATGTCCGGCGCCGTGGGGTCCAGCCCGAGCTTGATGCGCAGCGGCTGGCCCGTGGCCTCCGAACGCGCCAGTTTCTGGGTCCATTCTTCTTGGGGCAGAAGCTCGTCGACCCCGCGCAGGGAGACTTCAAGCGCCCGTCCTACACCATCGGTCACCGGGAATGTTGTAACAGCAGATTGATTCATAAGGGTTTTTTGGGGTGCCGCCAGGGCCCCAACGACTATACTTCCGGGCACTTTCCAGCCGTGGATTCTAGTGGGCCACCCGTACGCCCGGCGTTCGCTCCCTTCCACAGCACTACGACATTGACAGTGCCTCCCGCCCTTTAAGACCCCTGGCCCGGGGCCTGGAAGCACACAGACGCCTGGGGTAAGACTCTTGAACAACGGCTTGACGACCGCCTGCCTGGTATTGCTCAACCAACTGAAGCAGTCCGTTCAGAAACATCCAAAACGCATCACTGCCGCCGTGGCCACCCTGCTGCTCACCGGCGGCGGCGGTGCCTTCGCAGTGGCTTCGTTCGCTCCCGACCCGGCCGACCTGCCCGTGCGCACCGTCACCCAGGCTGTGCAGTCGCTGGCGGCAGACGAACCGCTATCGTCGCTGGTGGACATCCCGCAGTACGCGCTGTACCGCTCCGACGTCACCCGCAGCGCCGATACCGCCGAGAGCATCCTGCAGCGTCTGGGCGTGGCAGACCCCGCGGCTTCGGCCTTCCTGCGCAGTGACGCCAACGTGCGGCAGAACCTGCTGGGACGCACCGGCCGCTCGATGTCCGCCGAGACCACCGACGACCACCGCCTCACCCGCCTGACGGCGCGCTGGGCCCCCGACGACAGCGGGAGCTTCAAGCGCCTGGTGGTCGAGCGCCAGCAGGACGGCAGCTTCGCCTCGCGCATCGAGACGGCGCCGCTGACGGTGGGCAGCCGCCTGGCGGGCGGCGTCATCCGCAGCTCGCTGTTTGCGGCAACGGATGCCGCCAACATTCCCGACGCCGTCGCCGTGCAGCTGGCAGAGGTGTTCTCCGGTGACATCGACTTCCGCCGCGCCCTGCGCAAGGAAGACCGCTTCTCGGTGGTGTATGAAACCCTGGAGGCAGATGGCGAGCCCCTGCGCAGCGGCCGCGTGCTGAGCGCCGAGTTCCACAATGGCGACAAGACCCACAGCGCCGTCTGGTTCCAGGAGCCGGGAGCCACCAAGGGCTCGTACTACACGCTGGACGGCGAGAGCATGCGCCGCGCCTACCTGTCGTCGCCGGTCGAGTTCTCCCGCGTCTCCAGCGGCTTTGCGATGCGGTTCCACCCCATCCACAAGACCTGGCGCGCGCACCTGGGTACCGATTTCGCGGCACCGACCGGTACTTCCGTACGCACGGTAGGCGACGGCGTGGTGGATTTCGCCGGCGTGCAGAACGGCTACGGCAACGTGGTGTACATCAAGCACCGCAACCAGCACGTCACCGTCTACGCGCACCTGAGCCGCATCGACGTGCGCAAGGGCGAAAGCGTAGAGCAGGGCCAGAAGATTGGCGCCGTGGGCTCCACCGGCTGGGCCACGGGGCCGCACCTGCACTTCGAATTCCGCGTCGCGGGCGAGCACAAGGACCCGATGGTTATTGCGCGCCAGAGCGAGGCAGCCCAGCCGGTCTCGGCCGCCGCACGTCCGGCATTCGACCGCCTGGCCGGCAACATGCGCGTGCAGCTGTCCTCCGCCGCACAGATTCTGCAAGCCAGCGCCGAGTAACGCCCTTCGCCCATGGATACGCCGCCACGGTGGTTCATCGGGCTGATGTCGGGCACGTCGCTGGACGGCGTGGATGGTGTGCTCGCGAATTTTTCAGGCCAAAAATGCGCTGTAGCCCAGCATGCATCAGCGCCACTAGCTCCTGATTTAAGAGCAGAACTCCTCGCTCTCAACACCACCGGCCACGACGAACTGCACCGCGCGGCGCTCGCCGCGAATGCGCTGGCGCGTACCTATGCGAAGGTAGTCCACCGTCTGCTGGACCAAGCGGGCCTCACGGCGGCCGCAGTGCAGGCCCTGGGCGCGCATGGGCAGACGGTGCGCCACCGGCCGCAGGCGTTCGATGGCACGGGCTACACGCTGCAACTCAACCAGCCCGCCTTGCTCGCTGAAATCACCGGCATCACCGTCGTGGCCGACTTCCGCAGCCGGGACGTGGCGGCGGGCGGCCAGGGCGCGCCGCTGGTGCCCGCCTTCCACCGCGGCGTGTTCGGCCAAGCCGGACGCACCGTGGCGGTGCTGAACCTGGGGGGCATTTCCAACCTGAGTATCCTGCGGGCCGACGGGACCACCGTGGGGTTTGACTGCGGCCCGGCCAACGCCCTTATGGATCACTGGTGCGAGCGGCAAACGGGGCAGCCCTACGACCACGAAGGCGCCTGGGCACGCAGCGGCCATGTCCTGCCCGCCCTGCTGGAGGCGATGCTGGACGAGCCATTCCTCGCCCTTGCGCCCCCCAAGAGCACGGGGCGTGACCTGTTCCATCCGCAATGGCTGGCCACACGTCTTGCGGCCAGCGCTGTGGGCGCCGCGCCCCAGGATGTCCAGGCCACCCTTGCCGAATACACGGCCCTTACGTGCGTCCAGGCGCTGTCACGGCACGCACGGGACTGCGGGCTGTTGATCGTCTGCGGCGGCGGGGCACTGAACCGCTATCTGATGGAGCGCCTACAGCAATTGGCGCCGACGGTTCGCGTCGAAAGCTCGGATCACCACGGGCTGCCTCCCCTGCAGGTCGAAGCGGCTGCCTTCGCGTGGCTGGCGCATCAATGCGTCAGCGGCCAGACAGCCAGCTTGCCCGCGGTCACGGGCGCCCGCGGGGAGCGCATCCTCGGCGCCATCTACCCCGCCTGAGCAACCTACCACGCAGCCATAAAAAAGCCGCCCGTAGGCGGCGGATTCTCATGGGCTGTGCGTCAGTGGTCTTCCACGGAGAAGCTGGAGCCGCAGCCGCATGTCGAAGCGGCATTCGGGTTCTTGATGACGAACTGCGCACCCTGCAGGTCTTCCTTGTAGTCGATCTCTGCACCTACCAGGTATTGGTAGCTCATGGCATCGATGAGCAGTGACACACCGTTCTTGGTCATGGTGGTGTCGTCTTCGTTCGTGATTTCATCAAATGTGAAACCATACTGGAAGCCCGAGCATCCCCCGCCCTGCACGAAGACCCGCAGCTTGAGGTCAGGATTGCCTTCTTCGGCAATCAACTCGGCCACCTTGGCGGCGGCGCTGTCGGTGAAAAGGATGGGGGCGGGCATCTCGGTCGTGGTGTTCTCGGCAACGGCGCTCATGAAGGGCTCCTTGGGTCAGTCTTTGTTTCGATGGTAAGGCATAGCCCCCCAGCGCTCCGTTCACTGTGCGTTTGACGCCAGTTTCAGTGTGGGCTTTTCTTCCAGCAGCAGCGGCGCGGCCGGGCAGAGCTGCCCGGCAATCACCGCGCCCTGGTGCATTTCAAGGGCCTTGTAATGCACGTTACCGGTGATCCGCGCCTTGGGTTGTACCTCCAGCAGCTCCGTGGCATGTACGGGCCCCTCCACCGTTCCGTTGACGATGACATGGGCGGCATGCACCGCACCTTCCACCTTTGCCGATTCGGACACCACCACAATGCTGGGTTCAGCCGAAGACCGCAGGTCGCCGATCACTTCGCCATCCACCCGCAATCCGTCAGCGAACAGCACATCGCCCTGCACGCGCGTTCCTTGCGCAATCAGGCTCTTGATCGGGGGTGGCTTCTTGCGCGAAAACATGTGGTATTCCCTCGGGGTGTAGTAGTCATTGCCATGCGGGTCCGCAGCCGGGCCCTATGGCTCTAGTGAAAAAGTCTGGGCCGCGCGCAACGAGGTTCCATCCATCAAGCGCGCGGTCACGGTTTTTACCATGGCGCCCGGCGGCAGGGCCGCCACGCCCTGAACCCGCCGGTACTGCCGGAACTGAAGCGGCTGGATGACCGCTGGAGACGTGGAGGACCACTCCGCCCCGTTCAGCGTGCCCGCCAGCAGCAGTTCCAGCCGGCCCTTGAATTCCGGCGCATTGCGCATGGGCTGCATGGCCAGCACCTGCCAGCGCAACTGCCCACCTCCCTCCAAGGTCTCAGCATGCAGCCCGCGGATGGTCAGGTTGCCAGGCTTGCCGGTGGGGGTCAGCTTCTCGAAGAAGCCCAGGTCCTCCCGCAGGCTACGGTTGTCGGCTTCGAGTTGCCGCAGTTGCTCCAGCAGACGATCCATGGCCGCCTGCTCGGCTATGCGCAGGCTGCCCGCGGCTTCCTGCTTTTCGTGCTGGAGACGGTTGTGCTCGCGCAACTGCGACACCTCTGCACGAAGGCGCTGCAATTCCTCCCGGCTGCCCGCGTCCAGCCCGGCGATCCGTTTGCCCAGGTCGAAGGCCCACAGCGTCATGGCCGCGCACAGGCCCAGGACGATGGCCACGGCCGCCCAGCGCAGCGGCCACGGAAGCGCGCTGCGCACGGTGACGCGCGGAGCGGAGATCGTGAGGCGGCGGCGCAGCAGTCGGTAACGCATGGGCAGTGCACGTTTCTTTCAGTGGGATGGTCGCCGCCGCCCGCGGCAACGCCAAAAAACAAAAAACCGCCCCGAAGGGCGGTTTCTGCAGTCTGCAGCACGCCGAGGGGCGCTGCAGCATAACGCAAGGCAGTGGCCGAGGCTTAGCGCTTCGAGAACTGCTTGGCGCGGCGTGCGGAGTGCAGACCGACCTTCTTACGTTCAACTTCACGGGCATCACGCGTCACGAAGCCGGCTTGGCTCAGTGCGGGCTTCAGCGTCGCGTCGTAGTCGATCAGAGCGCGGGTGATGCCGTGGCGGGCAGCGCCAGCCTGGCCGGATTCACCACCGCCGTGCACGTTGATCTGGATGTCGAAGGTTTCGACATGGTTGGTCAACGCCAGGGGTTGCTTGGCAATCATGATCGAGGTTTCGCGGCCGAAGTACTGCTGAATGTCTTTGCCATTCACAGTGATCTTGCCGGAACCCTTCTTCAGAAACACGCGGGCGACGCTGGACTTGCGACGGCCGGTGCCATTGTTCCATTCACCAATCATTCAAGGCTCCTTAGATTTCCAGCGCTTTAGGCTGCTGAGCGGTGTGCGGATGTTCCGCGCCGCCGTACACCTTGAGCTTCTTGATCATGGCGTAGCCGAGCGGGCCCTTGGGCAGCATGCCCTTGACGGCCTTTTCCAGCGCGCGGCCGGGGTGCTTGGCTTGCAGATCGCGGAAGTTCGTGGCCGTGATACCGCCGGGATAACCCGAGTGGCGGTAGTACACCTTGTCCAGGGACTTGGTGCCGGTGACCTTGAGCTTGGAGGCGTTGATGATGACGATGTAGTCGCCGGTATCAACGTGAGGCGTGTAAATGGCTTTGTGTTTGCCGCGCAGACGGAGGGCAACTTCGCTGGCTACCCGGCCGAGCACCTTGTCGGTGGCGTCAATCACAAACCACTCGTGCACGACCTCAGCGGGCTTTGCGCTGAATGTGGACATGAGTTTCTCTTTTCTAGAGGTGGTTTGGCGGTCCTTTTCCACGGTCGGTGCTTTTCTGATGAAAGCCTCTTAGGTGGGATGTCGCGCTTCGCCGCGGGACCTAAAAATCGCTGCGAAGCCGGCCATTATACAAAATCGACCGCTGCGCAGTGCCCTACTGCGAGTAAAGCTGTCGCCTGCGCTCCTCGGCTTCCTGCCGGCGGCGGTTTTCCACGCAAACGGGATGGTTGGCCAGCCCCGGCTTCTGGCATTGCTCGTGAATGCACAAGGGGCGTGCAAAGAAACTGGATGCCTCGCAGGCCTCGTCAGGCCCGGGCACCCTTGCGGGCACCGCAGGGCGTGACGGCGCAGGGGGAGGCGGCGCTGGCTCGGGAGCCGGAACCACAGGGGCGGGCAATGGGGCAGGCGCGGTCGCCTCGGCAGCCTTGCGCACAAGCCGGGGTTTGGAAACGGCCGCAGGCCGGGCCTCAGCCACCGACGCAGCCTCTTGCTGCACTGCCATTGCCGCCGACGCGGGGTCCGCCGCCTCATGCGACACCATCACCACCTCTGCCGGCTCCGGTGCTGGCGCTGGTGACGCAAGTTCCGTGATGATCTCGTTTTCGGGTGTATACCGCGGCGAGCTCTCCCGGCCTCCCCACCACGGACTGCTGGCGATGACCAGCAGCGCCAGAGAGGCAGCCATACCCCACACCAGCCGCGCCCGTCCGCCATGGCCTGCTGTGGCAACACGGGGGGCTGATGCATGGCGTGCAGCCTTCTGGGGGCGGGGTGTGCGCGCGTGCGTCGGGTGGCGTGAACCGGTCGGCGCGTCATGTTGCGGCATCTCGCGCGTATCTGCGAAGGCCTGCGTGTCGCCCGCATCGGCAACGGTTTCCGCAAACACGGTCGCAGGCTCCACGGGTGACACCATGAGGTCTGCCGGCGCGCTAGCCGGCGCCGCCACAACGGTGGCGGCCTGCGGCCGGGAATCCTGCGGCTGCGACATCGCCGTGAGGTCGATCATCGGGATTGCCACGCCCTGCGCATCCTTGCTCGAGGGCTCTACCCAGATGGAGCCCAGTTCGGCACGGAAGTCGAACCCGTCCAGTCCCGCGGGCGCCGCCGTCATGCCCATCGTCTGCAGGAACGCGTCGATCGATTGCGGACGGTCTTGCGGCTGCAGCGCCAGGCATTGCGACACCGCATCGACGAACGGACGCGAGTATTCCACGCCGAACTGCTTGCGCACCGTGCGTGCTACGCGGGAGAACGACACCATGCGGTCACGTATGGCACGCAGAGTAGCGGGCAGCGGCGTGTCGTTGCACAGGCAGCCATGCACGACGGCGCCCAGCGAATACAGGTCGCTCCACGGCCCTTGGTGCAGGTGCGATGCCGCGTCCGTGTACTGCTCTATGGGCGCGTAGTTGACTTTGAGCACGGCCGTGTGCTTCTGGTCCCGGTCGCTGATCGCATGCCGCGCGGCGCCGAGGTCCAGCAGCACTGGTGGGCCATGGTCCTGCAGGAAGATGTTGTCCGGCGAGATGTCGCGGTGCAGCGTCTGTCCTTCGTGCAGCACCCGCAACGCGCTGGTGACGGACCACAACACCTTGCGCAGCCATTCCTCGGGGGGCGGCGTGCGCATGTGCGCGCGCGCCTGCTTGAGGGTCAAGCCGCTGTACAGGGGCATGACCATGTAGGCCGTGTGATTGGCTTCCCAGAACCGGAAGACCTTCACCAGCGAGGGATGGTCGAACTGCGCCAGCAGGCGCGCCTCGTCCACGAACGAGGCCAGGCCTGCCTGGAAGGACTGCTCGTCCGACGAGGAACGCACCCAGAGCGAATGCCCGTCCGCGCGCCCCGCCAAGGCGGCGGGCATGTATTCCTTGATCGCGACGAAACGCAGCAGGGAATGGTCGAACGCCTGGTACACCATGCCGAAGCCACCCACGCCCAGCAGCGCCACGATCTCGAACTCTCCCAACCGGGTGCCCGCCGGGAGGGCGTCGACGTGGTGCGCGACGCTGGCGGGCGTGAAGCGGGGGGGGAGCGAAGACATGGAGGGCGTTGCGGACAAGGGATGCGGATCAGCGAGGGCAGCGAAGTCTAACGAGGAAGCGGAGGAAGCGCCGCGGCACGCCGCAGCGGACGCCATGATGCGCCAGGCAGCCAGGCCGACGCGCAACAAAGCGCATCCTGTCTGCCAAAAACATCACTTCCCGTACCAGGCGGACCCGCATTGTGCCCGCGATGGCGCTGGTTACCATTGAGTGCATGTTCAGTTACCGCCACGCCTTCCACGCAGGCAACCACGCCGATGTGCTCAAGCACACGGTGCTCATTGCCACCTTGCAACACCTTCTACAGAAAGACGCGGCCCTGACCGTCCTGGACACCCACGCTGGCGCGGGCCTGTACCGGCTGGACGGAGACTATGCCTCCACCAGCGCCGAATCCGCGGGCGGCATCTTGCGCCTTGTGCCGCCAGCGGCTCCTCCCGCCCTGGCACCCGCGCTGCAGGACTACGTGGACATGGTGCGCGCCTTCAACCAGGGCGATGCCACCCGCGTCTACCCCGGCTCGCCCTTCATCACGCAGCGCCTCTTGCGCGCCCAGGACAAGCTCAAACTGTTCGAGCTGCACCCCACCGACGCCCGCTCCCTCGCAGGCAACATAGCCCAGCTTGAAGCAGGCAGGCAGGTGGCCGTGCTGCAGGAGGACGGTTTTGAGGGCGTCAAGAAGTTCATCCCCCCACCGGCCCGCCGCGCGCTTGTACTGTGCGATCCCAGCTATGAAATCAAGAGCGACTACCTGCGCGTGCAGGCGCTGCTGCAAGATGCGCTGAAGCGCTTTGCGACTGGGGTGTATGCCGTCTGGTACCCCATCATTCCGCGGGCGGAGGCGCACGATCTGCCGCGCCGGCTCAAGACGCTGGCCCAGAAGGCGGGCAAGCCCTGGCTGCATGCGACGCTGACCGTGAAATCCAGCAAACTGGCCTCCCCTGCGGCCGGCGAAGGCGCGCGCCGGCCCGGCCTGCCGGCCAGCGGCATGTTCGTGGTCAACCCTCCCTTCACGCTGCAGGGCGTGCTGCGCGAGGCGTTGCCGCAGATGGCGCAATTGCTGGCCCAGGACCGCAACGCGTCCCACACGCTGGAGGTGGGTTAAGCCCCCGGGGGCAGCGGCGCCCGCACGATCTCTGGGATGCCGTGGTTTAGCGCCGCCGGGCCTGGCTCTTGCGGGGAGTAGTGCGCGCAGCGCCCTGATTTGTGCGCGCTTGCGCGGCGCCCGCTGGAGCAGCGGCCGGCGAGGCTGCGGGCGTGGACGACGGGTCCAGCTCCGGTAGATCTTCGGGGCAGCTGTCGTCGTCCGGCCCCATGTGCCAGATCTCCACGGGCTTGATACCCAGGCCCACCATGCCCAGTTCCTGCGCCGCGGCCTGGCTCAGGTCGATGACCCGGCCTGGCGCGAACGGTCCGCGATCATTGACGCGCACCACCACCACCTTGCCGTTGACCAGGCTGCGCACGCATACCCGCGCCCCGAAAGGCAACGTGCGGTGTGCGGCGGTGAGTTCCCCACGGTCAAAACGCTCGCCGCTGGCCGTGCGCCGGCCATGCAGGCTGCCGCCGTACCAGGAGGCCAGCCCGCGCCCGAGCAGCACGCCGCTTTCTTCCTCGTCTTCGCGGCCGCGCTCGATGGCGGTATCGGCTTCACGCGGAGAAGACGGTGCCGAGCGCACCCTGCCCTCCTTGCGAGCCCGCGGCGGGGCCGATACGCCGGAGTCGGGTGGGCTGTCCGCCTGCGCGCCCGCCGGTCCCGGCAACGCCTGCGACGGGCCAGGTGCTACTACAGGGGGCGCATCGGCGGGTGGCGCTGCGCAACCCGCCAGCACGGCCGCCAACAGCACGCCGGCCAACCACCGTCCCATGCGGCCGGGGTGCAAAGGGTCAGAAGTCGCCGCAGCGGGTGATGACGTTGGTCTCAAAACGGCGCAGATCATTGCGTTCACCCGGTGTCAGGTCGGTGCGCGCCCTCTTGACGGCCAGGATGCGCTTGGACTCCGCGCATTGCAGCGCCTTGCGGCTTTCCTGCTCCTCCTGCGCCAGTTGGGCTTGTTCCTCGCGCTCGCGCTCTGTGCGGCGCTGGCTGCGTGCCTCGCGGCGCTCGCGGTAGTAGCGCGAGGCGGCATCGCTCTCCTCGTCGCTGCAGTCGCGCCGGTATTCGCGCTGCATGCCCGCGATGACGTCGTAGCTGGAGCCGTTGGCCGATGCCCCGCGGATGCTGTTTTGCAGCGTGCGGCAGCGCCCGCTCATGTAGCTCTCGTATTCCGGCACCTCGCGCATCACACTGCTGCGCCGGGACGGAGCGGGCGCATAGCTGCGGGGCTCTGCACGCGGCTCCACCGGCCCCGCCGAGACGGCGGTGGTCACCATGCCCTTGGGGCACGGGCGCGCCAGGGTGTAGACGGCGCCCTGCTCGTCGCGGCAGGAATAGCGCGTCTGGGCCGACGCGGGCGATGCCATCGCAAGCGACAGCGTGGTGAACAGCAGGAAGGCAATGACGGGACTCATACCGCAAACGCGCAGGGGATAGGAGGAAGAGGACGGGAAAAAGCTGCCGATATTACCCATCCCCGCCGCTTCAGAGCCCCAGGCGGTCGCAGATTTCCAACGTGGCCGCGCTCTGGTTCATGGTGTAGAAGTGCAGGCCCGGCACGCCCTCGCGGCGCAGTTGCTCGCACAGGTGCGTGACGACATCCAGGCCGAAGGCGCGAATGCTCGCCACATCGTCACCATAGCCCTGCAGGCGCAGGCGGATCCAGCGCGGGATCTCGGCGCCACAGGCGTCCGAAAAGCGCAGCAGCTGCGACGCGCCCATGATCGGCATGATGCCCGGCACCACGGGCACGTCCAGCCCCAGGCGGCGCACGTCCTGCACGAAGCGCAGGTAGGCGTCGGCATTGAAGAAGTACTGTGTGATGGCCGAGTCGGCGCCCGCGCGCACCTTGGTGGCAAAGGCCTGCAGGTCGGCATCAGACGAACGTGCCTGGGGATGGACCTCGGGGTAGGCCGCCACCTCGATGTGGAAGTCGCGCCCCGTCTCCGCGCGGATGAACGCCACCAGATCGCTCGCGTAATGGAACTCGCCCCCGATACCGTAGCCACTGGGCAGGTCGCCGCGCAGCGCAACCAGGCGCTTCACGCCCATGGCTTTCAGCTCGGCGAGCTGCGCGCGCACGCCGTCCTTGGTGGCGCCGATGCACGAGAAGTGCGAGGCCGCACTCACGCCCTCGGCGAGGATCTCGCGCACCGTGCCGAAGGTGCCCGCCTGCGTGGAGCCCCCCGCGCCGTAGGTGACGGAGCAGAACTCGGGCCGGCGCGCATACAGCTGCTGTCGCACGGCGCGCAGTTTGTCGGCGCCCTCGGGCGTCTTGGGCGGGAAGAATTCAAAGCTGACCGGAAAGGCCGTGGAAAGGCTCATGCCTTCCTCCTTGCATGGATGAAGAACTCGCGGTTGCCGTCGCCCCCCTCGATGGGGCTATCGATCCAGGCCACCACGTGCAGCCCCAGCTCCGTGCAGCAGTCACGGATGCGCTGCTCCACCTGCGGATACAGCTGCGCATCGCGCACGATGCCGCCCTTGCCCACTTGGCCGGGTTGCAACTCAAACTGCGGCTTGACCAGCATCAACAGCTGGCCCCGCTCTTTCAACAGCGGCACCAGCGCAGGCAGCACCAGCGTGAGCGAGATGAAGGACAGGTCGCCGGTGACGAGATCGAACGCTGGCGTGATGTCCACGTCCTCGCACCCGGGACGGCGGCGGCGCTGCACGGGCAATGAGCCCTCGGCGCGCGCCTTGGCCTTGGCGGCGCGCTCGGCCTTGAAGCTCTCGATCTCATGCTCCTTGGCGTCGTCGCTGTCGTCGTACTCATCGTCCACCATGCCGCCGTTGCGCATCCAGGCGTAGGGGGCCTGGGGCTGGGTGTCGTTGTCTTCCGCGTCCTCGATGACTTCGGACAGCGCCACGTCGCAGGCGTCCTGCAACGCCTCGGGCGTGAGGGCCCGGGCATTCACGCCTTCCACGCAGACCACCCGCGGGTCGGCGCGCAGCCGCTCGTGCAACTGGCCGTGGCCCACGTCCACGCCAATCACCTGGGCAGCGCCATGTGCCAGCAGGCAGTCGGTGAAACCGCCGGTGCTCTGCCCCACGTCCAGGCAGCGCAGGCCAGCCACTTGCAGGCCCGTGGCCGCCAGTGCACCTTCAAGCTTGAGGCCGCCCCGCGAGAGGTACTTGGCCTCCGCAGCGTCCAGCAGCTGTACCTCGACCCCCGCGGGAATGTCGTCGCCGTTCTTGGCCACCTTCTGCCACGGCAGCGTGGGCGCCAGGCGCCACTGCACGCCGGCGGCAATCAACCGCTGGGCCTGCGACCGGGTGGCCGCGTAGCCGCCCTCCACCAGAAATACGTCCGCGCGCATCGCGCTGTCCTCTCATATCGATAGCTGGCAGCGCTTGCAGCGAGCCATTTTCAGCAGTATTTCATGCTGAAAACGACTACTGGCAAGCGCAAGCAGCTATGCTTTTTGACAATCAATAGCGGTAGGTGTCGGGCTTGTAGGGGCCCTGCTTCGGCACGCCGATGTAGGCGGCCTGCTCGTCGCTCAGCTCGGTCAGCATGGCGCCCACCTTCTTCAGGTGCAGGCGCGCCACCTTCTCGTCGAGGTGCTTGGGCAGCACGTAGACCTTGCCCACGTCGTAGCCCTCGGGGTGGGTGAACAACTCGATCTGCGCGATGGTCTGGTTGGCGAACGAGTTGGACATCACAAAGCTGGGGTGGCCCGTGCCGCAGCCCAGGTTCACCAGGCGGCCCTTGGCCAGCAGGATGATGCGCTTGCCGTCCGGGAAGATCACATGGTCCACCTGGGGCTTGATCTCTTCCCACTGGCAGTGCTCTTCCAGCTTGGCGACCTGGATCTCGTTGTCAAAGTGGCCGATGTTGCACACGATGGCCTGGTCCTTCATGGCCTTCATGTGCTCGAAGGTGATGACGTCGCGGTTGCCGGTGGTGGTCACGAAGATGTCGGCCTTGTCGGCGGCCCACTCCATGGTCACGACCTTGAAGCCTTCCATGGCAGCCTGCAGGGCGTTGATGGGGTCGATCTCGGTCACCCACACCTGGGCGCTGAGGGCGCGCAGCGCCTGGGCCGAGCCCTTGCCCACGTCGCCATAGCCCGCCACCACGGCCACCTTGCCGGCGATCATCACGTCGGTGGCACGCTTGATGCCGTCCACCAGCGACTCGCGGCAGCCGTACAGGTTGTCGAACTTGCTCTTGGTCACCGAATCGTTCACGTTGATCGCACGGAACAGTAGCGTGCCCTTGGCCGACATTTCCTTCAGGCGGTGCACGCCGGTGGTGGTCTCTTCGGTCACGCCGATGATCTGGGCGCTCTTGCGGCTGTACCAGGTGCTGTCCTCGGCCAGCTTGGCCTTGATGGCGGCGAACAGGATGCGCTCTTCCTCGCTGCCGGGGTGGGCCAGCACGGAAGCGTCCTTTTCAGCGCGCTTGCCCAGGTGCATCAGCAGCGTGGCGTCGCCGCCGTCGTCCAGGATCATGTTCGGGCCTTCGCCCTCGCTGCCCTTGGGACCGAAGTCGAAGATGCGGTGGGTGTAGTCCCAGTAGTCCACCAGGGTCTCGCCCTTGATGGCGAACACCGGCGTGCCGGTGGCGGCAATCGCGGCGGCGGCGTGGTCCTGGGTGGAGAAGATGTTGCACGAGGCCCAGCGCACGTCGGCGCCCAGGGCCTTGAGGGTCTCGATCAGCACGGCCGTCTGGATGGTCATGTGCAGCGAGCCTGTGATGCGCGCGCCCTTCAGGGGCTGCTTGGCCGCGAATTCCTCGCGGATGGCCATCAGGCCGGGCATTTCAGTTTCGGCGATGCGGATTTCCTTGCGGCCCCAGTCGGCCAGGGAGATATCGGCAATCGCGGAGTCGGCTGGGGACTTGAGAACAGCGCTCATGGTGGTTTCCTTCATGGAGATCTGAAAAAACCGCGCCTGGGGGATGGGACTCACCGCACCGCAAGGCGTGGGTGAGCGTCGTTGCTGGGTATGACTTCCGAGCCTCGCGCCCCGCCGTGCTGGGGACGCTGCAACGCTCCTCGGAAAGTGCAAGATTATACCGGTGCCCCCGCGCCACGCGCCGCGCCGTAGAATCCCCGCCCAATGCCAGGGCGCTCCCGCAGGGTGCGCCCGCCTCTTCTCGCACCGGCCGTCGCGCACCGCACGGCCCTCACCCAGAATCACTGTGTCGTACGCCCCAGAAACCCGGCGCCGCCGGACTTTTGCCATCATCTCCCACCCCGACGCCGGCAAGACCACGCTGACGGAAAAGCTGTTGCTGTTCTCCGGCGCCATCCAGATCGCCGGCGCCGTGAAGGGCCGCAAGGCCAGCCGCCACGCCACCTCCGACTGGATGGAGATCGAGAAGCAGCGCGGTATTTCGGTGGCATCGAGCGTGATGCAGATGAGCTACCGCAACCATGTGATCAACCTGCTGGACACACCGGGCCACAAGGACTTCTCGGAAGACACCTACCGCGTGCTCACGGCCGTCGATTCGGCGCTGATGGTGATCGACGCGGCCAACGGCGTGGAGGCGCAGACGCGCCGCCTGATCGAGGTCTGCCGCCAGCGCGACACGCCCATCATCACCTTCGTCAACAAGATGGACCGCGAGGTGCGCGACCCGCTCGACATCCTCGACGAGGTCGAGCGCGAGCTGGGCATGCCCTGCTGCCCCATCACCTGGCCCGTGGGCCAGGGCAAGAGCTTCGGCGGCATCATCAACCTGCGCACGCAAAGCATGACGGTCTTCCAGCCCGGCAGCGAAAAGCGCCCGCAGGACTTCGAGGTCATTCCGCTGGCCGATGCCGACAAGCTGCGCGCGCGCTTCGGTCAGGCCTTTGACGACGCACTGGAAAGCATGGAGCTGGCGCAAGGCGCCTCGGCGCCCTGGGACCATGAAGCCTTCCTGGCTGGCAAGCTCACACCGGTGTTCTTCGGCTCGGGCGTGAACAACTTCGGTGTGATGGAAGTGCTGGACGCGGTGGTGGACATGTCGCCCCCGCCCGGCCCGCGCAAGAGCTCGCTCGTCGTCAACAAGCAGACCGTCGAGAAAACCATCCTGCCCGAAGACGAAGGCTTTTCGGGCGTGGTGTTCAAGGTGCAGGCCAACATGGACGCCAACCACCGCGACCGCATCGCCTTCGTGCGCGTGGCCAGCGGCAAGTACACGCCCGGCATGAAGCTCAAGGTGCAGCGCACCGCCAAGGAGCTGCGCCCCACCAGCGTGGTCACCTTCATGAGCCAGCGCCGCGAGGCGGTGGAAGAGGCCTACGCCGGCGACATCATCGGCTTCACCACGCACGGCGGCGTGCAGCTGGGCGACACCATCACCGACGGCGCCAACCTGCAGTTCACCGGCCTGCCCTTCTTTGCCCCCGAAATGTTCATGACCGTGGTGCTGAAGAACCCGCTGCGCACCAAGCAACTGCAGCAGGGCCTGATGCAACTGGGCGAGGAAGGCGCCATCCAGGTCTTTAAGCCCGAAGCCGGCGGCAACATGCTGCTGGGGGCCGTGGGACAACTGCAGTTCGAAGTGGTGCAGCATCGCTTGAATACCGAATACGACTGCGACGTCCGCTTGGAGGCCTGCCAGTACACCGGGGCCCGCTGGATTACTGCCGACACGCCAGCCGAACTGCGCGAGTTCGAGAACGCCTATCCGATGCGCATGGCGCGCGATGCGGCGGACACGCTGGCCTATCTGTGCACGAGCCCATATGACGTACGGCTGGCGCAGGAGCGGTTCCCGAAGATTCATTTCCATCCGCTGCGAGAGCATGCGGGGTTGGCGTTGCAGGCCAGCGCTTGACCATTGCCCATGACCACCACAACAACACCTGCGCAGACCCATCCGGGGAACAACTTCGACGCCATTCGTATCGGTGCAGCCACCATGGTGCTGGTGAGCCACCACTTCGCGCTGACCGGCCATATGGAACCTTCGTTCTTTGGCATCCACAGCTATGGCGGACTAGCCGTCGCGATTTTCTTTGTGATCAGCGGCTACCTGGTCACTATGAGCTGGGAACGAGACCCCAGCGTGTGGCGGTTCGCACTGCGGCGCTTTGTGCGGATCTGGCCCGCACTGACAGCCGCTATTGTCCTAACAGCCTATGTACTGGGAGCCTGGGTCACCAAGCTTCCCATACAGGACTACCTAACCCATCCAGGCACCGCGCAATATCTGCAAGGCCTGTGGCTGCAAATTCACTACGTGCTGCCTGGCGTGTTCGAAACCAACCCCTACCCCCAGGGTGTCAATGGATCGCTGTGGACCATTCCTATCGAAGTACGGTGCTACATCGTGCTCGGTGCGGCCGGTTTGCTGGGTCTGCTTCGTTTCCGCCCGGTGCTGCTGCTTTGTATCGCTTTGTACATGGTCTGGTTCTTTGCCCGCAGCAATGCCGATGTGACCGGCGCCGTGAACTATGGTCGTGAACTGAGCGCCTTTTTCCTGGCCGGGGCGGCCCTGTTCGCGCTGCGATCGCACTGGAGTCGCCGCCCTTTGCTTTGGGCGACGATCACCGGACTGGCCTGCGCGATCGCATGGGCCTTTGATTGGCGGCACACGGCGCTGTTGATAGGCCTGCCTTTCGCAGTCATCTACGTCGGCACCCAGTCCACCCCCTTCATTCATCGTGCAGGACGCTGGGGAGATCCGTCGTACGGCATTTACCTGTATGCCTTTCCCATCCAGCAGACCGTGTTCCATTTTGCCTGGCCCAGCCTGGGTTTTACGGGCACGATGGCCCTGGCACTGGCGCTGACCGTCGCGCTCGCCTATCTCAGCTGGCACATGCTCGAAAAAAAGGCGCTGAAATACAAGCCTCCAACACCATGACAGCCAGCTCCGAACACAAGATCAACCCCCTTCTGCGCTTCAGCGCTCTGTTTTTGTTTTTGCTGGTCGTTTACGCGGCTTGGTTGGTCGCATGCTGGCCGGGCATCCTGGGCCAGGACAGTCTGGCCATCATGTTGGAGGTGGACACCCGCCGGGAGTTTCAGGCCAACAAGCCGGCGTTCTGGTACATGTACGTGAACTGGCTATATGGCACTTCAGGACGCGTTGAAGTCCCGATCGGATTTCAGATGCTGATATCGGCCATTGTCTGCGCACGCATACTCCACTGGCTTAGCGAGCAGCGCATGTGGAAGAGTTTTGCCTATTGCCTGTTCTTTGTAGCCCTGGCACCAAGCGTCATCTACTACAGCAGCAGCCTCTATTCAGACGGCATCTACGCCATCGCATTAAGCGGCATGCTTTTCGAGGTGTGGCGTAGCTGGCGCCTTCGCGCGGTGGACAAGACCGCCGTGCTGATGCTTGCCCTGACGGTGCCCTTTGCCTTGTTCGCTCGCCCCAATGGCGTTCTGAATCTCCTGCCGCTTCTGGCCCTGGCCTGGGTGCTACCCCGCTCCCCGCGCATCCGACTGTTGATGACTGTCCTGCCCTGGTGCCTCATTGGTCTCTATGGGCAAATCACCTACAAGTACAACAACCCCATCGGCTCGATATTTCCCCTGGCACTGTACGAAACGGTTGGCTTCCTGGAGCATCGTCCTATGGGCTTGTGGGAGCGCAATGAACCCCGCGTAACGCCCAAAACTGTCGAAGCACTCACATCTACTGGCAGGACCCTGGAACACATTGCCCAGTTCCACGATCACTATTACTGGGATCCGCTGATTTTTTTTGCCAACGGCCCCACGCTGCTGGCTCTCCCGCCAAAAGCAAAGCGCACCATCCTCCGCGAATTCTTCAAATACAACCTGTGGCACAACCTGCCCGCATTCGCTGCAAGTCGCGTCAACATTTTTCTGTACTCGATGCTGGCCAATGGCGGAATTCCCGGTCCTACTACGGCCCAATATGTACTGCCCAAAACCCAATCCGTTTCCACACTGAATGCGGTTGAATGGGCCACCACACCGTACCTGCGTGATTGGTTTGAGTTTTCAATGCGTTACCGCGCACTTCTGTGGGCGCCGTGGGTTGGTCTTGCCATAATTTTCATTGGCTGCCACCGCGTTCTGGTGGAGCGAACACCAGTGAAGGTCATCATTATTGGCACCTATGTCGTGCAGCTGGCCGCCGTGTTCACATTCTCGATAGCCGGTGAGTATCGCTACTTGCTGGCATTTTTCACTGCGCCCCTCGTTTTGCTTCCCGTGCTCTACCACCCCGCAAACGCTCATGCCTAATCTCACCATCGCCCTGACCCTGCTGTGTGTTCTGTGCATCAGCCTTGGGCAAATTTTGTTCAAGAAAGCAGCCGCGGCACTGACCGAGCCCATGACCTTGCAGGCTGTGGTGTTCAATGGCTGGCTGATCGCATCCTTGGCACTCTATGGGCTGACCACGCTGGGCTGGGTCTGGATTCTTCGCCATGCCCCACTCCATCTGGCCTATCCCTTTATGGGCCTAGCCTTCCTGATCGTTCCCACGCTAGCCTGGTTGTTCCTAGGCGAACCTCTGCGTTGGCGCACGCTTGCAGGGGGCGGGCTGATCATGGCAGGCGTCGCATTGGCCTCGACTAACTGAAGAACATCCCATGCGTATCGCTGTTGCGATCCCTTGCTATAAAGTCACCCAGCACGTCCTGGGTGTGGTTTCTGCCATCGGTCCCGAAGTGGAGGCCATCTATGCCGTGGACGACGCTTGTCCCGATGGCAGCGGCCACTACATCGAGGAGCACAACCGCGACCCGCGCGTGCGCGTGCTCTACAACCCGGAAAACCGAGGCGTAGGCGGTGCCATCGTGACAGCATACGAAGCAGCCATCGCCGATGGCATGGACATTGTGGTCAAGATCGACGGCGACGGGCAGATGGACCCAAAGCTGTTGCCGCTGTTCGTGCGTCCCATCGTGCGTGGACAAGCCGACTACACCAAGGGCAACCGCTTCTACCGCCCCGAATCTCTGAGCGGCATGCCTCCCGTGCGCCTCTTTGGCAACGCAGTGCTGTCGCTGCTGACCAAGTTCAGTTGCGGTTACTGGTCTTCAATGGACCCGACCAACGGCTATACCGCCATCCATACATCGGTGCTACGCAAGCTGCCGCTGCACAAGCTGGAGCGGCGCTATTTCTTCGAGACCGACATGCTGTACCGCCTGAACACCATCCGCGCAGTGGTGCACGACGTGCCCATGGATGCGGTGTATGCGGACGAGGAATCCAACCTCAAGATATCCAAGGTGCTACCCGAATTCCTGGGCAAGCATGTCTCACGCATCTTCAGACGCTATTTCTATCTTTACCTGCTGCGCGACTTCAATGTCGGCAGTTTGTACAGCATCCTGGGAGTATTGCTGTGCATGGTGAGCGTCGTCTTTGGCGGAGTGCACTGGATCCACAGCATGTCCAGTGGCCAGCCCGCATCTAGCGGCACGGTGATGGCCGCAGCACTACCACTGATTATCGGCATTCAGTTCCTTATTGCCTTCTTGCACTACGACGTGAGCAACGTGCCCCGTGAAGCGCTCAGCCCCGAACTGACCGATGAGCACTGACACTCCCGTCAAAACCGACCTGCACTGGATCCAAGCGCTGCGCGGCATCGCCGCGCTGATGGTGCTGTTCTTCCATATGCACCCACACTGGGACCTAGTGCCGCTGCTGTCATATACCGGCGCGCTGACACGCTGGGGCTTTTCCGGCGTGGACATCTTCTTTGCGCTGAGTGGTTTCGTTGTTTACCGTTCGGCCCAGCGCTCGATCCCCGTGCGTGGTATCTGGCCGTTTGTCAAGAAGCGTCTGCTGCGCATCTATTTGGGCTACTGGCCCGTACTGCTGCTGATCGCGTTGACCACAGTGTTCGTTTATCAGGGCAGCCTGCCCCCGCTACGCAAGATGGTGTTCAGCACCTTGCTGCTATACCCCAACATTTGGGACAACTGGCTACCTCCCGCCTGGTCACTGACGATGGAGATCTATTTCTACATGTGGATCGCCCTCATAGCGCTACTGCCCCAACGCCATCAAATCAAAGCCATTGTTGGCCTAATGGTACTGATCGGGGCTTGGGGGGTTGGCTGGCTGATTGCCGATAAGCCGGGCGTATTCAGTGGGCAGCAACCATTGCGCTACTGGCTCACTGGATTAGGGCTGGAATTCCTAGCTGGGGCGCTGATGGCCCATGTGTACGAGCGCAAGGGCGCGATGTTCCAGTCAGTGGGCGTCACCGTGCCGGTGTCCATACTGCTGATGGCGGCCGGTGTAGGCATCGGCATGACATCGCCCTACTTCGACCGTGTCGAGATCATGCGCGCCGCAAGCTTTGGCGTCATGGGCATCTCCGCTTTGGTGGTGGGGCTGACGTTGGAAAGAACGCGGCATAAGCCGCCCGCCTGGCTGGTGGTCGTCGGCAATGCCTCCTACAGCTTGTATCTGCTGCACACGTTCTTGCTCGATGCCAGCGGAAAAATTCGGGGGTACCTCGGGCTGACCTCACATACAGCGTTGTTGTGTTTCATGCTGGCGTTGCCCGTGATGATCGTTCTGCTCAGCCTTCTGTGGTATCGCTGGGTAGAAAAGCCCATCATGAAAGCTGCGTTGTGAATTCCACCATGCAAGCCTCGTGAAGCCAGCGCACAGCCATCACAGCGCCACACAGACTCCATGCCCTACTCACCCTTAACCAGAGCTGTAGTCCGCTTTCTTGCCTTGTTTTTGCTGCTGGCAAGTACCTACGGTCTCTGGCTGGCGACGTTCTGGCCGGGTGTGCTTGGTGAGGACAGCGTAGCCATCCTGCTAGAGGCACACAACCCTGACGCCTTCCGTTCCGGGAAGACCGTCGTGTGGTATGGCTTTGTCAAGCTGCTCTACGGCACCACAGCACGGGTTGAGGCACCCATCGCGGCAGCCATGCTGATTTGCGCACTCATGCTGACGCGCATGCTAGCGTGGTATTGGGAGCAATCACTACGCAAAACTCTGCTTTTTGCTTTAGCTGCCATCGCGCTCGCGCCGCACATGATTTACTTCATGGGAACGTTGTACCCCGACGGCCTTTTTGCTATCGCGTCGGTAACACTGCTGTTCGAAATCTGGCTATGCACGAAACGTCGCCAAGCGTCAGCTGCTTCCTTAATCATGCTGGCGTTGGCTTTGCCGTTTGCTGCGTTCGTCCGCCCGAACGGACTGATATTTCTCTTACCCGCTGCACTCGCGGCGTTTTGGATAGAGGCGCGTAGCCGCACGTGGTGGCTACTGATCACGGGCATGTGGTGCGTCGTAGGTTTTATAAGCACTCAATTTCACCGCTCGACCACCCAGGAAACGCAGTTCCCCTTGGCAGCATTTGAAACGGCGGGTTTTCTACAGAAGCGGGCCATGAATGAACTGTGGAAGCAGTATCCACACATGAACGATCCATGGGTGCTGCAAGACCCAAAAGTCTCGCCCGCCACCATCGACGCACTGAGCCGCCAGTCCTCTCCCGAAAGAATCCAACAATACAGAGACCCGGCCTACTGGGATATGTTGGTATTTCATCCTGATGGCCCTCAAATAGGCCACCTATCTCCTGAAGACAAACACACCATCGTCCACGAATTCTGGACATACAACCTGTGGCAAAACCTCCCGGATTTCGCCGCCAGCCGCGTCAATGTGTTTCTCTCTGCGGCATTGGCCCAGGGCGGTTTCCCTGCTTTGTCTTACGCCTCGAACGTATTGCCACGCGTGCCCTCCGAATCCTCCTACCGAAGATTCCATTGGGACCGCGCAGAATCTTGGGCGCAAAAGGTACATGCCAAAAGCTACGCATGGAGATGGGCCCTTTGGACCCCCTGGCTGGGTTTGGCCCTTCTGCTATGGGCTACGTGCTGGGGAGTGAGGCATAAAGACAAAAGCATCTTGCTCATCACCATTCCCATGGTTGTGCAATTAGGAGGAGTTTTCATGTTCTCCATCGCCGGCGAGTACAGATATCTTCTGCCTTTTTTTGTTCTTCCAATGGTCTTGCTGCCAGCCATGGCTACGCGCAACAGGGATATCCCAGCCAAACACCTAGCCTGAGCCGGACACACACAGCCTTGCAGTCAATAGTTTTCATGCAAACCATTCCAAGCAGCCCCGCAGAAAATCCGGACAGAGCGACCCAACCGCAGCACACCGACAGGGTATCGATGGCGCCATTGGGCCAATGGTCTAGCCCCTTCCCTCTTGTAGGAGTATTGACCGATATCGACGACACCCTGACCACCGACGGTGCCATCACACAGGATGCGCTCGATGCCATGCTTGCCTTGAAGCAGGCAGGGTTGTCGGTTGTTCCCATTACCGGCCGCCCCGTGGGCTGGAGCGAACCCTTCGCGTTGGCCTGGCCTGTGGATGCCATCGTGGCAGAGAACGGCGCCGTCGCGCTGCGACGCAATGCCAAAGGGGGGCTCGATAGGCTCTACCAGCAGGACGCTCCCGCTCGCAGCGCCAACTTCGCGCGCATGCAACAGGTGTTGGCCGAGATTGAAGCCGCCGTGCCCGGCGCCCGGCGCGCCACCGACTCGCCGGGGCGCGAGACGGACATCGCCATCGACCACAGTGAATTCACGCACCTGCCCCAGGCGGCCATCGATCAGGCGGTTGCATTGATGCATGCCGCGGGCATGAACGCCACCGTGAGCAGCATCCACATCAACGGCTGGTTCGGCGCGCACAACAAGCTGGAGGGTGCGCGCTGGATCGTGCGCGAGCTGTTCGGGCGCGATCTGGACGCCGAGCTGGAGCACTGGGTCTACATCGGAGACTCCACCAATGACCAACTCATGTTTGCGCACTTCCCACACAGCGTGGGTGTGGCCAATATTGCGCGTTTCGTGCCCCAACTGCAGCATCTGCCGCGCTATGTGACGCAGGGCGAGCGCGGGGCAGGGTTTGCAGAACTTGCGCAATCCTTGCTCGCCATCAACGATCGCTGACATCGACCGTCCAGGTGCGCGTTGCACTAACAAAACGCCACCGGAACTTCACAACTCGCCTTCTAAAATGACCCTTTTCACAAAAAGGGTTACACCATGGCAAGGCGCATTCCCGCAATGCTGGCGCTGGCGTTGTTCGCCGGGCTGGCGTGGCAACCCGCGGCGATGGCCCAGGCCGGCCGCAGCAAGGTGGATATCGACACACGCTTGCAGCAAGCCATGGCGGACCCCAAGCTGGCCGACGAGCTCTACAAGGTCGGCCGCAAGGTCTCGGCGGTGTGCGCCAACTGCCATGGCGACGGAGGCAACAGCACCAAACCCTCGGTACCCAACCTCGCGGGCCAGAATCCGGCCTATCTGCTCGAGCAGGTGCGGCAGTTCGCAGACGGGCGCCGCCGCTACGAGTTCATGGAAGGCATGATCCGCGCGATGAACAGCGACGAGAAGATCGGCATGGTGCTCTTCTACGCCGCGCAGCCCGTCACTCCCAAACCCGTGGCGGACGCAGCGCTGCTGGCCAAGGGGCAGGAGATCTTCGGCAAGAACTGTTTTCGCTGCCATGGCGACATGGGCCGGGGCAACGACCAGATCGCACGCATTGCCGGCCAGCAGACCGACTACCTGCGCAGCACTCTCAAGCGTTACCGCGACGGCCCAAATACGCGCGCCAATTCGATCATGACGCCCAACACCAAGCTCCTCACGGACGCCGACATTGAGTCGCTGGTGGCGTACGTCTCGTCGATGCAGTGAAGCACTGCCCGCTCGGGCGGGACGATCACAGCTTGTACGTGGACAGCAGGATGCTGGTTTCGGTGCGCGCGATGCCCGGCGTGAGCCGAATGCGCGTGAGCGCCAGGTCGAATTCCTCCAGGCTCTGCGCATGCAGCTCGGCCACGATGTCCCAGCGGCCGTTGGTACTGTGCAGCGCGCCGACCAGCGGCTCTCCACGCAGGGCGCGAATCACGTCAGGCGCCGCGTTCCCTTCCACTGCAATGCTCATCCAGGCGCGGATCCGGTGGGGCTCCGACTCGGGGCGCAGCCGCACGGTGTAGCCGACGATGACGCCCTCTTCCTCCAGCCGGCGCAGGCGGTTCTGAACGGTGCCCCGGGCCACGCGCAGACGTGCGGCGAGCGCCGCCACCGGCATGCGGGCATCCGCACGCAGCAGGGCAATGATCTCGCGGTCGACGTCGTCCATGTTGCGCATACTGCCACGGGTTGCTGGCGAAACGCCAGTTTTCCGCGCTTATTGAGCAGTTTGCAGGCTGGTCCCCGGCGCAAGGCCTGTCCACAATGGGGAAACACTTGGACCGACACCATGACACGCCTCATTGACTTGCCGACCCTTGCTGCCTTCGTGCATGAACGGGGTGCCGCACGCTGCATGACCGAGCTGGCGGCCGAGCTTCGCGCCGACTTCCTGCGTTGGGAGTCTTTTGACAAGTCCGCCCGCACGGCCAGCCACAGCCCGCGCGGCGTGATTGAGCTGATGCCCGTGGCTGACGATGCGCTCTACAGCTTCAAGTATGTGAACGGCCATCCCGGCAACCCTGCCAGCGGACTGCCCACAGTGATGGCCTTCGGCGTGCTGGCGGAGGTCCGTACAGGCTATCCGCTGCTGCTGTCGGAGCTGACGCTGACCACGGCGCTGCGCACCGCTGCCACGTCGGCGCTGACGGCGCAGGCGCTTGCACGACCCGGCAGCCGCCGCATGGCGCTGATCGGCAACGGCGCGCAGGCGGAGTTCCAGGCCCTGGCCTTCCACGCGTTGCTGGGCATCCGCGAACTGCGGGTGTACGACACCGACCCCGCCGCCACCGACAAGCTGGTGCGCAACCTGGCGCACGTCGATGGCCTCACCGTGGAGCGCGCCGCCAGCACGGCCGAGGCCGTGCGCGGCGTGGACATCGTGACCACGGTCACCGCCAACAAGAGCCGCGCCACCATCCTCACTCCCGCGATGGTGGAGCCCGGCATGCACCTGAATGCCGTGGGTGGCGACTGCCCCGGCAAAACCGAACTGCACCCCGATGTGCTCCGCGGGGCGCGCGTGGTCGTGGAATACGAGCCGCAAAGCCGCGTGGAGGGCGAGATCCAGCAATTGCCCGCGGACCATCCCGTTACCGAGCTTTGGCGGGTACTGCGCGGCGACGCGCCGGGGCGCACGCGGGCCGACGAAGTCACGGTGTTTGATTCCGTGGGCTTTGCGCTGGAGGACTACTCCGCACTGCGCTACCTGTACCAGCAGGCCCAGGCGCGCGGCCTGGGCGTGGATGTGGAGCTGGTGCCCACAGACGACCCCAAGGACCTGTTCGGCCGCACGCGCGGTGCGAGCGTCCAAGGCCGCACGCGGCTGCGGCGCGTGGCTTGACCGCCTCAAGCCAAATCAGGCTCTAACGCCCATCCATCAAACGCTAGCAGCTATCAAAATAAAAGCAAAAGGCGCCAATGGCGCCTTTTGCCCTTCTGCCCTTTTGCTTTTGTACGCCACCCGGGCAAGCCTGGGCCACGGCCCATCCCACTGGCGCGCCCCGGACCATGGCAGCCCTAGGCCTGGCTCTGCCCTGCCGCCGGCTGCGCGCCCCTCCTGCAGCGCAGCGCTGCGAGTGGGGGGGAAGGCGAAGCGCCTCAGGGGGTGTGCAGAATCAATGCTGCAGGATCTTGTTGAGGAAGTCCTTGGTGCGCGGCTGGCGCGCCTCGGGGTTGCCGAAGAATTCCTCCTTCGAGCAGTCCTCCAGGATCTTGCCGCCCACGTCCATGAAGATCACGCGGTTGCTCACCTTGCGCGCGAAGCCCATCTCGTGGGTTACGCACATCATGGTCATGCCCTCGTGGGCCAGGCCCACCATCACGTCCAGCACCTCGCCCACCATTTCGGGGTCCAGGGCCGAGGTCGGCTCGTCGAACAGCATCACGATGGGGTCCATCGACAGTGCGCGCGCAATCGCCACGCGCTGCTGCTGACCGCCCGACAGCTGGCCGGGGAACTTGTCCTTGTGCGCCGTCAGGCCCACGCGCTCCAGCATCTTCAGGCCGCGGGCCTTGGCGTCGGTGGGGTTGCGGCCCAGCACCTTGATCTGCGCGATGGTCAGATTCTCGGTCACCGACAGGTGGGGAAACAGCTCGAAGTGCTGGAACACCATACCCACGCGGCTGCGCAGCTTGGGCAGGTCCGTCTTGGGATCGTGCACGGCCACGCCGTCCACGAAGATCTCGCCCTTCTGGAAGGGCTCCAGCGCGTTGATGGTCTTGATGAGGGTGGACTTGCCGGAGCCGGAGGGCCCGCAGACCACCACCACCTCACCCTTCTGGATGTTCGTGGAGCAGTCCGTGAGCACCTGGAAGCTGCCGTACCACTTGGAAACGTTCTTCAGTTCAATCATTGCAATTCCTTGGAACGCCGCTTCAGCGAATGATGGCGATCTTCTTGTGCAGGCGCTTGACCAGCCAGGACAGCGCGTAGCAGAGGATGAAATAGACCACGGCCGCGGCCAGGTAGGCCTCGATCGGGCGGCCATAGTTCTTGCCCGCGATCTCGAAGCCCTTGAGCATGTCGTAGGCACCGATGGCGTACACCAGCGACGTGTCCTGGAACAGGATGATGGTCTGCGTGAGCAGCACCGGCAGCATGTTGCGGAAGGCCTGCGGCAGCACCACCAGGCGCATGTTCTGCCCGTAGGTCATGCCCAGCGCCTGCCCCGCGAACACCTGGCCGCGCGGGATGGACTGGATGCCTGCGCGCATGATCTCGCTGAAGTAGGCGGCTTCGAAGGCGATGAAGGTCACCACGGCCGACACCTCGGCGCCGATGGGGCGACCGATGATCATGGGCACCAGCAGGAAGAACCACAGGATCACCATCACCAGCGGAATCGAGCGCATGCCGTTGACATAGATGGTGGCCGGCACGTCCAGCCACTTCTTGCCCGACAGGCGCATGAGCGCCAGCACCGTGCCCAGCAGGATGCCGCCCACGGTGGCGATCACCGTCAGCACCAGGCTGAAGTACAGCCCCTTGATCACGAAGTTGCTGAACAGCTCCCAGGTGAAGAAGGACCAATCGATATTCAGGTTCATATCAGTGTCCTCCCCCGCCTGCGGCAATCAGGCCCGGCACCCGCGTGCGCTTTTCGATGAACGCCATGATGCGGTTGATGGCAAAGGCCGAGATGATGTACAGCGCCGTGACGGCCAGGTACACCTCGATGCCACGTGAAGTCTCTTCCTGCGCCTGCATGGCGAACATGGTCAGCTCGGCCACGGAAACGGCAAACGCCACCGACGAGTTCTTGAACACGTTCATGGTCTCGCTGGTGAGCGGCGGGATGATGATGCGAAACGCCATCGGCAGCAGCACGTAGCGGTAGTACTGGAACGTGGTGAAGCCCAGCGCCATGCCCGCATAGCGCTGGCCGCGCGGCAACGCCTGGATGCCCGAACGCACCTGCTCGGCGATACGCGCCGAGGTGAAAAAGCCCAGCGCAAACACCACCAGCACGAAGCCCGGCAGCGACTTCATGGCCGGGAAGATCGACGGCACCACGTGGTACCACACAAAGATGTGCACCAGCAGCGGAATGTTGCGAAACAGCTCGACCCAGGCATTGCCCAGCCGCACCGTCCATGGACGGCCTTCCAGCGTGCGCAGCGTGCCAACCAGTGAACCGACCACCAGCGCAACGGCCAGCGACAGCAAGGAAACGGATACCGTCCAGCCCCAGGCCGACAGCATCCAGTCGAGGTAGGTGATGTCGCCGTTCTTGCCGAAGCAGCTTTGACCGACCTCTTGGGTAATGGTGTCCTGGCAGAACACCTGCCAATCCCAATTCATAGGAGCACCCCTTCTATTCTTCGATCCGTGTTGCCGCGGCAGCGCATGGCGGCGCTGGCGCAACAACAAAAAACGCCCCTCCGGGCCCGGAGGCCGAAGGGGCGATGCAATGCAAGCCGATTACTTGACTTCGTACGACTCCATGGGCTTGTCGTTGGGGTGGGCCCATGCGTTCTTCGTAGCTTCGGACAGCGGCAGGCCGATCTTCACGTTGGCCGGCGGGATGGGTTGCATGAACCACTTGTCGTACAGCTTGGCCAGGCTGCCATCTGCGATCTGGCGCTTGATGGAATCGTCCACGGCCTTCTTGAAGGCGGGGTCGTCCTTGCGCAGCATGCAGGCAATGGGCTCCACCGACAGCACTTCACCCACGATCTTGAAATCGGCAGGGTTCTTGGACTTGGAGATGTTGGCCGCCAGGATGGAGCCGTCCATGATGAAGGCGTCGGCACGGCCCGTCTCCAGCATCAGGAAGCTGTCGGCGTGGTCCTTGCCCATGACTTCCTTGAAGGTCAGGCCATCGGCGCGCTTGTTCTTGCGCAGCGTCTGCACCGACGTCGTGCCGGTGGTAGTGACGATGGTCTTGCCGTTCAGGTCCTTGATGCCGGTAATGCCCGACTTGGCGTTCACGGCGATGCGCACTTCTTCCACGTAGGTGGTCACGGCGAAGGCCACGTCCTTCTGGCGTGCGGTGTTGTTGGTGGTGGAGCCGCACTCGATGTCCACCGTGCCGTTGGTCACCAGCGGAATACGGTTCTGCGAAGTCACCGGCTGGTACTTGATCTCCATGTTGGCCAGGCCCAGCTGCTTCTGGATGTCGGCCAGGACGCGCTCACCCATCTCGGTGTGGAAGCCTACGTACTTGCCGTTGCCCAGGGTGTAGCCCAGGCCCGAGGACTCGCGCACGCCCAGCGTCACGGCACCCGTAGATTTGATCTTGGCCAGGGTGTCGTTGGTCTGTGCGAACGCGCTACCAGCGGCCAGGACGGTAATGGCTGCGGCCAGCAAATGCTTCTTCATGAATATCTCCTTGTGGGTGAAGCGAAAAGCGAAGTGTATTGAAATCGAACGACCGTTCTGGGGAACCGATGGCGGTCAAGCCACGCCCTGCGGCACGTTCAAGACAGGGGCGTATTGTGGGTTCAGAAGGGAACCTGATCGGTAGGGTATTTCCAGAAGTCCCGCAGCAGGTAGCTCACGGGCAGGTTCAGCGCACGGTGGGTAGGCGCAATGGGCTGCATGAACCACTTGTCGTAGATGGCGTTGATCTCATTGCTCACGATCAGGCGGCGCATCTCCTCGTCCACCAACTTCTTGAACTCGGGATCGTTCTTGGGAAGCATGATCGCCAGCGGCTCGGTGGTGACGAAGCGGCCCACCACCTTCAGCGCCTTGGGGTCGGGGCGGTTGGCCGCCAAGCCATACAACAGCACATCGTCCATCACGAAGGCGTCGGCCTGGCCCTTCTCCACCATGACCACCGCGGCCTCATGGTCGGGCGCCTCCACCATCTGGATGCGCATCAGCCGTTCGCGGTTGGCCTGCTCGGCCGCTTTGTAGGGCGTCGTGCCTTTGGTGGACACGAGCTTCTTGCCTTCCAGATCCTCCATGCGCGTCACCGTGCTGGCCGCGGGCACCAGCAGGCGCGCACCCGTGATGAAGTGCGGAATGGTGAAGGCCACATCCTTGCGGCGCTCGGCGTTGTTGGTGGTGGAGCCGCATTCCATATCGGCCTTGCCGGTCTTCACCATCTCAATGCGATTGGCGGGTGTCACCTGCACCAACTGCACCGGCATGTTCTTCATGCCGGTCTTCTTGCGCACCACTTCGGCGATATGCAGGCACAGGTCCAGGGCGTAGCCCATGGGCTTGCCCTCGTGCACGTACGAAAACGGCACCGACGATTCACGGTGCGCCAGCACCAGCGGTCCGCCGCCGCGCACACGCTCCAGCACCCCTTGGGCTTGCGCGCCCACGGCGCAGCACAGCGCCACCGCGGCGCCCAGCGCCTTCCATCCTTGCTTGCAATTCATTCAGAGGATCTCCCTTGTGCATGGCTTAGCAATCTCCGCACCAGGTGCGCGCCATGTTTCGGTGCGACCGTGCGTTGCCACATTTAGTTTCAAAGACTGTAATGTCGCGTGACCACGCAATCCAATGCCAGGGATGTGGGTTTGCATGCAAGACTTGCATGCCAAGTGTGGTGCGCCCGCGTCAGATGGGGTTCTGTCCGGCGCGCGTCTGCAGGTACGTCCACAGGGACTGGGCCAGGCCCTTGGCCGGCTCCTTGCGCGAGGGCTTTTCGCGGTAGGCGCGTACTTCCATCACCATCTGCAGGTCCTGCGCGTCGGGCGGCGCCGCGCTCAGGAGCTTGCGCGAACGCAGTTCCTTCTTCACCGCGCTGTAGGGCAGGAAGGCGACGCCGTGCCCTTCCAGCGCCATGGCCTTCAGGCCTTCGGCCATATCCGTTTCGTACACGCGGTCCAAGTGGATGGCCGTCCCCGCCTGCTTGAGGATCAGCTCCGTCACGCGCCCCAAGTAGGCCCCCGGCGCATACCCCAGGTAGGGCAGCGGCTCGCCAGGCCGGCCCGGCAGGCAAAACAGCGGCTGACCATCCGCGCCCGCCTTGGCGTAGGGGGCCAGGACCTCCTGCCCCAGCGTCACCATCTCGTAGCGGTCCGGGTCCAACTGCAGAGGCTGCGATGGATGGTGGTAGGAGATGAGCAGATCGCAGCCGCCCTCCACGAGGCGCATCACCGCGTCGTGCACATTCAGGGCGATCAGCCGGCTTTTGAGCGGGCCGAAGTCCGCCCGCAGCGCCGACACCCAGGCCGGGAAAAAAGTGAACGCCAGCGTATGCGGCACGGCGAACTCGATCATGTCGGTGCCCGCGCTGGTGTGCGCGCGCAGCATGGCGCGCGTGTTCTGCAGCGCCTGCAGCACCTCCAGCGCCTGGTCGTACAGCGTGTTGCCCGCGGCCGTCAGCCGCGTGGGGTAGGAACTGCGGTCCACCAGATCGGTGCCGGCCCAGGCCTCCAGCGCCTGGATGCGCCGCGAAAAAGCGGGCTGTGTCACATGGCGCAATTGCGCCGAGCGGCTGAAGCTGCGCGTTTCTGCCAGGCTGACGAAGTCTTCGAGCCATTTGGTTTCCATGGCCCGCATTATCGATGCGCCCAGGCAGGCCTTCTCCCCCTGTTGAGCGCGACTGGGCCGCCCCAGCGCCCTCCTGGGGAACACCCTGCGGCGGAGCACCGTACGTTTGATTGCAAAATAGGCCCTCTCGCGCCCACAGCGCAATCCTTCGACCAGGCCCCTGGTGCACAACACCGGAGGGCAGAGCGGCCAGCCTTTCATGTTCGACTTTTCTGTTCTCTGCCCCCATGTCCTCCCTACCTACCCCCGGGCCGGCCGACGATGCCGCCCCGGATGGCGCGCGCGTCTCTAGCGCCCCCGCCTCCAGCGAACCCCGTTCCCTGCGCATCGAGGACTGGCTCACCGTCATCGTCATGGCGCTGCTGGCGCTGATCACGTTTGCCAACGTGCTCGTGCGCTATTTCACCAATTCGTCCTTTGCCTGGACCGAGGAGCTCTCGGTCTTCCTGATGATCGTGCTGGCCCTGGTGGCTGGCTCTGCCGCCGTGGCGCGCGACCGCCACATCCGCATCGAATTCTTCTGCGACAGCGGCTCCGCAGCCCGCCGCCGCCGGTTGGCGCAACTTGGCGCACTGCTGGTGGCCGTGCTGTTCGCGGTGATCGCCGTGCTCAGCGTGCGCGTGGTCTGGGACGACTACCGCTTCGAAGAAACCTCGCCCGGCATCGGCGTGCCGCAGTGGTGGTACTCGGTCTGGCTGCCCATCCTCTCGCTGCTCATCACCTGGCGCGCCATTGGCCTGCTGATCCGCCGCACGCGCCAGCCGGACGTGGAGTTTCTCGGCAATGACGCAGACGACGACGGAGAGCGCCAGCCATGATCGCCACGCTGCTCTTCGTCGCCTTCCTGGTGCTGATGTTTGTGGGCGTTCCCATCGGTGCCGCCCTGGGGTTGGCCGGCGCCGCCGCCATTGCGCTGGCCAATGCCGAGACGCAATGGTTTGGCCTGCTCGCCGTGCCGCAGAACTTCTACGCCGGGCTGGGCAAGTACCCGCTGCTGGCGATTCCCATGTTCGTGCTGGTGGGCTCGATCTTCGACCGCTCGGGCGTAGCGCTGCGCCTGGTGAACTTTGCCGTGGCGATCGTCGGGCGCGGACCGGGCATGCTGCCGCTGGTGGCGATTGCCGTGGCCATGTTCCTGGGCGGCATCTCCGGCTCGGGACCGGCCAACGCGGCCGCCGTGGGCGGGGTGATGATCGCGGCCATGAGCCGCGCGGGCTACCCCGGCAGCTTCTCAGCGAGTGTGGTGGGGGCGGCCGCAGCCACGGACATCCTCATCCCGCCTTCGGTGGCGTTCATCATCTATTCGGTGTTGGTGCCCGGGGCCTCGGTGCCGGCCTTGTTCGCGGCGGGCATGGTGCCGGGCGTGCTGGCGGGCATTGCGCTGATCGTGCCGGCCGTGTGGATGGCGCGCCGCCACCGCATGGGCCACCTGGAAGCCGACATGCCCCGCCCGCCGTTCTGGCGCAGCCTGCGCGAAGCCTCCTGGGGCCTGGCCGCGCCGGTGCTGATCCTGGGCGGCATGCGCGCGGGGTGGTTCACACCCACCGAGGCCGCTGTGGTGGCCGTGTTCTACGGCCTGTTCGTGGGCATGGTGATCCACCGCACCATTCGGGTGCGCGACCTGTTCACCATCCTGCGCGAAGCGGGCGAGCTGTCGGCCGTGATCCTGATCGTGGTGTCGCTGGCGGGCATCTTCGCATTCTCGCTGTCCACACTGGGCGTGATCGACCCGGTGGCCAACGCCATCGTGAACTCCGGCCTGGGCGAATACGGCGTGCTGGCGCTTTTGATCCTGCTGCTCATCACCGTGGGCATGTTCCTGGACGGCATCTCGATCTTCCTGATCTTCGTGCCGCTCTTGCTGCCCATCATGCAGCACTACCAGTGGGACCCGGTGTGGTTCGGCGTGATCCTCACCCTGAAGGTCGCACTGGGCCAGTTCACGCCGCCGCTGGCCGTGAACCTGATGGTCAGCTGCCGCATCGCAGGCGTGCGCATGGAGTCCACCGTGCGCTGGGTTGGCCCCATGCTGCTGGCCATGTTCCTGGTGATGGTGGCCGTGATCGCCTTCCCGCAGCTGGCCCTGTGGCTGCCTGCCCAGCTGGGCTATTGATTCGTTCGCATTTTTTCCAAGGAGACCTGTCCCATGAAACTTCGCACTTTCCTCACTTCCGCCGTCGCCGCTGCTGCGGCCCTTGCCTTCGGCACACCCGCGCTGGCGCAGAACTACAAGAGCGAATATCGCATGTCGCTGGTACTGGGCACCGCCTTCCCGTGGGGCAAGGGCGGCGAGATCTGGGCACAGAAGGTCAAGGAGAAAACCCAGGGCCGCATCAACATCAAGCTCTACCCGGGCGTGTCGCTGATCCAGGGCGACCAGACACGTGAGTTTTCCGCGCTGCGCCAGGGCGTGATCGACATGGCCGTGGGGTCCACCATCAACTGGTCGCCCCAGGTGAAGGCGCTGAACCTGTTCTCGCTGCCCTTCCTGTTCCCCGACTACGCGGCTGTCGATGCGGTCACACAGGGCGAAGTCGGCAAGAGCATCTTCCAGACACTGGAAAAGGCCGGCGTGGTGCCACTGGCCTGGGGTGAGAACGGCTACCGCGAGATCAGCAACTCCAAGCACGCCATCAAGAGCCCCGCCGACCTCAAGGGTCTGAAGATCCGCGTGGTGGGCTCGCCCCTGTTCCTCGACACCTTCACCGCGCTGGGCGCCAACCCCACGCAGATGAGCTGGGCCGACGCACAGCCCGCCATGGCCAGCGGCGCCGTGGATGGCCAGGAGAATCCCATCGCCGTGTACCAGGCCGCCAAGCTGCACACCGTGGCACAGAAGCACGTGACCATGTGGGGCTACATGAACGACCCGCTGATCTTCGTGGTGAACAAGGACGTGTGGAACAGCTGGACGCCCGCCGACCGCGAAGCCGTCAAGCAGGCCGCCATCGAAGCCGGCAAGGAAGAAATTGCCATCGCGCGCAAAGGCATGATCGAGGCCGACAAGCCCCTGCTCAAGGACATCGCTGCGAATGGCGTGACCGTGACGCAGCTGAGCCCCGCCGAGCGCGACGCCTTCGTGAAGGCCACGCGCCCCGTGTTCGAGAAGTGGAAGGGCCAGATCGGCGCCGACTTGGTAAGCGCAGCCGAGAAGGCGATTGCGGCGCGCAAACAATAATGGGGCAGTAATGGGGCGCCTTGCCCCATAGCGCAGGCTCTGCCAGCGCTATCAAATCAAAAGCGGCTAACGCCCTAACCACGGGCGCTAGCCGCTTTTTTACGCCTCACGCATCAGGGAACGGGATGCTTGACGGCGTTCTTGGCCAGCTTGCGCCGCACGGCAACTTCCAGGTCCACGCCCGCGTAGTCCGCCAGCTGCAGCAGGTACAGCAGCACATCGGCCATCTCGTCGCCCACCCGCTCGTGGGCGGTGGCGTCCTGGGTGAAGGTGCGCGACTGCTCCGGCGTGAGCCACTGGAACAGCTCCTGCAGCTCGGCCGCCTCCACCATCAGCGCCATGGCCAGGTTCTTGGGCGTGTGAAAGGGCTGCCAGTCACGCGCGGCGGCGAAGGCGCGCAGTTCACGCTGCAGGGCGACGATATCCATGCTCAACGCTCCGTGCTTTCATTTTGATAGCTGCTTGCGCTTGCCACATAAGCGCTACAGCCCGTTTTGACCATCATTCTTCTGCAACGCCCACATGCGCGCGTAGTGCCCGCCGTGGGCCAGCAGCTGCGCGTGCGTGCCACGCTCGACGATACGGCCGGCCTCCATGACCAGGATTTCGTGCGCGTCCACCACGGTGGACAGGCGGTGGGCGATCACCAGGGTCGTCTTGTTCTGCGCGGCGCTGGCCAGCTCGGCCTGGATGGCACGCTCGTTGGCGGAGTCCAGGGCGCTGGTGGCCTCGTCGAAGATCAGGATGGGTGGGTTCTTGAGCAGCGTGCGCGCAATGGCCACGCGCTGCTTCTCGCCACCGCTGAGCTTCAGCCCGCGCTCGCCCACCATGGTGTCGTAGCCCTTGGGCTGGGCTGCGATGAAGGCATGGATGTGCGCAGCGCGCGCTGCCTGCTCAACCTCAGCCTGGCTGGCGCCGGTGCGGCCGTAGGCGATGTTGTAGGCCACGGTGTCGTTGAACAGCACCGTGTCCTGCGGCACGATGCCGATGGCGCGGCGCAGGCTGTCCTGCGTGACCGTCCGGATGTCCTGCTCCGCGATGGTGATGCGCCCGCCCTGCAGGTCATAGAAACGGTACAGCAGGCGGCTCAGGGTGCTCTTGCCTGCGCCCGAGGGGCCGACCACGGCAACCGTCTTGCCAGCGGGAATCGTGAAGCTCACTCCCTGCAATACGGGCCGTGCGGGGTCGTAGGCGAAGTGCACATCCTCGAAACGCACGGTGGGCGTGTGCAGGTCCGTCAGCGGCTGGGCGCAGGGCGCATCGGCCACCTCCTGCTCCCTGTCCATCAGCGTGAACATCTTGTCCAGGTCGGTCAGGTTCTGCCGGATTTCGCGGTAGATCACGCCCAGGAAGTTCAGCGGGATGTAGATCTGGATCATGAAGGCGTTGACCATGACCAGGTCGCCCAGCGTCATGCGCCCCGCGGCCACGCCCTCGGTGGCGCGCCACAGCATGGCCACCAGCCCCACGGCGATGATGAGCTGCTGCCCGCTGTTGAGCAGCCCCAGGGTGCTGCGGCTCTTGAGCTGGGCCTGCCGCAATTGCTCCAGGCTTTCGTCGTAGCGGCGCGCCTCGAACTGCTCGTTGTTGAAGTACTTGACGGTCTCGTAGTTCAGCAGCGAATCGATGGCCTTGCTGTGCGCGGCCGAGTCGAACTGGTTCGCCTGGCGCCGGAACTGGATGCGCCACTGCGTCACGCCCACGGTGAAGGCGACGTACAGCACCAGCGCGGTGAGCGTGATGACGGCAAACCACACGTCGAACTGGCGCGCCAGGATGAACAGCACCAGCAGTACCTCGACCAGCGTGGCGGCCAGGTTGAACAGCGCGAACGACACCAGCGACTCGATGCCGCGCACGCCGCGCTCGATGTCGCGCGTCATGCCGCCGGTCTGGCGCTCCAGGTGAAAGCGCAGGGACAGCGCATGCAGGTGCTCGAAGGTCTTGAGCGCGATGGCGCGCGCCGCGCCATGCGTGGCCTTGGCGAACACCAGCTCGCGCAACTCGTTGAACACCGAGTTGGCCAGGCGCAGCGCCCCGTAGGCCAGCAGCAGCCCCACGGGCACCACCAGCAGCGCCGTGGTGCTGCCGGCGGGCAGCGTCATGGCATCGACGAGCCTCTTGAGCAGCAGCGGCACCCCCACGTTGGCCAGCTTGGCGCCGACCATGAAGGCCATGGCCGCGACCACGCGCCATTTGTACTGCCACAGATAGGGCAGCAGGCGCTGCAGGGTGGCCCGGTCGGAACGAACGCGTGGGCTGTCGGAGGCGATGGCTTCGCCGTAGCGGCGCATGATGGACAATCCGTGGAGTCAAGCAAAACCAAAGATTGTGCCCATGTCCCAGGATCGCCCCGCCTCCCACAGCCAGTTGCCCGCCGATAAGGAACTGGTACTCAAGGTGATACCCATGCCCGCCGACACCAACGGCAATGGCGACATCTTCGGCGGCTGGGTCATGGCGCAGGTGGATCTGGCTGGCTCCGTGCTGCCCGCGCGGTACATCCGCGGCCGCATGGCCACGGTAGCGGTGAACGAATTCATCTTCAAGCAGCCCGTGCGCGTGGGCGACCTGCTGTCGTTCTTTGCCGAAGTCACGCGCATCGGCAACACCTCCATGACCGTGCAGGTGGAGGTCTATGCCGAGCACATCCGCACCCAGGGCAGCTACGTGAAGGTGACCGAGGCGTCGCTGACCTATGTGGCCATCGACGAGAACGGCCGCCCGCGCCCCATTCAGAAGCCGGGCGAAGAAAGCGTCGCGCCGTAAAAAAACGGGAGCGCCTCACGGCCTCCCGCTGGCGGCGATGGGTGTGCCGGCGTCAGGCCGCGGCCAGCGCGGCCGAGGATGCGGCAGACGACGAACCCGAGGCCGCGCTCATGCGCGCGCCACCACCCAGGCCCACCTCAATCTCGCCGGAGAGCTGGCCACCCTCTTCGATCACCACCTTGCCGTAGCGGATCTTGCCGCTCACCTTGCCGGTGCTGAAGATCACCAGCTTCTGGCGCACGGTGAGCGTGCCGTCGAACTCGCCGTGGATCTCGGCAATGTCGATCTCTGCTGAGCCGCGGAACGCGCCCTGCTCGGTGATCTGGATCACGCGCGAATCCATGGTGGCCTCCACGGTGCCTTCCACGACGAGGGTGTCGCAATCGGTGATCTCCACACCCTTGAGCTTGATGTTGGGGCCCACGGTCAGCTTGCTGCCGCTGCCCTCGGCCGTGGCGCTGGAGGCCGTGGACACAGCGGTTCTGGTTGCGGGAGCGGCGGTTGGGGTGCTTGCGGTGGTGGTGGTGCCGCCCAGCGCTGACGAAGGCTGGCGGGATTGGAAAGTGTCGGGTTCGCGTTTGCCAAAGAAGGGGTTTTGCACGGCCATCGGATCGGATCTCCTAGAAAAGACCCGCAGATGCTAGGAGTTGCCACAGATCAAAACCGCCCCTGTTACGCAAGAACGGTAACCAAACCGTTCGATGGTTGCATGCACTTGCAGGGCTTGCAGCAGCACACAGCGCGTATCCCCAAAACGGCGCGTGCCCGGCGCGGCCGTCTTCGCACGGTCGCGCTAAGAGACGATGTACGCCGCGGCTCCCGCGGACATCAGCTCGCCCTGCGGGCCGAGGAACTCCATGCGCGTGGTGGCCACGCGCGAGCCCAGGCGCAGCACCTCGGCCCGCAGCTCGAAGTGGCTGCCGATGCCGGGGCGCAGATAGTCGATGCGCAGGTCGATGGTGCCCAGCTTGGCGAAGCGGTGCAGGCGGTCCATGGGCGCCTCGTCCATGTGCTTGGCGCCGATGGCCGCCATCACGGCCAGACCGCCCATGGCATCCAGCCCCGCGCTGATGACGCCGCCGTGCAGCCGGTTGTAGGCAAAGTGCCCCACCAGATCGGGACGCATGTCGATGCGCGCCGCGACGGCCGCGGGCTCCAGGCGCGTGATCTTCAGGCCCAACAGGTGGTTGAAGGGAATCTTCTCCTCAAAGATCTGGCGCAGGCCGGCGATGAACTCGGGCTCGAAAGCCGCTGGCAGGCTGGCAGTTTTGTTCATGGAATTTTGCTCTCTTATCAGGAGCTGCTAGCGCTTGCTGGATAAGCGCTAGAGCCACTTTTATTTCAAATGCACAGCCATCCTATCCAACAGCCGCGGTGATCGCCCAGCGCCTTGCGCGAACGTGCCGTGGATGCCGGCGCCACCCTGCTCTGTCCGGTGGCGGGGAGGATGTCAGCAGGCGCTGAAATCCGGGCGGCGTTTGTCCATGAACGCGGTGAAGGCCTCGCGGGCGGCGGGTTCGCGCAGCATGCGGCCAAAACTCTGGCCCTCCTCAGCCATGCGCTCCAGCACGGCGGCGGTCTGGCTCTTCTTGAGCAGGCGCTTGGTTTCGATCAGGGCCGACAGCGGCTTGGCCGCGAGCTTGCGCGCCTGGGCCTGGGCCACCATGTTGCATTCGGTCGGCGGCACCACGCGGTTGACGAAGCCGACTTCCAACGCCGCCTCGGCCATGAAGGGCTCGCCCAGCAGCAGCGCCTCGGCCGCGCGGTGGTAGCCCAGCATCTGCGGCGCGAACAGGCTGGAGGCGGCCTCGGGGCACAGGCCCAGGTTCACGAAGGGCATCGAGAATGCCGCGTTGTCCCCCGCGTACACCAGGTCGCAGTGGAACAGCAGGGTGGTGCCGATGCCCACCGCCGGGCCGCACACCGCCGCCAGCACGGGCTTGGGAAAGGTGGCGATGGCGCGCAGGAAGCGGAACACGGGCGCGTCCTGCGTGGCGGGCGGTTGCTGCAAAAAGTCGCCGATGTCGTTGCCCGCACTGAAGATGGCCACGTCGCCCTGCAGCACGACCACGCGCACCGAAGTGTCCTGCGCCGCGGCCTCGAACGCATCGGCCAGCTGCGCGTACATGGCCGTGGTGATGGAATTCTTCTTCTCCACGCGGTTGAAGGTGATGGTGGTCACGCCCTCTTCGGCGTGGACCAGGATGTCTGCTTTCGTGGTACTCATGGGTGTTGCTCCGGGGGTCATTCTTTGTAATAAACGATCTGGTGGCTGGTGGCCAGCATGGCGCCGGCCTCATTCCACAGCTGCACGGTCTGGTCGAAAAAGCCGTTGCGAAACTCCTGCGCGCGCGCCTGGCCCAGCAGGTAGCCCGTGCCGGTCTGCGCCAGCAGGTCCGCGCCCGCATGAAAGTACACGGTGATGGACACGGTGCCCGCGGGCACCTGGCGCGCGCGGCGCAGCCACACGCGAGGGAAGAACACATCGGCCAGCGCCGCCAGCGCGCAAAAGTCCAGCGCCCGCGCGGGCGCGTCGCGCATCCACAGCTGCGACAGGCTGGTGTCGCCGCTGTCGTCCCACTGTTCGGGCAGCGCGCCGGTCACCGGGCGCATCTCGTAGCGCTGCAGCCATTCCGAGCGGAACGCCGGTTGCACGGGTTTGCACTGCGCCGGCGCGGGGACCTGCGGCATGGGCGTGTCGGCGGCACCCCAGGTCTCGCGCCGGGCGGCCGTGACCACGGTGGCCGTGGTGGTGACCACGGGCGCTCCGTCCGCCCCCGCCTGCAGGATGGACAGCGTCCAGTGCTGGGTGGAGCGGTTGGTGCGCACCGGCGTGGCCTGCAGCGTGAACGGCCCCTCTGCCAGCGCGCCCGCGTAGTTCACCGTGAGCGACAGGGGCTCGCCCAGGCGGTCGGGGTGTTGCATCACGGCCTGCAGCAGCGTGGCCGCGGTGATGCCGCCAAACGGCCCGACCATGTTCCAGTAAGCCGGCGAGGTGTGGCCGGTGTACTGCCCGGCCCCTTCGGAATGGCTGGACGAGAGCGCCAGCGCCGCGTCCAGGGGATGAATGCTGTGGTGCGTAGTCATGGGTGCGAGTGTGCCGTGATTCGGCTCAGCCTGCGGTGGCGGTGGCACCTGCGGTGCCCTGCGGCTGCGCCTGGGCCAACGCCTCCAGCTGCTGCAAGGCGCGGGGCCACAGCGTGTCGCGGAACTGTTCGCGGAAAAATCCAAAGTGCCCGATGCGCCGCGCCTGCGCCTCGTGCGGCGCGATGCGCTCCACGCTGCACGGCGCGTTCGCATACAGCGCCAACAGGCTTTGCGTGCCGCGCCAGGTCATGAGCTCATCGTCCTGCATGGACCAGGCGTGTACCGGAAAGCGCACCGCCGCGTAGCTGCGCTGGGCGGATTCTCCCTCCGCCCCCACGCTGTAGCGCGGGTGCAGGCACCAGCGGCGCCACTGCAGCATCACCCCCGCGGGCAGGTCGCCCACGGCGCGCAGGCGCCGCCCAGGGAAGTAGCCGCACAGCCGCACCGACAACGGCACCAGCACATGCCAGAACGCAGGCATGGCGCGGCGGATGCGGGGTGCGTTGTCGCGCCAGTAGCCGCTGCCCGCGGCGACGCTCAGCAGGCCGCTCACGCGCGCATGCTCGCGCAGCAGCCCGGGCAGCTGCGCGCCCAGGCTGTGCCCCAGCAGCAGCAGCGGCTGGCCAGGCAGCGCCTGGGCTGCATGGGCGATCACCGCGTCGTAGTCGCGCGCCCAGTCGAACAGGTTGGCCCGCACCTCGCGCATGCCACCGTTCAGCGACTCGCCCTGCCCCCGGTAGTCGAAGGTGGTGACCCGCAGGCCCTGCTGCGCCAGCCAGGCGGCGAACGGCCCATAGAAGGCCTGGCGCACGCCCATGGCGCCGCCAATGACGACGCTGGCGCGCGCGGGGCCAGTCCGTGGCGCGTACACGCGCAGCGCCAGCGGCACTGCGCCATCGACCATCAGGGTTTCACTCTGCATGGCTTGTCTCCATGAAGGCGGCCGGTCTGCGCCGGCTCGGCTGCAATCCCCGCGCGCTGCCGCGCGGCAGTGGCGCTTACTTACACGCGCTCGAAGATACCCGCCGCGCCCTGGCCCATGCCCACGCACATGGTGACCATGCCGTACTTGAGCTGCTTGCGGCGCAGCGCATGCACCACGGTGGCCGAGCGGATGGCGCCCGTCGCGCCCAGCGGGTGGCCCAGCGCGATGGCGCCGCCCATGGGGTTGACCTTGGCCGTGTCCAGCCCCAGCGTGTTGATGACGGCCAGCGACTGGGCGGCGAAGGCTTCGTTGAGCTCGTACCAGCCGATGTCGTCCTGCTTCAGACCGGCATAGCGCAGCGCGGCGGGAATGGCCTCGATCGGGCCGATGCCCATGATGGACGGCGGCACGCCCTTGCTGGCGAAGCTGACGAAGCGCGCCAGCGGCGTGAGGCCGAAGCGCTTGACGGCGGATTCGCTGGCCAGGATCAGCGCGCCGGCGCCGTCGCTGGTCTGCGAGCTGTTGCCGGCCGTGACCGTGCCGCGCGCGGCAAACACGGTACGCAGCTTGGCCAGGCCTTCCAGGCTGGTGTCGGGGCGGGCGCCCTCGTCCAGGCTCACGGTGCGGGTGCTGGCAATGACTTCGCCCGTCTCCAGGTTGGCCGCGCGGTCGGTCACCTCGATGGGCGTGATCTCGTCGGCAAACTCGCCGGCCTGCTGCGCGGCGATGGCGCGGCGGTGCGACTCCAGCGCGAAGGCGTCCTGCGCCTCGCGGCTCACCTTCCACTGCTGGGCCACCTTCTCGGCGGTGAGGCCCATGCCGTAGGCGATGCCCACGTCGCCGTCACGCTCAAAGATGCTGGGCGACAGGCTGGGCGCGTTGCCCATCATGGGCACCATGCTCATGCTCTCCACGCCAGCGGCGATCATCACCTCGGCCTCGCCCACGCGGATGCGGTCGGCCGCCATGGCCACGGCCGACAGGCCCGAGGCGCAGAAGCGGTTCACCGTGATGCCGCCCACGCTGGTGGGCAGGCCCGCCAGCACGGCGCCGATGCGCGCCACGTTCAGGCCCTGCTGCGCCTCAGGGATGGCGCAGCCGCAGATGATGTCCTCGATCGAGGCGGGGTCCAGCCCCGGCACCTGGGCCAGCGCGCTCTTGAGCGTGGTGGCCAGCAGGTCGTCCGGGCGGTAGTTGCGGAAAAAGCCCTTGTGCGAACGGCCGATGGGCGTGCGCGTGGCGGCAACGATGTAGGCGTCTTGGATCTGTTTCATGGTTTCTCTCCTCGGGCGGCCTCAGTTACGCACCGGCTTGCCAGTGTTGAGCATGCCCAGGATGCGCTCCTGGGTCTTGGGGTGCTCGATCAGGGCGCAGAACGCCTTGCGCTCCAGCGCCATCAGGTATTCCTCGCTCACCAGCGTGCCGGCGTCCACGTCGCCGCCGCACACCACTTCGGCGATCAGCGTGGCGATGTGCTGGTCATGCTCGCTGATGAAGCCACCGTCGCGCATGTTGACCAGCGAGCCGCGGATGGTGGCAATGCCGCTGCGCCCCGCCACGGGGAACAGGCGCTTGTGCGGCGCGCGCCAGCCGCCGGCGGCCATGGCCTTGGCTTCGTTGATGGCGACGAACAGCACCTCGTCCTTGTGCGGCACGATGAGGTCGCTGTCGAGCAGGTAGCCGAGCTTCTTCGACTCAAGGGCGCTGGTGCCTACCTTGGCCATGGCCGCGGCGGTGAAGCCTTCGGTCAGGAAGGGCAGGAGGTCCTTGCCGGTGCTGGCGGCGGCGTTCTCGGCCGCGCGGCGGGCGATGTAGGTCAGGCCGCCGGCGCCGGGCACCAGGCCCACGCCCACTTCCACCAGGCCGATGTAGCTTTCCATGTGGGCCACGCGGCGTGCGCTGTGCACGGCCAGCTCGCAGCCGCCGCCCAGCGCCATGCCATGGATGGCCGAGACCACCGGCACCTGGGCGTAGCGCAGGCGCAGCATCAGGTTCTGCAGCTCATGCTCCACGCCCTCGATGGCGGCAATGCCGGCCACCACGTAGGCAGGCATGGTGGCCTGCAGGTCGGCGCCCACGCTGAACGGCGCGTCGCCCGACCAGATGACCATGCCGTCGTACTCGCGCTCGGCCAGGTCCACGGCCTCCATCAGGCCTTCCATCACGTCGGGGCTGATCGCGTGCATCTTGCTCTGGATGGAGGCGATCAATACCTTGCCATCGAGCGTCCAGGTGCGCAGCGCATCGGTCTCGCTGATGGTGGTGCCGGCCTTGCGCCAGTCGGGCAGGTTGTCCTCGCCCAGCAGTTTCTCGGGGAAGTACTGGCGCTCGTACACCGGCAACTGGCGGCGCGGCACGAACTTGCCTTGGCGCGCGCTCCACGAACCCTGCGCCGTGTGCACGCCGCCGGCATCCGCCACCGGGCCCTTGAACACCCATTCGGGCAGCGGCGCCTTGGACAGTGCCTTGCCCGCGTCAATGTCCTCCTGGACCATCCTGGCCACCTCCAGCCAGCCCGCCTCCTGCCACAGCTCGAACGGCCCCTGGCTCATGCCGAAGCCCCAGCGCATGGCCTGGTCCACATCGCGCGCGGTGTCGGCAATCGTGGCCAGATGCACCGCAGCGTAGTGGAAGCTGTTGCGCAGGATGGCCCACAGGAACCGGCCCTGCGCGCCCTCGGCGTTGCGCAGCAGCTTCAGGCGCTCGGCGGCGGGCTTCTTGAGCATGCGGCCGTACACCTCGTCGGCCTTGGCGCCGGCGGGCACATATTCCTCGCTCTCCAGCTCGAAACGCAGGATGTCGCGACCCACCTTCTTGTAGAAGCCCGCCTTGGCCTTCTGGCCCAGGTTGCCCAGCTCGATCAGCTTTTGCAGCACGGCGGGCGTGCCGAAGCTGCCGTAGAACGGGTCGGTCTGCTCGTTCAGGTTGTCCTGCAGCGTCTTGATGACGTGGGCCATGGTGTCCAGGCCCACCACGTCGGCGGTGCGGAAGGTGCCGCTGGAGGCACGGCCCAGCTTCTTGCCGGTGAGGTCGTCCACCACGTCGAAGGTCAGGCCGAAGTTCTCCACCTCCTTCATCGTGGAAAGCATGCCGGCGATGCCCACGCGGTTGGCGATGAAGTTGGGGGTGTCGTGCGCGCGCACCACGCCCTTGCCCAGGCCGCTGGTCACGAAGGCTTCGAGCTGGTCGAGCACCTCGGGGCGGGTGGTGGGGGTGTTGATCAGCTCCACCAGCACCATGTAGCGCGGCGGGTTGAAGAAGTGGATGCCGCAAAAGCGCGGCTTGATGGCGTCGGGCAGCGCCTCGGACAGCTGGGTGATCGACAGGCCCGAGGTGTTGGACGCCACGATGGCGTGCGGTGCGACGTGCGGCGCGATCTTCTTGTACAGATCGAGCTTCCAGTCCATGCGCTCGGCGATGGCCTCGATGACGAGATCGCACTCGCCCAGCAGCGCCATGTTCTCCTCGTAGTTCGCCTGCTGGATCAGCGCGGCGTCGTCCGCCACACCCAGGGGCGAGGGCTTGAGCTTCTTGAGGTTCTCCACGGCCTTGGTGACGATGCCGTTCTTCGGACCTTCCTTGGCGGGGAGATCGAACAGCACCACCGGCACCTTCACATTGACGAGGTGGGCCGCGATCTGCGCGCCCATCACGCCCGCGCCGAGCACGGCGACTTTCTTCACTTGGAATCGGGACATTTGCTTGTTCCTTGGATGGTGGGATACGCACGGGGCCGCGCGCCAGGCCCCCGCCACGCGGGCGGGCCGGCTGCGGCGCCGTGGCGCTCACTGCTTTGCTTACTGCACGCGCTGCCAGGTCTGGGTACGCCAGAACGGGCCCAGGAAGCCGCGCACCTCCAGCCGCTTGCCGCCCTCGATGGGGGTCAGGCTGGCGCGGTATTCCTTGCCGTTTTCGGGGTCGAGGATCTTGCCGCCCTCCCAGACCTCGCGGTCATCGGCCTTCTTGACGCCGCGGATGATCTCCAGCCCCGCGATCGCCTTGCCCTTGCGGTCGTCCTTGCACTCGGTGCAGGTGGCGGCAGGGTCGGCGTCCTTTTTGAGGGACTTCTCGATACGGCCGTTCAGCACGCCGCTGGTTTCGGCAATACGGATCTCGGCCTTGGCCTCGCCCGTCTTGTCGTCCACGCTGCGCCACAGGCCCACGGGGGACATCTGGGCCCATGCAGGGGCTGCGATTGCTGCAAAAATAATAGCTGCTAGCGCTTGTCTCATAAGGCCTCCAGTGCAAAAACGTTCAAAAGTAGCAATGCGTGCAGTCGCTGCCTCAGGCCAGGGCGGCGTCGGTGTCCATGAGCACCTTGCTGCCGGCGCGGGCGGTGCGCATCAGCGTGTGGACTTCAGGGAACAGCTTGGCGAAGTAAAAACGCGCCGTCTGCAGCTTGGCCTGGTAGAACGGGTCGGTGTTGCCAGCGGCAATCTCGCGCAGCGCCACCTGGGCCATGCGGGCGAACATGTAGCCGAACACCAGGTGGCCGGCCACCCGCAGGTAGTCCACGGCGGCGGCGCCCACCTCATCGGGGTTCTGGAAGCCGCGGAAGCCGATCTCGGTGGTGAACTTGGTCATCTGGTCGCCCAGGTAGGCGATGGGGTTGATGAACTCGGCCATCTTCTCGTTCACGCCTTCTTCGGCCACCAGCTGCCCGACCAACTTGCCGAACTTCTTCAGCGTGGCGCCGTTGTTGCCCAGCACCTTGCGGCCCAGCAGATCCAGCGACTGCACGGTGTTCGTGCCTTCGTAGATCATGTTGATGCGGTTGTCGCGCACGAACTGCTCCATGCCCCATTCCTTGATGAAGCCGTGGCCGCCAAAGACCTGCATGCAGGCGTTGGTGGCAATGTGCCCGTTGTCGGTGATGAAGGCCTTGACGATGGGAGTCAGCAGCGCCACCAGCTCGTCGCTGTCCTTGCGCACCTTCTCGTCGGGGTGGCTGTGGGCCTTGTCCAGCAGCAGCGTGCAAAAAATCTGCAGCGCGCGCGCGCCCTCGGCGTAGGCTTTGGCGGTGAGCAGCATCTTGCGCACGTCGGGGTGCACGATGATGGGATCGGCCTCCTTGTCCTTCGCCTTGGTGCCCGACAGGCTGCGCATCTGGATGCGGTCCTTGGCGTAGGCCAGCGCGTTCTGGAAGGCCACTTCGGTCAGGCCCAGCGACTGGTTGCCCACGCCCAGGCGGGCGGCGTTCATCATCACGAACATCGCGGCCAGGCCCTTGTTGGGCTCGCCCACCAGGGTGCCGATGGCGCCGTCGATGGCAATCTGCGCCGTGGCGTTGCCGTGGATGCCCATCTTGTGCTCCAGGCCCGTGCAGTAGATGGGGTTGCGCTCGCCCAGCGAACCGTCGGCGTTCACCTTGAACTTGGGCACCACGAACAGGCTGATGCCCTTGCTGCCCTTGGGCGCGTCGGGCAGGCGGGCCAGCACCAGGTGCACGATGTTGGAAGTGAAGTTGTGCTCGCCGGCGCTGATGAAGATCTTGTTGCCGGTGATCTTGTAGGTGCCATCGGCCTGGGGCTCGGCCTTGGTGCGCAGCAGGCCCAGGTCGGTGCCGCAGTGCGGTTCGGTCAAGCACATGGTGCCGGTCCATTCGCCGCTCGTGAGCTTGGGCAGGTACAGCTTCTTCTGCTCGTCGGTGCCGTGGGCGTGCAACGCCTCATAGGCGCCGTGCGACAGGCCGGGGTACATGGTCCAGGCCTGGTTGGCGCTGTTGAGCATCTCGTACAGGCACTGGTTCATCACGAAGGGCAGGCCCTGGCCGCCATAGGCGGTGTCGCACGACAGCGCCGCCCAGCCACCTTCCACGTACTGCGCATAGGCCTCCTTGAAGCCCTTGGGCGTGGTCACCTCATGCGTCTGCTGATTCAGCGTGCAGCCCTCGGTGTCGCCGCTGATGTTCAGCGGGAACGCCACGCCGGCGGCGAACTTGCCGGCTTCTTCCAGCACGGCGTTGATCGTGTCGGCATCCACCTCCGCATGCGGGGGCATGGCCTTGAATTCGTCGGTGACCTTAAAGACTTCATGCAGGACGAATTGCATGTCGCGCAGCGGAGGCGTGTAAGTAGGCATGTGGAGACTCCTGGGAAGAAGGAAGGGTGGAAGAGAAGAAAAACCGAAATACGGACGGTGGCAGGACTCAACCGCGGTGGCCAGGCAGCGCGCTGTAGCGCGCCAGGATGTTGTCAAAGCCCGTGTTGGCCCGGTCGATGGAGCCAGGGGTGTGCAGGAAGCGCGCCTCGTAGTGCAGCGCCAGGATCAGGCCGTGGATCTCGAACAGCATCTGGTCCTCGCTGACGTCGTCGCGGATCTCGCCGCACTCCTTGCACTGCTGGATGGCGCGCTTCATCGCGGCCTGCCAGGTCATCACCGAGTTGGCCAGCGCATCGCGCACCGGGCCGGTGCGATCGTCGAACTCCACCGCGCCGCTGATGTAGATGCAGCCGGAGTCGATCTCGATGGAGGTGCGCTTCATCCAATTGGCAAACAGGGCGCGCAGGCGCGGCACGCCGCGAGGGGCCTGCATCGCGGGGTAGAACACTTCCTGCTCGAATCGCGTGTGGTACTCGCGGATCACCGAGATCTGCAGCTCCTCACGCGAGCCGAAGTGCGCGAACACGCCTGACTTGCTCATGCCCGTCACGTCGGCCAGCGCACCGATGGACAACCCCTCCAGGCCGATGTGCGTGGCCAGGCCCAGGGCGGCATCGATGATGACGGCCTTGGTGTGTTGCCCCTTGTGCAGCGCCCGGCCCTCGCGGCGTGGCGCGCGAACCGTCTTGATGGGGGAAGGAGAAAGAGACATGAGGCAAAATAAAACGAACGATCGTTCTATTTTGCATAAAACAGGCAGGTAACGCCAGTATTTCCAGGCGCGCAGAACGCGCTTCGGGGTAAACCCCTAAGTGGATGATTTATCGAGCCCCACCATCGCGGGGGACCGTGCCAAGGGCGAAATGGTTACCGCGCCTTTCGCGGGTGGTCATGCCATCACGTTTGCCTGCGCCGGCGTTACAGCCACAGTGCCAGAGTGGCGTCCAGGTGTTCCGTCGGCATGCGGCGAAAGCCCGTGCGTGCGTAGCGCTGCAGGCGTCCGCGGATCAGGTCGGACAGTGCGGCCGCCCGCACCTGTGTCTGCACCGTGGGTGTCGCCGAGCCGTCCGCGTCGGCCACGGGCCGTAGGCACTGGCGCAGCGTGGCCTCCACCTTGTCGAAGAACAGGTTCATGCGCTGCTGCAGGCGCTCGTTTTCGAAAACCAGCGCATCCCCCACCATCACGCGCACCATGCCGGGGTTGCGCTCACCAAATTGCAGCACCATGGCCGTGATGCGCGCCGCGCGCTGCGCGCCCTCAGACTCGCCACCGCGCTCCATGATCTGCTGCACAAGGGTAAAGACGCTCTGCTCGATGAAATCGATGAGCCCCTCGAACATCTGTGCCTTGCTGGCAAAGTGGCGGTACAGCGCCGCCTCGCTCACCTGCAGGCGCGCCGCAAGCGCTGCCGTGGTGATGCGCTCGGCCCCGGGCTGCTCCAGCATGGCCGCCAGGGTCTGCAAGATCTGCTCACGCCGCTCGCCCGGCCGCGGCCGGCGGCGCGCGGCGGGCGCGTCGTCGGTGGAGGCTGGCGCGTCAGTAGCAGGCGTGAATTCAGTCATGGGGCATGGATCGGGGGGAGCAACAAGTGTGTGCAATTGATTCTCGCACACCACGACTCCAGCGTCGTGACGGCTGCTCGCTGTTGCCACGACCCCGGAATTTGCTTCCAAAAAGATAGCTGCTAACGCTTGCAGGACAAGCGCTGCAGCCATTTTTACCCCAATACACCCGGGCCATGCCCGAAAAGAGCCTAGTGACTCCGGATCATGGTGCCGTAGGCCTGGTCGGTCAGAATTTCCAACAACATCGAATGCGGTACGCGGCCATCAATGATGTGCACGGCATTCACGCCAGCCTTTGCCGCATCCAACGCCCCGCTGATCTTGGGCAGCATGCCGCCGGAGATGGTGCCATCAGCGAACAATGCATCAATTTCGCGCGCCGTCAGGTCGGTGAGCAGCTTGCCTTCCTTGTCCAGCACACCAGGGGTGTTGGTGAGCAGCACCAGTTTCTCTGCCTGCAGCACCGTAGCTAATTTACTCGCCACCACGTCGGCGTTGATGTTGTAGCTTTCGTTTTCCTCGCCAAACCCGATCGGGCTGATGACGGGAATGAAGGCATCGTCCTGCAGCGCCTTGACCACGCTCGGGTCGATCGCCACGATGTCACCGACCTGCCCCACGTCATGTTCGACGCTCGGGTCCTTGTTGTCCACCATCTTGAGCTTCTTGGCACGGATCATGCCGCCATCGCGCCCCGTGAGGCCCACAGCCTTGCCACCCGCCTGGTGAATCAGGCCCACGATGTCCTGCTGCACCTCGCCGGCCAGCACCCATTCCACGACTTCCATGGTTTCGGCATCGGTCACGCGCATGCCCTGGATGAACTCGCCCTTCTTGCCCAGACGGTTCAGGGCTTGCTCGATCTGCGGGCCTCCGCCGTGCACTACCACCGGGTTCATGCCCACCAGCTTGAGCAGCACCACGTCTTCCGCAAAGTCGGCCTGCAGGGCCGGGTCGGTCATGGCGTTTCCGCCATATTTGATGACCATGGTCTTGCCATGGAACTTGCGGATGTACGGCAGCGCCTGGGCCAGGATCTCAGCCTTGTCGCGCGGCGCAATCGAAAGAAGGTCGGTCATGTGTACGGGAAGATTGACAAGCGTGGATTACAAACAGCGCAAATTGTGCCGCATCCGGCGCACGCGCGCCGCCTTCAGAAGCGCATCCAGTCGGGCACCTTGAAGCGTACGATTCCGATATAGGCCGCCACGTAAGTGGCACCAAACAAGCCACAGAACGCTATGAGCACGGGCGTGTTATTCCAGAACAACACGGCGGGCACCACCGTGAGCATGGTGAACGCCCAGAGGTAGGGCGATGTACGGTTGTTGCGCTTGAGCATGCGACGCGCCTCGTCCTCATGGAACACCCGCCGCACGATACGGCGGTAGATCAACTGGTGGAAATGCAATGCATCCGCCATCCCCGGAGATACGCCACGCACCAGCTTGCGATAAATGGAGAAGAGCGTTTCCCAGACCGGATAGATCAGCAGCAGCATGGGGAACCAGGGCGAAACCTCCACATTGCGCTGCACCAACGATAAGCTTGCCAACGCAATCACCACGCCCCAGATATAAGCCCCCCCATCGCCGGCAAACAGCATGCCGCGGGGGTAGTTCCACACCAGAAAACCTACGGTTGCCGCCGCCATGCAGACCAGCAAGGAGGCCAAGGCCCGGTCGCCCACCTGCAGGCACACATGGGCCAACGCCAGGGTCACGATCAACGCGACCATACCCGCGAGACCGTTGTAGCCATCAATGATGTTGAAAGCATGGGGCAAGCCGGCAATCGCCAACAGCACGATACCCATCCCAAGCCAAGGCTCCCGCCGCAGCATCGCGTCCAGCCAAGGCAGTCCCAGGCGCGGGACGTTCAACTCCAGCAACCACACTGCCAACCCCCCGGAGACCAGTGTGAGGAGCAGTCGATAGCGCACCGACAGTCTTTGGGTGATGTCCTCCGTGATGCCGCCCAACGCCGCAGGCAGCAGCGCCACCATCCACAAGAACACCCAGTAGCCTAGGCGCAACGAACCCGGGTCCCCCGCCCGGGTCTGCCATACACCCAGCATCCAACTGCTGCACAAGCCGACCAACACCGCCACGCCGCCGAGGCGCGGTATCTCGCCCACGTGGAACCGCTGGGGCATGGAATCACTGTACGCGGCCGTGCGGCCACCCGCCCAACGGATGATGTAGGCAGCCGACAGCCCAGCACACAGAAAACCCACCAGAGACAACCAAATCATGGGGGGCCGATCCTACGGGAGCTGTGGATATCCAGAGGCAACAAATCTTTAGCTTGGCGGTAAACAGGCGAAAGCCATAGCCGCAGCAAACTGCGCACATGCCACAGGAGGTAGCGCAGGCGGCGGTGGCTGGCGCGCTCCCCGCCGTGGACTATTACCACCGGGACGCGACGTATGGCCCACCCCGCCAAACGGATACGCAAACTCAAATCCACGTCCTCACAGTACATAAAATAGCGCTCATCAAATCCCCCCACTTGTTGCCAGACAGTACGTGGCAACACCAGGCATGCGGCGTTAACCCAATCCACCCGGGCTTCACCGTGTCTCAAGATGCGGCGGCGCCACAGTGCAGCAGGGGTGGGCAATGCCCGTTCACTGTCCTGCTCTTTTCCCACGCCATCCACCTGAACGGGGTACGCGCACCCCACGCCTGGCTGCAGTACTGCAGCCACCAAAGCGCCAAAGGGATCCGAAGTTAAGCGCACATCGGGGTTCAGCACACAAACGCAATGCTCCTTTGCATCGCACAGGGCCCGATTGTGATTGGCCCCAAAACCCAGCGGCTGCTGATTGCGTCGCACCTGAAGCTCAAACGGCCACAACTGGTGAGGTGGCAACGGCTCATCCGCCTGGTTGAGCGTCAGCACTACCCGGGTGACACTGGCTTTGCAATATCGCGCCAAGTCTTGAAGCAAAGCGCCCACGAGCGGTCCATGCCCATGGCTGACCACGGACACCACCAGGCCGCCGGAACATGAGGAAGCTGCTTGCATCGGGTCGGTATTGTCGCTGTAACCAAGGTCACTGACAGGGCCGCCAGACCAGAGGGCCCCACCTACCCCCTTGGTCATAATCTGGGGATGACACAGAACATCGAGGATTTGCACGTCTATCTGCGCAGCATCCGCCCGGACGAGCGCACCTCTCTTTCCGTATTGGCCGGTCTGGTGCATGAGGGCGCCACCGTATTGGATTTGGGCTGCGGCAGCGGTGCGCTGGGCCAATACCTGTATGAAACCCATCAATGCATCTGCGATGGCCTGACCTGGAGCGAGGCCGAGGCGGCCCACGCCCGCCCTCACTACCGCCAAGTGGTGGTAGACGACTTGGAAACCTGCAACCTTCTTACAACTTTTACGACAAAGCACTACGACTACATCGTGTGCGCCGACGTGCTGGAACACCTGCGAGCGCCCGAGCGTGTGCTGGCCGCCTGTCGCGAGCTGCTCAAACCCAGTGGCGGGTTGCTAATCTCGGTACCCAACGCGGGCTATGCGGGCCTGGTGGCCGAGTTGCTGCAGGGCGAGTTTCGCTACCGTGAAGAGGGGTTGCTGGACCGCACTCACTTGCGTTTCTTCACACGCCGCTCACTCGCGCGCTTCCTGGGCGATCAGGCGTGGGCCCTGGACAGCCTGGATACGATCCGCCGCGAAATGCCCGAGTCCGAATTCCAGGCTGCATTCGATCAACTCCCGCCAGCCGTCGCGCGTTATCTGCTGGGCGCGCCCGATGCACTCGCTTACCAGTTCATTGGCGTGGCGCACCCCGCAGCGCAACCGGTCACCGCAGACCAATCTGGGCCGCCCGACGCCGATCCCGCCTACGCGCTGTTCACTGCGCAGCTCTACTTCGGTCATGCCGGCCAGTACGCCGAGGACCGCAAGCTCACAGCCACCGGCATCATCGGCCGCGAACGCCAAGCCCTGCAGTTCGTGCTGCCCGCGACCGGCGTGCCCATATCCCACCTGCGGCTGGACCCCGCTGACCGGCCAGGCTTCCTACATCTGTATGGCCTGGCCCTGCAAGGGCCCCAGGGCGAAACGATCTGGTCCTGGGATGCAGCCAGCGCCATCGAACCCCTGCTCGACAGCACGGCACATAGCCAGATCGTCTGGCAGGCCCCGCTGGCCGCGGCTGCGCCAGCCACACTGCTCCTGCTGACGGGCGAGGACCCCTGGCTCCAACTGCCCATTTCGCAAGACGTGCTGGCGACCAGCGCACAAGCCGGCGCCATGTTGACAGTGGAATGCGGCTGGCCGATGTCGGCCGATTACCTGGCACTGTCCAGCACGGTCCAACCCCTCCAGGCCAAAATCGCCCGCATCGAAGCCCAGGCACATGCCATGCAAGGGCAACTGGAAGGCCAGTTGGGCGAAGCCCGCCACTCCCTAGAGGTAGCACAGGCCGCCAATCAGGAACTTGCCAGCACCAACACCGTATTGATGCAACAGCGCTCCGATCTGAAGGATGAGTCGGCGCAGTTCCAGCGTAACGCCACCCGTCTGCAGTACGAGCTCACTCAGTTGCAGCGAGATTTTGGAGAGCTGGCCAACCACCTGAAAACCATCGAAAGCTCCACCGTGTTCCGTGCGACCCGTCCCATCGTTCACGCCAAGATGCGCCTGGACCGCCTGCTGGGCCGCGCGCCCCGCCATACGGCTGCCTCCACAGAACGGGTGCCCCAGCCACTGCCGCCCACCGCGCATCCAGTGGACATCATCGTGCCGGTCTACCGGGGCCTGGCCGACACACGGCTGTGCATCAATTCCGTGCTGGCCAGCCCCGTACGCACGCCGTATCGGCTGATCGTCATCAACGACTGCAGCCCCGAGCCCGAAGTCACCGCCTGGCTGCGCGAACGTGCCATTCAGGACGAACGCATCACCCTGCTCGAGAACGTGGAGAACCTCGGCTTCGTAGGCACCGTCAACCGGGGCATGGCCCTGAATGAAGACAACGATGTGCTGCTGCTCAACAGCGACACCGAGGTCGCCAATGACTGGCTCGATCGCATTCGCGCCGCTGCCTATGGCGACAGCAAGGTAGCGTCCGTCACCCCGTTCTCCACCAATGCCACCATCTGCAGCTACCCGCAATTCTGCAAGGACAACGCCCTCCCTCCGGGCTACGACACGGCCCGCATGGATGCGCTGTGTGCGCGCACGAACCCCGGCGCGGTCGTGGATGTGCCCACGGGAGTGGGCTTTTGCATGTACATCCGCCGTGACAGCCTGCGCGATGTGGGCCTGTTCGATACCGAAAACTTCGGCAAGGGCTATGGCGAGGAGAACGACTTCTGCCAGCGCGCCATCCGCAAGGGTTGGCGCAACCTGCATCTGCTCGACACCTTCGTGCTGCACACGGGCGGTGTGAGCTTTGGCGACAGCAAGAGCCCGCGCGAGCGCGCGGCCATGGAAACGCTGGCACGCCTGCACCCCGGCTATGCGCGGGATGTCCACGCCTTTGTCCAGACAGACCCGGCCCGCCCCTACCGCCTGGCGCTGGACGTGGCCCGCATTCGGGACGCAGGCCTGCCCGTGGTGCTGGCCGTGCTGCACGACCGCGCGGGAGGTACCGTGCGCCATGTGCGCGAGCTGGCCGCTCACCTCGCGGACCAATCGCAGTTCCTCACACTCACCCCGGCGCCTGGCCACAGCGTCCTGCTGCGCATGGCCGGAGAGAACGAGGGCTTCGAACTCGCCTTCCGGCTGCCCGAGCAGTACGACGACCTGATCGACGTGCTACGCCGGCTCGGTGTGCGGCATGTGCACTTCCATCACCTGCTCGGACACGGACAGGCGATCCGCGATCTGCCTCATCTGCTGGATGTGCCCTACGATTTCACCGCGCACGACTATTACAGCTACTGCACCCACATCTCGATGACTGGCAGCGACAACCGCTATGTGGGCGAACTGGCACCCGGGCAGTGCAAATGCTGCCCACCAGACATGGCGGCGCCGCTCGACGGCACCGTCGCGCAATGGCGCGGTGCCAATGCGCGGCTGCTCACCGGTGCGCGCCACGTATTGGCACCCAGCCACGACACGGCCCGCCGCATTGCCGGCTTCGCTCCGGCGGCACGCGTGCACGCCGTGCCGCACACCGACGTGCCCACGAACGCCGCGCTACCCGCGCCAGCGCCGGCACCTCTGCAGCCGGGCGCACCGCTGAGGATCGCGGTGATCGGTGCCCTGAGCGCCATCAAGGGCGCCGATGTGCTGGAAGCCGCCGCCCTGGAGGCGGCGCGGCGCAATGCCCCCATAGAGTTCCACCTGCTCGGTTTTGCCTACCGCCATCTGCAAACCCAGCCGCGCGCACGCTTGACAGTGCACGGCGCCTATGAAGAGCAGGATCTGCCCGGCCTGCTCGCATGGCTGCAGCCCGATCTGGTTTGGTTCCCCGCCCAATGGCCCGAAACCTACAGCTACACGCTGAGCGCCGCACTGCTGGCCGGTTTGCCCGTGGCAGTGCCGAACCTGGGCGCCTTTGCCGAGCGCATCGCCGGGCGGCCCTGGAGCTGGGTGTACGACTGGGAGCTGGACGGCAAGGGTTGGGTGGACGCTTTCACCACCCTGCACACGCAGCACTTCTCCACCGGCAATACCCCAGTGCCAGGAGATGCGCAGCCCGGGACGGAAATCCCGTCCACAGAGGACGACTGGACTTACCGCCGCGATTACCTGACCGGACTGGCGCCCGCCGCACCGGCGGATGCGCCCGGCCTCGACCATGCAGCCCTGCTGGCCTACCTGCCCAAACCGACGCCCGCCGACGCCGCAAAATCCGGCTTGCTGGGGGCGGTCGTCTATCTGCGCTCCCTGCCCGTGCTACGTGGCGTGGCGCGCCGCATCCCCGCGCACTGGCAGCGGCAGGTCAAGAATTGGCTCAGAGCTTGATGTGAAAAACAGGAGCTTATGGCGCTTGCCATACGGTGATTTCACATGGAAATCAATCTGAAACCACCGTATATCAAGCGCAAACAGCTCTTTAATTCATAGCATCACTTGCTCAACAGCAGAAATATCTCATTGTTGAGCAACCAATCCTGCGGGTAGCGATCACGCAGAGACTGCGGGACTTCCATGTCCAGATGGCGGCGCTCCTGTCGCACGACATGAAAGCCCACATCGGTGGTGGCCTCCACCAGCTCATCGGCCGTGAGCCGGTTGAGCGCGCGATATTCGTTGAAGACGAACTTCTTGTACCCGTCCACACCGAAGTCGGCAAAGCCAAAGTCCACCTCAGCCGCGTCGATCGGCCCCTCATGGGCCTCGATGATCTTCCACAGCTCTTCTTCACTGGCCAGCAGGTGGTGCCAGGGAACGTCGTCATACCGGCGCAGGTGCGAGCCGAAAGGGGAATAGAACAACGGTTCGATCTGAATGAAGAAGTAGCCTCCCGGGCGTAGGCAGGCATACAGATCCCGCAGGATCGGTGTCAGCTGCTCGCGCTGCACGTGCTCGAAAGTGGACCAGCTCATAATGCCATCCACTCCCGCATGGCGCTGGGCCAGTGAGGCTCCGGAACGAATGGTCTCAAAGCTCAGCGCAGCCGGCAGCCGTCGCATTCCCAACTGCTCACGTGCAATGCGCGGCAGCTTGGCATATTCCTGACGGATGTCCACACCATGGATCGCCGTCGCACCGTGCCGCAGAACGAGCGCCAGATCCGTGATCCCGTCGCCGCAGCCAAAATTCAGCAGACGCGCCGTGGGGAGATCCAACACCCCCCCCACCCAATGGTTCACGACGTCCGCTGCATACTCAAAATGCGCGCGAAACCATTCGTCGGTGATCTTCCCGGCATCCCACGGAGACACCCCAAACAGCCATTCCTGCCAATGGTTTAACGTTCTCATGTCGACGCCCCGCTCATTGATGCAGACTCATCGTTTGCGCAGCACATAGGCGTCCTGATGGTTCCAGAAGTGCACTGGCGCTTGGTGCACCAGCGCGCCAAGACCCCACGTCTTCTCGATCTGCGCCAACACGAACGGTTCGGCCGTAAAGGCAGTGCCATACTCGTGCACGTCAATTGCCTGTGATTCGCTGGAGGGGGCGAAGAAGTATCCGTCGTCCTCCAACGTCACATGGTCGAAATCGGCCGCCTTCTGCCCATGGGTACTGAACACCAGCACACCTCCTGGAGCTACTGCACCATGCAAAGCCTGGAGCCAACGTGTCCACGTATGGCGCGGCAGATGGCTGAAAAGCGACAGGACGAACACCAGGTCATATTGACGGGGCCATTGCACGTCCTCGGGAACGCTGGCCGATGGGAACCCCTGCACGCCGAAGGTGGCGCGGGAAAAATCCACCGCATCCGCCACCACGTCGGAGACCGTGACACGCGAAGCTCCGAGCGCCTTCACCAGGTGCCGGGTGAAACGGCCATGGCCACTGGCAAATTCCAGCACGTGGTTCATCTTCAGCAGGGGCTGGTCCACCGCCTCCAGCAGCACCAGTAGCTCCGACAGCGTGCGCCATCCATCGGCAAAATAGTCCCTCAGCGGATTCATGCTCGAGGGATGGCCCGCAAAGAAACCGAAGATGTCGTCATGCGCCGAAATCCGGCATTCCAAGCCCATCATGTTGGTGAAGGACCCCACGAGGCCGTGCTGCTCGATCAATGCGTGCGCCTGCAGCACCACGTCCTTTTCCGCCCGCGCTCGCGCCAGTACCTGGGCCGCTCCGGTGCGGTCGCCCCGCGCCAGCAGCTCCTGGCCTTCTTGTAGCAGTGCCTGCCCAGAACTGGGCGCGTTGTCATGTTGTGAACTCATAGCTATGTGGCGCTTGCATCAGCTCCAGTGGTGCGGCAAGCGAACGAGCCCCGGCAAGGGCTTGGGGAAAATGAATCGGAAATGCAGGAACTGGAACCACTCGTCATAAACCGCGAGTCCCGTCTCATCGAACAGAAATGCGCTGATGACGTAGTCGCCGCTGTGCAGCGGCAGATCAGGAAATGTCAATATCGAGCGCCACGTTCCATCCGGCAACTGCTCGGGAGTGGCGCCATCTTCATGCGTCGCCAAAGAGGTGATTCCCACGCCCTTGGATTGCTCGATCATGAAACCAATATGCGGCCGCTCCTCCCCCCGCCCCCGCACGGTAATGGTGACCACCAGATCCTGGCTGTGCAGAACGGCCGGTTGATCTCCTTCGGGTGTACCCAAATCCTTGACGTCCACCGACAAGATGCAAGCGTCGCCGCGTTCGACCGCGGCCACCGGTGATTCTGACGCGGGGCCGCTAGAGTCTCCCGACGTGGCGTTCGCATCCGACCCCTGTGCGTACGGAATGAGCTCAGGCGCCTCCTCGCCGCGCAGCACGTCCTGCGCCTGCCGCTGGCGCGTGTGCAGATCATAGGCGGCCAGCACCGGCTCCGTGGGCCCCATCTGCACCACCTGCCCGGCCCGCAGCCATAAGGCTGCGTCACACAAATGACGAATGTGATACGGACTATGGGAACAGAACAGAATGGTGCAGCCATTGTTGCGGAAGGCCATGATGCGCTCGATGCATTTCTTCTGGAAATGCTGGTCGCCCACGGCCAATGCCTCATCAATGATCAAGACGTCTGGTTGAACCGCCGTGACCAGCGCAAACGCCAGTCGAACAGACATGCCCGACGAGTAGGTCTTCACCGGCCGGTCCAGTGCTTCACCCAGTTCGCAGAATTCGATGATCTCTGGCTCCAGGCGCGCCATTTCCGCCCCGTCGATCCCTATCAGGCTTCCGCCGAAGTACAGGTTGTCGCGCCCGCTGAAATCCGGATGGAACCCCGCGCCCAACTCCAGTATGGCCGTGACGCGGCCCACGCGCTCGATGCGCCCAGTGGACGGCTGCAACGTGCCCGCCAACAGCTTAAGCAACGAACTCTTGCCCGCGCCGTTGTCGCCAATGACCCCGATGCACTGCCCGCGCCGCAACTCGAACGAAACATCTCGCAGTGCCCAATGGCTCCGATGCGTGGCCTTGCCGGTCACCAGTGCCCTGAGGCGTGAGCGGGGCGATGGATACAGCTTGTACTCCTTGCTGACGCCGTCCACCCGCAACACCACTTGCGAGCCCAAGCCACCGCCGGCGCCACCCACACTCAAGTCCGTCATAGCCAATCCACCAACTGATCACGGCTGCGCGCGATGAGCAGATTCAGCGCTACCACCAGCAAAGCAAGCCACACGGCAGAGACCCACCATACGCTCGCTGGCGGCCACGTTCCCTGCAATAGCACCTGCTGATAGCCCTGCACGAGTGCTGTCATGGGATTGAGCCAAAGCACCCAGGCCCAGGCGTCAGGGAACATGCTCAGCGGAAACAGTATCGGCGAGAGATAAATGCCTACCGAGAGTAGAAAGCCTACAACCTGGACCGTATCCCGGAGGGCTGCTGCCAGAATAGCCAACATATAGCCCAACAATAGACACAACAGCAGCTGCACTGCCAACAGCGCCGGAAGCGCCAGCGTGGGCCACTGGAATCGATGCAGCGGCATGTAAGCCAGCGCGACCAGAAGCAGCAACGGCCCATAGATGACGGCACTTGCCAACACGGTCCGTGTCGTAAAGAGAATGGGGGGCAAAGGGTTTTTCTGCAACAACCCGCCCGCTTCGATCAGACTGTTCATCCCCCGGGAAACGGCGTCGCAAAAGGCCATCCACGGCAAAGCCCCCACGATCAAAAAGGTGCCCACGGCATGCGTAGGCGCCCCGGAGCCCAGACGCATGGAGAACACGACGTCGAAGACCAAATAGTAGGCTGCAACGGTGAGCAACGGCTGCAGGTATGGCCACAGGATGCCGACTGCGGTTCCCGCATGGCGCGCAGCTACTTCTCGTCGGGTCATGACCCCAACGAGCGCACGTGCCCCCCAGACCGCACGCGCGTCATTCCACAAATAAGTCAGCATTCAGCAACCAGTGTGCAAACCAAGCAACCCGCGAAGTTAACACGCCTTGAAAGCCTGCACACCTGCTGCGAGCGACCTGGTTACTTGCCCACAGGGGTAGGAGCTGGCTTGGGCAGTGCGTCGTATCTGGCGGCTACGGCCTTAATAGCCTCTTCATTAATTTTCACACCTAGTTGCATCTTTTGCGCTTCCTCTACGCGTGCCTCCTGAATGGCCGCGTCGCGCACCTCTTTGATTAAGGCCTCACGCACCTCTTCGTAGGGGCGGATACCGGCGGGGCGCCTGTCTTGCAACTGAATAATGTGATAGCCGAACTTGGATTGCACGACGCCGCTCAGATCCCCGGGGTTCTTCAGGCTGAATACAGCCGTTTCGAACTCTGGCACCATGCGCCCCTTGCCAAAGAAGCCCAGGTCGCCTCCTTTTGCCGCGGAACCCTTGTCCGTCGAATGCTCGCGCGCGAGCTTGGCAAAATCACCGCCAGTCTTGATCTCTTCCAACAGCTTCTGAGCCTGTGCACGCTGCTCATCGCCCTCCCCGGCGATCAGAATATGGCGCGCGCGCACCTCTTCTTGCGCTTGAAAGCGCTCGGGCTTGGCCTTGTAGACATTACGAGCCAAGCCTTCTGCAGCTGCAGCACTGGGAGTATGCGCCTTGTCCAGCTTGGCGAGATATGCGTCGGAGAGGACCTTATCCCGCGCAATGCGCAATGCGGCCTGCACTTCGGGATCCTGTGCCAACTTCTGCGCTTCCGCTGACTCAGCCATTGCACGACGTGCATACAGATTGGTGGCAATCTGCATCACAGTCTGCGGGCGAGCCAACACGATGCTGCGCATTTCAACCGGCATGCGCAGCGAGTCGGCCTGAATGTCCGCCTCTGTAATGGAGATGCGCGGCCCTTGCACCAGCGCCTGCTCTTCTGCGGATGCCACACCCGCCGCACATACCGCCGCCACCGCGGCACACAGAGGAAGAAGAAATGCTCGAGTCATGCTTGCGTTCATCGTCAATCTAAAAAAGTAATAAAAAAAGGCGGGGTCTCCCCCGCCTTTTTGGATCGCATCGCTGCGATTAAGTGCCCACGAGAATTAACGCGTGAAGCGGTGCGGCCAGGTGATGCCGTACGTACCGGACAGGCCAGGAGCCACTTGGGGGTTCGACAGCTTGATGAACGAAGCGCCCATCAGCGGCAGACCTTCCACCACGCCAGCGCCCGGAGCGCCGATGTCGTTAGCCGTGGTCACAACACCCCAGCCGTTGGTGTAGGTACCGGACGTGATGGTCGAACGGGCCACGCTGGAGGCCAGCACGGAGTTGCCCAGGTCCTTGAATGCCAGCACAGAAGCCTCACCACACAGCGACACCACAGCGGCTACGCCAGGCGTACGGGGCGAGAACACCGGGCCAGGCGTAGAGGCACCAGGGGTGGTTTCTTCACGATCCCAGAACTTCTGAGCGTCGGCCTTCACGCAGATGTTACCCTTGCCATCCGTCGAGACGGGGGTGTTAGCTGCAAAGAACCACTCATCTTGCAAAGTTGCAGCAGCGTCAGGCGTTACGCCAACGATCAAGTCAGAGAACAGACGATAAGACGTGTTGGAGTCGTTAGCCGGCGTCGTGCCAGAGATAGCTGCATAGTTAGCGGCTACGCTGTAACGGCGGGTGGGCATCGAGAACACCCAGTCAGTCTTGGCGGTGATCGACTCATCGTTAGCGTACTGATTCGTCACCGAGGTCACAGCCAGAGCAGACGTCAGCTTCACAGCCTGGGCCTTGGGGTTGCCAATGTCAGCAGCCAGGTATGGCGTGGACATGTCGGGCAGGTCATAGTAGCCAGCGGCCAGGGCGGGCGTTGCACCGAAGGCCGTACCGTCCGTCTTCAAAGCATCCGTACGCAGCAGCGGGTCAGCCGTGAATGCGTCGATCGCAGCTGCGGCAACGCCGGTATCGATCTGCGGGAAATGCACGAAGTTGCCACGACCATCAGCCACCACTGCAGTGGAAGCACCGGAGAACGTGGTGGTTTCAGGCACATTGATGATGTACCAGTCGCCCATCAGGCCGCCCGTGGGAGTGTTGAAACCAGCGTTGGCAGCGTCAGCTTCCGCCGTGTAGTTCGTCAGCGCAACGCCGAACAGGGTTGCCTCAGCCGGCGAACCAGCCACCGAGCAGGGAGCCACAGCATTCACGTGCTTGATGGCAGTGTACAAGGCAGAGTTCGTGTTAGCAGTGGTGCCGACAGTGTAGAGTTTGTCGCTGGGGATGTCAGCCATGTTGAAGATCTCAACATAACCTTCACGCGTGCCGTTAGCCTTTTCGGCGTCAGACTTGTTGGGGTCCAGACGGTTGGTGGCGAAAGCTTGGGGCGTATTGTTACCCAGGGCAGGCACCGTGCAAGTGTTGTCTGCGCTCTGAATCTGCGCCACACCATCAGCGCCGGCCGTCACAGCAGCAGTCCACACGTCGCCAGGCGACATGAACACCTGGAAGTCCATCACGTCGTCGGAGTTAGCGGCGCCGCGGAAGCGCACCTTCACAGCCTTGCCGTTCAGGGTATCGGTGTTCACCACGTGCAGCACAGTCATGTTGCCATTCTGCGCGCTGTAGTAAGGCACCAGCAGCATATTGCCCACGCCGCCTTCAGACAGCGCAAGGTTAGCACCGAGAGCTTGACCGGACATCGTGCTGTTCGCAGGCGTGACGGCATCAATCAGCAGACCTTGCTGCACGTTCACGCTGCCAGCGCCCGCCGCTACGCCGGTACCGACGATGACGTCAGCCGATGCTGCACCGGCAAAGCCCAGGCCACCAATCATGGCAGCAATGCTCAGGGCCAGAACATTCTTTTTCATACAAAAAACTCCAGTTGAAAAGTTGGTAAGCGCAACTACCACGATTGATTACGCTGGTTGATGGTAGCACAGCGCTTTGGGGACTCATCCAACAGATAGATCGTAAAAAATCTCTCTGTTGAAGAAACGCAACACCGATGTCAGAACGACTCTATGCAGCCTCCTCTGGCGCCCAAGAACTGGTGCTCCATTACAGCTCCTGGTGTCGCCACCACTGACCGTCCTCGAGCAGCCAGATCTCGTCCACGTACGTGGTTACTGTACCCACATTCATCCCCATCAAAGCAGGCGTAGCGGTGAGTTTTATGCGTACGGAGCACTTTTCCGGCTCGCAGGTCACCTTGTGTGCTTCCCCAGCATTCACGGCCGCCCCCAAACCGAACTGGCGACGAAACTGCTCTTGTGTGCGCAGCTTGCGATACGACGGTGTGGAGAGCTCGTAGGCCTTAGCGTAATCTGCTGCCGCCCTTGCCTTCCAATATTCGTTGGCACGACGTTCCACAATTTGCTCGGGTGAGCCAGCCAATGTTGCGCAGCCCGTCGCAAACAGCGAAAACGTAAAAACAACCGCAGCCATGCCCCAAGGGCGCTTGGGCGTTGACACACTCATGTGATCATCCTTCAACAACATAACGGAACACATTGATTCAATTGGGGGGTAAAGGTTGCACTACCGCAGAGGCAGCTTCGCCATTGGATTGTTTCTGCAACTGGTCTCGCATATCAACAGCGCGCAGCCCCTTCAGCCGATCGCGCAAGTCTTCACTTACCTCCCGAATGTCGATGTCGGTGCGAACGACACGCGGGGTGATCACAACGATCAATTCAGTGCGGTTGCCTATCTTGCTGTTCGTTCCAAACAGATTGCCCACGATAGGAATGTCCTGCAGCAGGGGCACCCCAGTTTTACCCGTCGTCGAGCTGTCCTTGATCAACCCCCCCAGCACAATCGCCTCTCCTGAACGGACGGCAACCTTGCTGCTGATCTGCCGCTGCATGAAGGCACGCTGACCGCTGACTTCGTCCTGCGCACCCACGTCAGTGACCGTCTGATCAATCTGCAATGAAACGATGTTGCCAGCGTTGACAGATGGAGTGACCATCAGGCTCACCCCCGTGTCCTTATATTGAATGGTACTGGTAGTGGCGCCCGTTGAGCTCTCCACATACCTCGTCTCGCTGGTCCTCACAGGCGTCTGGTCTCCGACGGCAATCGTCGCAGTGTGGTTGTCCAATACCATCAGAGATGGGTTAGAGATCATCTTCACCAACGACTTGGTCGCCAGCGCATTCAAAACTGCTTTGAGGCCGGCCGCATTGCGAAGCGTGTAAGAGAAACCCTGTCCTACGCCGCCCAACGCACCATCCTTCAGACCGCTAATGACACCTCGCCCGGAGTACCCCCCTCCCACCCCGCCGTTGAAGGCCCATTGCAGGCCATACTCCAAGTCATCTTTCAACGAAACTTCCACGATGCTCGCGTCGATCAGCACTTGGGTTGGCGGCAGATCGAGCCGCTTCAGTGTGGATTCGATCTTGGTGTATTCCGCCTTGGTGCTCCATACCAGCACGGAGTTGTTCAGTTCGTCTGCCATGACCCGTATCGAGCCCAGCCCACCAGCGACGCCACCCCCTTGGATCTGCGTGCCGCCAATCACGTTTCTGGCCCCGAAAGCGTTGTTGGCACTACTGAGCCCGGTGCTTCCCGTAAGTCCGCTGCCAAAGCCCCCCACCTGACCCGAGCCAAAGGCGCCGGTGGTGCCATAGGCATTACTGCGGCCGAAGCCACCGGTATTTCCAAACATGGCGCCGCCTCCCGCCTGCCCCGATGAACTGCCCATGGCATTGTTGAGTCCAGGAGCCACCCCACTGTTCGCCACAACAGGCGTACCACCGCCGCCAAATATGCCATTCAGCACGCTGGCCAGGTGCTTCGCATTTCCGTTCTGCACCTGATAGATATACAACTGAGGCTCCGCCCCGCCGTCACTGGGCTGATCCAATTTTTCTATCCAACGCCGCGCCTCTTCCAGATAGGAGGCACGGGGTGTCACCACCAGAATGCTGTTGAGGCGCTCAATGGGCATGATGCGCAGCGCACCAAACAGCGGATTTCCCTCGCCCAGCATGGCCTGGGCGCTTCCGGCTGTACCAGGCGCCGCACCGGCTGCACCCTGGGTACCCGCCGCAGCCCCCCCGACCACGCCCGAACCACCAGGCGCAGCAGTACCGCCGCTCACCAAGCGCAATGCCGTTTCTACCTCTTGGATCGAGGCATGTTTGAGAGGAAAGACACCCACCGACATGCCCTTGAGAAGATCGACATCAAAGGTGTTGATGATGTCCAGCCAGCCTTCTGCCTGAGTACGCGTGCCGGCAAGCACCAGCAGATTGCGCACATTGTCCACGCGCACGATGGCATCTGCTGACGCCATCGGGCGCAGAATGGATGCCATTTCGCCGGCCCCGATGTATTGCAGTGGAACCACAATGGCACCATAGCCTGGTGGTAGCGGCCCACCGCCGACTTGGCGGATCGCACCGCCGATGCCCTTGAGCGTATCCGGTCGCCCTACGTGATAGGTACCCCGCGCGTCTCTCAGGAGTGCAAGGCCGTTGGCCTGCAAAGCGCTTTCCAGCAGGAAAACTGCCTGATCGGGAGGTATGGGGGTCCGTGTCGCCAGCGTCACCGTTCCGCTGAGCGGCGGATGCAGCACATAGTCGGCTTTGAGAATGTCTCCCAGAATCGTACGTACTACCTCGGCTACGGGCGCTTCTTCAAAGCTGAAGGACAAGGGGGCACCTTCAACGCGTTGCACCGGTTTGGCGGGCGCTATCACACGGTCGTTACCACGGATGTAGCGCGGCTCAGTCGCCTTTGTGTCGGCAGCCTCCTCATTGGACCGGGTTTGAGCGGGCTTATCAACGCTATCAGCCTCAATAACGGAGCCTGTTGATGCGCTCGTCTGCGTTTTGGTTTGCGTGGCACCCGTCGAGCCAGGCACCATGGGCCCTTGTGCTGTAGCGATATGGCACACCGTCAGGGCGGCCACCGACAGAACATAGCGAGAGAGGGTCATATATCAAGGCCCGAGACTTTAGAAAGTTCAAAAAACACTAGCAACTAAACACCTACCGGCGACTACTGCGTCCGCCAAAAGATGCTCGCGGCGGTGTGGCCGCCCTGCCTGCCGGTTGGGAGGCGCCAGCGCTGTTGGCCTGTGGCGAACCACCTGGGTTCCCCGGCGCAACAGCGCGCTGTATCGCAGGCTGCGGCGATTGTGCAGATGCTGGTGCCGTCGCGAGACCTGTATAAGTGGTGACCGCAGCCCGAGGAAGCTGCAGAACACGGCTTTGCCCACCTCTAACAAAGGTCACATTGCGGCCCTGTATGGTTTTCAGCGTCCATCCGTCCACCGCTTCATTCAAGCGCGCACGGCGGTGCTTGCCGGCGATCTGAATGATGATGCCTCCTGCTCCTTCACCCACGAACACCCCCGACAGACGAGCTGTGCTCAGATTATCGGAAGGAGGCTCTTCCGCTGCTTGCGGCGGCGCAGGTGGCGGTGGCGGTTTGCGCGTAGCGGAAAACAGTGGGCGGTCCAACATGGCAATGAACTGGCTGGTGTCGGCGGGCGCCACTCCTGGCACCGCCGGAAGCATGGCGGCAAAATCCGTGGTATGAGGTACCGGCGGCTTCCAGTGCACATCACGCAGCGAGCCATCTGCATCGATCCACAGCCAGGCCAGAAGCAAAGCCAATCCGCCATTCAGTGCCAGCAGAATGTACAGCGCATACCGCTTCATGAGCGCTCCCTCAACACGCTGAGGCTGAATTGCGCAGACAGCTTAGGCGCAACTTTGGGATTCTGGTTGGCGATCCCGCCCTGTACTTGCACCTCCAGCTCATTGATCACGATGACCGGCAGCTGGCTGCTTAATACAGCCAACGCACTCTGCACCGCCAGCAGTTCTCCTTCAGTACGCAGCGTCAGGGGGATGCGATCAAATCCTTTCTCCTCCTTCGCCGGGAGCACCTGGCTGCTTATGACTTGCAGGCCCGCGGCGCTGAAGATGTCCCGCACACGCTGCTGTGCCGAATTGCCCGTCTGATTGGCATCCTGCGTCGAGGGGTACACGAATTGCGTACGGGCAGCGCTGGCTTTGGCCTTGACCGTTTCAATCTCGGCGCGCTGTGCCTCCAATCCCAACAGACGGGCGTAGCGCGGTTCCAGCTGCTCCAGTTGCTGCTGCGCCCACTGGTGCTTGCCCACAACATACCAGCCCAGCAATGCCACAGGCAGCATGATCAGGGCAAGGGTGCCCATCAGGATAGCAACCTCACGGGAGGAGACTCGCCTCATGGAGCACTCCCGCTCGCGGCAACCGCAGGCGAAGAAGCAGGCGCCACGCGGCCACCGCCAAATGAGGCCCGACCTCCCCCGAACGTTGCTCCTCCTGCACGCGTACCAGCGCCCGACGTCATAGGCGCTGCGGCTTTGGATGCTGGCGCAACAGCCGCAGACGCAGCCCCCGCCGGAGCGACTGCTGCGCTGGAGGGCATGACGGGCGACGGTGCCACAGATCCATTAGATTTTGCAAGAGAGTCCGCCGACGTTGCACCTGAAAGCGGCCTATCCACGACGCCAAATTGTTGCGGATCAAGCATGAACTCGATCACAAAATTCTCCTTTGTTGCTCCTCCCAGACGCGTGGCTGCGCTGGGGGCCTTCACGTCCCGTAATCCAGGTTGGTCACCCAGCAGTTGCATCAGCGCTGACGCATTGGCCGTGACCCCCACAAGCGTCACCTTCAGGCCTTGCAGTTTGAAGCTCTGCACGGCCGTATCGTCCGGCAGTACCTGCGTCAGACGATCGAGAACTTTCAGCGGTTCGATCCGCCCAGACAGCACTTCGGACAAAGCTCCGATCGTCTCAATGGACTGCATGAGCCCTTCGCGCTCCTTGACCAGCGGGGCGGTGCGCCGGACAGCGTCTTGATAGGCCGCTGCAGCCTCCAAAGCGCGCATGCGAAGTTGCAGCGTCGGCGTGATTGCAATCACGCTCAGCAGCACCATAGCCAGCGCCAGTAGGCTATAGCCCGCGTTACGTTGGCGCTTGATATACGCCTTTCGCAAACCTTCCCCATAGCCTTCCAGTACCGTCGGCGGAGAAGAGAGGTTGCGCACCCAGACTTCTGGCTCTGCAACTCCTTCCAGCCGGGAAGACTGGCTTTCAAGGTAGAGACCAATCTGCCTGCGCGAAGCAAGGGCCAGCTCCACTCGGTGTCCGCCCTGCGATGGGGTCTGCACCCTATACCCATAGACCAAATCTTGTGGCGCAAAAGGGCTGTTGGCCCTTGCCTCAAGTGCGACAGCACTCGCCACATCCGCCGCCGCCATGGCGGGCAAGATCATTTCCCGCCTCAGGACATACTCTTCCGGTAGTGCGACCGCCGTAAACCGAGCTGTCAAAAAGCCCGAGGACTGAGCGAATGAAGATTCGCCTCGCCATAGGGATTGCCCCTCCACCGGATGGAGCAGCACGACAGGAACTGCGGGCGTAAGCCAGGACAACAGCGGCCAGTCATGCATGCCCGACCATGTCTGGCGGATTTCACGCCATAGCGCATGAAGATCAATCCCCAGGAAACGGGCATCAGATGTGATGGATGGCATGGTGTCTTAGGAATTTTTTCGGCGCACAGGCTCGACACCGGAAGTAGTGCGGAAGGTATGCCATGGAGCGCCATCTTGCGTTCGGGCGCCAAAATCGACGCTGCGTGAAACGCGTACAACTGATCCATCGGCCATAGGCACCCGCGCCTGGATGCGCAATCGCCGCACAGTCACGCTATCAATGAAATTTGCATCCAGTGCGGAAGTATCCACTCCAACCTGGCCAGCCTCACGATTGGCGGCAATCTGTATCGCCGCGCCAGCATTTCCATTGGCAAGCACTGCCAGTACCTCAACAGGCGCGGCCATGGGATTGACTTTCCCTGAGCCACGCAAGTCCGCAGTGAGAAGCGCGGCGAGTCTAGCATAGAGGTCATAGTCCATCCCAGGCACCCGCAGCAGATCTTCCTCCGCCTCGAATCGCTGTGGAGTTCCCTTGGCATCTCTGCGTTCGCGTGCATCCACGATGGCCTGCGCAATGGCCTGCGCTGCTGCGGGGGGCATCCCTCCGCCGACGGACAACAGACGTTCCAACAGCGGAATTCCCGCCGAATTGATGTCGATGAGGCCATTCAGGGGCATCGCCTGGACCTGCATCGACACCCCTTTGTAAACAACGTTCGTTTGAACCAGCTGCACCACAGGCTTGTTGCCCGCCACTATCGCCTGCAGTACCACCTGAATGGCAGCATCCCCCAGAGCCTGCGCTTGCACATCCTGTCGCGCGAGTGACATCAGGCGTGCTTCTTCGCGGATCGAGCGGGTCAGTCCCGTTGCGATGATGCTGAGGGCTGCGACCATCCACAGCACGGAGACAAGCGCCATCCCGCGGGGATGCATATGCGCATGATGGAAACGCGCATTAGTCACTATCGCCGCCCCCCCCCAAATACGGCACCGCCTGAAGCCGGATCGCTGCCCGGCATGGTGCGCATGGCGACCACGAATTCCGGCCACGGGCCAGAAACAGTCTGCAGGGAGATAATGACCCGCTGGGGGAGCCGATCAACCACAGACCACTGCTGCGTCCACACGGGAGGCTCTTCGGAGAAGTCGCCATATTGCATAGATAAGGCCGTGACACCCGTTACCAATGCGTAGCTTGCAGCCTGGCCCCAGTTCGGCTGCACCGCAGCATCAACCCAAGGTACGTATTGCAACATCAGCGTCCGGGTGCCCCCCTCACCATCCATCAGCCCCAGGCGGAAATGGTAGCGCCCGCCTGCGCCATAGCGGGCGGGCATGACCCCCACCCAAACCATTTCTCCAGAGCTTCCTGAAAAGAAAAACGGGCTGGCGTCGGCCGCAACCATGGCCCCCATCTTCTGTGCAGAGATCCGCCCCAGAACGGAGCGTAGGAAACCATTAGCAACGCGCAGTTCATCTGTCCGGTGCAGTCGCGCATCGACACGCTCCTCGGTTTGTGCAGTCGTTCTGAGCGCGGAACCCAGCGCTAGCATGATCAGCGAAAGCAAGGAGATCACGATCAGTAGCTCCACCAGCGTGAATCCCCCTTGGGGCTCACGACGCGGCAGGCACTCGAACACGGAGATCCTGTCTGCGTTCATGGCCTTCGCCCCGGCTCCGGCGGCTTACGCTGGGGACGCAATGTGCTCAGTTCAAAACTTCGAGCCCTCCCCCCGTCCGACCACGTGACGACAATACTGATTTCGTGCAGCGGAGGCACGGTGGGGCCTTCGACCCCCGTGAGAAAGGGTGCCGACACCACACGCCATTGGTAGCCTGCGGATTCTCCCGTCTGGTTCCAGCCCCGCTCAGGCACTGCATCTCGCATGGCAAGTAGCGATTCCGCAAGAACCACTGCGCGTTGGTACCGATCTACGTCGCCAACGCTGCGCATGCTGCCCCCCATCGCCCGGTAGAGCATGCCAAGGGACAACGCCATGATGGCAAATGCCACTAGCAGTTCCAGCAGGGTAAGGCCCCGCTGCCGCCAAAGCGCCTTCATTGGAACAAGGCTTCCCGCGTTACGCGGCCCGAAAGCCAGTCGACCCGTAGCCGCGTACCCACGCCTGGAGCCCGCAGTACTTCTATGCTCCCGCCCGTTGCTCCACCACTGGGCAGGAAGCGGATGGAAGCCTGGCCTTGGGGACCGATCTCACGTCCCGCAACGATGGCCCTCACTTGCAATGACTCCGGTAAGGACTTGAGCGCGGCATCCACTCCATACATACGCTGACTCAGGTCCACGGAAAAACTAACCTCCCGACCTTCCGTCATGGCCGCCATCCGCGCTCCACGCATCTGGCTGAGCATGGTGCGCACGGCGTCACGGTACTGCGCAGCATCGCGAAGCCGGTCGAATGCCACAGGAACCAAACCGATAACGAGCGCCATGATGGCAATGACCACCAGCAACTCGACCAGCGTGAAACCGCGCGCGCGCCGCATGCGTCGTCGGGCAAGGGGAGAAACGCGGCCGCTTACTGCGCGTTGCGAATGTCGGCTGATTCGCCGTCTCCGCCCGGAGCACCGTCAGCCCCCAGGGAGAGTATCTCAATGCCACCATTGGGACCTGGGTTCGCGTAGCGATAGGGATGGCCCCATGGGTCGGAGGGTACGCCGCCCTTGAGATAGGGGCCCGTCCAGCCATTGGTCGAACCTGGCCGCTTGACCAGCGCTTCTAGTCCTTCTTCCGTAGTGGGGTAACGCCCCACATCCAGCTTGAAAAGTTCCAGCGACTTGTCGAGGTCGGCGATCTGCACGGCAGCCGTCTTCGATTTGGCTCCACCTAATTGGTTGAGCACCCGGGGCCCCACCAAACCGGCCAGCAGCGTAAGGATGGCCAGGACAACCAGCAGTTCGATCAGCGTAAAGCCGCTTGCAGACTTGCGGGACTTCAGCACGTCGGCAGTGCGGCATGCATGAGGTTGGTCCATGAAGGAAGACTCCTTGGAGAAACGAAAATTATACGGCGAGGTCATTGATAGACAGTATCCCCAACAGGATAGAAACGATGATGGCGGCAATCAATACGCCCAGGACGAGGATGAGCACAGGCTCGACCAGCGTAAGCAATCGTTTGATGCCCGTTTCCACTTCCCGGTTCAATATATTGGACAGTTCGAGCATCATGGGGCCTATGCGTCCAGTTTCCTCACCGACGCGGATGAGATTGATCGCCAAAGGTTCGAAGATGCCAGCGGCGGAGATCGCCTGAACCACTTTCCCGCCCTCTTTCACGATAGGCACCACCTTCGCCAGGGCTTGCTGCAAGATGACGTTACTTACCGTCTCGGTAGCAATATGTAATGCCGTCAGCAGGGGGACTCCATTACCCAGCAGGGTTCCGAGCGACCGGGAAAACAATGTGAGCTGGTATTTCAGCGCCAGTGGCCCCATGAGCGGCATTTTGAGCAATCGCGCCTGCCACCAGTTCCGCCCGGCCGGCGAACGAAACCAGCGTGCAAGGAGTGAACCCAGCCCAAACAGCGCTACGGCGATGAGAAGCCCATAGCTCTTGAACGCATGGCCCAGCGCCATTACCCATTGTGTTGGTAACGGCAAGGCATCGCCCATGTCCGTAAACAGCTTCTCAAACTGTGGCACCACGAAACCCAACATGGCGATAAGCGACAGTACCGCAACCCCCAACAAGATAGCAGGGTAAATGGTGGCGGAGATAACGCTGTCACGCAGCGCGCGCTGTCGCTCCATATGCTCGACAAGGCGATCGAGCACGGCAGACATCTGGCCGCTGACCTCGCCGGAGCGCACCATATTGATGTAGAAATCACTGAATAGAGCCCGATGCTCGGCTAGTGCTCGCGATAAGGGAGTGCCACCTTTCACGCCATCCAGGACGCCCTGCACAAGCATGGCGACGCTGGGTTTGTGGCTCATATCGACGAGTACACGCAGCGCGTTGTCCAGCGCCAGGCCAGCGCGCAGCATGATGGCCAGTTCGGACGTAAGTGCCAGCACATCGGCGGCATTGACTGGGCCCTTGATTTGGCGAGCTTTATCGTGTCCCAGCAACGCCGTACCCGTAGCGCCCTTGTTCACAGCGGCGCCTACAGTGATCGTATGAGCCTCTTCCATGCGCAGCGGCGTCAGCCCTTGTTCCCTCAACTGTCGCAGGGCAACCGCACCATTAGGCGCAGACAAACGCCCTTCCTCAACCTTGCCGGCTGCCGTGGCAGCCCTCCACACAAAATCAGGCATCGGACTGGTCCTGCGTCACGCGCGCCAGCTCATCCAACGAGGTGACGCCCCCTGCAACCTTGCGCAGTCCATCCTCATGCAAGCTCAGCATCCCGCTCTGCGATGCGAGCGCATGCAATGCATTGGCATCGCGGCCATCAATGATGGCTCGGCGCATCGGCTCGTCGAGCACAAACAATTCGTGGATGCCGGTGCGCCCCCGGTATCCCGTTTGGCGGCATTGATCACAGCCCACAGCGCGATAAATCGGGCGGCCCACTTCGGAAAAGCGCGATAAGCCCGAGCTTTCGCGAACGTGTTGACCAGGCTCATAGGGCTCCTTGCAGTGGCTGCACAACGTGCGCACCAAACGCTGGGCCAACACGCCATTGACAGAAGAGGTAATGAGGTAACTCTCGACGCCCATGTCCTGCATGCGGACCACGGCACCCGCCGCGGTATTGGTATGCAGGGTGGAGAGCACCAAGTGTCCCGTCAGTGCCGACTGCACGGCAATTTGCGCGGTTTCGCCGTCGCGCATTTCACCAATCATGATGATGTCAGGGTCCTGACGCAAAATTGAGCGCAGGGCATTAGCGAAGGTCAGGTTGATCTGGGGATGCACCTGTATCTGGTTGATGCCTTCAAGCTGATACTCAACCGGGTCCTCCACGGTGATGATCTTGTTGGCCTCCGAGTCGATCTTCGACAGCGCTGCGTACAGCGTGGTGGTCTTCCCAGAGCCGGTCGGCCCCGTTACAAGAAGAATACCGTGGGGCCGCGCCAGCAGTTCATTGAAGCGTGAGAGCGTATCCGGGGCAAAGCCCATAGTGTCGAGATTGAGGCGCACGCTGGCCCGATCCAACACCCGCATCACGACGCTTTCGCCGTGCACAGTGGGAACAGTGGAAACACGCAAGTCCAGCTCGCGTCCCTTCACGCGGGTTTTGATGCGCCCATCTTGTGGCAAACGGCGCTCGGCAATATCCAGATGTGCGAGCAATTTGACGCGCGAACTGACGGCGGCCGACAGGCGCGGCGGTACCAGTTCGCCACGATGGATCACCCCGTCCACCCGGTAACGCACATGCAAGCCGTCATCGAAGGGTTCCAGGTGAATATCCGATGCACGCAGATCGGTGACGCGGCCGATGATGCTGTTGACCAGTCGAATGACAGGCGCTTCGCTGGCCAGATCCTTGAGGTGCTCGACAAAATCGCCACCGTCAGCGCCATCACCAAAAAAGCCGTCGTCGTCCTCGTCCTGCGCTTCTTCGATGGGCTCTGCCAACGCCTTCTCGATGGCGCTCTCCAGAGCCAGATGCGGCACAACTTCCCGGCCGGTGGCGAGATGCAGGGCCTTGACGACAAAGGGATCCTGCGGCGTGGCCATGGCCACATGCAACGCTCCATCGCGCAGCGCCAGCGGAAACACATGGTTGGCCTGCAGGAAAGAAGGCAGCAGGCCCTCCACCTCGGGCATTAGTTCGGGAAAATCGTCCGCAGCAACGAAGGGAATGTCCAGTTGCCGAGAAAGGGCCTGAGCCACATCGATCTCGGACACCAATCCCAAGCGCACCAGCACCCGTCCCAGCAGCCCACCCATTTCCTGCTGAGCCAGCAGGGCGCGTTCAATGTCGCGGGCACTGACTTTGCCCTCCTGGACAAGTAATTCGCCCAACCTGGGACGCAGGGTCAATACCGTCTCCGCCGACACTGGGTCAGTGGTCTCTGTTACAGATGGAGTCGTCATGGGAAACAATGGGGCAAGCTTTGAAGTGTAGCCTGCGAGGCTCCTCGACCCTCTTCTGTATTCCTTATCTCAGCCACGGCAGAGGTTCATGACTGTCTTACAGTGACGCCCCATACCTGCGTCCGCAAGACCACCATAGTTCCATGCATCCGATGTCCAGTTCCCTCCACCGTTTAGCATTCTGCGCAGCCGGCCTCGCCGTCGCTGCATTGGGCATAGCGGGGGCGCTGTGGTTCCAGGAGACGGCGCAGTCGTCAGGCAAGGCGCGCGCCATGTTTCTGGCCCCCATGGTCGGAGTGATCGATGCCTGCATTGAACAGCCGCCTGCGCGTGGCACGGTGCCTGCCTCGCTGGCACGACGCTGCGTCGCTGAAGAAGGCTCTGCTGGCGCGCTGGTAGAGGCATCCCTGCAATCCCTCTCACAAGCGGGAGCGCGAGCGACGAAATATGAAGTGGGCTACACGCTGCCAATTCCCTTGCTGAAACTGTTCCGGCAAGAGCCGACAGGCTGGGCAATTGACGATGCCATGGTGCAACGCCTGGTGAATACGGTGCGCGACGTACAGCGCCCGGTGATCATGTATTTATTCTCGACGCACTTCGAGGCACACGCCCCCATAGAGAACGAACTGGCGGGCGATGAGGCGAACATGGCACAGACCCGTGACGGTGCTCTCGGCACTGACAGCTACTACGACGACCATATCTATAACTGGAGCTTCGTTAGCACGCGCAATACCCTCACTGCACGTCGAGTTCAGGCTGTGCAGGCTGTGCTCAATGCAACGTGCCGGCTACCGGAACAAGACAGGGCAAAAATTCGCGGTGTGACGCTACTCGGCGAGTTGCACCATTTATTTCCGAACTTCCAGTCTGGCATGGGATTTGATGCCCCTTATCGCATCACCGACTACTCCTCGGCATCCGTACAAGGCTTTCGCGAATACCTGGCCCAGCGATTTCGCCGGATTGACCGGCTCAACCGGTTCCTGGGAAGTGACTATGCATCTTTCGACGATGTACACCCCCCATCCAAGGACATACGGACCGAACCGCTGAAACGCTTCACCGAACACATTGACGCCTTCGCACACGGCAGTCTGCCGATCTCTGGCTGGGCGCATGTGAGCAACAGGGCATCCGACTACACACCTCGAGTCCGTGTGTATCTCAATGGGGAGCTGCTTGGTCAGGCTTTTGTTGAACTGGGCCGTCAGGACGTGCTGGCGGCACGGCCTGAGTTGGGTGATGCCAATACCGGTTGGCGCCTGGACCTGGACTTTCGCAGGCTAACACCAGGCATGCACACGCTGAACCTGTTTCTGGAGAGCCGCCCCGGCCAGTTGGTCTCCATGGGCGCACGCCAGATCGCCGTCATGGATCGGCACCAGAGCACTCCGCAAGACCAGCCGCAGCAACCTCTCCCTTGGACTGCGCCTTCCCGCACTGCGCAGAACGCCACATTTCATATTGACTTTCCACGCGACCGTGCCGCGTTCTACTACAACCCCCTGGTTCCACTGTGGCACACGTTCCGTGCACAGCAGGTCACACGTTATCTCGCCTTCTTTGATGAACTCGTAGGTGAATCCTGCTTGGCTCCCGTGCCGCGCTACACACACCAGATCATTCCATTCACCAACCCCAGTTGGGACGCGACGCGCTTCGCTATCCAGGACTCGCTGCGCCCTCACGGCTCCATGCGGCTAGGGGTGAGCCTGTATGGCGAGCCGACCTACGGACGGTCCTTTGCCCATTGGCTGCGCCGCTCAGGCCAGTCGCGCTATGGCATCACAGAGTTCCACCCCCTCAAGGCTTTGGACCCCCAGGGGCTTGCCCAAGTTTTTGATACGCATGCGCAACAGGGCGCGGAGTTTCTGTCGTTCTTCCTCGAACCGGAATGGGAGGGGGAACGCGTGCCCCGGGGCCACAACATCTTTTCGTTCGATCCCCTGAACCCCCAGTTCGGTTCGGATGTACTCTACCGGTCGACGCAAGAGGCCTTGCGCCGATAGTTCAGACGAACACCTCCGCCGCAGCAAGCGTCAGCCCCTGCGTATCCTTGGCCGACAACCTGGGCTCGCCTTCATACGGCCAGCGGATCGCCAACTGCGGATCGTTCCACGCAATGCACCGCTCATGCTCGGGTGCGTAGTAGTCCGTCGTCTTGTACAGGAAGTCCGCGCTTTCGCTGAGCACCACAAAGCCATGTGCGAAGCCCGGCGGTACCCACAACTGGTGCTGGTTGTCCTCGGACAGTTCTGCCCCCACCCATTGCCCGAAGGTCGGTGAGCTCTTGCGGATGTCCACTGCCACATCCCACACCTTGCCCCGCGCCACACGCACCAGTTTGCCCTGTGGCTGCTGGATCTGGTAATGCAGACCACGCAGCACGCCCTGGCTGGAGCGGCTGTGGTTGTCTTGCACGAATTGGTGGTTTGTGCCCGTGGCCTCGTTGAAGGTCTTCTGGTTGAAGCTCTCGAAGAAGAATCCCCGCGCGTCGCCGAACACTTTGGGCTCGATCAGCACGACGTCCGGGATAGCCAGTCGCGTTGCCTTCATCAGTACACCGTCTCTTTCAGCAGTCGTTGCAGGTACTGGCCATAGCCGTTCTTGGCCAGCGGCTGGGCCAGTCGCTCCAGCCGGTCAGCGTCGATCCAGCCGTTGCGCCAGGCGATTTCCTCGGGGCAGGCAATCTTCAAGCCCTGGCGCTGCTCCAGCGTGGCAATGAATTGGCTGGCGTCCAGCAGGCTGTCGTGCGTGCCGGTGTCTAGCCAAGCGTAGCCGCGGCCCATGATCTCGACGCTCAATTGGCCTTGCTCCAGGTACAGGCGGTTGAGGTCGGTGATTTCCAGCTCGCCGCGCGGGCTGGGCTGGAGCCCCTTGGCCAGTTCGACCACCTGGCTGTCATAGAAGTACAGGCCCGTGACGGCGTAGCTGGACTTAGGCTTCTGGGGTTTTTCCTCCAGGCTCAGCACTTTGCCGCTGGCATCGAATTCGGCCACGCCATAGCGCTCGGGATCGTGCACGTGGTAGGCAAAGACGCTGGCCCCTTGCGGGCGGGCCATGGCATTGGCCAGCAGTTCGTGGAAGTCGTGGCCGTAGAAGATGTTGTCGCCCAGCACCAGCGCGCTGGGGCTGCCGGCCAGGAAGTCTTCACCGATCAGGAAGGCCTGGGCAAGCCCGTCGGGGCTGGGCTGCACGGCGTATTGCAATTGCAGGCCCCACTGGCTGCCGTCTCCCAGCAGCTGTTCAAAGCGCGGCGTGTCCTGCGGGGTGCTGATGATGAGGATCTCGCGGATGCCCGCCAGCATCAGCGTGCTCAGCGGGTAGTAGATCATGGGCTTGTCATACACCGGCAGCAGTTGCTTGCTGATGGCAAGCGTTGCCGGGTGCAGGCGGGTGCCGGAGCCGCCGGCCAGGATGATGCCCTTGCGCGTGGGTGTCGTCATTGCAATGGGGGGGTCGGTCAGAGGATTTCGGTGAGCATGCGCGCCACGCCCTGCTGCCAATGCGGCAGCACCAAGCCGAAGGTGGTTTGCAGCCGGGTGGTGTCCAAGCGCGAGTTGTGCGGGCGCCGCGCCGGCGTAGGAAAGGCGCTGGTGGGCACGGGCGCCACCTCGGTTGCTTTCAATTCAATAGCTGGCCGCGCTTGCCTGGCATGCTCCAGAACGTATTTAGCATAAGAGTGCCAAGTGGTCTCGCCGCTGGCCACGCAGTGGTACAGGCCGCCGTCCCCGGGGCGGCTTTGCAGATGGCGGACGGCATGTGCCGTCACGTCGGCCAGCAGGTCAGCCCCCGTGGGCGCACCCCATTGGTCGTCGATGACGGTGAGGCGCTCGCGCTCGCTGCCTAAGCGGAGCATGGTCTTGGCAAAGTTGCCGCCGCGTGCGGCATAGACCCAGCTGGTGCGCAGGATGAGGTGGTGGCACCCTGTCTGCTGGATGTGCTGTTCGCCCTCCAGCTTGGTGGCGCCATAGACTGACAGCGGAGCCGGCGCATCGGTTTCCACCCAAGGCCGCGTGCCGCTGCCGTCGAACACGTAGTCGGTGCTGTAGTGAACCAGCCAGGCCCCCAGGCGCGCAGCTTCTTCTGCCAGCACGCCGGGCGTGGTGGCATTGAGCAGCCGGGCAATCTCGGGTTCGCTCTCGGCCTTGTCCACGGCAGTGTGGGCGGCGGCGTTGACGATGACGTCAGGCCGCAGGGCGCGCACGGTCTCGCGCACGCCTTCCGGGTTGGCAAAGTCGCCGCAGTGCTCGGTGCTGTCGTGGTCCAGCGCGGTGACCCGGCCCAGCACGGCCAGGCTGCGCTGCAGTTCCCAGCCCACCTGGCCGCTCTTGCCCAGCAAGAGGATGTTCATGCCGCAGCGCCTTCGTATTGCTTTTGCACCCACTCGCGATAGGCACCGCTTTGCACCTGGGCCACCCATTCGGGGTGGTCCAGGTACCACTGCACGGTCTTGCGGATGCCGGTCTCAAAGGTTTCCGCGGGCTTCCAGCCCAGTTCGCGCTCGAGCTTGCGTGCGTCGATGGCGTAGCGGCGGTCGTGGCCAGGGCGGTCGGTAACGTAGGTGATCTGGGTTGTGTAGCTCTGGCCGTCGCTGCGCGGGCGCAACTCGTCCAGCAGGGCGCACACGGTGTTGACGATGTCGATGTTGGGCTTTTCGTTCCAGCCGCCTACGTTGTAGGTCTCGCCCAGCCGGCCCGCCTGCAGCACGCGCCGGATGGCGCTGCAATGGTCCTTGACGTACAGCCAGTCCCGGATCTGCATGCCGTCGCCATACACGGGCAGGCTTTTGCCTGCCAGGGCGTTGACGATCATCAGCGGGATGAGCTTTTCCGGAAAGTGCATCGGGCCGTAGTTGTTGCTGCAGTTGGTGGTGAGTACCGGCAGGCCGTAGGTGTGGTGCCAGGCCCGTACCAGGTGGTCACTGGCCGCCTTGCTGGCGGAGTACGGGCTGTTGGGCTCGTAGTTGTGCTCTTCGGTGAAGGCCGCAGCAGCCGGCGCCAGACTGCCATAGACTTCGTCGGTACTCACGTGCAGGAAGCGGAATGCTTCTTTTTGTGTAGCTGGCAGCGCTTGCCAGTAGTGCCTGACGGCCTCCAAAAGCCTGAAGGTGCCGACGACGTTGGTCTGGATGAAGTCCTCGGGGCCGTGGATGGAGCGGTCTACGTGGGATTCGGCGGCGAAGTTGATCACGGCGCGTGGCTGGTGCTCGGCCAGCAGGCGATCCAGCAGCGCGCGGTCACCGATGTCGCCCTGCACGAACACGTGACGGCCATCGCCCTGCAGGCTGTCCAGGTTGTGCAGGTTGCCCGCGTAGGTGAGCTTGTCCAGGTTCACCACCGGCTCGTCACCGACAGCCAGCCAGTCGAGCACAAAGTTGGCGCCAATGAAGCCTGCGCCGCCTGTTACCAGAATCATGGGTGGAAATCCTTCGCCAGAACCGTCTGCAGACCGGACTGCCTGCGGGGACAAAGCCTTGGATTATCCCATCGGCATGCACATGCCTGTAACAAACTCCCGTGACGGGATTTAGGGCGCTGCACCTACATGCGCACGCTGGAGGGCGCCCACAATCACCACTCAGGTCAATGCACAAGGAGTCTCTTATGCCCCACGTTCCTCCCGATGACGACACCGACCCCGCGCGCGAATTCCCACGCATGGCCCGGGAGTCCGCACAGCAAATCTGGCTGGCTGGCCTGGGCGCCTTTGCCAAGGCCCAGGCCGAGGGCGGCAAGGTCTTTGAGGCCCTGGTGCGCGAGGGCATGGCACTGCAGCGCAAAACCCAGGACACCGCCCAGGAGCATTGGGGCGAGGCCGCGCAGCGCATGGGGCAGATGGCCTCGGGACTGGGCGAGCGCGCCGCCGGCCAGTGGGACCGGCTGGAGGGCATCTTCGAGGAGCGCGTGTCCAAAGCCCTGCAGCGCCTCGGCGTACCCACCGCGCAGGAAGTGCAGGCCCTGCACGAGCGCATCGACGCGCTCACGCAGGAATTGCAAGCGTTGCAGGAGCGCCAAGCCGACCGCGATGGCGTGACAACCGCGCCGCCGCCGTCGCGCCCCTCCACCCACGAGGGTTGAACGACCCTCCGCATCAACCCGACTGTGCACCCGCGGGCGACTGGAGTAGATTTCCGGAGCACGACAACGCCCCCGATGGGAGGAGACAGCCCATGGCGAAGAAAGCTCCCCGCCGCACCGCCGAGCGCATCCTGGAGTCCAGCCTGGCGCTGTTCAACCGCTTTGGCGAGCCCAACGTCTCCACCACGGCCATCGCCGCGGACCTGCACATCAGCGCTGGCAACCTCTATTACCACTACCCTGCCAAGGACGAGATCGTTAACGCGCTCTTCGCGCGCTACGACGAGGCGCTGAGCGGCCTGCTGCACGCGGGTGCGGACGTGCAGGACGTGGAGGACGCGTGGTTCTTCATGCACACGCTGTTCGAGTTGATCTGGCAGTACCGCTTCTTCTACCGCGACCTGAACAACCTGCTGTCGTGCAACCGCCGGCTGGAAGAGCAGTTCCCCGTGCTGCTACAAGCCAAGACCGCCGCCATGCACGATCTGCTGCAGGCACTGCGGCGCCGTGGCGCCTTGCAGATGGAACCGGCGGACGCCATGCAGCCTACCGCGACCAGCATGGTGGTGGTGCTGACCTACTGGCTCAGCTTCGAGTATGTACGCGCCCCGCGCCAGGCGCTGGAACCCGAGAGCGCGCAGGCTGCGCTGCTGCACGGCGCGCGGCATGTGTTGGGACTGCTCATGCCCTATCTGGAGCCCACCCAGCGTGCGCACCTGGCGCGGCTGGTCGGGGCCTACGACCAGGCCACTTAACACCCGCGCTGGCGGGCCGTGTCAGGCCGGCAGCTCGGCAAACCGGCGCGCCGCGATCTCCAGCAGGCCGTCAAAGATCAGGTTTTCCACCAACTCGAACGGGCGCGTCATGCTTGGCGCCATCTTCCAGCCCGCGCCACCGGTCATCATGCAGGCGGGTTCCTGCCCGCAGTGCTGCCGCAGGTGCTGGTACATGCGCTCCACCGCGCCGGCAATGGCATAGGTGCCGCCGCTGGTCAGCGCATCGCTGGTGTTGGATGGGAACAGGCGCACCTCGCCCGTGGGCACGTGCAGCCCCGCGGTGCCGGACTCCAGCGCGCGCAGCATGATGCCGTGGCCGGGCAGGATCAGGCCGCCCAGGAAGCGACCCTCCGCGTCCAGGGCCTCCACCGTCACGGCGGTGCCCACCATCACCACGATCAGCGGCCGCGCGGGCCCCTGGGCCAGCAGGCGGTGGCGCGCACCGATCATGGCCACCCAGCGGTCCGCGCCCAGGCGGGTGGGATGGTCGTAGCCGTTGATGACGCCGGCTTCCTGCGCCGACGGCACCACCCAGCGCGCGGGCACGTCCCACAGCTCCATCTGCTCGGCCACGCGGCGCTTGACCGCGTCGCCCGCCACCACGCAACCCAGCATATGCCGGGGCGCAGGCAGGTGGGACCACGGGCCCTCGGCCAGGCGTTCGATATGGTCCAGGAATTCAGCGCCATGGGCCAGCAGGCCGGCACCAGGCTGCGCTGCGTCGAATAACGCCCACTTGAGACGGGTGTTGCCCACGTCGATGGCCAGGAAAGTCATGGCGCGGATTATCCGTTTTTTGCCTTTGCCTCCCGCAGAGCGCCGCAAATGCACGCGCTGCCGCCGGCGCGGGCGTTTTTCCGACATGGCGGTGCCGGACAGTACGGCTATAGTGGTCCCGACCGTTTCTGCAACCCCCAAGAAGGAGAGAAAGCCATGGGTCTTTTCAGTTTCATCAAGGAAGCCGGCGAGAAGCTGTTTGGCGGCAAGGACGCGCAGGCTTCCACAGCTGCCGCGCCCACGCAGGCCGAGCTCAACGACAAGGCAGGCAAGGCGATCGAGGCCTACATCGCGTCGCAGAACCTGGGCGTGAGCGACGTGCAGGTCCACTTCGAAGGCCCCGAGGGCAAGGTGACGGTGAAGGGCACCGCACCTACGCAGGCGGCCAAGGAAAAGGTCACCCTGTGCTGCGGCAACGTGGCCAGCGTGACCAGCGTGGACAACCAGATGAGCGTGACCAACCCCGAGCCCGAAGCGCAGTACCACGACGTGGTGCGCGGCGACACGCTGAGCGCGATCGCCAAGAAGTTCTATGGCGACGCCAACAAGTACCCGGTGATCTTCGAAGCCAACAAGCCCATGCTGACCCACCCCGACAAGATCTACCCCGGCCAGAAGCTGCGCATTCCACCGCTGGCCAAGTAAGCCCCCGCAATCTCAAGCCAAAACGGCTGCCAGCGCTTGCACATCAAGCGCTGGCAGCTATTTTTTTGAGAGCAAAAAAACTTCAGCAATCCGCTCAGCCCTGCCGCCACGGCAGGCCGCGAAAGCGCCAGCCGCTGCGCCGGTTGCGCTGGCCGTTCTCGTCCGGCTCACCCTCGAAGCCTTCCAGGATGTTGTAGGCCTTGATGCCCAGCTCGGTCGCGCGCCGCGCCGCGGCCACCGAGCGCACGCCGCTGCGGCACAGCAGCACCGCCGTGCCGCCGGGCGGCACTGCCGCGCGCAGCTGTGCGTCGAAATCGGCATTGGGTTGCATGCCGGGCCATTGCTTCCAGGCCGCGGCCACGGCGCCGGGCACGAGGCCCACCCAGTCGCGCTCGGCATCGGTGCGCACGTCCACCAGCACCGCCTGGCCGGCGCGCACCCATTGCCACGCCAGCGGCGGGCTCACGTCGCCGGCGTAGCCCTCGGCGGGCAGGGGTTGCTCAGAAGCGTGGAGGTCAGGCGTGGGCGTGTTCATGGCGGCCATTCTGGCAGACCATGGCCGCCGCGCGCCCATCAGTCCCAGGGCGGCGCCGGCTGCTCGCGCAGGCTGCGGCGCAGCGCGGCGTAGTCGGGCACCACGGTGGCCACGGTGTCCCAGAAGCGCGGGCTGTGGTCCATCACGCGCAGGTGCGACAGCTCGTGCGCGACCACGTAGTCGATGATGGCCGGGCGGTAGTGCATGAGCCGCCAGTTCAGCCGGATGGAGCCGTCGGCCCGCGCGCTGCCCCAGCGGGTGTTGGCGCTGGACAGGCGCAGCCGCGTCCAGCGCACATCCAGCAGCGGCGCGAAGTGGTGCAGCCGCTCGGTGAAGCAGCGGCGCGCATCGCGCATCAGCCAGGCCTGCACCGCGTCGCGCACCTGGGCGGGCGCGGCGCTGCGCGCCAGGGCGATGCGCAGCGCGCGACCGGTTGCGCCGCCCTGCTCCTCGAGCGCTCCACCGCGCGCGGCGAAGCCGTGCGTGGGGTCCAGCACCACGGTGAGCGGCTCGCCCAGGTAAGGCAGCACGGCGCCGTCGCCCCAGACGATGCGCGCGCGCTCTTCCTGCTGGCGGCGCGCCTGCTGCTCGCCAAGCTTGCGCAGGATCCACGGCGCCTTGTCGCGCAGCGCGGCATCCACGCACGCCAGCGTGACCCAGGAGGGCGCGCGCACGGACAGGCCTTCGGGCCCCACGGTGAAGCCGATGGAGCGCCGGCGCGCACGCTGCAGCGCATAGGCCACCACCGCGTCGCCCAGCAGCACCTCGCGGCTGGCCGCCGGGTGGCGGAACACGGCGGGCGTGAGCAGATCGCCCAGCGGTGGCGCTGGCGCTACCAATAAAGGAGCATCTGGCGCTTGCTGGACGGGCGCTATCGCCCGTTTCGGCTGTGGCACCCCGGAATCCGGGCTGCTCCCGCCGCCCAGGAAGTCCAGCGCCAGCTGCACCAACCGCTGCATGTCAGCCGGCGGCGGGGGGGTAGGCGTCGGGGTCCAGGCGGCGCATCTCGCCCTCGATCCAGGCCTCGACCTCGCGCATCAGCTCGTCAGGCTTGCGCCCCTCGGTGGGGATGGGCCGGCCGACGGACACGTGCACCACCCCCGGGCGCTTGATGAAGGCCTTGCGTGGCCAGACCGTGGCCGAGGTCACGGCGATCGGCACCACGGGCACGCCGGCGTCGATGGCCAGGCGCGTGCCGCCGCTCTTGTAGTCGCCCTTGGCGCCGCGTTCCGTGCGCGTGCCCTCGGGGAACATGATGACCCAGGTGCCCTTGGACAGCAGGCGGCGGCCCTGCTGCAGCACCTTGGCAAAGGCGCGGGCGCGCTGGCCACGGTCGATGTGGATCATGTCCAGGCTGCCGATGGACCAGCCGAAGAACGGCACGGAAAGCAGTTCCTTCTTGAACACGTAGGCCAGCGGGTGCGGCATGATCGCCGGCATCAGGAAGGTCTCGTAGGTGGACTGGTGCTTGACCAGCAGCACCGCGCCCTGCTGCTCGCCCTGGGGCAGGTGCTCCATGCCGGTGATCTGCGTGCGGATGCCCAGCAGCCAGCGCGCCGAGTCGATGCACAGCTTCAGCCAGGCGCGCGCCACGCGGTAGCGCGCCGCCGGGCTGCCGCCCAGCACACGTACCAGCAGGATGCCCAGGGTGTAGGGGACTACGGTGACGACCATCACCAGCAGATGAAGAATGGAGCGGATCAGTGCCATGAAGCAGTTTTCAGTGTTTTTGGCTTCTAGCGCCCATGCAGTAAGCGCCAGCAGCTATCAATTCAATAGTTTTCGCATCACAGGGCCACGGGCAGGCTGGCGCCGTTCTGCGGGGCGATGAAATCCGCCAGCGCGCCCAGGCTGGCATGGGCGCGCGTGCCGGCGGGCCAGCCGGGCGGCAGGCTCTGGCGCGGGTCCAGGTGGGCCGAGCGACCGGTGCAGACCATGTGCAGTTGCGCGCCCAGCTCGCTCGCCGCCTGCAGGTGGGCCGCACTGCTGCCCGCCACCAAAATTTCCTGCCCCTCCGCGCCGTAGCGATCGCGGATCTGCTCCATCAGGCCCGGAGCGGGCTTGCGGCAGTGGCATTGCTCGCTCTCGGTGTGGGGGCAGTAGAACACCGCGTCGATGCGCCCACCCAGCGTAGCCAGCTGCCGGTGCATCTTCGCGTGGATGGCCACCAGGGTCTGCGCATCGAAGAGGCCGCGGCCCAGGCCCGGCTGGTTGGTGGCCACAACCACATGCCAGCCCGCGTGGTTCAGCCGCGCCACGGCCTCCAGCGCGCCAGGCACCGGCACCCATTCGTCGGGCGAGGCGATGAAGCCATCGCCCAGCGCGTTGAGCGTTCCGTCTCGGTCCAGGATGGCGAGTTTCATGGCGCGATTATCAAAGCAACGCTGCCGCGCCGCCCGCGTCCGCCGTCACCGGCGTAACGGTCCAGGCCCCACAGCCGCGCACGGTCACACCGCCAGGCGCGAGAGGTCGGCCACGCGGTTCATCGCCATGTGCAGCTTCTTGAGCAGGCCCTGGCGGTTCAGGCGCAACGCCAGTTCCTCGGCATTGACCATCACGTCGTCGAAGAACGCGTCCACGGGCGCGCGCAGCACGGCCAGGGTTTGCAGGCTGGCGGTGTAGTCGCCGCTGTCGAACTGGGCGTTGGCCTCGGGCACGAAGCGCTGCAGCGCGGCGTACAGGTCCTTCTCGGCGGGCTCCTGCAGCAGTTCCTCATTCACGTGCGGATCCACCTCGCCGGCCTTCTTGAGGATGTTGGTCACGCGCTTGTTGGCCGCGGCCAGCGCGGGCGCCTGCTCCAGCGTGGCGAATGCACGCACGGCCTCGATCTGCCGGGGCACCAGCGCCAGGCGCTGCGGACGCAGGGCAATCACGGCGTCCACCTCCTGGGCGCTGTAGCCCTGCTCGCGCAGGGAGCCAGCCAGGCGGTCGTAGATGAAGTCGGCCAACTGGGCGCTGGTGTCCTCGATCTTGTCGCCGAAGGCCGGCACCGCGCTGGCCAGCAGCGCATCCAGATCCAGCGGCAACTCCTTCTCGACCAGCATGCGGATCACGCCCAGCGCATGGCGGCGCAGCGCAAACGGGTCGCGGTCGCCCGTGGGCAGGTTGCCGATGCCGAACATGCCCACCAGCGTCTCCAGCTTGTCGGCCAGCGCAACGACCACGCCCACGTTCTCGCGCGGCAGCGCGTCGCCGGCAAAGCGCGGCTTGTAATGGTCCTCGATGGCGTGCGCCACCTCGTCGGGCAGGCCGTCGCTCACCGCGTAGTAGCCGCCCATGATGCCCTGCAGCTCGGGGAACTCGCCCACCATGTCGGTGACCAGGTCGGTCTTGGCCAGCAGCGCGGCGTTGTCCACGCAGGTCAGCAGATAGTCCTGGGCGATCTCGCCTTCCTGGGAGTCCAGCGCCGCGTTGCCTTGCGCAAGCGCCGTGAACAGCTGCGTGGCGATGGCCTTGGCGATATGGCGCACGCGCTCCACGCGTTCGCCCTGCGTGCCCAGCTTGTTGTGGTAGACCACCTTGGCCAGCTGGTCCACGCGGCTGACCAGGGTCTTCTTGCGGTCCTGGTCGAAGAAGAACTTGGCGTCCGCCAGGCGCGGGCGCACCACGCGCTCGTTGCCCTGGATGACGGCGCTGGCGTCCTGCGGGCTGATGTTGCTCACCACCAGGAACTGGTGGGTGAGCTTGCCCTCGGCATCCAGCAGCGGGAAGTACTTCTGGTTGGCCTTCATGGTGAGAATCAGGCACTCCTGCGGCACGGCGAGGAACTCCTTCTCGAATTCGCAGACCAGCACGTTGGGGCGCTCGACCAGCGCCGTCACCTCGTCCAGCAGGGCGGCGTCTTCGATCGGCTGCATGCCACCGCCTACACGGTCGGCGGCCGCCTGCAACTGGCGCGCGATCTCGGCGCGGCGCTCGGCAAAGCTAGCAATCACCGCGCCTTCGCTGCGCAGTTGTTCGGCATAGCTGTCGGCGCTCTGGATCACGACCGGGTCCACGGAGGCCTCGAAGCGGTGGCCGTGCGTGGTGTTGCCGGCCGTCAGGCCCAGGGCCTGCACGCCCACCAGCACCTCGCTGCCATGCAGCGCCACCAGGCCGTGCGCCGGGCGCACGAAATGCACGCTGGTCCAACCGTCCTGCAGCTGGTAGCGCATCACCTTCGGGATCGGCAGCTTGGCAATGGCTTCGTCCAGCGCCTTCTGCAGGCCGTCGGCCAGCAGCGCGCCCTTGGCCATGCTTTCAAAGAACAGCACCTCGGCCTTGCCATCGTGCACGCGCTTGAGCTGCGGCACGCTGGCGGCGTCGGCGCCCAGCGCGGTCAGCTTCTTGAGCAGCGCCGGCGTGGGCTGGCCGCTCGCGTCCAGACCCACGGCCACGGGCATGAGCTTTTGCGACACCGCCTTGTCGGCCGCGGCGGGCAGCACTTCGGTGATGTGCGCCGCCAGCCGGCGCGGCGAGGCAAAGGCGGTGAGCTGCGAGTGTGCCGAGGTCAGGCCCTGCGCCTGCAGTTGCTCCAGCAACACGCCCGCAAAGGCATCGCCGAGCTTTTGCAGGGCCTTGGGGGGCAGTTCTTCGACAAACAGTTCGACAAGAAGATTCTGGTGATTCATGGTGTGTTTCTCGCTGCGCGGCGCGTGCGCTCAGGCGGCCTTCTTGTTCTGTTGTTCCGCGGCCTTGGCCAGTTCGGCCAGCACTTCGTCGGCATGCGCCTTGGGCGCCATGGGGAAGCCCAGGCGCGCACGGCTGTCCAGGTAGGCCTTGGCCACGGCGCGCGCCAGGTTGCGGATGCGGCCGATGTAGGCTGCGCGCTCGGTCACGGAGATCGCCCCGCGCGCATCCAGCAGGTTGAACGTGTGCGCCGCCTTGAGCACCTGCTCGTAGGCCGGCAGCGCGAGCTGCTCGCCCATCAGGTGGTTGGCCTGCTTTTCATGGGCGCCAAAGGCGGTGAAGAGGAATTCGGCGTCGGAATGCTCGAAGTTGTAGGTGGACTGCTCCACCTCGTTCTGGTGGTACACATCGCCATAGGTCAATTTCGCGCCATTCGGGCTCTCGGTCCAGGTCAGGTTGTAGACGTTGTCCACGCCCTGCAGGTACATGGCCAGGCGCTCCAGGCCATAGGTGATCTCGCCCGTGGCGGGCTTGCAGTCGATGCCGCCGACCTGCTGGAAATAGGTGAACTGCGTCACCTCCATCCCGTTGAGCCACACCTCCCAGCCCAGGCCCCAGGCGCCCAGCGTGGGGTTCTCCCAGTCATCTTCCACGAAGCGGATGTCGTTCTTCTTGAGGTCAAAACCCAGGGCTTCGAGCGAGCCCAGGTACAGCTCGAGGATGTTGTCGGGCGCGGGCTTGAGCACCACTTGGTACTGGTAGTAATGCTGCAGGCGGTTGGGGTTCTCGCCATAGCGGCCGTCCTTGGGGCGGCGGCTGGGCTGCACGTAGGCTGCCTTCCAGGGCTCCGGGCCCAGAGCTCTCAAAAACGTAGCTGTATGCGACGTACCGGCGCCCACTTCCATGTCATAGGGCTGCAAGAGTGCGCAACCCTGGTCGGCCCAGTAGGACTGCAGTTTGAGGATGATTTGTTGGAATGTCAGCATGGCTGTGTGTCTGAGAGAGCGGGCGCGCTCGCACGCGCGAACCGGCAATTTTAGGCGTCCAAGCAAAACGGGGGCCGCAGCCCCCGTCGTACCTGGCCCGAGACCGTCACTGGCCTTGCCAGCGGCGCAGCACCAGGCTGGCGTTGGTGCCGCCAAAGCCGAAGCTGTTGGACAGCACGTGGGTCAACTGCGCGTCGCGCGTCTGGGTCACCAGCGGCATGGAGCCCAGCAGCGGGTCCGGCGTCTCCACGTTGGCCGAACCGGCGATGAAGCCCTTGTTCAGCATGATCAGGCAGTAGATCGCTTCCTGCACGCCGGTGGCTCCCAGCGAATGGCCGGTGAGCGACTTGGTGCTGGAGAACGGCGGCACGGCCTCGCCGAACACCGCCTGCATCGCACGCACTTCCTGCATGTCGCCCACAGGCGTGGAGGTGCCGTGGGTGTTGATGTAGTCGATGGGTGCGCCCAGTCCTTCCATGGCCTGCTGCATGCAGGCGATGGCGCCGTCGCCCGACGGGGCCACCATGTCCTCACCGTCGCTCGTGGCGCCAAAGCCCACGACCTCACCCAGAATGGTGGCGCCGCGTGCCAGTGCATGCTCCAGGCTTTCCAGCACCACGGCACCGCCGCCGCCGGCGATCACGAAGCCGTCGCGGTTGGCGTCATAGGCGCGCGAGGCCTTCTCGGGCGTGGCGTTGTACTTGCTGGACATGGCGCCCATGCCGTCGAACAGCAGCGACATGCCCCAGGACAGCTCTTCGCCGCCGCCGGCGAACATCACGTCCTGCAGGCCCCAGGCGATCTGCTGCGCAGCCGCGCCGATGCAGTGGGCCGACGTGGAGCAGGCCGAGGTAATGGAATAGTTGATGCCCTTGACCTTGAAGTTGGTCGCGAGGCACGCCGAGACGGTGGAGCTCATGCAGCGCGTGACCTGGTAGGGTCCCACGCGGCGGATGCCCTTTTCGCGCAGCGTGTCGGCCGCCTCGATCTGGTTGGCGGGAGATCCGCCGCCCGAACCCATGATGAGGCCGGTGCGCGGGTGGCTGACCTGTTCGGGGGTGAGGCCGGCCTGCTGGATGGCGTCTTCCAGGGCAATCTGCGCATAGGCCGCGGCGTCGCCCATGAAGCGCAGCTGCTTGCGGTCGATGCGCGCCTCGACGTCGATCTCAGGCACGCCCGCCACCTGGCTGCGCAGGCCCAGCTCGGTGAACTGGGGCACGGCCTTGATGCCGGAGCGGCTGGCGCGCAGCGCCTCCTCCACGGTCTGCAGATCGTTGCCAATGCACGAGACGATGCCCGCGCCCGTGATCACCACCCGTTTCTTGGTCATGCTGCGCTTCCCTGTGCGTCGCCTTCGCGCAGGAACAGACCCACGCGCAGGTCGTTGGCCACGTAGATTTCCTTGCCGTCGGCCAGCAGGCGTGCATCGCCGATGGCCATGTTGAGTTTGCGCTTGATGACGCGCTTGATGTCGATTTCGTAGGTCACGAGCTTCACGTCCGGGCCCACCTCGCCGGTGAACTTGACCTCGCCCGCGCCCAGCGCGCGGCCACGGCCCGGCAGGCGCAGCCAGGTGAGATAGAAGCCGATGAGCTGCCACATGGCATCCAGCCCCAGGCAGCCGGGCATGACCGGGTCACCCTGGAAATGGCAGGCGAAGAACCACAGGTCGGGCTTGACGTCGAGTTCGGCCACGATCTTTCCCAGGCCATGCGCGCCGCCGTCGGTGTCGATGTGCGTGATGCGATCGAACATCAGCATGGGGGGCAGGGGCAGGCGCCCGCTGTCCGGACCGAACAACCGGCCCTCGCCCGAGGCGATGAGTTGTTCGTACGAGAAGGAATCAGCCATTGTCAATCGTGCTCCAGACGGCCCGTGCCGTCGCGGTAGGTGGTTGTCGTTGATGCAAAAAAATCAGCGCGCGGCCCGCGGCCACGGGCGGCGAAGGCCCTCTATTATCCAGGCTCGCGCGCGCTCTGGCCTGTAACCGTGCCCCGGGAAAGCCCGCTGGCTACCGCGCCGGGATGATCTGGATCAATTTCCAGCCCGCGCCCGCCCTGTGCGCCCGCGCAGGCACCAGGCCAGCCCCGCCACTGCAAACCCGAGCGCCCACAGGGGCCAAAGCCCCCAGCGCGCCACCCACCGGGCGTACGGCGTGGCGGCGCCACCACGCCCCTGCACCTGGGCGCGCAGCACGCCGCGCTGATAAGCCGGCATGCGGTGCGTGACCTGCCCGCGGTGGTCGATCACCGCCGTGGCGCCGGTGTTGGTGGCACGCACCATGGGACGCTCGAACTCCAGCGCGCGCAGACGGCTGATGGCCAAGTGCTGGTCCACCGCCACGGTGTTGCCGAACCAGCCGATGTTGCTCAGGTTCACGAGGATGCTCGGGCTGCTCGCCGGGTCGAGAAAGCGCACGCCGATCTCCTCGCCGAACAAGTCCTCGTAGCAGATATTGGGCGCTATGCGCTCGCCGGCCCACGCCAGCGACGGCTGACCCACCGCGCCGCGGTTGAAGTCGCCCAGGGGGATGTTCATCATCTCGGTGAACCAGCGGAAGAACGGCGGGATGAACTCGCCGAACGGCACCAGATGGTGCTTGTCGTAGCGGTAGGGCTGCGGCTGCTCTGGCGCAAAGCCCAGCACCGAGTTGGTATAGCCCTCTTCCAGGCTGCCCAGCGGGATGCCCAGCAGCAGCGCCTGGCCGCCTGCGGCATAGCGCTCGGCCATGCCCTCCAAATAGCCGGGCACCAGCTGCTGCGGCAGCAGGGGGATGGCCGTCTCGGGCGCCACCACCAGGCTGGCCTTGGCCGCGTGGATCTGGTCGTAATACCACTGCAGCGCCATCGGCACGCCACTGCCGGGCTGGAACTTCTCGTCCTGCGGGATGTTGCCCTGCAGCAGCGCCAGCGACAGCGGCGCATGCACGGGCGGCGGGGCACCGCAGCCCTCGACGGCGCATTGGCGCTGCCAGGCGGCCCCTGCCCCCACGGCCGTGAGCGCGAGGACCAGCGCCCAGGCACGTGCGTTGCGCAGGTCGGCGCGGCGCGCCTGCGCCAGCAACATGGCCAAGAGCGCCGCCGCGGCACCGATGCCGTACACGCCCACGCTGCGCGCCAGCGCGGCCAGGGGCCCCTGCACATGCGCGTAGCCGCCTGCGCCCCACGGAAAGCCGGTCCACCATTGGCCGCGCGCCAATTCCGCCAACAACCACAGCGCAGCAAAAACGATAGCTGCCAGCGCTCTATGGACGGGCGCTAGAGCCCAAAAACATGCAGAAACCGCTGCGTAATAACTGCCGAGGAACGCCGCGAGCCCCAGCACCGCCAGCACGGCCAGCGGCGCGGCCAGTCCCCCATACGTGTGCATGGAGATGAACAGCCACCAGAACGTGCCCGCGAGCCACGCCGTGGCGAACACCCAGCCCAGCAGGGCGGCCCGGCGTGTACCGCCGGCGCCCAGCAGCACATGCGCCCACAAGGCCAGCGACAGGATCTGCAGCCACCACAGCGGCTGTCCGCCCCAGGGCCAGGCCAGCGATGCGGCCTGCGCCAGCCCGGCCACCAGTGCCAGCACCCAGGGCAACGGGCCGCGGCGCGGTGCGTGCGCGGCCAGGGGCGGTGCGACGGCCATCAGCGTTCGGACTCGGGCGTGGCCGCCGCCGGTGCGACCTTGAACCAGCGCACCGACCCGCCCTTGGTGTGCATCACCACAAACTGCAGGCCGCCGAGCACCACGGACTCTCCCTTGCGCGGCATGCGGCCCAGCTCGTGCGCGATCAGGCCGCCGATGGTGTCAAAGCTCTCATCGGGGTCGCTGCCCTGCAGCGCCACGCCGAAGGCCTCGGCCACGCGCTCCACGGGCGTGTCGCCGCTCACGCGGAAGGTGCGGTCGGCCAGGCCGAAGATGTCGCCCTCGTCCTCGGGGATATCAAACTCGTCCTCGATCTCGCCCACGATCTGCTCGATCACGTCCTCGAACGTCACCAGACCGGCGATGCGGCCGAACTCGTCGATGGCGATGGCCATATGGTTGCGCGTGTTGCGAAACTCACGCCCCAGGTCATGCAGGCCCTTGCTCTCGGGCACGAACAGCGCCGGGCGCACCAGCGTGCGCACGTTCAGCCCCGGCGAGCGCCAGAGCTTGAGCAGATCCTTGGCCAGCAGGATGCCGATGATGTTGTCGCGCTCGCCCTGGTACACCGGAAAGCGCGAGTGCGCGGTGTGCAGCACCTGGTGCATGAGCTCATCCACCGGCGCGTCGATGTCCAGCATGTCCATGCGTGGCGCGGGCACCAGCACGTCGCCCGCAGTCATCTCGGCCATGCGCAGCACGCGCTCCAGCATCACCCGCGCATCGGCGTTGATGACGTCGTTGTCCTCGGCCTCGGCCAGCGTGGCGATGAGCTCGGCCGTCGAGTCCGGCCCGGGGTTGATGAACTCGACGAGGCGCTGCAGGAACGTGCGCTTGTCCTCCTTGTCGGAGGCGCGCGCAGGGTGGGGGTCGGACACGGGGACGGGTGCAGGTTGTGCAGGGAGTGGATCAGCCCCCAAGGATAGCGGATCGCCCCGCGCACCCGCGTGGCACGCCTGGGGCGCGCCTGCCTACTCGGCGGCCTGGTGGCGGCCGTCGCGCACGCCCTGGCGGATTTCCTGCAGGTCGGCCAGGAAACGCCAGAACTGCCGCGCCTGCTTCTTGAGCTGGTAGTCCACTTCGCCGAAATGCTCGGCCATGATCTCGGACACGCGCGTGTCGAAGCGCGCGGGCGGCAGCTGCAAGTAGGCCTCGGATTCGGATCCGTCGCGGCGCACCGTGGCGCCGGCATTGCGCGCGATCTTGAGCATGGCCGTGTTCTCGGTGAGCGCGTGGATGAACATCATGCTCACGCCGCGGTTGCGCGCCAGCATCACCGCGCGCTCGAACAGCCGCGCGCCGTAGCCGCGCCCGCGCGCCGTGGCCGAGACCGAGACGCCGAACTCGGCGCAGCTTTCGTACTCGCCCGATGGCGCAAACGCCACATGGGCCATGGCGATCAACTCCAGGCGGCGGTTGAAGATGCCGAACACCTCGTCGCGCGAGAAGTCCAGCAACTCGGCGTAGCGGCGCACCTGGTCGTCGTTGGCGGCGTAGCCAAAGCGCAGGTAGCGGTCGCGCGGCTCCAGGCGCAGCAGGTGGGCGGCAATGCGCTCGCGGTGCTGCGGGCCGAGCGAACGGATGGGCACCATCACAGTGTTCATGGCAAAACCTCGGTGGAAGCGTCCCCCGGCGGTGGGGCGCAGCATTTGCCGCCCTGCGTTCCAGGAAGCGCGAAGCCAGTCTTTGGTTGAAAGCATGATGCGGCCGATTCTAGGGTTTTCCCTAGGAATCTGGGGCGCATATGCTGCAATGCAACAAAAAAGTAGGGGAAATAAGATCCAAGGGGAAAATGGCCTCTAGCCCTTACCCAATATGCGCAAGCAGCTATCAATACAGGACTGCCTCTGTCCGCCACGCGACTGCCGTGCCTTTTTTATCTACACCGGCAGGGCGGTAGTGGCCTTCACCCGGTCCAGCACGAAGCTGGTCTTGCAGTCCTGCACGCTGGGGTGCTTGAGCAGCGTGTCCATGATGAAGCGGCTGTAGTGCGCCATGTCGGCCACCACTACGCGCAGCAGATAGTCCATCTCGCCGGTGAGCGACGCGCACTCCACCACCTCGGGCCAGGTCTGCACGCTGGCGCGGAACAGGTCCATCGGGTTGCGCTTGTGGCTCTCGGTGTGCTTTTCCAGGCGCACGTTCAGGTAGGCGGTCAGTCCCAGGCCCACGCGCTCGGGGCGTACCAGTGCCACGTAGCGGTCAATCACGCCCTCTTCCTCCAGCCGCTTGGCGCGGCGCAACACGGCGCTGGGCGACAGGCCCACCCGTTCGCCGATCACGTCATAGGTCTCGCGGCCGTTGTCCTGCAGGCGGCGCAGGATGGCACGGTCCAGCTTGTCGAGGGCGGGGGTGCGTTCGCTCATGGCGGCGGATTCTAGGCAAGCGCCGCACGAGACGCACCCGCGTGTTCCCTAACGCGAAATGGATGCACATCGCATTGACGTTGCGCAACATTCCTGCATATCCACACTCAAACCCGTGCGCATTCGCCAGAAACATGAGCCCCGCCCCTCCTACAGTGAAGCGACACACCCTAAGGAGACTGACGATGACTGCCGCCCTGCCCTTTCGCGCCACCCACGACGCCGACGCCTGGGAGAACCCCATGGGCCTGATGGGCTTCGAGTTTGTAGAGTTCACCTCGCCCACCCCGGGGCTGCTGGAAGCGGTGTTCGAGAAGCTGGGCTTTACGCTCGTGGCGCGCCACCGGTCCAAGGACGTGCTGCTGTACCGGCAGAACCAGATCAACTTCATCCTGAACCGCGAGCCGGCCAGCCAGGCCGCGTACTTTGGCGCCGAACACGGCCCCTCAGCCTGCGGACTGGCCTTTCGCGTGAAGGATTCGCACCAGGCCTACCGGCGCGCGTTGGAGCTGGGCGCCCAGCCGATCGAGATCCCCACCGGCCCCATGGAACTGCGCCTGCCGGCCATCAAGGGCATCGGCGGCGCGCCGCTGTACCTGATCGACCGTTTTGAGGACGGCAAGTCCATCTACGACATCGACTTCGACTTCCTGCCCGGCGTGGACCGGCGCCCTGTGGGGCACGGCCTGAACGAGATCGACCACCTCACGCACAACGTGTACCGCGGCCGCATGGGATTCTGGGCCAATTTCTACGAAAAGCTCTTCAACTTCCGCGAGATCCGCTACTTCGACATCCAGGGCGAGTACACGGGCCTGACGTCGAAGGCCATGACCGCGCCGGACGGCAAGATCCGCATCCCGCTGAACGAAGAGGCCAAGCAGGGCGGCGGGCAGATCGAGGAATTCCTGATGCAGTTCAACGGCGAGGGCATCCAGCACATCGCGCTGATCTGCGACTCGCTCGTCGAGGTGGTGGACAAGCTGGGGCTGGCGGGCGTGCCCCTGGCCCCGGCGCCCAACGACATCTATTACGACATGCTGGACACCCGCCTGCCGGGTCACGGCCAGAACGTGGCGGAACTACAGGCGCGCGGCATCCTGCTGGACGGCACCACGGCTGACGGCACGCCCCGTCTGCTGCTGCAGATCTTCTCCACGCCCATGCTGGGGCCGGTGTTCTTTGAGTTCATCGAACGCCAGGGCAACTACCGCGAGGGTTTCGGCGAAGGCAACTTCAAGGCGCTGTTCGAATCGCTGGAGCGTGACCAGATCCGGCGCGGCGTCCTGCAGACCCAGGCGTGAGCCCTGGGCGCGGCCCGCCATGGAATGACGCACTGCAACAACGGCTTTCTATACTGAGCGCCCTTTCAAAGAGACTCGGGAGAAATTCAATGTTGCGTCGCCGTCAATTGGTGGGTTCCCTTGCGCTGTGCATGGCTTGCGCCGTACAGGCACAGAACGCATCCGCCCCCATGACCATCGTGGTGCCCTACGCGGCCGGAGGCCCGCTCGATAAGAGCGCGCGCATCCTGGCCGAAGGGGCACAGGCCCAACTCGGGCCCATCCAGGTGCAGAACAAGCCGGGCGCCGGCGGCAACCTGGGCGCAGACACGGTGGCCAAGGCGCCCAAGGGCGGCAACCTGCTGGTGATGGGCGCGGTCGCCACCCATGCCGTGAACCCCTGGCTGTACAAGAATTTCCCCTACAACCCGGTCAAGGATTTCACGCCCATCGTGCTCGTCGCCCGCACACCGAACGTGCTGGTGATGAGCGCCGAACGGGCCAAGGCGTTGGATATCAGCACCACCACCGACCTCGTGAAGTACATGAAGGCCCACCCGGACCAGCTCAAGTACGGCTCGGGCGGCAACGGCAGCATCGGCCACATCGCCGGGGAGATGTTCAAGTCGCTCACCAACACGCGCATGCCCCATGCGCCCTTCCAGGGCGCGGGTCCGGCGCTCAAAGCGCTACAGGACGGCGGCGTGGACATCGTGTTCGACAACCTAGCGTCGTCACTGCCGCTGATCCAGGGCGGCAAGCTCAAGGCGCTGGGCGTGACATCGCTGGGCAGCGACGACGCCCTGCCCCACGTGCCCAGCATCAACAGCGAGGTGCCCGGCTTCAACGTGTCCACCTGGTTCGGGCTGTTTGCCCCCGCCACGCTGCCCGCCGCCGATGCACAGAAATACGCCACGGCGTTCTCGAAAGCCATGCACTCGCCGGCCGGCAAGGCGCAGTTCCAGAAGATGGGCCTGACGCCCGAAGAACTCACGCTGGGCGGCTTCGGCAGCTTCGTGCGCTCGGAACTGGGCAAGTACGAATTCCTCATCAAGGCCGCCAAGATCCACATCGACTGAACGCCGTCCTGCACTCCCGCCCGCCGGCCCACACCAGGCCGGCGGTGCACGACGACGGCGTGGTTCCAACAAGGAGACAAGCACCATGGGACAAGCCCCCGTCGTCTACGGACAATCCAGCCGCCCGCCGCGCGGCGACTATTCGCGTGCGCAGGAGGATTACACCTGCGCGCAGAACTTCGCGGCCTACACCGCCGCCGACCACGACACCTACCACCGCCTGTACCAGCGCCAGTCGGCCCAGCTGCAGGGCCTGGCGAGCGAGGCCTTCATCCAGGCCCTGCCGCTGCTGGGCGCCAAGGAGCGCATCCCGCGCTTCGATGACGTGAACGAGCGCCTGTACCGCGCCACGCGCTGGGAGCTGGTGGCCGTGCCGGGGCTGATCCCCGAGGTGCCGTTCTTCTCGCTGCTGGCGAACCGCAAATTCCCGGTCACCGACTGGATCCGCACGCCCCAGGAGTTCGACTACATCGTCGAGCCCGACGTGTTCCACGACCTGTTCGGCCACGTGCCGCTGCTGTTCAACCCGGTGTTTGCCGACTATGTGCAGCGCTATGGCGAAGGAGGCCTGAAAGCGGCGGGACTGGGCGCCTGCGAGATGCTCTCGCGGCTGTACTGGTACACGATCGAGTTCGGCCTGATCCGCGAGCAAGGCGGGCTGCGCGCCTATGGCGCGGGCATTCTCAGCTCGCGCGGCGAACTGCCCTACGCCGTGCACAGCCCCGAGCCGCAGCGCCTGCCACTGGAGCTGGAACGCACCATGCGCACGCGCTACAAGATCGACACCTACCAGCAGACCTACTTCGTGATCGACAGCTTCGAGCAGCTGTTCGAACTCACGGCGCAGGATTTCGCGCCGATCTACGAACGGCTGCGCGGCGAGCCCGAGTTCGCGGCCGATGCGCGCGAGCCGCACCCGGCCTGAAGCGCGTCGTCGACACGCTCAGGGCTGCTCGAGCAGCGCCAGGCAGTCCTGCAGCACGCGCGGGTGGAACGCCATCTCGACGTGCGCCACCCCCTCGATGAAGCGGTTGTCCGCGCCCTGCAGCATTGCGGCCGCGGGCGGATAGACCACGTTGTCGCAGTTGGAGTACCAGCACACGAAGACTGCGGCGCGTGCCGGCGGCTCGTCTTGCCCCAACTGGTGCACCCAGGGGCCGTGCAACCGCATCTGCCGGCCATTGGTGCTGCGTGCGCCGCGCGCGGGCCAGGTGCCGTGGTGCGGCGATCCCAGCGTGACGATGCGGTGCACGCGCTGCTCGCTGCCCGGCACGGCGCGCAGCCAGGCGCGTGCGGCCAGACCGCCCATGCTGTGGCCCACGATCAGCGGCGCCCGCCCAGTGGCCTCGGCCACGCGGCGCACGGCATCGTCGATGGTGCGGCAGTAATCGTCGATGGAGCCGAAGGCGGGCTCCAGCGTCACGGCCACGAAGGCATGGCCGCGCGCACGCAGCAGCGCCAGCCAGGGCGTCCAGAACCCTCGGTTGCACAGGAAGCCGTGCACCAGCACCACGCCGCGCGGGCCGGGCACGTCCGACGCGCGCGGTGGCAGCCAGTCCGACACGGCCTGGTGGCGGAACGGCTGCCACCAACCGAAGACCAGGCTGGCCCAGCGTGACTCGGCCCACCAGGCGCGCAGCAGCTGCCCGGCGCGCGGACGCGGCGTCGCATCCCCCCGGCAAACCCAGGCCATCAAGAAAAATTGCGGCGCCATGCCCAGGCGGAATATCAGCGGGACCGCGGCCACGCCCGCCAGCGCCAGCGCCGGCGAACGGCCCCAGAACCAGGCCATCCAGCCCGCGATCAACAGCAGATGCACGGCCACCGCCCAGCGTTGCCAACGCGCGTTCGTCATGAAGCTCCCTTGTGGTGGTTGTGGTGTGTCGCTTGGGTGACCTCTGCGGCATCCGGACTAGGACAAGCCCGGTATGGCGCGTGCAAGGCCACTTCCACAATCGGTGCGATCTTGCCCCATACCGCAACGAGGACCCTTGCATGGAACGAATCTGGCTCAAGAACTACCCCGCTGGCGTGCCGCACGACGTGGATGCCGATGCCTACCCCTCGGTGGCGCAGATGCTGGAGGAGTCCTTCCACCGCCACGCCGACAGCCCGTTCTCGGTGTGCATGGACCGGTGGATGAGCTACCGCGAACTCGACCGCCTGTCGGCCCGGCTCGGCGCGTGGCTGCAGGGCCAGGGTCTCACACCCGGTGCGCGCGTGGCCATCATGCTGCCCAATGTGCCGCAGTTCGCTGTGACCATGGCCGCCGTGCTGCGCGCGGGCTACACGTGCGTGAACGTGAACCCGCTGTACACCGCGCGCGAGCTGGAGCACCAGCTCAAGGACTCGGGCGCCTCGGCCATCGTCATCCTGGAGAACTTCGCGCACACGCTGGCCGAGGTGATCGACCACACGGCCGTGCAGCACGTGGTGATCGCCTCCATGGGCGACCTGCTGGGCGCCTGGTACGGACGCTGGATCACCTTTGCCGTGCGCCACTTGGCCAAGATGGTGCCCGCGTACGAGCTGCCCCTGACGGGCGGGCGCCAAGTGATCAGTTTCAAGCGCGCGCTGGCCCTGGGCGAGCGGCGCACGCTGACCCCGGCGCGCGTCGCGCCCGACACTCCGGCCTTCCTGCAGTACACGGGCGGCACCACGGGCCTGTCCAAAGGCGCAGTGCTCACCCAGCGCAACATCGTCGCCGCGACGCTGCAGGCCGAGGCCTGGTTCACCCCCGCGCTGGGCAAGATCGGCGACCTGAGCCGCGCCAACAGCATTGCCGCGCTGCCGCTGTACCACATCTTCGCGCTCACGCTGTGCCTGCTGGCCATCCGCCAGGGCTCGCGCCTGACGCTGATCCCGAACCCGCGGGACATCCCCAAGTTCGTGGAGGTGCTGAAGAAGCGCCCCTTCCACATGCTGCCCGCCGTGAACACGCTGTTCAACGCACTGCTGCAGAACCCGCAGTTCCGCCATCTGGATTTCTCGCAGCTGTGCGTGGCGCAGGCCGGCGGCATGGCCGCGACCGAGGCCACGGCCCAGCAGTGGAAGGCCGTGACGGGCGCCACCATGATCGAAGGCTGGGGCATGAGCGAGACCTGCGCCATCGGCACCAACAACCCGGTGAACAGCACCGCCTTCAGCGGCAGCATCGGCCTGCCGCTGCCAGGCATCGACATCGCCATCAAGGACGACGCAGGCGCGAGCCTGCCCATCGGCTCGGCGGGCGAAATCTGCATCAAGGGCCCCAACGTGATGCCCGGCTACTACAACCAGCCCGAGGAAAATGCCAAGGCCTTCACGCCCGACGGCTTCATGCGCACGGGCGACATCGGCGTGATGGACGAGGAGGGCTATACGCGCATCATCGACCGCAAGAAGGACATGATCCTGGTGAGCGGCTTCAACGTCTTCCCCAACGAACTGGAGCAGGTGGTGGCCCTGTGCCCGGGCGTGCTGGAATGCGCCGCCGTGGGCGTGGCCGACGACAAGCAGGGCGAGGCCATCAAGGTGTTCGTGGTGCGCAGCGACCCCTCGCTGACCGAGGACGACGTGGTGCGCTACTGCCATGAACACCTGACCGGCTACAAGCGGCCAAAATACATCGAATTCCGCGACGAACTGCCCAAGACCAACGTGGGCAAGATCCTCCGACGGGAGCTGCGCGACGGCAAGTGATGCCGCGCTCCGGTTACTCCAATTTTCATAGCTGATGCCGCTTATTCCACCTGCCCTACCGCCGGAAATCATTGTCATCGAGCGCGGCTGGCTGTCGGCCAACAACGTGCTGCTGTTGGGGCGCGACTGCACGGCGCTGGTGGACAGCGGCTACTGCGCCCACGCGCCGCAAACCGTGGCGCTGGTGGAGTCGGCGCTGGACGGGCGTGTGCTGGACCAGTTGCTCAATACCCACCTGCACAGCGACCATTGCGGCGGCAATGCCGCGCTGCAGGCGCGCTGGCCGCAGCTTGCCACCCGCATCCCCCCGGGGCAGTGGGCACAGGTGCAGGACTGGGACCCGGTGGCGCTGAGCTACGTGCCCACCGGCCAGGAGTGCCCGCGCTTTCGTGCCGACGGCGTGCTGCCCCCCGGCACCGAGGTGCAGTTGGGCGACCGCGCGTGGCAGGTGCACGCAGCCCCGGGGCATGACACCCATGCCGTGGTGCTGTTCGAGCCGCACGCGCGCGTGCTGATCTCGGGCGACGCGCTCTGGGAGAACGGCTTCGGCGTGGTGTTCCCCGAACTGGACGGCGAGCAGGCCTTTGCCGAGGTGGGCGCCACGCTGGACCTGATCGAGCGGCTGAATCCGCTCACCGTGATCCCCGGCCACGGCAGCGTGTTTGGCGACGTGCCCGCCGCTCTAGCGCGGGCGCGGCGCCGGCTGGCGGGTTTCGAGGCCGACCCGGTCAAACACGCACGCCACGCGGCCAAGGTGCTGCTCAAGTACAAGCTGCTGGAATGGCAGCAGGCGCCGCTGGCGCAAGTGCATGCCTGGTTGGCGGCCACACCGTACTTCGGCCTGCTGCACCAGCGACACTTTGCGCAGCAGACCGCATCCGTCTGGGCCGAGCAGCTGATGCAGGAACTGGTGGACGCCGGCGCGGCCCGGCGCGAGGGCGGCGCGCTGCTCAACGCCTGATCGCCCTGCCGCCGTGTGCCATCCGGTAACGGGGCACGCGCCAGCATTGGCCGAATGCTTGCCGCGCTGGGCGGGACTTCGCGCGCCCAACCGTGTGTTTGTTGTCAAACCACCACAAAACACCACTGCTGCTGACGTTTCCGCCACTGTGGGTGAGGCATTTTTGCACTTATTGACGCAAACGAGATTGATTCGCAACAATAATCCCTAGCAAATAATTCCAACCTCTCGTTTCCAGCAATGCCCTCCTCTTCCTCTCTCAAAAAGCCCAAAAGCCTGCGCATGGCCGCAGCCCTGCTGCCGCTGAGCGCCATCGCCCAGGTGCAGCCCACGCCCGCCCCCGTCACCACCCTGCCCACGGTGACGGTGCAGGAGCAGGCCATCGATCCCAACCCCAACGCCGAGGTCGGCGCGCCCTACAAGGCCAAGACCTCCGCCGACACGCGCCACACCCGCCCGCTGGCCGAGACGCCGCAGACCATCCAAGTGGTCACCGGCGAGGCCATCCGCGACTCCGGCGCCACCGACCTCAAGCAGATCCTGGCCGCGCAGCCCGGCATCACCCTGGGCACGGGCGAAAACGGCAACGCCTTTGGCGACCGCTACATCATCCGCGGCCAGGAGGCGCGCTCGGACGTGTTCGTGGACGGCCTGCGCGACCCCGGCATGACCACGCGCGAGAGCTTCGCCATCGAGCAGGTGGAGGTCACCAAGGGCCCCAACTCCAGCTTCGCGGGCCGCGGCTCGGCGGGCGGCGCGGTGAACGCCGTGACCAAGCAGGCCACGCTGGACTATGACTTCACGCGCGTGTCCGCCGGCGTGGGCACCGACAGCCACCACCGCGTGACGCTGGACATGAACAAGGGCTTCTCCGACAAGTTCGCCCTGCGCGCCAACGCCCTGACCTCGGGCGAGGACGTGCCGGGCCGCAGCCCCTCGCAGCGCCGCCGCGACGGCCTGGCGCTGTCGGGCCTATGGGAGCTGAACCAAGACCTGTCCGTCACGCTGGACTACTACGGCCTGCGCGCCAAGGACAAGCATCCCGACCTGGGCGGCTACCTCGTGGGCACGGTGCCCAACCGCCGCCCCGCCACGGGTGTGCCGGTCTATGCGCAGAACAGCGACTTCCTGAATTCCGACGTGGACACGGTCACCGCGCGCATCGCCTACCGCTTTGCGCCCGACCTCAAACTCACCAGCCTGACGCGCTACGGCCAGTCGGACAACCGCTACGCCACCACGGGAGCCTCCAACGGCACGGTGCTGGACGCGGCCAACAACCCGATCGGCACGGCCGGCGTGCTGGACGGCGGCCACACCGGCTGGCAGGACGTGAAATATTTCGCGCACCAGAGCAACCTGCGCTGGGACAAGCAGATCGGCAGCCTCAAGCATGAATTCATCTTCGGCTTCGAATACACCGACCACAAGGTGAAGTCCGGCAACTACGGCGTGACCAACACCGGCGCCACCAACTGCCGCGTTTCGGGCCGCAACGGCCCGCAGGCCGGCTGGTGCATCACTGATCTGAACGGCAACCCCGTGAGCAACCTGGGCGACCTGGCCGGCCGCAGCTACGAACGCCGCAGTTGGACACGCGACTGGCGCGTGAAGACCTTCGCGCTGTCGGCCATGGACACGGTGGACCTGACCGACCAGTGGACCGTGTTCGGCGGCCTGCGCGCCGACCACTACGACCTGTCGCTGGACACCCGCAACAACCAGACGGGCGCGATCACGGGCAACTACGGCTTCAACGACACACTGCTCAACGGCCACCTGGGTGTGAGCTACAAGATCAACCCCATGGGTATGGTCTATGCAAGCTACGGCACGGCGCAGGACATCAACGGCGGCGAACCCGACACCGGCACGAGCAGCGGCTACGGCGGCCTGGTGATCCACAACGGCAGCGCCGCCGGCGCCAAGCCCGAGACCTCGCAGAACATCGAGCTGGGCACCAAGTGGAACCTGCTGGACGACAAGCTGCTGGCCACCGCCGCCGTGTTCCAGACCACCAAGGACGACGTGATGGAGGGCGCCAACTACGACACTGAAGGCACCTTCAATACCGGCAAGAACCGCGTGCGCGGCATCGAACTGGGCCTGGCCGGCAATCTCACCAAGAACTTCCAGCTGCAAGCCGGAGCGGCGATCATGAAATCCAAGGTGCTGCGCTCGGCCGTGGCGTCCAACGTGGGCAACCCGCTGTCCAACTTCGCCGACCGCTCCTTCACCGTACAGGGCAAGTACCAGCTCACGCGTGACTTCTCCTTCGGCGCCGTGGCGCGCTACGAGAGCAGCCGCTGCGGCGGCCAGCCCGACACCGGTGCCGGCTACACCAACGGCATGTGCTCGCAGCCGGTGCCCTCGTTCAGCGTGTACGACCTGTTCGCGTCCTACCGCATCAACAAGCACGCCGACCTGCGCCTGAACGTGCTGAACGTGACCGACAAGGACTACTACACCGCCGTGTACCGCTCGGGCGCCTTCCTGTACAAGGGCGACGGCCGCGCAGTGCGCCTGACGTTGAACCTGGACTTGTAATCAAATAGGCTGCTAGCGCTTGATGGGCAAGCGCTGGCAGCTATCAAATTTGATGACACCACATATTCCCGCAGGCGTCTGGAACGCCATCGATTACGAACGGCTCGCGCCCCAGCACATGGACGCGGGCCGTCTTGCCTATGTGGCCGGCGGCTGCGGCTGGGACCGCACGGTGGCCGCCAACCGCGCCGCCTTCGCCGCCTGGGCCATCGTGCCGCGCCTGCTGCGCGACGTGCGCGGCGGCCACACGCGGCTCACGCTGGGTGGGCTGGACCTGCCCCACCCGCTGCTGCTGGCCCCGGTGGCGCACCAGCGCCTGGCCCACTCCGAGGCAGAAGTCGCCACCGCCCGCGCCGCCCTGGCCACGGGCACCTGCCTGGTGGCCAGCACGCTGTCGTCGTGCACGCTGGAGGCAATCGCGGGTGCCGCCGGCCCCGCGCGCTGGTTCCAGCTGTACCTGCAGCCCGAGCGAGAACACACGCTCGCCCTTCTGCGCCGGGCCGAGGCCGCGGGCTACCACGCCATCGTGCTCACGCTGGACGCCAGCATCCAGCTGGCCAGCCGCAGCGCGCTGCAGGCGGGTTTTGTGATGCCCGCCGACTGCACGCCCGCCAACCTGGCAGCCTACCCACCGCCCGCGCCGCCCGGACTGGGCGCGGATGACAGCCGCATCTTCCAGGGCGCCATGCGCCACGCCCCTACCTGGGACGACCTGCGCTGGCTGCTGGGCGAGACCCGCCTGTCCGTATGGATCAAGGGCGTCATGCACCCCGACGACGCCCGCGCGCTGCAGGCGGCGGGTGCGGCCGGCCTCATCGTCTCCAACCACGGCGGGCGCAGCCTGGACGGCGCGCCCGCGTCCCTGCATCGCCTGCCCGCCGTGCGCGCCGCCGTGGGCGAGGGCTACCCCGTGCTGCTGGACGGCGGCGTGCGCAGCGGCGCCGACGCCTTCAAGGCCCTGGCACTGGGCGCCGACGCCGTGCTCATCGGCCGCCTGCAGATGTACGCCCTGGCCGTGGCGGGTGCGCTGGGCGTGGCCCACATGCTGCAGCTGCTGACCGAGGAGCTGCACGCCTGCATGGCCCAGGCCGGCTGTGCCCAGCTCTGCGACATCACCCCCAATTGCCTCACACCGCAACCACCATGCTGATCTCCATCGACCAGGTCCTCTCCAAGACGGAGGTGCGCGACTTTCGCGCCCAACTGGACGCCGCCGCCTGGGACGACGGCGCCGCCACCGCCGGCACGCTGGCCAAGAGCGTCAAGCGCAACCAGCAGATCACCGACGGCAGCGAACTCTGCCAGCGCCTGGGCCAGCACATCCTGCGCCGGCTGAGCAGCACGCCGCTGTTCATCAGCGCCGCGCTGCCGCGCACCATCTACCCGCCGAAGTTCAACCGCTACGCCGACGGCGGCACCTACGGCGCGCACGTGGACAGCGCGCTCATGTTCCTGCCCGGCAGCCACCAGCAGATGCGCACCGACCTGTCGGCCACGCTGTTCCTGGCCGAGCCCGAGGAATACGACGGCGGCGAGCTGGAAGTGGAGGGCCCCTTCGGCGTGCAGGCCGTGAAGCTGGCCGCCGGCGACATGGTGCTGTACCCCTCCAGCAGCCTGCACCGCGTCACGCCCGTCACGCGCGGGGCGCGCGTGGCATCGTTCTTCTGGATCGAGAGCCTGGTGCAGGACGAGGGCGAGCGCACGCTGCTGTTCGACCTGGACCAGTCCATCCAGCAACTCGCGCCGCTGGTGGCGCCCGACGACCCGCGCCTGGTACAGCTCACGGGCGTGTACCACAACCTGCTGCGCCGCTGGGCCAGGCCCTGAGCACACCGGCGAACGATCACCGCAACCCATTCCTTCCCGGCAAGAAAGAGAGCCCCGCATGACATCCTGGATCCCGCACATCGCCGCCCTGGCGCTCGCCGTCTCGGCCAGCAGCGCCTTCGCCCACGGCAAGGTCACCTGCCCCGAGCATCCCCCCGCCGAATGGCGACCGCACACCGAGCTGGAGCAGAAGCTGGTGAAGGAAGGCTGGACCGTGCGCCGCATGGAAAAGACCGAGACCTGCTACGAGGTCTACGGCAAAGACCCGCAGGGCAAGCGCGTGGAAGCCTTCTTCGACCCCAAGACGCTTGAGCGCGTTCAAGACTGACGGTGCGCGCGCCGCCGGCGCACCGCTGCGCGTGTGGGACCGGCCCGTGCGCCTGCTGCACTGGGGCCTGGCCGCGTGCGTGGCCATGGCCTGGTGGAGCAGCGACGACACCGGTCCGCTGCACGAGCGCGTGGGCTACGTGGCCCTGGCCCTGCTGGCCGCGCGCGTGGCGTGGGGATTCGGCGGCAGCCGCTATGCGCGCTTCGCCCAGTTCGTGCGCACGCCGGCGGCCACGCTGGCCTATGCGCGCCTGGCGCTGGCGGGCCATGCGCCGCGCTACCTCGGCCACAACCCGCTGGGCGCCTGGATGGTGCTGGCACTGCTGGCGATCATGGCGTTGCTGGGCTTCACCGGCTGGCTCTACACCACCGACCGGTTCTGGGGCTATGGCTGGCTGGCCCGCCTGCACCAGTCCCTGGGCTGGGCTCTGCTGGCCTGCGTGGCCCTGCATGTGGGCGGTGTGCTGTGGACCTGCCTGCAGCACCGCGAGAACCTGGTGCGCGCCATGGTCACCGGCCGCAAGGCGCCGCCGCGGGGTGACGATGTGGCATGAAAAATGGCTCCAGCGCTTATCCAGCAAGCGCTAAAAGCTCCTTTTTATATAGCGCAGCAGGCCCTCAAGGCAGATTCAAGGCAGATCCTTGTTCGGCTCCGGCGCGCGCGCGTCGCGCGGGCCCACGGTGCCCAGCCGGCTCTTGAGCGACTGCGGCTGGCCGGTGAGGATGGCGGCGTAGTTCACCGTGTTGGCCAGCACCTTCTTCACATAGTCGCGCGTCTCGCTGAAGGGCACGTTCTCGGCCCAGATGGCCGCGTCCAGCACCGGGCCGTTGCGCCAGTTGCGCGGGCGGCCCGGACCGGCGTTGTAGGCTGCCGCCGCCAGGAGCATGGAACCGTCGAAGTCGTCCAGCGCCAGCTTCAGATAGGCGGTGCCGATGGTGATGTTGGTGTCGCGGTCGTAGAGCTGCTGGGGGGAGAAGCCCTCCAGGCCGATCTTGCGCGCCGTCCAGCGCGCGGTGGCGGGCATCACCTGCATCAGGCCCGACGCGCCCACGCCCGAGCGGGCATCCATGATGAAGCGGCTTTCCTGGCGGATCAGGCCATAGACATAGGCCGGGTCCAGCCCGATGCCCCGCGCGCGCTCCACCACGGCGGAGCGGAACGGCATCGGAAAGCGCTGCGCCGCATCGATCACGCCCTTGGTGCGCTCGCTGGTGTTGATGCAGCGGTCCCACACCTCGCGCTGGCAGGCGAAGTCGGCCGCCGCCAGCAGCTCGCGCTCGCCCATGCCGCCAGGGGTGTGCAGGTTGGTGGTGTAGTTCCACTCGCGCACGCCTTCGCTGCGCAGGCCCATCAGGATGGCGTACAGCGCACGGTTCAGGCCGGGGTTGGCGCGCGCGGTGGCTTTTTCTTCCTCGGTCAGCGGTGCGGGCGCCGGGGGCTGCGTGACGCGCTCGCCCAGCTCCTCCAGCGCCAGCTGTTCATAAAAACCCGTGGTGCCGGCGATGCGCGCATACAGCTGGCGCGCGGCCGCGCGATCCTCGTCGCCGGGGCGGTTGGCCATGAGGGCGCGCGCCTTCCAGTACGTCCAGACGCTTTCCTGGCGCGCCGCGGGGCTCATGGCATCGATGCTGCGGCCCACCAGCTTCCACTGCCCGGCCCGCAGCGCGGCGCGCGCGCGCCAGGCCAGCATGTCGTCGGTCAGGTCGGCATCGCGGCCCACGTTGGCGTAGTAGCTGAGCGCATCGGGCGACAGCGCCGTGGCAGCCTGCTTGCCGATCAGGCCCCAGAGCCAGTTGCGCTCCTCGGCCGACAGGTGCGGTCCCCATTTGCTGTCCAGCAGGCTGGCGGCGTTGGCGACATCGCTCATGGCCATGCGGGTCAGCGCCAGCACCACCAGTTCCTGGCGCTCCTTGCCACGCGCCGTGGCGCGGCCCGTGAGGTACTTGGTGGGCGAATCCAGCGCCTCGCGCAGTTGCGGCAGCGCATCGGGCGCGACGATTTCCACCGCCTTGCGCACCACGCGCAGGCGGTTGGCCTCTGCGCCCAGACGCGCCTTGCGCCACACGTCCAGGGGCTTGATTTTCTTGGCGGCCAGCATCTCGGCGGCGGCACTGGAGCAGCCGTCGTCCAGCTCGCGCAGCGCATACCAGTGGCGCAGCATCTCGGCGCCGGCACTCTCGGCGGCCGTGCCCTTGATCTGCTCGATCGCGAGCGCGTAGCAATGCACCTCGCGGTCATCGCCCATGCGGAACTGCGGGTGAAATTCTGCGAATTGGTCCCAGTCGCGGCGTTGACCCAGCAGCAGCAGCCAGTCGTTGCGCAGACGGTCTTCCTGGTAGGTGCCAGCCCAGCGCTGCAGGAAGGCGGTCACCTCAGCGGGCTGGGCCTCCTCGAGCCGCGCACGCAGTTCCCAGTACGCGGCCCAGGGCTCCAAGGCATGGCCGCGCGCGGCCGGCAGCAGCGCGGCAAGCCGCTGCTTGTCGCCCTTGCGGAAGGCCTTTTGCATCTCCAGGACGGTGTCATCGCCGCGGTTTTGCGCCCCGGCCCACGGCGCGGCGGTGGCCAGCGCAGCGCCGGCGATCAGCGGTGTCAGAATCTTCATCCAAAGCATTGGGGGATTATGTGATGGACAAAGCAGCCCTGCGCCGCGCATTGGTAGAACAGCGCCTGAATCTGCCGGACCGCCTGCAGCGCGCCGACCAGTTGCAACGCGTGATGCGCATCTGGCTGGTGGACCGCCCGGACACCATCATCGGCGCCTACTGGCCGATCAAGGGTGAGTTCGATCCGCTGCCCGCGCTGCACCGCTGGAAGGAAGATGGCGAGTTGCTGGACGAGCCCCAGTTGCGCCGCATCGGCCTGCCCGTGGTGGACAAGGTGCACAAGACGCTCACCTTCCACGCCTGGTATCCCGGCTGCCCCATGGAGGAAGACGCCTACGGCATCCCCAAGCCCAAGGACACCGAGCTCATCCACCCCACGCTGCTGTTCGTGCCCTGCGTGGGCTACGGCCCGGGCGGCTACCGCCTGGGCTACGGCGGGGGCTTCTACGACCGCACGCTGGCTGCGCTGCAGCCCCGCCCCGCCACCGTGGGCCTGGGGTTCACCCACGGCTACCTGGACGACTTCGAGCCCGAGGCACACGATCTGCCGCTGGACGCCATACTCAACGACAACGGCGTGGTCTGGCCGGTTTGACGCTTCAAAAACAAGAGCGGTTTGCGCTTGGCATACGGTGCTTTCAAGCAAATAACGAGCTCAAACCCTGTGATTACGGGCGCGAGCAGCTCTTTTTAACGTAGCACCACAGCATCAAGGAACCCCTCCATGCTCCAGCTCTACATTGGCAACAAGAACTACTCCTCCTGGTCCATGCGCCCCTGGGTGCTGCTGCGCCAGGCCGGCATCGCGTTCGAGGAAGTGCCCGTGCGCTTTGACAGCTTCGATGCCAATTCGCAGTTCAAGCGCCAGCTCAAGGCCGTCACCCCCGTGGCCAAGGTGCCCGTGCTGGTGGATGGGGACATCACCGTCTGGGACAGCCTGGCCATCGCCGAATACCTGGCCGAGCAGTACCCCGACAAGCACCTGTGGCCCCAGGACAAGGCCGCGCGCGCCCGCGCCCGCAGCGTGGTGGCCGAGATGCACAGTGGCTTCGGCGCGCTGCGCAGCCACTGCGGCATGAACATCGAGGCCCGCCTGCCCGAAGTGGGCGAGATCGTGTGGCGAGACCAGCCCGCCGTGCGCGCCGACGTGCAGCGCCTGGTGGACATGTGGAGCGAGCTGCTGGACCAGCACGGCGGCCCCATGCTGTTCGGCCAGTTCAGCATTGCCGACGCGTTCTATGCGCCGGTGTGCATGCGTCTGGCCACCTTTGCCCTGCCCGTGCCTGAACACATCACCGCCTATGTGCAGCGCGTGCAGCAGTTGCCGGGCGTGAAGGCCTGGATCGACGGCGCACTGGCCGAGCAGGACTTCGTGCCGTTCGACGAGCCCTACCGCGCACGGCGCGGCTAGCCCGCCGGCGCGGTGCCATGAAACTGCACATCCTGTCCGACCTGCACCTGGGCGTGCAGGGCATGGAGCACCCGCGCACCGACGCGGATGTGGTGATCCTCGCGGGCGACATTGCCCGCCCCGCGGCCGCCGTGGCCTGGGCGCAGGGCTTCGCCAAGCCGGTGCTGTACGTGCCGGGCAACCACGAGTTCTACGGCTCCAGCCTGCAGGACACCGCGCAAGAGCTGCGCCGTCTGTGCGAGGGCAGCCCCGTGCACCTGCTGGACAACCGCAGCCTGGTGCTGCAGGGCGTGCGCTTCATCGGCAGCACGCTGTGGAGCGACTTCCGCGTGGCCGGCGAGGGCGCCGCCCGCACCGAAGCCATGGCCCAGGCCCAGCAGTTCATGCGCGACTTCAGCCGCATACGCGCGGGTGGTGAAGACGATGGGGCGCTCTTCACGCCCCAGCACGCGGCCGAACTGTTCGACGCCAACGCCCGCTGGCTGGCGCGCGAACTCGCCCAGCCCTTTGCCGGCCCCACCGTGGTCATCACCCACCACGCGCCTTCGCCACACAGCATCCACCCGCGCTTTGCGGGCTCGCCCATCAACGCCGCCTTCGTGTCCGACGCACAGGCCCTGGTCGAGGGCAGCGGCGCGCGGCTATGGGTGCATGGGCACACGCACGACAGCTTCGACTACGGGCTGCACGGCACACGCGTGCTGTGCAACCCGCGCGGCTATGCCAAGGATGGGCAGGTGGAGAACGCGCGGTTCAACCCCCACCTGGTTGTAGAGGTGGCGTAACCACCAGTCAGGCCAACGCGCCGAAAGGCCTGCACCACGGCCGACGACACCACCCACCTGCGTGCCCGCGTCCCGCTGGCCGAGGGCACATGGCTTTTCACCTGGACAAGCCTGTGGGTTGCGCCTGCAAACCGGCCGTGGTCGCACGCTGCGCGCGGCGGACGACGCCGGCATCGACGAGGACGATCTGCGCTGCGAAGAATGCGTCGGCTACCACCACCTGCGCCCTGCCTCGTCCAGCGGGGCGGCAGTCCTGGCGATGACGTGCGGACAGCGGCCGATTCCAGGTTGAATACACTGCCCCCATGCAGATTTACATGGTGGGCGGCGCCGTGCGCGACCGGCTGTTGGGCCGCCCCGTCAATGACCACGACTGGGTCGTCGTCGGCGCCACGCCCGACGACATGGTGGCACGCGGCTACCTGCCCGTGGGGCGCGACTTCCCCGTCTTCCTCCACCCCGAGACGCGCGAGGAATACGCGCTGGCGCGCACCGAGCGCAAGAGCGGGCGCGGCTACCGCGGCTTCGTGGTGCAGACGTCGCCCGACGTGACACTGGAAGAAGACCTGTCACGGCGCGACCTTACTATCAATGCAATAGCTGCCAGCGCTGACTGGACGGGCGCTGAAGACCTGTTTGACCCTTATGGCGGCGCGCGCGACCTGCAAGCGCGGGTACTGCGCCATGTGACCGACTCCTTCCGCGAGGACCCGGTGCGTATCCTGCGCGTGGCGCGCTTTGCGGCGCGTTTCACCGACTTCACCGTAGCGCCCGAGACGATGCAGCTCATGCGCGAGATGGTGCACGACGGCGAGGCCGACCACCTGGTGCCCGAGCGCGTGTGGCAGGAGCTGGCGCGCGGGCTCATGGAGCCGCAGCCCTCGCGCATGTTCGACGTGCTGCGCGACTGTGGCGCGCTGGCCGTGGTGCTGCCCGAGGTCGAGCGCCTGTGGGGCGTACCCCAGCGCCCCGAGTACCACCCCGAGGTGGACACCGGCGTGCACCTGATGATGGTGCTGGACATGGCAGCCCATTTGCAGGCCCCGCTCACCGTGCGCTTCGCCTGCCTCACGCACGACTTGGGAAAAGGCACCACGCCGCACGACGTGCTGCCACGCCATATCGGCCATGAGCAGCGCAGCGCGCGGCTGCTCAAGGCCGTGTGCGAACGCTTGCGCGTGCCGGTGGAATGCCGCGAACTGGCCGACGTGGTGGCGCGCGAGCACGGCAACATCCACCGCAGCGGCGACCTGGGCGCGGCCGCGCTGGTGCGCCTGCTGGAGCGCTGCGACGCCATCCGCAAACCCGCGCGGCTGGACGAGATCCTGCTGGCCTGTGAATGCGATGCGCGCGGACGCCTGGGTTTTGCCGATCGGCCCTACCCGCAGCGCGCGCGCATCAACGCCGCGCTCGCGGCCGTGCAGTCGGTCACCACCAGCAGCGTGGCTGCGCACGCTGCGCAACTGGGCCTGAGCGGCCCCAAGGTGGGCGAGATGATTCACGCCGCCCGCGTACAGGCCGTGGCCGACTGGCTTCATGCCACCGCGCAGCCTGCCCCAGAGCCTCAGGGCAACGCTGGCTGAGCACCTGTGGTGCCTGGCCCTGGTGAGGATTCCCGGTGAGGATTGGCCGCGGGTACGCAGCAACAGCCATTCGTATGGCGAATCGTCAGCGCCGCGGCCCCACAACAGGGGCGAGCGCCACACGAGGGTTGGTTCCGCAGCGCCTTACACCGACTGCACCCAGCGCGCGATATCGGCCGCACCCAGCGCACCAGAGATGCGCGCTGCCTCCTGTCCGCCGCGAAACAGGATCATCGTCGGGATGCTGCGGATGCCGTAGCGCGCCGCGATCGCGGGGTGCGCCTCGGTATCCAGCTTGGCCAGCCGCACGCGCGGCTCCAACTCGCGCGCAGCCTGAGCGAAGGCTGGCGCCATCTGGCGGCAGGGGCCGCACCACGGCGCCCAGAAGTCCACCACCACCGGCAGATGGCTGCGCGCCACATGCCGGTCGAAGCTGGCCGCATCCAGCGCCAGCGGCTCACCCGTGAACAATGGCCGATGGCAGCTGCCGCAGTCGGGCGCACTGCCCAGTTGCGCGGCCTGCACGCGGTTGGTGGTGTGGCAGTGGGGGCAGACGACGTGCAGTGCTTCGGGGGAACTCATGGGCAGGGCCTCGCGGGGGTTGGCGAAACCAGGCAATTGCGGGTAAGGGGTCAGGTTTTCAATGCCTACGGCCCTGCGGGTAGCCGGCCTACAGTGGCCGCGCGCGTGCAGGGTTAAGGTTGCAGGCGATGCCCACGCCGCCTTTGCCGACTTCCCGCCACGCCCTGTTCCTCGACTTCGACGGCACGCTGGCCGACATTGCCGCACAGCCGCATGCCGTGCAGCTGCCACCCGGCGTGGTGGACTGCCTGCAAGCACTGCATGTGCGGCTGGAGGGGGCGCTGGCCATCGTCACCGGCCGCACCATGGCCGACATCGACCATTTTTTGGACCCACTGCGCCTGCCCGTGGCCTGCGAGCATGGCGCGCAGTACCGCCTGGGCAACGGGCGCAGCGGCGGCCTGCCGGCGCTGCCACTGCAGCCGCTGCTGGCCGCGCTGCGCCCGCTGATGGCGCAGCACCCCGAGCTGCTGCTGGAGGCCAAGAGCGCCGGCCTGGCGCTGCACTACCGACAGGCGCCGCAACTGCAGGCGTTGTGTCTGCAGGCGATCACACAGGCGCTGCGCGAGGTGCCGGGCGCCGAGTTGCTGCACGGCAAGTTCGTGTACGAGGTCAAGCCCGTGGGGCCGGACAAAGGCCGTGCGATCACGGACTTCATGCGCCTGGCCCCCTTCGCCGGGCGCGCGCCGCTGTTCGTGGGTGACGATGTGACGGACGAAGCCGGCTTTGCCGCCGCACAGTCGCTGGGGGGCCTGGGCATCAAGGTGGGCGAAGGCGCGACGCGCGCCCACGCGCGGCTGGCCACACCTGCTGCCGTACGCCAATGGCTGCAGCACGCCGTGGGCGAGGAGATCACATGACGAGCAAAGCACCTCACGTGGGCGCCACCGCCATGGCCGCACCGTCGCTGGCGCTGGGAATGATCGGCAATTGCACCATCAGCGCGCTGGTGGATGCGCGCGCCTGCATCGTCTGGAGCTGCATGCCACGCTTTGACGGCGACCCGGTGTTCAATGCGCTGGTCCAGCCCGGCCCCGATGGCAGCCGCTTCGCCATCGAGCTGGAAGACTTCGCCCGCAGCGAGCAGTGGTACGAGCCCAATACCGCCGTGCTGCGCACACACCTGACCGACGTGCATGGCAATTGCCTGGAGGTGACCGACTTCTGCCCGCGCTTCTTCGCACGTTCTCGCGCCTTTCGCCCCGTGATGCTGGTGCGCCGCGTGCGACCGGTGCGGGGGGCACCGCGCATCCGCGTGCTGGTACAGCCGCGCTACGACTGGGGCATGGCCCAGCCCGCCCTCACGCGCGGCAGCAACCATATCCGCTACGTGGGGGGCGACTTCACGCTGCGGCTGAACACCGACGCGCCCGTGGCCTACGTGCTCTCGGGCGAACCCTTTGTAGCGGGGCGCGAATACAACTTCCTGCTCGGTGCAGACGAAACGCTCTCCGGCGGCATTGGCGACACCGCACGCCACTATGAGCAAGAGACCGTGTCGTACTGGAAGCACTGGACCCAGCGCCTGCATCTGCCGCTGCAGTGGCAGGAGGCCGTGATCCGCTCGGCCATCACGCTGAAGATGTCGCTGTTCGAGGACACGGGCGCCATCGTCGCGGCGATGACCACGAGCATCCCCGAATCGGCGCACAGCGGCCGCAACTGGGATTACCGCTACTGCTGGCTGCGCGACGCGTTCTTCGTGGTGCGCGCGCTCAATAGCCTGTCGGAAGTGGGCACCATGGAGGACTACCTGCGCTGGCTCGGCAACATCGTGGCCAAAACCGGCAGCGGCCACATTCAGCCGCTGTACGGCATCGGGCTGGAGCACGAGCTGCCCGAATCCGTCCTGCCCCACTTGGCCGGCTACCGCGGCATGGGCCCGGTGCGCGTGGGCAACCAAGCGGCGGAGCACTTCCAGCACGACGTGTACGGCAACATCGTGCTGGGCGCGGCGCAGTCCTTCCACGACCGGCGGCTGCTGCACCCCGCCGGCGCCGCGGAGTTCGAGCGCCTGGAGCGCGTGGGCGAGCTGGCCGTGCAGGTGTACGGCAAGCCCGACGCGGGCATGTGGGAGCTGCGCACGCGCGCGCGCATCCACACCTCGTCAGCCCTCATGAGCTGGGCGGCCTGCGACCGGCTGGCCAAGATCGCACGCGCACTGCAACTGCCCGAGCGCGCCCATTACTGGCAGCAGCATGCGCAGCGCATGCATGGCGAGATCCTGGAGCGCTCGTGGCACGCCAAGCGCCAGGTGTTTGCTGAGAGCTTTGACGGCAGCGAACTGGACGCCAGCGTGCTGCTGATGGCAGAGGTGGGCCTGATCCACCCCACCGACCCGCGCTTCGTGAGCACGCTGGACGCCATGGAACACACGCTGTGCGACGGCCCCTTCATGCGCCGCTACGAAGCCGCGGACGATTTCGGCAAGCCCGAGACCGCGTTCAACATCTGCACCTTCTGGCGCATCGATGCGCTGGCGCGCACCGGCCGGCGCGAGCAGGCGCAGGAGATCTTCGAGGCCATGCTGGCCGTGCGCAACCCGTTGGGGCTGCTGTCCGAAGACACCCACGCCGCCACGGGCGAGATGTGGGGCAACTTCCCTCAAACCTATTCCATGGTGGGCATCATCAATGCCGCCATGCGGCTGTCCGCACCCTGGGACAGCGTGATCTGACCTGGAGCTTCCTGCATGAGCCGACTCGTCGTCATCTCCAACCGCCTGGCCGACCCGCGCAAAAGCGCTGCCGGCGGCCTGGCCGTGGCCCTGGGCGACGCGCTGGCACGCACGGGCGGCCTGTGGTTCGGCTGGAGCGGCACGGTCACCCCGGACGGCACGCCCGGCGAAGGTGCGCTGCAAACACACCAGGCCGGCAACGTGACCCTGGCCACCGTGGACCTGTGCCAGGCGGACCACGCGGCCTACTACCAGGGCTACGCCAACAGCGTGCTGTGGCCGGTGCTGCACTACCGGCTGGACCTGGCCGACTTCAGCGCCAATTACAGCGAGGGCTACCGCCGCGTGAACCAGATGTTCGCGCGCAAGCTGTTGCCGCTGCTGCGCGAGGACGACGTGATCTGGGTGCACGACTACCACCTGATCCCGCTGGCGGCGGAGCTGCGTGCGCTGGGTTGCCGCCAGCGCATCGGATTTTTCCTGCATGTGCCCGTTCCGCCGCCGCTCATCCTCGCGGCGCTGCCGCAACACGAGTGGCTGATGCGTTCGTTCTTTGCCTACGACCTGGTGGGCCTGCAAAGCGAGGCCGACGTCGTCCACTTCACACGCTACATGGTCAACGAAGCCCATGCGCAAGAGCTGGACGGCCAGCGCCTGCGCGCCTTCAACGCCACCGTGCGCGTGGCGGCCTTCCCCATCGGCATCGATGTGCAGGAGTTCCAGCGCCTGGGCCGCGCACCCGACGCCGTGCAGACCTGCGAAGCCCTGCGCGCCGAGTATTCACGCCGCCAGCTGCTGCTGGGCATTGACCGGCTGGACTACTCCAAGGGTATCCCGCACCGCGTGCGCGCCTTCCGCCAACTGCTGGAACGCTACCCCGAGAACGAGCACAGCGCCACACTGGTGATGATCGCCTCGCCCTCGCGCGACGACGTGCACGCCTATGCCGACCTGCGCCAGGAGCTGGAGGGCCTGTGCGGCGCCATCAACGGCGACTACGGCGACCTGGACTGGATGCCGCTGCGCTACATCCACCGCACCGTCGCGCGCAAGCGCGTGCCCGGCCTGTGCCGCGCGGCACGCGTGGGGCTGGTCACGCCGCTGCGCGACGGCATGAACCTGGTGGCCAAGGAATACGTGGTGGCGCAAGAGCCCGAGGACCCGGGCGTGCTGGTGCTGTCGCGCTTTGCCGGCGCGGCCGAGCAACTCAAGGAGGCCTTGCTGGTCAACCCCTACGACACCCAGGGCATGGCCGACGCGATCCAGACCGCGCTGCGCATGCCGCTGTCCGAGCGCCAGTGGCGCCATGAACGGCTCATGGAACGCATCCGGCGCCATGACGTGCACTGGTGGCGCAACAGCTTCCTGCAGGCGCTGCGCGACGAGGCTGCGCCGCCGGCCACCGCGCCGGCTGGGGCCGTGGCAGCCACTTGAGGGTTGTCTGGGTGCACGCGTCCTGCGCGCAGCGGCCCCTCCACGCCCCAGCCGGTCAAGGCTGCAGCTGTGGAGTTCAGCCCGGCTGCTGCAGCAGAGCCAACGCCGCGTAGTCGCCCACCTGGGCGCCCAGCCCCGCGGGCACCAGCTCTACCCCGGCGGTGAGCGCGGGGAAGTAGCGCGCCAGCTGCGCACGCAGCAGCGGCAGCAGCAGCGCCTGGTGGTGCAGAAACACGGCACCGCCCAGGCTGATGCGCCGCACGTCCAACGTGGCCACCAGGTTGTACAGCAGCCGTCCCATCAGCACGCACAGCGCCTGCACTTCGGCCAGCGCGGCCGCGTCACCCTCGTCCGCCGCCGCCATCAGCGCGGGCGCCTCCCGGCCCAGTCGGCGCGGCAGCGCACTGCCCGCGACGAGCGACTCCACATCGCCCTGGTTGCCGCAGCCGCACAGCGCCACGTCGCTGCCCGCGTCGGGGTCGCCCACGTAGCTGTGGCCGGCATGGCCCGCGTTGCCGTTCTTTCCGCGCAGCACGCAGCCGTCCACGCACAGGCCGACGCCGATGCCGGTGCTCCAGGTCACGTAGGCGCAATCGTCCTCCCCCCGCAGCGCTCCCCACAGCCGCTCGGCCTGCAGCGCGGCGACGGCATCGTTGGCAACATGCACGCGGTCTGCCCCCAGCGCCTGCGCCAACGGCGCCTGCAGCGGCACCCGGGTCCAGTCGTTGCCCAGGCCACGCGGCGCACCAGCGAGCCCTCCGCAGATGTTGGGGTTGACGACTTCGACCATGCCCGCACTCCGCACGAACGGCCCGCAGGACGCCACGCCCACGCCCGCCAGATCCGAACGCGTGATGCCCTGCTGCGTGCAGGCGGCATCCAGCAGCCGAAGCACCTGCTGGGCCAGCGCATCCGGCGCACCGGTCTTGGCGGTGGGCTCCGCCACGCGTGTGAGCAACACCGGCGGCCCGCTGCCGTTGGCAGGGTCCGCCAGGCACACGGCCACCTTGGTGCCGCCAATGTCCACGCCGGCATGCAGGCCCGGCGACTGGGAGGTAGGAGGTTGCTGCGGCATGGGGCCCATCATGGCGCAACCGCGGCCGCCTCGGCTGTAGGGCAAAAACGTTTATCTCAATTGATAGCTGCTCGCGCTTGTCCAGCAAGGGCTAGCGCCATAAAAGACTCACAACCATTTGACCGCTAGGCTGAGCAGGAAGCTCAGCAGCACGGTGCTGGCCAGCGGAATGAACCAGTCGCGCCCGAAGAGGCGGAACTGAAAATCCCCCGGCAGCCGGCCCAGCCCCAGGCGGCGCAGCCAGGGGGTGAGCCCGTTGATGAGCACCAGGGCGAGGAAGACGACGAGAAGCCAGCGCAGCATGGGCCGAGTGTAGGCGCCTGCAGCCCGCGTGGCGTGCCGCTAGGGCCTGTGATGGAAGGAGTCGCGAAGCTCATGACAGCCTGCCCATCAAGGCGCGTGACGCAGTGCGTGCGCCCGCACGCACAAGGAACGCAACACCGAGGGGGGCTGTCATGAGCTTCCCTTCGGGTTGCCTCGCAAAGGGGCCGTCTGCGGCGTTGCCCGCGCTTGCAAGGCACGAGCCTTGCGGCGCGCAAGTGCCTTGCATCCACCCCCTTTGCGAGGCAACGCGATCCCCTTCCCTAGTGTTCACAGGCCCTAGCGCTGCACGCCCCAGCGTCGCACCGTCAGGCGCTCCAGCGTGTGAAAGCCCAGGTTCTCCACCGCCAGGCCGATGGCGATCACCATGGCGAGGCCCGCGAAGACCTTGTCTGTGTAGAGCTCATTGCGGTTCTGGAAGATGTACCAGCCCAGGCCGCCCTGCCCCGAAGACGCGCCGAACACCAGTTCCGCCGCGATCAGCGTGCGCCAGGCGAAGGCCCAGCCGATCTTCAACCCCGACAGGATGGACGGCAGCGCCGCGGGCACCAGCAGTTGCAACACGTAGCGCAGGCCCTTCAGGCCGTAGTTGCGCCCCGCCATGCGCAGCGTTTCGGGCACGCCTTGAAAGCCCGCGTAGGTGTTGAGCGCCAGCGGCCACAGCACGGAATGCACCAGCACGAAGACCAGGCTGCCCTGCCCCAGGCCGAACCACAGCAGCGCCAGCGGCAGCAGCGCGATCGCCGGCAGCGGGTTGAACATGGCCGTGAGCGTGGACAGCAGGTCGCGTCCCAGTTGCGTGGACACGGCCAGCGTGGTGAGCACGAAGGCACAGGCGATGCCCGCGAGGTAGCCCTTGAGCAGCACGGCCAGCGACAGTGCCGTCTTGTGCAGCAGCTCGCCCGAAGCCACGCCCTGTGCGAAGGCCTGCGCGGTCTGCAGGAAGGTGGGCAGCAGCAGGTCGTTGTCCTGCCAGCGCGCAACGCCTTCCCACAGCAGCGCCAGCACGGCGAGGATCAGCGCCTTGCGCAGCGCGCCCTGCTGCCAGAGGCGGCGGCCCAGCGGCAGCGGCTGCGCGGGCGCCACGCGTCCGAGCGGGGGCAGGGTGTGCAGCACTTCGGGGCGCACGGGCGGGTGCAGCGCGAAGGGCGCCGCGGAGACGGAAGAGGTTGGAAGGCTCATGGGCAGAGGTCAGGCGAAGGTGGGCGGAACAGGCGCGTGCGGGGCATCGGAAGGTGCGGCGCCGTGCACAGGCTCATCGAACAGCAGCGCATGCACCCGCTGCGCGGTGGCCTGGAAATCGGCGCTGCCCGCGCTGTGCAGACCGTACTGGTGGCAGTTGATCTCGGCACGCAGGCGCCCGGGGTGCGGCGAGAGAATGGCGATGCGGCTGCCCACCACCAGCGCTTCCTCGATGGAATGAGTGACGAACACCAGCGTGAAGCGCAACTCGTCCCACAGCGCCAGCAGCTCCTCCTGCATGCGCCGGCGCGTGAGCGCGTCCAGCGCCGCAAAGGGCTCGTCCATCAGCAGCACCTGGGGCTGCATGGCCAGCGCGCGGGCGATGGCCACGCGCTGCTTCATGCCGCCCGACAGCTGGTGCGGGTGCACGTCGGCAAACCGTGCCAGGCCCACCTTGTCCAGGTACAGCGCGGCGCGTTCGGCCGCCTCGGCGCGCGTGGCGCGGCGCGAGGCCAGCAGCGGAAACATCACGTTCTCGCGCACGGTCTTCCAGGGCGGCAGCTGGTCAAACTCCTGGAACACCACCACGCGGTCGGGCCCCGGCGCGGCGACCGCCCGGCCCTGCAGGCGCACCGTACCCTCGGCAGGCGCGATGAACCCGGCAATGGACTTGAGCAGCGTGGACTTGCCGCAGCCCGACGCGCCCAGCAGCACATAGCGCTCGCCCGCATGCACGTCGAACGACACGCGGTGGGTGGCGCGCACCACGCGCTCATGCGTGCGGTAGTCGAGGCTCACACCCTGCACCTGCAACAGCGGTGCAGGTGCTGCTGGGGCCGCACTGGCTGGGTGGCTGGCCGGATGGGCTGCTGGCTGATGGCCTGCAATGGGGCCGGGCAGGCCGCCCCAGGCGGGCGCGCCACTCGCTTCACCCTGGAATACGGTGCGCATCAGTTGCCTCCTGCAATGCGCGGGTCGTCGAAGAAGTAGTCCTGCAGCGCCACGGGCTGGTGCTTGAGCGCGCCCACGCGGTGCAGGAACTGCCCCAGCCCCAGCGTGTTCTGCGGGCGGATCTGGAACTGCACCTCGGGGTTCTTCAGCACCTGCAGCAGCAGCTGCCGGTCGGTGTTGCCGCCGTGGGTGCGCAGGTAGATGTCGGCCGCTTGCTCGGGCTGCGCGGCAATGAAGCGCGCCGCCTCGTCCAGCGCGTCCAGCAGCGCGCGGTAGGTCTTGGGGCTTTCGTTGCGGAATTTCTCCGTGGCGTAGAGCACCGTGGCCGAGGCCGGCCCGCCCAGCACGTCATAGGACTTGAGCACGATGTGCGCGGCCGGGTTGGCGGCCAGTTCCTGCTCCTGGAAGGGCGGGTTGCCGAAGTGCGCGGTGATCTCGGTGCCGCCCTTGATGATCGCCGCAGCCGCGTCGGGGTGCGGCAGGGCCACCTGCAGCTTGTCCAGGCGGTTGAATGCCGGGTCGCCCCAGCGCTGGGCGGAGGCCAGCTGCAGGATGCGCGACTGCACCGACACACCCACGGCCGGCAGCGCAATGCGGTCCTGGTCGGTGAAGTCGGCAATGGTCTTGACCGCTGGGTTGTTGCTCACCAGGTAGTACGGGAAGTTGCCCAGCGACGCCACGCCTTTCACATTCTGGCGGCCGCGCGTGCGGTCCCACAGCGTGAACAGCGGGCCTACGCCCGCGCCGGCGATGTCGATGGAGCCGGCCAGCAGCGCATCGTTGATCACGGCGCCGCCCGAGAGCTTGACGAACTCGACCCGGATGTCCACACCCGCAGCCTTGCCGTGCTTTTCGATGAGCTTCTGGTCCTGCGCCACGTTCAGCAGCAGGTAGACGATGCCGAACTGCTGGGCGATGCGCAATTGCCCCTCGGCCGCCTGGGCCACACCGTGCGCGCCCAGCAGCAGGCCGGCGACCGAGCAGAGCACCGCAGCGCGGCGGGTGGCGCGACGCAGGAAACGAAGAAAAAAATGGCGCAGGGGCCCGTGCACCGGGCTGTGCGATTGCGGTGTGGGCGTCGCGGAAGGGAGGGTCGTCATAGGTTCTGTCCTGTTTCAGGCAAAAAGTGGCCCTGGCGCTTGCCCGGCAAGCGCCAACAGCTATCAATTGGTGAGTGTGCGAAGGGGCGGCGGGATCAGCGGGGCGCGTCGCCCTCTACCGTGGTGCGGTAGAGCTTGCGGCGCTCGGTGTCGGGGGTGCCGGCGGCCAGGTGCAGCACCGCGCGGTTGTCCCAGAACACGAGGTCGTGCGGCTGCCACTGGTGGCGGTAGACGAATTCGGGCCGCACGCTGGCAGCGAACAGCTCCTGCAGCAGCGCGCGGCTCTCCTCCTCCGGCAGGTCCAGGATGCGCGTGGTGAAGTGCTCACTCACGAACAGCGCCTTGCGCCCCGTCGCCGGGTGGGTGCGCACCACGGGGTGCACGGCCGGCGCCACCTCGGCGATCTGCGCGGGCGTCAGCCGGGGGCGCCAGGGGTTGCGCTGGCGCAGTTCCTCATAGCGTGCCAGGTAGCTGTGCTCCGCCCGCAGGGGGGCGATGCGCTGCTGGGTGGCCTCGGGCAGCGCGTCGTAGGCGGCGTACTGGTCGGCAAACAGCGTGTCGCCGCCCACATTGGGCAGCTCCTGCGCATGCAGCAGCGAGCCCAGGCTGGGCTTGTCCTTGTACGACAGGTCCGAGTGCCATAGCGAACCCGCGTCGCCCAGCCCGGTGGGTTCGCCGTTCTCGTCGCGGATGTTGGAGACCACCAGCACTTCGGGGTGGCCCTGCAGCGCGAATTTGCGCTGCACATGGATCTGCAGCGGCCCGAAGCGGCGGCTGAAGGCTACCTGCTGCGCGGGCGTGATGCGCTGGTTGCGAAAGACCAGCACCACATGCTCCCAGTGCGCGCGCAGGATGCGGTCGAAGTCCGCATCGCTCAGCGGCTGGGCCAGGTCCAGCCCGAGCACTTCGGCGCCCAACGGGGCCGGCAGGCGGCGGATCTCAAACTCTTGCGATGCCTGTGAGGGCAGGCCCGGATCGTGGGGTAAAGCGGACATCGTGACAGCTCCTGTGCAGCGGTGGGTGAAGACGTGCAGTCACTGTAGGTGTCGCTTTTTATTTCTAAAAATACTGTTTTTTTGGTTGTTTAATACCAAAACATCTATAGAAACCTCAGAGCCGGTGGCTTCGGTCGCCCTGCGCAAAGCCCATGGGCCGCCACGGCGCGCCTGCGCCCACGGCCAGCACCTTGAACAGCTCGCCCATCTCGTGCTCCATCATCAACTTGGCCGCTTGGGCGCGCTGGGCCTGCGTCAGCCGCTCCAGTTCGGATAGCAGACCGCAGTTGATGAGAAAGTGCGCCTGCGTCGTGTAGCCCAGCACCTGCAGCCCCGCGTCCTGCGCGGCCAGGGCCATCGCGGTGAAGTTGACGTGCGCGGTGATGTCCTTGAGGCCTACGTCCGCCAGCGGGTCGGAATCCACCTGGTGCCCGCGGTGGCACACCAGCGTGCCCATGTGCCGCTGGGGGTGGTAGTACTCGTCCTCGCCAAAGCCGTAATCGATCAGGAAGGCCGCGCCGCGCACGAGGTGCTGGGCCAGCGTGCGCATGAAGGCCTCGCCCTGGGGGTGGATCTCGGTGAGGTAGTCGTGCGGGCCGTCGATCTCCACCGGCGGGCGCAGCGGGGTGGGACGGTCTTCCCACACGAAGCCACCCTCCGTGCCATTCAGGGCCACGCCGCGCTCGTGCCACAGGCCCGCGCGGCGCTGCAGCAGTTGCACGGGCATGGCGTCCAGCACCTCATTGCCGACCACCACGCCCTGCATCTGATCGGGCAGGCGGTCGACCCAGTGCACGCGGTCGCCCCAGGCCGCCAGCGTGGCCTGCTGGCGTGCGCGCAGGCTGCCCGACAGGTCCACGATGGTGTAGCGCCGCACGCGGTCGCCCAACGCGCCCAGCAGCTGCGCGGCCAGCGCGCCGCTGCCGGCGCCAAACTCCCAGACCTCGTCGGTGGCGGTGGCGTCCAGTGCCTCGTGCACCTGGCGGGCCAGCACGCGGCCGAAGACGGGGGACAGCTCGGGCGCGGTCACGAAGTCGCTGCCGCTGGCGGGCATGGCGCCGAACTTTGGCAGGTCGCCCGCGTAATAGCCCAGGCCCGGCGTGTACAACGCCAGCGCCATGAACCGGTCGAAGCCGATCCAGCCTCCCGCCTCGGCAATGGCCTTGGCGACATGGGTCTGCAGGGTGCTCGGTAAAATTGTGGGTTTGCTCGTCACGCACCCGATTGTCCCCCCAATGACCTCCCCTCCCCGCCCCCGCACCGTGCTGGTGACAGGCGCCGCCCGGCGCCTGGGCCGCAGCATTGCGCTGGCGCTGGCGGCCGGGGGCTGGCAGGTGGCCGTGCATTACCGGTCTTCGCAACAGGACGCTCTTGAAACCGTAGCTGCTTGCGCAGAACTGTCGCGCGCTAGTGCCCATTTTGATGCTGATTTTGCCGATGAAGCGGCCGTGCGCGCCCTGTTGCCGCGCGTGGTGGCGCACTTCGGTGCGGTGGATGCGGTTGTCAACAGCGCCTCGCTGTTCGAACACGACACGGCCGCCAGCTTCAGCTACGCGCTGCTGGAGCAGCACCTGCGCAGCAACACCGGCGCACCCGTGCTGCTGGCGCAGGCGCTGCACGCCCATCTGGAGCAGCGCGCCGCCGCGGGCGAAGCCGACGTGCAAGGCGCGGTGGTGAACCTGCTGGACCAGAAGCTGTGGAACCAGAACCCGGACTTCCTGAGCTACACGCTCTCGAAGGCCGCGCTGGAAGCCGCCGGCACCATGCTGGCCATGGCGCTCGCGCCGCGTGTGCGCGTGGTGGGCGTGGCGCCGGGGCTCACCCTCACCAGCCATCTGCTGACGGGCGAGCGCTTTGAGCGCATGCACGCACTGAGCCCGCTGGGCCGCTCGTCCACGCCGGAAGACGTGGCCGCCGCCGTGCGTTTCGCGCTGGACAATCGCTCGCTCACCGGCACCACGCTGCTGGTGGACGGCGGCCAGCACCTGATGCGCTTCGAGCGCGACTTCTCCCTGATGTGAACCCCGCACGCCCCGCCATGCACACCGCCGCCGGCACCCAGATCCTCACGCTCACCGGTTTGCGCTTCGACGCGAACCTGGGCATCCTCGCGCACGAAAAGAACGCGCCCCAGCCCATCCAGGTGGACGCCGAGCTGAACCTGGGCACCCAGCCCCTGGCGCCGCGCGACGACGACATCCAGCACGTGCTGGACTACCGCAAGGTGCGCCAGATCATCATCGACGAGTGCACGGCCGAGCATGTGAACCTGCTGGAGAGCCTGATCGGCAAGCTGGCCAACCGGCTGATGCAGCTGCCCGGCGTGCTGGGCGTGCGTGTGAAGATCGCCAAACTGGAAATTTTTGATGACTGCGAAGTCGCGATTCGCGTCGAGACAGGACAGTGGTAAACCCATGAACACCGCCAACAACACCCTTCCCACCGCCGCCGACTGGGCCGGCGAAGATGCCGCGCCCGATGCCGCCGACACACGCAAGATCGAGCGTGAGTCCCACAAGCTGGAAAAGCGCCTGTGCCGCGAGGTGGGCCGTGCCATCACCGACTTCAACATGATCGAGGAAGGCGACAAGATCATGGTGTGCATGTCCGGCGGCAAGGACAGCTACACGCTGCTGGACATCCTTCGCAAGCTGCAAAAGCGCGCGCCGGTGAAGTTCGACATCGTGGCCGTGAACCTGGACCAGAAGCAGCCCGGCTTCCCCGAGCATGTGCTGCCGGACTATTTCAAGAGCATCGGCGTGCAGTACCACATCGAGAACCAGGACACCTACAGCGTCGTCAAGCGTGTGGTGCCCGAGGGCAAGACCACCTGCAGCCTGTGCTCGCGCCTGCGCCGCGCCATCCTCTACAAGGTGGCGGACGACCTGGGCTGCACCAAGCTGGCGCTGGGCCACCACCGCGACGACATCGTCGCCACGCTGATGCTCAATATGTTCTACGGCGGCCGCATGAAGGGCATGCCGCCGAAGCTGGTCAGCGACGACGGCAAGCATGTGGTGATCCGACCGCTGTGCTACGTGCCCGAGAAGGACACGGCGCGCTGGGCGCAGTACCAGCAGTTTCCCATCATTCCCTGCAACCTGTGCGGCAGCCAGGACGGCCTGCAGCGCGTGGCCGTCAACGAAATGCTGCGCGAATGGGACAAGAAGTTCCCGGGCCGCATCGAGAGCATGCTGCGCGCCATGGGCCACGTGGTGACCACGCACCTGATGGACCCCCACCTGCACGACTTCAAGAACGCCAAGGCCACCGGCATTGCCGACCCGAATGGCGACATGGCGTTCGATCACGAGGAATTTCCGGTCGCACCCGCGCTGCCCGGCCTGCAGGTGGTGCAACTGGGCTGAACGCAGCGCCGCGCAACGCCGTACCATCACAGGCGCGGGGCCTGATGCCCCGGGGAGATACCGCCATGGCCTTCCTGCGCCACATTCCTGCCCTTGCGCTGTGCGCCGCGGCCGCGCTGCTGGCCGGCTGCGCCGGTCCGCGCCTGGTGGAGAGCGACGTCAGCAGCTTCTCCACCCTCAGCGCCCTGCCCAGCCCGCCCACCTACCGCTTCGAGCGACTGCCCTCGCAGCAGGCACAGGCCGCAGCGTTTGCACCCATCGAGGCCCAGGCCGAACAGGCGCTTGCGCGCGTGGGCCTGCGCCGCGACGACACCCAGCCACGGCTGGTTGCACAGATCGGCGCCGAGGGCGGCTACGCCACGCCGCGCTACTGGCCCTATGCGCCCGATCCGTTCTACGGCCGCTTCGGCTGGGGCCTGGGCTACGGCGGTGGCTGGGGTTTTGGCGGCATGGGCTGGATGATGGACGGCCCGCCCACCCTCTACCACCGCAAGGTCAGTCTGATGCTGCGCGACGCCGCTTCGCAGCAGGTGGTGTACGAAACCTCGGCCGTGTACGAGGACGTGTGGACGGATGATCCCGCCATCTACGGCGTGCTGTTCGACCAGGCGCTCACCGGCTTCCCGCGCCCCCCAGCGGGCCAGCGCAAGGTCCGCACAGAAATCACGCCACAACGCTGACTCCCCCCGACCTGAAAGGACCCGCCATGCGAAGCTCCATCCGACACCTTGTTCTGTGCGCCTGCCTGGGCACCGTGAGCCTGGTCGCCCAGGCATCCGGCCTGGGCGACACCCTGCGCGGCGCGACCGGCGGGGGCGCCAGCCCCTCCACGCTCGGCGGCATGTTGGGTGGGGGCGCTGCGCCGTCGGCCCTGTCCGCCATGGGTTTGAGTGGATCGGCCACCCCCAGCAACGCTGCCGGGGTGATCACCTACTGCATGAAGAACAACTATCTGAATGCCGACAAGGCCGCGCTGGTCAAACAGCAGCTGCTGGGCAAGATGGGCCTGGGCGCGGCCCAGCCCGAGCCCCGCGACGAGGGCTACCTGAGCGGCCTGTCGGGCATGGTCAGCGGTTCCAACGGCAAGCAGTTCAACCTGAACCGCCTCAAGGGCGACCTGAAGGAAAAGGCCTGCGACTTCGTGCTCGACAACGCCAGTTCCCTGCTCTGACCCCACGCCTGCGCTCTTTTCCATGCACGCCACCCGCATCATCGCCATCCGCCACGGCGAAACCGCCTGGAATGTGGACACCCGCATCCAGGGCCATCTGGACATACCGCTCAACGACACCGGCCTGTGGCAGGCCCGGCAGGTAGGGCAGGCGCTGGCCGACGAAGCGGTGGCCGCCATCTACAGCAGCGACCTGCAGCGCGCCTACGCCACGGCCGAAGCCGTGGCCCGCACCACGGGAGCGCCCCTCACGCCCGTGCCCGGCCTGCGCGAGCGCAGCTTTGGCAGCTTCCAGGGGCGCACCTTCCAGCAGATAGAGACCGAGTCCCCCGAGCAGGCCCTGCGCTGGCGCAAGCGCGATCCCCACTTCGTGCCCGACGGCGGCGGCGAGTCGCTGGACATGCTGCGCGAGCGCATTGCTGTCACGGTGGACGGCATTGCCGCGCGCCACGCGGGCGAGCAGATCGTGCTGGTGGCCCATGGCGGGGTGATGGACGTGCTCTACCGCCTGGCCACGCGGCTGGACCTGCAGGCCCCACGCACCTGGCAGCTGACCAACGCCGCCATCAACCGGCTGCTGTGGACCGAGGGCAACGGCCTCACCCTGGTGGGCTGGGCCGACACGCAACACCTGGAGAACGCGAGCCGCGATGAGATCCACTCCTGAGCATCTGCCCGAACATCTGCGCGCCACCGTCGGGCTGCGCGTGGACCTGATCGACACGCCCGCACTCGTCGTCGACCTGGATGCCATGGAGCGCAACATCCAGCGCATGGCCGAATTCGCGCACAAGCACCAGGTGCGCTGGCGACCCCACGCCAAGATGCACAAGAGCGCAGAGATCGCCCTGCAACTGGAAAAGGCCGGCGCGCGCGGCCACTGCGTGCAGAAGGTGTCCGAAGCCGAGGCGCTCGCCGCCGGCGGCGTGGCCGACCTGTACATCAGCAACGAGGTACTGGGGGGAGCCAAACTATTGCGCGCGGCACGCCTGGCCGCGCAATTGGCCGCCCGCGGCGGCCGGCTGGCCATCGCGGTGGACAGCGAAGAAGGCATCACCCGCCTGTCCGAGGCCATGCGCGTGGCAGGCAGCGACGCCGGCATCGACGTGTTCGTGGAGATCGACGTCGGCCAGGGCCGCTGCGGCGTGCCGCCCGGCCCGGCGGCGCTCGCCCTGGCCCAGGCCGTGGCAGCCCAGCCGCGCCTGCATTTCGCGGGCCTGCAGGCTTACCACGGCAGCGCACAGCACCTGCGCGGCGCGGCCGAGCGGCGCGCAGCCATCGCCCACGCAGTGCAGGCCGCCGCCGACACCCGCGCGCTGATCGAGGCCGCGGGCCTGCCCGTGCCGCTGGTCACGGGCTCCGGCACCGGCACGCTGGTGCACGAGGCCGCCAGCGGGGTGTATGGAGAACTGCAGGCCGGCTCGTTCCTCTTCATGGACGCGGACTACGCCGCCAATGAACGCGAAGGCGCCCAGCCCGCCTTCGAGCATGCGCTGTTCGTGAAGACGCAGGTGATCTCTGCACGACCCACGCATGTGGTGTGCGACGCGGGACACAAGAGCCACGCCGTCGACTCCGGCATGCCGCTGGTCTGGGGCCTGCCGCCGGAACGCGCCCTGCGCTACGCCAACGGCGGCGACGAACACGGCGTCCTGCACGCAGCTGGCCCCAAGGCGCGCCTGCCGGCCCTGGGCCGCATGCTGTGGCTGGTACCCGGCCACTGTGACCCCACGGTGAACCTGCATGACTACCTGATAGGCGTGCGTGGTGGCCTGGCGCACGGCGTGGTGGAGCGCATCATTCGCGTGGATGCCCGCGGCGCGGTGACGTAAGCGCCAAGCTTGAGCACTGCCGAGTGCTCGTCCATGGCGGCTGCGGCGAGTACGTGATCGATGCGGGCACGCAAAGTCTGCACGCTGTCACCTCCATAGCCAAAACCAAGAGCGCTACCGCATCCATGGCAGTGCGGCGACCCACCAAGCCGCACCGCCGGATCGCACGCGCGACCGACGTTCCAAGGCGCCTCGGCAGGCGGTAAAAAGGGAGAAATAGGCCTTCGGGCCAATCTGGATCTGCGCAAAAAACTCCTAAAAGAGGAGCATTTGCGCATCAACTTCCTTACTGCCATCTCGCCCTTTCTGCTGGCACAACGCGCAATCTCCCTACCGCACTGGATGGAACCAGCAATTAAATTGTGATCAATTTAATTGCTGGCAATAATAGAGCCCATGTCCTCCCGCAACACTGCCACGCCGCCCAGCCCGCCCGAGCTACTGCTGGACAACCAACTGTGCTTCGCGCTGTATTCCGCGTCGTTGGCCATGACCAAGCTCTACAAGCCGCTGCTCGACACCCTGGGCCTGACCTATCCGCAGTACCTGGTGATGTTGGCGCTGTGGGAGCGTGACGGGCTCACCGTCTCCGAGCTGGGCGAGCGCCTGTTCCTCGACTCGGGCACGCTCACACCGCTGCTCAAGCGCCTGGAATCCGCAGGTTTGCTGGCGAGGCTGCGCGACGTGCAGGACGAGCGCCGCGTGCGCATCACGCTCACCGGCCAGGGGCGTGCGCTGCGTGATGGCGCCCAGCCCATCCCGCACTGCGTGCTGGCCCGCACGCAGTGCACACCCGCCGACATTGGCGCCCTGACCGCGCAGCTCCATGCGCTACGAGACCGGCTCGTGCAGCCGCAGGCCTGACACCGTTTTCCCTCATGCCCCCGTTGGCGGGGCCTTTGTTCCACTCTGAAAGGATGCACCCATGACCACGCTCGACAAGGTTCTCTACACCGCCCGCGCCCACACCACCGGCGGGCGCGACGGCGCATCGCGCAGCGATGACGGACGGCTGCAGGTCCAGCTGTCCTCGCCCGGCGGCAGCGGCACGGGCACCAACCCCGAGCAGCTTTTCGCCGCCGGCTACTCGGCCTGCTTCATCGGCGCCATCAAGGCCGTCGCCGCGAAGCAAAAGCTGACCCTGCCCCAGGACTTGGCCATCGACGCCGAGGTGGACCTGGGCACGATCCCCAATGCCTACGGCATCGCCGCACGCCTGAAGGTGCACCTGCCCGGCATGGACCGCGCCCAGGCGCAGCAGTTGGTCAACGACGCGCACCAGGTCTGCCCCTACTCCAACGCCACACGCGGCAACATCGACGTGACGCTGACCCTGGCCTGAGGCACCGTAGCGGGCGGCACGGTTCTCCGCGTTTTCCCTAGTCTGGCGGGATACCCATTGCAAGCGAGCGCTCAGCTTCCGGGTTCATCATGCGCGGTCTGTCCCCCGCTTCGCCTGCATTGCCCGCGCCATGAAGATCGCCCTGCTGTCCGACATCCACGCCAACCTGCCCGCCTTCGACGCTTGCCTGGAGCATGCGCGAGCACACGGTGCACAGCAGTTCGCGCTGCTGGGCGACCTGGTGGGCTATGGCGCGGACCCCGGCCCGGTGCTCGACCGGGCCATGCAACTGGCCGCCGCGGGCGCACTGTGCGTGCGCGGCAACCATGACGCGGCCGCCCTCGCCCCGCCCGCCGTTGCCCAGAACCTGGGCGACCAGAGCGCACAGTGGACCCATCCGCACCTGGACGAGCGCCAGCGTGGCTTCCTGGCCGGCCTGCCGCTGACCGAGCGCCTGGGGCCCGACGCGCTGCTGGTGCACGCCAGCGCCGACGGCCCCGAGCGCTGGCACTACATCACCGACAGCAACGCCGCCGAGCGCTGCATGACCGCCGCCACGCGCATCGACCCGGCCATCCGCTACGTCTTCTGCGGCCACGTGCATGAGCAGGCGCTGTACTTCCTCACGCCCACGGCCAAGCTGATGCGTTTTTCGCCCCAGCCGGGCGTGCCCGTGCCCGTGCCGCCGCACCGCCAGTGGCTGGCCATCGCCGGCTCGTGCGGCCAGCCGCGCGATGGCGACACGCGCGCCATGTATGCCCTGTTCGACCCGGACGCCGCCACCATCACCTTCCAGCGCGTGGCCTACAACCATGCCGCCGCCGCGGCCGCCGTGCGCGCCAGCGGTCTGCCTACGTTCTTTGCCGACCGGCTGGAGCGCGGGCGCTGAGCCGTCCTTTCCACCCTCTAGGACCAGACGCACCACCGCCCCATGAAGCTGCTCACGCCCGGCACCGAGATCGACGGCTTCGTGGTGCATGAGTGCATCCACGCGGGCGGCATGGCGCACATCTACCGTGTGGGCTATGCCAATGCGTCACGCGACCCGGGCTTTCCCATGGCCATGAAGATCCCGCGCATGACGGCAGGCGACGGGGCTGAGAACATCGTAGGTTTCGAGGTCGAGCTGACCATCCTGCCCACGCTGTCGGGCCACCACGCGCCGCGCTTCGTGGCGGCGGGTGACCTGATGCGGCTGCCCTACCTGGTCATGGAATACGTGCAGGGCGATACGCTGCAGCATTGGCTGGACGATCGCCCGCCGGGCGACACCGCTGCGCGCAGCGCGGAGACCATCGCCCGCATCGGCGGCGCCATGGCGCTGGCCGCACACAGCATCCACCAGCAGAACGTCTGCCACCTGGACCTGAAGCCTGCCAACGTGCTGCTGCGCCCCGACGGCAGCGTGGTGCTGCTGGACTTCGGCCTGTCCTGCCACGCGCACTACCCCGACCTGCTGGCCGAGGAAATGCGCCAGGCCGTGGGTTCACCCACCTGGATCGCGCCCGAGCAGGTGGTGGGCGTGCGCGGCGACCTGCGCAGCGACATCTTCGCGATCGGCGTCATGCTCTACGAGATGGCCACGGGCGAACTGCCTTTCGGCTCGCCCACCACACAGGGCGGCATGCGCCAGCGCCTGTGGATGACACCTGCGCCGCCGCGCCAGTACCGCCCCGACCTGCCCGAGTGGCTGCAGGAGGTGATCCTGCGCTGTCTGGAACCCGAAGCCGCGCAGCGCTACCCTTCGGCCGCGCACTTGGCCTTTGACTTGGCCAACCCCGACCAGGTGCCCATCACCGAGCGCGGCCGGCGCCTGCGCGGGCCCGGCGTGGGCGCGCACTTCAAGCGTTGGATCAAGGCTGCGGGCATGCACTACCAGCCCAGCCCGCTGCCGGCGCGCCAGATCGCCGAGGTGCCTATCCTCATGGTGGCAGTGCCGCACGACGACGTGACGGACGCCACGCTGTACTCCTTGCGCGAAGCGGTTGCCCGTTCGCTGGGCATACGCCCCGGCGCGCGGCTGGCCTGCGTGACGGTGATCTCGCCCTCGGCCAGCAGCACGTCCGACAGCACGCGCAGCGAGACCATGCTGCACCGCACGCACCTGGCGCGGCTCAAGCAGTGGGCGGCGGGGCTGGACCTGTCGCGCCACAGCGCCAGCTACCACGTGCTGGAGGCCAGCGACGTGGCCCAGGCCCTGGTCCGCTATGCCGAGGGCAACCGCGTGAGCATGATGATCCTGGGCGCCGCCACGCACGGGCTGCAGTTGCAGCGCTTCATCGACACCGTGCCCATCCGTGTGGCGCGGGATGCCCCCTGCACCATCATCCTGGTCAAGCAGCAACTGCCTTTCGACGCGCTGGGCCAGTGACCCCGCGGGGCTGCCGCAAGCGTGACAATCACGCCATGACCGCGCCCCACAACGATGACACGCTCCACCCCTACGCCAGCCTCACGCCCGACCTGGTGCTGGACGCGCTGGCCAGCGTCGGCTTGTATGGCGACGGCCGGCTGATGGCCCTGGGCTCCTACGAGAACCGCGTGTACCAGGCCACGCTGGAAGACGGCAGCCGCGTGGTGGCCAAGTTCTACCGGCCGGGGCGCTGGAGCGAGGCGCAGATCCTGGAGGAACACGCCTTCTCCCAGGAGCTGGCCGATGCCGAGGTGCCCGTGGTCGCGCCCCTGCTGCTGCACGGCCGCAGCCTGCACCGGCATGCGGGCTTCGACTTTGCCGTCAGTCCCTGGCGCGGCGGGCGCACGCCCGAGCTCGACGACTTCGAGGTGCTGGAGTGGCTGGGCCGCTACCTCGCACGCATCCACAACGTGGGCGCAGCCCGGCCCTTCGCGCAGCGCCCGGCGCTGGACCTGCTGGCGTTTGGCCAAGAGCCGCGCGACTGGCTGATCGGCACGCAGATCATTCCCCTGGACCAACAGACGGCATGGCGCGATGCCTGCGAACAAGCTCTCGAATTAATAGCTGCTGGCGCTTGTCTATCGGGCGCTACAGGCCAATTTGGCTTGAAAGACGCGAGCAACATCCGCCTGCACGGTGACTGCCACCCCGGCAACGTGCTGTGGACGCCCGTGGACGACGCCGGCCACGGCGGCCCGCATTTCGTGGACCTGGACGACGCGCGCATGGGCCCGGCCGTGCAGGATCTGTGGATGCTGTTGTCGGGCGAGCGCCGCCAGCGCACAGTACAGCTATCGGCACTGCTGGACGGCTACGAGCAGCTGCGCCACTTCGATCGGCGCGAGCTCGCGCTCATCGAGCCGCTGCGCACACTGCGCCTGATCCACTACAGCGCGTGGCTGGCGCGGCGCTGGAGCGACCCGATCTTTCCGATCAACTTTCCCTGGTTCGGCAGCAGCGACTACTGGCGCGGCCAGGTGGACATGCTGCATGAGCAGATCGAGGCCATGCAGGAGCCACCCCTGGTCGCCTGAGGACGGTCAGCCAGCCGGTCGCTGCGGGGCCGGCGAGGCAGCCAGGGACTGCTTCCAGCCCCGCACGATCACATCGGTGAAAAACTGACGGTCCAGCCAGAGCCAGACCAGCACCGGCACCAGCGTGGGCAGTACCAGCACGCCCACCTGGTAGCCGTAGACGATGGCCTCCAGCTGCCACTGGTCCACTCGCAGCATCCGCACATCGAACTGCGCCGCACCCGCCAGTTGCATGAGCAGGTACATCACCAGGCTGAAGGCCTGCGCCGGCAACAGCAAGACATAGCCCAGCGCCGCGCGGGAGGCCCGCCCCGGCGCACGCGCGGCACCCCAAGCCGCCACCAGCAGGGCGGCAAAGATCGGCAGGCCATAGGCGTAGCGGCCCGGGTCGGCCTCCAGCGTGACTTCGGCCCGGCGCCCGCCGGAGTTGGGTACGGCGATCTCCACCGCGGTGTCCACCTCCATGCGGCCCGGCTGCTGGTGTACGCCGCGCACCCACATGGGTGCCGCCTGTTCCAGCGCCACATGGGAGAGCCATGCCACAGGGTAGGAGAGCCATGGCGAGGCCTTGGTCCACAGCAGCGTCAGCACAATCATGGCGCCAAAGGCATATAGGACAAAGCGCGTGAGCACGGAGGGTCGGCGCGCAGGGGCTCCGGTTTGCACGGGTTTTGTCACGGGGAAATCCTCCTGCGCCTGGGAGCTCAGCGCGGCGACAGGTCGAGCGAGGTGCTCACCTGTCCATGGCCCTTGTCCAGGCGTGGCATCACCAGCGGCATCGGCGGTGCGGGCGGCTCATCGGGTGGCGGCGTTTCCTGGGGCGGCTGCGCCTTGGCACCGGCACGGACCCAAAGCAGCCAGACGATCAGCACATCCAGCATGATGAGCCCCTGCCACAGGAATTCGTGCGCAAAGTTGAACACCGCCGTGTTCCACTGGCCCAGGTAGAAGAGGCTGATCACCCGCACCACGTTCAGTGCCTGCACCGCAGCAAAGCCTGCGACCAGGCCGAACAGTTTGTGGCGCAAGGAGGAAGGAAAGGCGATCACGGCCGCGAACAGGACGATGCAGGCCTCGATCCCGTTGCACCCCGGTTCGATGGACACGCCAAAACCCGTGAGGGTGTTCCACAGCACCTTGCCCTGCGCAGCGGCCGTGGTATCAAACCAGGTGACCAGCCCTGCGCAGATGCGGGCCAACAGCGCCGTCCAGGGCAACACCAGATGCTGTTGCACCCAGTTCAGCATGTTGATGCCAAACAGCGATAACTGGATGGCGAGAAAGAGAAGAAAGAAGCGCAGCATGGTGTGAGGGCCCAGGAGGCCACGGGGCGATAGGCTTTGCGCAAGGCGCCTGCATTATCCGTGGCTGCCTGGACACCGCCAGCGCTATCGACCCGACCTGGCTGCCATCGGGTGCGGCAGGGGCTCAGCAGGCTCAGCCCTCACGCTGCAGAGCCCTCTTTGGACCTGCCTAGCCCACCCTGCAACGAACTGCGCGAGGACCGTGCGCCTCCATCAGTCCTGCTTGGCGCCGGATATTTTCACCAGCTTATCGATGATGGGGTTGGACGCCTCAAAGTCCTTGCGGAACTGTGCAGCCCCGCCTTCCACCCCTTCCAGGCCGAAGACCTGCAGGCGGGCCTTCATCGCGGTGGAGTGGATGATCTGCACCGCCTCCTTCTCCAGGCGGGCCAGGATGGGCTTGGGCGTGCCCGCCGGCGCCAGCATGGTGAACCAGGCGATGGTCTTGAACTCCGGGTCGGGAAAGCCCGCCTCGGCCATCGTGGGCACGTCGGGCAAATCGGCCAGTCGCCGGGGGCCCAGGATCGCCAGCGGGCGCAGGCGCTCGGCCTTGATCTGCGGCTGCGCGGCGGCCAGCGTGCCCATGCCCCAGGAGACCACGCCCGCAGATAGGTCCTGGATGTGCGGCGCCTCGCTCTTGTAGGCCACGTGCGTCATCTCCAGCTTGCGCGAGTCGCTGAGGTAGGCGCTCATCAGGTGGCCGGGCGAGCCGGTCCCGTACGAGCCGTAGTTGATCTTGCCCTTGTTCTGTTGCGCCCAGGCCATGAATTCCTTCATGTTCTTGACGGGCACGTTGGCATTGACCATCAGCACCAGGCTGGTCGCAGCGATCTGGGTGATGAACTCGAAGTCCTTGCGGATGTCGTACGGCACCTTGGAAAACATGTGGTGCGCGTAGAACACGGGCGTGGAGTACGACACCAGCACCGTGTAGCCATCAGGCGCCGCACGCGCGACCGCATTGGCGCCCAGCATGCCCGAAGCCCCGCTCTTGTTGTCCACCACCACCGGCTGGCCCAGGCGCTTGCCCAGTTCGTCGGCCAGCACGCGGCCCACCACGTCGGTGCCGCCCCCGGCTGCGGCCGGGATCACCATGGTGATGGGCCGGCGCGGATAGTCCTGCGGCGCGGCCGCATTCTGGGCCAGGGCCAGCCCCGAACAGCCCCACACCAGGGCAGAAAAAACCAGCGATGTCTTGATTCCCATGTCACAACCCTTTTTGATCGGAACGCAGGTTTCGATATTCACCATCTGCGGTCCAGACAACCATTAGGGATAGCCTTGATGTGGACCGGGACACGCGGAACCGCCGTAGCGCAAAAAAACCCGGCCTGCTTGCGCAGGACCGGGTGCGGTCGGTCTGTAGAGACGGCCCGGCACAGGCCGGGCGCGAGGGTGGCAAGCCCGCCTCAGGCCAGTAGCGCGTTCACGCGCTTCACGTACGCGGCCGGATCCTCAGGCAGGCCGCCCTCAGCGAGCAGCGCCTGGTCGAACAGGATGTGTGCCAGGTCGTGAAAGTGCACGCTGCCGTCCAGTTTCTTGACCAGCGCATGCTCGGGGTTCACTTCCAGCACGGGCTTGGCGTCAGGCGCGCTCTGGCCTGCCTGCTTGAGCAGGCGCGCGAGCTGCGTGCTCATGCCGCCGTCCTGTACCACCAGGCAAGCGGGCGAATCGACCAGGCGCGTGGTCACGCGCACGTCCTCGGCCTTGTCCTTGAGCGCTTCCTTGAGCTTGGCGAGCACGGGCTTGAAGGCCTCGGCGGCCTCCTCGGCGGCCTTCTTCTCGGCCTCGTCCTGCAGCTTGCCCAGATCCACCGCGCCCTTGGCCACGGACTGCAGGGGCGTGCCGTCGAAGTCCTGCAGGTAGTTCAGCGCCCACTCGTCCACGCGATCGGTCATGAGCAGCACTTCGATGCCCTTCTTCTTGAAGACTTCGAGCTGCGGGCTGTTCTTGGCGGCGGCCAGCGTGTCGGCGGTGATGTAGTAGATGGCCTCCTGGCCCTCCTTCATGCGCGCCTTGTAGTCGGCAAAGGAAACGCTCGGCGTATCCGATGTGGTGGAGGCAAAGCGCAGCAGCTTGGCCAGACGTTCGCGGTTGGCGAAGTCCTCGCCCAGGCCTTCCTTGAGCACGGCGCCGAACTCGGCGTAGAACTGGGTGTACTTGCCTTCCTTGGCCTTGTCCTCGGCGCTGACCACGTCCTGCACGCCATCGGCGCCTTCCGCCGCTGCCTCATGCTTGTCGTGCTTGGCCAGGTCCTCGAGCATGGACAGCACGCGCTTGACCGAGCCGTCGCGGATCAGGCGCACGTCGCGGCTTTCCTGCAGCAGCTCGCGGCTCACGTTCAGCGGCAGGTCGGCGGAGTCGATCACGCCCTTGACGAAGCGCAGGTAGCTGGGCATGAGCGACTCGGCGTCGTCCATGATGAACACGCGCTTGACGTACAGCTTCACGCCGGCCTTCTTGTCGCGGTTCCACAGGTCGAATGGCGCCTTGGCAGGGATGTACAGCAGCTGCGTGTACTCGGTGTTGCCCTCGACGCGGTTGTGGCTCCAGGTGAGCGGATTCTCGAAGTCGTGGCTGATGGACTTGTAGAAGTCCTGGTACTGCTCGTCGGTGATGTCCTTCTTGGGCCGCGTCCACAGGGCGCTGGCCTTGTTCACGGTTTCCCACTCGCCGGTCTTCACCATCTGGCCGGGCTCGCCTTCCTTCTCGCTCTCCTTCCACTCCTCCTTCTCCATGAGGATGGGCAGGCTGATGTGGTCGGAATACCTGCCGATCACCTGCTTGATCTTCCAGGCGTTGAGGAACTCCTCGGCATCTTCGCGCAGGTGCAGGATCACGCTGGTGCCGCGCGCCGCACGTTCGATGGCCTCTACCTCGAAGTCACCCGCGCCGCCGCTGGCCCAGCGCACGCCTTCGCTGGCGGGCAGGCCCGCGCGGCGGCTCTCGACCGTGATGCGGTCGGCCACGATGAAGCCCGAGTAGAAGCCCACGCCAAACTGGCCGATCAGCTGCGCGTCGGCCTTCTGGTCGCCCGACAGGCGGTTCATGAAGTCGCGCGTACCGCTCTTGGCGATCGTGCCCAGGTGGTCAATGGCCTCCTGCTCGCTCATGCCGATGCCGTTGTCGGTGATGGTCAGCGTGCGCGCTTCCTTGTCGAAGGACACGCGCACCTCCAGGTTGGGCGCATCCTCGTACAGCGCGGCATTGTTCAGCGCTTCAAAGCGCAGCTTGTCGCAGGCGTCCGAGGCGTTGGAGACCAGCTCGCGCAGGAAGATCTCTTTGTTGGAATACAGCGAATGCGTGACCAGGTGCAGCAGTTGCGCCACTTCGGCCTGGAAGGAATGGGTGTGCTTGCTCATAGGTGTTTTTCAAACAAAGGCAACGGGAAAGAAATCACAGGGGATTCAACCATGTTCTCCGGCGCGGCCGGAACGCATGCGCAGGTGGGGGCGCCGCGCCCGGCTTCAAGGGGCGCGGCACGGCGATTTGCCACCAACCGATGCCACGCTGGCCGCATGCCCCAGCGTCGGCGCGATCCTGGGCGCGGTGATCTACAACGCACCGCTGTCGAGCGGCAGCAGCGACTGAACGCCCACCGCAGCCATCAAAAAAGAGAGCGGCTTGCGCTCTCCTTTTCTGCATTTCAATGGGTTTTGAACTGCAAACGCCATTTTGGCGAGCGCTAGCAGCTCCTGATTTAATAGCTTAAAAGCGCTCACCCGGCGCCAGGTAGCGCCACTGGCCCGGCGGCAGCTTGCCCAGCAGCACCTGGCCGATGCGAATGCGCTTGAGGCCCACCACCTTGAGGCCCACCAGCTCGCACATGCGGCGGATCTGGCGCTTTTTGCCCTCGCGCAGCACGAAGCGCAACTGCTCGGGGTTCTGCCACTCCACCACCGCCGGCTTGAGCTCCTGGCCGTCCAGCGCCAGGCCATGGTTCAGCAGCGCCAGCTTGTCGGCGGGGAAGACGGCGCGCACATCCTGCGCGCGATCGCCGTACTGCACGCGCACCAGGTACTCCTTGTCCACCGTCGAGTCCTCGCCGATGAGCTGGCGCGCCACGCGGCCGTCCTGCGTCAGCACCAGCAGGCCTACGGAGTCGATGTCCAGCCGCCCGCAGGGTGCCAGGCCCTTGAGTTGCGCCGGCGCGAAGCGCGTGCGGCTCTCATCGTCCTTCCAGTGCGTACGTGGGTTGATCAGCGCCACGGCCGGCGTGTGGCCGTCCTCGGCCTGGCCGCTCACATAGCCCATGGGCTTGTGCAGCAGGATGGTCACCTGCTGGCGCTGGTGGCCCTGGGCCGCGCGGTCCACGTCGATGCGGTCGTGCGGCCCCACCTGCAGCCCCATGGCCGCCACCTGCCCGTTGACGCGCACCCAGCCCTGGGCGATCCAGTCGTCGGCCTCGCGGCGCGAACACAGCCCCAGATCGGCCATGCGCTTGTTCAGGCGCATGCGGCCGTCTGCAGGCGCCTGCGCAGCGCCAGCGGGCGCACGGGTGGCAGGAGGGCGCGGCGCGGCCGGCGCGTGCCGGCTCGCCGTACGGGGGGCACCTGCCGCGCCGCTGGGTGCGGCCGTGCCGGCCGTCCGGCCTGCGGACCGGCCCGGCGCCTTGCCGGCGGCCACAGGTGCTGCGGGCGCGATCGGCTTGCGCAGCACCAGCCGCGGGCGCAGCGGAGTGGGGGAAGCAGAAGCGGACGGTGCGGGGACGGACCGTGCGGGGGGACGGGCGGGCGTTTCGGGCATGGCGCTATTGTCTCGCGCCATGGAGCGCGCCGCGCCCCGCCCCCTCTACCGCGCCTTCAGATCATGGCGGCAGGCTCGTTCTCGTCGGCCGGCGCCCTGCGCGGTGAAGCGCGGCGCCGGGGCCCGGGGCGGTCCGCGTCCGCCGGCTCCATCCGCCTGAACAGGCTGGTGCGCAGCGCCTGCAGGTCCAGCACGCGCAGGCCGCCGTACTCCACGCGGATCGCCCCCTGCGCTTCCAGGGTCGCCAGGGCCTCGTTCACACGTTGGCGCGACAGGCCGACCAGGTAGGCCAGCTCCTGCTGGGTGATGCGCAGCACTTCCCCGACGCCCGGGTAGAGCACGGGGTTGAACAGCGCCGCCAGGCTGCGCGCCACGCGCAGGTCGGGGTTGGTGAGGCGGTCGATTTCCCGCGCGGCGATGAACTGTGCCAGGCGCTCGTTGAGCTGGTTCATCACGAAGCGGTTGAAGCCGATGGAATGGTCCAGCAGCCAATGGAAGGTGTCGATGGGCAGGCCCGCCACCACGCTCCTGCGCAGGGCCTGGATGTTGTAGCGGTAGGGCTCGCGCTTGACCGCCGTGCCTTCGCCGAACCAGCCGCCGGGGGGCACGCCGGTGAAGGTCATTGTCAGCCCGTCGGCGTTGTCCGCGCTCATCTTGAGCAGGCCCTCGACCACCCCAAACCAGTACGTCACCGGCCGGCCCACACGGCACACGTAGTCGCCCGGCTGGGCATCGCCGACGGCCAGCGCGGCCACCGCCCGTTCGCGCTCGGCGGGCTGCAGCAACGCCATCCAGGGAATGCCGCTGAGTTCTTGGGCCGTGGGCGGGCGGCGCCGCTGGTGCAGGGAGGCGTCTTGGCTCATGCGCGCAAGCATGCGGTCAAAGCGCGCAGCGGGGCAGCGGGAATACCACGAACCAACGCCTGGCCGGTCCGAGGTATCGACACACTCAAATGCTATTTATTTAATAGCTGTTAGCGCTTACTGATTCTGGGATCAAGCCCTGTTTGACTAGAAACCCATCACTGCGTCGGCAAGGCATAGCGGTAGCCGCGGAACGCCCACACGGTACGCGCCGGCTCGATGCGCTCCAGCACCAGGCCGGGGGCGGCGGTATCCCCCTCGTGCAGCACCTGGCCGTTGACGATCACCATGCGGTACACGGGATTGGACGAGTAGGTCACGCCCGCGAGCTGCAGGGTGGGCAGTTGCTCACGCACGCTCGCCGGCAGGTCGGCCAGGGCAAAGACGGTTCCCGTCGATTCCTGCGGCGCGGGAGCCGGCGGCGCAGCGCGCGGGGCCGGTGCGCGGGCAGGCGCCGCGGGGGCCGGCGCGCTGCGCTCGGGCCGGGGGGCAGGCGCTTCGGCGCGGGCAGAGCGCTCGGGCGTGGGTTTGGATGCTGGTGCAGATGCCGATGCCGGTGCTCGCGCTGGTGTTGGCGCTGGTGTTGGTGTTGGCGCTGGTGTGGTTGCGGGCGCAGTTTCGGGCAACGGCGCTGCCCCTTGGGCCGGCACGGCGGAGGCCGGAGCGGCAGGTGCCGGTATTGCGGGTGCAGGCGCCGGCACCACCGCGGCCACCGTCGCACTGGGCGCACGCACCAGCCACCAGGCGCCGGCTGCCGCCCCAACGCCCGCCAGCGCTGCAAGCACCATCCAGGGCAGCCCCCGCGCCGGTGCGGCGCGCTGCACGGTGGGCACCGCCACGGGCGACGCGGGGGTATGCAGGCCGGGCACGCTGCCACGGCCGCGCTCGGCCTGGGCGCGCCGCAGCGCATCAAGAATGTAGGACATGGGTTCAGGCTCCGCTGAGCAAACGCGGCTCCGGCACGCCTGCGGCGCGGTTGAGCAACATCAGGGTCAAGGGACCAGCGCGGCCATCGGGCGTGAGGCCCTGGCCCAGCTGAAATTGGTGGATGCGCGCGCGGCGCGCGGCGGGCGTTGCGGTACGGGCTGCGGCGGTGCCCGCGCCGGCGGCCGCCAGTTGCTGGTCCAGCCAGGCGGCGCCCGCGGCAGTGGCGGTGACGTCGCCCGAATCGGCCAGCTCGGCAGGGGCCTTCCACAGCGTGGCAACCTCGCCGCGCCACAGCGGCGCAAGCTCCGTCACGCGCACCTGCAGCGTCTGGCCCTGCACGCCTTCCAGCGTGGCGGTGCCGTCATCCAGCCGGCGCAGCAAGACCGCCACCTCAGGCGCCAGGGCCTCGCCCTGCGCATCGCCCTCGGCGGGCCGCAGCATCAGCAGCACGGGCCGGTCGAGCTGGCGCAGCAGGTTCAGGCTGGCGCGGCGGCTGCGGTAGCAGCGCAGGCCCTCGGACGCCAGCGCGGTGCAAGGGTCCGCGGCGCCGTCGGGCACGCTCGCCTGCCACTGCCGGGCCAGCGCCTGCCAGGCCGCCGGCGCCTGCGCCACGGGCTGGATGGCCAGGAACTGCGCCAATGTCGGCGGGGGCGCTGGCGGGGCCGGCGCGTCGGGTGCAGAAGCAGCCGAGGCGGGGGATGACGCGGGCACGGCCGCAGCCGACGCGGCGATGGTCGGCCTCTGTGTCTGTGTCTGTGCCTGCGCCTGTGTGGAGCCGGCGCCACCGTCTGCGAGCGGCCACCAGCCCAGGGCCCAGGCCAGCCCGCCCAGCGCCGCAGCGCCCACCAGCCCGCCGGTTCCAGCGGCGAGCCAGCGCCCCGCCGTGCCCGGGCGCGCCGTGGCGGGCGCATCGAACACCTCGCGCGCGGCGCGGCGCACCATGGCATCGGTCACCTCGCGCACACCCGCGCCGTAGGCACCCAGCAGGGCACGGTCGCACAGCAGGTTGATGCGCCGCGGCACGCCACCCGTGAGCGCGTGCACGCGCGCCAGCGCCCGCTGCTGAAAAGGCAGCGGCCCTTGCAGCCCGGCCACGGCCATGCGGTGGGCGATGTACTGGCGTGTTTCGTCGGCGCTCAAGGCGTCCAGGTGGTAGCGCGCGATCACGCGCTGCGCGAGCTGCTCCAGCTCCGGCGCCGCCACCATCGCACGCAGCTCGGGCTGGCCGATGAGGATGATCTGCAGCAGCTTGCGCTCGCTGGTCTCGAGGTTGGTGAGCAGGCGCAGTTGTTCCAGCACATCGGGCGCGAGGTTCTGCGCCTCGTCGATGATGAGCACGTTGTTGCGCCCCGCCGCATGCTGCTGCAGCAAGAAGTCGTTGAGCGGGTCCAGGCAGTCCTTCACGGTCTCCGCCCCCGGTATGGCGGGGCGGTGCGCCACGCCGAATTCGTCGCAGATGGAGCGCAGCAGCTCAGGCACCGTGAGCTTCGGGTTGAAGATGTAAGCGACGTTGCACTGCGGCGGAATCTGTTCCAGGAAGCAGCGGCACACCGTGGTCTTGCCGGTGCCGATCTCGCCGGTGAGCAGCACGAAGCCGCCGCCCGCATCCAGGCCATACAGCAGGTGGGCCAGGGCTTCGCGATGGCGCTCGCTCATGAAGAGGTAGCGCGGGTCGGGCGCGATGGAAAAAGGCGGGTGTTCGAGTCCGAAGAACGGGGCGTACATGGCGGCGAGCATAGCGCCCTCGCCTGTCGCGCCCATGAACCCCTCAGCCCCCCGCGATCACCACCTGTCGAGGGCGGTCAGGGTTAGACCCCTGAGGACTAACCCTTGAATTGTCATCGTAAAGACAAGATAACGTCAAAGTCGTTCCTACCATTGGTTGCAAACCGGCAGCGGACTTCTTGTTTCCCGTGCGCTGCCCTCCACAGACCCTGATAGGAACCGGAATGAAGACCACATTCCCCCATCTACTGCTGCAGCACGCCGCCCAGCGCCCCGACGCTGCAGCACTGCGCGAGAAAGAATATGGCATCTGGCAGACCTGGAGCTGGAAGGACGCCGCGGCCGAGGTGCGCCACATGGCCTGCGGGCTGCTGTCGCTGGGCTTTGCCAAGGGCCAGAACCTGGCGCTGATCAGCGACAACCGGCCACACCTGTACATGGGCTTCGTAGCCGTGCAAAGCGTGGGGGGCGTGCCGATTCCGCTGTACCAGGACGCCGTGGCCGCCGAGATGACCTTCGTCATCCAGGACGCGGAGATTGCCTTCGCGTTTGCCGAAAACCAGGAACAGGTGGACAAGCTGCTGGAGGTGCGCGAATCGGTATCCGGCATCCAGCACATCATCTATGACGACCCGCGCGGCCTGCGCCACTACGACCAGCCGGGCCTCATCAGCACCGCGCAGCTGGTGGCGCGCGGCGCCGAGTGGGACAAGGCCCACCCCGGCGCATGGGATGCCCTGGTGGAGCAGATCGACCCGCAGGACGTGTCGGTGATCCTCTACACCTCGGGCACCACGGGCAAGCCCAAGGGCGTGTGCCAGACGCATGCCAGCTTCATCGCCTCTGCGCAAGGCGCGGTGGAGGTGGACCGCCTGGGCCCGCAGGACAACGTGATTTCCTACCTGCCCCCTGCGTGGGTGGGAGACCATCTCTTTTCGCTCGCGCAGTGGATGGTGGCCGGCTTCACCATCAACTGCCCCGAGTCGGCCAGCACCGTCTCCATCGACCTGCGCGAGATCGGCCCCACCTACTACTTCGCCCCGCCGCGCGTGTTCGAAGGCATGCTGACGTCGGTCTCCATCCGCATGGAAGACGCCGCCGCGCCCAAGCGCTGGCTGTTCGAGAAATGCATGCAGCTGGCGCGCCGTGTGGGCTCCGATCTCCTGGACGGCAAGCCCGTGGGCGCAATTGACCGCCTCAAGTACCGCCTGGCCGATCTCGCCATCTACGGACCGCTGCGCAATGTGATGGGCCTGTCGCGCATCCGCGTGGCCTACACGGCAGGCGCGGCCATCGGGCCCGACCTGTTCCGCTTCTTCCGCTCCATCGGCATCAACCTCAAGCAGCTCTACGGTCAGACGGAAACCTGCGCCTACGTCTGCCTGCAGCGTGATGGCCAGGTGGACCTGAACACCGTGGGCCAGGCGGCCCCCGGCATCGAGCTGAAGATCGCCGACAACGGCGAGGTGCTGGTCAAGGGCGTGTCGGTGCTCAAGGAGTACTACAAGCGGCCCGACGCCACCGCCGAGGTGATCGACGCCGAAGGCTACTTCCACACCGGCGATGCCGGCGTGATCGACGCCAACGGCCAGCTGCGCATCATCGACCGCGCCAAGGACGTGGGCAAGACGGCCAGCGGCGCCATGTTCGCGCCCAACTACATCGAGAACAAGCTCAAGTTCTTCCCGCACATCAAGGAAGCCGTCTGCTTCGGCAACCAGCGCGATCAGGTCTGCGCCTTCATCAACATCGACTACGAGGCCGTGGGCAACTGGGCCGAGCGCCAGGGCATCCCTTACGGCGGCTATGTGGACCTGGCCTCCAAGCCCAAGGTGATCGAGCTGATCGCCGACTGCATCTCGCAGGTGAACGCCGACCTGGCCGCCGAAGCCGGCATGGCCGACACGCAGGTCGCGCGCTTCCTGGTGCTGCACAAGGAGCTGGACCCCGACGACGACGAACTGACCCGCACGCGCAAGGTGCGCCGCAATTTCATCGCCGAGAAGTACGGCGTGCTGGTGGACGCGCTGTACACGGGCAAGGCCGAGCAGTTCATCGAAACGCAGGTGAAGTTCGAGGACGGGCGCAAGGGCAGCGTGAGCGCCACGCTGAAGATCACCGACGCCAAGACCTTCCCCGCCACCCGGGCGGCCGCCTGACACGCAACGAGGCAGCAGACACATGACCAGCAAGAAGATTGGCGACGTCATCCTCGACGTCAAGAACATCAGCCTGCGGTTCGGCGGCGTCAAGGCGCTCACCGACATTTCGTTCAACGTGCGCGAGCACGAGATCCGCTCGATCATCGGCCCCAACGGCGCGGGCAAGAGCTCCATGCTCAACTGCATCAACGGCGTGTACACGCCGTCCGAGGGCTCCATCACCTTCCGCGGCCAGACGTTCGGCCACATGAACAGCCGCCAGGTCGCCGAGATGGGCATCGCGCGCACTTTCCAGAACCTGGCGTTGTTCAAGGGCATGAGCGTGATCGACAACATCATGACCGGGCGCAACCTCAAGATCAAAAGCAACCTGCTCCTGCAGGCACTGCGCATCGGACCGGCCGAGCGCGAGGAGATCGCCCACCGCGAGAAGGTCGAACACATCATCGACTTCCTGGAGATCCAGGCGCACCGCAAGACCCCCGTCGGCCAGTTGCCCTACGGCCTGCAGAAGCGCGTGGACTTGGGCCGGGCCCTCGCCATGGAACCTCAGGTGCTGCTGCTCGATGAACCCATGGCCGGCATGAACGTAGAGGAGAAGCAGGACATGTGCCGCTTCATCCTGGATGTGAACGACGAGTTCGGCACCACCATCGTCCTCATCGAACACGACATGGGCGTGGTGATGGACATCAGCGACCGCGTCGTGGTGCTGGACTACGGCAAAAAGATCGGTGACGGCGCGCCGGACGAAGTGCGCAACAACGAAGACGTGATTCGCGCCTACCTGGGCACCAGCCACTGAGGGCAAGCAAATGGCATTCTTTCTCGAAACCCTGATCGGCGGCCTGATGGCCGGCATGCTCTACGCGCTGGTGGCACTCGGCTTCGTGCTGATCTTCAAGGCCTCGGGCGTCTTCAACTTCGCGCAGGGTGCCATGGTGCTGTTCGCGGCCCTGGCCATGGCGCGCTTTGCCGAGTGGATCCCGGAGTGGACCGGCATCAGCAACCCCATCGTGGCCAATCTGGCCGCGTTCCTGATCGCAGGCCTGTGCATGTTCGCAGTGGCCTGGTTCATCGAGCGCCTGGTGCTGCGCCACCTCGTGAACCAGGAAGGCGCCACGCTGCTCATGGCCACGCTGGGCATCACCTACTTCCTGGAAGGCCTGGGCCAGACCTTCTTCGGCAGCGACATCTACAAGATCGACATCGGCATGCCCAAGGACCCGGTGTTCCTGCTGGACACCGTGTTCGAGGGCGGCGTGCTCGTGAACAAGGAAGACGTGATTGCCGCAGGCATTGCCGCCGCCCTGGTGGTGGTGCTGAGCATCTTCTTTCAAAAGACCAAGACCGGCCGCGCATTGCGCGCCGTGGCGGACGACCACCAGGCGGCGCAGTCCATCGGCATCCCGCTCAACCACATCTGGGTCATCGTGTGGTGTGTCGCCGGTGTCGTGGCACTGGTGGCCGGGATGATCTGGGGCTCCAAGCTGGGCGTGCAGTTCTCGCTGACCACGGTGGCGCTGCGCGCGCTGCCAGTGGTGATCCTGGGCGGCCTGACCTCGGTGCCGGGCGCCATCATCGGCGGGCTGATCATCGGCGTGGGCGAGAAGCTCTCCGAGGTGTACCTGGGCCCCTTCGTGGGCGGCGGCATCGAGATCTGGTTTGCCTACGTGCTGGCCCTCGTGTTCCTGCTGTTCCGGCCCCAAGGTTTGTTCGGCGAGAAGATCATCGATCGCGTATGACATACGCGATCAACCCGCAGGGTTCTTCGCCGCAGGCGAAGGATGGTCTTCCTGCGAGGGCACGCAGTGCCCGCAGCCAAAAGATCATCGCCCTTGGTTGAAAGATTTGGAGTAAATAATGTTCTACCGCGAAAACGGCCAGTTCAAGACCACCTACAAGGCCGACCAGCAGATCTTTCCCATCACCCAGGACCGCATCGCCATCCTGCTGCTGTTGGCCGTGGCCTTCGTGGCGGTGCCCGCGATGGCGTCGGACTACTTCTACCGCGCCATCCTGATCCCGTTGGTCATCATGTCCATGGCCGCGCTGGGCGTGAACATCCTCGTGGGCTACTGCGGGCAGATCTCGCTGGGCTCGGGCGCCTTCATGGCGGTGGGCGCCTACGGGGCCTTCAACTTCTTCGTGCGCTTCCCCGGGATGCCGCTGGTCCCGGCCCTCATCCTGGGCGGGCTGTGCGCCACGTTCTTCGGCATCCTGTTCGGGCTGCCCAGCCTGCGCGTGAAAGGGCTGTACCTGGCCGTGGCCACGCTGGCGGCGCAGTTCTTCAGCGACTGGATGTTCCTGCGCATCAAGTGGTTCACCAACAATTCCGACTCGGGTTCGGTCTCGGTCAGCAACCTGCAGGTCTTCGGCATGCCGCTGGACAGCGCCATGGCCAAGTACCTGTTCTGCCTGACGCTCCTGGTAGTCGTGGCCCTGCTGGCCAAGAACCTGGTGCGCGGCGCCATCGGCCGCGAATGGATGGCCATCCGCGACATGGACGTGGCCGCCGCGGTGATCGGCATCCGCCCTATGTACGCCAAGCTCAGCGCCTTCGCCGTCAGCTCCTTCATCGTCGGCATGGCGGGCGCGCTGTGGGCCTTCGTGCACCTGGGTTCGTGGGAGCCGGCGGCGTTCTCGGTCGAGGTGTCGTTCCGCCTGCTGTTCATGGTCATCATCGGCGGCATGGGTTCCATCATGGGCGCGTTCTTCGGCGCGGCCTTCATCGTGGTGCTGCCCATCTTCCTGAACCAGTTCCTGCCCGCGGTGGCCGGCCTGTTCGGCGTGGACATCTCCACCGCCGCCGTGTCGCATGCGGAACTGATGATCTTCGGCGCGCTGATCGTGTGGTTCCTCATCGTGGAGCCCCACGGCCTGGCCAAGCTGTGGTCCATCGGCAAGCAGAAGATGCGCGTGTGGCCCTTCCCCCATTGATGCCATTGCAAGGTGTGTTCCGCGCCGACCGGCGCAATTCAGGCGACGTTCCATCCAACCACAAGGAGACAAGACCATGAAATTCACCCGACTCGCTGCGGCCGCCACGGTGGCCTGCACCCTGGCCGGCTTTGCAGGCGGCGCCGCCGCCCAGGCCAAGGAACAGTTCTTCCCCCTGCTGTCGTACCGCACGGGCCCCTACGCCCCGAACGGCGTGCCATGGGCCAACGGCAAGCAGGACTACATCAAGATGATCAACGCGCGCGACGGCGGCGTGAACGGCGTGAAGCTGACCTGGGAAGAGTGCGAGACCGGCTACGCCACCGACCGCGGCGTGGAGTGCTACGAGCGTCTGAAGAGCCGCCCCGGCGTGACGCTGTTCGACCCGCAGGCCACCGGCATCACCTTCGCGCTGACCGAGAAGGCGCCCGTGGACAAGATCCCGCTGATGACGCTGGGCTATGGCCTGTCGGTCGCGCAGGACGGCATGGCCTTCAAGTGGAACTTCCCCTACATGGGCAGCTACTGGACCGGCGCCGACATCCTGATCCAGCACATCGGCAAGAACGCCGGCGGCCTGGACAAGCTCAAGGGCAAGAAGATCGCACTGGTCTACCACGACAGCCCCTTCGGCAAGGAGCCGATTCCGCTGCTGCAGGAGCGCTCCAAGATGCACGGCTTCGAGCTGCAGATGCTGCCCGTGACCGCGCCCGGCGTGGAGCAGAAGGCCACCTGGCTGCAGGTGCGCCAGAGCCGCCCCGACTACGTGCTGCTGTGGGGCTGGGGCGTGATGAACTCCACCGCCCTGAAGGAAGCCCAGGCCACCGGCTACCCGCGCGACAAGATGTACGGCGTGTGGTGGGCCGGTGCCGAGCCGGACGTGCGCGACGTGGGCGATGGCGCCAAGGGCTACCACGCGCTGGCGCTCAACGGCCATGGCACGCAGTCCAAGGTCATGCAGGACATCCTCAAGCACGTGCATGGCGCCAACCAGGGCACGGGCCCCAAGGACGAAGTGGGCTCGGTGCTGTACACGCGCGGCGTGATCATCCAGATGCTGGGCGTGGAGGCCGTGCGCCGCGCGCAGGAGCGCTTCGGCAAGGGCAAGGTCATGACCGGCGAGCAGGTGCGTTGGGGCATGGAAAACCTGGCGCTGGACCAGAAAAAACTGGACGCGCTGGGCTTTACCGACCTGATGCGCCCGCTGTCCACCAGCTGCGCGGACCACATGGGTTCTACCTGGGCCCGCGTGCACACCTGGGATGGCAAGCAGTGGAAGTTCTCGTCCGACTGGTACCAGGCCGATGAGCAGGTCATCAAGCCTATGGTCAAGGCCGGCGCGGACAAGTACCTTGCCGACAAGAAGATGTCCCGCCGCGAAGCGGGCGACTGCCAGTCCTAAGGACGTCCCCTGAGGCGCTGCGCGCCATCGCCCTTCTGCTCGGGAAGGGGGTGGCGCCGGTGGTCGGGCAAGACCCGTTCCACGGCGCCTGCTGGCGCGGGTTGCGCCAGGTTCAAGCGGCTGCGCAGGGCAGCCGCCAATCGAGAGGGCTGTGGCGACAGCCCTGCCGATTGGCACCACTACAAGGGCAAGGCTATGGAGTCCAGAAACATCGTTCTCAGCGTCAATGGCATCGAGGTCATCTACAACCATGTGATCCTGGTGCTCAAGGGCGTGTCGCTGCAACTGCCCGAGAAGGGCATCGTCGCCCTGCTGGGCGGCAACGGCGCGGGCAAGACGACCACGCTGCGCGCGATCTCCAACCTGCTCAAGGGCGAGCGCGGCGAGGTCACCAAGGGCAGCATCGAGCTGCGCGGCGAGCAGATCCAGAACCTCTCGCCCGCCGACCTGGTCAAGCGCGGCGTGGTGCAGGTCATGGAGGGGCGCCACTGCTTCGCCCACCTGACCATCGAGGAGAACCTGCTCACCGGCAGCTACACGCGCACCGACAAGGGCGAGATCGCCGCCAACCTGGAGAAGGTCTACAACTACTTCCCGCGCCTGAAGACGCGCCGCACCAGCCAGGCCGCCTACACCTCGGGCGGCGAGCAGCAGATGTGCGCGATCGGCCGGGCCATCATGAGCAACCCCAACATCGTGCTGCTGGACGAGCCCTCGATGGGCCTGGCGCCGCAGATCGTGGAAGAGGTGTTCAACATCGTGAAGGATCTCAACGCCAAGGAAGGCACGACCTTCCTGCTGGCCGAGCAGAACACCAACATGGCGCTGAAGTACGCGGACTACGGCTACATCATGGAAAGCGGCCGCATCGTCATGGACGGCGCCGCGCAGGACCTGGCCAGCAACGAAGACGTGAAGGAGTTCTACCTGGGCGTGGGCGGCGGCGAGCGCAAGAGCTTCAAGGACGTCAAGAGCTACAAGCGCCGCAAGCGCTGGCTGGCCTAATTACTCTCAAATTAATAGCTGCTAGCGCTTGACAGGCAAGCGCTGGAGGCCTATTTTGCCCTAAACCCCTCCCAACGACAGGAGACCCAGGCATGAGCATGTTCTACGACGCCCTGGAAACCCGCGCCCCCGCCGAGCGCGAAGCCGCCCTCATGGCGGCCCTGCCCCGGCAGATCGCCCACGCCCAGCAGGCCAGCCCCGCCTTCGCCGGCATCCTGGCGGGCGTGGACGCCACCACCATCACCGACCGCGCCGCGCTGGCCCGCCTGCCCGTCACGCGCAAGTACGAACTGCTGGAGCGCCAGCAGGCGCAGCGCGGCCAGAATGCGTTCGGCGGCTTCAGCGCCCTGGGATTCGGGCGTCACATGCCCCGCGTGTTCGCCAGCCCCGGCACCATCTATGAGCCCGAGGGCGCGCGGCCGGACTACTGGCGCATGGCACGCGCCATGTATGCCGCGGGGTTTCGCCCCGGCGAGCTGATCCACAACAGCTTCAGCTACCACTTCGTGCCTGCCGGCTCGATGATGGAGACCGGCGCCCACGCGCTGGGCTGCACGGTCTTTCCAGGCGGCACGGGGCAGACCGAGCAGCAGGTGCAGGCCATGGCCGAACTGCGCCCGGCCGGCTACATCGGCACGCCCAGCTTCCTGAAGATCATCCTCGACAAGGCCCACGAACACGGCGTGGCGCTGCCCAGCGTGACCAAGGCGCTGGTCTCGGGCGAGGCCTTCCCGCCCTCGCTGCGCGACTGGCTGGCCGCGCGCGGCGTGACGGGCTACCAGTGCTACGCCACGGCAGACCTGGGCCTGATCGCCTATGAGACCAGCGCGCGCGAAGGCCTGGTGCTGGACGAGGGCGTGATCGTCGAGATCGTGCGCCCGGGCACCGGCGACCCGGTGCCCGAGGGCGAAGTGGGCGAGCTGGTCATCACCACGCTGAACCCCGACTACCCGCTGATCCGCTTCGGCACCGGCGACCTGTCGGCCGTACTGCCGGGCCAGTGCCCCACGGGCCGCACCAACACCCGCATCAAGGGCTGGATGGGCCGCGCGGACCAGACCACCAAAGTGCGCGGCATGTTCGTGCACCCCGGCCAGATTGCCAGCGTGGTCAAGCGCTTCCCCCAGGTGCAGCGCGCGCGGCTGGTGGTCAGCGGCGAGATGGCCAACGACCAGATGGTGCTGCAGGTGGAGACCACGGAAACCGCCGCAGGCATGGCCCAGCAACTGGCCGAAGCGCTGCGCGAAGTGACCAAGCTGCGCGGCGACGTGCAGATGGTGCCTCCCGGCAGCCTGCCCAACGACGGCAAGGTCATCGAAGACGCGCGCAGCTACCGCTGATGCCCCGCGGGGCGGCCGGCCGGCGCCGTCCGTCGCCACGGCGTCGTGCGCGGCACACAAGCCGCCCGCAGCCGCGTCAACCCCCTGGGGTCAAACGTCGCCCATTTGTCAGGCGGTGCGGCCTCGGGGGTTTCCTTGATGTCCGGCACGCCGTTCCTCTCTATGATTGCGCCTCTTTTCCAAGGAGCATCATGAGAACGACATTCAAGATCGCCGTGGGAGCGGCCGCCATCCTGGCTGCATTCGGCGCATCCGCCCAGGCCTATCCGGTCAAAGATAAGAACATCACCATCGTCGTGCCCTTCTCGGCCGGCGGCCCCACCGACCGCGTGGCCCGTGACCTGGCAGAGGCCCTGCGCAAGCCCCTGGGCGGTGCCACGGTCGTCGTCGAAAACGCCGCCGGTGCAGGCAGCACCATTGGCGCAGCCAAGGTGGCCCGTGCACAGCCGGACGGCTACACCCTGCTGCTGAACCACATCGGCATGGCCACCATCCCCACGCTGTACCGCAAGCTGTCGTTCAACGTGTTGAACGACTTCGAGTTCCTGGGCATCGTCAACGACGTGCCCATGACCATCATCTCGCGCCCGACGCTGGAGGCCAAGAACTACAAGGAATTGGCCACCTGGATTGCGCAGAACAAGGAAAAGGTGAACCTGGGCCACTCCGGCCTGGGCTCGGCCGGCCATCTGTGCGGCCTGATGTTCCAGCACGCGCTGCAGTCGCACATGACGCCCGTGGCCTACAAGGGCGCGGCGCCCGCCATCACCGACCTGATTGGCGGCCAGATCGACCTGATGTGCGACCAGACCACCAACACCACGACGCAGATCGAGGGCAAGAAGGTCAAGGCCTTTGCCGTGACCACCAACCAGCGCCTGACGATGCCTTCGCTCAAGGACTTGCCGACGCTGCAGGAAAGCGGCCTGAAAGACTTCAACGTCTCCGTCTGGCATGGCCTGTATGCCCCCAAGGGCACGCCCGCCGCCGTGCTGACGCGCATCAACGAAGCGCTGCAAGTGGCCGTGAAGGATCCTGACTTCATCAAGAAGCAGGAAGGCCTGGGCGCCGTGGTGGTGGCCGACAAGCGCGTGCTGCCGGCCGAACACAAGAAGTTCGTGCAGTCCGAAATCGAAAAGTGGGGCATGGTGATCAAGGCAGCCGGCACTTACGCCGACTGATCTGCGCCAGCGCGGCGGGCGCGTCCGTCTGCCCGCCTTTCCTGCCAACGCCCGGTGCCCGCGCACCGGGCGTTTTTTCATGGGAACTGCGGGTAATCCTGCTGCCCCTGCGCGGCTGCGGCGCCTACAACCGAAGCCTTCTTTCACGCTTTTTGGAAAGACCGCATGCCGCACACATCCACCCCACGCCGCACCCCACCGCGCCGCCAGGCCCTGCACGCCATCGCGGCGCTTCTTGCATTGGGCCTGGGCGCCACGGGCGCCGCGTATGCCCAAGCCAGCCCATGGCCGGCCAAGCCGGTCCGCATCGTGGTGCCGTTCGCCGCCGGGGGGACCACCGACATCCTGGCGCGCGCCATTGCGCCCGAGCTGGGCAAGGCCTTTGGCCAGCAGTTCATCGTGGACAACCGCGGCGGCGCGGGAGGCAACATCGGTGCCGAACTGGTGGCCAGGTCCGCCCCTGACGGCTACACGCTGCTGATGGGCACCGTGGGCACGCATGGCATCAACCGCGCGCTGTACAAGCAGTTGCCCTACGACCCGATCAAGGACTTCGCGCCCGTCACGCTTGTCGCGTCGGTGCCCAACGTGATGGTCATGAACACCGAGAAGGCGCGCAGCCTGGGCATCAACACCGTGCAGGACTTCATCCGCTATGCCCAAGCCAACCCGGGCAAGCTCAACATGGCGTCCAGCGGCAACGGCACCTCGATCCACCTGGCCGGCGAGCTGTTCAAGAGCATGACCGGCACTTACATGCTGCACATGCCCTACCGCGGATCTGCGCCCGCGCTGCTGGACATGGTGGGCGGCAACATGGACGTGATGTTCGACAACCTGCCCTCCTCCATGGCCCATATCAAGGGCGGCAAGCTCAAGGCGCTGGCGGTCACCAGCGCGAAACGCTCCACCGCCCTGCCCGACGTCCCCACGGTGGAAGAGGCCGGCGGCCCCGCGCTCAAGGGCTTCGAAGCCAGTTCTTGGTTCGGACTGCTGGCGCCCGCGGGCACGCCGGCCGACATCGTCCAGCGCGTCCAGCAGGAAGTGGCCAAGGCGCTGGCCACCCCTGCCGTCAAGGAGCGGCTGCTGTCCCAGGGAGCGATTCCCGGCGGCAATACGAGCGCCGAATTTGCCAGCCTGATCGACCGCGAGCACCGCAAGTGGGCGCAGGTGGTGAAGGCGTCCGGCGCGAAGGTGGATTGAAGAGCGGATGCGCGCGCCCGCCAGGGCGCGCTGCGCGTCACCAGACCACGTCGCAATCCTCGGCGGCGCTGCGGCGCAGCATGTCGATGAAGGGCGCCGCGCGCTGGCGCAGGCGCACGCCGTCGCCGCGAGGGGCCTCTTCCTCGGTCTGATCGTCCTCGTCCGGGGCGGTGGCCGCTGCAGCGGCCTCTTCAACCGCTACCGCCTCTTCCAGCGCGCGGATGGCGGCAGGAATCTGCGCGGCGGTGATGATGCCGTGCGGCTCATTCGGCGACTTGCCGATGATCTCCAGCAGCTGTTTGCCATTGGGCTCCAGCATGATGACGTCGGCGGTGGCGCGGGATTTGAATTTGAAAAGCATCGAAGTTCCAGGACAAAGGATCAGTGGGTGGCCGCAGGGCCTTCATACATGTAGGCGCGGCTGAAAGGATAGTCGGACTGCGCACCCTTGAGCACGCCATCTTCCACGTGGCCCGTGGGCCGCACGGCCAGCATCTGGTGCAGCGCGGTCCAGCCGCGCTCGAAGGCCAGGGCGCAGCCCGCCAGGTACAGCCGGTAGGCGCGCAGGGCCTTCTCGCCGCGTTCCTTGCCGTGCTGCGCGACAAGCACGCTGCGCGCCTCGTCCTGACGGGCCTCCAGCGCATCCGACCAGGCCCACAGCGTGCGGGCGTAGTGCGGACGCAGGTTCTCGGTGTCCACCATCTCCAGCCCGGCCCGGGCCATGTCGTGCAGCACCGTGCTCACATGCAGTAGTTCGCCGCCGGGGAAGATGTAGCGCTCGATGAAATCGCCCAAGCCGGCGCCCAGCCGGGGATTGTCCAGCCCGCCCGACGTGATGCCGTGGTTGAGCAGCAGACCACCCGGGCGCAGCAGGCGGTGCACGGTGGCAAAGTACCGCTCCATCTGCGAACGGCCCACATGTTCGAACATGCCGACCGAGGCAATCTTGTCGAACGGCTGCTCCACCTGCAGTTCGCGGTAGTCCAGCAACTGCATGCGCACACGACCCTGCAGGCCGCGCTCCTCGATGAGCCGCTGCACATGCGCATGCTGGTTGCGCGACAGCGTGATGCCCGTGGCGTCCACGCCGTACTCCTGCGCGGCCCACAGCAGCAGCCCGCCCCAGCCAGCGCCAATGTCCAGGAAGCGGTCGCCGGGACGCAGCAGCAGCTTCCTGCAGATGTGGTCCAGCTTGGCCTCCTGTGCCTGGGCCAAGCTCATGTCAGGCACGCGGTAATAAGCGCAGGAATAGACGCGCCGCGGATCCAGCCACAGGGCGTAGAAGTCGTCGGACAGGTCGTAGTGGAACTGGATATTGCGTGCGTCATGGGACAGGGTGTGCGCCGCCATCGAACGCGCACGCAGCAACACGCGCTGCCACCCAGTCGCCGGTCCCTCGTGCGTGGGGTTCAGCTTGAGCAGCGCCGCGGCCGCCGTCATCAACTGGCGCATGCTGCCTTCCAACGCCACGCGGCCTTCGACGATGGCCGTGCCCACGTTGCCGATCTCACCCATGGCCAGGGCCACCACGGCCATGCGGTCGCGAAAACGCAACCGCAGGTCGGCATTCGCGTCACCCAGGCGCGCGCCGTCGGGCAGTTCGACAGCCACCCCTACAGGGGAAAGCGCCAAGCTGGCCTCCAGGGAGTGGAGCAGATGCTTCATGGCATGTCCCTCGGTCTCCATGACAGCTGCCATTCTTGAAGGGCGCGGGCAGGCCCGTCAATGGGCGCTTGCCGACATGCCGGCAAGGTGCTGTCTGACAGATGCCGCGCGCACCGCCACTGGCAATGCCACGGCAAAATTGCCGTGGATGCCTCACCAGACGTGCCCCAACAGCTCATTTATTAATAGCAGATTTGGTGTCACGCCTGGCACACCCCTCGGCCTTGGAAGGGCGCTCGCGGCTATGGCCTAATAGGGCGTTTTCACCGTTTTCATTTCAGGAGCCATCATGGGCAACAAAATCGTCACCGAAGCCGACCGCAAGCGCACTCCCCGTCCCACCCCCATGCCCGGCATGGCAGTGACCACCCACGGCCGCGGCCAGCGCGTGAGCCTGGAGCGCGGCGTGGCCACGCGCAGCAAGAAAAACCCTGGCAAGCGCAGCAACAAGGGCGGCTGATCGCCCCTTTTGCCCGGCTTAGCCTGCAAGCCCTCTTCGGAGGGCTTTTTCATGGGCGGCGCTGCACGCCGCCCGTGCCGCACAATCGCCGCATTCCCGCTACCGGAAGGCCCCATGCCCCAGACGCCCGCGCCACTGTCTCCCGAAGATGCCGCCGCGCTGTACCAGGCCCTGCGCGCCGAGGGCATGGCCGACGCCCTCACCACGCTGCACATCGGTGGCGCGCACACGCGGCTGCTGAGCGGCGCCGCAGACGCGCCCGCGCTGCTGCGCACGCTGGACATCGGCGCGCGCGTGACGGCCGCCACCTGCTTTGCCCACCAGCCGCCCACGGAGGCCGAGATGGAGCACGCGATCATGCTGGTGGAAGATGCGGTGATGCCGGTGCGCGACCTGCTGGCGCCCGGCTCCACGCTCTACACAGCCGACGGCGGCATACGCCAGATCGCGCTGGCTGCGGGCCTGCCGGCGCAGCCGGAGTTGCGCCTGCCGCTGGAAGCGGTGGAGCACACCTTCAACCGCCTGGCCGCCCTCAGCCTGGGGCGCCCCGCCACGCAGGACACCTTTGCGCAGGACAACGCCTTCGCGGCCACGCTGCTCATCCTGCGCGAGTGCCTGCACCATCTGGGGTTCGACCACATCGTGGTCCGGTCCGACGCGGTGGTCTAGGGCCTGTTCACACTATTTTTGCCAGTGCGAATAGCGTGAGCCGGCCTTAAGCCGGCTTTGGGGCGCGCATCAGCCCGCAGCGGGGGGTGTGAACGCGGCGCGCGCGGCCTCTGCCGCAGCGCGTGCGCCGCAGCCCTCCAGGTGGTCGTTGACCAGCCCCATGGCCTGCATGAAGGCATACATGGTGGTTGGACCCACGAAGCTGAACCCACGCTTCTTCAAATCCTTGGACAGCGCCACCGACGCCGCCGAGGTGGTCATCGAACGCACCGCAGGCAGCGTCATGCGCTCGGGCCGCTGCTGCGCGGCCAGGGGCGCATAGCGCCACACATAGTGCGCCAGCGACCCGAACTCGCGGCGCAGCTCCAGCACGCGGCGCGCATTGTTGATGGCCGACTCGATCTTGCCGCGGTGGCGCACGATACCGGCGTTGCCCATCAGTTGGTCCACCTCGGCGGCGCCGAAGTCCGCCAGCGGCTCGGCCTCGAACTGCGCCAGCGCCGCGCGGAAGGCCTCGCGCTTGTTCAGGATGGTGATCCACGACAAGCCGGCCTGGAACCCCTCCAGGCAGAGCTTCTCGAACAGGCGGCGCTCGTCCGTCACCGGGAAGCCCCATTCGTGGTCGTGGTAGTGCTGGTACAGCGGGCTGGCGCGGCACCAGAAGCAGCGCGCATGGCCGCCCTCGTCGGTGAACAGGCCACTGGCCTCGTCTGGGGGGGAGGGTTCGATGGTTTCGAGCATGGGGGCATTGTGGGGGTTGGGTCGCATGGCGCAAGAACGTCTTGCTATGCTTGGCCGCACCCGCCTCCGCCACCATGAGCACATCCACCCCATCGCCCCGGCGCCCGTGGCCACTGCTGGCAGCCGCGCTGCTGCTGGGCGGCTGCGCCCAGTCGGGCGGCACGTTGGGCTACTACTGGCAGTCCCTGCGCGGGCACCTGGAGATCATGAACGCCGCGCGCCCGGTGCAGGAGTGGATCACCCACCCCGACACCTCCGCGCCGCTGCGCGAGCGGCTGCAGCTGGCCCAGCGCGCCCGGGCGTTCGCGGTGGACGAGCTGGCCCTGCCCGACAACGCCAGCTACCGCCGCTATGCGCGCCTGGACCGCACGGCTGCCGTGTGGAACGTGGTGGCGGCGGGCCCCTATTCGCTCACGCTGCACCGCTGGTGCTTTCCGATCACCGGCTGCATCGGCTACCGCGGCTACTTCGACGAGCCCGGCGCACGGGCCGAGGCCGCGCGCCTGGCGGCCACGGGACTGGAGGTCAGCGTGTACGGCGTACCCGCGTATTCCACGCTGGGCTACAGCAACTGGATGGGGGGCGACCCGCTGCTGTCCACCTTCATCGGCTGGCCCGAGGGCGACTTCGTGCGGCTGCTGCTGCACGAATTGGCGCACCAGGTGGCGTATGCCGAGGGCGATACCGCGTTCAACGAATCCTACGCCACGGCGGTGGAGCGGCTGGGCGTGCAGCGCTGGCTGCAGCAGCACGCCACCCCGGCCACCCGCGCCCAGTTCGCGGCCAGCGAGGAGCGCCGCGCGCAATGGCGCGCGCTGACCCAGGCAACGCGCCGACGGCTGGCCGAGATTTATGCATCAAATGGGGCTGTAGCGCCCGACCATCAAGCGCTATCAGCTATGAAAAAAGAAGCAATGCAGGACTTCCGCGCGGCCTATGCCACGCTGCGCGCGCGCTGGCTGGCCGCACACGTCCCGGAGGCACAACTGGCGGCGCTGGACCGTTGGGTGCGCGATGCCAACAACGCCAGCTTCGCCGCGCAGGCGGCTTATGACGAAGGGGTGCCCGCATTCATGGCGCTGTTCGAGCGCGAGGGGCGCGACTGGCCGCGCTTTCATGCAGCCGTGCGGGCGCTGGCCCAGGCGCCGCAGGCCGAGCGCACCGCCGCGCTGCAGGCGCTGGCGCCACAGCCGCCCCGGGTGGCCCACGGCGGAGGCTGACGCCGCGTTGCCCCCGCCCCCGCGTGCCTGCTGCGGCTTCGCGGCCTGGGGGACGGTTGGCCCGCACGCTGGCGGGCCCACAGCGCTCAGCCGCGCAGGGATTCGATCAAGTCGATGTACTGCTGCTTGGCCGCGTCGCCGGACGTGCCCTTGAGCTTTTCCCAAGCGTCCCACTTGGCGCGCCCCACGATGTCAGAGAAGCTCGGCTTCTTCTCGGCGTTGTCGCCGGCGGTGGCCTGCTTGTACAACGCATAGATCTTCAGCAGCGTCGGGTTGTCGGGGCGCTCGCTGAGGTTCTTGGAATTGGCCACGGCGGCCTCGAAGGTGGCGTTCAGATCGGACATGGAGTGTCTCCGGTTCAGGGTTGGTATCGCCGCACAGTGTAGTCAAAACACGAACGACCGTTCTTTTTTAAAGCCTCCCCAGGATCACGCCATGCACAGCCCATCCACGGCCTGGAACAGCACCTGCCGCGCCTGGCTGATCACCTGACCCTTCCAGGCGTCGGTGTCGGTGTAGAAGGCCTCGCGCATCTGGGCATGGACCCGCGCGGCCAGGGCGGGCGATGCCTCGGGATGCCGGTGCAGCCAATGGTCCGCCCGCAGCGCCTGCAGCACGGCGGGCGCGGGCTGCGTGCCGAACTCCAGCGTGAGGGCCGTGACCTCCGCCTGCGGGCACTCGTCATAGGCGCTGTGGCACATCAGCCCCGTGAGCGGCGCAGAGGTGGAGGAGCCGTCTTCGGTGGACGTGACCGGCGTGGCGCCACCCCCGTCCCACCAGCGGCGCGCACGCGCCAGGGCCTGCGCCTCGTCGCGCCCCGCATGGATGCGCTCGCCATGGCCGCTCGGCCCCAGGCCCGTGTGCAGGTCCACCCAGGCGATGCGTTCGGCGCGCGCGCCCGCGCGGCGCAGCACGGCGCGCAACGTGCAGTTGCTCCAGGTGGGCGCCGTGCCGCCGAAGTACAGGCCGTCCGGGTGCTGGTACTGCCCGCGGGTGATCGCCGCCTGCAGCGCCTGCAAGCCGTGCGCATTCAGCAGATCGAGCAAGGCCTGCGTATTGGCCTCGCTGGGCGGCCATTCGGGCGGCAACAACACGGGGTGCAGCGCACTGTAGGCGGGGTTGGCCGGCAACGGCTGGCTGAAGTCCACGAAGTTGCGATTCAGGTCCACGTTTTCGTGTGTCACGCGGCGCAGGTGGGCGAAGCCGTACGGGTTGAGCGCATGCAGGTAGAGCACGGCCACACGCTGCGCCCGTGCCTTGGCGCGCCACTCGCCATCCTGCAGCGCGAACACCTGCACGCCACTGCCGCACAAGCCCTCCACGCCGTGGCAGCCGCTGCTCACGATGAGCAGGCGGGGCGCGTCAAGCGGCCCATCCCGCACCACGTCCAGCGCCAGCGTCTCGCCGTTGGGGCCGCACAGCGGATGCACCTGCGGATGCAGCGCCAGGCCGGCCACCGCCGCGGCGCCAACAAATTGAGCCCGCGCCTGTGCGTAACTTGCGGCGAACGCCTGCGGGATACCGATCATCGAAACCCCCTTTGGACATGTAAAAAAGGCCCCACCGCGCAACGGTGGAGCCTGGGCATGTCAGCCGTGTGAATGCCGCCTCACGGGGACCCGGAACCTCTCAGGCCGTGGGCTGTGCCAGCCATTGGCGCGCCAGTTCCACCCAATAGGTGCCGCCCAGCGGAATCAGCGCATCGTTGAAGTCGTAGCTGGGGTTGTGCAGCGTGCAGGGACCGCCGCCGTGGCCCATGGCGCGGTGGTCGCCGTCGCCGTTGGCGATGAACACATAGGCGCCCGGCTTGGCCTGCAGCATGAAGGAAAAATCCTCCGCGCCCCCGGTGGGCTCCTGCGCCAGCACCTTGTCTTCACCCACGATGCCCACCATCACCTGGCGCGCGAACTCGGCCTCGGCCGGCGAGTTGATGGTGGGGGGGTAATTGCGCACGAACTCGAATTCGCAGCGCGCCTCGAACGCGGCGCAGGTGTGCTCGGCCACCTGCCGCATGCGGCGCTCGATCATGTCCAGCAGCTCGGTGGAGAAGGTGCGCACCGTGCCCTGCAGCTCGCAGCTGTCGGGCACTACGTTGGTGGCCTCGCCGGCGTGGATCATCGTCACCGAGATCACGCCCGCCTCGATGGGCTTCTTGTTGCGGCTGATGATGTTCTGGAACGCCTGCACCATCTGGCAGGCCACGGGCACGGGGTCAATGCCCATGTGCGGCATGGCGCCGTGGCTGCCCTTGCCGCGGATGGTGATCTTGAACTCATTGCTTGACGCCATCACCGGGCCGGGGCTCACGGCAAAGCTGCCGGCCGGCATACCCGGCCAGTTGTGCATGCCGAACACCGCCTGCATGGGGAACCGCTCAAACAGGCCGTCCTTGATCATCTCGCGTGCGCCGCCGCCACCCTCTTCCGCCGGCTGGAAGATCAAATACACGGTGCCGTCGAAGTCGCGGTGCTTGGAGAAATACTGCGCCGCCGCCAACAGCATGGCCGTGTGGCCGTCGTGGCCGCAGGCGTGCATCCGGCCCTGGTGCTTGCTCGCATGGGCGAAGGTGTTGAACTCCTGCATGGGCAGGGCGTCGATGTCTGCGCGCAGGCCCACGGCGCGGCCGCAGGCACCGCCGTCACGGCCGTGCACGATGCCCACCACACCGGTGGTGCCCAGCCCGCGGTGGATGGGGATGCCCCATTCGGTGAGCTTGGCCGCGATCACGTCGGCCGTGCGCACCTCCTGAAAGCACAGTTCGGGATGGGCATGGATGTCGCGCCGCACCTCGGCGATGGCGGCCGCTTCGCGGGCGATGGAGTCGATGATGTTCATGGGGATCGGGCCTGTCGTCCTGAGAATGCCACAGTCTAGCCGTGCTCCCCGATCCGCGCCGAAGCGGGCCCGAAGCCCCTGCGACCCGCCGATGGCGCCGGCGGGCGAGGAGCGCTCAGGTGCGCACGCGGCCGTCGCCGGTGAGCATGGACATCTCCACGAAGCGCGAGCCCTCATGGTCGGACGGGCTGAAGTTGACCGTAAAACCGCCCACCGAACCGCGCAGGGATTCCAGCCCCGCCACCAGGCTCTCGCGGGTGAGCTTGCCGCTGGCGTGCGCCTGCGCGTTGCGCAGCCCCTCGATGAAGACGCGCGCGGCCAGGTAGCCCTCCATGCTGGAGTAGTTGGCCTGCACGTTGCCGCCCTTCTTGATGGCCTCTTGGAATTCACGCGTGATCTGGCGCGACTGTTGGTAGGGCGAAGGCACCACCTGCGACACCACCACGCCCGCGCCGTTGGCGCCCAGCGCATCCGCCAGCGCCTGCGTGCCCACGAAGGACACGTTGTAGAACTTGCCGCCGTACCCCGCCTTGCGCGCGGCCAGCACGAACGCCGCACTGGCGGCATAGGCACCGATCTGCACGATGGCCACGGGCTGCGCCGCCACCAGCGGCGCCACGGCAGCCGTCACGTTGGCGGAGTTGCGCGCCACCGTGCCGGTCGCCACGGGCGCCAGCTTGCGCGTGGCCAGTGCACGGGTCACGGCGTCCAGGCCAGCCTTGCCGTAGGCGTCGTCCTGGTAGAAGACGCCGATGCGGTCCAGCCCCAGGTTGGTGAGCTGGCGCACGATGAGCTCGGCCTCGTCCGCGTAGGAGGCGCGCACGTGGAAGGCCAGGCGGTTGAACGGCTGGCGCAGGGACTCCGCGCCCGTGACGGGCGCGAAGAATGGCACCTTGGCCTGCGTGAACAGTGGTTGCGCGGCCAGGCTGGTGGGCGTGCCCACGTAGCCAAAGAGGGCCAGCACGTCCTCATTGATCAGGCGGCGCGTGTTCTCGGCGCAGCGGTCGGGCTCGTAGCCGTCGTCCAGCGAGCGCAGCTCGATGGTGCGCCGCCCGATGCCGCCCTGGGCATTGACCTGATCGAACGCCAGCTTGGCACCCGCCTGGAACTGCAGGCCCAATTGGCTGGCAGGCCCGGTCAGGGCCGCGGATTGGCCCAGCACAATGCGCGTGTCGCTCTGCGCGCGCGTCAGGGATGCGCCGGTCAGCAGGGCCGCGCCCATCCCTGCCGAGAATTGCCGGCGGCTCAACCGCGTTGAATGCATAGAAAACCCTCAGAGTAAACCATTATTGAAATAAATAAGGCACTGCGTTAAACGGAGTGCCCGGCGCGAAGTTTACCGAAGCCCGTTTTCCCCGGTTCATCCCTCACCAAAGTCCCCACACATGCTCCCGACTCCCGTCCCCGACGCTTCGGCCACCCACCAGGTGCGCGGCGCCTGCCCCCACGACTGCCCCGACACCTGCGCCCTGATCACCACCGTGGAGAACGGCCGCGCCGTGCGCGTACAGGGCAACCCGGCGCATGCGCAGACCGGCGGCGTGCTGTGCGCCAAGGTGTCGAAGTACGCCGAGCGCACCCACCATGCCGAGCGCATCCTCACGCCACTCAGGCGTACGGGCCCCAAGGGCAGCGGGCAGTTCACACCGGTGAGCTGGGACGAAGCGCTGGGGGACATCGCGGCGCGCCTGGCGCACATCGCCGCGCGCGACCCCCAGGCCATCCAGCCTTACAGCTACGCGGGCACCATGGGGCTGGTGCAGGGCGAGAGCATGGACCGGCGCTTCTTCCACCGCCTGGGCGCGTCGCTGCTGGCGCGCACCATCTGCGCCACGGCGGGCGGCGAAGGCCTGGTGCACACGCTGGGTGCCAAGGTGGGAATGAAGGTGGAGTTCTTCGCCGAGGCCCAGCTCATCCTGATCTGGGGCAGCAACTCCATCGGCAGCAACCTGCATTTCTGGCGCATCGCGCAGCAGGCCAAACGCGACGGCGCGCGCCTGGTCTGCATCGACCCGCGCAAGAGCGAGACGGCCGAGAAATGCCATGAGCACCTGCAACTGCGCCCGGGGACCGACGCCGCGCTGGCCCTGGCGCTGATGCACGAACTGATCGTGCACGACTGGCTGGACCACGACTATCTCGCCCGGCACACGCTGGGCTGGGAGCAACTGCGCGAGCGCGCCCTGCAGTGGCCGCCCGAGCGCGCGGCCGAGGTCTGCGGCCTGCCCGTGGAGCAGATCCGCCGGCTGGCGCACGACTACGGCACCACGCGGCCCGCCGCCATCCGCCTGAACTACGGCGTGCAGCGCGCGCACGGCGGCGCCAACGCGGTGCGCGCCATCGCCAGCCTGCCGGCACTCACGGGCGCCTGGCGCCACCGCGCAGGCGGCGTGCTGCTGTCCAGCTCCGGCAGCTTCCCCGTGGACCGGGCCGCGCTGCAGCGCCCCGACCTGCTGGCGGGCCGCAGCCCGCGCACCATCAACATGGTGACCATCGGCGACGACCTGCTGCGCGACGCATCGCCCAGCTTCGGGCCGAAGATCGAGGCGCTGGTGGTCTACAACAGCAACCCCGTGGCCGTGGCGCCGGACTCCCGCCAAGTGGTGCGCGGCTTTGCGCGCGAGGACCTGTTCACCGTGGTGCTGGAGCACTTCCAGACCGACACGGCCGACTACGCCGACTACATCCTGCCCGCGACCACGCAGCTGGAGCACTGGGACGTGCACCTGGCCTACGGCCACACCGACGTGCTGCTCAACCGGCCCGCGATTGCGCCCCAGGGCCAGGCGCGCAGCAATGCGCAGATCTTCCGCGACCTGGCCGCGCGCATGGGCTTCACCGAACCCTGCTTTGCCGACAGCGACGAGGCACTGTGCCGCCAGGCCTATGGCGACCAGGTGGACTTCGATCTGCTGCTGGAACAGGGCTTCGCGCCCCTGTCCGTGCCCGATGCGCCATTCGCCGACGGCGGCTTTCCCACGCCCTCGGGCCAATGCGAGTTTTACAGCCAGCGGCTGGCCGACCAGGGGCTGGATCCGCTGCCGGGCTACGTGCCCAACCACGAGGGCGCGGGCACCTCGGCCGACTACCCGCTGGCCATGATCTCGCCGCCGGCGCGCAACTTCCTCAACTCCACCTTCGTGAACCTGCAGAGCCTGCGCGACATCGAAGGCCGCCCGCTGCTGGAGATCCACCCCGAAGATGCCGCGGCGCGCGGCATTGCCGACGGCGCCCTGGTGCGCGTATTCAACGACCGCGGCAGCTACGCCTGCCACGCCGCGCTCAACGGGCGCGCCCGTCCCGGCGTGGTGAACGGCCTGGGCGTGTGGTGGCGCAAGCTGGGCCACAACGGCACCAACGTGAACGAACTGACCAGCCAGGCCCTGACCGACCTGGGCGCGGGGCCCACGTTCTACGACTGCCGGGTACAGGTGGAGCCGCTGGCCTCTTAACTATCAAAAAGTTAGCTGTTAGCGCTTGACTGTCAAGCGCTACAGCCACTTTTGGCACCAAACCTCAATCCAGCTTCACGCCCGTGGCGGCAATGACCGGCCCCCAGCGCCGCGCCTCGGCGCGGGCCAGCGCGTGGAACTGCTCGGGCGTGCCGGCCAGCGGTTCCATGCCAAAGGCCCGCATGCGCTCCACCACCTCGGGCGCGGCCAACGCCTGGTTCAGCCCGGCATTCAGCCGTGCGGTGATGGCCGTCGGCAGCCCGGCCGGGCCCAGCAGGCCCTGAAACGCATAGACCTCGGCATCGGCCACGCCCACCTCTGCCAGCGTGGGCACGTGCGGCAGCGCGGCCGCACGCCGGGCGGCGCCGATGGCCAGCGCACGCACCTTGCCCGACTGGATCACCGGCAGGCCGGCCGCAAGGTCCAGGAACATGCAGGGCACCTGGCCACCCATCACGTCCTGCACCGCCGGGGCCGCGCCGCGGTAGGGAATGTGCGTAAGGAACGTCTGCGTGCGGTGCTTGAACAACTCCATCGCCAGGTGGTGCGGCGAGCCGTTGCCGGGCGAGGCGTAGTTCACCTGGCCGGGGTGGGCCTTCACATAGGCCAGGAAGTCCTGGAAGGTCTGCGCCGCGAACGCCGGATTCACCACCAGCACCAGAGGAAAGCGCGACAGCCCGCCGATGTACGTGAAGTCCTTGTCCGGGTGGAAGGGCAGCCGGCGGTACAGGTGCTCGTTGTAGGCCAGCAGCGCGTTGTCCGCCGACATGACGGTGTAGCCGTCCGGCTTGGCGGTGGCGACGATCTGGCTGCCGATGTTGGTGGACGCGCCAGGCCGGTTGTCCACCACGATCTGCTGGCCCAGCCCGCCGCGCATGGCCTCGGCCACGGTGCGCGCCAGCACATCGGTGCCGCCGCCCGCCGGGTAGGGCACCACCCAGCGGATGGGTTGGCTGGGATAGCCCGTGTCGGCGCGTGTCCACGGCGCCGCCGCCGTGGCGGCACAGGCCGCCAGGAAGGTTCTGCGTTCCATCGGTTGTCTCCTTGCTCTTTTATTAATAGCTGCTCGCGCTTGATGGACGGGCGCTACGGCCCAAAATGACCTCAAACTACTGCGGCGCGGCAATGGTCTGGTCAATGGCGCCGAACAGGCTCTGGCCGGCCTTGTTCTTCATCTCGATGCGGATGGTGTCGCCATAGCGCATGAACTCGGTGCTGGGCTGGCCGTCCTGGATGGTCTCGATGCAGCGCTTTTCGGCAATGCAGCTGTAGCCCTTGGCCCAGTCCTTGTTGCTCACCGTGCCGCTGCCCACGATGGAGCCGGCGCGCACGTTGCGTGTCTTGGCGATGTGCGCGATGAGCTGGCCGAAGTGGAAGGTCATCTCCGGCCCCGCGTCGCACATGCCCACCTTGCGGCCGTTCCAGGTGGACTGCAGCGTGAGGTGCACGCGCCCGCCCTGCCAGGCGTCGCCCAGCTCGTCCAGCGTCACCGCCACGGGGCTGAAGGCGGTCGCCGGCTTGGACTGGAAGAAACCGAAGCCCTTGGCCAGCTCGGCCGGGATCAGGTTGCGCAGGCTGACGTCGTTGGCCAGCATCACCAGGCGGATGCCGTCCAGGGCCTGCTCCGGGCTGGCGCCCATCTTCACGTCGCCGGTGACGACGGCAATCTCGGCCTCAAAGTCGATGCCCATGGCCTCGCTGGGCACCACCACGTCGTCGCAGGGGCCGATGAAGTCGTCGCTGCCGCCCTGGTACATGAGCGGATCGGTGTAGAAGCTGGCGGGCACCTCGGCATTGCGCGCCTTGCGCACCAGCTCCACGTGGTTGATGTAGGCCGAGCCGTCCGCCCACTGGTAGGCGCGCGGCAGCGGCGCCATGCACTGCTGCGGATCGAAGGGGAACGGATGGCGCGCGCGGCCGGCATTGAGCTGGTCGTACAGGTCCTGCAACTGGGGCGCCATGAAGTTCCAGTCGTCCAGCACCTGCTGCAGGCGGCTGGCAATGCCGGTCGCATAATGGGCCGTGCCCAGATCGCGCGACACCACGACAAGCTGGCCGTCGCGCGATCCGTCTTTGTAGGTAGCAAGTTTCATGGGCCTGGGTCTCCGGGTGAATGCATCGCCTGCGCCGCGCGAGCCCTCTCGCCTGGCACAAATTACGATCCAGTGAATTGATTTAACTAAACAAAACTCCAAAATTCTAGTGCAGATGGACAAGGAACGCGTCGGCATTCAGTCGGTGGAGGTCGGGTTCGCGCTGCTGGACGCGCTGTCGCGCGCCCGCGGGCCGCTGATGCTCAAGGACCTGGCGCAGGAGGCCGGCATGAGCGCGGCCAAGGCCCACCGCTACCTGGTGAGCTTTCAGCGCCTGGGCCTGGTGGTGCAGGACGCCCGCAACGCCCGTTACGACCTGGGCCCTGCGGCACTCAAGTTAGGGCTTGCTTCGCTGGCACGCCTCGATGCCATGCGGCTGGCGCGCGAGCGCATGGCGCCACTCATGGATGCGCTGGGCCACACGCTGGCGCTGGCCGTCTGGGGCAACCATGGACCGACCATCGTGCACTGGGAGGAGGCACCACGCGCGCTCACGGCCAACCTGCGCCTGGGCGACGTGATGCCGCTGCTCAGCTCCGCCACGGGCCGCTGCTTTGCCGCTTACCTGCCACGCGAGAAGACCGCCGCGCTGCTGGCCGAGGAACTCGCGCTCGCCACCCGCCAGGGCCGCGCCGACCTGCCGCACGACGAGGCCGGCGTGCAGGCACTGCTGCGCGAGGTGCGCGAGCGCCGCTGCGCGCGGGTGCTGGACACGCTGCTGCCGGGCATCCACGCTTTCTGCGCGCCCGTGTTCGACGCCGGCGGCCACCTGGCCCTGGCCATCACCACGCTGGGCCCCGCCGCCACGTTCGATGCCGCCTGGGGCGGTGCGATAGAGGCTCCGCTGCGCGCCGCGGCGGAGCAGCTCTCGCGCGACCTGGGTCACGCCGCCACACCCGGCTGAACGCATGCCGCGCCGCGCCCTGCTGCTGCTGACCGCCGTGGTACTGGCCCTGCACTGGCTGGTGCTGGTCGGGTTGCCGCGGGGCGGCACGGACCAAGGCGCGCCGCAGCGGCTGGCCTTCCATACGCGGATGGTGGAGCCCCCGCCTCCACCGCCGCCTCCCCCGGAACCCCAGGCCGCGCCAGTGCCGCCGCCGGCCCCCAAGCCGCGCCCCCGTCCTGTGCGCAAGCCACCGCCGCCGCCCGTGGAGGCACCGCCTCCCACGCAGCACGCCGAGCCCGCACCTGTCATGGAAGCGCCCGCGCAAACCGCACCGTCGCCCGCGGAGCCCCCTGCCGAGGTGCCGGCCGGTTCCTCCGCCCCACCCCCCGAAGTGCCGGCGGACGCCGCGGCGCCCCAGGCACCCTCCGCCCCCCTCTCCCCGGCCAGAGATCCGGCCATGCCCGCAATGGCCGAAGCCTCCAGCGCGTCCGCGCCAGCCGCCGCCGCATCGCAGCCGGCGCAGGAGGCGCCCGCGTTGACCGCGGGCGTGGAAATCCTGCCCCCGGGCGCCGCGGGTGCCGTGGCCGGCACCGAACCGCCCCCGGTACGCCTGCCGCCCTCGGCGCGGCTGGCGTTCGACGTTACGGGCGAGGTGAAAAAGTTCCACTACAACGCCAGCGCCGAACTGCTGTGGCGCCAGGACGGTACGCAGTACGAGGCGCGCCAGCAGATCAAGGCCTTCCTGCTGGGCGCGCGCTCGCAAAGCAGCGTGGGCCAAATCACGCCGCAAGGACTGCGCCCCACGCGCTTCGGCGACAAGTCGCGCAGCGAGCGCGCAGCGCATTTCGACTTCGAGCGCGGCGAGGTGATCTTCAGCGCCAACGCCCCGCGCGCGGCCATTGGCAGCGGCGCCCAGGACCGGCTGAGCGTGTTCATCCAGCTGGGCGCCCTGCTGGCCGCCGCTCCCGAACGCTATCCCCCCGGCACCCGGATCACGCTGACCACCGTGGGTGCGCGCAGCGCCGAGCGCTGGACCTTCACCGTGGAAGGGCCGCAAACGCTGGAGCTGCCCGCCGGCAGCACGCCCGCGCTCAAGCTGCAGCGCCTGCCCCGCCCCGACCAGCGTTACGATCAGAAGGCCGAACTCTGGCTGGGCACGGACATGGGCTATCTGCCGGTGCGCATCCGCCTCACGCAGGCCAACGGCGACTTCGCCGACCTGTCCTTGAGTCATCACGACACGCCCTGATGCCAGCATTTGCCGCGGGCGGCGGGCGCGTCCCGGCGTGGGACAAGGCCGCGACCGCGCACGAAGGCCGCCACGGCCCCTTTTCCGTGGAATACTGGTCCCAGCGGCGGGGCGCGGGGCCTTGAACTCTGCCGATCCGCTGCAATCTGACAGGCATACCGATAGGGGGACACGCCATGAATATGCTCTACGACTCCGACTCCTTTGTGGTGGTCCACATGCTGGCAGACGCAACCCCCGACAGCGCCAGCGACGCCGCCACGCCCGCCGTTCCACAACTGGTGCGCCATGGCTTCGAGATCGTGGACAAGCGCTCCGGCAAGGAGGTGTACCTGGATGGCTCCTGGGCCGAAATGTTCCAGCAGCAGATCCTGGCCTGGCAGCGCAACACGCCCACCCAGGAAGAGGTGGAGGACACGCTGGATGGCTACGTCGGGCTCGCGCAGAACCCGGTGATCGTGCACTGACGCGGCACGAGAGTTTCGGGGGCCAGGCCCCCGTTGCGGTCCGCCCCCGGCGGGTCGCCGCCCCGTGAGGGGCACAGCGCGCCGTGGCCTAGGCCACGGCGCCTTCTTTTTGGGGGCATCCCGCTGACGAACAGCGGCGCGCAGCCGCCCGTCCGATCCAGATGAAAAATGGCTCTAGCGCTTATCCATCAAGCGGTAGCAGCTCATATTTTAATAGCGATCAACGCACGCCGCGGCGACGCGCCATCTCCTGCCCCATGGACTGCTGTGCGGGGTCGTCCAGCAGCGCGCGCGCGGCGGGATAGATGCGGTCGTCTTCATGGCGCAGGTGATCGTCGTAGCACTGCGCAAACCGGTCCAAGGCCGTCTCGTGCTGCGGCGTGAACGCCTGCACGGCCCCGTCGGCCAGCGCCTGCAACCCCACGCGCGCGGTAGCCCAGCGTTCGGCCATCAGCACATGGTCCCGCTGCAGCTGGCGCACCAGGTCCGTCAGCGCGGCGTCGCCACCGGCCAGCAGGGGCGGGAAGACGTGGAGTTCCTCGTCCTCGTGGTGCAGCGGGGCGGCGATGTCGAAATAGCGCAGCACGTCGCGCGCCGCCTGGCGGGCGGAGTCATCGCAGGCGTGCGTCTTGAGGTAGTCGCGCAGGCGCTGCAGCAGGTCCAGCGAGCGGCGAACGCGGTCATGGCAGGCGCCCAGCATCTCGAACGGCTCGTCAAAGCCCGCGCCTGGCGTGTGCAGACCGGGCAGGGACACACGGCTGGCCATGGCGTCAGCCCAGCCGCACGGGCTGGCCGTCGCGGTTGAAGGGCAGATAGGCGCTGAAAGCGCCCGTTTTCACGGCCTCCACCATGCGGCGCAGCACCTTGTCGGCGTCGTCGTCGGACGGCGCCTGCGCCGCCGTGCCCGACAGCGCCGCGGTGAACACCAGGCGCCAGGGCTGGCCCGGCTGCTCGAACTGCTGCGACTCGCGCACCAGCGCGTCGAACGACTCCAACTCCTCGGGCAGCTTGTCCACGCACATCAGCGGCACCAGCACCCCGCCCTCGCCCTGCGCGAAGCGCTCGCGCTGCTCCGGCGTGGCCTCGTCGGGCAGCTCTGTGCCAGCAAACACGAACAGCAGGCGCTGGCGCTCGCGGTGGCTGCGCGCGGCGCGCAGCAGGTCGTCAAAACTGTTGATCTCGGTTTTCACTTGCATTCATTCCCCTTGTTGCGGCCAAGGCTGCACGCCCCGGCCGGGCACCAGCGTGCCCACATACTGCGCCGGCACGGGCCGCGCGCGCACGGGCTTGCGCGACACGACCGTTCCCACGCTCACGAAACACAGCGCGCGCTCGCCTTCGCCCAGCGCGAACAGCCCGCGCAGCGCCTGCGACTGCAGCGCCTTGCCGCTGGTGAGCGCCGAGCCAAAACCCAGCGCGGTCGCCATGAGCAGCAGGTTCTGCACCGCGCAACCCGCGGACACCAGCCGCTCACTGGGTGCGATCTCGGGATCGCCCCCGCATTCGTCCACCACCACCAGCAGCAACACGGGCGCGCGCAGGGCCTTCTCGCGCGCCTGCTCCTGCTGCTCGGGCGTGGCCTGCGCGTCGCGCTCGCGCAGCGCATCGGCAAACGCCTGGCCCAGCGCCGCGCGGGCCGCGTCGGGCACCAAAACAAAACGCCAGGGCAGCAGACAGCCATGGTCCGGCGCATGCGCGGCCGCGGCCAATATGGCCTGCAGCTGCGCGGCGTCCGGCCCCGGCGTGCCCAGCCGCTTTGGCAGGATGGTCTGGCGCGCCTGCAGCAGCGCGGCGGCCAGTTCCGCCGTGGCGGCTGCATTGTTCAAGGCCTGTGGAGGCACCGGTCTCTCCTGTTCCATGGCATTCACCCCGGCCGGCCATCGGCGCGCAGCCGGCCATACCAGCCGATGAGGCGCAGGCCCCACACCGCCATGATGCCAGCCCACAGCAGGGCCGCGACGGCCAACAGCACGGGCGACCAGGGCAATGGCGCGCTCGCCGCCAGCCGCACCACGGTCGCCAGTTGCAGCACCCAGAACAGCGTCCAGACCAGGCGGTCCGCCACCAGCGCGCGGCCGCCATGGCCGCAGGACACGCGCGTGACCATGGCGAGCATGAGCGAGCCCAGGCACCCCATGGTGAGCGCATGCAGCGCGCCCAGTTCCCCAGCAGCGCTGCCGTAGAGACCCTGCACCCCGTGCGCCAAGCCATGGCCCACGAAGGCCAACCCCAGCCAGATGAAGCCGATGTGCAGCATGGCCAGCAGGCGCTGCGCCAAGCTCTGCAGCAGGCCCCAGCGGTAGGCCAGCCACACCAGCACGGCCCCCACCGACAACTCCAGCGCGCCACGCACCAGCAGCCCGCCCGTGTCAAGCGCGGGCGCCCAGCCTAGCCACGGCAGCCAGACGGCGAGCGCCTCGGCCACCACCGCGGCAAGCATCAGCCACAGAACCCAGAAAGGGCGCCATGCCTGCACCATGGGCAGCACGGCCGAGGTGAAGAAAGGAATCATGCGGTGCGCCACCACCACGAAGACCGCGGCCACGAACCCCCACAGCCCGGTCAGCACCCAGGCACGCGCCAGGTCGCCACGGCCGCCGGCCAGGCTCAGCCCCAGCGCCGCGATGCACACGCAGCCCACCAGGCAGGCCGCGGCAATGGCGCGCGCATGCAAACGGTCCTGCAGCGTGCTGCGCTGGACCAGGCGGATGAAAAGCACTGTCATCCACCCCAACCCGAGGAACGCGACAGCGCAGCCGGCGAGCGCAACCAATAGCCCCCAGGAACCGCCGGCGAGCCACACCAGCCAGCCGCCGGCCTGCAGCAGCAGGGGCGGCATGACGCGGGAGACCGGCCAGGGCTCGACATGCAGCCACTTCGGTCCCGCGGTGAAAAGAAAGCCGGCGAAAAACAGCGGCATGAAGCCAAACGTCATCACCGCCGCGTGCACCAGCGACGGCGCCACACCGTATGGCAATGCCAGCGCCCCGCTCACGCGGTCGATCTGCACCAGAGCCCACCACAGGCCCGAGGCCATGAGCAGCAGCATCGCCAGGAAGAACCCCAGCCGGTGCGGCGCCAGCATGAGGTAGCGCGGCCGCCAGCGCCGGTCCAGCCGCGCCAGCGCCTCGGCCGAGGGCCGGCCCGGCGCGGCGAGCTCGCTGCGCAGGGGCACGGTGCGGCGCCGCGCTTCAGTCATGGGCGTGGGCCTCGCCCAGTGTGGCCAGCGCGCACCTCAATCCACCAGCACTTGCCCATCATGTTCCACATACGGCGCATACGGGCCCGTGCCGCTGCTCTTGGCCTTGGACGCCGCCACGAAGCCGCCGGTGGCCACGTCGAACACGTGGACCTCGCCCTCCTCGATCACGTAGTGCCAGCCATGCAGCGCAATGCTGCCGTCCTCAACGCGGCGGCGCACCATGGGGTACTCCATGAGGCGTTCCAGTTGCAGCACCACGGCGCGCTGTTCGGTGCGGCGCAGGGCTTCGGGGCCGGGCTGCACGGGCAGCGCGGCCTCGCGGCCCAGGTCCAGCCAGCGCTGCAGGTTGCGCGCCTCGGGCGAGACCTCGCCATACAGCGCCTTGATGGCGCCGCAGTGGCTGTGGCCACACACGACGATGCGGCTCACATGCAGTTCGAGCACCGCGAACTCGATGGCGGCGGCCGTGCCGTGGTGGCCGTAGGAGCCGTCGTAGGGCGGCACGAAGGCCCCCACGTTGCGCACCAGGAACAGCTCGCCCGGTCCTGCCCCCGTCAGCAGGTAGGGCAGCAGACGGGAATCCGAGCACCCGATGAACAGGGTCGTCGGGTGTTGCCCCTCGTCCACGAGCGTCTGGAATTGCTCGCGGTATTGGGGGAAGGCATCCAGATGGAAGCGGCGCAGCCGTTGCAGCAGCTCGTCGTCAGGCATGGGTGTCTCCCCTGCCTGGCGCTACTGCACCAGCGGCGTATCGGCCGCATCGAGGTGCACGCCCTCGACCTCGGCCTCGCCCGCCAGCAACTGCAGGTACTGGCGCAGCGCGTTGACCCACGCCTGCTGGCGCAGCATGAGCGCCACGCTGGTGCGCACCTGCTCGAAGGGCAGCTCCTGGCCCGGCTGGCGCTCGCACACCTCGACCACGTGCAGGCCGAAGCGGCTGTGCACCAGGCGCGAGAGCACGCCCACTTCCTGCGTGCCGAACACCTCGCGCGCGAACTCGGGCGCGCAGTCCTCGGCCGACAGCCAGCCCAGATCGCCGCCCTCCTGCCCGCTGGGGCAGTTGGACCACTGGCCCGCCGCGGCGGCAAAGCGCGCGCCGTCATCGTCAGCGCAACGCAGGTCCAGCAACACGCCTTCGGCGCGCTGGCGCAGCAGCTTCACATCCACCCCCGGGGTGACCGCGAACAGCACGTGGCGCATCCGCACGCGCTCGCCCTGCCCGCCCAGCGTCGGGTGGGCGGCGTGGTAGCGGCGGCAGGCCTCCTCGGAGGGCTCGGGCACTTGCAGGGCCTGGTCGAGCAGGCGCTCGATGGCCTGCGATGCCTCGGCGCTGGTGGCGCCGTCCAGGCCCGGCGCGTCGTCTTGCGACAACAGCCCCTCGCGCTGCGCCTGCTGGCGCAGCAGCTCGGTGCAGGCGCGCTGGCGCAGTGCATCGGGCGGCAGGATCTCGCCGTCGGCGTGCAGAGGCACGCCATTGATGCGGGCCACCGGGGCGGCGTCTTCCTGTGGGAGGTTGTCGGTGCTGCCGGCGCAGCCGCAGCCGCCCGATCCGCAGGTGGTGTTGCTCATGGGGTTCTCCTGGAGGCTGGGAAGCCGAAAGCCGATTTCAAGCGAAATTGACCTCCAGCCCGCTACCAGCAAGCGCTGGTAGCTATTTACTTCATAGCGCGTTGCGGTTGCCCGGCTGGTTGTGGCCTGCGGGCAGGTTCATGCGGCGGGCGCGCACCAGTTGGTACGGGCGCGTGATGTAGGCCAGTGTGCCAAACCCGCTCCACACGTGCACCAGGCGGGTGAACGGGAAGATCAGGAACACGGTCATGCCCAGGAACATGTGCGCCTTGAACACCCAGCCGGCATTGGCCAGCAGTTCCACGGCGCCGCCGCGGAAGGTGACGATGCGTTGCGCCCATTCGGCCAGCAGCATCATCATCGAGCCGTCCAGGTGCTGCGCCGACAGCGGAATGGTCGCCAGGCCCAGGGCCAACTGCACCCACAGCACCCACAGCAGCAGGATGTCGCTGGTCTTGGAGGTGGCGCGGATACGCGCATCCGTCAGGCGGCGGTGCAGCAGCAGCGTCACGCCGATGAAGCCCAGGGTGCCGGCCACGCCGCCCACGACCATGGCCATGATCTGCTTGGCACCTGCGCTCATGAAGGGCTCGTACAGCGCGTGCGGCGTGAGCATGCCCACGAAGTGGCCGAAGAACAGGACCAGCACGCCCACGTGGAACAGGTTGCTGCCCCAGCGCAGGCTGCCGCGGCGCAGCAGCTGCGAGGAGTCGCTCTTCCATGTGTACTGGTCGCGGTCGAAGCGCGCCCAGCTGCCGATGAAGAAAACGGCCAGACAGATGTAGGGGTACAGGCCGAACAAGAGGTTGTCGATCCAGGCGGTCATACCGAGGCTCCTTGGGACGAGTTGGTGCGTGCGTTGCGCACGAAATGCAGGGGTTGGGGCTGGTCCGGGCGGTTCTGGCCGCGGGTGGCGCAGCCGTCGAATGCCTCGGGCTCCGCCCAGGCGTCGTCCAGGCCCGGCTCGGGCGCGATGGCGACGGCCTGCACGCGCTGGCCGGCGACTTCGAGCACCGCCGCGATCACGCAGGCGTAGGGGTTGCCCTTGCTGGTCAGCGCGGTGAACAGCGCATTGAGGATGTGCGCCATCTCGCCGAGGAATTCGCGCGCCACGGCCGGCGGCTGGGTGGAGGCGAACTCCAGCACCACCGCCAGATGGTCGGGCAGTTCCTGCGCGTCGAACTGCAGGCCGGCCTTCTCGTAGGTCTGCATCAGGTCGATGAGCGCGGGGCCGCGCTCGCGCGAGTCGCCGTGCACGTGCTCGAACAGGTGCAGCGAGGTCTGGCGGCCGCGGTCGAAGGTGTCGACGTAACGCGCCTCGGCCTCGTAGGGCTCCATGGCACACAGTTGGCGGCACAGGGCTTCGATCTCCTGCATGCGCGCCTCGGGCAGGGCGCGCTCCAGCCGCAACGCGTCCAGCAGTGCCGGCGCGTTCGCACGCAGCGCGGCATCGGGATAGCCCAGCAGGTGCGCCAGCGCACGCAGCGTCAGGCGCAGGGATTCAGGCGTTTTCTGGAACATGGCAGTTCTTCCTTTCGCCTCAGACCGTGGCCTTGATGGGGATGGTGCGTCGCTTCTTGCCACCGAACATGCTCACGTCCGTGGAGCCGTCGGAGCACCCGTTGCCGAACGAGAAGCCGCAGCCACCGCGCAGGTCGAATGCGTTCTCGGCGTACTCGCGGTGCGCCGAGGGGATGACGAAGCGGTCTTCGTAGTTGGCGATCGCCATGACCTGGTACATGTCTTCCACTTCATGCACCGTGAGCCCCACCTGCTGCAGCACGGCCAGGTTCTGCTGGCGGTCCACATGCATACCGCGCTGGTAGGCGCGCATGGCCAGCATGCGCTCCAGCGCCCGCACCACGGGGCCGGTGTCGCCGGCGGTGAGCAGGTTGGCCAGGTACTGCACGGGGATGCGCAGCTGCGACACATCGGGAATCTCGCCATTCACGCCCAGGTGGCCGGCGTTGGCCGCCGAGGTGATGGGCGACAGCGGCGGCACGTACCACACCATGGGCAGTGTGCGGTATTCGGGGTGCAGCGGCAGTGCGATCTTCCAGTCCACGGCCATCTTGTAGACGGGGCTGTTCTTGGCGGCTTCCAGCCAGGCGTCGGAGATGCCGTCGGCTTTGGCCTGGCGGATCACGTCCGGGTCGTTGGGGTCCAGGAAGATGTCCAGCTGCGCCTCGTACAGGTCGCGGTCGCGCTCCACGCTGGCGGCTTCCTGGATGCGGTCGGCGTCATACAGCAGCACACCCAGGTAGCGGATGCGGCCCACGCAGGTCTCGGAACACACCGTGGGCTGCCCCGCCTCGATGCGCGGGTAGCAGAAGATGCACTTCTCGGCCTTGCCGGTCTGCCAGTTGTAATAGATCTTCTTGTAGGGGCAGCCCGAGACGCACATGCGCCAGCCGCGGCACTTGTCCTGGTCGATCAGCACGATGCCGTCTTCCTCGCGCTTGTAGATCGAGCCCGAGGGGCACGATGCCACGCACGCCGGGTTCAGGCAGTGCTCGCACAGGCGCGGCAGGTACATCATGAAGGTGTTCTCGAACTGGCCGTACATGTCCTTCTGGACCTGCTCGAAGTTCACGTCGGCGCTGCGCTTGGAGAACTCGCCGCCCAGGATTTCCTCCCAGTTCGGGCCCCATTCGATCTTTTCCATGCGCTGGCCCGTGATCAGGCTGCGCGGGCGCGCCGTGGGCGCGGCCTTCATCTCGGGCGCCGACTGCAGGTGGTCGTAATCGAAGGTGAAGGGCTCGTAGTAGTCGTCGATCTGCGGCAGGTTAGGGTTGGCGAAGATGCGCATGAGCAGCTTCCACTTGCCGCCCTGGCGGGGGGCGATGGAGCCGTCCGGGTTGCGCACCCAGCCGCCGTTCCACTTGTCCTGGTTTTCCCATTCCTTGGGGTAGCCGATGCCGGGTTTGGTCTCGACGTTGTTGAACCAGGCGTATTCCACGCCGGGACGGCTGGTCCAGACGTTCTTGCAGGTGACGGAACAGGTGTGGCAACCGATGCACTTGTCCAGGTTCAGCACCATGCCGATTTGTGCGCGAATTTTCATCGTGTCTCTCCTTATCGCTCAGGCGTGGGCGGCGCTGGTGGATGCCTCGTCGTCCATCCAGTCGACGCGGCGCATCTTGCGCACCAGCACGAACTCGTCGCGGTTGGTGCCGATGGTCCCGTAATAGTTGAAGCCGTAGCTGTACTGCGCGTACCCGCCGATCATGTGCGTGGGCTTCAGCACCACGCGCGTGACGGAGTTGTGGATGCCGCCGCGCGTGCCCGTGATCTCCGAGCCCGGGGTGTTGATGATCTTTTCCTGCGCGTGGTACATGAGCACCATGCCCGGGTTCACGCGCTGGCTGACCACCGCACGGGCCGCAATGGCGCCGTTGGCGTTGAACAGCTCCACCCAGTCGTTGTCCACGATGCCGCCGCGCTTGGCGTCGTCCTCGCTGAGCCAGATCACCGGGCCGCCGCGGTTGAGCGTGAGCATGTGCAGGTTGTCGCTGTACGTGCTGTGGATGCCCCACTTCTGGTGCGGCGTGATGAAGTTCAGCGCGATCTCGGGATTGCCGTTGGGCATCTTGCCCTCGACCTCGTGCAGTGCCTTCAGGTGCACCGGCGGACGGTAGCTCACGAAGCCCTCGCCAAAGTCGCGCATCCAGGGATGGTCCTGGTAGAACTGCTGGCGACCCGTGAGGGTGCGCCATGGGATCAGCTCATGCACGTTGGTGTAGCCGGCGTTGTAGCTGACCTTCTCGCTCTCCAGCCCGCTCCAGGTGGGCGAGCTGATGATCTTGCGCGGCTGCGCCTGGATGTCGCGGAAACGGATCTTCTCGTCCTCGCGGTGCAGCGCCAGGTGCACGTGGTCGCGCCCGGTCTGCTTGCCCAGGGCCTCCCAGGCCTTGCAGGCCACGTGGCCGTTGGTCTCGGGGGCGAGCATCATCACCACTTCGGTGGCGTCAATATCGCTCACGATGCGCGGACGGCCCTGCGTGACGCCTTCCTCGCGCACGCGGCCGTTGAGGTCGCCCAGCTGCGCCACTTCGGTCTCGGTGTTCCAGGCAATGCCTTTACCGCCGTTGCCTACCTTGTCCATCAGCGGGCCCAGGGCCGTGAAGCGCTTGTAGGTGTTGGGGTAGTCGCGCTCGACCACCGTCACCTGCGGAGCGGTCACGCCGGGGATCAGGTCGCACTCGCCGCGCTTCCAGTCCTTCACGCCGTAGGGCTGTGCCAGCTCGGCCGGGGTGTCGTGCATGATCGGCGTGAGTACGACTTCCTTTTCCACGCCCAGGTGGCCCACGCAGACTTCGCTGAAGGCCTTGGCGAAGCCCTTGTAGATCTCCCAGTCGCTGCGCGACTGCCACGCAGGGTCGACGGCTGCCGACAGCGGGTGGATGAAGGGGTGCATGTCGCTGGTGTTGAGATCGTTCTTCTCGTACCACGTCGCCGTGGGCAGCACGATGTCCGAATACAGGCAAGTCGTGCTCATGCGGAAGTCCAACGTCACCAGCAGGTCCAGCTTGCCTTCGGGCGCCTGGGCATGCCACTTCACCTCGGTGGGCTTGGCCTCGTCCTTGCCCAGGTCCTTGCCCTGCACGCCGTTGGTGGTGCCCAGCAGGTGCTTGAGGAAGTACTCATGCCCCTTGCCCGACGAGCCCAAGATGTTGGAACGCCACACGAACATGTTGCGCGGCCAGTTCATCGGGTTGTCGGGGTCCTCGCAGCTCAGCGTGAGCGAGCCGTTCTTGAGCGACTGCACCACGTAGTCCTTGGCGTCCATCCCCTTGGCGGCGGCATCCCGCACCACTTGCAGCGGGTTGGTCTGTAGCTGCGGCGCGCTGGGCAACCAGCCCATGCGCTCGGAGCGCACGTTGAAATCGATCATCGATCCCTGGTAGGCCTTGGCATCCGCCAGGGGCGATAGCACTTCCTCGACGCCCAGTTTCTCGTAGCGCCACTGGTCGGTGTGGGCATAGAAGAAGCTGGTGGAGTTCTGCTGGCGCGGCGGGCGGATCCAGTCCAGCGCGAAGGCCAGCGCGGTCCAACCCGTCTGCGGGCGCAGCTTTTCCTGGCCCACGTAGTGCGACCAGCCGCCGCCGCTCTGGCCGATACAGCCGCACATCATCAGCATGTTGATGATGCCGCGGTAGTTCATGTCGCAGTGGTACCAGTGGTTCATGGCCGCGCCGATGATCACCATGGACTTGCCGTGGGTCTTGTCGGCGTTGTCGGCAAACTGGCGCGCGATGGCGATCACCTGATCGCGCGGCACGCCGGTAATGCTTTCCTGCCACGCCGGGGTATAGGGGGCGTTGGCGTCGTAGCCTCCGTCCTTCTCCTCGCCCTGCAGGCCGCGCAGGATGCCGTAGTTGGCCACCTGCAGGTCGAACACCGTGGCCACGGCCACGCGGCCCTGCACGCCCTCGCCCTGCAGGTCGAGGTGGGTGATGGGCACGCGGCGCACGATCACGTCGCCGCCCTGGTCGTTGGCCTCGAAGTTGGGTGTCTCGATGCCGCCGAAGTACGGGAAGGCGACATCGGTCACCTGGTGCTCTTGCGCCCCGTCTTCCAGCACCGACAGCTTGAGCTGCACGTCGTTGCCCGTGCGCGCCTCCTTGGACTCCAGGTTCCACAGGCCCTGGTCGTCACGGCCGTCCTTGCCCCAGCGGAAGCCGATGGAGCCATTGGGCAGCGCCACCTTGCCGTCGGTGCCGTAGGCCACGGTCTTCCAGTCGGGGTGGTTGGTCTGGCCCAGCTTGTCGCCGAAGTCGCTGGCGCGCACATAGCGGTCGGGGACCATCACCGTGCGGCCATCCGGCAGCGTCTTCTCCTTGAGCACCACCAGCAGCGGCAGGTCGGTGTAGCGGCGCGCGTAGTCGTCGAAGTACGCCGAGCGCTTGTCGAAGTAGAACTCCTTGAGGATCACGTGGCCCATGGCCATGGCCACGGCGGCGTCGGTGCCCTGCTTGGGGTGCAGCCACAGGTCGGCCAGCTTGGCCACCTCGGAGTAATCGGGCGTCACGGCCACGACCTTGGCGCCCTTGTAACGCACTTCGGTGAAGAAGTGCGCATCGGGCGTGCGCGTCTGGGGCACGTTGGAGCCCCAGGCGATGATGAAGTTGGAGTTGTACCAGTCGGCCGACTCGGGCACGTCGGTCTGCTCGCCCCACACCTGCGGGCTGGACGGAGGCAGGTCACAGTACCAGTCGTAAAAGCTCATCGGCACGCCGCCGATCAGGTTCAGGTAGCGGCTGCCGGCAGCGTACGAGATCATCGACATGGCCGGGATCGGCGAGAAGCCGATGATGCGGTCCGGCCCGTGCTTCTTGATGGTGTAGACGTTCGCCGCGGCGATCATCTGGTTGACCTCGTCCCAGGTGCTGCGCACGAAGCCGCCCAGGCCGCGCTGCTTCTGCCATTCGCGGCGCGCGCTGTCGTTCTCGACGATGGCGGCCCAGGCGTCCACGGGGCTCTTGGCGATGGCCAGTGCGGCACGCCAGTGCTTGAGCAGGCGGCCACGCACCATGGGGTATTTCACGCGATTGGCGCTGTACAGGTACCAGCTGTAGCTGGCGCCGCGCGCGCAGCCGCGGGGTTCATGGTTGGGCAGATCGGGACGCGTGCGCGGGTAGTCGGTCTGCTGTGTTTCCCACGTGACGATGCCGCCCTTGACGTAGATCTTCCACGAGCAACTGCCCGTGCAGTTCACACCGTGGGTGGAGCGCACGATCTTGTCGTGCGCCCAGCGGTCGCGATAGGCGTCTTCCCATGTACGGTCTTCGCCGTTGGTCTGGCCGTGGCCCTGCGAGAAGGTTTCGCGCGGCTGCGCAAAGTACGAGAGACGGTCTAGGAAATGGCTCATCGTGGGACTCCTTGGAAATCGTTGTAGTGGCGTGGCTCAGCAGGGCATCTCTGCATGCTTGCGAGAGTAGTACCACCAAGTGATGATGATGCAGAGAACATAGAAAACGGCAAACATCCACAGCGCGAATTCGGGACCGCCCGTCGCGGCGATGGAGCTGCCATAGCTCTTGGGAATGAAGAAGCCCCCGTAGGCGCCCAGCGCTCCGGCGAAGCCCACCGCGGCCGCGCCTTCGGTGTTGCCGTCCTTGATGGCCTGGGCGCGCGATGCTTCGTCATCGGTGCGCAACTCGCGCAGCTTCTGGGCCAGAAAGATCACGGGGATCATGCGGAAGGTGGAGCCGTTGCCGATGCCGGTGGTGAAGAAGAGCACCAGGAACATCAGGAAGAAGCCCGTGAAGCTGCCTTCAGCCGGGCCAAAGGGCAGTGCAAAACCGCCCGAGCCCTTGGGCAGGAAAAACAGAACGCCTACCACGGCCAGCGCCATGACGAGGAAGTTCCAAACCGTGACCCGAGCACCGCCCACCTTGTCGGCCAGCCAGCCGCCGAACGGACGCACCACGGCGCCCACCAGCGGACCCAGCCAGGCGTAGGCCAGGGGGTTGACTTCAGGGAAGAGCGCCTTGATCAGCAGCGGAAAGCCTGCGGCAAATCCGATGAACGAACCGAAGGTGCCCAGGTACAGCACGCACATGATCCAGTTGTGCTTGCGCTTGAAGATGGCCGCCTGCGCGGCGAAGCTGGCACGCGCATCGGCAATGTCGTTCATGCCGAACCACGCCGCCACCGCGGCCAGTGCGATCCAGGGCACCCAGATGAAGGCGGCGTTCTGCGCCCACACCATCTGCTCCTGGCCATTCTTCACGATGGTCTGGGGCTCCCCGCCAAAGATACCGAAGATGCCTGCCGTAATGACCAGCGGGCTCAGGAACTGCACCACCGACACCCCCAGGTTGCCCAGGCCGGCGTTCACACCCAGCGCGGAACCCTTGCGCTCCTTCGGGAAGAAGAAGCTGATGTTGGCCATGCTGGAGCTGAAGTTGCCGCCGCCCAGGCCGCACAGCAGCGCCAACAAAAGCATGGTGGGGTAGCTGGTGGTGTTGTCCTGCACCGCATAGCCGATGCCGATGGCGGGGATCAGCAGCGACGCGGTGGACAGCGCAGTCCAGCGGCGGCCGCCGAAGATGGGCACCATGAAGGAATAGAAGATACGCAGCGTGGCGCCAGACAGCGCCGGGGCGGCAGCCAGCCAGAACAGCTGGTTGGTCGAATACTTGAAACCCAGTGCCGGCAAGTTCACGGCGACCACACTCCAGACCTGCCAGATGGCGAAGGCCAGGAACAGTGCGGGCACCGAGATCCAGAGATTGATCTTGGCGACAGCCTCGCCCTCTCGCGCCCAGAAGGACTTGTCCTCGGGGGTCCAGAGCGTGAGCACCCGGCCTTTGCGGCCGCTGCCTTGCGAAACGGTGTTGGTGGACATGTGGGATCTCCGGTGGGGATCAGTGGGCAGCCGGGGCGGCGTTGTGAGACTTCATCACGTCGGTGCGGCGCACCTCGGTGAAATACATCCAGATCAACGAAACCCATACCACGCCGTACATCAGCATGAAGGCACTGGAGCGGATGCCCGTCCAGTCCATGAGCATGCCGAACAGGATGGGCAGGATGAAGCCGCCCATGCCGCCCGCCAGGCCCACGATGCCGCTGATGGCGCCGATGTTCTTGGGGTAGTCGTCGCTGATGTACTTGAACACGCTGGCCTTGCCGAAAGCCCAGGCGATGCCCAGGACGAACATCAGCGCGGTGAACATGTATACGTTCAAGCCGACGTGCAGGGTGGTGGGTCCGTTGACGGTCTGGATGGTGAAGTCGGTCTGCGGGTAGGACAGCAGGAACAGGCAGATCCAGCTCACCCACATCACCCACCAGGTCACGGAGTGCGCACCGAACTTGTCGGACAGCACGCCGCCAATGGCGCGCAGCACGCCACCCGGCAGCGAGAAGCAGGCTGCCAGCAGCGCCGCCACACGGATGTCGAGGCCGTACTCACCGACGTAGTACTGCACCATCCACAGGGAAAGCGCCACATAGCCACCGAACACGATGCTGTAGTACTGGCAGTACTTGAGCACCTTGGGGTCCTTCAGTGCCTTGAGCTGTTCGCCAAAGGACACGTTGCTGGGCACCAGGTGTGCCGGGTCGCTGTGGCTGAACAGCCAGAACAGCACCAGCGTACCGAGCATGATGGCGGCATACACATGCGGCACGGCCGCCCACCCGAAGGCCACCAGGATCACGGGCGCCACGAACTTGTTCACGGCCGCGCCCGAGTTGCCCGCGCCATACACGCCCATGGCCGTGCCCTGGCGGTGCTTGGGGAACCACCGGGCCACGTAGGGAGTACCGACCGAGAACGAACCGCCCGCCAAACCGACGAACAGGCCGATCACGAGGAAATGCCAGTATTCGGTGGCGTAACCCATCATCCAAATGGCGGGAACGGTGGCGGCCATGAGCAACGCCATCACGATGCGGCCGCCGTAGCGGTCGGTCCAGATACCCAGCGGCACGCGCACCAGCGAGCCCGTGAGCACGGGCATGGCCGTGAGCAGGCCGAACTGGGTGGAGCTGAGGTTCAGCATCTTCTTGATCGGGATCCCGATGACGCCGAACATCATCCAGACCATGAAGCAGACGGTGAAGGCGAGCGTGCTGACGATGAGCACTGACCAGGCTTTGCGGGTATGGCGTGGATCTTCGCCGACGGTTGAGGCGCTCGGCGCGGCGCGCTGGGGCAGTTGAGCCATTGCAGATGTCCTCTCTTGGGTACGGTGCAATCGTCCCGCAACTGGCCGTGCCTGCACATCCTTCGCTGGGACACCGCGGGCGGTGCAAAAGGACGAGGGCGGCCTATGCCGCCCTACTCCCTAAGAACTATGCCGGGCTCTGGGGGTTATTCCGTGAGGCGGTGGCGGTCCGAGGCGTAGACCGCCGCCTGCACGCGCGAGGACAGTCCCAGCTTGCGCAGAATGTGCTGCACATGGATCTTCACGGTGGTCTCGGCAATGTCGAGCGCACGTGCGATTTCCTTGTTGCTGAGACCGCGCGCAATCTCGCGCAACACGTCTTCTTCGCGCGGCGACAGCACCGACACGGGCTCTTCCTCTTCGGGCAGGGGCTCGGGCGTGGGCGCCCCCTGGGACTGGAACGCCGCCACCAGCTTGCCCATCATTTCGGGGCTGACCACCGGCTCGCCGCGTGCGGCCCGCCGTATCGCCTGCGCAAGCAGGTCACCGTCAATGGTCTTGAGCAGATACCCCTGCGCGCCGTTGCGCAAGGCGGCCGCCAGGTCCTGTCCATCCTCGCTCACCGTGAGCATCAACACGCGGCTGCCCTGCGACGCCTCGCGCAGGCCGGCGATGGCGTCCACGCCGCGCACACCGGGCAGGTGGTTGTCCAGCAGGATCACGTCGGGGCGCAGCGCAGGCAGCAGACGCAATGCCTCCGCGGCGTCCCCGGCCTCGCCCACCACGCGCAGGTCCGGCTGCTGGGACAGCAGCGCCACCAGTCCGCGGCGCAGCAAGGTGTGGTCATCGATCAGGAAAAGCGTGGTGGGAGCATTCATGCGGCGGCGGAAGAAACAAGGGAGAGGGGCAACGCAGGCTCCTCGCGGGTGGTTAGTGGCAGCTCCAGGACTACGCAGGTGCCACCGCCGCCGGGGCGCGAAACCAGCTCCAGATGCGCACCGATGCGCTGCGCGCGTTCACGCATGATGCCCAGGCCCACATGCAGCGAATCGGGTGGCACGCTGTCCGGGTCAAACCCGCGGCCATCGTCCTGCACCTCGAAGCGCCAGCGGGGGTGGCGCTGCACCCGCAGCTCCACACGGCGTGCATCGGCGTGCTTGCGCACGTTGGACAAGGCCTCCTGCAGGATGTGCAGCACCTGGATCTGCACGTCCTGCGCCAGCGGCAGGCCGTGCCCCGCCATGCTCAGCGCCGTGGCCGCGCCGGTCTGGTGTTCGAACTTCGAGAGCGTGGCGCGCAGCGCCGCTTCGATGTCCTCGTCCTGCGTGCGCGTGCGAAAGTGCACCAGCAGCTCACGCACGTCGGCATAGCATTCGCGCACACCGGTATCCAGCTCCGCCATGCTGCGGTCACGCGCTTCGGTGTTGCCCTTCGCCACCGCGTCGCGCAGCAGCTGGGTTTGGATCTTGAGAAAGGCCAGCGACTGCGCAATGGAGTCGTGCAATTCGCGCGCAATGAGGCTGCGCTCCTGCGCCACCGCTGCCTCGCGCTCCAGCGCCGAGGCGCGCAGGCTTTCCATGGAAGTGGCCAAGTGGTGCGCCATGGTGGACAGCAGCTCGCGCATCTCCGCCGACAGCTCCAGCGGACTGCGATACAGCAGCGTGACCTCGCCCAACAGGCGCTGGTGCATCTGCACCGGGATACTCACCACCGTCTCGAAGCCGGCCTCGCGGCAATGCGGCAACTGCAGGCCCCCGGCAGGCATGATCGGAATCACACGCATGCGCGCCTGGCCCTGCGCCTGTCCGCATTCGCAGGCGCCGGTGACCACGCAGTGCTCATGTTCCACCAGCGACTGGGGCAGCCCGTCGGAGGCCAGCAGCACGTAGCGCTCGTTGGCCTCGTCCGACCAGCGCACGGCCGCCGCGTCGCACCCCGCCACGCGGCGGATCTGCTGCACGAAACCCTGGGTCAACTCTTCCAGGCTTCCCGCCTCCGCCGCAAGGGCGCTCACCGCATACAACGCCGCCAGGCGCTGGTTGCGCACTTCGATGGTGGCGGTCTTTTCGCGTACCTTGCGCTCCAGGTCCTCGTGCGAGGTCTGCAGCGCATGGGCCATGAGGTTGAAACCCGCCGTCAGCTGGCCGAACTCGTCGTCGGCTTCCACCTCCAGGCGCGTGCCCAGATCGCCCTTGCGCAGCCGCGCCAGGGCCTGTTGCAGCCGCGTGACGGGGTTGAGTACGAGCAGGTAGCTCAGCGCCATGAAGGCCACAGCCGAGCCGATGGCCAACGCCACCATGAACAGGTGGAACAGATGCAGCACCGCCGTGAGGCGCACGATCTGGATCTCGATGGCCTCGACGAAGCTGTCCAGGTCCAGCACGAAGGCATCGGCGCGCGCCACGGCCGCGGCGCTGCTTTCATAGCGCGCGGCGGCTTTCCAGTCGTTTTCGATGAGCAGCCACTGCCGCCGGATGTGTTCGTAGCGCTCGCGCGTGTCATCGCTCCAGGGCACGAACAGCGGCCGGGCGGGGTCACCCGTGCGCAGCAACTCCAGCCCTTCGTTGAAGCGCGTTTCCAGCCGCGCGAATTCCTGGGGCGACTCGTTCTGCTGGGCCAGCACCATGCGCAGCATGTTCATGCGCAGGCGACCCGCCTCGTTCACCGCAGCGGCGCCCCCCTCCAACTTCCAGGTCACCCACAGCGTGAAGCCGATGGATGCCAGCGCCACCAGCAGGAACACCGTGCCCATGGCCAGCAGCTTGGTGGACAGCGTGGACTTGTTGCGCATGGCGGCAGTGTAGGCACGCGCTTTTGAAATGTCTTGATGGAAGTCAAGTTTGCTCAAGCCTATGGCCGCGGCATACAAGCGAAAACATGCTTTCGCGCGCTCCCATCAAGCGCGAATAGCTATCATATTGATAGTAAACGCCCTGGTGTTGCCAGGGCGTTCCGGTCTGCTCAGCCGCAGCTGCCCAGGGCGCCGCACTGGGTGCAGTAGTCGCAGCCATCCTTGCGGATCACGGCGTGGGCACCGCACTCATTGCACTTCTTGCCGGCCATGGCCGGGGGCATGCCGGTCGCGGGCGCTGCGGCGGGCTCGTCCAGCGGCAGCACCTGCTGCTGCGGCATGGCACGCTGGGCCAGGATGTTCTGCACGGCATACGCGATGGCGGCCACCTCGGAGTCGTGCCACAGCGGCACGTGGGTGCCGTCGGCCTTCTGGTGCGTGCCCAGGCGCACGGGGCCGCGGTCCCAGGCCACCTTGCGCATGTCGGACAGCGCGCGCTCCAGGAAGCCACCGCGCGCGGCCAGCGACAGCAGGCGCATGCTGGAGGTGATCCACTGCTGCGATTCGCCGCTCTGGCCCACGGGCATGAAGAACTCGATGGCGCGGTCCACCGTGCCGCCGCGCCCGTCAGGCACGGGCAGGAAGGAGACGATCAGGTACAGCGTCTTGTGGCCTTCCTGCGTCCAATACTCCAGCTTCTCCGCCACGGCCGACAGGCCGCCCGTGGGACGGCTCTCGATCATGGTGCGCATGGGGTCCACCACCACCGGGGCGGGCGCGGCCTCGGGTGCGGCGACGGGGGCCGGCGCTGCGGCGGGCGTGACTTCCAGCACGGCGCCCAGGATGCTGTTGGGACGGTAGGTGGCCAGGCCCTTCAGGCCCGAGTGCCAGGCCTGCATGTACAGGCCCTTGAAATCGGCGTAGGGGTAGTCCTCGGGCACGTTCACGGTCTTGGAGATCGCCGTGTCCACGAAGGGCTGCACGGCCTCCATCATGGCCACGTGGTCGGCGGCGGCCATGTCCATGGCGCTCACGAAGTACGCAGGCAGATGGTTCACGTCGCCGCCCAGCGTCTTGTACAGACGCCAGGCGTAGTCCTCCACCACGTACTCGCTCTTGCTGCCGTCGGCCTCGCGCTTGCGGCGCGTGTAGCTCCAGGAGAACGGCGGCTCGATGCCGTTGGAGGCGTTGTCGGCGAAAGCCAGGCTCACCGTGCCCGTGGGCGCGATGGACAGCAGGTGGCTGTTGCGGATGCCGTGCTTGCGGATGGCCTTCTGGATGTCCGCGGGCAGGCGGCTGGCGAAGGTGCCCTTGGCCAGGTAGCCATCGGCATCGAACTTGGGGAATGCGCCCTTTTCCTTCGCCAGTTCCACCGACGCGCGGTAGGCCGCGTTGCGCATGCGCTCGGCGATCTGTACCGCCATGTCGCGCCCTTCCTGGCGGTCGTAGCGCTTGCACAGCATGGCGAGAGTGTTGCCCATGCCCGTGAAGCCCACGCCGATGCGGCGCTTGGCCGCCGACTCGGCCTGCTGCTGCGGCAGAGGCCAGAAGGTCACGTCCAGCACGTTGTCCAGCGCGCGTACCTGGGTGGCCACGGCCTGCTCGAAGGCATCGAAGTCGAACGACGCCTCGCCATGCAGCCCAAACGGGTTGCGCACGAAGCGTGTGAGGATGACCGGGCCCAGGTCGCAGCAGCCGTAGGGCGGCAGCGGCTGCTCGCCACACGGGTTGGTCGCCTGGATGGTCTCCGTGTAGTGCAGGTTGTTGTCGGTGTTGATCTGGTCCAGGAACAGGATGCCGGGCTCAGCGAAGTCGTAGGCCGACTTCATGATCGTGTCCCACAATTCGCGCGCGCGCACCGTGCGGTACACCCACTGGCCGTCGGCACGCTGGTGTGCGCCCTGGGCCTGCAGCTCCGCACCGGGCGCGGCGCCATGCACCAGCTCCCAATCACGGTCCTGCTCCACCGCCTCCATGAAGGCATCGGGCACGCCCACGGACACATTGAAATTGTTCCAGCGGCCCGGCGTACGCTTGGCGGTGATGAAGTCCAGCACGTCCGGGTGGTCGATGCGCAGCACGCCCATCTGCGCGCCGCGGCGCGCGCCCGCACTCTCCACCGTGGAGCAGGACTGGTCGAAGACGTTGATGTAACTGCAGGGGCCCGAGGCCATGGAGGCCGTGCCCTTCACCAGCGCGCCGCGCGGGCGGATGCGCGAGAAGTCGTAGCCCACGCCGCCGCCGCGGCGCATGGTCTCGGCGGCCTCGCGCAGGGCCTCGTAGATGCCGGGGTAGCCCGCGTCGTCCACGCCCTGGATGCAGTCGCCCACGGGCTGCACGAAGCAGTTGATGAGGGTGGCCTGGATGTCGGTGCCGGCAGCGCTCATGATGCGCCCCGCCCCGATGGCGCCGGCACGCAGGTTGTCCAGGAAGCGCGCCTCCAGGGCCTGGCGCATGTCCTCGCGCTCGACCGAGGCCAACGCCCGCGCCACGCGGCGGAACAGATCCTCGACATCGCTCTCGCCGTCTTTGAAGTATTTCTCCTTCAGCACATCCATGCTGATGGGTTGTGTAGACAGGGCGGGGGCAAGGTCGGTGATTTCACGCTGCATGGAAGGGGCTCCGAAAGGATCTAACTGACGTGCACGCCGCGACCCAAGCGCGGCGGCAATTCTCGAATTTTCACACCGCGCGGGACGCTTCGCCGCGAACCTTACATGAAGACCCTGCGAAGTCGTTGTCGCCTCGGCGGTCACGCGGCCGTGCAGCCTAGTTGCGCTCTCCGTTTCCTGTAGCACGCCAGCCGCCCGTGGCGCGGCCCGCCGCAAATTACGGCCCAAAGCGCTCCTCATGCAAGTCACATTTACGCCCGGTTGCAATGCCGCCACGTCCTACCATTGGGCATGCCAACCCTACCGCTGTACCGCTTTCTGCTCGCCACGCTGGCTCTGGCATTCGCCGCCGGCTGTACCACACTTCTGGAGCAGTCGGCACCAACCACCGCGGGCAACGCCGCCTGGGACGCCCAACTGGAGCGCTGGCCGCCCGTGGACGCCCTACTGCTGGGCGAGCAGCATGACGCCGCCGCCCACCAACAGTGGCAGCGGCACACGGTCCAGTGGCTCGCCGCGCGCCAGCGCCTTGCGGCCCTGGTGTTGGAGATGGCGCCCGAAGGCGCGGGCACCGATGGCCTGCCGCCGGACGCGGGCGCTGCCCAGGTGCGCGCCGCGCTGCAATGGGATGAACAGGCCTGGCCCTGGGACCGCTATGCGCCGGTGGTGATGGCTGCCGTGGCCGCGGGCGTGCCGGTGCGCGGCGGTAACCTGCCGCGCAGCCAGATGCCGCAAGCCATGCGCGACACCGCGCTGGACACGCACTTGCCTCCCGCCGCGCTGGCGCGCCAGCGCACCGCGATCGAGGAGGGCCACTGCGGCCTGGTGCCGGCGCAGCGGCTGATGCCCATGGTGCGCATCCAGTTGGCGCGGGACGCCCGCATGGCGCGCGCCGTGCAGGCCGCCCACCGCCCCGGCCGCACGGTATTGCTGGTGGCGGGCTTCGGCCATGTGCAGCGCAGCTTGGGCGTGCCCACGTGGCTGCCGAGTGATTTCACGTCAAAAGTGGCAATAGCCCAAGCGGGACAAGCGCGAGAAGCTATTGAAAGCGAAGCGGATTACGTCCACCGCACGCCGGCGCTGACGCCCCACGACCCGTGCGCGGAGCTGCGCGAGCGCTGGCCCGGCCCGCCGTCCGCGCCGTAGCGGACGCCGGCCCCAGCCCGCGCTCGCTCAGCCCGCCATGCCGTTGTGCGCCTGCAGCAGCCGGGCGAACTCCTCCGCCGGCAAGGGACGGCTGCACAGGTAGCCCTGGTAGGCGTCGCAGCCGCGCTCGCGCAGGAACGCCAGCTGCTGCGGCGTCTCCACCCCCTCGGCCAGCACCGACAGCCCCAGGCTGTGCCCCATGGCAACGATGGCAGCGCTGATGGCCATGTCGTCGGCGCTGCGGGGAATGTCGCGGATGAAGCCCTGGTCGATCTTGAGCACGTCGATGGGAAAGCGCTTGAGGTGCGCCAGGGACGAATAGCCGGTCCCGAAGTCGTCCACCGCCATGCGCACGCCCAGCTGCTGCAGGCGTTGCAGCACGGCGCGGATCTCGTCGGGCCGCTCGGCCAGCACCGACTCGGTCAGTTCCAGCTCCAGGCAGCGGGCCGGGAAACCGCTGGCCTTGAGCGCCTCGGCGGCGCAGGCGGCCACGTCGGTCAACTGGAACTGGCGCGGCGAGAGGTTGATGGCCAGGCGGATCTCCGGCAGGCCGTCGGCGCGCCAGCGTTGGCCCTGCTCGCAGGCGGCGCGCATCACCCACTGGCCCAGCGGGCCGATCACGCCCGAGGTCTCGGCCACGGGGATGAAGCGCGCGGGCGAGATCATGCCCTCTTGCGGGTCCAGCCAGCGCACCAGCGCCTCGGCCCCCATGATCCGGCCGGTGGCGATGCATACCTGCGGTTGGTAGTACAGCCGCAGGTGCCCCTGCGCCAGGGCCACGCGCAGCCGCGCCTCGATCTCCAGGCGCTCGCGCGCGGCCTGAATGAGCGATTCGTCAAAAAAGCAATACGCGCCGCGCCCGCGGGCCTTGGCGCCGTACACCGAGGAATGCGCGCCCTGCAGCAGCGCCTCGGTGGTCCGCGCATGCCCGGGGAACATGCAGATGCCCACGCTCACGCCCACCACCACCTCGATGCCGTCGGGCGTGCTCCAGGGCGTACTGGCCGCGGCGATCAGGTGCCGCGCCACGGCTGCCGCGCCGTCCGCATGGCGCAGGTGGCGGGCCAGCACGGCGATCTCGTCGCCTGCCAGCCGCCCCAGCAGATCGCCCGGGCGCAGGCTCTGCTCCACCTGGCGGGTGATGTGCCTGAGCACCTCGTCGCCCACGGCGTGGCCGTAGCTGTCGTTCACGTCCTTGAAGCGGTCCAGGTTCAGGAGCAGCAGGGCCATCTGCTCGCCGCTGTCCTGTGCCTGGCGCACGGCGCTGTCGAGCTGCTCGCCAAACCAGGCGCGATTGGGCAGGCCGGTCAGCGGGTCGCAGTGCGCCAGAAACTCCAGGCGCTGGTGCTGGGCCTTTTCCTCGGAGATGTCGGTGAACATGCACACGTAGTGCGTCACCGCGCCGTCCGCGCCGCGCACGGCCGAGAGCGACATGCGCTCCGGGAACACCTCGCCGTTCTTGCGCCGGTTCCAGATCTCCCCCTGCCAGTGGCCCGTCTGGCGCATGGTGTCCCACATGGCCTCGTAGAACGCCGGTCCGTGCCGCCCCGACTTGAACACGCGCGGGTTCTGGCCCAGCAACTCTTCCTCGGTATAGCCCATGAGCCGCGTGACGGCCGGGTTGACCGAAAGGATGCGGCCGTCGGCATCGGTGACCACCACGCCTTCGATGGTGTTATCCACCACCGTGGCCGCCAGGCGCCAGCGCTGTTCGCTGAGCGCCTGCGCGTCGCGCGCGGCATGCACTTCGCGCAGGGACTGCAGTACGCACACTAGGTGGTCGGGCTCGCTCTCCAGGGCCAGCACATGGCTCACGGTGCACAGCACGGGCAGCTGCGATCCATCGCGCTGGTTGCGGCACCAGCGCTCGCCCTGGTAATGGTCGATCTCGCCGGCGCGCAGCCGCTGCAGTTGCCGCTGTGCCCAATCGCTGTCGTGCGGGCGCACCAGCGTGCGGAAGTCGATCTGCGGCAGCGGCTCGTGCGGCGCCACGCCCAACCATTCTCGCAGGCGTTCATTGGCCCACACCAGGCGGCCGTCCATGCTCAGCCGCGCCATGCCGGCGGGCGCGTGGCGCAGCACCTGCTCCACCCGGCGCGCCAGGGTGCGCCGGCTCCCGCCCCGGCGCCAGCGCAGCAGGAGCCAGCCCAGCAGTGCGCCCGCCAGCACGGCGTCCAGCCCGCTCTTGTACTGCAGCAGGGTCTGCAGCGCCTGCGGCTCCAGGGGCAGGTACTGCAAGGCGGCCGCACCCGCCCAGGCCCAGGCCGCACCCATGGCAACAACGGCCAGCGCCAACATCCAGCGGCCCTGCAGGGGCCTCCACGAGGGCCTGCGGCCCGCGCCTTTACTCAGCAATCCACACTCCTGAAGGGGCCTCGCGTGCTGCGACAATCGCAGCATATGACCCATTCCTACATCCTGACACTGTCCTGCCCCGACCGGCTCGGGCTGGTGCACGCCGTCTCCGGCTTCCTGCTGGACCACGGCGGCAACATCGAGGAAGCCGCTCAGTACAACGACCAGGGCACCGGCCTTTTCTTCATGCGCGTGCAATTCGCATGCGAGTCCACCGACGAAGCCACCCTCAAGGCCGAACTGGCCACCTTTGCCGAAGAGCACAGCATGCGCTGGAGCCTGCATGCCACCAGCGCGGCCATGAAGACCGTGCTGATGGTCAGCAAGGAAGGCCACTGCCTCAACGACCTGCTGTTTCGCTACAAGAGCGGTCTGCTGCCCATCGACATCCGCGCCATCATCAGCAACCACCGCGACTTCTACCAGCTCGCGGCCAGCTACAACATCCCCTTCCACCACATCCCCGTCACCGCCGCCACCAAGGCGCAAGCCGAGGCCAAGCAGTACGAGATCATCCAGGCCGAGGGGGCCGAACTGGTGGTGCTGGCGCGCTACATGCAAGTGCTGTCCAACGACCTGTGCACCAAGCTATCGGGCCGCGCGATCAACATCCACCACAGCTTCCTGCCCAGCTTCAAGGGCGCCAAGCCCTATTACCAGGCGCATGACCGCGGGGTGAAGCTGATTGGCGCTACCGCCCACTACGTGACGGCCGACCTCGACGAGGGGCCGATTATCGAACAAGATGTTACAAGAGCGGATCACACGGATACCGTGGAAGATCTCACCGCCCGCGGGCGGGACACCGAAAGCCAGGTGTTGGCGCGCGCCGTGAAGTGGCACAGCGAGCACCGCGTGCTGCTCAACGGCCACAAGACCGTCGTCTTCCGCTGAACCCGCCTTGCCCCACACGCCGCCATGGCCACGCAATCCCTTTCCATCGCGGCCAAGGCGGCCCTGGACGCCGCCAGCCTGCGGCGCATCCCGCCCATCCAGTGCCTGCTGACCTTCGAGGCGCTGGCGCGCCTGCGCAGCGTGACGCAGACGGCCGATGAGCTGTGCGTCACCCCCAGCGCCGTAAGCCACCGCGTCAAGCAGCTGGAGCAGATCCTGGGCACGCGGCTGTTCGGGCGGGCCGACTTTTCCCTGACCACCGACGGCAGCGCCTATCTGGCCCATGTGCGCGAGGGGCTCACCGCGCTGCAGCGCTTCCCAGGCACGGCAGTGGCCCCGGGCAAGCGCCGGCTGAAGATCGCGGTCACCCCCACCTTCGCCCGCGCCTTGCTCATCCCGCGGCTGCGCCAGTTCACCGAGACCTACCCCGAGATCGACCTGGCCCTGCAGGTCTCCATCCCGCTGCTGGACGTGGTGGCGGAGGACGCGGACCTCGTCGTGCGCTACGGCCCCGGCCACTACGCCGACATGGAGCATGTGGAGATCGCACGCGACGTGCTCACGCCCCTGGCCTCGCCCGGCTTCGTGCGCGAGCACGGCCCCTTCGAGCGCCCCGAGGACCTGGAAGGCCTGCCCCTGCTGCGCAGCCCGCTGGAGCCCTGGCGCAGCTGGTTCGCAGCCGTGGGCCTGGCCTGGGCCGAACCCAACGAAGGCTCGCAATTCAACGACGTGGGCCTGATGTGCGACGCTGCCGCGGCGGGCATGGGCGTGGCCCCGGTACGGCTCAAGCTCGCCGCGCCCTGGCTGGACCAGGGCACACTGGTACGCCTGTTCGACACCGACGCCCCCAGCCCCTACGCGCACTACCTGTGCTGGCGCACCGGCACCATGGACCGCTGGGAATGCGCGGCCTTCGCGGACTGGCTGCGCCGCACGCTGGGGTAACCCCGCAAGCGGCGCGGCCGTGCGCAAGCCAATTTCTATAAGCCAAATCAGGCTCTAGCGCTTATCCATCAAGCGCCAGTAGCTATTAATAACGCAGTAATTGGCGCAACACGGCTCACGCCCGCCTGCAAGAAAACTCACGCCGCGCGCGCACGCCATGGCCTACAGTCACGCCATGCCCAGCCCCACATCCACCGAACGCGCCCAGCGACAGGCCGAGGTCGTGCAGGCCCTGTCGGCCTGCGTGCCGCAGCATGCGCTGCTCTGGCAGCCCGAGGACACCACGCCTTACGAATGCGACGGCCTCACGGCCTACCGCCAGCGCCCGCTGGTCGTGTGCCTGCCCGAGACGGAAGGCGAAGTGCAGGCCGTGCTGAAGACCTGCCACCGCCTGGGCGTGCCCGTTGTGGCGCGCGGCGCTGGGACGGGCCTGTCGGGCGGCGCCATGCCGCATGCCATGGGCGTGACGCTGTCGCTGGCCAAGTTCAACCGCATCCTGGACCTGGACCCGGTCGCCCGCACGGCGCGCGTGCAGTGCGGCGTGCGCAACCTGGCCATCAGCGAGGCCGCCGCGCCCTACAACCTGTATTACGCCCCTGACCCCAGCAGCCAGATCGCCTGCACCATCGGCGGCAACGTGGCCGAGAACTCCGGCGGCGTGCACTGCCTGAAGTACGGCCTCACGGTGCACAACGTGCTGCGCGTGCGCGGCTACACCATGGAGGGCGAGCCCATCACCTTCGGAGCCGAGGCGCTGGACGCGCCCGGCTACGACCTGCTGGCCGCCGTGATCGGCAGCGAGGGCATGCTGGCCGTGGCATTGGAGGTCACCGTCAAGCTGGTGCCCAAGCCGCAGTTGGCGCGCTGCATCATGGCCAGCTTTGACGACGTGCGCAAAGCCGGCGACGCCGTGGCCGCGGTGATCGCCGCCGGCATCATCCCGGCCGGCCTGGAGATGATGGACAAGCCCATGACCGCCGCCGTGGAGGACTTCGTCAAGGCCGGCTACGACCTGACGGCCGAGGCCATCCTGCTGTGCGAGTCCGACGGCACACCTGAGGAGGTGGAGGAAGAGATCGCGCGCATGAGCGAGGTGCTGCGCGGCTCGGGCGCCACGGCCATCTCGGTCAGCACCAGCGAGGAAGAGCGCATGCGCTTTTGGAGCGGGCGCAAGAACGCCTTCCCCGCCAGCGGCCGCATCAGTCCCGACTACATGTGCATGGACTCCACCATCCCGAGGAAGCGCCTGGCGGACATCCTGCTCGCCATCCAGGAGATGGAGAAGAAATACCAGCTGCGCTGCTGCAACGTGTTCCACGCGGGCGACGGCAACCTGCACCCGCTGATCCTGTTCGATGCCAACGACCCCGACCAGCTCCACCGCTGCGAGCTGTTCGGCGCCGACATTCTGGAAACCAGCGTGGCCATGGGCGGCACCGTGACGGGCGAGCACGGCGTGGGGGTGGAAAAGCTCAACTCCATGTGCGCGCAGTTCACCGTGGAGGAGAACGCGCAGATGTTCGCGCTCAAGGAGGCGTTCGACCCGCAGGGCCTGCTCAACCCCGGCAAGGTGATCCCGACGCTGAACCGCTGCGCCGAGTACGGCAAGATGCTGGTGCGCAACGGCAAGATGAGCCACGCCAACCTGCCGCGCTTCTGACGGCCACCACGCGCGCTCGCGCCCTGGGCTGACAGCGCGGCGCGCAACGAGGTGCCAGCATGGCGCTTTTACCCCTGACAAGGAGGTGCGCCATGCCCGTGTTGTCCCCGTTCCCGTTTCGACTTCCCCGCCGTCTGGCGCCGCTGGGTCTGTGTGCCCTGCTGGCCAGCGGCGCCAGCGCCGTGCAGGCGCAGGCCGACAGCGCGCCCCGCCCGGCCGTGCTGCCGCCCGTGCAGACGGCCGGCGCGCTGCACTACCAGTGCGGCGGCATCGGCACGGACGAATCCACCGCCATGCGCGCAGCCATGAAGGACTACCCCCTGTCGCTGCTGTTCGCGCGAGCGGATGGCGCCTACGAGGCCAACGTCGACGTGCGCATCACCCCGCAAGGCGGGGGCGACGCGATGCAACTGCGCGCCGGCGGCCCCGTGTGCCTGCTGCAACTGCCTGCGGGCAGCTACCGTGTGGAGGTACAGGGCGCCGGCCAGAACCACAGCCGCACCGTGCAAGTGGGCCGGGCGCCGCAAACGCTGGATTTTCGGTTCTAAGCAAAATCGGGTCTTAGCGCTTATCCAGTAAGCGCTAGCAGCTACTAATTAGATAGCACTCACGGCCCGGCCACCGCCGCCCACAACGCGCCCGCGTGCGAGACGGCGAACAGCAGCAGCCCGATGCAGCCGCCCACCACGGTGCCGTTGATGCGGATGTACTGCAGGTCGCTGCCGATGTGCAGTTCCACCAGCCGCGCCATCTCCTGCGCGTCCCAGCGCTGCACCGTAGCGCGGATGTGTTCGGCCACCGACTGCGCCACATCGGGCGCAAAGGTGGCGGCCCACAGTTCCAGGCGCACGTTCAGGCGCACGCGCAGCGCCGCATCACCCGCCAGCGACAGCCCCAGCCACTGCCCCATGTCGGCCACGCGCGCGGACAATGCCGAGTCTTCGTTCATCAGATCGTCGCGCAGCTTCTGGCGCAGGTCGCTCCACAGATCGCGCACATAGCGGCCCAGCACTTCGTCGTTCTGCAGGTAACCGCGCACCTCGTCGCCGCGGCGCGCCCAATCGGGGTCGGTCTGCAGGCGGGCGATGAGGCGCTGCACGGCGCCGTCCAGCGCCTCGCGCAGCTCGTGCTGCGGGTCCTCGGCCACCGCCTTGAGCAGGGTGTCCACGGCGTGCGTGATGGCCGAGGCGCCCTTGCCCGAGAGCCAATCGGTAGGCAGCACCTTCTGCTTGAGCGGATGCTCACGCTTGATCCACTGCAGCAGCGTGTCGGCCACGAAGGCGCGCGTGTCCTCCGATCGCACCATGCCGCCCAGGCGCTCCAGCAGGTCGTCCAGCAGCGCCTGGTGCCGGCCCTGGTAGGTGAGCGCGCCCAGCGCCGACGCCATGGAGCGCGACAGGTCGATCTTGCCCACCAGCGTGCGCGCGGCCTGGCTCAGGAAGGCCTGGATCTTCGCGTCCTCCACCGTGTCCAGCGCGGTCAGCGCCAGCCTGGCCACCTGCCTGCCCAGCAGGCGCGCGTTGGCCGGTGCCGTGAGCCACTGCGCCAGCATGTTGGCCGGATCGTGGCGGCGGATCATGGTCACGAGCGAAGGCGCGTCCAGGAATTTGTCGCGTACGAACACCGCCAGGTTGCCGCCGATGCGGTCCTTGTTGCGCGCAATGATGTCGGTGTGGCGCTGCACCAGTGGCAGCGGGATGCGCCGAAACAGCGCCGACACCGCAAACCAGTCGGCCAAGGCGCCCACCATGGCGGCCTCCGCCACGGCGCGCACGCAGGCCACGCCCAGACTGGGTGGAAAGAAATAGGTCAGCGCAAAGACGACGACCACTGCCAGCAGCAGGCCGGTGGCCTGGCGCTTGGCCCGGGACAGCTGGGAGGCACGGCCCGCGAGCGCGGCCGGCTCGGCCGAAGCCGCGGCCTGCGCACCAGGCTCCAGGGGGGACGCATGCATGCGGGAAAGCATAGCCGCGCACCGCGGCCCACGCCACCCCGCGGTTGTAGGAGATGGACGCTTTTGCGCCACCGGCCAGTCAGCGCGCCGGCGCGACCTGGTCCAGCGCCGCGGCCAGGTGGCCCACCGTGCGGTCCACGTTGTGCCACTTCTCCAGGCCGAACAGGCCCAGGCGGAAGGTCTGGAAGTCCGCACCCTCGCCGCATTGCAGCGGCACGCCCGAGGCGGTCTGCAGCCCCGCCTCGGCGAACTTCTTGCCGCTCTGGATGCCGGGGTCGGTGGTGTAGCTCACCACCACGCCCGGTGCCTCGTAGCCCGCAGCCGCCACACTGGGAAAGCCCCGCGCCTGCAGCAGCGCGCGCACCTTGGCGCCGAGTGCGATCTGCTCGTCGCGCACCTTGGCAAAGCCGTAGTCGCGCGTTTCCAGCATCACGTCGCGCAGGCGCACCAGCGCATCGGTGGGCATGGTGGTGTGGTAGGCGTGCTGCCCCTTCTCGTAGCCCTCGGCGATCTGCATCCACTTCTTGAGGTCGCACGAGAAGCTGGAGCTCTGCGTCTGCTCGATCGCCTCGCGCGCGCGGGCCGACAGCATCACCATGGCGCAGCAGGGCGAGCCGCTCCAGCCCTTTTGCGGCGCGGAGATCAGCACGTCCACACCGGTCTTTTCCATGTCCACCCACATGGCGCCGGAGGCCACGCAGTCCAGCACGAACAGCGCGCCCACCTCGTGCGCGGCGTCGCTCACGGTGCGCAGGTAATCGTCGGGCAGCAGGATGCCACTGGCCGTCTCCACATGCGGGGCGAACACCACCTTCGGCCGCTCGGCGCGGATGGCGGCGGCCACCTCGCTCGCCGGGCAGGGCACCCAGGGCGCCTGTGGACCGTCGCCCTGGCGGCGCGCCTGGCAGACCACGGCACCACCGCCCAGCCCGCCGGCGTCGAAGATCTGGCTCCAGCGGTAGCTGAACCAGCCGTTGCGCACGATGAGCACCTTCTCGCGGTTGGCGAACTGGCGTGCCACGGCCTCCATGCCGAAGGTGCCGCTGCCGGGCACGAGCACCGCCGTGTGCGCGCGGTAGACCTCCTTGAGCGTCGCCAGGATGTCTTGCATCACGCCCACGAAGCGGCGCGACATGTGGTTGAGCGCACGGTCGGTATAGACCACCGAGAATTCGAGCAGGCCATCGGGATCGACATCGGGCAGCAAACCGGGCATGAGGGAATCTCCGTCAAAACTAGATGACGGCCAGCTTATCAGGCCGGGTAGTGGCGCGCACCGAAGATGCCGCTGCCCACGCGCACCATGGTGCTGCCGGCGCGCACCGCGGCCTCCAGGTCGCCGGTCATGCCCAGCGACAGGGTATCGACCGCCTCGAACCCCGGGCCGTCCTGCGCGCGCAGGGTGTCGAACACCTGGCGCACGCGCAGCAGCACGGCCAGTTGCGCGGCCTCGTCGGGCGCCGGGTCGGGGATGCTCATGACGCCGCGCAGCGTGAGCCGCGGCAGCGCTGCCACCGCCTGGGCCAGCGCCAATGCCTCCTCGGCCGGCACACCGGCCTTGGTGGCGCCACCATCCACGTTCACCTGGATACAGACCTGCAGCGCAGGCAGGTTGTCGGGACGTTGGTCGGACAGACGCTGCGCCGTCTTGGGGCGGTCCACCGTGTGCACCCAGTCGAAGTGCTGGGCCACCAGGCGGGTCTTGTTGCTCTGCACCGGGCCGATGCAGTGCCACTCCAGCGGCTGCGGCAGCCCGAGCGCCGCCACCAGAGCCATCTTTTCCACGGCTTCCTGAATGTAGTTTTCGCCAAACCGCCGCTGGCCCGCCAATGCCGCGTCACGCACAGCCTCGGGGCCGAAGGTCTTGGAAACCGCCAGCAGCGCCACGGCATCGGGTGGCCTGCCGGCCGCCGTGCAGGCGCGCGCGATGCGCTCCCGCACATTCTGGAGGTTGCTGGCAATCGTCGTCATAATGTTCGCCCAAGCGTATCAAACGATAAGAGGGAATCCGTGGACATCACCCAATTGCTCGCCTTCAGCGTGAAGAACAAGGCGTCCGACCTGCACCTTTCCGCCGGCCTGCCGCCCATGATCCGGGTCCACGGGGACGTACGCCGCATCAACGTCGATGCACTGGACCACAAGACCGTCCACGCCATGGTGTACGACATCATGAGCGACGCCCAGCGCAAGACCTACGAAGAGTTCCTGGAAGTGGACTTTTCCTTCGAGATCGACGGCCTGGCGCGCTTTCGCGTCAACGCGTTCAACCAGAACCGCGGCGCGGCCGCGGTGTTCCGTACCATTCCGAGCAAGATCCTGACGCTGGAGCAGCTCAACGCGCCCAAGATCTTTGCCGACCTGGCGCTCAAGCCGCGCGGCCTGGTGCTGGTGACGGGCCCCACAGGCTCGGGCAAGTCCACCACCCTGGCGGCCATGGTCAACTACCTCAACGAAAGCGAGTACGGCCACATCCTCACGGTGGAAGACCCGATCGAGTTCGTGCACGAGTCCAAGAAGTGCCTGATCAACCAGCGTGAAGTCGGCCCGATGACGCTGTCGTTCGCGGCCGCGCTGAAGTCCGCCCTGCGCGAAGACCCGGACGCCATCCTGGTGGGCGAAATGCGCGACTTGGAAACCATCCGCCTGGCCATGACCGCCGCGGAAACGGGCCACTTGGTGTTCGGCACGCTGCACACGTCCAGCGCCGCCAAGACCATCGACCGGATCATCGACGTCTTCCCCGCCGAAGAAAAGGAAATGGTGCGCGCGATGTTGTCGGAGTCGCTGCAGGCGGTGATCTCGCAGACGCTGTGCAAGACCAAGGACGGTTCTGGCCGCGTGGCGGCGCACGAGATCATGCTGGGCACGAGCGCCATCCGCAACCTGATCCGCGAGGCCAAGGTGGCGCAGATGTACTCCACCATCCAGACCAGCAACAGCGTGGGCATGCAGACGCTGGACCAGAACCTCTCCGACCTGGTGCGCCGCAACATCATCAGCCCGGCCGAGGCGCGCAGCAAGGCCAAGATTCCCGAGAACTTCCCCGGCTGACCCCCCTCCAAGGCGGGCCCGCACACTTTTTCACTACCAGGCTCGTTGGTACACGAGCCCGCATCGGAGCCCCATCATGAAAGGCATTCTCGGCCTGCTCAAGTCCAAAAACCGCAAGTCCGGCGAGGAGAGCACCGACTCGGTGTTCTTCACCACCGCATTTGCCGGCCAGGGCGTGGAGCAATCACAACTGGTCCCCTGGGAGGCGCGCGCCGTCGAAGTCGATGCCAAGCGCCTGCCCCAAAGCCGTGGCGGCAGGCTGCTGCAATCGCTGTGGAGCAAGGACAAGTACATGGCGCACCTGGACCACGACGCCGTGGAACGCATGGAGCGCTTCTTCGAGTTCGCCTCCGTTGCGCCCAACCGCGACCTGATCCGCCAGGACGAATACGGCAACTTCATGGTCGTGCTGCTCACGGGCACCATCGCCGTGGACCGTGTCCAGCCCTGGGGAGAGCAACTGCGCCTGGCCGAGACGCGGCCCGGCGATATCCTGGGCGAGATGTCGCTGCTGGACAGCGGCATCCGTTTTTCGGCGTGCACCACGCTCACGGAATGCGAGATAGCGGTGCTCAGCGCCGAGGCGCTGGATGAGATGATGGCCCACGACCCGCAACTGGCCGCCAGCCTGGTGGCCCTGCTGGCGCGCAAGCTGTCGCAGCGCCTGCGCGTGGTGAGCGCGCGTCTGAGTGAAAATCAACGCTGAACAGCCCGGCACAACAACACAAGGCTGACGACCAAGGGGGTATGGGATGGAACGGGATCAGGCGAGTAAATTCATCAACGATCTGCTCAAGCTGATGGTCAGCCGCGGGGGGAGCGACCTTTTCATCACGGCGGAGTTTCCGCCGGCGATCAAGGTCGACGGCAAGGTCACCAAGGTCTCTCCCCAGCCTCTGACGCCCAACCACACGCTCACGCTGGCGCGCGCCATCATGAGCGACAAGCAGGTGGCCGACTTCGAGCGCACCAAGGAGTGCAACTTTGCCATCTCGCCTGCGGGCGTGGGCCGGTTCCGCGTGAACGCCTTCATACAGCAGGGCCGCGTGGGCATGGTGCTGCGGACGATTCCGCTCACGCTGCCCACCATCGACGGCCTGGGCGTTCCGCAGGTGCTCAAGGAAGTCACCATGACCAAGCGCGGACTGTGCATCCTGGTCGGCGCGACGGGCTCGGGCAAGTCCACCACGCTGGCCGCCATGCTGGACTGGCGCAACGAGAACTCCTTCGGCCACATCATTACGGTGGAAGACCCGGTGGAATTCGTGCATCCGCACAAGAACTGCGTGATCACGCAGCGCGAGGTGGGCCTGGACACCGTCAGCTGGGAGGCGGCCCTCAAGAACACGCTGCGCCAGGCGCCGGACGTGATCCTGATGGGCGAAATCCGCGACCGCGAGACCATGGAGCACGCCGTGGCGTTTGCCGAAACCGGCCACCTGTGCCTGGCCACGCTGCACGCCAACAGCGCCAACCAGGCACTGGACCGGATCATCAACTTCTTCCCCGAGGAGCGGCGCGCCCAGCTGTTGATGGACCTGTCGCTGAACCTCAAGGCACTGGTCTCGCAGCGCCTGATTCCCAAGCAGGACGGCAAGGGGCGCGCGGCCGCCGTCGAGGTGATGCTGAACACGCCGCTGATCGCCGACCTCATCTTCAAGGGCGAGGTGGCCGAGATCAAGGAAATCATGAAGAAGAGCCGCAACCTGGGCATGCAGACCTTCGACCAGGCACTGTTCGACCTGTTCGAGGCCAACGTGATCAGCTATGAGGATGCCCTGCGCAACGCCGACTCGGTGAACGACCTGCGCTTGCAGATCAAGCTCAGCAGCCAGCGTGCCAAGACGACGGACCTGGCCTCGGGCACCGAGCATTTCGCCATCGTCTGATACCCACACACTCGCCCCACCCGGCCCGCCCCTGCGGGCCTCTCTTTTTGACGGAGCCCAACCCATGAGCAGCAGCATCAATCCCCGCACCTACGATCCGGTCCCCGCACGCCGCGTGGCCTTCCTGGGCTTGGGCGTCATGGGCTACCCGATGGCGGGGCACTTGGCATCGGCGGGCCATACCGTGACGGTGTACAACCGTACCGCTACGAAATCAGAAGCATGGTGCGCTGAATTCAAGGGCGTTACAACCGTAAAACATGCCAAGACGCCGCGCGAGGCCGCACAAGGCGCGGACATCGTGTTTTGCTGCGTGGGCAATGACGACGACCTGCGCTCCGTGGTGCTCGGGGCCGACGGCGCGTTCGCCGGCATGCAGCAGGGTGCGGTCTTCGTGGACCACACCACGGCATCCGCGGCGGTGGCGCGCGAACTCTATGGCGCCGCCCGCACGCTGGGCCTGCAGTTCATCGACGCGCCGGTCTCCGGCGGGCAGGCCGGCGCGCAAAACGGGCAACTGACCGTGATGTGCGGCGGCGACGCTGCAGCCTTCGATGCCGTACGCCCCACGGCGATGGCCTTCTCGCGCGCGTTCACCCGTATTGGCGACAGCGGCGCCGGCCAACTGGCCAAGATGGTCAACCAGATCTGCATTGCCGGCCTGGTGCAGGGTCTGTCCGAGGCGATCGCCTTCGGCCAGCACGCGGGCCTGGACATGCCGCTGGTGCTCGACGTGATCGGCAAGGGCGCTGCCCAGAGCTGGCAGATGGACAACCGCGGCAAGACCATGGTGGAGGGCCGTTTTGACTTCGGCTTTGCCGTGGACTGGATGCGCAAGGACCTGGGGCTGGTGCTCGACGAAGCCAAGCGCAACGGTGCGCGTCTGCCGGTCACGGCGCTGGTGGACCAGTTCTATGCCGACGTGCAGCTTGCCGGCGGCAACCGCTGGGACACGTCCAGCCTGATCACCCGCCTAGCGCCCAAAAAAGACTGAGGCCCCAGGCGCACTGCCCGCGCAGGGCGGGCAGTGGTTCAATCACCTGTCACAAGGCGCGGATGGTGCCGACTTGGTCGGCGCGAGCAGCCCGTGCTCAGGGCTTGACTGGCTGCGCCGCCGCGGCGGGGTCCTGCGAGACGGGCGCGGGCTGCTGCGCCGCGCCACCGCGGATCAGTTCCTCTTCGGAGATCACCTCGAACACGCGCACGACCTTGCGTACGCCATCCACGCCGCGCGCGATCTCCGCGGAGCGCTTGGCTTCGCGCTGCGTGACACGGCCCATCAGGTACACCACGTCGCGCTCGGTGACGACCTTGAACGCATTGGCAGACAGGTCCTTAGCGTCCACGAGGCTCGCGCGCACCTTGGTCGAGATGAAGGCGTCGCGCGAGCGCTGCGTCAGCGAGGACGCGGGCATCACGCCCAGGTCGTTGACCACCGAGCGCACGTTGTCCACGCCTTGCGCGATCTGCTCCACCTTCTGGCCGTCGGCGGCCGTGGGCACTTCGCCCGTCAGCAGCACCTGGCGGTTGTAGCTGGTCACGTTCACGTGCACGCGGTCGCCCAGGGTCTCACGGATGCGGCTGGCGGTGCGCATCTCGATGCCTTCGTCCTCCACCTGGGTGCCGGTGGTGCGCCGGTCGGTCGCCATCAGGGTGCCGACCACGGCACCGCCGCCGATGACCAGCGGCGCGCAGCCGGCGAGGCTGCCGGCCAGGGCCGCGGCCGCGAGCGCGGCGCTAGAAATTCGCAGCAGGGGAAATGTCATAGAGGAATCTCCTGTTCTCCAAGTAACTGGGCGTCCACGCCGTCGCACAGGCAGTGCAGCACCAGCGCATGCACCTCGCGCACACGGGCGGCTCGGTCGTGCGGCACGCAGATCTGGACATCGGTCTCGTGCAGCAGCGCGCCCAACGCCCCGCCGTCGCGGCCACACAGGGCGACCACGGTCATGTCCCGCTCATGGGCGGCCTGCACGGCCTGCAGCAGGGCTGGCTCGTTGCCGCCGATGGTGATGACCAGCAGCAGATCTCCTGCCTGCCCCAGGGCACGCACCTGGCGCGCCAGCACGGCGCTGTCCGCTACGGCGCTGGTGCCGGTGGCCAGGGCATCGGGCAGCAGGGCCAGCGCCGCCAGTTCGGGCCGATCGCGCTCGAAACCGGCCACGCAAAAGGCCGCGAACTGCAGGGCCTGCGCGGACGAAGGGCCGCTACCGCAGGCCAGCACCTTGGCGCCGTTGGTCACACAGGCCCAGATGGCCTGCACGGCTGCGCTGATGGGATGGCTGAGCGCCTGGGCCGACTGGTATTTCAGGTCGGCGCTGTCGATGAAATGCTGTTGGATGCGTTGCTCAAGCATGGGCCGTGAATGATACCTGGGGGTATCGCGGCGCCTGTAGCAAACGGTAGGCCGCGCGCTACGCGGCGTCGAATGCGCCGCGCAGCCACTGCAGCCGGTCGCCCTCGATGAGCACCGCATCGAAGCGGCACGGCGGCGGTGCGGGCCAGCGCAGCAGGTAGTGCTGCGCGGCAAAGACGATGCGCCGCTGCTTGGCCACGCCGATGCTGCCGCCCGCGCCGCCGTAGCCGCTGGCGGCGCGGCTGCGCACCTCCACGAACACCAGCGTGCCGTCGCGCTCGCGCAGGATCAGGTCGATCTCTCCGCCGCCGCGCCCCGGCGTCCGATAATTGCGCTCCACCAGCGCCAGGCCCGCCGCCGTGAGATGGGCCAGCGCGCGGTCTTCCCCCGCCTGCCCCGCGGCGCGCGTGGTGCGCGCGGGCGCACTGCCATTCACCTTCTTGCCGAGGAATCCCATTGAGCGCCTCTTTTGCCTCTGCCTTGAGCGCCGCGCGCGATGCGGCGGCCGCGCAGCATTATCCGCAGGGCGCCCTGTACGTGGTCGCCACGCCCATCGGCAACCTGGCCGACATCACACTGCGTGCGCTGCACGTGCTGCAACTGGCCGACACGCTGGCGTGCGAGGACACGCGCCACACCCAGTCGCTGCTGCGCGCCTACGGCATCGACAAGCCCTCCGACCGCCTGCTGGCGCTGCACCAGCACAACGAGGCGCAGGCCGCGCAGATGGTGGTGCAGCAACTGCAGGCCGGCCAGCGCGTGGCATACGTGAGCGACGCCGGCACGCCCGGGGTGAGTGATCCCGGCGCGCGCCTGGTGGCGGCCGTGCAGGCCGCGGGGCTGCGCTGCATTCCCTTGCCAGGGGCCAGCAGCGTGACGAGCGCGCTGAGCGTCGCGGGCGCGGTGGCCCCCACCGCCGACAGCGGCGGCTTCCTGTTCGCGGGCTTTCTTCCGCCCAAGGGCGCCGAACGCGCGGCCGCGGTGCAGCGCCTGGCGGCCGAGCCGCGCTGCGTGGTACTGCTGGAGGCGCCGCACCGCATCGCTGCGCTGGCCGACACACTGGCGGACCTGGGCGAGCGGCCGGTGACGCTCGCACGCGAACTCACCAAGCAGTTCGAGGAAGTCTCCACGCATCCCGCGCGGGAGCTGGCCGCGTGGCTGGCCGGCGCTCCCCAGCGGGTCAAGGGCGAGTTCGTGGTGCTGCTGCACCCGTTGGCGGCCACGCAGGGCGACGGCGCGGAGGCCGAGCGCGTGCTGCGCCTGCTGCTGGACGAGCTGCCGACCAAGACCGCGGTGAAACTGGCGGCCGACATCGCGCACGCCTCGCGCAACACGCTGTACGAGCGCGCGCTGCAGATCAAGCGGGACGCAGAGACTGCGGGCGAACACGGCTGAATCGCGCCGGCGCCCCGGCGCCGGCAGCGCCAGCGCCCCATCCGACCGGCATGCACGGGCACGGCGCCGCTGCATGGTCGGCGCGGGCACGCCCTTCATTTCAAGCCCAATTGACCTCCAGCGCTTATCCATCAAGCGCAAGGTGCTATCAACTTGATAAAAGTACACCAATGATGGCCAGGCCATCGCGGGCCAGCGCCCGGGCCTACCGCCCCGCGCTGCGCGGCAGGCCGAACGCCAGCGCCCCCAGCGCGCCCTGCGCCAGGCCGTAGACGCCATAGACCACGCCCACGCCCACGGCGGCGGACGCGGCCACGCCGAAGGGGGCCAGCGCGGCCACGGCGGCCGCCTCGCGCGTGCCCCAGCCGCCCACGCTCACCGGCAGCGCCGCCATCAGGAACACGGGCGCGATCGCCCAGGCCCACACGCTGGCCGGCAGCGCCACACCCAGTGCCAGCCCGCCCCCCGCCAGCGCCGCGGCCGACAGCAGCTGCACCGCCGCCGATGCCCCGGCCTGCCAGACCAGTTGACGCAGGAAGTCGGGGCGCGTTGCGGCTTCACGCAGCGGCGCGAGCCAGCCGCCCGCAAACCGGCGGCTGCGCAGCAGCGCAGGCAGGCACCACGGCAGCGCCAGCCACAGCAGCGTGCCCACAAACATCAGCGCGATGAAAAGTCCCCTTGGCAACCGCAGCCAGGGCGCCAGCACGTCGGCACAGGCGGCAGCGCCCAGGCCGCCGATGGCGCACAGCATCCACAGGCCACTCAGCCGGTCCAGCACCACCGACCAACTGGAGGCCGCCGTGTCCTGACCGGTACCACGCAGTACCACGGCGCGGTACACGTCGCCCCCCACCACGGCCCCCGGCAGCAACGCATTCAGGCCGATGGCCTGGAAGTACCAGCGGCAGGCATCGCGCGCGCTCGCGTCGGCGCCCAGCCACCGCGCCAATGCCCGCCAGCGCAGCGCCGAGACGAGGTTGGAAGCGATGCCCGCCAGCAGCCCCGCCAGCAGCCACACTGGCTGGGCCTGGCGCAGTTGGCCCCACACGCGGGACGGATCGGCCAGCGCCACCACCGCGCCCAGCAGGGCCAGGCCCACCAGGCCGCGCAGCAGGGCCTTGAACGGACGTTTCACGCTATCTTATTAGTAGCTGCTTGCGCTTGCTGGTCGCGCGCCGCAGGCATATTTACTCTTGAATCCGGCACATATTCCTGCGCATGGAACTGCGGTGCCCCGCCGGCCTCGTGGTAGATGCGCATCAGCAGCTCGCCGATCAGGCCCGCCACCACCATCTGCACGCCCATCAGCACCAGCATGACGCCGGCAAGCAGCAGCGGCCGGCCGCCGATGTCCTCGCCCAGCACTTTCTGCAGCAGCAGCCAGGCCAGGATCAGCACCCCCGGCGCAGCCAGCCACAGCCCCAGCCCGCCGAAGGCATGCAACGGGCGCTGGCGGTAGCGCATGAAGAAGACGATGAGGATCAGGTCCAGGATGACGCGGAAGGTGCGGTCGATGCCGTACTTGGACACGCCGCGGGTGCGCGCATGGTGGCGCACCGGCACTTCCGTGATGCGCGCGCCCGCCTCCTTGGCCAGCGACGGGATGAAGCGGTGCAGCTCGCCGTAGAGGCGGATACGGTCGATGATGGGCCGGCGATAGGCCTTGAGCGCGCAGCCGTAGTCGTGCAGGTGCACGCCCGTGGCGCTGGAGATCAGCCGGTTGGCGATGCGCGAGGGCAGCTTGCGCGACAGCTCCGCGTCCTGCCGGTCCTTGCGCCAGCCGCTGACCATGTCCACGCTGGAGTCGTTCTCCAGGCGCTCCAGCAGCAGCGGAATGTCGCCGGGTTCGTTCTGCAGGTCGGCATCCAGCGTCACCACATAGCGGCCGCGCACGCGATCGAAACCCGCCTGCAGGGCGCTCGACTGGCCGTAGTTGCGTGCCAAGAACACCGGGCGCAACCAGGGGCGCGTGGCCGCCAGTTCACGCAGCGTGTCGGCGCTGCCGTCGCGCGAGCCGTCGTCCACCGCGAGCAATTCGAAGCTGAGCGGCTGCGCAGACATCGCCTGCGCGATGCGCTCCACGAGGTCGGGCAGGTTCTCGACCTCGTTGTAGATCGGCACCACGATGGAGACGTCGGGCGCTGGAGTAGGGGCGGTGTTCATCAAGGAAACAGTTGTAGCGGGATAATGGCTGCGATTGTGCCTCGCGCGCCCCGCGCGTTCGCGCCCGCCGGACGCACACGGTGCGCTACTTTCCCCTTGCCCCATGACCGCCTCCACCGCGCCCCGCGCGCTTTCGTCCCGCCTTCCCTGGACCCACCCGCTGTTCTGGTTCGCGGCCATCTCGCTGGCGCACGTGGCCATGCGCCTGCTTGCGTCGCCCGCGCTGAAGTGGGATGAGGCCGAGCAGATTCTGTGGACCCAGGAGCTGGCACTGGGCTACGGCCCGCAGCCGCCGCTGTACACCTGGCTGCAATGGGCGATGAACCAGGTGTTCGGCCCCAGCGTGCTGGCGCTGTCGCTGCTCAAGCATGGGCTGCTGGCACTGACGTATTCGCTCATGTACCTGGCCGGGCGGGAACTGCTGGACGAGCGGGGGGCCTTCTGGGCGTCGGCCAGCATGGTGCTGATGCCCGCGCTGGGCTGGTATTCGGTCCGCGACCAGACCCATACCATTCTGGTCACGGCGATGGCCTGTGGCGCGTGGTGGCTGCTGCTGCGCATCGTGCGGCGCCCCCGGCCGCTGGACTTTGCCTTGCTGGGGCTGGTGTGCGGCTTCGGCATGCTGGGCAAGTACAGCTTCGCGTTGGTGGCGGGCGCCATGCTGCTGGCGGCACTGTCGGTACCCGAGGCGCGCCGCGCGCTGCTGTCGCGCGGCTGGTGGTGGGCGCCCCTGGTGGGCCTGCTGGTCGTGCTGCCGCATGCGGCATGGCTGCTGTCGCACCTCACCGAGGCGACGTCCGGCACCATCAGCAAGATGAACATCCAGCCTGAAAACGGGCTGGTCAAGGGCCTGCTGAGGCTGCTGGAGGGTGTGGTCCCCAGCACGCTGCTGCTGTGGGCGCTGTTCGCGTTGTGGGCTTTCCGTTCGGCCTGGTGGCAGCGGCCGCTGGCGCCGGTGTCGCCGCCGATGCACCGCGTGTTCGTGCGCTACCTGGGCCTGGTGTTGCTGGCGCTGGCCGGCATGGTGGTGTTTGCAGGCGTGAGCAACTTCAAGGGCCGCTGGATACTTCCACTGCTGTGTATGGCACCCCTGGCCGCCTTCTCTGCGCGGCCCGAGTTGCAACACCACCCGCGTGCACGGCGCTACACGATCGCCGTGGCCACGATGGCCGTCATCCTGCTGGTCGCTGCCGGCATACGCCCCTGGTTCAGCGGGCTGCGCGGCGAGGTGGATGAGCTGAACCACCCGTCCATCGAACTGGCGGACGCCCTGCGCGCCGCGGGCTATGACGGCACCAGCCCCATCGTCGCGTCCGACCATATGCTGGCCGGCATGCTGCGGGTGCGCTTTCCCGACGCACTGGTGGACGCCTGTGCGCCGGGCGAAGACGAGATCCCGACCTGTGTCGCCGACCATTTGCGCCGCAGCGTGCAGCGGGGGCAAGGCCTGCTCTTGATTTCACGCACCGACTACGTTCCGTCGAGCTGGTGGGATCAGGCCCAGGCCCGCATCGCGCCGCGTGCGCTGCAGTCCATCCACCTGCCATTCCACATGGTGCGCGCGGGCACACCCCAGGCCCATTACGAATACATCTGGAGCCCACGCGGCACACAACCATGAGCGTCACCCTGGTCACCGGCTGCGCCGGCTTCATCGGCATGCATTGCGCGCAGCGGCTGCTGGAGCGCGGCGAACGGGTGGTGGGCATCGATAACCTCAATGCCTACTATGACGTCGGCCTGAAGCACGCGCGCCTGGGCCGCTTGCACGGTCAGGGCGAATTCACTTTCGAGCAGATCGATGTCGCCGACCGCGACGCCATGCATGCGCTGTTTGCGCGGGTGCGTCCCCATCGGGTGTTGCATCTGGCGGCACAGGCCGGCGTGCGCTACTCCATCGACCAACCCGACGATTACACCGACTCCAATCTCCTGGGCTTCGGCAACATCCTGCAGGGCTGCCGCGCACAGCAGGTGGAGCACCTGGTGTTTGCCAGCAGCTCCAGCGTGTACGGAGGCAACGCGAAGTTGCCGTTCTCCGAGCGCGACGCGGTGGACCATCCCGTCAGCTACTACGCGGCGACCAAGAAGGCCAATGAGGTCATGGCGCATGCCTACGCGCACCTGTACGGCATTCCGACCACGGGCCTGCGGTTTTTCACGGTGTATGGGCCATGGGGGCGGCCCGACATGGCGCTCTTCAAGTTCACCCGCGCCATGCTTGCGGGCGAGACGATCGACGTCTACGGCGAAGGTCAGTTGGTGCGTGACTTCACCTACATCGACGACATCGTCGAGGGCGTATTACGCGTACTCGACAAGCCCGCCACACCCGACGCCGCATTCGATCCACTGTCGCCGTCGCCCGGCTCGAGCCTCGCGCCCTACCGTATCTTCAATATCGGCAACAGCGCTCCTACGCTGCTCATGGACTACATCCATGCGCTGGAGGAGGCGTTGGGGATGGTCGCCCTCAAGCGCATGCTTCCACTACAACCCGGCGACATGCACAGCACGGCGGCCGACATGTCGGCGCTGGCTTCCTGGGTCGGCTTTGCCCCCCATACGCCCGTGCGGGACGGCGTGGCGCGCTTCGTCCACTGGTACAAGGACTTCTACCCATCATGAAAGTTACGGTTTTTGGCACCGGCTATGTCGGCCTGGTGCAGGGTGCAGTGCTGGCCGACGTCGGCCACGATGTGATCTGCGTGGACGTCGATGCCGCCAAGGTGGCCGCGCTGCAGGCGGGCCATATCCCCATCCACGAGCCGGGGCTGGAGCCCCTGGTGCAGGCCAACCAGGCGGCAGGCCGCCTGCGCTTCACTACTGACGCCGCTCAGGGCGTGGCCCATGGGGAGCTGATCTTTCTCGCCGTCGGCACCCCGCCCGATGAGGACGGCAGCGCTGATCTGCAGCATGTGTTGGCCGTCGCGCGCACCATCGCGACGCACATGACCGAGCCGAAGACCATCGTCAATAAATCCACCGTCCCCGTGGGCACGGCCGACAAGGTCGCCGATACCGTACGCAAGGTGCTGGAGACGCGGGGCGTGGCCTTGGCATTCGAGGTGGTGTCCAACCCCGAATTCCTCAAGGAAGGTGCTGCCGTCGCCGATTGCAAGCGGCCCGACCGTATCGTCATCGGTACACGCGCACCCCAGGCCGAGCGCCAATTGCGCGAGCTGTATGCGCCTTTCAATCGCAACCACGACCGCATCGTGATGATGGATGTGCGCAGCGCCGAACTGACGAAGTACGCCGCCAACGCCATGCTGGCCACCAAGATCAGCTTCATCAATGAAATGGCCAACCTGGCCGAGCAACTGGGTGCGGACATCGAAGACGTGCGCCGCGGGCTCGGAAGTGACCCGCGCATTGGCTACCACTTCATCTATCCCGGCGTGGGTTACGGCGGGAGCTGCTTTCCCAAGGACGTCAAGGCCCTCATCCACACGGCCCAGTCCATTGGCTTCACCCCCGATCTGCTACTGGCCGTCGAAAGCCGCAATGACGCGCAACGGCAGTTGCTGGCGCGGCGCATCATTGCGCACTACGGCGGCAACCTGCGCGGCAAGACCATCGCGGTCTGGGGGCTGGCCTTCAAGCCGGAAACCGATGACATGCGCGAAGCGCCCAGCCGTTACCTCCTACAGAGCCTGTGGGCAGCAGGCGCCCAGGTGCGCGCCCACGACCCGGCCGCCATGGACGAGGCCCGGCGCATTTTTGGAGAACGTGACGACCTGGTGCTGTGCGGCAGTCCCACCGAGGCATTGGAAGGAGCGGACGCGTTGGCCATCGTGACGGAATGGAAAATTTTCCGCGTGCCCGACTTTGCGCAGATGGCCCATGCACTCCACGACCGTATGGTCTTTGACGGGCGTAACCTCTATGACCCCGAGACCATTACGCGCTTCGGCCTCGGGTACGTATCGATAGGACGCGCGCCAGCCGTCGGCAGGTCCTGAAACACAACCTCCTGAAACACAACCACGTGGGGGACCTAAGACAACAGAGGGCCGTTTCCGTCCGCCCTCGGGTCCCGCGCGCCGCAGATTCAAGAAGCGGAGCAGCCTGAACAAAAACAAAAAGGCCCACCGAGGTGGGCCTTTTTTTGACTGCCAGAATTTGGTTGCGCGAGAAGGATTTGAACCTCCGACCTTTGGGTTATGAGCCCAACGAGCTACCAGACTGCTCCATCGCGCGGTAGACAGAAATTATAACCTATATTTAAGCTTCCGTGGAAGAAACTTCAGGCGTCTCAGCACGATCAACCAGTTCGACGTACGCCATGGGCGCGTTGTCGCCCACCCGGAAGCCCATCTTCAGAATGCGGGTGTAGCCGCCGGGACGCGTCTTGAAACGCGGACCCAGGTCGTTGAACAGCTTCGTCACGCTGTCACGATCACGCAGGCGATTGAAAGCCAGGCGGCGATTCGCAACGGAATCTTCCTTGGCCAGAGTGATCATGGGCTCGATCACGCGGCGCAGTTCCTTGGCCTTGGGCAATGTGGTCTTGATGGCCTCATGCTCGATGAGCGAGTTCATCATGTTCTGCAGCATCGCGAGGCGGTGCGAGCTGGTGCGATTGAGTTTACGGAGACCGTGTCCGTGGCGCATGGTGCTTTCCTTTGATGTAATTAAATCGGGCAGCCGTATCAGGTACTGCCCGAGGCACTGGCTCTTTTCAGAGATCTTTAAATTATAACTTAACGCTTGTCGAGCCCTGCCGGAGGCCAGTTCTCGAGCTTCATACCCAGGGTCAGGCCGCGCGAAGCGAGCACTTCCTTGATCTCGTTGAGCGACTTGCGACCCAGGTTTGGCGTCTTCAGCAGTTCATTCTCGGTTCGCTGAATCAGATCACCGATGTAATAGATGTTCTCCGCCTTGAGGCAGTTGGCGGAGCGCACGGTGAGTTCCAGTTCGTCCACAGGACGCAGCAGGATCGGATCGAAGGTCGCAGCGCCGCGAGAGCTTGCCGGCGCATCGAAAGCTGCCAATTCACCGCCTTCCAGCTGCGCGAATACTGCCAACTGTTCCACCAGAATCTTGGCGGAAGCGCGGACCGCGTCCTCGGCAGTAATAGCGCCGTTGGTTTCGATCTCGACGACGAGCTTGTCCAGGTCCGTGCGCTGTTCCACACGCGCGCTCTCAACGGTATAGCTCACGCGTTTCACCGGCGAGAAGGAAGCATCCAGCACGATACGGCCAATGGACTTCGTCGCCTCGTCCGCGTAGCGGCGCAGGTTGCCGGGCACGTAGCCGCGGCCCTTCTCCACCTTGATCTGCATGTCCAGCTTGCCGCCCGCAGACAGCGTGGCAATGACGTGCTCGGGGTTCACGATTTCAACGTCGTGCGGCGTCTGGATGTCGCGCGCCGTGACGACGCCTTCGCCATCCTTGCGCAGGCTCAGCGTGACTTCGTCACGGTTGTGCAGCTTGAACACCACCCCCTTGAGGTTCAGCAGGATGTTGACCACATCCTCCTGAACGCCGTCAATGGACGAGTATTCGTGCAAGACACCGGCAATCGTCACCTCCGTTGCTGCGTAACCCACCATGGAAGAGAGCAGTACACGGCGAATGGCATTGCCCAGCGTGTGCCCGTAACCGCGCTCAAAAGGCTCCAACGCCACCTTGGCACGGTTGGGGCCAAGTTGCTCGACATTGATTGCCTTGGGTTTCAGCAAATTGGTTTGCATGCAGACTTCCTCTCAATACCCCCAGCTCGTTACACCGGTAAGGCTGGTGAAGCGCCTAAACCGCGATGCCTCGCGGTTCAGGGACGATTTCGGCTAACTTAAAGCTATGGTTTAACGCGAGTACAACTCAACGATCAGGGATTCGTTGATGTCTGCACCGAACTCATCGCGATCCGGGACCTTCTTGAAGGTACCTTCTACCTTGTCGGCATTCACTTCGACCCAAACGGGCATGCCCACCTGCTGCGCCAATTGCAAGGCTTCAACAATACGTGCTTGCTTCTTGGATTTTTCGCGTACCGCAACCACGTCGCCGGCCTTGACCAGATAGGATGCGATGTTGACGCTTTGACCATTCACAGTGATGGCCTTGTGGGACACGAGCTGACGCGCTTCGGCACGGGTCGAGCCGAAGCCCATGCGGTACACCACGTTATCCAGGCGGCACTCGAGCAGGCCGAGCAAATTAGCGCCCGTATTGCCCTTGAGGCGTTCAGCGGCCTCGAAATAGCGGCGGAATTGCTTTTCCAGCACGCCATACATGCGCTTGACTTTCTGCTTTTCGCGCAGTTGCAGACCATAGTCTGACGTGCGTGCGCCAGAAGTACGGCCATGCTGGCCTGGCTTCGAATCAAACTTGGCCTTGTCCGCGATAGAGCGGCGTGCGCTCTTCAGGAACAGGTCGGTGCCTTCGCGGCGGGAGAGTTTGGCCTTAGGGCCGAGATAACGTGCCACTTTTTATATCCTTGAATCGACTGCCGCAGCGGACTGCGGGAGCCACCATCGCGCCAGGCGATCGGTGGCGGTGGGCTTATGAAACCAATTAAATACGGCGACGTTTCTGGGGACGGCAACCGTTGTGGGGCACAGGCGTCACATCCGAGATGGAGGTGATGCGGATGCCGAGAGCGCCCAGCGCGCGCACCGAGGATTCGCGGCCAGGACCGGGACCCTTGATTTCGACATCGAGGTTCTTGATGCCTTGTTCAATGGCTGCGCGACCGGCCACTTCCGATGCCACCTGAGCAGCAAAAGGAGTCGACTTGCGCGAACCCTTGAAACCCTGGCCACCAGAAGACGCCCAGGACAGAGCATTGCCTTGGCGATCGGTGATCGTAATGATCGTGTTGTTGAAGGAGGCGTGCACGTGGGCGATGCCGTCCGAAATGTTCTTGCGAACCTTCTTGCGCACACGTTGCGCGGCGTTATTGGCAGGAGATTTAGCCATAGTGATCTTTCAGAATCTTACTTCTTCAGTGCCGCTGCACCCTTGCGCGGGCCCTTGCGGGTGCGTGCGTTGGTGCGCGTGCGCTGACCACGCATCGGCAGACCGCGACGATGACGGAAACCGCGATAGCAACCAATATCCATCAGTCGCTTGATGTTCATCGTGGTCTCACGGCGCAGGTCACCTTCGATGGTGAACTGAGCGATCTGGTCGCGAATCTTCTCCAGATCGGCATCGGTCAATTCCTTGACCTTCTTGGAATAAGCAATTCCGCATGCCTCGCAAATCTTGCGAGCACGGGTACGCCCGATCCCGTAGATGGCCGTCAGGCCAATCTCGGTGTGCTGATGGGGCGGGATATTGATACCAGCAATACGTGCCATGTTCGTCCTCTAATACTTCCCAATCAACCTTGGCGCTGCTTATGGCGCTGATCCGTGCAGATCACGCGCACAACGCCCTTGCGGCGGATGATTTTGCAGTTACGGCAAATTTTCTTGACCGAAGCCGAAACCCTCATTGCATTCTCCTAAACTTGTCCAATCGTTCCGGCCCAGTGCGCGGAACACAAAATAAGTGCCCGCGATGGATCGAAGGGCATCAATAAGCCGTTGCTTCTTGGCGAACCCGCGACTATAGCGCATTCGCCAAAGGCACACGGACATCAGGTACCTAATGTCGTCTTGAAGTTAGCCTTCTTCAGCAGCGATTCGTACTGCTGCGACATCATGTAGTTCTGTACCTGAGCCATGAAGTCCATCGTCACGACAACGATGATCAGCAACGACGTACCACCAAAATAGAACGGCACGTTGTACTTCAGGATCAGGAACTCGGGCAGCAAACACACGAAGGTGATGTAAACAGCCCCGGCCAGCGTCAGCCGCACCAGGATCTTGTCGATGTAGCGCGCGGTATGTTCACCCGGGCGGATGCCTGGAATGAATGCTCCGCTCTTCTTCAGGTTGTCTGCCGTTTCGCGGCTGTTGAAAACCAGAGCCGTGTAGAAGAAACAGAAGAAGATGATCGCCGCGGCGTAGAACATCACATAAACCGGCTGGCCAGGCGTCAGTGCCGCAGAAATATCACGCAACCACCGCATCGACTCTCCCGCGCTGAACCAATTCACAATGGTTGCAGGCAGCAGGATGATGGACGATGCAAAGATTGGAGGAATCACACCGGCCATGTTGAGCTTCAAAGGCAGATGGGAGGATTGCCCACCATAGACCTTGTTGCCCACCTGGCGCCGCGCATAGTTCACCAGTATCTTGCGCTGACCACGTTCGACGAAGACGACGAAGTACGTCACCAGTCCCACGACGATCACGATGAAGATGGCTGCCAGGATGCTCATCGCCCCCGTGCGCACCAGCTCCAACAGACCACCGATAGAACTGGGCAGACCCGCGGCGATACCGGCAAAAATCAGGATCGAAATACCGTTGCCCAGGCCGCGCTCAGTGATCTGTTCACCCAGCCACATCAGGAACATCGTGCCGGCGGTCAGGCTGACCACTGCCGTGAGCCGGAAGCCGAAGCCCGGACTCAACACGAGACCTGCGGAGCTCTCCAGAGCCACCGCAATACCCAGCGATTGGAAAATCGCCAAGCCCAACGTTCCATAACGGGTGTACTGCGTGATCTTGCGGCGCCCGGCCTCCCCTTCCTTCTTCAACTGCTCGAATGTGGGCACCACATAGGTCATCAGCTGCATGATGATCGATGCCGAGATGTACGGCATGATCCCCAGCGCGAAGACCGTGAAGCGCGAGAGCGCTCCACCCGAAAACATATTGAAAAGGTTGAGAATGCCGCCCTGCTGGCCACTGAACAACTGCTGCAGCTGCGCCGGGTCAATCCCAGGAACGGGAATGTGCGCGCCGATGCGGTACACAACCAACGCGAGCAGCAGAAAGACCAGACGCCGGCGTAGATCGCCAAACTTACCGGTTTTTGCCAGTTGAGCTGCGTTAGTAGCCACAGATGCCTTTCGTCAGAACCAGATCAGGCCAGGCTACCGCCGGCCGCTTCGATGGCAGCCTTGGCGCCAGCAGTTGCGGTGATTCCCGACAGCTTCACAGCCTTGGAAATCTCGCCACTCTTGATCACCTTGACCACCTTGGCCAGCTCGCCCACCAATCCTGCGTTCTTCAACGCCAGCACATCCACCTCAGCCAACCCCAGGTTTTCCAGGGCGGTCAAGGAGATTTCCGCATTGAACTTCAGCAGGTGCGATTTGAAGCCGCGCTTGGGCAGACGGCGCTGCAAAGGCATTTGACCGCCTTCGAAGCCCACCTTGTGGTACCCCCCGGAGCGGGACTTTTGTCCCTTGTGGCCACGGCCAGCGGTCTTGCCCAGGCCGGAACCAATGCCGCGACCAACGCGGCGCGCGGCGTGCTTGGCACCATCTGCGGGCTTGATGCTATTGAGTTCCATCATCAACCTCTCAGAGGACTTTGACCAGATAGCTGATCTTGTTAATCATGCCGCGCACTTCAGGCGTGTCCTTGAGTTCGCTGATGCTGTTGAGCTTGCGAAGACCCAGGCCACGAACGGTAGCGCGGTGCGATTCTTTGGTGCCAATCGGGCTGCGCACCAGTTGAATCTTGATGGTTTGTTGCGTTGTCATTGCACGCCTCCCTATCAGGCAGCGAAGAGGTCTTCGACCGTCTTACCGCGCTTAGCGGCCACTTCGGCCGGCGTAGTGGAATTGGTCAGGGCGTCAAACGTGGCGCGAACCATGTTGTAAGGGTTGGACGAACCGTGGCTCTTGGCCACGATATCGGTAATGCCCATCACCTCGAACACGGCGCGCATCGGGCCGCCAGCGATGATGCCGGTACCCTTGGGGGCCGGGGCCATCATCACCACGGCTGCGCCGTGGTGGCCCGTCACGTTGTGGTGAATGGTGCCGTTCTTCAGCGACACCTTCACCATGTTGCGACGTGCCTCTTCCATGGCCTTTTGCACGGCGGCGGGCACTTCCTTGGACTTACCCTTGCCCATGCCCACGCGGCCGTCACCATCGCCAACCACCGTCAGCGCAGCGAAGCCCAGAATGCGGCCACCCTTCACGACTTTGGTCACGCGGTTGACCGCGATCATTTTTTCGCGCAGACCGTCGTCCTGACCTTCGCTCTGTACCTTGGGTTGAAATTTAGCCATTTTGTATTCCGCTCCGCTTAGAACTGCAGGCCGGCTTCACGGGCTGCATCGGCCAGGGCCTTCACGCGGCCGTGGTATGCAAAACCTGCACGATCAAATGCAACCTTCTCGACACCGGCCGCCTTCGCCTTCTCAGCGATGCGCTTGCCGATGATCTGGGCTGCAGCGGCGTTGCCACCCTTGCCCGAGCCACCGAGCGACTTGCGCACATCGGCTTCGGCCGTGGATGCGCTGGCCAGCACCTTGCTGCCATCGCCGGAGATCACACTGGCGTAGATATGGAGATTCGTACGATTGACCGTCAGACGCGCGACACCTTGCTGGGCAATGCGGATGCGGGTCTGGCGGGCACGACGAAGACGCTGCTCTTTTTTGGTCAACATGCTGCAGCTCCTTACTTCTTCTTGGTCTCTTTGATCGTGACTTTTTCGTCCGCGTAGCGGATACCCTTGCCCTTATAGGGCTCGGGCGGACGAACGGCACGGATCTCGGCGGCCAGCTGGCCCACCACTTGGCGGTCAGCACCCTTGATCACGATTTCGGTGGGCGTCGGCGTGGCAACGGTGATGCCGGTGGGCATCTCGAAGTTCACGGGATGCGAAAAACCGATGGCCAGGTTCAGCTTGTTGCCGGAGGCTGCTGCCTTGAAGCCCACGCCGATCAGCGTCAACTTCTTCTCAAAGCCCTTGCTCACACCGACCACCATGTTGTTCACCAACTGGCGCACGGTGCCGCTCATGGCATTGGCTTCACGCGAGTCGTTGACCGGCTCAAAGCTCAGCTTGCCTTCGTTGTTAGACACCTTCACCAGCGCGTTCTGCGCCAGCGACAGCACGCCGCCAGCACCCTTGACACTGATCTGGTCGTCCTTGATGGACACATCCACGCCTGCGGGGATGCTTACCGGGGATTTACCTACACGGGACATTTCAGTCTTCTCCTCAATGCCACGTTAAGCGACGTAGCAAAGCACCTCGCCACCGACACCGGTAGCGCGCGCCTTGCGGTCGGTCATCACACCCTTGGGCGTCGTGACAATTGCCACACCCAGGCCGTTCATGACTTGCGGAATGGAACCACAGCCCTTGTACACGCGCAGGCCGGGACGGCTGACGCGTTCGATGCGCTCGATCACCGGGCGACCGGCGTAGTACTTCAGGGTGATTTCGAGTTCAGTCTTGCCGCTCTCGGACTTCACTTCGAAGCCGTCGATGTAACCCTCGTCCTTCAGCACCTGGGCGATGGCAACCTTCACTTTGGAAGAAGGTACCGACACGGTGGCCTTGGACACCATTTGTGCGTTGCGGATGCGGGTCAGCAAGTCAGCGATGGGATCACTCATGCTCATGTTGTATCTCTCCTGCCTGCTTACCAGCTGGCCTTGGTGACACCGGGGATGTCACCGGCAAATGCCAGTTCACGGATCTTTGCGCGACCCAGACCGAATTGACGGAAAGTGCCACGGGGACGACCGGTGATTTCGCAGCGGTTACGCTGGCGCGTGGGGTTGGCGTTGCGAGGCAGTTTCTGCAGGCCCAGACGGGCCGCTTCGCGCTCTTCGTCGCTGCGCTTGGCATCGCCGGCAATCGCCTTCAGTTCCGCGTACTTGGCGGCGTACTTGGCGGCCAGTTTTTCGCGCTTCAGTTCGCGCTGGATCAAAGCTACTTTAGCCATACGCTGCCTTTAGTTCTTGAACGGGAAACGGAAAGCCGTGAGAAGCGCCTTGGCTTCTTCGTCGGTCTTGGCCGTCGTGGTGATGCTGATATTGAGGCCGCGCAAGGCATCCACCTTGTCGTACTCGATCTCAGGGAAAATGATCTGCTCTTTGACGCCGATGTTGTAGTTGCCACGGCCGTCGAATGCGCGACCGGAGATACCACGGAAGTCGCGCACGCGGGGCAGCGCGATCGTCACGAAGCGATCCAGGAATTCGTACATCTGCGCACCGCGCAGCGTCACCATGCAGCCAATGGCCTGGCCTTCGCGGATCTTGAAACCGGCGATAGCCTTCTTGGCCTTGGTCACCACGGGCTTCTGACCAGCGATCTTGGTCAGGTCCGCCACGGCGTTGTCCATGATCTTTTTATCCGCCACGGCCTCGCTCACGCCCATGTTGAGCGTGATCTTGGTCAGACGGGGAACCTGCATGGGCGAGGTGTAACCGAACTGCTTGACCAGTTCGGGGGCGATCTTGTCGCGGTAGATTTCTTGCAGTCGTGCCATGTGGACTCCTTAGGCAGCCTTGATTTCGGCGCCGCTGGACTTGAACACGCGAACACGCGTGCCGTCGGCCTGCACCTTGATGCCCACGCGGTCAGCCTTGCCGGTAGCGGCATTGAAAATGGCCACGTTGGATTGGTGGATGGGCATGGCCTTTTCCACGATGCCGCCAGTCGTACCCTTCATGGGGTTCGGCTTGACATGCTTCTTGACCAAGTTAATGCCTTCGATGACCAGATGAGAGTCATCCTTGCGCAGCGACACCGTGCCGCGCTTACCCTTGTCGCGCCCGGTGAGCACGATGACTTCGTCGCCCTTGCGGATCTTGTTCATGGCGCGTCCTTTAGAGAACTTCGGGAGCCAGGGACACGATCTTCATGAAGCGCTCGGTACGCAGTTCACGCGTCACGGGGCCGAAGATGCGGGTGCCGATGGGCTCCAGCTTGGAATTGAGCAACACTGCTGCATTGCCGTCGAACTTCACGAGCGAACCGTCGCCGCGGCGGATACCCTTCGCCGTACGCACAACCACTGCGCTGTAGACCTCGCCCTTCTTGACGCGGCCACGCGGAGCAGCTTCCTTCACGCTCACCTTGATGATGTCGCCAACGCTGGCATAGCGACGCTTGGAACCGCCCAGCACCTTGATGCACAGGACGGACTTCGCGCCGGTATTGTCGGCAACGTCTAACCGAGATTCTGTTTGGATCATTTCAATATTCCCAACTTGCACCAGCGGTCGAATGCCCCGAAGCCTTTCAAGGCGGCCGACCTGCCAGTCAGTCTTGGGCCCGTCGTCCACGCCGCAAACCATTTGCGGCGCTTCCCGCTGGGCAGAAACCTCGCGCACTTAACGCGAAGCCTGGTAGTATCGCAAACTTAAAACCGGGCGTCAAGCGCTTTTTATGCCGGCACCGTGGCGTAGTGTGCGGCCAACTCCAGGAACGCGGGCAGCTGCGGGTCCTGGCCGGGGATTTCCTCGCGCAGGATGTCCGCCACGCGCGGCGCCAGCGCGGCCGCCAGGCGCGCATCGAGAAACAGCACGCGCGAGCGCCGCGCGAGCACGTCCTCCACGGTGCGTGCGTACTCATGGCGCGCGGCAAAGCGCACCATGGCCTCGCTGAGCCCTTCGGCCAGTTGCACCTGCGAACCCGGAAGGGCTTGCACCCGTGCGGCCTCGTCACCGTAGGAATGCAGACCCTGGGGCGCGTTCATTCCCTGTCGCTCCCGGGTGGCACCGGCTCCTACCAGGGGCAGCGCAACGGTGATCCCGCCCGGGCGGCGCGGCAGCAGGTGTTCGTCCATGCACTTGAGCAGTACATCCTCGGCCATGGCGCGGTAGGTGGTCCACTTGCCGCCAGTCACGGTGACCAGCCCGCTGCGGCTGGCCAGCACGGTGTGTTCCCGGCTGATGCTCTTGGTGGCGGCGGCGTCTTCATCCGAGGGCTTGACCAAGGGACGCAGGCCCACCCAAATGCTGCGCACATCGCTCGCCTGGGGGGCGCGCCGCAGGTAGCGCGCCGATTCCCCCAGGATGAAGGCCACTTCCTCCCGCATGGCCTGGGGCTCGCGCGCCAGATCCTGGCGTGGGCTGTCGGTCGTGCCCAAAATCACCTTGCCCAGCCAGGGCACCGCAAACAGCACCCGCCCGTCGGCCGTCTTGGGCACCATCAGCGCATGGTCGGAGGGCAAAAACTCGCGGTCCACCACGATATGCACCCCCTGGCTGGGCGCCACCATGGGCTTGGCGGGCTGGCCACTCACATCACCGTCGCGCTGGCGCAGGGCGTCCACCCACACGCCGGTGGCGTTGACCACGCAGCGCGCGCGCACCTCGTAGCGCTGCCCGGTCTCGGCATCCTGGCAAACCACGCCCGCCACCTTCCCCCCGTCGTACAACAGGTCGTCCACGGGGCAGTAGTTGAGCAGCAGGGCCCCCCGCTGCGCGGCGGTACGCGCCAGGGCCAGGGCCAGTCGGGCGTCGTCGAACTGCCCGTCCCAATACTTCACGCCGCCCTTGAGCCCGTCGGCCATGGCCGTGGGCAGGCAGCGCAGGGTTTCCATGCGCCCAAGGAATTCGGTAGGCCCCAGGCCCGCCTTGCCGGCCAGGGCGTCGTACATCTTCAGTCCCACACCGTAGAACGGCGTTTCCCACACCTTGTAAGAAGGCATGACGAATGCCAACGGCTGCGCCAGATGGGGGGCGTTGCGCAACAGCGTGGTGCGCTCGTGCAGCGCCTCGCGCACCAGGGCGATGTTGCCCTGCGCGAGGTAGCGCACGCCGCCGTGTACCAGCTTGGTGGCACGCGAGGAGGTGCCCTTGGCGAAGTCGTGCGATTCCAGCAGCACGACGGAAAAGCCGCGCGCCGCCGCATCGAGCGCCACCCCCAGGCCCGTCGCCCCACCTCCGACGACCGCCAGGTCGTAGGTCACGGGTTGAGCCAGGCGGGCCAGCAGGTCGGCCCGTACGGTTGCCAAAGGGGTGGAGGTGTCGCTAGTCATAAGGGGAATGGTCCGTAACCCTGGCGGAAAAATCAGGGTTTACCCTGAATTGTGACCCGATCCGCGGGATGGGCCCGGCGAAGGGCCCATCCGCTGCGGCATCAACGCACCTTGCCGTCCTTCCAGGCCTGCAGCAGGGTGTTGTAGTTGATGGTTTCGCCCTTGGGCTTTTCATTGGCGAGCTTCTTCCAGGGCGCGTGCTGGTCGCTCAGCCACTTGGCCGGGTCACCCTTGGCGTTCAGCTTGGGCGCGCAGCGCTCCATGCCGGCGCGCTGCAGGCGGGCCATCACCTGGTCCATCTCGTCAGCCAGTGTGTCCATGGCTGCCTGCGGGGTCTTCTCGCCCGTGACGGCCTGGGCCACGTTCTTCCACCACAGCTGCGCCAGCTTGGGGTAGTCGGGCACGTTGGTGCCGGTGGGAGACCAGGCCACGCGCGCCGGGCTGCGGTAGAACTCGACCAGGCCGCCCAGCTTGGGCGCCATGTCGGTCATGGCCTTGGAGCGGATGTCGGACTCGCGGATCGGCGTCAGGCCGACGACGGTCTTCTTCAGCGACGTGCTCTTGGCCGTCACGAACTGGGCGTAGAGCCACGCGGCGGCCAGGCGGTCGGGGTTGTGGTCCTTGAAGAAGGTCCAGCTGCCCACGTCCTGGTAGCCGTTTTGCATGCCCTGCTTCCAGTACGGGCCGTTGGGACCGGGGGCCATGCGCCACTTGGGCGTGCCGTCGGCGTTGACCACGGGCAGGCCGGGTTTGGTCATGTCGGCGGTGAAGGCGGTGTACCAGAAGATCTGCTGCGCGATCTGGCCCTGGGCGGGCACGGGGCCGGCCTCGCCGAAGGTCATGCCCATGGCTTCCTTGGGCGCGTACTTCTTCATCCAGTCCACGTACTTGGTGAGCGCGTAGACGGCGGCCGGCGAGTTGGTCGCGCCGCCACGGGCCACGCTGGCGCCCACCGGGGTGCACTTGTCGTCGGCCACGCGGATGCCCCATTCGTCGATGGGCAGGCCGTTGGGCGTGCCGATGTCGGCGCTGCCGGCCATGGACAGCCAGGCGTCGGTGAAGCGCCAGCCCAGCGACGGGTCCTTCTTGCCGTAGTCCATGTGGCCGTAGATCGGCTTGCCGTCGATGTTCTTCACATCGTTGGTGAAGAACTCGGCGATGTCCTCATAGGCGCTCCAGTTCAGCGGCACGCCCAGGTCGTAGCCGTACTTGGCCTTGAACTTGTCCTTCAAGTCCTTGCGGTCGAACAGGTCGGCGCGGAACCAGTACAGGTTGGCGAACTGCTGGTCGGGCAGCTGGTACAGCTTGCCGTCCGGGGCGGTGGTGAACTTGGTGCCGATGAAGTCCTGCAGGTCCAGGCCGGGGTTGGTGTAGTCCTTGCCCGGGCCGGCCATGTAGTCGGACAGGTTCAGGATCTTGCCGTAGCGGTAGTGGGTGCCGATGAGGTCGGAGTCGCTGATCCAGCCGTCATAGATGGACTTGCCCGACTGCATGGAGGTCTGCAGCTTCTCGACCACGTCGCCTTCCTGGATCAGGTCGTGCTTGACCTGGATGCCCGTGATCTCGCTGAAGGCCTTGGCCAGGGTCTTGGATTCGTACTCGTGCGTGGTGATGGTCTCGGAGACCACCGCGATCTCCTTCACGCCCTTGGCCTGCAGCTTCTTGGCCGCGTCGATGAACCACTTCATCTCGGCCATCTGCTGGTCTTTGCTCAGCGTGGAGGGCTGGAACTCGCTGTCGATCCACTTCTTGGCCTCGGCCTCGCCGGCCCAGGCTGCCTGCCCCAGCGCCAGCGCCGCGGCGGCGAACGCGATCGCCTTGAACTGCATCTTCATTGCTGTCTCCTCACAAGAACGCTCCCCGGGGGTTGGATGGGCGCCGGTGCCGGGGGAGAGTCGGCTGGCCCCTTTTATAAAAATGTGAGCTACTGGCGCTTTTTGTTATTGGGTTTTAGATAGTTTTCTATCTCAAACCGCCGTAAATCAAGCGCAAGCAGCTATCTTTTTTGACTACCCTTTGCGCAGCACCAGCGCCAGCACCAGCATGGACAGCACGAAGCTGATCCACACCGAGGGCTCGGCCTCCAGCGAGAACCACTGCGCCATCTTCTCGCCCAGGCCCACCCAGGCCAGGTTGATGTACGCGGCGGTGAGCAGGCCGATGAACAGCCGGTCGCCGCGCGTGGTGGTCATGGGCAGGAAGCCCTTGCGCTCCACCGTGGGGGATTGGATTTCCCACACCGTCATGCCGATCAGCATGAGCACGATGCAGGTGAAGAACACCGCCACCGGGGTGGTCCAGGCCATCCAGTCAAACATTGCCCGCCCTCCTCAAACACGGCCCATCGCGAACCCCTTCGCGATGTAGTGGCGCACGAACCAGATCACGATGGCGCCCGGCACGATGGTCAGCACGCCGGCAGCGGCCAGCGTCGCCCAGTCCATGCCGCTGGCACTCACGGTGCGCGTCATGGTGGCCACGATGGGCTTGGCATTCACGCTGGTGAGCGTGCGTGCCAAGAGCAATTCCACCCACGAAAACATGAAGCAGAAGAACGCTGCCACGCCCACGCCCGCCTTGATCAGCGGCAGGAAGATGGTGAGGAAAAAGCGCGGAAAGCTGTAGCCATCGATGTACGCCGTCTCGTCGATCTCGCGCGGGATGCCGCTCATGAAGCCTTCCAGGATCCACACCGCCAGCGGCACGTTGAACAGCAGGTGCGCCAGCGCCACGGCGATGTGCGTGTCCATCAGCCCCACGGTGGTGTAGAGCTGGAAGAACGGCAGCAGGAACACGGCCGGCGGCGTCATGCGGTTGGTCAACAGCCAGAAGAACACGTGCTTGTCGCCCAGGAACTGGTAGCGGCTGAACGCATAGGCCGCGGGCAGCGCCACGGTGAGCGAGATCACCGTGTTGATGGCCACGTAGATCAGGCTGTTGATGTAGCCCGAGTACCAGCTCTCGTCGGTGAAGATGGTCTGGTAGTTGGCCCAGGTGAAGTGCTGGGGCCACAGCGAGAAGCTCGACAGGATCTCCTCGTTGGTCTTGAAGCTCATGTTGACCATCCAGTAGATGGGCAGCACGGCGAACACCAGGTAGGCGATCAGGAACAGTGTGCGTTTCTGGAAGCGGGGCTCATTCATGGCCGGCACCCTCCTTCGGCGTGGTGCCCACGCGCTGCATCCAGTTGTAGAGGATGAAGCACAGCAGCAGGATGATGAGGAAGTAGATCAGCGAGAACGCCGCCGCCGGCCCCAGGTCGAACTGGCCCACGGCCTTTTGCGTGAGGTACTGGCTGAGGAAGGTGGTCGCGTTGCCCGGCCCGCCGCCCGTGAGCACGAAAGGCTCGGTGTAGATCATGAAGCTGTCCATGAAGCGCAGCAGCACGGCGATCATCAGCACGCCGCGCATCTTGGGCAGCTGGATGTAGCGGAACACGGCGAACTTGCTCGCACCGTCGATGCGCGCGGCCTGGTAGTACGCGTCGGGAATGCTGCGCAGCCCCGCGAAGCACAGGAGCGCCACCAGCGGTGTCCAATGCCACACGTCCATGGCCAGCACGGTGAGCCAGGCGTGGGTGGCGTTGCCGGTGTAGCTGTAGTCGAAGCCGATGGCCTCGAACGCCGCGCCCAGCAGGCCGATGTCCGAGCGGCCAAAGATCTGCCAGATGGTGCCCACCACGTTCCACGGGATCAAGAGCGACAGCGCCACGATGACCAGCACCGCCGACGACTTCCAGCCCTGCGCGGGCATGCTGAGCGCCAGCAGGATGCCCAGTGGAATTTCCACCAGCAGCACCGCCAGTGAGAACGTGAGCTGGCGCAGCAACGCGCCGTGCAGTTCCTCGTCGCGCAGCACGGCGGCGAACCATTCCGTGCCCACGAACACGCGGCGCTCGGGGCTGATGATGTCTTGCACCGAGTAGTTCACCACCGTCATCAAGGGCAGGATGGCCGAGAAGGCCACGCACAGAATCACCGGCAGCACCAGGAACCAGGCCTTCTGGTTCACGGGTTTGGTCGTACTACTCATGGCAGTGCTCCAGGGCGTGGGCATTGCCTGCGACGCGCACCACTGGTGCGGCGCAGACGGCGGAGCGCCCAGCAAGGGCCGCTCCGCAGCAAAGGGCGCCGTCCCCCTTCCAGGGGGAAGCCGCGCAGCGGCTCAGGGGGTAGCCATTCATGGCAGCAGCTCCTCGTTCTTGTAGAAGCAGGTGTGCTCGCCCAGCACCTGCAGCCAGACCGCCTCGCCCGGCGCGGGCAGCGCCTGCTCGGGCGCGAAGCGGGCCTTGAGGGACTGACCCTCTACGGTGGCCGTGAGCATCTGGTGCGTGCCCACGTCCTGCACGCGCGCCACGGTGCAGCGCAACGCACCGGGCGCATGCGCGTCGGCCAGGGCCAGGTATTCGGGGCGCACGCCCAGTTGCACAGTGCCCTCCGGCAGCGCACGCGGCAGGGCCCAGCGCTGCGCGGCCACGGTGATCTCGCCGCCCTGCACCTGCGCGGGCAGGAAGTTCATGCCCGGCGAGCCGATGAAGTGGCCCACGAAGGCGTGCTGCGGGCGCTCGAACAGATCGCCCGGCGTGCCCATCTGCACCACGCGCCCGCGCGTCATCACCACCACCTGGTCGGCGAAGGTGAGTGCCTCCACCTGGTCGTGCGTCACGTAGATCAGCGTGAGCTTGAGCTCATGGTGGATCTGCTTGAGCTTACGGCGCAGTTGCCACTTGAGGTGCGGGTCGATCACCGTGAGCGGCTCGTCGAACAGCACGGCCGCGACGTCCTCGCGCACCAGGCCGCGGCCCAGCGAGATCTTCTGCTTGGCGTCGGCCGACAGGCCGGCCGCGCGCTGGTCGAGCTGGCCGCTCATCTCCAGCATCTCGGCGATTTTCCCCACGCGCTGGCGGATGTGCGCCTCAGGCACCTTGCGGTTCTTCAGCGGGAAGGCCAGGTTCTCGGCCACCGTCATGGTGTCGTAGATCACCGGGAACTGGAACACCTGGGCGATGTTGCGCTCCTGCGGGCTCGCGCGCGTGACGTCGCGGCCGTCAAACCGCACCTGCCCCTGCGAGGGCACGAGCAGGCCGGACATGATGTTCAGCATGGTGGTCTTGCCACAGCCCGAGGGGCCCAGCAGCGCGTAGGCGCCGCCGTCGTCGAAGACCATGTCCAGCGGCAGCAGCGCGTAGTCGCTGTCCTGCTGCGGGCGGTGTTTGTAGGAATGCGCCAGGTTGAGCTCGATGCGCGCCATGTCAGTGCCCTCCCTGCGCGCGTTCCGAGGCGCGTACGGGCGCCAGGGCCAGCGCGCCATCGGCGCCGAACACATAGGCCTGCGCCGGATCGAGGTACAGCGTGACGGCGCTGCCCAGTTCCAGATAGTGCACGCCCGTGACCTGCGCCACCAGCGCGCCCCAGGGCGTGGCGGCGTGCACGAAAGTGTCGGAGCCGGAGATCTCCGCCAGCTCCACCACGCCCTGTACCGCCACGTCGCCCGCGCGCTGGGCCAGCCGCAGGGCACTGGCGCGCAGGCCCACCGTGAGCGTGCCGCCCGCAGGGGCCTGCAGCGGCTGGCGCAGGGCCAGCACGCTGCCACCCGCCAGCTGCACGCCGCCGGGCACGGGCTGCGCGGGCAGCAGGTTCATGGGCGGATCGCTGAAGGCGCGTGCCACGCGCAGCGAGCGCGGCGCGTGGAACACCTCGGCCGTGGGGCCGTACTGCAGCAGCTCACCCTCGTGCAGCACAGCGGTGTAGCCGCCCAGCAGCAGCGCCTCGCCCGGTTCGGTGGTGGCGTAGACCACGGTAGAGCCGCCGGCGGCGAACAGTTGCGACAGTTCCTCGCGCAACTCCTCGCGCAGCTTGTAGTCCAGGTTGACCAGGGGCTCGTCCAGCAGCATCAGCGGGGCGCCCTTGGCCAGTGCGCGCGCCAGCGCCACGCGCTGCTGCTGCCCGCCCGACAGCTCGGACGGCAGCCGATCGAGGAAAGGCGTGATGTGCAGCCGCTCGGCCAGTTCGCGCACGCGCGCGGCCACGTTCTTGTCGCCGCGCAGCTTGAGCGGCGAGGCGATGTTGTCCGCCACCGTGAGCGACGGGTAGTTGATGAACTGCTGGTACACCATGGCCACGTTGCGCTCACGCACGGGCACGCCGGTGACGTCCACGCCGTCCACACGCACGCGGCCCTCGGTGGGCCGATCCAGCCCGGCCATGATGCGCATCAGGCTGGTCTTGCCCGCCTGCGTGGCCCCCAGCAGCACGGTCACGGCGTCGCTGTGCAGCCGCAGGTCCATGCCATGCAGCCACACCTGCGGGCCGACCCGCTTGGTGATGCCGTCCAAAATCAGCTCCATGCGCGCTCCTCGCCTCCCCTGTGGCAGCGGGGTGCCAGGCGTCCGCACGCCTGCCACTCCCGACAAAATCTTCGTATTCATTCATTTTTGTTCTTTTGTGATCGAAACGAATCAAGGTTTACCCTTGTTCGATTCCTTTTTGTTCGTTTTAAAGTGCATCCCGCCCCACTGACATGCCCGCCCCAGCGCCGCCCGTGAACACCAACCCCCGCCAACTCCAGTTGCTCGATGAAGTCCGCCTGCGCAAGTCGCTGAGCGTGGAGCAGTTGGCCGACATCCTGGGCGTGACGCTGCAGACCGTGCGCCGCGACGTACAGCGCCTGGCCGAACTGGGCCTGGTCAGCCGCTTTCATGGCGGGGTACGCATGCCCAGCTCCACCGTGGAGAACCTGGCCTATACCCAGCGCGAGGCGCTGAACTCCACGGGCAAGGCGCGCATCGCACGCGCCGTGGCCGCGCAGGTGCCCGACAACTGTTCGCTGATCCTGAACATCGGCACCACCACCGAAGCCATTGCCAAGGCGCTGCTGCACCACAAGGGCCTGCGCGTGCTGACCAACAACCTGAACGTGGCCGCCATCCTGTGCGCCAACCCCGACTGCGAGGTGATCGTGGCCGGCGGCGTGGTGCGCAAGCGCGACCGCGCCATCGTGGGCGAGGCGGCGGTGGACTTCATCCGCCAGTTCCGCGTGGACATCGCGCTCATCGGCATCTCCGGCATCGAGCCCGACGGCTCGCTGCGCGACTACGACATGCGCGAGGTGAAGGTCGCGCAGACCATCATCGAACACGCGCGCGAGGTCTGGCTGGCCGCCGACCACACCAAGTTCAACCGCCCGGCCATGGTGCAGCTGGCGCAGCTCGCGCAGATCGACCGGCTGTTCACCGACGCGCCGCCGCCCGAGCCCTTCCCGGCCCTGCTGCACGAGGCCGGCGTGCAATGCACCGTGGCTGCCGCATGAGAGGCCCTCCCGGCGACTGAACAGCGCCCCAACACGTTACGCTCCGCCCATGACCTACCTGCTCGCACTCGACCAAGGCACCTCCAGCTCCCGCAGCATCGTGTTCGACGAACGTGGCCGCATCGTGGCCCAGGCGCAGCGCGAGCTGCCGCAGATCTATCCCCGCCCCGGCTGGGTGGAACATGACCCGCGCGAGATCTGGCGCACGCAGCTCGCCACCGCGCAGGACGCGCTGCGCGAGGCGCGCATCACCGCGCAGGACGTGCGCGCCCTGGGCATCACCAACCAGCGCGAGACCACCGTGCTGTGGAACCGCCGCACCGGCCAGCCCGTGCACCACGCCATCGTCTGGCAGGACCGGCGCGCCGAGCCCGCCTGCGCGCAACTGCGCGAACAGGGCCATGCCGCCGCCATCCAGGCCAAGACGGGCCTGCTGATCGACGCCTACTTCTCCGGCACCAAGCTGCAGTGGCTGCTGGACCACGTGCCCGGCGCGCGCGACGCGGCCGAGGCCGGCGAGCTGGCCTTCGGCACCGTGGACAGCTGGCTCATCTGGCAGCTCACCGGCGGCAAGCGCCATGTCACCGACGTGAGCAACGCCAGCCGCACCATGCTGTTCAACGTGCACACCAACCAGTGGGACGATGAGCTGCTGCAGCTTTTGCGCATCCCGCGCGCGCTGATGCCCGAGGTGCTGCCATCGGCCAGCGACTTCGGCGCCACCGACGCGGCGCTGCTGGGCGGCCCGATCGCCATCGGCGGCGTGGCGGGCGATCAGCAAAGCGCGCTCTTCGGCCAGGCGTGCTTCACCGCCGGCATGGCCAAGAACACCTACGGCACGGGTTGTTTCATGCTCATGCACACCGGCAGCCGCTTTCAGAAAAGCGAGAACGGCCTGCTCACCACCAGCGCGGCGCAAGCCAGCCGATCGCCCGAGTACGCCATGGAAGGCAGCGTGTTCGTGGGCGGCGCCGTGGTGCAGTGGCTGCGCGACGGGCTGCGCGCCATCTCGGCCAGCTCCGAGGTGCAGGCGCTGGCCGAAAGCGTGCCCGACTCGGGCGGCGTGATGATGGTGCCTGCCTTCACCGGGCTGGGCGCGCCCTACTGGAAGCCCGACGCGCGCGGCACCATCACCGGCCTCACGCGCGGCACCACCATCGCGCACATCGCGCGCGCCGCGCTCGAATCCATTGCCTACCAGAGCGCCGCGCTGCTGGCCGCCATGAGCCGCGACGCCGTGGCCGCAGGCGGCGCCCCGGTGAGCGAGCTGCGCGTGGACGGCGGCGCCTGCGTGAACGACCTGCTGATGCAGTTCCAGGCCGACCTGCTGGGCATTCCCGTGGTGCGCCCCGCCGTGGTGGAGACCACCGCCCTGGGCGCCGCCTACCTGGCGGGCCTGGCGAGCGGCGTGTATGCCAGCACCGACGAGCTGTCTGCCCTGTGGCAAGCCGAGCGGCGCTTTACCCCCACCCTGCCGCGCAGCCAGGCCGAGGCGTTGATGGCGCGTTGGGAGCACGCCGTCGCGCAGGCCGTGCTACCCGGTTGACGTAAAAACCATAGCTGCTGGCGCTTGCTGCAACGCATTTTCAGACACAAAACCCTCTGAATCCCCTGCATAGCAAGCGCGAGCAGCTCCTGTTTTTGAATCACTCTGAATGATGCTGGACGGCGCACAATGCCGCCTGACCCCATCGCTTCCCCGCCCAATCCCATGACAGCCAGCGCATCCCCCCTTCCCCCCATTGCCTTCATCGGCGGCGGCAACATGGCCAGCGCCATCATCGGCGGCCTGCTGCAGCGCGGCCTACCGGCCGGCCAGATCGAGGTGGTCGAACCCTTCGAGCCCGCGCGCGCCGCGCTGCGGGAGAAGTTCGGCATCACCGCGCAGCCCGCGGCTGGCGATGCGCTCGCGCGCGCCGCGCTGGTCGTCTGGGCCGTCAAGCCCCAGACCTTCAAGGAAGCCGCCGCCGCCACCCGCGCCCACACCGCCACCGCCCTGCACCTGAGCGTGGCCGCCGGCATTCCCACGGACAGCATCGCGCGCTGGCTGGACACGCAGCACATCGTGCGCGCCATGCCCAACACCCCCGCGCTGGTGGGCAAGGGCATCACCGGCCTGTTCGCCCGCCCGCAAGTGGACCCGCAGGGCAAGGCGCTGGTGGAACGCGTGATCGCCACCACCGGCCAGTTCGTCTGGGTGGAGGCCGAGGAGCAGCTCGACGCCGTCACCGCGCTGTCGGGCTCCGGCCCGGCCTATGTGTTTCTGTTCCTCGAAGCCATGACCCAGGCCGGCGTGGACATGGGCCTGCCCCCCGCGCAGGCCTACCAGCTGGCCGTGGCCACGTTCCAGGGCGCATCGGAGCTGGCCGCGCGCTCGCCCGAGAGCGCCGAGGTGCTGCGCCAGCGTGTGACCAGCAAGGGCGGCACCACGCACGCCGCCATCACGCACCTGCAGGCGGCACAGGTGCCAGCGCACTTCATCGCCGCCATGCGCGCGGCAGAGGCCCGTGCCAAGGAACTGGCGGCCGAGTTCGGCGCCTGATTCATGCGTCAAAAATAGCTCCAGCGCTTGACTGTCAAGCGCTGGCAGCTATCACTAGCGTAGCAAATACCCTAGCGCCACGCCGGCAAAGATCGCCGCGCCGATCCAGTGGCTCTTGCTGAAGGCGGTAAAGCACCCCTCGCGCGTGCGGTCCTTGATCAGCGTGAAGTGCCACGCCACCTGCGCCGCCGCCACGCCCAGCCCCAGCCACAGCGGCCAGCCCAGGCCGTAGGGCGCGAGCACCCACGCCGTGAGCCCCAGGCACAGCACGAAGAAGCCCATGATGGCCGCCACGTCGAAGCGCCCCAGCGTGATGGCCGAGGTCTTCATGCCGATCTTCAGATCGTCGTCGCGGTCCACCATGGCGTACTCGGTGTCGTAGGCCAGCACCAGGAACAGGTTGGCCAGCCACAGCACCCAGGCCGTGGCCGGCACCCGGCCCTGCACGGCCGCAAAGGCGATCACGATGCCGAAGTTGAACGCAATGCCCAGGAACGCCTGCGGCATGGCGAAGAACCGCTTGGTGAACGGGTACAGGATGGTGAACAACACCGCGGGCACCGACCAGGCCACCGCCTCCCAGCGCGTGGTGAGCACCAGCACGAAAGCCACCAGCGTGAGCACCACGCCCACCAGCGCGGCCTCTTTCACGCCCAGCTGGCCGCTGGTGATGGGGCGCTGCGTGGTGCGCTTCACATGGCGGTCGAAGTCGCGGTCGGCAATGTCGTTGATGGTGCAACCGGCACTGCGCATGAGCACCGTGCCGGCCACGAAAACCGCCAGCAGGTGCCAGCCGGGAAAGCCGTCCGCCGCCACCCACAGCGCCGCCAGCGTGGGCCACACCAGCACCAGCCAGCCCGCGGGGCGGTTCCAGCGGATCAGGTCGAGGTACAGGGACAGGCGGGAGCGCGGGGCGACAGCGGACATGGAGGCAAGGGAAAACACAGGTTGCGCGGGGCGCCACGGGGCGGACACGGACACCTAAGGCACAAGGCCCGCGGACGACGCAGCACACGGGGGGGGGTGCCCGCCAGCGTGCGCCAAAGCCCGCTTTTATACGCCATGGCGGCCGGCGCGTCCGCGTGGTCCCACGGCACTGCCCGTGAGCGGAAGACTGCCGTTCAACGGCGCGCGGCGTCCCGCAGGGGATCCCAGCCGCGCCCCAGCGCGGCCCCGCGCAGGAAGGCAACCACGGCGGCATCGCCCCCGCAGCCAGCCACCAGAGCGGCGGCCTGCGCCCAGTCGCGCTGCGCGCCCAGGCGCTCCTGCCACTGCTCGGCCGCGCCCCGGTGGCGGCCCATGCGACGGGGCAGCAGCGGCGCCAGCGACGTGCTGCCGTAGCGCAACCGCTTGGCGAGAATGCGGGCATGGTGCAGGCCTTCGTCATCGCCCGCCGTTTTGAGCGCCGCGCCCAGGCGCCGTACCAGCCGCTGGACGCGCTTGCGCACCCAGTGCCGCGCCGGCGCGCCGGCCAGGGCATCGCTGGCACAGGCGTCCACGCCGCACTCCCCCTGCGCGGCCAGCGCCCAGCCATGCAACCAGTCCTGCCAGGCCAGCAGCGCGGCGCCCACGGCGGGCCGATGGAGTGCGGCGCGCGTTTGCGCGCGGGCCTGGTCTGCGGCGGCATCCAGCGCGGCCTGCGCTGCCGCCCAGGCGGCGGCCTGCCGCGCGCCGCCCTGCGCGTAGTGCGCGGCCAACGCAGGCAGCGTCTGGGTGCGCGCCACATCCAGGTCGCGTAAATGTCCCAGGGACTGCAGCAGCGGCGCCAGCGCCGCGGCGGCGGGGGCCGGCCGCGCGGCGCAGGCCGGGGCGAAGAGGCGCGCCAGGCTGCGCAGCCGGCGCCAGCCCACGCGGGCCTGGTGCACCACCTCGGGCGCATCGCTGCCCTGCTGCAGCGCAAACAGGTTGGCGCAGAACTGGTGGAAAGGCTCCTGCAGCACGCGTTCGGCGACCTGCGCAACCGTCATGCCGCGCTTCAGCGCGGGCGGCTGGGCCTCCACGGCCGGGCTGGCCGGCGGGTGCAGCAGCGCGTAGCCGCGTGCGGCCTTGCTCGCGGCCAGCGGCAGCACCGGCACGTGCCGCGCGATGCGCCGCGCCAGCGCCAGCAGTGCCTCAGGGGGCCCCTGCAGCAATTCCAGCTCCAGTTCGCACAGCGGCGTGGCATGCGCCGCGCCGTCCACCGTGGCGGTCACGGCGCCCACGTCCAGCGCCACCTCCACCACGGCGCCGCCGCGCACCCGCACACGCCAGCGGGTGCGCACGAAGTCGGTGGTAAAGCACGGTTGCAGCGCGGCGGCCAGCACGCCATCGGGGTCCATGGCGGGCCAGGGCGTGCCCTCCAACCGGTGCAGCTCCAGCGCCGGGCCGGCCACGGGCATTTCCCACTCGCCGCGCTGGCTCAGCGCGGACGTGGTGTCGCCCGCGGTCTTGAGGGTCTGCAGCCAGCGGGCACCCGCGCCCCCAGGCCCCTCGCGGCGCAGGCGCAGGGCGACGCGCTGGCGCAGCAGGTCCTGCGCAGGCGTGTCGTGGTAGAGGCTGACCAGGTGCTCACGCACCGGCGTGGCGCGTGCCAGCGCCGGCACGCGCATGAGGCGCGCCGCCAGCGCCGCCGCATCGCGCGGGGGCAGCGCCAGCTTGATCTCTGTCTCGGTGGCGGACATGGCCCGGCCCGAGTGCACAGTTGCGCTCAGTCCTCCAGCAGCGAGCGCAGCATCCAGGCCGTCTGCTCGTGCACCGTGAGGCGCTGGGTCAGCAGGTCGGCCGTGGGCTCGTCGCTGGCCTTGTCGGCCAGGGGAAACAGCTCGCGCGCAGTGCGGGCCACGGCCTCATGGCCTTCCACCAGGATGCGGATCATCTCGGTCGCCTTGGGCGGCTGGGCCGGCACGTCGGGCAGGCTGGTGAGCTGGCCGAACTGCGCGTAGGAGCCCGGCGCCACATGGCCCAGCGAGCGGATGCGCTCGGCCACCGGGTCCACGGCGTTCCACAGCTCTGTGTACTGCGCCATGAACATGGTGTGCAGCGTGTTGAACATCGGGCCCGTCACGTTCCAGTGGAAGTTGTGGGTCGTGAGGTACAGCGTGTAGGTGTCGGCCAGCAGGCGCGACAGGCCCTGCGCGATGGCGGCCCGGTCCTTGTCGCTGATGCCGATGTTGATGCGCGGTGCGCCGCTCTTGGTGCTGACGGATTTGCTGCTGGGCTTGGCCATGGTGCGTCCTTTCTGGGTGGTTGGGATGACTCTGCCATGACTGTACCAACTGCCGCGCCGCGCAGCATCGCCCTGCGTCAAGACAAGCGCGTGACGCCGGGCAACTCGCAGGCGTAGACAGCGTTACGCAGCGCGGCGATGGCCTCGTAGCGCGTGAAGCTGCGCCGCCAGGCCAGCACCACGCGGCGCATGGGCGGCGGGCTGCCGTCGCTCTCCTTGATGGGCAGGTAGCGGATGTGCGTGTCGTCGCTCTTGCGCCGGCGTGCACCCGTGTGCAGCGCATCCCGCGGCACCGACAGGCGCGGCACCAGCGTCACGCCCATGCCGGCGGAGACCATGTGCTTGATGGTCTCCAGCGACGAGCCTTCGAACGTGCGGCGAATGCCTTCGGCATTGCTCGCGTAGCGCGCGAACTCGGGGCACACCTCCAGCACGTGGTCGCGAAAGCAGTGGCCCGCGCCCAGCAGCAGCATGGTTTCGTTCTTGAGTTCCGACGCCGAGACCGCATCGCGCTCGGCCAGCGGGTGGCTGCTGGGCACGGCCGCCAAGAAGGGTTCGTCATACAGCGGCGCGATGGCCAGGCCGGTGTCGGGGAAGGGCTCGGCCATGATGGCGCAGTCGATCTCCCCGGTGCGCAGCATTTCCAGCAGCTTCACGGTGAAGTTCTCCTGCAGCATCAGCGGCATCTGCGGCGTGCGCGCGATGGCATGGCGCACCAGCTCGGGCAGCAGGTAGGGGCCGATGGTGTAGATCACGCCCAGCGTGAGGGCGCCGGCCAGCGGGTCCTTGCCGCGCTTGGCGATCTCCTTGATGGCGGCGGCCTGCTCCAGCACGCTCTGCGCCTGGCGCACGATTTCCTCGCCCAGCGGCGTGACGGAGACATCGCCCGCGCTGCGCTCGAAGAGCTTGACCTCCAGCTCGTCCTCGAGCTTCTTCACCGCTACCGACAGCGTGGGCTGCGAGACATAGCAGGCTTCAGCGGCGCGGCCGAAGTGTTTTTCACGCGCAACGGCGACGATGTATTTGAGTTCGGTAAGAGTCATGGCGAATCCGGCCGGCAGAATCGGCCATTGTGCAACGCCCGCCGCGCTATGCGGCCACGGGCGGCCCATCAGGCTTTGAGATAGTCCGATTTTCCGCCAAGCCAGCGCTGGATGTGGTGCTCGGCCAGCAGCGGGTGGCGGTCCAGCATCTGCGGCGCCGTCTCGCGCGCCCATTCCAGCAACAGCGTATCGGTGGCCAGGTCGGCAAAGCGCAGCAGTGCGTCGCCCGACTGGCGAGCGCCCAGGAACTCGCCAGGCCCGCGGATCTCCAGGTCGCGCCGCGCGATCTCGAAACCATCGGTGGTCTCGGCCATGGCCTTCAGGCGGTCGCGCGCGGTCTCGCCCAGGCGGCCCGAATCGCCCGTGGAGTACAGCAGCACGCAGGCCGAAGCCGCCGCGCCGCGCCCCACGCGCCCGCGCAGCTGGTGCAGCTGCGACAGGCCGAAGCGCTCGGCATGCTCGATGACCATGAGCGAGGCGTTGGGCACGTCCACGCCCACTTCGATCACGGTGGTGGACACCAGCACGCCCATCTGCCCGCCCTTGAACAGGTCCATCACGGCCTTCTTCTCGGCGGCGGGCATGCGCGAGTGCAGCAGGCCCACCATCACCGGCGCGCGCCCGTGCGCCGCGTCGCCCTGCAACGCCTCGCTCAACTCGGCGTGCGTGGCGGTGGCGTTGGACAGGTCCAGCGCCTCGCTCTCCTCGATCAGCGGGCACACCCAGTACACCTGCCGGCCCGCCGCCACCTGCGCGCCGATGCGCTCGACCACCTCATCCTTGCGGCTGTCCGCGATCAGCTTGGTGACGATGGGCGTGCGCCCAGGCGGCAGCTCGTCGATGGTGGACACATCCAGATCGGCGTAGTAACTCATGGCCAGCGTGCGCGGGATGGGCGTGGCACTCATCATCAGCAGGTGCGGCTCCATGCCGGCGTGCTCCAGCTTTTTGCGCAGCGCCAGGCGTTGTGCCACGCCGAAGCGGTGCTGCTCGTCGATCACCGCCAGCGCCAGGTTCTTGAAGCGCACCTGCTCCTGGATGACGGCGTGCGTGCCCACGACCAGCGCGGCCTCGCCGCTTTCGATGCGCGCAAGCATCTCGGCGCGCTCTTTCTTCTTCTGTCCGCCCACCAGCCACGCCACCTGGCGCCCGCGCGCGGCCAGCAGCGGCTGCAGCCAGCCGATGAGCTTGGCGAAGTGCTGCTCGGCCAGGATCTCGGTGGGCGCCATCAGCGCGCACTGCCAGCCTGCGTCCATGCACACCGTGGCGGCCAGCGCAGCCACCACGGTCTTGCCCGATCCCACGTCGCCCTGCAGCAAACGGTGCATGGGCACCGGCCGGGCCAGATCGCGCGCGATCTCTTCACCCACGCGGCGCTGCGCGGCCGTCAGGCTGAAGGGCAACACGCCCAGCAATTGTTCGTGCAGCGGCGTGCTTCCCGCCTGCGCCTGCGGGCGCAGGGCCGGGGCACGCAGGCGGGCGCGCTCGCGCTTGGCGGTGAGTTGCGACAGCTGCTGCGCCAGCAGTTCCTCGGCCTTCAGGCGCTGCCACGCCGGGTGGCTGTGGTCCTGCAGCGTGGCCAGCGCCACATCGGGCGTGGGGTGATGCAAAAAAAGGAGCGCCTCGCGCAGGCTCCATGGGCGCTGGAGGCCATTTTGGCCATTCCCCCGCACCCACGAGGGGACCGCGGGGGGCTCCAGCCCCGGCGGCAGCGTCTCGGGCAATTCCACGCGCGTGAGGGCGCTCGCCACGGCGCGGCGCAGGTACGCCTGAGGCAGCTGCGCCACCGTGGGATAGACGGGGGTCAGCGCCGCGGGCAAGTCCCCTTCGGCCTTGCGGAACGCCGGGTGCAGCATCTGGCGGCCCCAGAAGCCCCCCTTGATTTCACCGCGCACGCGCAGGCGCGCGCCCACGGCCATGGTCTTCTGGTGCGAAGGGTAGAAGCTGAAGAAGCGCAGCTCGCAGCTGCCGGTGCCGTCCTCCACGGTCACCACCAGTTGCCGGCGCGGGCGCATCTGCACCTCGCTGGCGGTCACCGTGGCCTCGATCTGCACCGTGTCGCCATCGCGTGCGCTGCGGATCGGCGTAATGCGCGTCTCGTCCTCGTAGCGCAGGGGCAGGTGCAGGGCCAGGTCGATGTCGCGCACCAGCCCCAGCTTGACGAGGGCCTGCTGTGCGGGGCTGGGGGCGGGCTTCGCGGAGGACGAGGCGGACGTGGAGGAACGTGTGGGTCTGGGCACGGCAAAAAGGCTACCATGCCCGCAGTTACCACACGTTACCGTCTCGTCGTCTCCCGTCATGCTCAAGCGCATCGAAGTCAAGCATCTCACCCTGGGCATGTACCTGCATGAGTTCTGCGGCTCCTGGATGGAGCACCCCTTCTGGCGCTCGCGCTTTCTGCTGCAGGACCCGCAAGACCTGGCGCGCATCCGCGCCACGGAGATCCACGAGGTCTGGATCGACACATCCAAGGGCCTGGACATCGCGCCCGGCACGGCCTGCGTGTCCCGCGCCGAAGCCGACGCGCAGCTGGACAGCGACTTCCAGCACCTGGAGGACCTGCCGACCCAGCCCACGCCTGCCCCGGCCGTGACGCCCCAGCCGGCAGGCATGGACCAGGAGCTGCGCCGCGCCGCGGCCATCTGCTCGCAGGCCAAGCAGGCCGTGGTCACGATGTTCGGCCAGGCACGCCTGGGCCGCGCCATCGATACCGCCGTGGCGCAGGAGATGGTCGACGAGATCACCGACTCGGTCACGCGCAACCCCGGCGCGCTCATCAGCCTGGCACGGCTCAAGACGGCCGACGAGTACACCTACATGCACTCGGTCGCCGTGTCCGCGCTGATGGTGGCGCTGGCCCGGCAGATCGGCATGGACGATGGCGCCACGCGCATGGCCGGGCTGGCCGGGCTGCTGCACGACATCGGCAAGGCGGCCGTGCCGCTGGAAGTGCTCAACAAGCCCGGCAAGCTGACCGACGACGAGTTCACCGTGGTGCGCAGCCACCCCGTGGCCGGCTACGACTTGCTGCAGGGCACCGACCTGCCCGAGCCCGTGCTGGACGCGTGCCTGCACCACCACGAGAAGATGGACGGCACGGGCTACCCCCACCGCCTCACGGGCGAGCAGATCAGCACGCTGGCGCGCATGACTGCCATCTGCGACGTGTACGACGCCGTCACCTCCGACCGGCCCTACAAGCGCGGCTGGGACCCCTCAGAGTCGCTGCGCCGCATGGCGGAATGGACCCGCGACCATTTCGACAGCCGGCTGTTCCAGGCCTTCGTCAAGAGCATCGGCATCTACCCCGTGGGGTCGCTGGTGCGCCTCGCCTCGGGCCGCCTGGGTGTGGTGACCGAGCAGTCGCCAGGCAAGCTGATCGCGCCGCGCGTGAGGGTCTTCTACTCCACCCGATCCGATCTGCGCATCCTCCCCGAGGTGGTGGACTTGTCCGAGCCCGACTGCCGCGACAAGATCATCGCGCGCGAGGACCCGGCGCGCTGGCAGTTCCCCGACCTCGCGCAACTCTGGTCCGACCTGCCCGATCCTCGCTGGTAGCGCCCGAGGTGCACCAACGCGCTGCACGGCGGCGGCATCTTTGCGAGAATCGCGGGCTTGTCTTTCTGCCTTGGAACGGGCCCGTCCGGCCCTCAAGCCCCGCATGTCCTCTGCTTCCACTGCACCCCGCACCTTCACCCTGAGCGACTTCGACTTCGAGCTGCCCGAGCTGCTCATCGCCCAGCACCCGGCCCCCCAGCGCAGCGGCTCGCGCCTGCTGGACGGGCGCACCGCCCCGCCCACCGACCGCATCTTCCGCGAACTGCCCGACCTGCTGCAGCCGGGCGACCTGCTGGTGTTCAACGACACGCGCGTGGTCAAGGCCCGCGTGTTCGGCGAGAAGGCCAGCGGCGGCAAGCTGGAACTGCTGATCGAGCGCGTGCTCACCGGCAACGAGGTCGTGGCGCACATGAAGGTCAGCAAGAAGCCGCTGCCCGGCGCCACGCTCCACCTGGCCGGCGGCGCGGCCGCGGGCGGGTTCGACGCCACGCTGCTCGGCCGCTACCCGGATGCGGACGGCCCGCTGTTTCGCCTGGCCCTGCGCGGCCCCGCGGGCGAGAGCCCCTGGGAGCTCATGGAGCGCCACGGCCACCTGCCGCTGCCGCCCTACATCGAGCGCCAGCAGGCCGGCGGCAACGACCCCCATGCCGGCGAGGACAGCGAGCGCTACCAGACCGTGTTCGCGCGTGCGCCCGGCGCGGTGGCCGCGCCCACGGCCGCGCTGCACTTCGACGATGCCGTACTGGCCCGCCTGGCCGAGCGCGGCATCGAGCGCGCCAGCGTCACGCTGCACGTGGGCGCGGGCACCTTCCAGCCCGTGAAGACCGAGAACCTGGCCGAGCACCGCATGCACAGCGAGTGGTACGAGGTGCCGCTGGCCACGCTGGCGGCGCTGGAGCGCTGCCGCCAGCGCGGCGGCCGCGTGGTGGCCGTGGGCACGACCACGGTGCGCACGCTGGAATCCTGGGCCGCGAGCGGCCAGGCCGCGGGCGACACCAGCATCTTCATTACGCCCGGCTTCCAGTTCCAGGTGGTCGACCTGCTGCTCACCAACTTCCACCTGCCCAAGAGCACGCTGATGATGCTGGTGAGCGCCTTTGCGGGCTACGAGCACATCATGCACCTGTACCGCCACGCGGTCGCGCAGCGCTACCGCTTCTTCAGCTACGGCGACTGCATGCTGCTGGAGCGGCCCCGCGCATGAGCGCCGCGCCGGCCGGGCACAGCCCCCGCACCGCCCTGGCCGGCATCGCGCTCACGGTGGGCGCCTGCGCCTCGTTCGCGCTGCTGGACACCGCCACCAAGCTGGTGAGCGCCACCACGCCGCTGCTGCTGGCGCTGTGGCTGCGCTATGTGTTCCAGTCGCTGGTCACCAGCGCCTATGTGCTGCCACGCAGCGGCTGGCGCCCGCCGCGCACGGACCACCCGCGCTATCAGCTGTTGCGCGCGGTGTTGTTCGCGGCCACCAGCCTGTTCGGCATCTTCAGCATCCGCGCCATGCCGCTGGCGGAGTTCACCGCCATCGTGGCCGCCACGCCGCTGTGCGTGACGCTCGTGGCCGCGTTGTGGCTGCGCCAGCCGGTCAGCCCACTGCGCTGGCTGCTGGTGGCAACGGGGCTGGCCAGCGTGCTGCTGATCCTGCGCCCGGGCGGCCAGTCCTTCAGCTGGGTATTGGTGCTGCCGCTGGGCATGCTGGCCTGCGGCACGGGGTACCAGATCTTGAGCAGCCGCATGGCCGGGCAGGAGGCCCCCACGACCACGCAGTTCTACACCAGCTGGATTGCCGCCGGGCTGATGACGCTGGCGGCGCCCTTCGTGTGGACCGCCATCACCAGCGCCTGGGTATGGCTGGGGCTGGTGGTCATGGGACTGTCGAGCGCGCTGGGCCATCTGTTGCTGCTGCGGGCCTACGCCTGCGCAGCGCCCGCCACGATCGCGCCGTTCCTCTACACCCAGATCGCGTTTGCCATGCTGGCCGGCTGGGCGGTGTACGGCCACATGCCGGACCGCTGGTCGCTGCTGGGCATCTGCCTGATCGCCGCCAGCGGCGCCGCGAGCGCGTGGCTGACGGTGCGCGAGCGGCGCTGATCAGTACCCGTGCTGCTGGCGGAACGCCCGCGCCTGGCCGAAGTGGCCGTTGCCGATGAACGGCACGGGCGGGCGCAGCGCCGACAACGGCGAGGGATGGTTGGAGGTAAGCACCAGGTGCCCCCGGTCCTGCGGGATGAAGGCACGCTTGGACTGCGCATGGCTGCCCCAGAGCATGAACACCACGGGGCGCGGCCCTTCGGCCACCTCGCGGATGACGGCATCGGTCAACTGCTCCCAGCCCTTGCCCGCGTGGCTCGCGGCCTGGCCCTCTTCCACCGTGAGGCAGGTGTTGAGCAGCAGCACACCGTTCTGCGCCCACTTCACCAGGCTGCCGCCCGGGTTGGGAAACGGTGGGAAGGGTACGCCCATGTCGCGCTGCATTTCCTTGAAGATGTTCTGCAGCGAGGGCGGCAGGCGCACGCCCGGCGCGACCGAAAAGGCCAGCCCCTCGGCTTGGCCACGGCCGTGGTACGGGTCCTGCCCCAGGATGACCACGCGCGTATCCTCGGGGGCGGTGAGCTGCAGCGCCCGCAGCGGCTGCGGCGGGAAGATGGCGGCTCCGGCCTCCAGCCGCGCCTGCAGGAAGGCCAGCAACTGCCGCCCGCGCGCGCTGGCAAAGAACGTGTCGACCAGCGGCTGCCAGCCCGGCGCGACAGGCCAGTCGGCGGGGTCGGCACTTTGCAGTTGCGTGGCGGCGGGAGTATTTAGCATCAAATCATGCTCCAAGGCTTATCCATTCTGCGTTACAAGCTATATTTACGATAGCTAATCCATTCCATCATGCACCCGGTTGCGGCCTGCCGCCTTGGCGCGGTACAGGTTCGCATCCGCGCGCGCCAGCAACTGTTCGGGGGTGTCTTCGGCGCCGGGCACCACACAGGCCACCCCGGCACTCACCGTGACCACGGGCGCAATCGGCGAGCCGCGGTGTTCCATCTGCCGCGCATGCACGGCCCGGCACAGCGCCTGCGCCTTGGCGCGCGCGCCGTCCAGGTCGCACTCGGGCAGCAGGCAGACGAACTCTTCACCGCCGTAGCGGGCCACGAGGTCGTGCGACCGCCCCAGGCCGCCGCGCAGCGCGGCGGCCACGGCGCGCAGGCAATCGTCGCCCTGCTGGTGGCCATACAGGTCGTTGAACTGCTTGAAATGGTCGATGTCCACCATCACCACGGACAGGGGCTGGCCGCTGCGCCGGCAGCGCCGCCATTCGGCTTTGAGGGTGCGGTCGAACTGGCGGCGGTTGGCCAGGCCCGTGAGCCCGTCCATGAAGGCCAACTTGCGCAGCAGTTCATGTTGCGCGCGCTGCTCGGTCACGTCCACGAACGTGGCCATGCAATGGTCTCCAAACGCGAGCCCGCCGATGGTCATCGTATGCAGCCTGCCGTCGCGGTCGGTGACGCGGTATTCCCTGTCCGCGATCTCGCCCCCCTGCGCGCCTGCCTGCGCCAGGTCTGCGTTCCACGCGGCGATGACCTGTTCGCGGTAGTGCGGATCGGGATAGGCGCGCGGCCACCACTGCCCCAACGTGGGCACCTCGGCCTCGGTGTAGCCGAACAGGTCCATGAAGCGCCGGTTGCGAAAGTAGATCACGCCCGCGGCATCGATCATGCACAGCCCGATGGGCATTTCCTGCATCAGATGCCTGAGCAGGCGCTCGGTCTCCTGCAGCTGCAGCGCCTGCTGCTTGGCCAGCGTCACGTCATGGATATAGCCATGCCACAGCACGGCACCCGAGGCCGTGCGCGCGGGCCGCGCCTGGTCGCTGACCCAGCGCTCGCGCTCGCCCGGCACGAGCACACGGTATTCGGTGCGCCACAGCTCCAGGGTCTGCGCGGATGCCAGCACGCTCTCGCGCAGCGCCTGCAGGTCGTCGGGGTGGATGCGCGCGAAGACCTGCTCCGCGTCCACGCACAGGGCCTGCGGGGGAAGCCCGTAGATGTCCTGCACCCCGGGGCTGGCGTACGGGAAGTGACTGCGCCCGTCGGGTTCGCGCTGGTACTGGTACAGCGCGCCGGGCACGTTCTCGGCCAGGCGGTCCAGCGTCTCTTGGTGCTGCCGCTGCGCGGTCACGTCCGTGTGGGTGCCGATGAGGCGGGCGGGTCGGCCGCTGGCGTCGCGCGCGATCACCTGGCCGCGGTCCTGCACCCATTTGTAGCTGCCGTCCTTGCAGCGCATGCGGTGCACGTTTTCATAGACCACCGTTTCACCCGCCAGGTGGCGCGCCACGTCGGCGTGCACGCGCGCCAGATCGTCGGGATGCACGCGGCTTTCCCATTCCTGCAGGCCGTCGCCGATGTCGCCTTCTGCGTAGCCGAGCATGGTCTTCCATACCGGCGAGAAATACACCGTGCCCGCGGCCATGTCCCAGTCCCACACGCCCTGCTGGGTGGCGTGCAGCACCGCCTGCCAGCGGGCCTGCAAGGCGGCTTCCTGGGCAGCCAGCGCCTGCTCGCGGCGCCACAGCTGGCGGCGCCGGCGCTGCATGAAGCCCAGGCCCAGCCCAATGGCAACCCCCGTCAGCAGCCATGCCACGCCCAGCGTCCAGGCCCGCGCGCGCCAGGCGGCGAACACCTGGCTCCAGTCCCGCGCAACGGCCGCAACCAACGGCTTGTCCATGTGCAGGTGCGCCGGAAAGATGGTGTGCAGCGCCACCAGCCGCACGGCCGGGTCCGGCTCCATCGCGCCGACGAAGAGGCTTTCCATCCGCCCGCTGTCCAGGTGCGCCTGAAAGAGCGTGCCGGGCTGTGCCAGCGTGGCGCCCAGCAGCCCCGCCCGTTCGGGCACGCGCAGGAAGCGCACGCCGTCGCCGTGCACCAGGGTGCTCTCCACGTCGGGGGCGTAGCGCACGGAATCCAGCAAGGTCTTGAACTCGTCGGGGTCCAGCGTCGCCGCGACCACGCCGCCGGACAGCCCATCTTCCGCCACCACCGGGCGCGACAACGTGATGGCCCAGATACCCAACACCGTGCGCATGGGCGCACTGACGATCAGCGAGGGCTGCTCGCGGCTTGCCAGTCGCCGCGCCGACTGGAAGTAATCGCGGTAGGCAAAGTTCTCCCCGAGCAGTTCGGCGCGGCTGGAGGCGACCACCGTACCCTCGGCATCCAGCACGGTCAGCGTGCGCACGCCGGTCATGGCGTCGCTGAAGGCCCGCAGCCGCTCGTTGAATGGCAAGGCGCCTTCAGGGCGCGCGCGCCACTGCGCCAGGTTCGCAACAATATCCCCCAGCGCCTGGTTCACGGCATGCAGTTGGCGCTCCAGGTTCTCATGGACGATATGCACCTGGTGCGCGACCTGCTGGCGCTCGCGTTCCTCGGTGTCGCGCCGCTCCAGGATCAGCACGACCGCGATCAGCGCCCCCAGCGCCAGCCACAGGCCCGCCAGCAACCACCACTCCCTGCGAAAACGCTCGGCCTGCGTATCCGGTCTCTCGCGCAAGGCAACTCCTCCATGCGGGCACGATAAGAATGGCCGGGTAACCGCCTCAGACAAGGCTCATCGACGCGGCCCGATGACTTTCATGGGCGCAGTATGCCGCCACCGCCCCAACCCCGGGGGACGCCCGGCCTGCGGCCGTCAGGCGAACAGCTGGGCCAGCGCCCGCCCCGGGTCGGGCGCGCGCATGAAGGCCTCGCCCACCAGGAACGCATTCACGCCGGCATCGCGCAGCGTGTGCACATCCACCGGCGCAAGGATGCCGGACTCGGCCACCAGCAGGCGGTCGGCGGGCACTTCCTTCTTCAGGTCCAGCGTGGTCTGCAGGCTGACCTCGAAGGTGCGCAGGTTGCGGTTGTTGATGCCCACGAGCGGCGTCTGCAGGCGCAGCGCGCGCTCCAGCTCGGCGCCGTCGTGCACCTCCACCAGCACGGCCATGTCCAGGCTGCGGGCGATCTGCTCCATCTCGGCCATCAGGCCATCCTCGAGGCAGGCGGCGATCAGCAGCACGCAGTCGGCGCCCATGGCGCGCGACTCGTAGATCTGGTACGGATCGATCATGAAGTCCTTGCGCAGCACCGGCAGCGGGCAACTGGCGCGTGCCTGCTTCAGGTAATCGGGCTGGCCCTGGAAGAACTGGCGGTCGGTCAGCACCGACAGGCAGGCCGCGCTGACCTTGCCGTCGCCCTCGGCGTAGCTTTGCGCGATGTCGGCCGGGATGAAATCCTCGCGGATCACGCCCTTGCTGGGGCTGGCCTTCTTGATTTCGGCGATCACGCCGGCCTGGCCTTGGTCGATCTTGGCGCGCAGCGCGCCCACGAAGTCGCGCGTGAGCACGCGGCTCTCGGCGTCGCGGCGCATGTCGGCGAAGGACACGCGCTTTTGCGCGGCGGCCACTTCCTCGACCTTCACGTCGCAGATTTTCTTCAGGATGTCGGACATGCTTGCTTCCTTGCCCCCCGCAGGGAGCGTCAATGGTGACGGCGCGCACCGGCGCCAGCGCCCGTCCCGCTCATTCGCGCGGAGGTACCGGGCCCTCGTGGCCTTGCGTGGGCGGTGCCGGGCCGCGCACCACCTTCATGATGATGCGGTGCATCACGATGCCCACGACGATGAACAGCAGCGACACGCCCAGCACGATCCACGTCGCGGGGTCGTTCCAGATGGGAGCGTCCAGCAGACTCATCGCCGTGCGCTCAGGCCGCGAGCTTCTGGGTGTAGGCGACCAGCTGCTGCAGCTTGGCCAGGGCCGCGCCGCTGGCCAGGGCCTGCTGGGCGCGGCGCAGGCCGTCTTCCAGCGAGTCGGCCACATTGGCAGCATACAAGGCGGCACCGGCATTCAGGCAGACGATGTCGCGCGCCGGGCCTTCGTCGCCCTGCAGCACGCCCATCAGCATGGCCTTGGATTCGGTCGGGTTCTCCACGCGCAGCGCCCGCGTGCCCGCCATGCGCAGGCCGAAGTCCTCGGGGTGGATCTCGTACTCGCGCACCGCGCCGTCTTTCAATTCACCCACCAGCGTGCCCGCGCCCAGGCTGATTTCGTCCAGCCCGTCACGGCCGTAGACCACCAGCGCGTGCTCGGCGCCCAGGCGTTGCAGCGCACGCACCTGGATGCCCACCAGGTCTTCGTGGAACACGCCCATGAGGATGTTGGGCGCACCTGCCGGGTTGGTCAGCGGCCCCAGGATGTTGAAGATGGTGCGCACGCCCAGCTCCTTGCGCACCGGCGCCACGTTCTTCATGGCGGGGTGGTGGTTGGGCGCGAACATGAAGCCGATGCCCACGTCGTCAATGCACTGCGCGATCTGCGCAGGCTGCAGGTTGATGTGCACGCCCAGCGCCTCCATGGCGTCGGCGCTGCCGCTCTTGCTGCTGACGCTGCGCCCACCGTGCTTGCTGACCTTGGCGCCCGCGGCGGCGATCACGAAGGTGGCGCAGGTGGAGATGTTGAAGGTGTTGGCGCCGTCGCCGCCGGTGCCCACGATGTCCACGAGGTGCTTGGTGTCGTGCACCTGCACCTTGTGGGAAAACTCGCGCATCACCTGCGCGGCGGCGGTGATCTCGCCGATGGTTTCCTTCTTCACGCGCAGGCCGGTGGTGATGGCCGCGGTCATGACGGGCGAGAGTTCGCCGCTCATGATCATGCGCATGAGGTGCAGCATCTCGTCGTGGAAGATCTCGCGGTGCTCGATGGTGCGCTGCAGCGCTTCCTGGGGGGTGATGGGGGTCATGGAAGTACCTCTATTTTTGATAGCTGCTTGCGCTTGCTACATAAGCCATTCAAGCATTTTTCGCATTGAAATCGTTTACAGACAAGCGCTAGCAGCTCTTATTTTTGATCCAGGAAGTTCTTGAGCATCGCGTGGCCGTGCTCGGTGAGGATGCTCTCGGGGTGGAACTGCACGCCCTCGATGGCCAGCTCGCGGTGGCGGATTCCCATGATCTCGCCGTCGTCCGTCCAGGCCGTCACCTCCAGCACCTCGGGGCAGCTCGCGCGCTCGATGGACAGCGAGTGGTAGCGGTTCACCGTGAACTGCTTGGGCAGCCCGGCGAACACGCCCGTCTGCGTGGTGGTGATGACGCTGGTCTTGCCATGCATGAGCTGCTGCGCCCGGATGATCTTGCCGCCGAAGGCCGCGCCAATGCTCTGGTGGCCCAGGCACACGCCCAAGATGGGGAGCTTGCCCGCGAAGTGCTGGATCGCCGCCACCGAGATACCCGCCTCGGCCGGCGAGCAGGGCCCGGGCGAGATCACCAGCCGGTCGGGCGCACGCGCGGCAATGCCCTCCAGCGTGATCTCGTCGTTGCGGAACACCTCGACTTCGGCGCCCAGCTCGCCGAAGTACTGCACGATGTTGTAGGTGAAGCTGTCGTAGTTGTCGACCATCAGCACGCGCGTCATGGCGTCACCTCCTGGCCCTTGCGGCCCTCTGCGCACAGGCGCGCGAATTCACGGTGTTCGTAGGCGATGTAGGCCTCCATCATGCTGCGGTAGATGGCCTCGATCACGTCGGGCTCGCCGCCCTCGGCCGCCGCACGCGCGCGCACGCGCTGCACGATGGCCTCGATGCGCGCTTCGTCGCGCACCTGGTCTTCGCGCGGCTTGTTGAGGGCAGCCTGGGTCATGTAGCCGCCGCGCTCCACGAGCAGCGGCACCAGGATGTCGTCCAGCGCGTCGATGCGCGCGCGCACCTCGGCCATGCTGGCGCAGGGCTGGGTCTTGTCGATTGCACGGGTGGTCATTCCAGCCCCTCCTCCACCAGTTCGGCCGCACGCAGCAGGGCGCGCGCCTTGTGTTCCGTTTCCTTCCATTCGAGCTCGGGCACCGAGTCGGCCACCACGCCGGCCGCCGCCTGCACGTAGAGCGTGCCGTCCTTGACGATGCCGGTGCGGATGGCGATGGCCACATCCATGTCGCCCGCATAGCTCAGATAGCCGCAGGCGCCGCCGTAGAGGCCCCGCTTGCTGGGCTCCAGCTGGTCGATCAGTTCCATGGCGTGCACCTTGGGCGCGCCGGTGAGCGTGCCGGCCGGGAAGGTGGCCTTGAGCACGTCCATGCTGGTCATGCCGTCGTTGAGGATGCCCTCCACGTTGCTCACGATGTGCATCACGTGGCTGTAACGCTCGACCGCGAAGGCCTCGGTCACCTTCACGGTGCCGGTCTTGGCGATGCGGCCGATGTCGTTGCGCGCCAGGTCGATCAGCATCACGTGCTCGGCGCGTTCCTTGGGGTCGTTCACCAGTTCCACTTCGGTGGCCTTGTCGGCCTCGGGCGTGGCGCCGCGCGGGCGCGTGCCGGCCAGCGGGCGGATGGTGACCTTCTGCCCCTCGGGCGTGCTCTCCTGGCGCACCAGGATCTCGGGACTGGAGCCCACCACCTGGAAATCGCCGAAGTTGTAGTAGTACATGTACGGCGACGGGTTCAGCGAGCGCAGCGCGCGGTACAGCGACAGCGGCGATTCGGTGTAGCGCTTGTGGATGCGCTGGCCCACCTGCACCTGCATGAAGTCGCCCGCGGCGATGAGTTCCTTGGCGCGCTCCACGGCCGCCAAGTAGTCGGCCTTGGCAAAGCTGCGCTGTGCGGTGTGGCTCTCGGTGGGCCGCACCACGGGCGCGCTCACGGAATACTTGAGCTGGTCCTTCAGCTCCCGCAGGCGCTTCTTGCCCCTGGCGTAGGCCTCGGGCTGGGCCGGATCGGCGTAGACGATGAGGTACAGCTTGCCCGAGAGGTTGTCGATGACCGCCAGTTCCTCACACTGCAGCAGCAGGATGTCGGGGCAGCCCAGCGTGTCGGGCGGGCAGGTGGCCTCTAGCTTCTTCTCGATATAGCGCACCGCGTCGTAGCCGAAGTAGCCCGCCAGCCCGCCGCAAAAGCGTGGCAGCCCCGGGCGCAGCGCCACCTTGAAGCGCTTTTGGTAGGCGGCAATGAAGTCCAGCGGGTTGCCCGGGTGCGTCTCCACCACCTGGCCGTCGGTCACCACCTCGGTGCGCGCCGCATCGCCGAAGCCGCTGGACCGCAGCAAGGTGCGCGCAGGCAGGCCGATGAAGCTGTAGCGCCCGAAGCGCTCGCCGCCGACGACCGACTCCAGCAAAAAGCTGTGCTTGCCGTCGCCCTTGCCATGGGCCAGCTTGAGGTACAGGGAGAGAGGGGTTTCCAGGTCCGCAAAGGCTTCCGCCATCAGCGGGATGCGGTTGTAGCCTTCGCTGGCCAGGCTTTTGAATTCCAGTTCAGTGATCACAAGAAGATTCCCAGCTCGTGCGGCGCGGTCGCTGGCTGCGCCAGTGCGCCGCAGGATCATTCAGAGGAGTCGGCCCCGTGCAGGACAGCACGTGTGGGGCCACGGGCGCACGCTGGGGAGGCGCCCAGGTGCAGTCAGGGGTTCAACGACGCAGGCTTGCGCCAGGGCCAGGCTCCCCGGTCGCTGCAACCTGTGATGAACGTGTGGTGAATGAACATGGACCCGCAGTGTAGCAAAGCACTTTGTCACCTGCGCGGTGGATGCTGCAGCGCATCCACGCGAAAACCCTATTGCCGACCGCCCCTCGATGGCGCAACATTTAGAAACGAACGATCGTTCTTTTTTGGAGTTGCGCAATGCCCTTCACCCGTCGTCGCACCCTGCAGTGGGGTGCTCTGGCCCTTCCCCTGTGCCTGGCGCTTCCGGCTCCCGCATCGACGGAGCCGACGACCGCAGCCGGCGTCAAGTTCGAGCCCACTCTCGACCTGGGCGGCAGCAAGCTGCAACTCAATGGCGCCGGTGTGCGCTACAAGGCCGTGTTCAAGGTGTATGCCGCAGGCCTGTACCTGGAGAAGAAGGCGTCCACGCCTGCCGAGGTCTACGCGCTGCGCGGCCCCAAGCGCATCAGCGTGACCATGCTGCGCGACATCGACTCCACGGAACTCGGCAAGCTGTTCTCGCGCGGTATGGAAGACAACATGGACAAGGCCGCCTTTTCCAAGCTGATTCCGGGCGTGCTGCGCATGAGCCAGATCTTTTCAGAGCACAAGAAGCTCATGGCGGGCGAACAGTTCGTCGTGGACTGGCTGCCCGGCACGGGCACGCAGGTGACGGTGAAGGGCGTCCCGCAGGGCGAACCGTTCAAGGAGCCCGAATTCTTCAACGCATTGCTGGGCATCTGGCTCGGCAGCCAGCCCGCCGACTGGAAGCTCAAGGACGCCCTGCTGGGCAAGGAATAAAGCCCGTCGGCCCACGCAGTGACGATGCGCAGAGAAAGCATGCCATTGCCCCCTTGATGGCGTTTTCAGCCACCTCCCCTTGGCGATACACTTTATTGCAATTACGCAGCAAGGGGCCTCTATGCATCTCAGCAACCTCAAGGTCGGCACGCGCCTGGCCTTGTCCTTCGGCTTGGTTCTGCTCATCACCGTGGTCATCGCGGCGGTAGGCATATGGCGTTTGCAGGAATTGGCAAGCGTCACCCATCAGCTCACCAGCACGGACAACGAACGGCTGCGCGCCGCCAGCACATGGCGGCAGGCGATTGACCTGAACTGGGTGCGCACGCGCGCCGCCATCCTGGATGCGGACACCTCCCATCTCTCGAGCTGGCAAAGCGAGATTGCCAAGACCTCCGAAGAAGCATCCAAGGCGCAGGAGGTGGTGGAGCGGCTGGTGACCACCGACGAAGGACGCCGCTTGCTCGCCGACATCGCGAAGACGCGCGAAGCCTATCGCGGCCCGCGGGCTGAATTGCTCAAGCGCAAGGCTGCCGGCGAGAGTGTGGGTGAGTTGCTCGACAGCCAGCTCAAGCCGTTGGCCGACGCTTACCTACAGTCCATCGTCGCCATGGAACAGCGCCAGCGCGCGCTGTACGAAAGCACCCGCGACAACGCTGCCAAGCAGGCCACGCTCAGTCGCGCCATCCTGATGGTCGTGACCGCAGTGGCGCTGCTGGTGGGCGCGGGCGCCGCCATCTTGTTGAGCCGATCCGTGACCGGGCCCCTGCAGTTGGCCGTGCGCGGCGCAGGCTTGATCGCCGAAGGCGACCTCACCCAGTCCATCCAAGCCCACGGCCGCGACGAAGCCGCGGCGCTGCTGAAGGCACTGGGCCACATGCAGGGCAACCTCGCTCGCGTAGTGGCCGGCGTGCGCGCCAATGCGGAGAGCGTCGCGTCGGCCAGCGCGGAGATCTCGCAGGGCAACCACGACCTGTCCGGCCGCACCGAGAGCCAGGCCAGCGCCCTGGAAGAAACGGCCGCCTCCATGGAGCAGTTGGGCGCCACCGTGCGCCAGAACGCCGACAACGCCCGCCAGGCCAACCAACTCGCCATGAATGCCAGCACCGTCGCCGTGCAGGGCGGCGAGGTGGTCTCCGAGGTGGTGGACACCATGCGCGGCATCAATGAGTCCAGCCGCAAGATCGCCGACATCATCGGGGTGATCGATGGCATTGCCTTCCAGACCAACATCCTGGCGCTGAATGCCGCCGTGGAGGCCGCGCGTGCCGGTGAGCAAGGCCGCGGGTTTGCCGTGGTGGCCGGCGAGGTGCGCGCGCTGGCGCAGCGCTCGGCCGAGGCCGCCAAGGAGATCAAGCAGCTCATCACCGCCAGCGTGGAGCGCGTGGAGCAGGGCTCGCAGCTGGTGGACAAGGCCGGTGCCACCATGACCGAGGTGGTCACCGCCATTCGCCGCGTGACCGACATCATGGGGGAGATCAGCGCCGCCAGCAGCGAGCAAAGCGCGGGCGTGGCCCAAGTGGGCGAGGCCATCACCCAGATGGACCAGGCCACGCAGCAGAACGCCGCGCTGGTCGAGGAGATGGCCGCCGCAGCCAGCAGCCTCAGCGGCCAGGCCCGCGAGCTCGTCGAGGCCGTCGCCGTGTTCAAGCTGGCGAGCCATGGCCACGCACTCGCAACGCCCGCCGCCCTCCGGACGCCCCAGCCATCCGCACCCGCCGTGACGCAGGCCGCGCCCCCCGCACGCCCGGCGTCCGCGCCTGTACAACCGGCGGCACGCCAGGCCCGCCCCGTCTCCGCCTCGCCAAAGGCTGCGCCGGCACCTTCCGCCGACGACGGCGCCTGGGAAAGTTTCTAAACCACCTGCAGCCGCCAGCGGCGGGGAATACCACCATGCAAATGTTCTACCGATTGCCCGTTTCCCGCCGCCTCGGCGGCTTGGTGGCCCTGGCCATACTGGCCATGCTGGCGCTGGTTGCCAGCATCATGTGGACCGAACGCTCCCTGATCATGGGTGAGCGCCAGGCCAGCGTGCGCCAGACCGTGGAGGCGGCACATGGAATCGTCGTGCACTTCCACGCGCAGGCCAGCAAGGGCACGATCACCGAGGAAGAGGCCAAGCAGCGCGCAATGGATGCGCTGCGGCCGCTGCGCTACAGCGGCTCGGAGTATTTCTGGATCAACGACATGCACCCGCGCATGGTCATGCATCCCATCCGCCCCGAGCTGCAGGGGCAGGACCTCAGCAGCAACAAGGACCCCACGGGCAAGCATCTGTTCGTGGAGTTCGTCAACACCGTGAAAAGGAGCGGCGCAGGCTTCGTGAGCTACATGTGGCCCAAGCCGGGCAGCGACCAGCCCGTGGAGAAAGCCTCGTACGTGATGGGTTTCGAGCCCTGGGGCTGGGTGATCGGCTCCGGCGTGTACGTCGACAACGTGCAGGCCACGTTCGTGAGCCGGCTGGCCCGCTCGGGCGCGGTGACTGCCGTGCTCGCGCTGCTGCTGCTGGCCATTGGCTGGCTGGTGGCGCGCAGCATCCTGCGCCAGCTGGGCGCCGAGCCCAGCCAGCTCAACGCCATCACCCATGAGATGGCGCAAGGCAACCTGGCCGTCGAAATACCACCCGCCCGCGACAGCGACAGCGTCATCCACGGCATCCAGACCATGCGCGACAACGTGGCCGAGATCGTGCAGGGCGTGCGCCGAAGCTCCGAGCACGTGGCCACGGCCAGCGCGGAGATCTCGCAGGGCAACCACGACCTGTCCGGCCGCACCGAGAGCCAGGCCAGCGCCCTGGAAGAAACGGCCGCCTCCATGGAGCAGTTGGGCGCCACCGTGCGCCAGAACGCCGACAACGCCCGCCAGGCCAACCAACTCGCCATGAATGCCAGCACCGTCGCCGTGCAGGGCGGCGAGGTGGTCTCCGAGGTGGTGGACACCATGCGCGGCATCAATGAGTCCAGCCGCAAGATCGCCGACATCATCGGGGTGATCGATGGCATTGCCTTCCAGACCAACATCCTGGCGCTGAATGCCGCCGTGGAGGCCGCGCGTGCCGGTGAGCAAGGCCGCGGGTTTGCCGTGGTGGCCGGCGAGGTGCGCGCGCTGGCGCAGCGCTCGGCCGAGGCCGCCAAGGAGATCAAGCAGCTCATCACCGCCAGCGTGGAGCGCGTGGAGCAGGGCTCGCAGCTGGTGGACAAGGCCGGTGCCACCATGACCGAGGTGGTCACCGCCATTCGCCGCGTGACCGACATCATGGGGGAGATCAGCGCCGCCAGCAGCGAGCAAAGCTCGGGCGTGGCCCAGGTGGGCGAGGCCATCACCCAGATGGACCAGGCCACGCAGCAGAACGCCGCGCTGGTCGAGGAGATGGCCGCCGCCGCCAGCAGCCTCAGCGGCCAGGCCCGCGAGCTCGTCGAGGCCGTCGCCGTGTTCAGGCTGGCGCAGAACGCCTCCGCCCTGCCACGCATGGCGCCCGCGCATGCCGCGGCCGTGCCGGCTCCCGTACCCGCCACCTCCGCGACACCCGCCGCCCCTGCCCGGCCCGCCACTCCCCCGGCGCCCGCCCGGGCGCCGGCCGCCGCCTTGGCACGTCCGGCGGCAGCGCGCCCTCAACCCGCGCAGGCGGCCCGCACGGCTGCCGACAACGACGAATGGGAGAGCTTCTGAGGACCCGGGTGCCCCGCGCGGCGCCCATGGCGCGCATGCGGCCGGAGGAATTCAGCTAGCGATCAGCTCGGTGAGCGCATCCACGTAGCCGTCCGCGTCCACGCCGCGCACGGGCTGGCCGTGGTTGTAGCCGTACGTCACCAGCACCACGGGGCAGCCCGCCGCACGCGCGGCCTGGGCATCGTTGCTGGAGTCGCCGATCATCAGCGTGCGCGCCGGCGAGGTTCCCACCGCCTCGCAGGCCTTGAGCAGTGGCAGCGGGTCGGGCTTCTTGCGCGCGAACGCATCGCCGCCGAACACGTGGGTGAAGAAGCCGTCCAGCCCTTTGGCGCGCAGCAGAGGCCGGGCGAAGTCGGTGGGCTTGTTGGTCAGGCACACCAGCGGCCGACCGGTGCGGTGCAGCGCCGCAAGCCCTTCGGCCACGCCGGCGTACAGCGCCGCATACTGGCCGTTGATGGCCAGGTAATGGTGCTGGTAGCGCTCCCACGCCTGGGGATACAAGGCCTCGGCCTTTGCTTCCAATTGCATAGCTGTCAGCGCTTGCTGGTCGGGCGCTAGAACGTGTTTTAGCACTGAACGCAGGAGATGCTCCGACCCCTTGCCGACCATGCGCTCGATCGCCCCCGGCGCGATGGCGGGCAGCTGCAGGTCGCGCAGCATGCGATTGAGCGCCTCGGCAAAATCACCCAACGTATCCACCATGGTGCCGTCGAGGTCCACGATCGCGGCGTCGGTGCGCGCGAGCAGCGCGGCGAGGTCTTGTTGCACCCGTTCCATCCCTTGTCCTTGTCAGTCATGCATTGAGCGCGGGCAGTGTATGCGCTGTCCGACCCGTCCGACACACCACGGCGCCGCATGCGGACAGACGCCTTCCGGGTGGCGTCCTACGCTGGACAGCCATTGTTGGAACCGTCAAAACCATCGCCTTTCAGGAGGTCATCCCATGGCATTGCATCGATTCACCGCCCTGCTTCCCGCCGCATTGCTGCTGTGCGCCGGCGCGGCGCAGGCTGCCAACGAAGTGCGCAGCCAGTACAGCAGCGACCGTGCCGCCTGCGCGTCCGTGCCCGCGGAAAGCCGCGCCGCCTGCGTACGCGAGGCAGGGGCGGCCGCCCAGGCCGCGCGCACGGGCCAGCTGTCCAGCAGCGACACCAGCATCTATGAGCGCAACGCGCTGGCCCGCTGCGAGGCCTTCAAGACTCCACAGGACCGGTCCGATTGCGAGGCGCGCGTGCGCAGCAGCGCCACGGTGTCGGGCTCGGTGGAAGGCGGTGGCGTGCTGCGCGAAGCCACCACGCCGGTGCAATAGGCCTTTCAGCGGATTGCGATCAAGCCGCGCGGCGGCGCCTCACGCCAGTTCGGCGCGCATGGCGTCGATCACCGCCTTGTAGTCGCTCTTGCCGAAGATGGCGCTACCTGCAACGAACGTGTCCGCGCCCGCATCCGCCACCCGGCGGATGTTGTCGGCCTTGATGCCACCGTCCACCTCCAAGCGGATGTCCTTACCCGAGGCCTCGATGCGCTTGCGGGCCGCCTCGATCTTGCGCAGCGTGCTGTCGATGAAGCTCTGTCCGCCAAAGCCGGGGTTCACGCTCATCAACAGGATCAGGTCGATGTCCTCGATCACCCAGTCCAGCACGTCAAGCGGCATGGCGGGGTTGAAGGTCAGGCCCGCCTTGCAGCCCTGCGCGCGGATGTTCTGAATGCTGCGGTGCACGTGCGCCGAGGCATCGGGGTGGAAGCTGATGAGGTCCGCCCCCGCCTTGGCAAACGCCGTGGCCAGTTCGTCCACGGGCTGCACCATCAGGTGCACGTCGATCGGTACGGCGTGCCCTGCGGGCGTCACGGCATGGGGCTTGAGGGCCTGGCACACCATCGGGCCGAAGGTGAGGTTGGGCACATAGTGGTTGTCCATCACGTCAAAGTGGATCCAGTCGGCGCCGGCGGCGATGACGTTGCGCACTTCCTCACCCAGGCGGGCAAAGTCGGCGGACAGGATAGAAGGGGCGATGCGGTAGGTGCGGCTCATGGCCGCGATTGTCGCAGTTGACGCCGCCGCCGCGCGACGGTCGCATGCCGGGCACAGCCGGAGCGGGTCCTTGTGCGGCGCGGGACTCACCATCGCCGCTACCATTACACGATGCCGAAATACCAGTTCCAGGTGGAGGTGCAGCCGCAGTACCTACCCGACGAGTCCGCGCCCGACGAAGGCGTATACAGCTTTGCCTACACCATCACGATCACCAACACGGGCGACGTGACCGCGCAGCTGATTTCACGCCACTGGATCATCTCCGACGCCAATGGCCACACCGAGCAGGTCAAGGGCCTGGGCGTGGTGGGCCAGCAACCGCTGCTCAAGCCCGGTGAGGCATTTCAGTACACCAGCGGCTGCCGCCTGCGCACCGCCAGCGGCAGCATGCACGGCAGCTATTTCTGCGTGGCTGAGGATGGTGAGCCGTTCACCTGTCCGATCGAGCTGTTCGTGCTGGAGGCCTTCTCGCCCGGCCAACCGGGCCAGCCCATGGCGGCAAGGGTGCTGCATTGAGCCGCAGCGGCCCTGACCTGGCGCAGCTGCTCGCCGGTATCGACCCGACCGCACCGCTGGCACAGCGGCACTTGCAACTCATCGCCGTGCTGGATTGGGTGCGTGGCGACGGCCAGTCCACAGAGGGCGCCGCAGGCCGCGTGGCCCTGCTGGTCGAAGCGGCGGAACGCTCGCCCGACATCCAAGTGCGGCTGCAGGCCTGGTGGGCAGCGCTCACGCAACAGGTGGACATCACCACGCTGCTGGCGGACTTCGGCTTTGCCCAGCGCACCTCCATGGCCAGCGAGCTGGCCGAGCGCGTGCGCTACAAACTGCTGCCCTCCAGCCCCGAAACGCTGGATGCGTCGGAGTTGTTCATGCTGGCGCTGCCTGGCGATTTCGACGCGCGCTGGCTGGCGTCGCTGGACGAAACCCTGCTGGGCCGCCTGCTGGCCGTGCTGGTGCCCGCCTGCGAGCAGGGCGGCGCCAGCCATTGGCAGCGCGCGCTGCTGGACGCCATCACCTACTGCGCCGGGCAGATCCTGTCCACCGGCTTTGCGCCCGAGCTGCGTCTGCGCATGAGCGAAGAGGCGCGCGAGGCCCAGCCCTTTCATGCGCTGATCCGCGATGTGGAGAGCCTGCGCGTGGAGGTGGAGCACCCGCTGCGCACCGGCGACCGCCTGCAGGAAGCCGTGCAGCGCCTGCGCGAGCGCCTGGACGCCTGCCGCGCCGCCACCAACACGGTGTATGCACACTTCGAGGACAACGGCATCTCCGTGGGCCTGGTATTTCGCCTGCGCCAGCTGCGCGAGCGCATCCTGCGCGTGCGCGAGCTGCTGGAATGCCTGCTGTCGCCCCGCCCCGCCGTGGCGGCGGCCAAGTTCCTTGCGCGCCTGGTGACCGTGGGGCGCGAGCGGCGCAGCCTGCGTGCGCTGGTGGCGTCCAACTCGTCCATGCTGGCGGCCAAGGTCGCCGAGCGCAGTGCCGAGACAGGCGCGCACTACATCACCCGCACGGCAGGCGAATACCTGGCCATGGTGCGCAAGGCGGCCGGCGGCGGGCTGGTGATGGCCTTCACCACGCTGGCCAAGTTCGGGCTGTACGCGCTGGCGCTATCCGCGTTCTGGGGCGGCTTCATGGCGGGCGTGAACTACGCCGTCAGCTTCGTGCTGATCCAGCTGCTGCACTTCACCGTGGCCACCAAGCAGCCCGCCATGACGGCACCCGCCATGGCCGCCAAGCTCAAGGACCTGGACGAGGCGCAGGGGCTGGAGTCCTTCGTGGACGAGGTCGCGCACCTCGTGCGCTCGCAGGTGGCCGCCGTGCTGGGCAACGTGCTGCTGGTGTTCCCCGCGGCGCTGGCCCTGGCGCTGCTTATCGCGCAGATGCTCGGGCAGCCGGCCATTGGCACGGCCCAGGCGGAACACGTGCTGCAGTCGCTGCACCTGCTGGGCCCCTCGCTGCTGTTCGCGGCCTTCACCGGCGTGCTGCTGTTCGCGTCCAGCATTTTCGCGGGCTGGGTGGAGAACTGGTTCGTATTGCGCCGGCTGGACTCGGCCATCCAGTACAACCCGCGCATCACGCACATGCTGGGTGCTGCACGCGCCGCCCGCTGGGCGCGCTTTCTGCGGGGCAACATCTCGGGCTTTGCGGCCAACATTTCGCTCGGCTTCATGCTGGGGCTGACGCCGGCCTTTGCCGCGTTCTTCGGGCTGGGCCTGGATGTGCGCCACGTTACGCTGTCCACCGGGCAGATCGGCGTGGCCAGCGCCACATTGGGCATGGACGTGCTGCACCAGCCTGCTTTCTGGTGGGCCGTGGCCATGGTGCCCTTCAACGGTGCGCTCAACGTCCTCGTCAGCTTCTACCTGGCGTTCCGCCTGGCATTGCGTGCGCACAACGTGGGCAGCGTGGACCGCGCGCGCATCTACCGCGCGCTGCTGGCGCGCTGGCGCAGCGCGCCGCTGGGCTTTTTCCTGCCCCCGCGCCGCACCGTCTGATAAGGTGCGCCCACCGCAGGCTGCGCGCCGTCCTACAGAAGCAACGCGACCGCTGCAGATACATTCAGTTAACAGCCTGGGAACGTAGTCACGTTCCACGCAGCTGCAGCGCGCGCCCTTGGGGCAGGCTGCGCCCGGGCATCCAGCGGGCCTGCCCGCACGAGACAGAGGATCTACAACAATGAATGAGCTGATGAGCTTTTGGGCGCAGTGGCTGCGCCCATCGGCGGGGTTGCCCACGGTGCAGTGGTCGCTGCTGCTGGCCGTGGCCTCCATCACGGGCTATCTGGTGCAACGCTACAGCGGCCTGCCCAAGGTCGTGGGTTACACGCTCGTGGGCACCATCGTGGGCCTGCTGGGCTTTGGCGGCGCCGTGTGGCCGCTGCAGGGCATTGGCCTGTTCCTGGTGGAGCTAGGCGTGGCCGTGGTGCTGTTCGAGGCGGGCGGTCGCATTCCACTGCGCTGGTTCCGCCATAACCCCATGGTGCTGGTGCAGAGCATCGCGGAGTCCGCCTTCACCTATTTCGCGGTGTACTGGACGATGCTGTGGTTCGACGTACCCGAGCGCGCCGCCGGCCCGCTGGCCCTGGTCGCAATGGCGGCATCACCGGCGGTTCTGACGCGCGTGGTGTCCGACACGCGCGCCGCCGGCCCCGTGACCGACCGTGCCGTGGTGCTCGCAACGCTGTCGTCCCTGTATGCGCTGGCGCTGGGCAGCGCGCAGGCCGAGCTCATCAACCGCCCGGGCGTGGGCCTGGTGGGCACGCTGTATCCCGCGCTGGTGGTGCTGGGCGTTTCTGTGGCCGTGGGTGCGCTGCTGTCGCTCATCCTGCGCCTGGCGTTGCGCGTGATGAGCCCGACGAGCGAGAACACCTCCATGCTGCTGATGGCCCTGATCGCCGCCAGCACCGCCGTCACCGCGCACATGGGCGGCTCGGCCCCGCTGGCCGCGCTGCTGGGCGGCATGCTGCTCAAGCAGCTGCACCCGCGCCCCTGGGCCTGGCCGCGGCAGATGGGCACCGCCTCTTCGCTGCTGACGATGCTGATGTTCGTGCTCGTCTCCACCGTCGCCGCGCAGGCCGACTGGAGCGGCCCGGTGGTCGGCGCCGTGCTGGCGCTGATCTTCGTGCGCCTGCTGGCCAAGGCGCTGGGCGTGGGCGTGGGCAACGCGGGCAGTGGCGCCAGCTGGCGCCAGGCCCTGTGGCTGAGCTGCGCCATGGCGCCGATGTCGGCCATCGCATTGCTGGTGGCCTCGCAGTTCGTGGTGGCCTCGGCCTCCACGGGCCACCTGATCGCGCGCATCGCCCTGCCGGCCATCCTGGTGATGGAAGTGCTGGGCGCGGTGATCGCCACCGTGGCCATCTACCGCGCGGGCGAAAGCTCCAAGCCCTGGGCGCCCCTGAGCAGCCGCGGCAGCAACACCGGAGACACCCAACGTGAGTCTTGAAGCCTTCCACCATTCCGAGCCCCTGACGCTGGGCGTCGAGCTGGAACTGCAGCTCGTGAGCACCAACGACTACGACCTCGCGCCCTACGCCGAGGACATGCTGCGCCTCATGAAGAAGGTGCCGCTGCCCGGCAGCGTGGTGCCCGAGATGACCAACAGCATGATCGAGATCTCCACCGGCGTGTGCCACAGCAGCTCCGAGGTGCTGGGCCAACTCACGCAGATCCGCGACGCGCTGGTCAAGAGCGCGGACAAGCTCAACATCGCCGTCGTCGGCGGCGGCACGCACCCCTTCCAGCAATGGCACGAGCGGCGCATCTACGACAAGCCGCGCTTTCAGGAGCTGTCGCAGCTGTACGGCTACCTATCCAAGCAGTTCACCATCTTCGGTCAGCACGTGCACATCGGCTGCCCCGACGCCGACTCCGCCCTGCTCATGCTGCACCGCATGAGCCGCTACATTCCGCACTTCATCGCGCTGTCGGCCTCCAGCCCGTACGTGCAGGCGCAGGACACGCAGTTCGACTCCGCGCGCCTCAACTCGGTGTTCGCGTTCCCGCTGTCGGGCCGCGCGCCCTGCGTACTCACCTGGAGCGAGTTCGAGCAGTACTTCAACAAAATGACGCGCACCGGCGTGGTCAAGAGCATGAAGGACTTTTACTGGGACATCCGCCCCAAGCCCGAGTACGGCACCATCGAGATCCGCGTGTTCGACACGCCGCTCACCATCGAGCGCGCCGCGGCGCTGGCCGGCTACGTGCAGTCGCTGGCCGCGTGGTTCCTGGCCGAGCAGCCCTTCACCCCCACCGAGGACGACTACCTCGTCTACACCTACAACCGCTTCCAGGCCTGCCGCTTCGGGCTGGACGCGGTGTACGTGGACCCTGCCAGCGGCGACCACATGCCGCTGCGCGACCACATCCTGCAGACGCTGGACCACGTGGCGCGCTACGCCGGCACGCATGGCGCATCGGGCGCGCTGCACATGCTGCGCGGTGAGACCGCGCTGGGCCAGAACGACGCCCGCTGGCTGCGCGAGCGCCAGCGCGAAGAGCAGTTGCTGGCCGAGGTCAGCCGCCAGGCCGCGCTGCGCTTTCGCGGGCACGACATCTGAACGCGGCAGCCGCCCATGGGTGAGTTCGACCTGATTGCGCGCTACTTCACGCGCCCGGTGCGCCGTGCGGCGCTGGGCGTGGGCGACGACTGCGCGCTGCTGTCGGTCACGCCCGGCATGCAGCTGGCCGTGTCCAGCGACATGCTGGTCGAGGGCCGCCATTTCTTTGCCGACGTGGACCCCGCGCACCTGGGCCACAAGGCGCTGGCGGTGAACCTGTCGGACCTGGCCGCCTGCGGCGCCAGGCCGCTGGCCTTCACGCTGGCGCTGGCGTTGCCGCGCGTGGATGCGCCCTGGCTGCAGGCGTTTGCGGACGGCCTGCTGCGGCTGGCCGACGCGCACCAGTGCGAACTGGTCGGTGGCGACACCACGCAGGGGCCGCTGAACCTCTGCGTCACCGTGTTCGGCGAAGTGCCCACGGGCCAGGCCCTGCTGCGCAGCGGTGCGCGGGTGGGCGACGACATCTACGTGAGCGGCACGCCCGGCGAGGCGCGCCTGGCGCTGGATGCGCTGCGCGGCCGCCTGGCGCTGCCGCCCGCCGCCCTGCAGCAGTTGCGCCCACGGCTGGAGCAGCCCACACCGCGCGTGGCGCTGGGTCTGGCGCTGCGCGGCGTGGCCAGCAGCGCCATCGACGTGAGCGATGGCCTGCTGGGCGACCTGGGTCACATCCTGAAGGCCTCGGGCGTGGGCGCCTGCGTGGACGCCACCGTCGCTACCAATTTGCTAGCTGCTAGCGCCCAGCAGGCGGGCGCTACAGCCGATTTTGACGCACAAACGCTGATGCAATGCGCGCTGGCCGGCGGCGACGACTACGAACTGGTCTTCACCGCCCCTCCCGCACAGCAGGCCGCCGTGCAGGCCGCCGCGCAGGCCAGCGGTACGCGCGCCACGCGCATCGGCCGCGTCGAGCCCGCGCCCGGCCTGCGTGTGGTGGACAGCCAGGGGCAGCCCGTGGCGCAGCACTTCGCCTCGTTCGACCACTTCGCCTGACCGCTCCCGCTACCGGGCCGGCGCCGCTGGTAGCATCGGCCGGCCCTCGCATCCTTGTCGCCCATGCCCGATACGCCGCCCCCCACCCCGCTGCCGCCCCACGCCCTGCGCCGCTTTCTGTTCGTGCACCCCGCGCACTGCATCGCGCTGGGCTTTGGCAGCGGACTGTCGCGTGTGGCACCGGGCACGGTGGGCACGCTGTGGGGATGGCTGGCGTTCCTGGTGCTGCAACTGTGGCTCACGCCGCGCGGCATGGGGCTGCTGATCGCGCTGTCGCTGCTGCTGGGCTGGTGGGCCTGCACCGTCACCGCACGCCACATGCGCGTGGCAGACCCCGGCCACATCGTGTGGGATGAGATCGTCGCGATCTGGATCGTGCTGTGGCTGGCCATGCCCATGGGCTTCTGGGGCCAGCTCGCCGCCTTTGCGCTGTTCCGTTATTTCGATGCCGCCAAACCCGGCCCTGTGGCCTGGGCCGACCGGTTGTTCAAGGGCTTCGGCTGGCGCGGCGGCCTGGGGATCATGCTGGACGACCTGGTGGCCGCGTTCTGCACGCTGCTGGTGATCGCGCTGTGGCGCCACTGGTTCGGGTGAGTGCCATGGAACTATCAAAAATAGAGCTGCCAGCGCTTGATGGACAAGCGCTGAAGGCCGATTTGATTCATATCTCCACGGACCTGCTCGCACGCGGCTGGATGCTGGCCACGGCCGAGAGCTGCACCGGCGGCCTGATCGCGGCGGCCTGCACCGACCTGTCGGGGTCGAGCCAATGGTTCGAGCGCGGCTTCGTCAGCTATTCCAACGCCGCCAAGACCGCGCTGCTGGGCGTGCCCGCCGATCTCATCACGGCCCACGGCGCCGTGAGCGAGCCCGTGGCCCGCGCCATGGCCGAGGGCGCCGTGCGCCACAGCGCCGCGCAGGTCAGCGTGGCCGTGACGGGCGTGGCCGGCCCCACGGGCGGCAGCCCGGACAAGCCGGTGGGCACGGTGTGGTTCGGCTGGTGCGTGGCGGGCGCCACCCATTCGGAACTGCGGCGCTTTGCCGGAGACCGCGCCGCCGTGCGCACCGCCACGGTGCGCCACGCGCTGGGGCGGCTGGCGCAGTTGCTGGCCCAGCTGCCCGCCCCTTCGCGCTCCTGACGGTCCCACTGGGCCTGGCGGCGCCATAGCACCTGGGCAGGCCCAGAGCGCAATACCGGGCCACCGGCTGCGTGCCGCCCACTCAATGCCGGCGAGTCGAACCGGGCCGCGTCAGACCGCGCCGCGTCAGGCCAGCTACACCAGGCAAGGCCGCGCTAGGCCGGGCCGCGTCAAGCCGCGCCGCAGCACTTCTTGTACTTCTTGCCGCTGCCGCAGGGGCAAGGGTCGTTGCGGCCGGGCTGCTCGCCCTTGACGATGGTTTCCTGGCGCGGACCCAGGCTGCGCCAGAGCTGGCGCAGGTCGTACACGCCCCAGATGGCCTCGCCAAAGACCTCCAGGCGCTCCTGGCTGGTACTGGGCGGGCCGTCTTCGGCGTACATGCAGATCTCGGGCTTGCCGGTGTCGTCCTCGGTGAGGGCGACGATGGATTCGAGCGCGCCATCCAGCCACTGGGCGGCTTCCTTGTCGCGCGGGGTGGCCCAGTCCTCGGACCAGTTCTCCACGGCGAACATGAAGCCCAGTGCCCAGACCTGGCCGAAGGAAGGAATCTCCTGCCCCGCCATCTCGGCGCGCTCCTCCTCGGGCAGACTGGCGATGGCGCCGCGCATGTCGATCACCTCGGGCTGGAAGGCGTTGTCGGCGTCTAGCGATTCGGCCTGCTCGTCCAATTGCGCCTGCACCTCGGCGCGGCGCAGCTCCCACAAGGCAAGAAAGCGCTCCTGCTGCGCCAGGTCCTTGAACGTGGGCACCAGCGGCAGGGGCTCGCCTTCGGCCACGTCCAGCTCCAGGCCGTCGCCCAACAGCATGGGCAGCCATTCCGCCGCGGGCACGGGGCGGCGCGTGCAGACCAGCGCCGTCAGGAAGCCGTCGCAGAACTCCCACTGCGGCACATCTTCCTCACGCGTGCGCAGGTCGTCCAGCAGGCTGTCGAGTTCATCCAGTTCGTCCGGCCCCAGGGCGGAGGCGGCGGCGGATGCGGGGGTGTCGGAGGTGGCGTTCATGCGGAATCGGGCGGGGCTTGGACCCGCGGGCTAAGGAGGAGGAGAAACAGAGCCCCAGGAGGCCTGAGGCGCGCAGTGTAACGTCGTAGGTTGCGCGTTAGCTATTGTATTAATAGCTGTTCGCGCTTATTACACAAGCGCTAGAGCTTGATTTGGCCTTAAAAACAGAAACGCCCCATGCCAAGGCAATGGGGCGCAGCGGTCGGTAACAAAGGGCCGTCTGGGCGGCCCACCCAGCCTTATTGGCTGGCGATCTCCAGATGGGCCTCGCGGGCTTCTTGGATGAACTCGAGGATCAGACGGACGGCTTCGCGCATGGTGTGGTTTCCTGACTGAGATGCTCATCCGGTGCGGAACGGCGCGCATCTCATACGCCGACCAACACCGGGTTAACCACTAAGTGTTAACCCTTGGGCGTAAGTATAAACCACAATCCACTTTTGTGCTGCAGCGCAGCGAAGGCTGGGGCGATCAGGGCGCGGCTACTCCTCTGCCGTCCACTCCACCCGGGCCCCCAGGCTGCGCAGGTTCTCCACAAAGTGCGGGTGCGCGCGGCGGATGGGCGTGGCGTTGCGGATCTCCGAGCGCCCCGGGATACTGGCCGCGACCATGAACAGCGCGATCGCCACGCGGATGATGTAGGGGCTCTCCACCACCGCCGGCGCCAGCGGCCCGCCACCGAAGGTGACGATGCGGTGCGGGTCGGACTGGTACACATGCGCGCCAAACTTGGACAGCTCGCCCGTCCAGCCTAAAGCGCCGTCGTACACCTTGTTCCAGAACATCGCGTTGCCCTGCGCGCGCACGCCCAGCGCGATGAAGATCGGCAGCAGATCCACGGGGAAATAGGGCCAGGGCGCGGCCTCCACCTTGGTCAGCACGTTGGGGGTGAAGGGCGTCTGCACCGTGAGCGGCCCGTCCACGAAGGCGCGCGACCAGCCGTCCCGGTGCTCCACGCGCACGCCAAACTTGGCAAACGTGCGGTCGATCAGCGGGAAGTTCTCCGGCGCGCTGTTCTTCACCACCACGTCGCCGCCGGTGATGGCCCCCAGCGCCAGGAAGGTGGTGATCTCGTGAAAGTCCTCGGCAAAGCGGAATTCACCGCCCCCCAGGTCGCCGCCGCCATGCACCGTAAGCCGCGAGGTGCCCACGCCCTCGATCTGCGCGCCCAGCATTTGCATGAAGCGGCAGAACTCCTGCACGTGCGGCTCGGACGCCGCGTTGGTCAGCGTGGAGGTGCCCTGCGCGGCCACGGCGCACAGCACGAAGTTCTCGGTGGTGGTCACCGAGGCATAGTCCAGCCAGTGGTGCACCGGCGTGAGCATGCCCACGCGGCGCACCAGCAGCGAGCCCTCGGCCCGCTCCACCTGGCCGCCGAAGCTGCGAAAGACCTCCACATGCGGGTCGATCTCGCGCACGCCCAGGGTGCAGCCCTTCACGTTGTCCTCCAGCCGCGCCACGCCGAAGCGCGCCAGCAGCGGCGGCACCAGCATGATGGACGAGCGCATCTCCTCGGGCAGGCGGTGCGTGGCGGCGTCGAAATGCGTGGCCTGGTGGTGCAGTTCCAGCGTGGCGCTGGCATGGTCCCAGCGCACCTCGCTGCCCAGGGTGCGGAAGATCTCCAGGATCTTGCGCACGTCGGTGATGTCGGGCACGCCCACCAGGCGCAGCGGCGCGCGCGTGAGCAGCGTGGCGCACAGCACGGGCAGCACCGCGTTCTTGTTGGCCGAGGGGGTGACGCGGCCACGCAGCGGCGTGCCGCCATGCACGATCAGGTTGGACATGGTTCGCAAATCTCTTCAAAAACAATAGCTGCCACCGCATGCGTGTCCTGCGTCAACAGCCGTTTTCGCATGCAAAGCACGGCCTTGTCCTTGGACACGATGATGGCGCGGTGCGCGACCGCCAGGTCGATGAACTTCTGGTCGTCCGCGTCCTTGCAGGCCCAGGGCGCGCGTGGCGCCACCTCGACCAGGCGCACGCCCGCGTCGAACGCCGTCAGTACGTCATCCGCGCCCACGCCGTAGTACGCCATACGCGGCTGCAGGTGGGTGTACTGCAGCACGCGCTCCAGTTCGTCCCGCATGTGCTGCGTGGCAATCCAGTCCAGGCGCTGGGCCTGCAGCAGCGCACGCACGGTGGCCACGGCCGCGTCGGCGAAGATGAACAGGTCGAGCACGATGTTGGTGTCCAGCACCACGGCACGCGCTCTCTCGCCCGCCGGCGCCACGGCGGGCAGGCGCAGCTCAGGACGCATCCGAGGCTCCGCCGGCCGGCGCACCCGGCGCACCCGGCGCACCGTTGGCCGCGCCGCCCTCCCCCGTGTGGCCGGCGCGCGGCCGATCCCGCACGGCGCCCGCCACGAGGTCGAAGCGGAACAGGCGGCATTCGATGGGGCCGTTCCACAGCGGCACGCGGCGCGACTCCTTCAGGCGCATCTTGCCGGGCAGCTTGAGGTCGGGCGTGAGCATCCAGGCCTGCCAGCCGGCGTAGTGCTTCTTCCAGTGTGCGGCCAACTGCGCGAAGAAGTCCACGCCGTCCTCGGTCTGCGCCGTCTCGCGGCCCATGCGCTCGACCGTGGACATGCGCTCACGCGCATTGCGCCCCGCCGTGCCCGCCGCGGCGATGCGCTCGCCATACGGCGGATTCAGCAGCATCACCCCGGGTTGTTCACTGGGCGGCATGCGCTGCAGCGCGTCGCCGCCGCGCAGCTGCACCGCGTCGGCCACGCCGGCGCGCACGGCATTGCGCTGGGCAAAGTCCACCATGCGGTGCGACACGTCGCTGCCAAAAATCGGCACCGAAGCCGCGGTAACGGCGCTGGCCGCTTCATCCTTGATAGCAGACCAGACATGCGCCTGGTGCGGCAATAGCTTCTCGAAGGCAAAGCGCCGCTGCAGCCCCGGCGCGATGCGGCAGGCGATCTGCGCAGCCTCGATGACCACGGTGCCGCTGCCGCAGCAGGGGTCGTACAGCGGCAGCGGCTGCTCGCCATGCGGGTCCCAGCCGGTGGCGGCGATCATGGCGGCGGCCAGCGTTTCCTTGAGCGGCGCGTCGCCCTTGTCCTCGCGCCAGCCGCGTTTGAACAGCGGCTCGCCCGAGGTGTCGATGTAGATCTGGGCGCGGTCGCTGGTCAGGTGCAGGTGCACGCGCACGTCGGGCCACTGCGTCTGCACGTCGGGACGCACGCCGGCCTTGGCGCGGAAGCGGTCGGCCACGGCATCCTTCACGCGCAGCGCGGCGAAGTTCAGGCTCTTGAGCGGGCTGTGCTGGGCCGTCACCTCCACCTTGAAGCTCTGGCGCGGGGTGAACCAGATCTCCCAGGCCACGTCGGCCGCGGCGGCATAGATGTCGTCCTCGTTGCGGTAGGGCCGCTCGGCCAGTTGCACCAGCACGCGCTGCGCCAGGCGGCTGTGTAGGTTCAGGCGCAGCGCATCGCGCCACGAGGCGCGCAGCAGCACGCCCGCGCGGCCCACGAGCAGGTCCTGCCCGGCCAGCCCCGTGAGGCTGTGCACCTCGTCGGCCAGATAGCCCTCCACGCCAGCGGCGCAGGGCAAAAAGAGTTGAAGCTGGTTCATTGCGGCTGTGCTGCGCGCTGCAGCAATGGCTGGAGCACGGATTCAGGAATGGGTGCGGGCTTGCGGGCCGCCCGGTCGATGAAGACGATGCCGGTCTTGCCGCGCGCGATCTCGCGCCCCCGGCTCTTCTCGGTCAACCGGAAGACGAGGTCGAAGCCGTAGCGGTTGAAGTCCTGCGGCGTCATCTCCACGCGCAGCGTCTCGCCGTGGAACGCCTCGGACTTGTACTGCGCCACGATGTCGCCCACCACGGTGGACAGGCCCGCCACGTCGGCCTCGGGGTAACCCAGCGACTTGAAGAAACGCACGCGCGCCTCGGACACGAGGCTGAGCAACTGCGCGTTGTCCAGGTGTCCGCCCTGGTTGACATGGCTGATGTAGATCTGCAGCTCGGTACTGAAGCCGAAGTGCGGGGGAAGGTCGAAGACGACGCGTGCCATGGTTCAAAGTGCCTTGCGGAGGTTGGCCGGGGCGATCTTGAGCGCCTCACGGTATTTGGCCACGGTGCGGCGCGCACATTCAATGCCCTGCTCCTTGAGCATCTCGGCGATCTGGCTGTCCGACAGCGGCTTGTGCGGGTTCTCGGCCGCGATGAACTGCTTGATGAGCGCGCGCACGGCCGTGCTGGAGGCGTTGCCGCCGGTTTCGGTGCCCAGCCCCGAGCCGAAGAAATACTTGAGTTCGTAGGTGCCTTGCGGCGTGGCCATGTACTTGGCGGTGGTCACGCGGCTGATGGTGGACTCGTGCAGGCCCAGTTCATCGGCAATGTCGCGCAGCACCAGCGGGCGCATGGCCAGTTCGCCATGCACGAAGAAGTTCTTCTGCCGCTCCACGATGGCGCGCGACACGCGCAGGATGGTGTCAAAACGCTGCTGGATGTTCTTGATGAACCAACGCGCCTCCTGCAGCCGTGCCTGCAGCGCCTGGTGGCCTTCGCCACGGCCGCCGCGCAACGCACCGGCGTAGATGTCGTGCACGCGCAGGCGCGGCATCACGTCCGGGTTGAGCTGCACGCTGAAGTTCTGCTGTCCGCCGCGGCCGGTTTTCTTGACGATCACGTCGGGCACGATGATGTTGCGGTCCACGTCGGCAAAGCGCCTGCCCGGGCGTGGCTCCAGCCGCGCGATCAAGGCCATCGCGGCGCGCGTGCGCTCTTCGCTGGTGCCGCAGGCCTGCGCCAGGCGGCGCACGTCGCGCTTGGCCAGCAGGTCCAGCGGCTGGTCGCAAATGGCCAGCGCGGCCTGGATCACGTCGGGGTCGCCCTCTTCGTCCTGGTCCATCGCACGCAGCTGCAGCGTGAGGCATTCGGCCAGGCCGCGCGCGCCCACGCCCGCGGGTTCCAGGCTTTGCAGCAGGCGCAGCGCCACGGTGAAGCGGTGCACCAATTCATCGAGTTGCTCGGGGTCTTCGGTGCCCGCCAGGCTGGCGGCCAGGTCCTGCAGCGACTCGTCCAGGTAGCCGTCGTCGTTCAGCGATTCGATGAGGAAGCGCAGCGCGGCCATGTCCAGCTCGGACAGGCGCAGCGCCAGCGCCTGGCGATGCAGGAAGGCCGTGAGCGACTCCTGGCTGCGGGCCAGCTCGGTGGCGTCCACCTCGTCGTCGCTCCCCGCGCCGGCACCGTTGCGCGCCGGGGCGTCGCCGCCCCACTCGCTGTCGTCGGGCGCCAGGTCTACCGAGCCGTCGCCTTCCCAGTCCGCGGGTTCGGCCGTGGATTCGGCTGTGGAGGTTTCTGCATCATTTTGGCTTGTAGCGCTTTCCTGCCCTGCGCTGACAGCTCCTGAATAAATAGCATCTTCAACTTCTCGGTCTTGCTCGCTCACCGGTGCATCGGCCTGGGCCAGGCCGAACTCCTCGCGCGGGGCCTCTTCCAGCGTGCGCTCCAGGAAGGGGTTCTCGTCGAGCATTTGCTCGACCTCCTGGGCCAGCTCCAGCGTGGACAGCTGCAGCAGGCGGATCGACTGCTGCAACTGCGGTGTGAGCGCCAGGTGCTGCGAGACGCGCAGCGACAGGCCGGGCTTCATGGCCTGCAACCCACTGTCTGGTCCTGCATCGCGCCGTGGTCGCCCATCACTCTCACATGCGGAAGTGCTCGCCCAGGTACACCCGGCGCACTTCCGCGTTGTCGACGATGTCCGACGGCGTACCCTGAGCCAGCACCTGGCCGTCGCTGATGATGAAGGCGTGGTCGCAGATGCCCAGCGTCTCACGCACGTTGTGGTCGGTGATCAGCACGCCAATGCCGCGCGCCTTGAGAAAGCCAATGATGCGCTGGATCTCGATCACGGCGATCGGGTCGATGCCGGCGAAGGGCTCATCCAGCAGGATGAAGCGCGGCTGCGTGGCCAGCGCGCGCGCGATCTCCACGCGCCGGCGCTCGCCGCCCGACAGCGCCAGTGCAGGCGACTTGCGCAGGTGGTCCACGCGCAGCTCCTGCAGCAGCGCGGTCAGGCGCCGCTCCACCTCGGCGCGCGGCAGGGAGCGGCCGGCCTCGTCGGTCTGCAGCTCCAGCACCGCGCGCACGTTGTCTTCGACATTGAGCTTGCGAAAGATCGAGGCTTCCTGCGGCAGGTACGACAGGCCCAGCCGCGAGCGCCGGTGGATGGGCATGTCCGTCACGTCCTGCCCGTCGATGCTGATGCGGCCGCCGTCGCTGCGCACCAGGCCGACGATCATGTAGAACGACGTGGTCTTGCCGGCGCCGTTGGGGCCCAATAGGCCCACCACCTCTCCCTTTTGCACGACCACGGACACGTCCTTGACCACCTTGCGGCTGCCGTAGGACTTCTCCAGGTGCAGCGCCTCCAGGCGGCTGACGCCTTCGCTCATGCGCGCATCGTCCAAGGCCGCGCTCACTTCGCGCCGTCCAGGCTGGGGCTGGTACGCAGCGCGGGCGGCTCGGTGCGCACGGGCGGCGTGGCGCTGGTGCCCGAGGCAGGCTCCTTGGGCGCGAGCACCGCCCGCACCCGGCCGCCCGGCGTGCCAGCAGTGGCGCCGGCGGGCGCGGTCTTCTGCCCGTCCACGGTGAACACGTCCGTGAGGTTGTTGTAGACGATGAGGGCGCCGGCTAGCTCGTCGGTCAGTGTGGCCTCGCGGTAGCGGCGCAGCTCGGCGCGGCGGATGAGCTTCACCACGTCGGCGCGGCCGTCGTATTCGATGACCTCGCCCTCGCCCTCGACGAACTCGTCGGGCGCGCCCGGCGCGGTGTCACGTTTTTGCCGGAAAAAAGCGCGCTTGCCCGGCTCGGCCGTCACCACACCGTACTGGAAGCCGTCGGCATCCTGGCGCACCTCCAGCTGCGCGCCGCGCAGCACGATGGTGCCCTTGGTCATGACGACACGGCCGGTGAAAACGCTGGTCTGCTTGAGCTCATCGTGGCGCAGGGCATCGGCCTCGATGTTCATGGGCTTGTTGCGGTCGGCTTTTTCGGCGTGCACCAGCGGCGATGCAGCCAGCGCCAGGGCCAGCGCTGCGGCGCGGGACAGGAGGAGGAAGGGCAATCGGGTTCTCATAGAGGGCACGAATCTTGCGGTCATTGTACTGACGCAAGCGCGCCGCCGCCGCAGTGGATCGCATCAACCCGTACAGGCCTGCCACCGGCTGTCATGCCGCCGCGCCAACCGGTGCGCAGGCATGAAAAAAGCGCGCCCGTAGGCGCGCTTGTCGTTGGTCGCGGCGGGGCGCTTCAGCCCTTGCGCGCTACGCCAACCAGGTGCTCCACCACCTGCAGCACGCTTTGCATGTTGCCGGCCATGGTGCCGTCGGTGTAGTAGCGGCCGGCCACTCCCATGGAGGGCACGCCTTCGACCTGGTAGCCGTCCTGCAGCTGCGACGCCTTGCGCACCTGGTTGGATACGGTGAAGGAGTTGTAGACCTCCTTGAACTTCGCCACGTCCACGCCCTGCTTGCCGATCCAGTCGAAGATCAGCTCGTCCTTGTTCAGCGGCAGGCGTTCCACGTGCACCGCGCGGAACACCTTCGCATGCAGCTCGGGCAGCTTGCCCATGCCTTCCAGCGCGTAGTAGAGCTTTTGCTGCGGCACGAAGCTCGCATTGAACGCCACGGGCACGCGGCGGATGTGCAGGTCCTTGGGCGCCGACTTGATCCAGGCCTCCAGCGAAGGCTCGAACGTGTTGCAGTGCGGGCAGCTGTACCAGAAGAACTCGATGACCTCGATCTTCCCGGCAGGTGCCTCGAGTGCGACGGGCTTGCCCAGCTTGACGTAGTCCTTGCCTTCCTTGAACTGGCGGCCTTGCGCCAGTGCGGGCGCCGCCAGCGGCAGGCTCAGGGCGGTGGCCGCGGAGGCGACGGTCAGAGAAAACTCACGGCGTTTCATAGGTTGGGATCACTCCTGGACAGTATGGAGGGTTGTGAGCGCCAGCGCGGGCAAAAGTTCAGCGCTGCACCCGGACCAGCGCGGACTCCACCCCCGCGCCATCGAGTTTTTCCTTCAGCGACTCGGCGTCGTCACGCTTGCCGAACGGGCCCACGCGCACGCGGAACACCGTGCGGCCGTTCTGCTCACGCTCGCTGACGCGCGCCTCCCAGCCCAGCATGGCCAGCTTGGCGCGCTGCGCATCGGCATCCTGCTGGGTGCGGAACGCGCCCGCCTGCACGAAGTATTCGAAAGGATCGGCACTGGTCGTGGGAGCGGGCGCCGCGTTGGCCTTGGCGCGGGCCAAGTCGCCCAGCGGGTCGGCCGACGTCGGTGCCGCGCCGGGCCGGCTGGCCGCCGCCCGCGGACCCGACGCAGGCTGGGCTGCGGCGGTCGCGGTGTCGGACGCGGGAGCGGCAGCCGGCGCAGCGGGGCGCACAGGGTTTTTGCCGTACAACGGCGCGTTGGGGTCCCAGTTCTTGTTCTTCGTGGCCTCGTCCTGCTCGGACGCACGCGGCGTGCTCTTGTTCAGGAAGGGCACGGGCACCTTGGTCACATACACGGCCACGGCCAGCGCGGCTCCCAGGCCCACGATCACCCCGAGGATGAAGCCTACGATGGTGCCGCCGCGTTGCTGTTTCTTCATATCAGTGGTCACTTACATTCTGGCTGGCGCAGACACGCCCAGCACCGCCAATCCATTGTGCAATACCTGCGCTGTGGCCGCGACGAGCGCCAGCCGCGCCTGCTTGACAGCCTCGTCGTCCACCAGAATGCGTTCGGCGTCGTAATAGCTGTGGTAGGCGGCAGCCAGGTCGCGCAGGTAGAAGGTCACGTCGTGCGGCGCATTGCCGGCCGCGGCCGCGGTGAGCATCTCGGGATACTTGGCGAGCAGCAGCATCAGCGCCTGGGCCTGCGGGCCTTCCAGCGGCGACAGGTCCACATCGCGCAGCGCGGCCACGTCGTAGTCCTCGCGCCAGCCACGCAGCACCGAGCAGATGCGCGCGTGGGCGTACTGCACGTAATACACGGGGTTGTCGTTGTTCTGCGCCACGGCCAGGTCGACGTCGAAGGTGTATTCGGTGTCGGGCTTGCGCGACAGCAGGAAGAAACGCACCGCGTCCTTGCTGGTCCACTCGATCAGGTCGCGCAGCGTCACGTAGCTGCCGGCGCGCTTGCTGATCTTGACCTCCTCGCCATTGCGCACCACGCGCACCATGGTGTGCAGCACGTAGTCGGGGTAGCCCTGGGGGATGCCCACGTCCGCCGCCTGCAGGCCGGCGCGCACGCGCGCGATGGTGCCGTGGTGGTCCGTGCCCTGGATGTTCACCACCTTGGTGAAGCCGCGCTGGAACTTCTGGATGTGGTAGGCCACGTCAGGCACGAAGTAGGTGTATGTGCCATCCTGCTTGCGCATGACACGGTCCTTGTCGTCCCCGTAGTCGGTGGACTTGAGCCACAGCGCGCCGTCCTGCTCGTAGGTCTTGCCGTTGGCGACGAGGCGCTGCACGGTCGCGTCCACATGGCCGTTGGCGTAGAGGCTGGACTCCAGGTAGTACTGGTCGAATTGGAGGTTGAAGGCCTGCAGATCCTTGTCCTGCTCATTGCGCAGGTAGGCCACGGCGAACTGGCGGATGTTCTCGTAATCCTCGACATCGCCATTCGCCGTGAACGCGCGGTCATCGGCCTGGACGGTGGACTTGGCGAGGAAGGCGTCGGCGATGTCCTGGATGTAGTCGCCGTTGTAGAAATTCTTGGCCAGCGGGTTGTCCGCGTCGGTGGGCCAGCAGTCATCCCCCGGTTTGAAGCCCTTGGCGCGCAGTTGCGTGCTCTTGGTGAGGGTGTCGATCTGCACGCCCGCGTCGTTGTAATAGAACTCGCGGTGCACACTCCAGCCCTGGGTGGCGTACAGATGGCTGATGGCGTCGCCGATGGCGGCCTGGCGGCCGTGACCGACGTGCAGCGGGCCGGTGGGGTTGGCGGAGACGAACTCCACCAGGACTTTCTCGCCGCGCGCCGGCTGGTAACCATATTGCGCGCCTTGCGCCAGCACCTCGTGCACCACCTGCTGCTTGGCGGCGGGCTTGAGGCGGATGTTCAGAAAACCGGGGCCGGCGATCTCGATGGCCTGTACCCATTTTTGGAACGCGGGCGTGGCCTCCAGCGCGGCCTGTAGCTGTTCGCCCAGTGCGCGGGGATTCTGCTTGAGGGGCTTGGCCAGCTGCATGGCGGCCGTGCACGCGAGGTCGCCATGAGCAGCGACCTTGGGAGATTCGAAGGCCGCGCGGCTGCCTGCGCCGGGCGACACCTTTTCCAGCTCGTCGGCCAGCGCCGCGAGCAATTCCTGTTTGACGGAGAGCATGGGGGCGGATTCTACGGGCCGACCCGTCATCCATTCGTGACCGCCCGGCGTTATGCTGGGTGGCCCGTGGGGCACTGCGTTGCCGGCGGGCGCATTCACCTTTTCCTTTTTTGCAGGAGCATTACATGAAGAAACTGCTTCCCCTGTTGGCCGCTGCCGGCTTTGCCCTTTCGTTCGCCGCACACGCTGCGGACGCCCCCGCGGCCGGCGCCTCCGCCACCGCCAAGGCGCCCACGGCGCAGCAGACGCGCATGAAGACCTGCAATGCCGACGCCGGCGCCAAGAACCTCAAGGGCGACGAGCGCAAAGCTTTCATGAAGGAGTGCCTGAGCGGCAACAAGGCGTCCACCCAGCAGGACAAGATGAAGAGCTGCAACGCGGACGCCGGTGCGAAGAACCTCAAGGGCGACGCCCGCAAGGCCTTCATGAAAGAGTGCCTGAGCGGCGCGGCCAGCTAAAGGACCGACGCACCGCACGGGCCCGCCCATCGGGCCTGCACGAGCAAACCCCGCGCGCCTGCCGCCCGCGGGGTTTCTTTTTTTGCCCTTCCCTCGGCGCTCAGCGCGTGCCCACGCCGCGTGCCAGGAAGACGGCCAACAGCGGAATCAGTGCCAGCAGATGGGCCTCGATCATCACCAGACGGCGCGTGCTGCGCACTTGGTCATCCGAGGGCAGCGCGCCGCCGGCGCGCACCGCGCGGCGCCAGCGCAGGAAGCGCATGGTCGGGACGATGGACATCAGCCCGATCACCACGAACAACGTGACCTTGGCATGCAGCAGCGGCTGCGACCAGTACCACGCCCCGCCCTTCATGCCCCACCAGGTGCGCGCCAGCCCGGTGGCCAGCACCAGCAGCGCCGAGATACCGTACAGCATGTCCACCCGCGCCAGCCGCTCGACTGCGGCCGCGTTCATCCACTCCTTGCGGCACAGCGCGGTCTCGCTGGCAAGGAAGGTGGCGGCCATGAGGAAGGCCAAGATGTGGGCATAGGCGAGCAGGGCTTCGGTGGTCACGGGTTTCCTTTCGGCAGAGGTACGCGCGGCGCGCACAGGTCAGGGGCGGCGCGCGGAGAACTCCCGCGCCACCCAATCGTCGATCAGCGTCTTTTCGTGGCGCAGCTTGTCGCCAGGATAGCGGTCCCCGCGCATCTGGAATGCCAAGCCCGGCAGCGTGCGACTGCCTTCGGCCAGGGTGCGGCCGTCTGGCGAGAGGCGCTTGAACTCCAGCGCGATGCGCGGCGGGTGCACGTCGCGCACCACGCGCACCGCCTGGGCGGTGGCACCCGCCGCGGGCTCGAATGCACCGGCGCGGCGCACGTCGGTGATGTGCACCTCCGCGCGCTCGCCCTCCGGCAAGGCTGCGGCCACGCGCTCGGCCAGGTGCTCGCACAGCGCATCCATCCAGGCACGCCGGGCCGCGGCGGGCTCGTGCGGGGTTTGCTCGCGCGCCTCGGCAAAGCCGGCCGGATCCGCGTAGGTGACACTGACCATGCCGGCCGGCACCCCGTGCGCGCGCGGCGTGGTTTCCGCGTGCCGGGCGGGCAAGGCGCAGCCGGCGACCAGGGCCAGCGCCATGACGGCCAGCATCCAGCGAGCGGCGGGCAACGCGGGGAGAACAGAAAGAATGGGAATGCGCATGAAAGCTCCTGTACGGTGGGCCGTGCGTACGGCCCCGGCATGATGGCGGCCCGGCGGGAGGAATGCCGCGGCATTGTGCCCCGCGTTCATGTCAGACAGAGGCGGGCCGTGCCCAGAATTCGGGCTGCGCGTAATGGTGCTTCAGGTACTCGATCCACAGCCGAACGCGCAGCGGCAGGTGCTTGCGTTGGGGAAAGACGACATAGATGCCGTTGGGCGGCGCGGCGAACTCCTCCAGCACCGCCACCAGGCGGCCGGCCGCGATCTCGGACTCCACCTCCCAGGTACTGCGCCAGGCGATGCCCCAGCCGCCCAGGCACCAGTCGTGCAGTACCTGGCCGTCGGAGCAATCGAGGGGCCCGCCGGGCTTGAAGTGCACGACCTCAGTGGCACCACCACCGCCGGCCACCGGCACGCGAAACGCCCAGCCGCGCGTCTGCGAGGCATCGCTGGAGAGGGTCAGGCAGTCGTGCTGCGCCAACTCGCCCGGGTGGGTGGGGGTGCCGCGCCGCTGCAGGTACTGGGGCGTGGCCACGCACAGGCGACGGTTGTCCGCCATGCGCACGCTGACCAGGGACGAGTCGGGCAGGTCGCCCACGCGCACGGCGCAGTCGTAGCCCTCGCCCGCCAGGTCCACCACGCGGTCGCTCAGGTTCAGCGAGAGGGTCACCTCGGGGTGCAGGTCATGAAAGCGCGGCACCAGGGGCGCCACATGGCGCCGGCCAAAGCCCGCGGGCGCAGTGACGCGCAGATGCCCCGTGGCCTTCACGCCGCCGGCGGATACGCTGGCCTCGGCGTTGGCCACATCGGACAGCAGGCGCTGGCAGTCCTCCAGAAAGGCGCTGCCCTCGTGCGTGAGCGAGATGCGCCGCGTGGTGCGCACCAGCAGCTTCACGCCCAGGTGCTCCTCCAGCGCGTCCAGGCGCCGCCCCATGATGGCCGGGGCCACGCCCTCGGCCTTGGCGGCGGCGGTGAGACTGCCCCGCGTGGCCACCGACACGAATGACTCGAACGCTTTGAGTTTGTCCATGAATACAAGCCAAATCAGGCTTCAAGCCTTATACAGCAAGCGCAAGCAGCTATCAATTTCATGAAAGCATGCACCGCATTCCCCATGCAGAGTGTGCCAATCTTTGCAAAAAAGTCATTGGTTAAGAGATATGTGCGCGATTTATTAATGGAAATATTTCCAATACAGTGGCATGCAAGGCTCCGCCATGGGCCACGGCTTTTCAATTACCGCTAGGGGGTTTCTCATGACCGCACGTACCCACGTCCACGGCCTGCAGGTGGCCAACGAACTGCACGCCTTCATCAACGAGCAGGTGCTGCCGGGCACCGGCGTCGAGCCGGCCGCCTTCTGGAAGGGCTTCGATGCCCTCGTGGCCGACCTGGCGCCCAAGAACGCGGCCCTGCTGGCCGAACGCGACCGCCTGCAAAAGGAACTGGACACCTGGCACAAGGCCAACCCGGGCCCCATCCAGGACATGGCAGGCTACCGCGCCTTCCTGAGCCAGATCGGCTACCTGGTCGAGCCCCCCAAGGGCGCGCAGGCCACCACCACCAACGTGGATGCCGAGCTGGCCATCCAGGCCGGCCCGCAGCTGGTGGTGCCCATCCTGAACGCACGCTACGCCCTGAACGCCGCCAACGCGCGCTGGGGCTCGCTGTATGACGCGCTGTACGGCACCGACGTGATCGGCGAAGAAGGCGGCGCAGAAAAGGGCAAGGGCTACAACCCCGTGCGCGGCGCCAAGGTCATCGCATTCGCACGCGACTTTCTGGACCAGGCGGCCCCGCTGGCCAGCGGCTCGCACAAGGACGCCACGGCCTACAGGGTAGAGGGCGGCACGCTGGCCGTCACGCTCCAGGGCGGTGCCACCACCGGCCTGAAGAACGCGGCCCAGTTCGTGGGCTACCAGGGCAATGCTGCCGAGCCATCGTCCGTGCTGCTGGTGAACAACGGCCTGCACATCGACATCCGCGTGGACCGCAACACCCCCATCGGCAAGGGCGACGCCGCCGGCGTGGCCGACGTGGTGGTGGAAGCTGCGCTGTCCACCATCCTGGACCTGGAAGACTCCGTGGCCGCCGTGGACGCCGAGGACAAGGTGCTGGGCTACAGCAACTGGCTGGGCATCCTCAAGGGCACGCTGACCGACACCTTCGACAAGGGCGGCAAGCAGGTCACGCGCGGCCTGAACCCCGACCGCGAATACACCGGCGCCGACGGCAAGCCCGTGAAGCTGCACGGCCGCTCGCTGATGTTCGTGCGCAACGTGGGCCATCTGATGACCAACCCTGCCATCCTGTGGGGTGCCGAGGGCAAGGAGATCCCCGAGGGCATCCTGGACGCCATGGTCACCACGGCCATCGCCATCCATGACCTCAAGGGTGGCGCGGGTGGCATCCGCAACAGCCGCACCGGCAGCGTCTACATCGTCAAGCCCAAGATGCACGGCCCGGCCGAAGTGGCGTTTGCCAACGAGCTGTTCGGCCGCGTGGAGCAGGTGCTGGGCCTGCCCGCCAACACCGTGAAGCTGGGCATCATGGACGAAGAGCGCCGCACCAGCGTGAACCTGAAGGCCTGCATTGCCGCCGCTCCGGCGCGCGTGGCCTTCATCAACACCGGCTTCCTGGACCGCACCGGCGACGAGATGCACACCGCCATGCAGGCCGGCCCCATGATCCGCAAGGGCGACATGAAGAGCAGCGCCTGGATCCAGGCCTACGAGCGCAACAACGTGCTGGTGGGCCTGTCCATGGGCCTGTCCGGCCGCGCGCAGATCGGCAAGGGCATGTGGGCCGCACCCGACCTGATGAAGGCCATGCTGGAGCAGAAGATCGCCCATCCCAAGGCCGGCGCCAACACCGCCTGGGTGCCCAACCCCACGGGCGCCACGCTGCATGCGCTGCACTACCACCAGGTCAACGTGGCCGCCGTGCAGGCCGAGCTGCTCAAGGTGGACGCCGACGCCGAGCGCGACAACCTGCTGACCGGCTTGCTCACCGTGCCCGTGAGCAGCAACCCGCACTGGAGCGAGACCGAAAAGCAGCAGGAGCTGGACAACAACATCCAGGGCATCCTGGGCTACGTGGTGCGCTGGATCGACCAGGGCGTGGGCTGCTCCAAGGTGCCGGACATCAACGACATCGGCTTGATGGAAGACCGCGCCACGCTGCGCATCTCCAGCCAGCACGTGGCCAACTGGCTGCTGCACGGCGTGGTGACCGAAGGGCAGGTACGCGCCACGTTCGAGCGCATGGCCGCCAAGGTGGACCAGCAAAACAGCGGCGACCCGCTGTACCAGCGCATGCACGGCCGCTTTGCCGAGTCCATGGCCTACCAGGCCGCCTGCGATCTGGTGTTCAAGGGCGTAGAGCAGCCCAGCGGCTACACCGAGCCGCTGCTGCACGCCTGGCGCCAGAAGGTGAAGGCCGCGCAGAAGAAGGCTTGATTGCTATTCAAACAATAGCTGCTAGCGCTTGATGGACGGGCGCCAGGGGCCATTTTGACCACAACGGCACCCGCGGGTGCCGTTGTGCTTTCGTACACTCTCCCCCATGCCCACCGCCGCTCCCACCACCATGCACTGCCCGCTGTGCGGCCAATCCAACGGTTGCGCCGTGGCCGCCGGGTTGCCGGCGCAGCAATGCTGGTGCATGCACGAGAGCGTTTCGCGCGACGCGCTGGCGCGCCTGCCCGCCGAGGCGCGCGGCCGCGCGTGCATCTGCCCGCTGTGTGCCCGCGAACAGCCCGCTGCGCCGCAGGCCCCGGCACCCGTCGTTCCCAACCCCTAAACCCCAACCGGAATCCCAACACCATGCCCACGTACCACATCGAGATGATGGAAGGCCGCACCGTCGAGCAAAAGCGCAAGCTGGTCGAGGAGATCACGCGCGTGTCCGTCGAAATCCTGGGGGGCTCCCCCGAATCGGTGGACATCCTGATCACGGACGTGGAGCGCGAGAACTGGGCCACGGGCGGCAAGCTCTGGCTGGACCGGCAGTAAGCCGCCCTCCAACGCACCACAGGCCGATCGCCCATGTGCCAGCTCCTTGGCATGAATGCCAACACGCCCACCGACGTGACCTTCAGCTTCACGGGGTTTGCGCAACGCGCCGGCAACACGGCCGACCACACGGACGGCTGGGGCATCGCCTTCTTCGAGGGGCGCGGGCTGCGCCACTTCGTGGACCATGAGCGTGCCACCGATTCACCCGTGGCGGAGCTGATCCGCCGCTACCCCATCAAGAGCCGCAACGTCATCGCCCACATCCGCAAGGCGACCCAGGGCGTGGTGAGCCTGGAAAACTGCCACCCCTTCGTGCGCGAGCTGTGGGGGCGCTACTGGGTGTTTGCGCACAACGGCGACCTCAAGGACTTCCGTCCGCGCCTGCACGCGCACTTCCACCCGGTCGGCACCACCGACAGCGAGCATGTGTTCTGCTGGCTGATGCAAGAGCTGAGCAAGTCCCACGCCGGCATGCCGAGCATCGAGGAGCTGACGCTGACGCTGCGCGAGCTGGCGGCGCGCATTGCGCCCCACGGCACCTTCAACTTCCTGCTGTCCAACGGGCAGGCGCTGTGGGCGCACGCGTCCACCCACCTGTACTACATCGAACGCCGCCACCCGTTCTCGCAAGCCCAGCTGTGCGATGAAGACCTGCGCGTGGACTTCTCCGCGCACACCACGCCCAACGACAAGGTGGCCGTGGTCGTCACGGCGCCGCTGACCTCCAACGAGCAATGGACTGCCTTCCAGTCGGGGGAGATGCGGGTGTTCGTGGACGGCCAGTGCCAGGCCGCCTGAGCGCCCCGGCCGGCGGAGCCGCCCCGCAGTGGCGGTAGGAGACGGCTGACCCACCCCTCCTGCACGGGCCGACAGCCCCTTCGCAGTGCCGTTTCGATACTGGCCCTTTTTTCAAGGGGGACAGCCATGCCAAAGATCTGCACCGCCAGGCTGGTGACCGCAGCCTGCGGGCTGGTGCTCGCCGCAGCGGCCCATGCCGATGCCAGCACGAAAGACCGCGAATTCCTGACGCAGGCCGCTACCGGCGGGCTCTACGAGGTCCAAGCCGGCAAGCTTGCCCAGAACCGCGCTACGGCCAACGAAGTGAAATCGTTTGGCGCCATGCTGGTGAAGGACCACACTGCCGCCAACGACGAACTCCGGGCCTTGGCAGCGCGCAAGGGCGTCGCGCTGCCCACCACCCTCCCTGGCGACAAGCAAAAGCAACTGGACCAGCTCGCCAAAGCCCAGAAATTCGACCAGGAATTCCTCTCGCAGGTGGGCCTTAACGACCACCGCCACGATATCGCGCTGTTCGAGGCGGCCGGCAAAGACGCAGACGATCCGGAGATCCAGACCTTCGCCCTCAAGGCGCTGCCGAAACTCAAGGCACACAAGGACCACGCCGAAGACCTGGCGGTTTCCATCAAGCGATGAAGGCCCGGCCCATGGGTGGCCGCATCGCCACCCGCGGGAGGGAGGCGATGACTGACTCCGGCGGCCGGTGGCCTGCCCAACCTGGCCCGGCCTCACCGCACGCGGGCAGCAGCACGCGCGGGTAGCAGCGCGCTAGGGCGTCAACACCACCTTGCGGCACTCCTCTTCCTTCTTCTCGAAGATTTCATAGCCGCGCGCGGCATCCGCAAGCTTCATGCGGTGGGAAATGATGACCTCCGGCCGCATGCGGCCGTTGGCGATGTGTTCCAGCAACTGGGGCATGTACTTTTGCGCGTGCGTCTGCCCCATGCGGAAGGTCAGCCCCTTCTCGAACGCATCGCCGAAGAGGAAGCCGTGGATGAAACCCGCATAGACCCCCGGCACGCTGAAGACGCCGCCCCGGCGCGTCGCGGCGATGCACTGGCGCAGCGCCTTGCCGCTGGAACCCTCCAGCCGCACGGCGGTGAGCGCCGTCTCCAGCGCGCTGCCCTTGGCCTCGAAACCCACGGCGTCGATCGTGGCATCCACGCCGTGCCCGCCCGTGGCCGAGAGAATGGTTTCGGCCGAGTCCTCGTCCTTGTCGAAGTTGATGGGCACCACGCCGTACGTGGCCTGGGCAAACTGCAACCGGTACTCGTTGTGGTCCACCATGAAGATCTGCTCCGCGCCCAGGAAGCGCGCCGCCAGGGCGCTCATCAGCCCCACCGGTCCCGCGCCGAAGATCGCCACAGAAGAGCCCGGACCGATCTGTGCATTGACCGCCGCCTGGGGTTCAGATTTCCATGCCTTCGGGTTCGCCGGCCTCGATCAATGCGCTGTTCAACAGCGTGACGTCCGTTGCCAACGCGTTGCGGCGACCATCGCCGCCGATGCGGAAATGGGCCATGGGACTGTTGACGAACTGGAGCGCGGAGCCAAAGCAGGGGGAAGGCAGGATCAGCGTTCCCACCGCCGCGTTGTCGACCAGTTGGAACGTCGGCAGCATGACGCGGTTGGACTCTGAAAACCCGATCTTCAGAAACGTGCGGAAGGACCCAGCGCGCATCCCCGTCAGCTCGATGAAGCCGGTGGCCATGGGCACGGTGAAGCCTTCCGCACTGAAGGTGTCGATGCCGGAAAGCAAGGCCGCCCGCACATGCTTGACCTTCGTGACGACGTAACTGTCCCAATCCGGTTGAAAGGTCTGGGCTTTTTGCAGATTCGTTCCCCAGGGATGGGGAGTTGATGTGGTCATGGGTAGTCCTATGGGTGCGGACCAGATGCGGTATCCACCAGAGTTCGATCACGTTTGAAACGTCTCATCCTGCGGACATGCCCTCGTACGGGATGTAGGAGCACGCTTATATGGCTGACAGCTTGGGGCTCAAGCGCGCGTGCCGATCCGCGCGGGGCACCGGCTGGATCGAAGGCCCTGCCTACTGCGGGCCTCCGATCCCGTGCCAGACTCAACGGTCGTTCTTGTGGCTCTGGCTGCCGGCGCGCGCCTGCTGCTCGCTGCTGCCGCCCCGGGTATTGCCCGAGCCGGAAGAGGCGTTGTTGCCCCCACCGCCATGGCTCTTGGCTCCCGCGGCGCGGGCTTCCTGCGATGTGAACTCGTGGGCGTTGCCCGAAGCGTGCGCTGCACGCCCCCCCTCTGCGGCGATCTCGCGCTGGCGGTCGGGGTCCATTGAGGCAAATCCGCGCCCCGAGCCCGACTGCCCTTGGTTGTTGTCCCGGCTCCCCTGGCTCTGATTGCGGTTGCCTTGGTTCTGGTTGCCCTGATTGGTGTTTGCCATTTCCATCTCCGGTAAGTTGAACAAGTCACACGGAAACTGCCGTGTGAAGTTCACTGTCGGGGGACTGCAAAGGGCCAACCGTAGGTTAGGGACTACCCGTCCGTAGGCGCGGCTTGACGAATGGACGGTGGGAACAAAAAAACCCTTGGGAACAAGGGCTGGGGAATGTGGCGCGGCTGGCGGGGATCGAACCCACGACCCTTGGCTTCGGAGGCCAATACTCTATCCACTGAGCTACAGCCGCTGGGAAAGTCCGCCCGATGGCGAACAAGCGGCGGATTATCGCACGTGGCTGTGGCTACAGACGAAAACCCAACCCCCGCAGATAGGCGTCGATGGCGCCTCGGCTGACGGTCACCAGATCGAAGCGTCCATGGGTCAGCAACCAGGACTGCAGCAGGCCATCGAACAGCGCCTGTACACCCATCGCGGCGGTGTGTGGCTCCATCGGCAATTGCAGGTTCTGGTCTTCTGCCGCCGAACGCAATTCACCCTCGATCAGCGCGCAAAAATCTGCACAGCCTTCGATATGGTTGTCGCGCACCGCCGCGAGGTCGTTGACGTATTCGACCCGGTACAACGCGATCTCGAACACCCGGCGCGTGCGCTCGTCCTGGACGATGGTGCGCTGGACGAAGTCCACCATGGAGCGCAGCCGCTCCAACGGGGGCAGAGTGGCCATGCTGGCGCTCTTGCTGCCCACCTGCTCCAGCGGGTGGGTCACCCGGTCCATCATGGCATTGAACAAGGCCACTTTGTCCTTGAAATGCCAGTAGATCGCGCCGCGCGTGGCGCCCGCAGCCTGGGCAATGTCGCTCAGCGAGGCGCGCGACACGCCTTTTTCGTAGAACACACGCTCGGCAGCATCCAAAAGGCTGTTGCGCGTAGCATCTGCATCTTCCTTGGTACGTCGTGCCATGGATGGGAACCTCCAAAACGTGGATACGGCAACGGCCGCGCTTTCCAAGTAATTATACATTCATGGATGTATGTATAATCATTCCCCTTTGCGCGTCTGTCATTTACCCGTGTCAGCATCACCCGCCGGTCTCAAACAACATCTAACGCATACCGCCGTCAAAGGATTTCCATGCCTCGCCTGAACAACGCAACAGCCCGTGCTATCCGCCCCTTCCAGCGCACCCCTGTCCCCGCAGCCCTCGCGGTTGCGCTGGCAGCGGCCCTTGCGCTCGGCGCCTGCAGCCAGAAAAGCGACGCCCCCACCGCGGGCGCATCACCCCGCGCACCGGAGGTGGGCGTGGTCACCGTGCAGCCAGGTGACATCGGGCTGGTCACCGAATTGCCCGGCCGGCTGGAAGCGTCGCGCGTTGCCGAAGTGCGCGCTCGGGCCGCGGGCATTCTGCAAAAGCGCCTCTTCAGGGAAGGCAGCGATGTGAAGGCCGGCCAGCAACTGTTCCTGATCGACAGCGCGCCCTACCAGGCCAGTGTGGCCCAGGCTGAAGCCAGCGTGGCCCAGGCCGAGGCGAGCCTGGCGCAAAGCCGGGCGCTGGCCGAGCGCTATCGCCCGCTGGTGGCCGTCAACGCCATCAGCAAGCAGGAATACGACAATGCGGTCGCCGCGCAGAAGACCGCCGAAGCCAATGTTGCCGCCGCCAAGGCCGCGCTGACCACGTCGCGCATCAACCTGGGCTATGCGACGGTCACCGCTCCGATTTCGGGCCGCATTGGCCGCGCCCTCGTCACGGAAGGCGCGCTGGTGGGCCAGGGCACACCCACCGAGCTGGCGGTGATCCAGCAGATCGACCCGCTGTATATCAACTTCACGCAGTCCGCCTCGGAGGCCCTCAAGCTGAAGGCCGCCATGGCCAGCGGCAAGTACAAGCAGTCCGGTGCCAATGCGGCCAACGTGCGCGTGGTGCTGGAAGACGGCAGCGTGTATCCGCAGACCGGCCGCCTGCTGTTCACCGACCTCACCGTGGACGCCACCAGCGGCCAGGTGACCCTGCGTGCCGAAGTCCCCAACCCCGAGCGCGCCCTGCTGCCCGGCCTGTACGTGCGCGTGCGTCTGGAGCAGGCCCAGGTGGACAACGGCATTCTGCTGCCCCAGCAGGCCGTCACCCGCTCCGGCAAGGCCGACACGGTGATGGTGGTGGGCCCCGACAACCACGTCACACCGCGCGTGGTCAAGCTCGGCCCGGCCCAAGGTTCTAACTGGGTGGTGCTCGACGGCCTGAAGTCGGGCGAACAGGTCATGGTGGACGGCTTCCAGAAGCTGCCCCGCGGCAAGCCGGGCGACCCGATCGTCGTCCAACCCGTGCCGTGGCAACCGCAAGGTGCCGCCAAGGCCCCAGCGGCGCCAGCGTCCGCCGCCAGCCAGCCCGCCGCAACGCCGGCCCAACAATAAGAACCAGGAGCGCGGCACATGGCCAAGTTCTTCATCGAGCGCCCCATTTTCGCGTGGGTGATCGCTATCTTCATCATGGTGGTCGGCGCGGTCTCGATCACCCAGCTACCCATTGCGCAGTACCCGGCGGTGGCGCCTCCGACCATCCAGGTATCGGTGGCCTATCCCGGCGCCACCGCCCAGACCCTGGAGGACAGCGTGCTCGCCGTCATCGAACGCGAGATGAACGGCGCCACCGGTCTGGCCTACATGGAAACCACCAGCCAGGCGAACGGCACGGGCTCGATCGTGCTGAGCTTCGAGCCAGGCACGAACGACGACCTGGCCCAGGTGGACGTGCAAAACCGCCTGTCGCGCGCCACCCCGCGCCTGCCAGCCGCGGTGACGCAGCAGGGCGTGCGCGTGGAAAAGTCGCGCTCCAACTTCCTGCTGTTCTCCATCCTCACGTCTGACAACCCCAACGTGAGCATCGAGGCACTCAACGACTATGCCGCGCGCAACGTGGTGCCTGAACTGCAGCGCCTGCCGGGTGTGGGCGGTGTGACGCAGTTCGGCTCCGAGCGTGCCATGCGCATCTGGATCGACCCGGTCAAGCTCAAGGGATTCAATCTCTCGCTCGACCAGGTCAATGCCGCGATCCGCGCCCAGAACGTGCAGGTGTCTGCCGGCAACCTGGGCGACCTGCCCGCCGCGGAAGGCCAGACCACCTCGGCCACCATCGTCGTCAAGGGGCAGCTGTCCACCGTGGAGCAGTTCGGCGACATCGTGCTGCGCGCCAACACCGACGGCTCCACCGTCCGCATGAAGGATGTGGCGCGCATCGAACTGGGCGCACAAAGCTACAGCACCAGCGCGCGGCTGAACGGGTCGCCCTCGGTGGGCATGGGCGTGCAGCTCACCTCCACCGCCAACGCACTGGCCACGGCCGAAGCCGTGAAGACCAAGCTGGCCGACCTGCAGAAGTACTTTCCCGAAGGCGTGAAGTACGCGATTCCCTACGACACCTCCACCTTCATCTCGGTGTCCATCGAGAAAGTGGTCCACACGCTGCTGGAAGCCGTGGCGCTGGTGTTCCTGGTGATGTTCCTGTTCCTGCAGAACTTCCGCTACACCATCATCCCCACCATCGTGGTGCCGGTGGCGCTGCTGGGCACCTTCGGCGCCCTGCTGGCCATGGGCTTCTCGATCAACGTGTTGACCATGTTCGGCATGGTGCTGGTGATCGGCATCGTGGTGGACGACGCCATCGTGGTGGTGGAGAACGTGGAGCGCATCATGGCCGAGGAGGGGCTGCCGCCGCTGCAGGCCACCCGCAAGGCCATGGGCCAGATTTCCGGCGCCATCGTGGGCGTGACCGTGGTGCTGATCTCGGTGTTCGTGCCGCTGGCGTTCTTCGCGGGCTCCACCGGCAACATCTACCGCCAGTTCGCAGTCACCATGGGCACGTCGATTGCGTTCTCGGCCTTCCTGGCACTGTCGCTGACGCCCGCGCTGTGCGGCACGCTGCTCAAGCCCGTCGCGGAAGACCACCACGAGAAGAAAGGCTTCTTCGGCTGGTTCAACCGTGTCTTCAAGAGCACCACGCACCGCTATGAGTCGGGCCTGTCCCGCCTCGTGCGGCGCGGCGGCCGCATGCTGATCATCTACGCTGCGCTGATCGGTGCCGTGGGCATCGTGTACATGCGCCTGCCCACCTCCTTCCTGCCCAATGAAGACCAGGGCTACCTGATCGCTAACGTGCAACTGCCCGCCGGGGCATCGCTGGAGCGCACGCAGAGCGCACTGAGCGCGGTGGAGGACTTCGCCCTGAAGCAGACCGAGGTGAATGACATCGTCACCGTGGCGGGCTTCTCGTTCTCCGGCCAGGGGCAGAACGCGGGCCTGGCGTTCATCACCCTCAAGGACTGGAGCGAGCGCCCCGGCGCCGCGCACTCCGCCGACGCCGTGGCCGGCCGCGCCATGGGCGCGCTGTCGGGCTTCCGCGATGCCTTCATCTTCGCGCTCAGCCCACCGCCGATTCCCGAGCTGGGCACGGCCTCGGGCTTCACGTTCCGACTGCAGGACCGCGGGTCCAAGGGCCACGACGCCCTGGTGGCGGCACGCAACCAGCTGCTGGGCATGGCGTCGCAGAGCAAGGTGCTCGCTGGCGTGCGCCCCGACGGCATGGAAGACGCACCCCAGATGCAGATCAACATCGACCGCGACAAGGCCAATGCCCTGGGCGTGTCGTTCGACAGCATCAGCAGCGCCCTGGGCACCGCGCTCGGCTCGTCTTATGTGAACGACTTCCCCAACCAGGGCCGGTTGCAGCGCGTGGTGGTGCAGGCCGATGCCTCGGCACGCATGCAGCCCGAGTCGGTGCTGGACCTGCCCGTGCTCAACAACAAGGGGCAGGTGGTGCCGCTGTCTACTTTCGCGTCCACGCAATGGATCAGCGGTGCCATGCAGACCGTGCGCTACAACGGCTATCCGGCGATGAAGATCGCCGGCAATGCGGCACCGGGCTTCAGTACCGGCGACGCCATGCAGGAGATGGAGCGCCTGTCCGCGCAGCTGCCCGAGGGCTTCGGCTTCGAATGGACGGGCCAGTCGCGCGAGGAAAAGCTCGCGGGCTCGCAGGCCATGGTGCTCTACGCGTTCTCGCTGCTGGCGGTGTTCCTCTGCCTGGCAGCGCTGTATGAGAGCTGGTCCATCCCGTTCTCGGTCCTGCTGGTGGTGCCGCTCGGCGTGCTGGGCGTGGTACTGGCAACGCTGCTGCGCGGCATGTCCAACGACGTGTACTTCCAGATCGGCCTGGTGACCATCATCGGCCTGTCGGCGAAGAACGCCATCCTGATCATCGAGTTTGCCAAGGACCTGCAGGCCTCGGGCAAGAGCGTGATCGAGGCAGCCCTGGAGGCGGCCCACCTGCGCTTTCGCCCCATCATCATGACGTCGCTGGCCTTCACGCTGGGCGTGGTGCCGCTGTTCCTCGCATCGGGCGCCAGCTCGGCGAGCCAGCGCGCCATCGGCACCGGGGTGATCGGCGGGATGATCACCGGCACGCTGCTGGCCGTGGTCTTCGTGCCCGTGTTCTTCGTGGTGGTGCGCAGCTTCTTCAAGGGCAGCCGCCGCCAGCAGGAGCATGACGCCCAGCAGGCACTCCAACACCGCGGCGAGGCCTGAGCCCCGCCGGCAGGAGAACAACCTATGCAATCGCACACCCTGAACCGCGCGCGCCCTGCGCGCGCCCTCTCCCCCCTGCTAGCCGCGGCGCTGGTGGCGGGCTGCAGCTTCATCCCCACCTACGAACGTCCTGCGGCCCCCGTGCCGCAGGCCTATCCGCTGGCGGGGGCCGAATCCACGACCTCCGCGCGGGCCGCGGCGGACATCGACTGGAAGGAATACTTCACCGACCCCCGCCTGCAGCGGCTGATCGGCATGGCCCTGGGCAACAACCGCGATCTGCGCGTGGCCATGCTCAATGTCGAGCAGGCGCGCGCGCAATTCCAGATCCAGCGCGCCAACCAGTTCCCCACGGTCAACGCCATCGCCAGCGGCACGCGCCAGCCCAGCGCGACCACGGGCAGCTACGCCAATCAGTTCCAGGTGGGTTTGGGCATCTCGGCCTGGGAGATCGACTTCTTCGGGCGCGTGGCGGCCCTCAAGGAGCAGGCCCTGGCCCAGTACCTGGCCACGGACGAGGCGCGCAAGTCGGCACAGATCAGCCTGGTGGCGGCCGTGGCCTCGGGCTGGCTCACACTGATGGCCGACGAGGAGCTGCTCGACATCTCGCGTCGCACGCTGGAAACGCGCGATGAGTCGGTCAAGCTCACACGCCTGCGCCTGGAGAACGGCGTGAGCTCCGAGCTCGACAACCGCCAGGCCGAGAGCCTGGCCCAGGCCGCGCGCGCCACCTATGCGCAGCAGCAGCGCCAGCGCATGCTCGATGAAAACGCGCTGGTCCTGCTGCTGGGCCAGCCGCTGCCCGACGACATCCGTGCCAGCCTGCCCTCCTCGCGCCTGGCCGACGCCACGCCCATGCAGGCGCTGCCCGCGGGCCTGCCTTCCGACCTGCTGGTGCGCCGCCCGGACGTGCGCATGGCCGAGCAGCAGTTGATCGGCGCCAACGCCAACATCGGCGCGGCGCGCGCGGCGTTTTTCCCGCGCATCTCGCTCACCGCCCAGTTCGGCACCGTGAGCGATGAGCTGTCGGGGCTGTTCAAGAGCGGCTCGTGGGCGTTCTCTCTGGCGCCGCAACTGGCCCTGCCGATCTTCGATGCCGGCCGCAACCAGGCGGGGTTGGAGTCCGCGCGCGCGGGCCGCGAAATCGCCGTGGCCCAGTATGAGAAATCCATCCAGACCGCGTTCCGCGAGGTGTCCGACGCCCTGGCCGGCCAGGCCACGCTGCAGGAGCAGGTCGACGCCCAGCGTGCCCAGGCGCAGGCGGATGCCAAACGCTTCGAGCTGTCGGACCTGCGCTATCGCAACGGCGTGGCCAGCTACCTGGACCTGCTGGATGCGCAGCGCTCGCTGTTCGCCACCGAGCAGTCGCTGGTGGTGACACGCCTGCAGCAACTGCAGAACCAAGTGACGCTCTACAAGGTGCTGGGCGGTGGCTGGACCGCTCCCGCCGAAGAGACGCCACGCTCCTGACATAGGTCACGACGCGCGCCTGCCCGTTTTTTCCCCAACGGGCGGGCGTGGAGCGCGCTCCTATAATCGAAAACTCTTTTCCCTTCAGCCCCCAGTACAACAGAATCACCAGAGGATCCCATGAGCGACACCCACGACGAAGCGCATACCGGACCGATCAAGAACCCCAAGCAACTCCTGGTCACCGTCATTTTTGCGTTTGTGCTCCCGGTGTTCGCCATCATCGGCCTGGTGCTGTTCGTCACTGCCGACAAGAAGCCGGCGGCCGGCTCCGCCAACCCCGAACTGGCCGTGGCCCAGCGCATCCAGAAGATTGGCAACGTCGAGGTGCGCGACGCCAACCGCCCGCTGCGCACAGGCGAAGCCGTCTTCCAGGGGCAGTGTGCCGCCTGCCACGCCACCGGTGCCGCGGGCGCACCCAAGCTGGGCGACGCCGCCGCCTGGGCGCCGCGCATTGCCACGGGCTTCGAAGCCCTGGTGCAATCGGCCCTCAAGGGCAAGGGCGCCATGGCACCGCAAGGTGGCGGCGACTTCGACGACACCGAGATCGCGCGCGGCGTGGCCTACATGGCCAATGCCGCCGGCGCCAAGTTCGAGGAGCCCAACCGTCCCGGCGCCGAAGGCGGCGCGGCCGCTGCGAGCGCACCAGCCTCCAACTAAGACACTTTTCGCCTCGTCACAAGCCGGCCGCGTGCCGGCTTGTTGTTTTCTGGACGGGGGTTTTCTGCAGTGCGGCGCGTTACGCAGGCAGTGGGCCCGCAGCCGCCTGCGGGCTCGGCACAAAGCCGTAGGCACCGGGCAGGTCGGCCGCCAGCACCTCGCGTGGCGTCCAGCGGCCCTGATCGATCTGGCGCGCCAACGCCTCCACATCCAGGCTGTGCACCAGGCCCAGGCCGGCGGTGCAGGCCAGGTACACGCGGCCGGCCTCGTCCACCAGGCACTCATTCACCCGACCGGCCGGCCGGCCGGTGTGCGCCACGGGCTCGCCGTCGGCGCCCAGACGCCAGATCAGCGGTGTGGCCTCCAGTTCCACATAGACACGCTGCGGTCCGTTCTGGAAGAACCAGCGGCCTTCACCATCCGCCTCATAGTTGCGGTGGATGAATTCGATCAGCTTGGCATGCTCCAGCCGCGTTCCGCGCGCCACGGCGAAGCCGCCCTGTAACTGCACGGCGTCATCGCGCAGGTACCAGTGGCCGCGCGCATCCAGCCCCAGCCAGCCGTAGCAGGCCGGCACGTTGGGCCATTTGGCGATGGCCTGCTTGACGATGTCATCCATGACCGCGATTGTGCGCCTCGTCCGCGCCCCCGCAGGCATTCACCCCAGCGCCGCATGGTCGGCCAGCCAGGCGGCCACGGCTTCGGGCAGGGCACGCACATGGCCGGGCCAGCCGCCCTGCGCAAAGCCGACGTGGCCGCCATGCGCCGGCTGCCAGAGCGTGACCGCGGGTGCCACATCACCGTCGCGCGGCAGGCTGGCGCCGGGCACGAAGGGATCGTTGCGCGCATTGACCAGCAGCGCCGGCACGCGCACCGCAGGCAGCAGCGGCTTGGCCGACGCGCGGCGCCAATAGTCGTCTGCATCACGAAAGCCGTGCAGCGGCGCGGTGAAGAGGTCGTCAAAAGCGTGCAGGTCGCGCGCGGCCAGCAGGGCCGCGCGGTCGAACAGGCCGGGGTACTGCGCCAGCTTGGCCAGCGCCTTGGGCACCATGGTGCGCAGGAACATGCGCGTGTACACCTGCCGGTTGAAGCCCCGCCCGATGGCGTGACCGCCGGCCGCCAGGTCCAGCGGAGCGCACACGCTGGCGATGGCGTCCGCGCAGGCGAGCGCGTGGCCGCCCTGCTCGCCGGCCCAGCGCATCAGCGCATTGCCGCCCAGCGACACCCCCACGGCCAGCAGCGGCGCCCGCGCGCCATCGCCGGTCCGCTGCAACCCGGCCAGGCGCTGGAGGATCCAGTCGATCTCTTCATGGTCGCCCGAATGGTAGGCGCGCGGCGCGCGGTTGATCTCGCCGCTGCAGCCGCGAAAGTGCGGCACGGCAAAACCCCAGCCGCGCTCGCGGGCTACGCCGGCGAAGGCCTGCGCATAGTGGCTGCGCGACGAGCCTTCCAGTCCATGGAACAGCACCAGCAGCGGCGCGGGGGCCGCGCCCGCCGCGGCACACGGCCGCAGGAAGTCCACATCCACGAAGTCGCCGTCGGGCGCCAGCCAGCGCTCGCGCACATAGGCCGGCGGCGGCCCCAGCGTGCGCCGCGCCCACAGCGCGGGCCAGATGGTCTGTGCATGGCCGCCGGGCAACCACCAGGGCGCTTCATATTTCATAGCTGACAGCGCTTGCTGGTATTGTGCTAGAGGCCCATTTGACCCATAAGCCAGCCGATCAAAGGCTCGGCATCAATGCAGCAGGTGCCCGGCGGGCGCAGCGCCCTCGGCCTCGTGCATGCCGGCGGCGCTGGCATGGTGTGCCACCAGGCGCCAGCCTTGCGGGGTCTTGTGGTAGACGTTGGTGGCCTGTACCACGGCCTTGCGCGGGCCGTCGGGCAGCATCACACGCACATGTTCCAGCACGCTGTGCACGGCACTCGCCAGGGCCTGCACGCGCATCACCTGCGCGGGATGCACGTTGAGGCCGCCCTGCTGCAGCAAGGTGGCGAACGCCGCGCGGATGGCGGCGGGCCCCACGTGGCGCGCGGCGCCGGGGTGCACGCAGACGATGTCGTCCTCGTCGGCCCAGCAGGCCATCACGCGCTCCACGTCGCCGGCTTGCAGGGCGTCGTAGAACGCGGCTTCCAGATCGTCGGGGGAACCGGCCAGGGCGGCCGCGCGCAGCGGGGTTCGGGGCATGGCGAAGTGTCGGTGGTTGCAACCCAGCCGCGTATTGTGCCGTTCGATGGCCCTGTCATGCGCCTGGCCGATGCATGCACAATGATCGGCATGCGCGGTGCCGTGCCGCCCGTCTTTCTTCTGCATTGCAAAGGCCTCTTCACCATGAAACGACTCATCGCCATGCTTTCCGCCGTGCTGGCCCTCTCGGGCTGCGGCTACAACGACTTCCAGCGCCTGGACGAGCAGTCCAAGGCCGCGTGGAGCGAAGTGCTCAACCAGTACCAGCGCCGCGCCGACCTGGTGCCCAACATCGTGGCCACCGTCAAGGGCGAGGCGGCGTTCGAGCAGGAGACGCTGACCAAGGTGATCGAGGCGCGCGCCAAGGCCACCTCGATCCAGGTGACGCCCGAAACCCTCAACAACCCCGAGGCGTTCAACAAGTTCCAGCAGGCGCAGGGCGAGCTGTCCAGCGCGCTGTCGCGCCTGATGGTGGTGGCCGAGCGTTACCCGCAGCTGCAGGCCAACCAGGCCTTCCGCGACCTGCGCGTGACGCTGGAGGGCACCGAGAACCGCATCACCGTGGCACGCAACCGCTACATCCAGACCGTGCAGGAGTACAACGTGCTCGCACGCAGCTTCCCCACCAACCTCACGGCCATGGTGTTCAGCTATGAACCCAAGCCCAGCTTCACGGTGGCGAACGAGGCCGAGATCTCTGCGCCGCCCAAGGTGGATTTCTCCAGCCCCGCACCCGCCTCCAAACCCTGACATCCGGGTTGTAAGCAAAATATGCCGCTAGCGCTTGCCCTTCAAGCGCTGATAGCTATATTTTTTGTAGCTATCGGAGCCCTCCCCGCCACCGCGCAGCCGCTGCGCGCGGTGCCTGCGCTGCAGGCGCGCGTGATCGACCAGACCGGCACGCTGAACGACGCGCAGCGCCAGGGGCTGGAGGCGCGCCTGGCCGCCATCGAGCAGCAGCACGGCTCGCAGGTGGTGGTGCTGATGGTGCCCACCACCGCGCCCGAGGACATCGCCGCCTTCGCCAACCGCGTGGGCAACGCCTGGAAGATCGGCCGCAAGGACGTGGGCGATGGCGTGCTGGTGGTCGTGGCCAAGGACGACCGGCGCATGCGCATCGAGGTGGCCAAGGCGCTGGAAGGCGCCATACCCGACATCGCCGCCGCGCGCATCATCGACGGCGCGATGAAGCCGCGCTTTCGCGAGGGCGACTTTGCCGGCGGGCTGGACGCCGCGGTGCAGCAAATCGGCGCGCGCATCGCGGGCGAAAACCTGCCCGCGCCGCAAAGCAGCCAGCAAGGCGACGGGCAGGGCCGCGGCGCGTCCGCGGGCTTTGACTGGACAGACCTGGCCGTCTTCCTCTTCTTCGGCGTGATGGTGGCGGGCCCCGTGGTGCGCCGGCTGTTCGGCCAGCGCCTGGGCGGCCTGGTGATGGGCGGCGGCGCTGGGTTCCTGGCCTTCATCGTCACCTCCAGCCTGCTGCTGGCGGGTGGCGCGGGGCTGCTGGCGCTGCTCTACACCTGGATCTTTGCGGGCCGCGGCGGCCCCGTGGTGTGGCACGGCGGCGGCGGCTGGGGAGGCGGTCACGGCGGTGGCTGGGGCGGTGGAGGCGGTGGTGGATTCGGCTCGGGCGGCGGCGGAGACTTCGGCGGCGGCGGTGCATCGGGCGACTGGTAGGGCGGCAAGCACAGAGCGAAACACCATGGTCACACCCTCTTCATCCCCACCTTCCGGCGTGCTGGCGCGCCTGGCGCGGCTGCTGCGGCACCGTTGGTCCGACGGCGGCCTGCACCAGGCCCTGCCACCCGAGGTGCTGGAGCGCCTGGGCCAGCGCGTGGCCGCCAGCGAGCGCCGCCACACCGGCCAGATCCGCATCTGCGTGGAAGGCGGCCTGCCGCTGTCGTACCTGTGGCGTGGCGCCACGGCGCGCGAGCGCGCGGTCACGCAGTTCGGCAAGCTGCGTGTGTGGGACACCGAACACAACAACGGCGTGCTCATCTACCTGATGCTGGCCGAGCATGCCATCGAGATCGTGGCCGACCGCGCTCTGGCGCGCCGCGTGCCCCCGGCGACATGGCGCAGCATGGTGTCGCACATGGCCGAGGCCTTCCGCCAAGGCCGGCACGAGGACGGTCTGACCCAGGCGCTGAGCGAGGTCTCGGCGCTGCTCGTGGAGCACTTCCCGGCCACCGAGGGCGTGGACCGGCCGAACGAGCTGCCCGACGCCCCCGTCATCCCGGGCACGGTGGACTGAGTACCAGAGCACGCCTTGCGAGGCGGAACTCCCTTTTCGATCACGCCTTCAGGGCAACGCCCAGACGCGCCCCGCCCCCACCGCGAAGCGCTGGCGCCCCGGCGCGGCGGGCACGGCATGGCCGCCGGTGAACTCGCCAAAAGCCGGCAACACCAGCAGGCCCGGCTCCGCCAAGAAACAGGGCATGCGCAGCGCATCGCGCCCGCCGCCGTACAGCACGGCCGTGGGGTGCAGGTGCCCGGCCAGCACCCACCGCCCCGCGCGGTGCTGTGGATGGTGGCAGCAGGCGAAGGGTCCCAGAGACCAGGGCTCGTCCACGATGCGTGCGCCCAGCCAGGCCGGTGGGTCGCCCGCGTGGCGGTCGTGGTTGCCGCGCACCAGCACCAGTTCCAGTGCCGCATGGTTCTCGCGCCAAGCGGCCAACGCGCGCAGCAGCGCGGGCGCGTGGGCCTCGGCCGCATGCAGGAAGTCGCCCAGCACCACCAGGCGCTGCACGCCGGGGTGGCGCGCCAGCAACTGCGCCAGCCGATCCAGGTTGCCCTGCGTGGTGCCCGCGGGCACGGGCAGGCCGCGCGCGCGGAAGGTGGCGGCCTTGCCCAGGTGCAGGTCGGCCAGGCACAGCATGGCGCCGTCCGGCCACCACAGCGCGCGCTCGGGCAGCAGCCACACGGTGGTGCCGGCCAGGTCCACGGCCAGGTCGGCGGGCAGATCAGGCGCGTGCATGGGTCACAGGCGCGGCAACGGGCGGGAAGGTTTGCGCGCGCGGCGTGGAGAACGGCCCCGCTCCGCGGCCGGCGCGGCGCCCGTGCCCTCGGAGGCATCGGCAAAGTCCAGCGTGCCGCGCAGTGCGTCGGTGGCGGCGGACGATGCTTCCTGCCGCGGTGGCGCGGCCGGGGAAGCGGCGCGCCGGCGGCGCGGCGGGTCAGGGGGCACGACGTCCTGCACCGGCGGGGCCGGTACGGGTTTGCGCGCGCTGGCGGCGGCTTCCATGTCGCCCAGCATGCGCGCGATGCGGTCGGCCAGCGCCTCGTTGCTGAGCTGCTCGCGAAAGCGCTCCACCATCAGCGGAAAGGCCAGCGGCCCGGGTCGCACGAGAGGCTGCACCATGAGCTGCTGCGCCTGCATGCGTGTGAGCGCCGCCAGCAGCTGTGCCACGTCCAGCTCCTGGCTCAGCACTTCCTGGTCGGCCTGGCGCAGCAGCAGGTTGCCCGCGTCATAACGCCGAAAGACCTCGAAGAACAACTGGGAAGACGCCTGCAGCTGGCGCGCGCTGCGCTGCTCGCCCGGGTGGCTTTGAAAGATGAGCCCCGCCACGCGCGCAATCTCGCGAAAGCGCCGGCGCGCCATCTCGGTGGCGTTGAGGCTGGCCAGCACCTCGTGCAGCAGCGCCGCGCGCGCGTCACGCTCTTGCGGCACCCCCTCGGGCGCCGTGGCGTTGGCAGTGTTGCGGATGGCCAGCGCCTCGTCAGGCGCCAGGCCGTGCGCCTGCCGGGCGGCCTGCGGCGCGGCGGCGTCGGTGCGCAGCAGGTCGGGCAGCAAGGCCGGCCAGTCGCGTTCTGTGGCGGACAGCAGCTCCAATCCATAGTCGTTCACCGCGATCGAGAAGGTGCCCGGCACCCCCTGGGCCGCGCGCCAGGCGAACAGGCTGGCCAGCCCGATGTGCGCATGCCGGCCGGCAAACGGGTAGAGGAACAGGTGCCAGCCCTCGCGCGTGCGCAGCGTCTCGGCCAGCAGCGTGCCCGGCGTGGGCAGGGCGGACCAGCGGCGCTGCACCTCCAGCAGCGGGCGCACGGCGCGCAGCTCGGGGCTGGCGTAGCGGCCCCGCCCCGCCTGCGCGAGCTGTTGCACCACGTAGTCGGCCAGCACGGTGGACAGCGGCATGCGCGAGCCGTTCCAGCGCGGCACCGTGGGCTGGCGCCCCGGCGCGCGCCGCACGAAGGCGGTCATCTCGCGCGTGCGCACCAGTTCCAGCACCTGCCCGGCGAACACGAAGCAGTCGCCCGGCGACAGCCGCGCGATGAAGCCCTCTTCCACCGCGCCCAGGCGAGCGCCCTGCAGAATCTGCACCTGCATGCTGGCATCGCTCACGATGGTGCCGATGTTGGCGCGGTGGCGGCGTGCCAGGCGCGCATCGGGCAGGCGCCACACACCGTTCTCGTCCGGCACGACACGGCGGTAGTCCGGATAGGCCGCCAGGGCGCTGCCGCCACGCGCAACGAAGTCCAGGCACCACTGCCACACGCCGCGCGGCAGCGTGCGGTACGCGGCCGTGCGGCGCACCTCGGCATACAGCGCCTCGGGCTCGAAGCCCCCGCCCAGCGCCACCGTGGCCAGGTGCTGCACCAGCACGTCGACGGGCTGGTGCGGCGAGACGCGCTTTTCCACCCGCCCGGCATGCACCGCGGCGCGCGCGGCGGCGGCCTCCACCAACTCCAGGCTGTGCGTGGGCACCAGCGTGATGCGCGAGGGCCGCCCTGGTGCGTGGCCCGAGCGGCCGGCGCGCTGCAGCAGGCGCGCCACGCCCTTGGCCGAGCCGATTTGCAGCACGCGCTGCACCGGCAGAAAGTCCACACCCAGGTCCAGGCTGCTGGTGCAGACCACGGCGCGCAGGCTGCCGCTCTTGAGCCCCGCCTCCACCCATTCGCGCACACCGCGGTCCAGCGAGCCGTGGTGGATGGCGATCTGCCCCGCCCAGTCCGGCCGCGCATCCAGCAGCGCCTGGTACCACTGCTCGGCCTGCGAGCGCACGTTGACGAACACCAGCGTGGTGCCGGGCGACTCCTCCAGCGCGCGCACCACCGCCGGCAGCATGGCGAGGCCCAGGTGGCCGGCCCAGGTGAAGCGCTCGGGCCGCTCGGGCAGCAGGGTGTCCACCACCAGGCGCTTTTCCACGCGGCCGCGCACCAGCGTGCCGCCCTCCCGGCCCACCAGCGTCTGCATGGCCTCGGGCAGGTTGCCCAGCGTGGCCGACATGCCCCAGACCAGGAGCCGCGGGTTCCAGCCCGCGAGCCGCGCCAGCGCCAACTGCACCTGCACGCCGCGTTTGTTGCCCAGCAGCTCGTGCCATTCATCCGCCACCACCAGACGCACGCGGGCCAGTTGCTCGCGCGCGTCCGCGCGCGCCAGCAGCAGCGACAGGCTTTCGGGGGTGGTCACGAGCACCGTGGGCAGACGCCGCGCCTGGGCGCTGCGTTCGGCGCTGCCGGTATCGCCCGTGCGGGCGCCCAGGCTCCAGCGCGCCAGGCCGGCATGCTGTGCGGCCAGGGCCTGCAGCGGCGCCGCCAGCGCACGCAGCGTGTCGGCGGCCAGCGCGCGCATGGGCGTGATCCACACCACGGTGAGTGGTGCGGTCCGCGGTGTCGCTTCGTTATTTATAGCATGTAGCGCCGGATGGACGGGCGCTGCAGGCCGTTTTGACTCCCGGTCAGCGAAGGCCTGCAGCGCCCCGAGCCACACCGCATAAGTCTTGCCGGCGCCCGTGGTGGCGTGCAGCAGGCCCGAGCGTCCCTGCGCGATGGCGCGCCACACCTGGCGCTGGAAGGCAAACGGCGCCCAGCCGCGCGTGGCCAGCCAGCCGGTTGCGAGGGGGAAGCGCGGGGCGGTCACGGCACCCCCCGTTGCACCGCGCGGCCAAGGCATTGCCGCCGCGCGGGCCATGGCATTTCGAGGGAAAATCGCCTGCAGCGCCCATCCATCCAGCGCCAACAGCTCTTGTATTCATAGCACCAGATCATGGCGTAGCAGGCAACAGCGCTGCCAGCGTATCCAGCGAATCAGCCTCGTCCACCGGCTTGTCCTCACGCCAGCGCAGCATGCGCGGGAAGCGCACGGCGATGCCGCTCTTGTGCCGCGCGCTGCGCGCTATGCCCTCAAAACCCAGCTCGAACACCAGCGTGGGCCGCACGCTGCGCACCGGGCCGAAGCTCTCCACCGTGGTCTTGCGGATGATGGCGTCCACCCGCGCCATCTCGGCATCGGTGAGGCCCGAATACGCCTTGGCAAACGGCACCAGCGTGCGCCCCTCGGTGCCCTGCGGCGCACTCCACACGGCGAACGTGTAGTCGCTGTACAGGCTGGCGCGGCGCCCGTGGCCGCGCTGCGCATAAATGAGCACGGCGTCCACGCTCATCGGGTCGATCTTCCACTTCCACCAGATACCCACGTCCCGGGTGCGGCCCACACCATAGTGCGCCGTGCGCCCTTTGAGCATCATGCCCTCCACGCCCAGGGCACGCGCGCTGTCCCGCAGGCGTGCCAGTTCGGCCCAGCTCTGTCCCTGCAGCACCGGGCTGGGCACCAGCGCCGGGTGGTCGGTGCGCGCCAGCAGCGCGTCCAGCCGCGCGCGCCGCGCCTGCAGCGGCAGGCCGCGCAGGTCCTGGCCGTGTTCCTCCAGCAGGTCGTAGGCCAGCAGCACCACGGGCACCTCGCGCAGCAGCTTGGCGCCCAGCGACTTGCGGCCGATGCGCTTTTGCAGGTCGGCAAACGGGCGCGGCTGCGCCGGCGCATCCGCTCGCGCGGGCTGCCAGACGACGATCTCGCCGTCGAGCACCGTGCCGTCGGGCAGGGCTTCGTCACCCAGCGCCTGCAGTTCGGGGAAGCGATCGGTCACCAACTCCTCCCCGCGCGACCACAGCCAAGTGGTGCCCCCGCGCCGCACGAGCTGGGCGCGGATGCCGTCCCACTTCCATTCCACGATCCAGTCCGCCGGCGGGCCGAGCGCGGCGTCAAACTGCGCCACCGGCAGCTGCAGCGGGTGCGCCAGAAAGAAGGGATAGGGATGGCCCTGGGCTTCCACAGCCTGCGCGCCCGCACCATCTCCCTGGGGCGCCACGAGGCGCTGGTAGTCGGCCGCCCCGGGCTGCGCGCCCACGTGGGTGTAGCCCATGAGGCGCTGGGCGATGCGCTTGGCGTCCACGCCGCTCACGGCCGCGAGCGCCTGCGTGACCTGCAAGCGCGACACGCCCACGCGGAAGGCCCCCGTGATGAGCTTGAAGTACACCAGCCGCTCCTCGGGCGCCAGCCGCGCCCATTGCGCACCCAGCCGTTCAGCCTGGGTGTCGGGCGCCAGGCCGCGCAGCGGCAAGAGGTGTTCGCGCATCCATGCGGCCAGCCCCAGGGCGTGCGCCTGCGTGGGCGGGGGCAGCAGCAGTGCGATGGTCTCGGCCAGATCGCCCACAGCCTCGTAGCTTTCGTCGAACAGCCATTCCGGCAACCCCGCCGCCTCGCGCGCCACCGCGCGCAGCAGCTTGGTGGGCACGAGTTGGCGTGGTTTGCCACCCGCGAGGAAGTAGACGGCCCAGGCGGCATCCTCGGGTGGCGCACCCCGCAGATAGTGGCGCAGTGCGGCCTGCTTGGCGAGGCTGGACGTGCTGGCATCCAACGCCTGGTAGAGCGCGGCAAAGGCCTGCATCAGGAGGTGCCTCCGGCCGCGTCACCTGTGTCGGCTTCCGGCGCAGTGGGCGATGCAGTTGGCGCATCGGTCGGCGCGGCCTCGTCCTCGTCGCCGTATTCGGTGGCGAAAGCCTGGGCATCCAGCCCTTGCTCGCGCAGCCAGCGGACCATGACGGCCACGCTGCCGTGGGTGACGAACACGCGCTCGGCCCCCGTGGCGGCAATCGCCTGCTGCAGGCCCGGCCAGTCTGCGTGATCGGAGAGCACGAAACCACGATCCACCCCGCGGCGGCGACGCGTGCCGCGCAGCTGCATCCAGCCGCTGGCAAAGGCATCGGCGTGGCGTGGGAAGCGGCGCATCCATGGAGTGCCTTGGGCCGAGGGCGGCGCCAGCACCAGCGCGGTCTCGCGTGTCGCGGCATCCAGTGACGCGTCGGTGGCCCCCTGCGTGGGCGGCAGGCGCACGCCGGCGGCGCGGTAAGCGGCATTGAGGGGCTCCACCGCGCCATGCATGAGCAGCGGACCAATGCTGGCATCTACGCCACGCAGGATGCGCTGCGCCTTGCCGAACGCGTAGCAAAACAGCACCGAAGGGCGGCGCATGGCCGCGTTGGAACGCCACCAGTCGTTGATCTGGGCTTGCAGGACGGCCTGAGCGGGCCAACGGTAGATGGGCAGGCCGAAGGTGGATTCGGTGATGAACGTGTCGCAGCGCACGGGCTCGAACGGCGCGCAGGTGCCGTCGGCCTCCAGCTTGTAATCACCCGAGGCCACCCACACGCGACCGCCGTGCTCCAGCCGCACCTGGGCCGAGCCCAGCACATGGCCCGCAGGGTGCAGTGAGATACGCACGCCGTTGTGGTGCAGGGGTTCGCCGTAGGCCAGCGTCTGCAAAGCGATGTCCGCCCCCAGCCGACCGCGCAGGATACCCGCGCTGTGCTCGTGCGCCAGGTAGTGTCCATGCCCGCGCCGCGCGTGGTCGCCATGGCCATGGGTGATGACGGCCCGGTCCACCGGCCGCCAGGGGTCGATGTAAAAGCCACCCGGTGGACAATACAGCCCTTCGGGGCGCGCTACCACCAGGTCGTCTGCCGCAGACTCTGCCAAAGGGTTGACCATGGCCCATGCTAGCGTCGCGTTGGGCCTGGCTGGCGTCGGACGGCGCCGATGGACGAGCGCCATAGCGGGCCCACCCATAACGACAAAAGCCGCCCGAAGGCGGCTTTTGCGATGGAAGGCGATCAGTCGATCAGCGCTTCTGGCGGAACTTGCGCAGCGCGGCAATCTGCGCTGCCATCACGGCCAGCTCGGACTGGGCGCGGGCCAGATCGATCTCGCTCTTGGCGTTCTTCAGTGCTTCCTCGGCCGCAGCCTTGGCTTCCTGCGCCTTCTGGTCGTCCAGGTCACGGCCACGGATGGCGGTGTCGGACAGCACGGTCACGCAGTCGGGCTGCACTTCCAGAATGCCACCGGCCACGAAAACGAACTCTTCATTGCCGTCAGGCAATTCGATGCGCACCGAACCCGGCTTGATGCGGGTGATGAGTGGCGTGTGGCGCGGATAGATGCCCAATTCGCCCGCTTCGCCGGGCAGCGCGACGAAGCGCGCCTCGCCGGAGAAGATGGACTCTTCGGCACTGACCACATCAACATGGATGGTGTTCATCTTTGCTCCTAGAAAAAGGGAATGGCAAGCCTGTAGGGCTCACGAGGGCCGGCCGCGGGGCCGGCCTTCGGACCATCAGGCCACCTTCTTCGCCTTTTCGAAGGCTTCGTCGATGGTGCCCACCATGTAGAAGGCCTGCTCGGGCAGGTGGTCGCATTCGCCAGCCACGATCATCTTGAAGCCGCGAATGGTCTCGGACAGCGGCACGTACTTGCCGGGCGAGCCTGTGAACACCTCGGCCACGTGGAACGGCTGCGACAGGAAACGCTGGATCTTGCGGGCACGGGCCACGACCAGCTTGTCCTCGGGGGCCAGCTCGTCCATACCCAGAATTGCGATGATGTCGCGCAGTTCCTTGTAGCGCTGCAGGGTACCCTGCACTTGGCGGGCCACTTGGTAGTGCTCTTCACCCACGACCTGCGGGTCCAACTGGCGGCTGGTGGAGTCCAGCGGGTCCACGGCAGGGTAGATACCCAGAGCGGCGATGTCACGCGACAGCACCACGGTGGAGTCCAGGTGGGCGAAGGTGGTGGCGGGCGAGGGGTCGGTCAAGTCGTCGGCAGGCACGTACACGGCCTGAATGGACGTGATGGACCCGACCTTGGTCGAGGTAATACGCTCTTGCAGACGGCCCATTTCCTCGGCCAGCGTCGGCTGGTAGCCCACGGCGGAAGGCATACGGCCCAGCAGAGCGGACACTTCGGTACCGGCCAGCGTGTAGCGGTAGATGTTGTCCACGAAGAACAGCACGTCACGGCCTTCGTCACGGAAGGACTCGGCGATGGTCAGGCCGGTCAGGGCCACGCGCAGACGGTTGCCCGGGGGCTCGTTCATCTGGCCGTAGACCATGGCCACCTTGGACTCGCCCAGGTTCTCCAGGTTCACGACGCCGGAGTCGGCCATTTCGTGATAGAAGTCATTGCCCTCGCGGGTACGCTCACCCACGCCGGCGAACACGGACAGACCCGAGTGTGCCTTGGCGATGTTGTTGATGAGTTCCATCATGTTCACGGTCTTGCCCACGCCGGCGCCACCGAACAGACCCACCTTGCCGCCCTTGGCGAACGGGCAGACCAGGTCGATCACCTTGATGCCGGTCTCGAGCAGTTCCTGCGAAGGGCTCAGCTCGTCATAAGCGGGGGCCTTGCGGTGGATGGAAGCCGTCAGGCTCTGGTCCACGGGGCCGCGCTCGTCGATGGGGTTGCCCAGCACGTCCATGATGCGGCCCAGCGTGGCCTTGCCCACGGGGACGGTGATGGGGTTGCCGGTGTTCGTGACCATCAGGCCACGCTTGAGGCCGTCCGAAGAACCGAGCGCAATGGTACGCACCACGCCGTCGCCCAGCTGCTGCTGCACTTCCAGCGTCAGGGGCGAGCCCTCGAGCTTCAGGGCGTCATACACCTTGGGCATCTGGTCGCGCGGGAACTCCACGTCCACCACGGCGCCGATACATTGAACAATCTTGCCTTGCACTTGAGCCATTTGATTTGCTCCAAAAATTTAAACCGAGACCCGAAGGCGGCGTCAGACTGCCGCGGCACCTGCAACGATCTCCGAAAGTTCTTTCGTGATCGCCGCTTGGCGCGTCTTGTTGTAGACCAGCTTGAGCTCGTTGATGACGTTACCGGCGTTGTCGGTGGCGGCCTTCATGGCCACCATGCGCGCGGACTGCTCCGAGGCCATGTTCTCTGCCACTGCCTGGTAGATCAGCGACTCGACATAGCGCACCAGCAGTTCGTCGATCACGCTCTGCGCATCAGGCTCGTAGATGTAATCCCAACCATGGCCGGTCTTCTGGGCCTGCATCTGCTCGGACGACAGGGGCAGTAACTGCTCCACCACCGATTCCTGCTTCATGGTGTTGATGAACTTGGTGTAGCTGAGGTACACCGCGTTGATCTTGCCTTCCGCGTAAGCATCCAGCAGCACCTTCACCGGTCCGATCAGCTTGTCCAGGTGCGGCGTATCGCCCAGCCCGGTGGCATGCGCCACGACCTTGGCACCCACGCGGTTGAGGAAGCCCAACCCCTTGTTGCCAATAGCCACCGACTGCACATCGACACCCGTAGACTGCAGTTCGCGCAGCTTGGTGGTGACGGCGCGCAGCACGTTGGTGTTCATGCCTCCGCACAGGCCCTTGTCGGTCGTGACGACAATAATGCCAGCTGCCTTCGCATCGTTCGCCTTCATGAAAGGGTGCACGTACTCAGGGTTGGCCTCGCCGAGGTGGGCGGCAATGTTGCGCACCTTCTCGGCATAGGGTCGGGCGGCACGCATGCGGTCTTGCGCCTTGCGCATCTTGGACGCGGCCACCATTTCCATGGCCTTGGTGATCTTCTTGGTGTTTTCCACCGACTTGATCTTGCCGCGTATTTCCTTACCTGCTGCCATGATGGTTCCTCGTCCGATTTAAACGAACGACTTCTTGAACGCCGTGATGGCTTGCGTCAGTTCGGCCTCGTCCTTGCCTTCCTTGTCGAACGCGCGGTTCTGCTGCAGGCGGTCCAGCAGCGCACCGTGGCTCGTCTTCAGGTACTGGTGCAGGCCGGCTTCGAAGGCCAGCACCTTCTTCACGTCCACGTCGTCCAGGAAGCCCTTGTTCACCGTGAAGAGCGTCGCGCCCATCAGGGCCGTGCTCAGCGGGCTGTACTGGGGCTGCTTGAGCAGTTCCGTCACGCGGGCGCCGCGGTCCAGCTGCTTGCGCGTGGCTTCGTCCAGGTCGGAGGCGAACTGCGCGAACGCCGCGAGTTCACGGTACTGGGCCAGGTCGGTACGGATACCGCCGGACAGGCCCTTGATCAGCTTGGTCTGGGCGGCACCACCCACGCGCGACACCGAGATACCGGCGTTGATGGCGGGACGAATACCAGCGTTGAACAGGCTGGTTTCCAGGAAGATCTGACCGTCGGTGATCGAGATCACGTTGGTTGGAACGAAGGCAGACACGTCGCCGGCCTGGGTTTCGATCACGGGCAGTGCGGTCAGCGAACCCGTCTTGCCCTTGACCTCGCCCTTGGTGAAGGCTTCCACATAGTCGGCATTCACACGTGCTGCACGCTCCAGCAGGCGGCTGTGGAGATAGAACACGTCGCCGGGGAAGGCTTCGCGGCCTGGCGGGCGGCGCAGCAGCAGCGAAACCTGTCGGTAGGCCACAGCTTGCTTGGACAGGTCGTCGTACACGATCAGCGCGTCTTCGCCACGGTCGCGGAAGTACTCGCCCATCGTGCAGCCGGAGTAGGCCGACACGTACTGCATAGCGGCGGACTCGGAAGCCGAAGCCGCCACGACGATGGTGTATTCCATGGCGCCGGCCTGTTCCAGGGCGCGCACCACGTTCTTGATCGACGATGCCTTCTGGCCGATGGCGACGTAGATACACGTCACGCCCTGGCCCTTCTGGTTGATGATGGCGTCGATGGCCACTGCCGTCTTGCCGGTCTGGCGGTCGCCGATGATCAGCTCACGCTGGCCACGGCCGATTGGCACCATGGAGTCGATGGACTTCAGGCCGGTTTGCAGCGGCTGGTCCACGGACTGGCGCGCGATCACGCCGGGAGCGACCTTCTCGATCACGTCCGTCATCTTGGCGTTGATCGGACCCTTGCCGTCGATCGGCTGGCCGAGAGCGTTCACCACGCGGCCGATCAGTTCCGGGCCCACCGGCACTTCCAGAATGCGGCCCGTGCACTTCACGGTATCGCCTTCAGAAATGTGTTCGTACTCGCCCAGAATCACAGCGCCAACGGAGTCGCGCTCGAGGTTCAGGGCCAGGCCGAAGGAGGGCTGACCGTCTGCCGCAGCAGGGAATTCGAGCATTTCGCCCTGCATCACGTCCGACAGGCCGTGGACGCGCACGATACCGTCGGTCACGGACACCACGGTGCCCTGGTTGCGGATGTCGCTGCTGGCTGCCAGACCTTCGATGCGGCTCTTGATCAGTTCAGAAATTTCTGCGGGATTGAGTTGCATGACTCTTTCCTTCTTTCTTGGGGGTATAGCCGAGACCTCACGCCCATCAGGCGGTGAGGGCAGCTTTCATTTGTTCCAGACGGGCTTTGACGGAAGTGTCGAGCACCTCGTCGCCCACCACCACGCGCACGCCGCCGATCAGGGTCTCATCCAACTGCACGGAGAGATTGAGCTTGCGACCGAAGCGCTTTTCAAGCGTGGCACCCACATCGGTCAGAGCCCCCGCATCCAGCGGGAAGGCGCTGTACACCACGGCATCCGAAGTGCCGTGGCTGCGATTGACCAGCGTACGGAACTGGGCCGCGATTTCAGGCAGCGCCTGCACGCGCCCGTTGTCGATCACGGTACGCAGGAAGTTCTTGGCCAGGTCAGGCAACGCCGAGCGGGCCACGCCCACGATGACGTCGAACACCTGCTCGCCCGTCACCTTGGGGTTGTCCGCCAGTTGGCGCAATTGGGGATTGGCGGCAATCGCCGCCAGCTCGTCCACCCAGGCTGTGGCGCCATTCAGGTCCACACCCGCTTGGTCGGTGCAGGCCTTGTACAGCGCCTCGGCGTAAGGGCGGGCAATGGTGGCGAGTTCAGCCATTGAATGCTCCCTTACAGCTCGGTCTTCAGACGGTTCAGCAGATCGGCATGAACGCCGGCATTGACTTCCTTGCGGAGAATCTGCTCAGCCCCCTTGACGGCCAGGGCCGCCACCTGCTCGCGCAGGGCTTCACGTGCCTGGATCGCTTGCTGCTCGGCCTCGGCACGGGCAGCAGCGACGATCTTGTTGCCTTCATCGTTGGCGCGCGCCTTGGCCTCTTCGATGATGGCCTGTGCGCGGCGCTCAGCGTCGGCCAAGCGTGTCGCGGTTTCGTTGCTGGCGGCAGCCAGTTCCTGCTTCACACGCTGGTCGGCAGCAGCAAGCTCGGTCTTGGCACGATCGGCAGCTGCGAGACCATCGGCGATTTTCTGGGCTCGCTCATCCAGCGCCTTCGCGATCGGGGGCCACACGAACTTCATCGTGAACAGCACCAGGATCAGGAAAACAATGGCCTGAACGAACAGGGTCGCGTTGATACTCACGGCAACACCTTTCTTTCTAGGGCGTTGACGGAGGCTTAGGCCAGAACGAAGGGGTTGGCGAAAGCGAACAGCAGAGCGATGGCCACGCCGATCAGGAAGGCGGCGTCGATCAGACCTGCCAAGATGAACATCTTGGTTTGCAGTTCGTTGATCAGCTCAGGCTGGCGTGCGGAGGATTCCAGGAACTTGCCACCCATCAGGGCAATACCGATCGAAGCGCCGATAGCGCCGAGGCCCACGATCAGACCACAAGCCAGAGCGACGAGACCGAGAATGTTTTCCATGATGACTCCTAGGATGAAAAGAAAGGAAGGTTGAGAAAGGAAACGAAAGGATCAGTGAGCTTCATGCGCCTGGCCGAGATAAATCAGCGTCAGCATCATGAAAATGAAGGCCTGCAGGGTGATGATCAGGATGTGGAAGATCGCCCAGATAGAGCCCGCAATGATGTGCCCCACGGGGAGCAACACACCAGAGAGCGACATAGCCGCTGCGCCACCCATCAGGGCAATCAGCATGAACACCAACTCACCAGCGTACATGTTGCCGAACAGTCGCATGCCATGCGACACGGTCTTGGCAACGTATTCAATGATCTGCATGAGCAGATTGACCACGCCCAGGATCAGGGCGAAAACGGGGTTCTTGCTGGTACCGAAGGGCGCGGTCACCAGTTCATGCGCCCAGCCGCCCATTCCCTTGATCTTGATGCTGTACACGAAGCACAGGATCAGCACGGCGCTGGACAGACCCAGGGTGGTGGACAGATCGGCGGTGGGCACGACGCGCAGGTAGGCATGCGAGTCACCTGTGGCGCCCTGCCAGAGCACGGGCAGCAGGTCCACCGGCAGCAGGTCCATAGCGTTCATCAGGAAAATCCAGACGAACACGGTGAGCGCCAGAGGTGCAATGAACTTACGGCTTTGCGCGTTGTGGATGTTGGCCTTGGCCTGGTTGTCCACCATCTCGACCAGCATCTCGACAGCCGCCTGGAAGCGGCCTGGCACACCGGAAGTGGCCGTGCGGGCAGCGAGCCACATGACGAACAGACCCAAAACACCCAAGATCACGCTGACGGCAACGGAATCGAGGTTGACAACCGAGAAGTCGATGATGGACTTCTGCTTGATGTTCTGGAGATGCTGCAGGTGGTGAACGATGTATTCACTTGCAGTCGGGGCGTGCGCATCTGCGGCCATCGGACAACTCTTCTCTCAAATATCAATCGGTTCGTCGGACACCAGGCCGCGCCAGCAGCGCGATCCAGTACGTTTTCATCGTTACCACCATGCCGACCAGCAACGCCAGCCAGCTGAGCCCCGGCACTACCCGGGGCGCCGCCGCCAACATGGCGACGGTCAATGCAATCTTGACCAACTCCCAACCCAGAAGCCCGACCATCGCAGCACCAGCCGTGGAGCGCCTGCGCGCCATGCCACGGGCAAACAGCGCCGCCGGCACCACGACGGACAGAGCCCCATACCCGGCGGACCATGCCACCGGCAGCCTGCCCGTCAGCCACCATGCCAGCAGGGCCACTACCGCCCCCACCGCCGCCTGGCCCCAGACAATGCGCCAGACCGACAGCGCCGGATGGCGTGACCGCCACTCCTGCGCCTCTTGTGCAGTCAGGGGCTTGAAGTCGGAATCCTCAACCTCAGATTCAGTCTCGGAGGCGATTTTTTTATCGTTGGAAGACGCCTGCGCCACAGACCAAAACTTTCACAAAGCCCTTGATTATAAGTAAAAACCCCGGCCGATCCACAATCGGTAACGGAGCGCGGGTGGATCACTGCACATAGCCGCACCATTGTGGCAACGCGCCAACGCCCATTGTGGTGCAGCGCGGCCACGGGGCCCGCCTAAAGCCACAGCGAACCGCGGGTATACCATCGCCACCCGCTTGGGGCACCCCTTCCCTTCGGCCCCTCCGGCCTTGAAAGAGCCTAATGACGACGCCCAGCCAGCCCTCTTCCGCCGATCCTCGCAAGGACTCGTTGATCGAATATCCGTCCCGCTTTCCCATCAAGGTCATGGGAGCAAACGTGAACGGGTTCGTGCATGCCGTCACCGAGGTTGCGCGCCGCTTCGACCCCGACTTCGACGCTTCCACCATCGAGTTGCGCGACAGCCGCGCGGGCAACTACCTGGGCGTGACCATCACCGTGACTGCCACCAGCCGGGAGCAGCTCGATGATCTGTACCGGGCCCTGACCTCGCACCCGATGGTCAAGGTCGTGCTCTGAACGTCCGCACCATGGAGTTGCGCATGCTGGGCCGGGTGGACTACCCGGCCACGGTGGCCGCCATGCAGCGCTTCACGGAGGAGCGCACTGACGAGACGCCCGACGAGCTGTGGATTTGTGAGCACCCCGCGGTGTACACACAGGGCCTGGCCGGCAAGAGCGACCACGTCCTCTCGCCCGGCGGCATCCCCGTCGTTGCCACCAACCGCGGCGGGCAGGTGACGCACCATGGCCCCGGCCAGGTCGTGGCCTATCCGCTCATCGATCTGCGCCGTGCGGGCTACTACGTCAAGGAATACGTGTACCGCATTGAGGAAGCCGTGATCCGCACGCTGGGCCACTACGGCGTGACGGGCCACCGCGTGGCCGGCGCGCCCGGCATCTACGTGCGCCTGGACGATCCGCGCGGCCACAGCATGCTGCCGCAGCGCCCGCAAAAAAGTGCCCACGCCGACGGCCCACCCCAGCCGGACTTCACCGGCTTGGGCAAGATCGCCGCGCTGGGCATCAAGGTCGCGCGCCACTGCACCTACCACGGTGTGGCGCTGAACGTCGCCATGGACCTGGAACCCTTCTCCCGCATCAACCCTTGCGGTTACGCAGGTTTGCAAACGGTGGACCTTTCTACAATCGGCGTCCACATCCCCTGGGACGATGCCGCGGCCATGCTGGGCCAACAGCTCGCACGCCGCCTCGCGCCCTGACCTCTCCCTCAGCAGCCATGAGCACTCCCGACGTCGTGCGCGAAGCGCAGTCCACCGAAGCCTACAACCCGCTGGCCAAGCAGAAGGCCGCGGCCAAGCTGTCGCGCATCCCGATCAAGGTCGAGCAGGGTGAGGTCCTCAAGAAGCCCGAGTGGATTCGCGTGAAAGCAGGCAGTCCCACCACGCGCTTTTACGAGATCAAGAACATCCTGCGCGAGCACAAGCTGCACACGGTGTGCGAGGAAGCCAGCTGCCCCAACATCGGCGAATGCTTTGGCAGGGGCACGGCCACGTTCATGATCATGGGCGACAAGTGCACGCGCCGCTGCCCGTTCTGCGACGTGGGCCACGGCCGCCCCGACCCGCTGGACAAAGACGAGCCGCTGAACCTCGCCAAGACGATTGCCGCGCTGCGCCTGAAGTACGTGGTCATCACCAGCGTGGACCGCGACGATCTGCGCGACGGCGGCTCGGGCCACTTCGTGGAGTGCATCCAGCGTACCCGCGAACTCTCGCCCAGCACGCAGATCGAGATCCTCACGCCCGACTTCCGCGGCCGCGACGACCGTGCGCTCGAAATCCTCAAGGCCGCGCCCCCGGACGTGATGAACCACAATCTGGAAACCGTGCCGCGCCTGTACAAGGAAGCGCGCCCCGGCTCCGACTACCAGTTCAGCCTCAACCTGCTCAAGAAGTTCAAGCAACTGCATCCCGGCGTGCCCACCAAGAGCGGCCTGATGGTAGGCCTGGGCGAGACGGACGAGGAGATCCTGGAAGTCATGCGCGACATGCGCACACATGGCATCGAGATGCTGACCATCGGCCAGTACCTCGCCCCCAGCAACAGCCACCTGCCGGTGCGCCGCTACGTGCACCCCGACACCTTCAAGATGTTCGAGGAAGAAGCCTACAAGATGGGCTTCAGCCATGCCGCAGTAGGTGCCATGGTGCGCTCCAGCTACCACGCCGACCAGCAGGCGCACGCCGCTGGCGTTTGACTCGGAATACAAGTCAAATCGGCCTCTAGGCCAATACTGACAAGCGCTAGCAGCTATTATTTAAATAGCGATCAGGGAGCTTGCAACGACGCAGCCGGATCGTCCGCATCCAACAGCTGCTGCGCCCACTCGCCCAGCTTGCGCGCGTCGGCGCGCAGCACCTCCTGCTTGACGGCCAGGATCTGCGCCGGCTGCATGGAGAAGCTGCGCAGGCCCAGGCCCAGCAGCAGCCGGGTCATGGCGACATCGCCCGCCATCTCGCCGCACACGCTCACGCTCTTGCCCTGGCGCGCGCCCTCCGCGATCACGTCGGCCACCAGCCGCAGCACGGCCGGGTGCAACGGGTCGTACAGGTGGGCCACGGCCTCGTCCGCGCGGTCGATGGCCAGCGCGTACTGGATCAGGTCGTTGGTGCCGATCGAGAGAAAGTCGAAGTAGCGCAGGAACTGGCGCACCATGAGCGCCGCAGCCGGCACTTCGATCATGGCGCCCAGCTGCACCGCACCGTAGGCAGCGCCGCGTGCGTCCAGCTCGGCGCGCGCCAGGTCCACCTGGGCCAGCGTCTGCCGGATCTCGCTCACATGCGCGAGCATGGGGAACAGCAGCCGCACCGGGCCGTGTGCCGCCGCGCGCAACACCGCGCGCAGCTGGGTGCGGAACATGGCCGGATCGGCCAGGCTCCAGCGGATGGCGCGCAGGCCCAGCGCCGGGTTGAGCGAACTGTCCTTGTACCCCTTGTCCAGCGGCTTGTCGGCGCCCACATCGACGGTGCGGATGGTCACGGGCAGGCCCTGCATGCCCTCCACCGCCTCGCGGTAGGCGCGGTACTGCTCCTCCTCGTCCGGCAGGCGGCCGCTGCGGCCCATGAACAAAAATTCGCTGCGAAACAACCCCACGCCCGCCGCGCCCGCGCGCAACGCGGCACCCGCATCACCGGGCTGCTCGATGTTGGCCAGCAGCTCAATGGCCTGCGCATCCAGCGTGACGGCCGGCGTGTGGCGCAGCCGCATGAGGCGCTCGCGCTCCAGCGTGATCTGGCGCTGGCGAAAGCCGTATTCCGCCAGGATGATCGGCGTGGGGTCGACGATGACCACGCCGGCATCGCCGTCGATGATGACCCAGTCGTCCTGTCGCACCAACTGGCTGGCGCTGCGCGCACCCACCACGGCGGGGATGTCCATGCTGCGCGCCACGATGGCCGTGTGGCTGGTCTTGCCCCCCACGTCGGTCACGAAGCCGGCGAACACGCTCTGCTTGAACTGCAGCATGTCGGCCGGCGACAAATCGTGCGCCACCAGCACCAGCGGCGCATCGGCCGCGCCGCCCAGCAGGAACTCCGCCTCCGCACCCGCCTCGGCCTGGCGGCGGGGGGCGGAGGGCGGCGGCGCGACGGGGCTGGCCACGCCGCGCATGTGGCGCAGGATGCGCTCCACCACCTGCTCCAGGTCGGCCTTGCGCTCGCGCAGGTAGTCGTCCTCCATTTCGTCAAACTGGCGACTGATGATCTCCAGCTGCGTGGTCAGCGCCCACTCGGCGTTGTAGAGGCGGTCGGTGATCCAGTGCTTGACGCCGTTGACCAGCATCTCGTCCTGCAGCAGCATCAGGTGCACGTCCAGCAGCGCGGCCAGCTCGGGCGGCGCGTCGTGCGGCATGTCGGTCTGCAGGCGCTGCAGCTCCTCGGCCACCGCGTCCCGTCCGCGGCGCGCACGCAGGATCTCGGCCTCGACCTGGCCGGGCTCGATGAAGTAGTGCACCACCTCCATGCGGCTGGATACCGCGAGCACCGCCCGCCCGATGGCGATGCCGCGCGCGACAGCCAGACCGTGGATGGAGAAGGTCATGCGTGCCTCGCCTGCGGTTTATTCGCCCTCGCCGAACTTGCCATCGATGAGCGCGACAAGCGCATCCATGGCTTCCTGCTCCTGCGCGCCATCGGTCTCGATCTCGACCTCGGACCCCATGCCCGCCGCCAGCATCATCACCCCCATGATGCTTTTGGCATTGATGCGGCGCTCTCCCTTGCTCATCCAGACGTCGCAGGGAAAACTGCCCGCCATCTTGGTGAGCTTGGCGGAGGCGCGGGCGTGCAGGCCCAGCTTATTGCTGATGGTGATGTTCTTCTTGATCATGAGACGGACGTCGGTTTTGATTCTGCGGCGCGGCCGCGCCCACCTGCATCACGCCCTGCGTGCCACCCACGAGGGCGCGTGCCACCAGCGCATCCAGCGGCTCGCTACGGTAGCTCACGGCGCGCAGCAGCATGGGCAGGTTCACGCCCGCCACCAGGCGGGACTGCAGGCCGTCCACCAGCCGCTGGGCCACGTTGCAGGGCGTGGCGCCGAACAGGTCGCTCAGCACCAGCACCGAGGCCTCGCCCTGCTGCTCCATCAGCGCGCGGGCGGCCGACAGCGTGGCCTCGGGGGCCTCATGGGGCGGCACGTCCAGCGCCAGCACCTCCTGCCAGCAGTCGGGGAACACGTGCAGCGCGCATTCACGCAGCGCATGGGCCAAAGGGGCGTGGGCGATGATGAGAAGGCGCGTATTCATGGGGTGCTGCAGTGCAGTGCATTATCACCGTGCCCGCGCCGCGCCATGAACCATGCATAGGCTCCCGCCGTGCAGGCCAGGTGTAGCGCCATGGCGGCCCGGTAGGCGCGCGCCATGTCCAGCCCGGCGGCCACGAACGCGTCCACCGCCAGGCCAATACCCCATTGCACGGCAAACACCCCCGCAAAGATCACCAGGTTGTACGCCGACAGCGCGCGCCCCGCCAGCGCCTGCGGGAACGCCAATGCCACCGCGGGCTGCGACAGCGCCACGCTGGTGCATGACACGCAATACAGCGCCCAGGCCGCGGCGCCCGCACGTCCGCCCGCCAACACAATGCCCGCCAGCACCAGCAGCGACAGCGGCAAACTCGCGGCCATCACCGGGTCGGCCCCGCCCACGCGGCGCAGCAACCACGGGCTGGCCATGCCCCAGGTCCAGAAGGTGAGCAGCATGCTCACATTGATCCAGAACAGCCCGGTGGCGGCCTGCAACGGCGTATGGCCGGCCACGTGCTGCATCCAGGGCGCGGCCCACAGCGTCTGCACCGCGACCATGCCGCCATAGCAGAAGAAGCCCAGCGGCGCCGTGCGCAGGAAGTACGGATGGCGCCACACCTGTGCATAGCCCGTTTCTACGCCTGCTCCCGACTCTGCCGGCGCCTGCGGCCAGCGCGGCACGCCCAGCGCCAGCAGCGCCATGGCCAGCACGATGAGCGCCGCCAGCCCCCAGAACAACGGGCGCCACCCTGCCAGTGGCAGCAGCCACTGCACCGGCAGAGTGGACGCCACCATGCCCAGCGAACCGGTCATCAGCATCCAGGAGTTGGCGCGCAGCTGCGCACCAGGCTCCAGCCAGCGCCGGAATCCCGTGAGCGGAGCCATCAGGCAGGCGCTGACGCCCGCGCCGCACAGCATGCGCCCCGCAAGCAGCCCCGAGAAGCCCGTGGCCCACGAGAACACCAGGCACCCCGCCACCGCCACGCCCAGAAAGCCGAGCAGCACCGTGCGCGGGCCGTGACGATCCAGCCACCGGCCCAGCGGCAGTTGCGTGAGCGAGAAACCCAGGAAGTAGCCACCCGCCAGCAGCCCCAGGTCGCGCGCGTGCAACTGGAACTCGGCCTCCAGTGTGGGCGCCAGAGTGGCGGTGATCGCGCGCAACAGCGCCGAGATGAAGTAGGTGAACGCAAAGGCCAGGAAGACGACCACGGCCGTGCGCCGCGTGAGCGCGCTCATGGCTGCAGCGCCAGGCTGGCGAAGAAGGTGTCAGCCGCCGTGGCCGTCGTGCGACGCGGCGCATAGACCGCCGCGTGGTACAGACGTGCCTGGCCGCCCTCCAGGCGCGCGAACCACACGGCATCGACGGTGACGGCCGAGCCGCCGGGCGCCTGGCCCTGCGCCTGCAGCCGCACCGACTGCGGCACAGCCAGCGCGCGCGTGGGCACGAAGGCGACAGGTGCAGCCGGCTGCGAAGCGCGCATGCCGGCCTGTACGGCCGCCTGCCAGCGCGCCAGCATCGCCCCGACCTGCGCCGCCTCGGCTAGCGGCATGTGGGATACGGCGAAGGTGGCGCCGTCGGCCTCACAGCCAACCATGGCGAGCGGCACGGCGCCCGTGCCCAGGTCCACGGGCCGGCTCGCATACTCAGGCTTGCAGGGCAGCGTCAGCGCCAGGCCGGCGTCGGGCAAGGTGACGCTGCGCCAATTCAGCGCAGGGCTGCAGGCGGCCAGCGCCAGCATGCTGGCCGCGAAGGCCAGGGTCAGGAGACGGCGCGCGCCGGCAGGAGCAAGGGTCATGTGCCTGATTATTCCCAGCGCCGCCCTGGCTGGCTGCTGGCGGTTGCCCCTCTAGACGGCGCACGGTATGGGCCCCAGGGCTTTGCGCTGGCGCAAACCGCGCGCTCGAGGCCGGCCGTCCGGTGAACTTACCGCCTTGCAGGCAATCCCATGGTGGCGAGTGCTGGAACGCCCCGCGCGGCACAATCCCGTACCTATCGCGTCAAACACACGAACGGCCGCCCGAACGGCGGCCCACACGGAGTACCTGGTTATGCAGATCAAGAAATGGCTGGCGGCGGGCGCCCTGGTGGCGGGCGCTGCCGTGGGCGCCGTGGTGGTGCTGGGCTCGGGCACATCCCAGGCACCCCAGTCCACGTTTGTTCTGCTCGACGGTTCGCAGCAGACCACCGCCGACCTCAAGGGCAAGGTGGCGCTGGTGAACTTCTGGGCCACCAGTTGCACCACCTGCGTGGCGGAGATGCCCGAGATCGTCGCGACCTACGACAAGTACAAAGGCCAGGGCTTCGAGACGCTGGCCGTGGCCATGAGCTACGACCCGCCGAGCTACGTGGTCAACTTCACCGAGACGCGCAAGCTGCCATTCAAGGTGGCCATCGACAACACCGGCGCCGTGGCCAAGGCCTGGGGCGACGTGAAGCTCACCCCCACCACGTACATCGTCAACAAGCGCGGAGAGATCGTGAAGAGCTACATCGGCGCACCCGATTTCGAGGAGCTGCACAAGCTCATCGAACGCCTGCTGGCCGAAGCCTGAGGCACCTTTCTTCAGAAAAAAGGCCGATTTCCTGAACGAAATCGGCCTTTCGCGCTTATGCAGCAAGCGCTAGCAGCTACTAGTTCAATAGCGCATCAACGTGCGCGGTAGGCGTCGTGGCACGCCTTGCAGGAATTGGCCGCAGGGCCGAACGCGGCCTTCAGGTTGTCCAGGCTGCCCGTCTTGGCGGCGGCGGCCAGCTTGGCGGCCTCGGCCTGGAACTTGTCGGCATACTCCTGGAACTTGGCCTGTTCGGTCCACACGCCGGGCTTGGCCTTGGTGGGAGCGCCCTTGTCCGTGCCGGGGCCGAAGCCGGCCCACGGCAAAGCGGCCAGGGCGGCAACGGTATCGGCATTCTCTTGCGCAGCCTTCGCGTCGAACGGCACGCGGCCATTGGCCATAGCGCCGATGCGGCCGAAATGCTGTCCCATCACGAACAGCGCACCCTGGCGGTACTTGATGGCATCTTCTGGCTTGGCGAACTGGGCAGCGGCGGGCAGCGACACCAGCGTGGCGGCTGCTGCGGTGGCGGCAAGAGCGAGGGCTTTGATTGGCATGGAATGCACCTTGTCGTGGGGAAGGGAATGGCTGCGGCGACGGCTGGACGCCCTGCGCCGGCGCGCAGTATGGCGCGGCCGCGTGACGCCATGGCCGCAAGCGCCCGAAGGGCAGTCGGATATAGCCCGCCGGGGGCACGCTGGGCACAATAGCCGCGTCCTCCGCTCCCCCGCTTCACCATGCCGCACACCGTACGCATCTGGGATTTGCCGACCCGGCTGTTCCACTGGTCGCTCGCCGTGACCACCGTCGCCCTGGTCGTCACCGCCAAGCTGGGCGGCAACGCCATGCAGTGGCATCTGCGGCTGGGCTACGTGATGCTGGCGCTGCTGGCCTTTCGCCTGGCCTGGGGCCTGGTGGGCGGACGCTGGTCGCGTTTTGCGAGCTTCCTGCCCACACCCGCGCGCCTGCGCAGCCACTTCGCCAACCAGGAAGGCAAGGTAACCAGCCCCGGCCATTCGCCGCTGGGCGCACTGTCGGTCTTTGCCCTGCTGGCGGTGCTGCTGGCCCAGGTAGGCACCGGCCTGCTGAGCGACGACGAGATCGCCTTCGCCGGTCCGCTCACGCGCTTCGTTTCTGGCGAGTGGGTATCGCAGGCCACTTGGTATCACAAGGACGTGGGCCAATTCCCGCTGTTGGGGCTCGTCGCGCTGCACCTGGCGGCGATTGTTTTCTACGCCCTGGTGCGCCGTCAGGCCCTGGTGGGCGCCATGGTGCACGGCGATCGTCAACTGCCCGGGGCCACACCCGCGTCGCGCGACGATGCGCTCAGCCGCGCAGGGGCGGCCCTTGTGGCGGCTCTGAGCGCGCTGCTGGCCTGGTGGGTCGCCAGCCTGGGGGCTTTTTGAGTGCCCACAGCGGTGCGGCTACACTGGCCCCTGCCTTTTTCATGCCGGATTCTTTCTGCACAGTGGACCATTCCCCTGACGTTACGCTGCTGAGCCCCGCCCTGCCCCACGAGATGCACGTGGTGCGCGACATCTTCCAGGAATATGCCGACACCCTGGACGTGGACCTGTCGTTCCAGAACTTTGCGCAGGAACTCGCCACCCTGCCGGGCGAATACGCGCCGCCGCGTGGCCATATCCTGCTGGCCGAGGTGGAGGGCAGCATTGCCGGGTGCTGCGCCCTGCGGCCGCTGGACACCGCCGACTACCCCAACGCCTGCGAGATGAAGCGCCTGTACGTGCGCAAGGCGTTCCGCGGCTTCGGCCTGGGGCGGCAGTTGGCCGAGGCCATGCTGGACCAGGCGCGGCAAGCCGGCTATGCCTGCGTGTTGCTGGACACGCTGGACGGCATGGAATCGGCGCGGGCGCTGTATTCCGAACTGGGCTTCGAGGAAATACCGCCGTACTACCACAACCCCCTGCCGGGTTCGCACTACCTGAAAGCGGAAATTTACTAGCCTTTTAGGCCTCTAGCGCTTATCTGGGAAGCGTTAACAGCTATCCAAATAATAGCAAAGCCGCCCACATCTCGCGACGGGGCGGCGTTTCGCCTGCGGCGTGGTGCCAGCACCGGAGCCCTCCGATACCAGCGCCAGCGGCGTCAGCCCTTGGCCTGGCCGAGCAGCGTAGCGGCGTCGCTCACCTCGAACTTGCCCGGCGCCTCGACGTTCAGGGCAACCACCTTGCCGTCCTTGACCAGCATGGAATAGCGGTTGCTGCGCAGGCCCAGGCCCTTGCCGTTCAAGTCCAGCGTCAGACCGGTGGCCTTGGCGAAGGCGGCGTCGCCGTCCGCCAGCATGCGCACCTTGCCATCGGTCTTCTGGTCGCGCGCCCACGCGCCCATCACGAAGGCATCGTTCACCGACAGGCACCAGATCTCGTCCACGCCGGCAGCCTTCAGGGCGCCCGCCTGCTCCACGTAGCCGGGAACGTGCTTGGCCGAGCAGGTGGGCGTGAAGGCGCCCGGCACCGCGAACAGCGCAATCGTCTTGCCCGCGGCGGCCTTTTGCACATCCACCGGGTTCGGGCCGAGGCTGCAGCCATTGCCCTCGACTTCCGAGTATTCCATCAGTGTGATGGCGGGCAGCGTGTCGCCGACTTGGATCATGAGAATCTCCTTGCTGGGTTGGAGGGCCCTGGCAGGATCTGCGGGCCCCAAAAAGAAAAACGACCCACATTGTGGGTCGTTTCTCGGAGGCGCGCAGACGGCGTCTGCGAAGGCTTAGAGCAGCCCGGCCTTTTGCACCAGGCGCGTGGCCACCCAGTTCTTGGTCTTGGAGAGCGGACGGCTCTCCGTGATCTCGATGGTGTCGCCCATCTTGTACTCGCCATTCTCATCATGGGCGTGGTACTTGCTCGACTTGATCATGATCTTGTCGTAGATGGGGTGCTTCACACGGCGCTCGACCAGCACGGTCACGGTCTTGGCGCGCTTGTCGCTGACCACCTTGCCAACCAAGGTGCGCTTGAGGGATTTTTTAGCTTCCGTCATGTCGGCTCCTTACTTGGCGGCTTGCTTTTCAGCAAGAATGGTCTTGGCGCGGGCGATATCGCGGCGCGTGGCCTTCAGCGTGGCAGTGTTGCCCAGCTGTTGCGTGGCCTTTTGCATGCGCAGGCCGAAATGGGCCTTTTGCAGCGACTTGATTTCGGCTTCCAGGCCGGCCACGTCTTTTTGGCGGAGTTCAGCAGATTTCGTCATGTTGATTTCTCCTTAGGCGCCAATCTGACGGGCAACGAACGTGGTGCGCAGCGGCAGCTTGGCAGCAGCCAGGCGGAACGCTTCACGGGCCAGCTCTTCGGGCACGCCAACGATCTCGAACACCACCTTGCCGGGCTGAATCTCAGCCACGTAGTACTCGGGGTTGCCCTTACCGTTACCCATACGCACTTCAGCGGGCTTGGTAGAGATCGGCTTGTCGGGGAACACGCGGATCCAGATACGGCCACCACGCTTGACGTGGCGGGAGATCGCACGGCGTGCGGCCTCGATCTGGCGGGCCGTCAGACGGCCACGGTCCGTGCACTTCAGACCGAAGTCACCGAAAGCCACCGAATTGCCACGCGTGGCAACGCCGGTGTTGCGGCCTTTTTGCTCCTTACGGAACTTGCGGCGAGCAGGTTGCAGCATGTTTATTCTCCTTTACCGTCCGCCGCTGCGGCAGCGGGCGCGCTCTTGACGCGCTTAACGGAATCGCCACCAGCGCCGGCAGGCTTGTCGCTACCGTCGGCAGGGGCTGCATTGGTGCCCATCGGGCGGCGGCCGCCACGGCCAGCACCGGCGCGGTCGCCTGGGCGGCCATCGCGGCGCGGACCACGGGGACGGCGCTCTTCTTCAGGACGCGGCGTCTCGGCGGCGGGCAGATCGTTGCGGCCCAGCGTGTCGCCCTTGTAGACCCACACCTTCACGCCGATCACACCATAGGTGGTCTTGGCTTCGGAGGTGCCGTAGTCGATGTCGGCGCGCAGGGTGTGCAGCGGCACACGGCCTTCGCGGTACCACTCGGTACGGGCGATTTCGATACCGTTCAGACGGCCCGAGGACATGATCTTGATGCCCTGGGCGCCCAGGCGCATCGCGTTCTGCATGGCGCGCTTCATAGCGCGGCGGAACATGATGCGCTTTTCCAGCTGCTGGGTGATCGAGTCGGCGATCAGCTTGGCATCGATTTCGGGCTTACGCACTTCTTCGATGTTCACGGCGACAGGCACGCCCAGGCGGGTCGCGAGTTCCTTCTTCAGGTTCTCGATGTCCTCGCCCTTCTTGCCGATCACAACGCCGGGACGTGCCGAGAAGATCGTGATACGGGCGTTCTTGGCAGGACGCTCGATCAGGATGCGCGACACGGCGGCGTTCTTCAGCTTGGCCTTCAGGTACTCGCGCACCTTGATGTCTTCGGCCAGCATGCCGGCGAAGTCACGGTTGCTGGCATACCAGCGGCTGGCCCAGTTGCGGCTTACAGCAAGGCGGAAGCCGGTAGGATGGATTTTCTGTCCCATATTCTTCCTTTAGGCCTCAGTTACCTACGGTCACGTAGATGTGGCACGTGGGCTTGCTGATGCGGTTGCCGCGACCCTTGGCGCGCGCGGTGAAGCGCTTGAGCGTGGTGCCTTGCTCGACGAAGATGGTCTTGACCTTCAGGTCGTCGATGTCGGCGCCGTCGTTGTGCTCGGCGTTGGCGATGGCGGACTCCAGCACCTTCTTGACGATCACGGCAGCTTTTTTCTGCGTGAAGGCCAGGATGTTCAGGGCTTGGTCCACTTTCTTGCCGCGGATCAGGTCAGCGACCAGGCGACCCTTGTCCACCGACAGACGGACGCCCCGGAGGACTGCACGTGTTTCAGACATGGTCGTTCCTTACTTCTTCTGGACTTTTTTGTCCGCGGGGTGACCCTTGAAGGTGCGCGTCAGGGCGAATTCGCCCAGCTTGTGGCCCACCATCTGGTCGGTGACATAAACCGGCACGTGCTGCTTGCCGTTGTGCACGGCAATGGTCAGACCGATGAACTCGGGCAGAACCATGGAGCGACGCGACCAGGTCTTGACTGGCTTCTTGTCCTTGGTAGCAATGGCCTTTTCGACCTTGGCGACCAGGTGATGGTCAACAAACGGACCCTTTTTGAGAGAACGAGTCATTTGCTACCCCTTACTTCTTGCGACGCGACACAATCATCACTTGTGTGCGCTTGTTGTTGCGGGTGCGGTAGCCCTTCGTCAGGTTGCCCCATGGGTCAACAGCATGACGGCCCTCGCCGGTACGGCCCTCACCACCACCGTGCGGGTGGTCGATCGGGTTCATGGCAACGCCACGCACCGTGGGACGGATACCCATCCAACGCTTCACACCGGCCTTGCCCAGTTGGCGCAGGCTGTGCTCTTCGTTGGCGACTTCGCCGATCGTGGCGCGGCACTCGATGTGGATCTTGCGCACTTCGCCCGAACGCATACGCACCTGGGCGTACACGCCTTCGCGGGCCAGCAGCGTGGCCGACGTACCAGCGGAGCGGGCGATCTGCGCACCGGCACCGGGCTTGAGCTCGATGCAGTGGATGGTCGAGCCCACGGGAATGTTGCGGATCGGCAGCGTGTTACCGACGCGGATCGGCGCCTCGGAGCCGCTGACGATCGTGGCGCCCACTTCCAGGTTGCGCGGAGCAATGATGTAGCGGCGCTCGCCGTCGGCGTAGCACACCAGGGCGATGTGGGCCGTGCGGTTCGGGTCGTACTCGATGCGCTCCACCTTGGCAGGGATGGCATCCTTGTTGCGACGGAAGTCCACCACGCGGTAGTGGTGCTTGTGGCCACCGCCCTTGTGACGGGTGGTGATGTGACCGTTGTTGTTGCGGCCGGCCTTCTGGAACTGGGGTTCCAGCAGACCTGCAAACGCTTCACCCTTGTACAGGTGGTCACGCGAGATCTTCACCGCGCCGCGCTGGCCCGGGGAAGTCGGTTTGATCTTGATAACGGCCATGGTTTACGCAGCCTCCCCGGACAGGTTCAGCTCTTGACCTTCCTTCAGCAGCACATAGGCCTTGCGCACGTTATCGCGGCGGCCCATGGTCTTGCCAAAGCGCTTGGTCTTGCCTTTGGTGTTCACCACAGAAACGCCCTTCACTTCCACCTTGAACATGAGTTCCACGGCGGCCTTGATCTCGGGCTTGGTTGCGTTCTGCAGCACCTTGAACGTCACAGCATTGGACTTCTCGGCAACCATGGTGGCCTTTTCGGACACGATGGGAGCGACCAACACTTGCATCAGACGACCTTCGTCAAACTTGAGCGTGCTCATGCGAACATCTCCTTGAGTTTGTCGATCGCGCCCTTGGTGACGAGCACTTTCTTGTAGTGCACCAGCGACACGGGATCTGCATAACGCGGCTCGGTCACGAACACGTTCTTCAGATTGCGGGATGCCAGGTACAGGTTTTCGTCCACTTCATCGGCGATCACCATCACCGATTGCAGGTTCATGGCCTTGAACTTGTCGGCCAGGACCTTGGTCTTGGGCGTATCAAGCTTCAGGGAGTCCACCACCGCCAGGCGGCCTTCACGGGCCAGCTGCGACAGGATGGAAGCCATGCCAGCGCGGTACATCTTCTTGTTGATCTTCTGCGAGAAGTTTTCTTCAGGCAGGTTCGGGAAGATGCGACCGCCCCCACGCCACAGAGGCGAGGAGGTCATACCGGCACGTGCATTGCCAGTACCCTTTTGCTTGAAAGGCTTCTTGGTCGAGTGCTTGACCTGCTCGCGGTCCTTCTGGGCGCGCGTGCCTTGACGGGCGTTGGCCTGGTAAGCGACGACGATCTGATGGATCAGGTCTTCGTTGTACTGACGGTCGAACACGGTCTCGGGCACATCCACCTTGGACGCCGCCTGGCCCTGTTCATTCAGGAGTTCGAGCTGCATTAGTTCGCTCCTTTGGAAGCTTGCGCCTTGACAGCCGGACGCACCGTGACGAACCCACCCTTGGAGCCCGGAACAGCGCCCTTAATCAAGAGCAGTTGGCGTGCTTCGTCGATGCGAACCACGTCGAGGTTTTGCGTCGTGACGGTGACATCACCGAGGTGACCCGTCATCTTCTTGCCAGGGAACACGCGACCCGGATCCTGCGCCATACCGATGGAGCCAGGAACGTTGTGCGAACGGCTGTTACCGTGCGAGGCGCGCTGCGAACCGAAGTTGTGGCGCTTGATCGTGCCGGCGAAGCCCTTACCGATCGAGGTGCCCTGCACGTCGACCTTCTGGCCCACGGCGAACACATCAGCCACGGGCACAGCAGCGCCAGCGGCGTACTTGCCTGCGACTTCGGGGGTCACGCGGAATTCACGGATGATTTCACCGGCTTCGACACCCGCCTTGGCGAGGTGGCCAGCTTCAGGCTTGGTCACGCGAGATGCCTTGCGCGAACCGAACGTGACCTGCAGGGACACGTAGCCATCGTTCTCTTGGGTTTTCACCTGGGTCACGCGGTTGTTGGACACATCCACCACCGTGACGGGCACTGCGTCCCCGTCATCGGTGAACAGACGCATCATGCCCACCTTGCGGCCCAGCAACCCGAGGGAGTTGCTCAGACTCATTGGTTGTTCTCCAAAACTTCCGCCGCCCCGACTTCAATTGGCCAGAACGTTTGCACGACGGGCGCTGGCCTCGACGGCTTGCACCTATGTGCGCGAAAGAAGGTTGATAAAACTCCGCATCACGCATCCAAAATTGGACGCAAAAACGCGAAGCCGCAAAGTATAACGCGGACTGCTTTTACAAGCAAGTCCGCGTTGGGGGTGCCCGGTCCTCAGCGAGGACCGGGACGAAGCAACAGGAAGGGATTACTGGAGCTTGATTTCGACGTCCACGCCAGCCGGCAAGTCCAGCTTCATCAGGGCGTCCACCGTCTTGTCCGTGGGATCGACGATGTCCATCAGGCGCTGGTGCGTGCGGATTTCGAACTGGTCGCGGCTGGTCTTGTTGACGTGCGGCGAGCGCAGGATGTCGAAGCGCTTCATGCGCGTCGGCAGGGGCACGGGGCCCTTGACGATGGCGCCGGTACGCTTGGCGGTGTCAACGATCTCGGCTGCAGACTGATCGATCAGCTTGTAGTCGAATGCCTTCAGGCGGATGCGGATCTTTTGCTTGGACATTGTGTATTCCTTCAGTGCTTTGCTGGATTACGCAATGATCTTGGCAACGACGCCGGCGCCCACGGTACGGCCGCCTTCGCGGATAGCGAAGCGCAGGCCTTCTTCCATGGCGATGGGGTT